>CAVXMJ010000025.1:0-44394 GCA_963762905.1 uncultured Acidobacteriaceae bacterium | reverse complement strand
CTTGCGGGATTTGCGTGGGAAAGGCAGCTTCTAGCCTCTAGCTTCTGGCCTCTGGCTGATCGTGCCAAGCGCGAGGCTGTTCGTTTTCCCGGTTCGTTTTCCCGGCACACAGGCTAGGAGCCAGAAGCTGGCAGCTAGCGGCTGCTCTTCGTCCATTGATCGACCCAGTCGTTCACCGTCTTGTACCAGAGCTGGGAGTTCTGCGGCTTCAGCACCCAATGTCCTTCATCGGGAAAATAGAGCATCTTGCTCGGCACGCCGAGCAGTTGCAGCGTGTCAAAGAGTTGCAGTCCTTCGCTCAAATCGAGCCTGTAATCAAGCTGCCCGTGAACCACCAGTGTCGGCGTCTTGAAGTTCTTTGCATAGTACGACGGCGACCATTTGCGGAACGGGTTCTCATCATCGGGTTTGCCGTAGTAATCCCACGGATGCCCTTTGAACTCCCAGATGTTGAACCAGTCTTCTTCCGTGGTTCCAAAGGCCGACTCGGCATTGAACATTCCGTCGTGGGTCACGATGCACTTGAAGCGGTCCGTGTGGCCCAGGATCCAGTTGGCCATGAATCCGCCGTAGCTCGCGCCCAGCGCGCATTCGCGGTCTTTGTTGATAAAGGGATAGTGCTGCTCCGCGTAATCCAGCCCCGTCATCAGGTCTGTGAAAGGCTTGCCGCCCCAGTCGCCGCTCACTTCCTCCACGATGGCCTGCCCGTAGCCCGCCGACCCGCGCGGATTGATCATCACCACGACGTATCCGTTCGCTGCAAACAGCTCCGCGTTCCAGCGATAGCTCCAGTCGTCGCCCCACGCGCCCTGCGGCCCGCCGTGAATCAGGAACTTAACCGGATACTTCTTCGCCGCATCGAACCCCGGCGGGCGGATGAGGAAGCCTTCGAGCTTCGTGCCATCGGCGGCCTTAAACCAGAAGTCCTCCATCCTCGGCAGATCGAGCTGTGCCAGCAGCGCATCGTTGAGATGCGTAATGGGGTGCGGATAAAGAAGAAAGGCAGGCGAGTCTGCTTTCGCCGTCGACGGAGCCATCTCGACTTTGAAGCGAACAACCTCGCCGGGCGAATCAATACTCGTTTGGGCAGCGAGAATTGGTGCGAGTGGTGACTCTGGCGTCGAGTTGTCCGGCAATGTCAAAAGTCCGCTGAAGCTGCCCGTGTGGTTGTAGCTACCGACCACGTTTTGTATCCCGTTGGACAGACGCACGGAGCGAATAGGAGATTCGCCCTTGTCCTCCGAAACGAAGTAGATGAATTGGGAATCCTTCGCCCACGCAAACTCATCCACCCAGTTGTCAAACTTCGGCAGCAAATCCGAGACCGTCTTCTTCTCGCGGTCATAAAGCGCGAGGCTGAACTTGTCGCTCTCGTATCCATTCCGCGCCTGGCTCCGCCACGCCAGATACTTTCCATCGGGCGAGTACGCCGGATTGAAGTTGCCGCCGGCCGACGTCGATATTTTTCTGGCTTTGAACGAGGGATCAGTCAGGTCAAGCGTATAAATCTGCGCGCTGGTCGAGATCGCCGGCACAGGGTCAGGATTCTCGGTAAACGCCAGCTCTTTCGAGTCGGGCGAGAAATCGCATCCGCAACCCCCACCCTCGAGCGAGAACGGCGGCACGTCGTGCGCGTCGTTGGGATTCAGATCCCGTATCCCGCTGCCGTCAACCGAAACCAAAAACAGATGCTCCCGCTTCTCTCCCGTGTAGTGGTCCCAGTGGCGATAGAGCAGATGCGTCCAGATCTGCGCCTTCACCTTGCTCGCCGCCTGCACCGCATCGCGGCCCGCGTTGCACTTGTTTCCGGTGTCGAAGTCGGCCGTTGTAACGGCCGGACAATCCGGATAAACCGTCGACGTGAACACTATCGACTTGCCATCGGGAGCCCACTTCGCGTCGTCGGCCTCGGTCGCAATGGCTGTGAGCTTCTTCGCGTTGCTTGTCGCGCCCGTTTCCCCGTCGAATTCCGCGAGCCAGATCTGCTGGCCATTGTCTCGACTCGAAAGAAAGAGCACGGAGCGCCCGTCCGGCGCGAACTGGACGCCCGAATCTCCCGGCTGGGCGACGCTGATTTTCTGCGGCTCGCCGCCCTCGATCTTTTGCAACCAAAGCTCAGACGTCTTGGTGTTCTGATCCAAATTCACCGTGGTTACGCTGTACGCCAGCCACTTGCCATCGGGTGAAACAGCTGTATCGCCGAGACGCTTTATCGCCATCATGTCTTCGAAGGTCATGGGGCGCTTGGCCGGCGCTGACTGGGCGGAACAAAACGGAAGAGCCGTGAGGACAAAGGCGATTAGAAGGAGGGTTCGTGCTGGTCCATTTCTCAAAGCCCGAGACAAAAGGCAAATGCAGGTCCTTCGACTTCGTCTCGCTGGCGCGAGACTGCGCTCAGGATGACAGAGGTGGGTTTGCGATCGTGCTGTCCCCGGTCTCAAAATCGAGACCGGGGGCACCCGGGATTCTAGGGACACGGAAGGGCGCATGGAATGCCTCGGCACGCGGCGCGAACGACCCATCCGCGCGAAGAAAAAGTGTACACCGGAAGAGCGTGGATCGTGATTCGTGGACCGTGATCAGCGGCTCATGTTTCGCGCCGTGAGACACGACCCACGAATCACGACCCACGGCCTCTATTTGTTCTCGTTGCCGGTCAGGCGGAAGGTGATCGTTCCCCAGAAAAGCCGCGCGCGCATCTGCACCGGCAGATGGCGATCGTCGTCGGTGTACCAGATCCAGATGTTGCCGCGGTTCTTCACCACGCCTGCGTCCGCCGTCGGCTGAACGCGGATAGTTTTGAAGGTGCCGAGCGTGGTCTTGATCTCCTCGCGCCCTTCCACCTTCATGGTCACCAGCACTGTGCGCTGGGCGTCGGCTACGGGAATCACGAAGCTTTTCCCCACCTCCAGTTGCTGCGAGCCCGGATAGAACACGCCGGTCAGAAGGTCGGTCTCGCAGCCCTTCACCGGAGACTCGGCATGCTTGGTCTGCCCGGTGACCATATTCTTTTCGTCGAGGATCGACTTGGAAGCAGCGTAGTCAATGTGGAGCGTGGAGTTGAACTGGCGCCGGCCTTCGACAGTCTGCTTGTCAAAGTCGTAGGTGCAGCCCTTGGCGAGGTCGAAGTCGGATTGGAAATTATCGACAACGTGGAAGATGAGATTGATGGCGCCGCTGGTATACGCGGAGGCAATCACGCGCTCGCGATCGCCGGCCGTTTCAAAATGGACGACAGCAGTTCCTGCCGGAAAAACACGCCAATCCACGGAATAGGTCAGAGTCTCTTTTTGCGGGAAGCTGAAGCCAGGGCGCGGCGGCGGGAGGATGGCGGTATCCTGGCCGAACGAGGTGGCCGCCAGCGTTAGCACGAACAACAGGGTGACTGCATTACGGCAAAACGAGAGCGGGAGTGCCTTGCTGAGCCCCTTTGAGGTCGCCGCTCCCTGGAGTCGCGGCAACTTAAGCGCCATGGCTTCGGGGACCTGCAACTCTGGTTTTGCACTGGCGCGTGTCTTCAATGTTCGGCGCGGCTCCTCATAGATTGACCTGGCCTCATCTCTTTGGACTTCACATAGAAAGAAAGCGCTCACCAGGCCCGGCGTATAAGGATTTCAAGCACCGGTCGCAGGTAGAGCAGGCTCAGGTACAGCAGTGCGGCCCCTAGAGCAGAATTGTACTCGCGGTGCTTGAGGTAAAGGGCGAACGAAAAGCCACCCGTAGCCGCTTTGGTAACTGGTTGGGAAACGGCGGGTTTGCTCATTTCGCCCGGGGGCCTGGCGGGTGTGAGGCGCGGGATGAATCGGGGCACGCTGCGACAGTAGTCGTCGAACCCGGGGAATGTTGCGCGAAGAAATTGCTCCTCCGACGCGATGACCGGAATGTAGATCGCGGCGAACACCGCCGCCAGCAAAAGCGCCAGCGGCCAACTGAGCAACGCCACTGCGAACCCTGCGGCGATCAGCGTGGATCCAAGATAAAGCGGATTGCGCGTGTAGGCATACGGTCCGGTAACGCTGAGCTCCTGATTCTTCTTGACGGTGCCGGAAGCGAGCGCGCGCAACCCCAATCCTGGCAGAACAAGCGCAAGGCTCCAGGCGATCGCGGTTGAATGCGGTGCGCGGCGAACGACCTCGACGAGATAAACGGCAGCGGTGAAAAAACCGAGCGGGACGCGAATGCGCCGCGCAACCTTCTGCCACCGCTCCACCCCGCCGACGTGGACCTGTCGGTGGGGACCCCGGTCCTGAGTGGGGCGGACTTTTGGAGGAGAGTTGTGGCTGGTCTGCTGGCTCATCGCACAATCTCCTCGCCGAGCAACTCGTCGGCGGCGCGGAGGACATCGTCCGGCGCGATGGTGAGCAGGCCGGGATCGGGCGCGGAACGGCGCGTGTGGTCGCGACGGCTGCCGGGATTGCGAAGGACGCGGGCGCGCGTGCCGTAGGGGCCATTGCGGCTGGGATCGGTGGGACCGTAGATGCCGACGACAGGCCGGCCGAGCGCGGAGGCCAAGTGGAGCGGACCCGTGTCTCCGCCGATGCAAAGAGCAATGCGGCGCGTGAGCGCAATCAACTGAGGCAGAGTTGCGGTGAGCGTTACGGCGTTGGAGGAGGCGATGGCAGCGGCCAGCGGTTCTTCACCGGGGCCGGCGTTGACCACTACGTGCAATCCACGCTGTGCGAGCCCTTCAGCGACGGCGGCATAGCGCTCAGGCGGCCAGCGCTTTGCGCCCCAGCCGGCTCCTGGAGTGATGAGCGCGACGGGCCGCGAGACGCCTGGGAAGGTGGACTCGATCCATGCGGCGCACCACGCTTCAGCTTCAGGATCGATGGGAAGCTGCGCGTCGACTGCGGAAAGCGCGTCGCCGGCGACGGCCGAGGCAAGCTCCACATCCTGCTCGATGACATGCGCGCCATGCGTGACCATGCGCTCGGTGAAAAGCCATTGGGCGGGCCATTCGCGAGGGCTCGCTTCGCCAATGCGGCGCGGGCACCCGGTCATGCGGGCGATGACTGCGGAGCGAATTGCGCCCTGAAGGTCAAGGACGGCGCTGTATTCCGCGGCGCGAAGCTCGTGGCGGAGGGCGGCGATTGCGCGACGTGTATTGGTGCTCAACGGATGGCGCTTCCATTCGCGGCTTGGAGCGAAGTGGAGCCGATCGACGATCGGCATTTGCAGCCCGGGGCTCGTCGCGATCGCGCCGCAGATCTCCGCTGTTCCCTGTTCCCTGGTCCCTGTTCCCTGTTCCCTGTTCCCCGTTCCCTGCCCTTAACAGCGCCTGCCAGCGCGGCTCGATCACCCAGCCGATTTGCCAGTCGGGATGAGCCATGCGCAGCGCCGTCACCGCAGGCAGCGCGTGAAGAATATCGCCCATTGCACCTAAGCGGACAATGAGCAGGCGGAAATTGGACTGCGTGTGCAAGGTTTGATTTTCGCACAGCCGAGTTCAAGGGAAAGCGACAGCGGGCGCTGAATAGCCCCGTCCCACCCAGCGTGGTTTTCTACCCTTCGCCAGGTTTCCAAGAAGCGGGTCATTCGGCGATCATCGTCCGCCGGAGCGGACGATGATCGCTCAGATGCAGCCAGGATGGGGCAACAATTTGACCGTTCAGCAATGGGCTCTGACATTAGCCGATGCCGCCAGACTTATTTCGCGGCGGGTCCGTCGTGGGCAGTAGCTCAGGTCGGGCTGGTAGCGATAGATGAGGAAGTTGCTGCTGACGATGAGTGAATGCGCCTGGTCAACGATGGCCTTGTATTCGTCCGCGGTGACTCCTTTTTGAGCGCCAACACCGTCATCTAGATCGGCCCAGTTGCTGATTCCGACGACTGAAACGAACGTTGGGCCGGGATCGCCGAAATGCACATCGGCGAAATTGTAGTCCTTGGTTCCGCTCTTTTTGATGGCCGGCAGGATCACGTTTTTCTGGAACACGAGATAGTCGCGGTACTTCTCCGGGCGCACCTGGGTGACAAGAACGCGAATCATTTGGGGCTCATCGCCGCTGTCGGGTAGGCTCAGGTCGGGATTGACGACCTCGATTTCGCGGCGCCAGCTTGAGGTGCATTCGATGATGTGCGTTCTGAGACGCGCGAGATCGACAGCCTGACTTTCAGCTTGGGATCTTGGCGATGATCTTTCTAGTCGGCCCACTTCGTGTAATCTGACGCCTGCTTACTATAGGGTCCGGTGAGCGCGACCCAGATGGTGCTGTAGCGGTCGGAGCCGGCTTTGGCGAGGATTGCGTTGTACTCTTTGACCTCCGCCTGAAAATCGCCAATGCGATCGGGCTTGACGGTGTAGAACGTAACGCTCCGAATGTTGGCGTCCTGCGCCGACGCGGGGGCAGCGAGTGTGCCGCGGCCAGCAGAATCGCGGCAAGGCAAGGCCACAGAATTGTTTTCTGATCCAGCTCATGAGAAACCTCCTGATTGCAGGCCAGGAGTCGCGCTCCCGGCACTTCAGTTCCGGCATTGCAGCCGGGCGTGATTTTGAAGAAGGCCTTCGCGAGCAAGGGGAACGTGCGGGGTCTTCCGATTGTTGAGGCGCGGAGTCCGTGAGGGATTGCGGACGAGGTGAGTATACGACGGGAAGCAGTGGTTCGTGATGAGTGGTTCGCGACGAGCCCTCGTTCATCGCTGGAAGATGTCGATGGGCTGGGTGAAATCCGTTACGCGCATGTGCGCGGCGAGCGCGGGGTATTGGCTCTGGAGTTTGAGATACATCTCCCACGCGACGCGGCGATAGCTGAAGTGGCCTGCAGGGCCAGAGCGTAGCTCCGAGATGTACTGGGCCTCGGCAAAGTCCATTTTGAAGAGAGCGCGGATGCGCGTGGCCAGAGGGTAGAGGTAGGTGGCGGATTGCGCGGCCTCGACGATCGGGGCGGCGGCGATGACGCTGGCGGTGCGGTGGGCTGCGTCGATCGCGGTGCGGTACTCGGAGAGGATGCCGGCCTCGGCGAGGATGTCGGAGCCGGCGGGCAGGTCGCCCGATCCAGGAGTTTCATAGCCGTGCAGTGCGGTAAAGTCCTGGATGATCTGGGTGCAACGGCGATGGCGGTGGAAGTCGCGGAAACCGCCGATGTCCATGAGAATGTCAAAGCGAATGGCTGCGCCGGCGTGAAAGGCGCGGAGCGCTTCGTCATGCCTGCCACGGTGCTTCAGGCCGAGCTCGATGATTTCCGTCGTGCGGGCGGCGGGCAGGCCGGAGAAGAAGTCGCGAAGCTGGCGGTAGGGATGGCGGCTGACGGAATAGAGGAGTGTGGCGGCGAGCTCGACCTCGAGAGATTCGGTGCGCTCGACGAGATCGACCAGCGGGGCCGCGGCGGGAGGCACGTCTTTCAGCAGCTCAGCGGCGGCGCGGGTAAGGTCTGCGCGGGTCTGGATGAGGTAATCGCTGGGCTGCGCATATTTGACTAGAGTCGGCGCGGTGCGAACTTCGCGCGTGAAGATCGCTGCGGCCTGAGCGGCGAGATCCGGGGCGATTTCATCGTCGAGCGCGGCGATCTTGTCGATGATGGCCTGGGCGGCTTTGTCGTTCAGGTTCCAGGCCGGGCCGGTGGCGGCTTCGCGAAGCTTTTCGCCGAGGAGGCGGATCTCGGCGGCGGGATGAGATAGCAGGCGCGAGACCTGCGTTTCAAGCGTGCGTGCGCTCACGATCTGGCCGAGCGAAGTGTTGGTGGCGAGAGGAAGCAGATAACGCGCAACGTCGAAGGCGCGGGCGCGGAGGGTGCGCTCGTAGGCGTCGGGCTTGAGGCCGTCAGGGCGCGCGACGCGGCGGCGAAGCAGATCGGTCACGGCGACGGTGGTGCGCTTGTAGGCGGCGAGGAGCGAGTCAATTGTGCGCTCGTAAAGATCCTGAGAGTGGGCATCGCCGGCGAAATCGGGGTAGTAGAAGCCGGACTCGAGAAAATTTTGATAGCGAGTGGACCGCTCCTGCCCGTCCCAGCGTGTTTCATCGACGAGGACAATGGCGGCGAGAAGCGAGAGGCGCTCGACGGCGAAGGCGATGTGGGCGAGGTCGGCGATGGACCGATGGCCATATTGAAAATAAAAGGTGTTAAGGAACTGCTCAGCGCGCTGGGCGCTGATTTCGGCCAGTGAATCGCGCATGGAGAGAGCCGAGCGGGAGTACTTGGCCATGGCATAGGCGAGGATCTCGGGATCAGCGCCATGGATGGCGATGACTTCGGTCAGGTTGCGCGCAGATGGGGGAAGCGAAGTTTCACTGGACATGAGGATGGTCTCGCGGACAGAATACGTCATAAGGGAGCACCCGCGCCCGAGCGGTGGAGTGGGAACCCTGGAGCACGGGAGCAGCCATGCGGGAGTTTTTGGTGCGGACGTCGCACAAACCGCGGCCCTTGCCGGCGGGACGCTGGGCCATGACCCAGCGCTGGAACGATCTGCTGTTTGCGCATTGGCCGATCGCGACGGCGAAGATGGAGTCTCTGCTGCCCGACTGGCTTGAAGCCGATACGATCGAGGGCTCGGCGTGGTTGGGAGCCGTTCCGTTCTGGCTGGACCGCATTAAAGTTCGCGGCATGCCGGCGATTCCCGGGCTGCGAAGCTTTCCTGACCTGAATCTGCGGACCTATGTGCGAGACCGATTCACCGGGACGCCGGGGTTCTACTGCTTCAGCGTGGACTCAAGCAATCTGCTGGCGGTGGCAGCGGCGCACCTGGTGTACCACCTGCCATACTCGCTGGCGGAGATGTACCTGGAGCCCCGATCGGAGCGCGAGTTTGCGTTTTATAGTCGGCGGCGATTTTCGCGGCAACCGGTGATCTTCAAAGCACGGTACCGGGGCATGGGGCCAACGCGGGCGACGGCGGAAATGCGCCCGGGGTCGCTCGAATATTTCTTTACCGAACGCCCGTGCGTCTTCTCAACCAACCGCGCTGGAGAGCCGATCAGGGCAAATCTGCACCATGTTTCGTGGCCTCTGGAAGAGGCAGAGGCCGAAATCGAGCGCAACGACCTGGCAATGGCGGTGGGCCTGGAGCTGCCGGACCGGGAGCCGGTGCTGCACTACTCGCGGCGGCTGGCGGTCTATGTGTGGCCGGCTGAGCTGGCGCGTCCAGCGCTGGCGGCAAGGCCGGTGACGGTGGCGGCAACGCCGACGTAGAGGGGCAGTTCACAGTTCTTAGTTCATAGTTCTTAGTTCGCAGTTGTCAGAGAGTGGCTGTGGCAAGGCCAGCGATGCTCTCGATTGCGGCATCTCCGCCTGAAATTAACCGCGAAAGGCCTGCCGGTTCAGGGCAACGCTTAATGATGGGCGGCGCTCGGAAATGGTTTCGATCCGTCTCCGACGATCACATCGGCCGTTTCGTCTTTACCGTCGCGAATGTATCCAACCTTGGCGACGGTTCCCGGTTTCACAACGAAGATCGAACTGACAAACCCAGCCGTATTCTTCACGGGGCTGCCGTTCAGCGTCACGATGATGTCGCCAACCTTCAATCCAGCCTGTTCGGCCGGACCGCCTGCAACAACCGCGCCGATCTTTGCCCCGGGTCTGACAACGTGCTCTTTGGCCCCGGTCCCGCTCGTCACATCCTGCAACTGAAGACCAATCACGCCGTACGGTTTGACAATGCACACAGACATCAAGTCGGCATTGGTGCCGCTTTTTTCTTGCGACCATGTGCGGCCACCATTCTCCGTGTGCAGGATGACGCCGCCATGGCCCACAACCCAGCCGGTCTGCGGGGCGACGAAGTTGACTTCATCCAAATCCACTCTGGTGCCGCTGAATTGCGCCTTCCATGTAAGGCCGCCATCATCGGTGTGAAGAATAACGCCGTCGTGGCCTACAGCCCAGCCAGACTGCGGGGTGACAAATGCGGTCGACATCAAATCCGCCCTGGTGCCGCTGTCCTGGGATTTCCACGTGTTGCCACCGTCGTCGGTGTGCAGGATTGTGCCTCTCCTGCCGACCGCCCAGCCGGAGGTCGCAGTGGGAAAGGCCATGCCGATCAAGGACCGGACGGTTGGGCTGTTTTGCCGTTTCCACGTGTTGCCTCCGTCCTGGGTGTGGACTATCCCGCCATCAGAGCCCGCCGCCCAGCCCGACTGGCTGTTAATGAAGGTCACGAACGAAAGGAAGCCGGGGGCTCCGCTACTCTGGGGTTTCCAGGTACTTCCGGCGTCGTCAGTGTGCAGAACCGTTCCTCCGTCTCCGACGATCCAGCCAATATTCGGCTCGACGAAGGCTACCTCGCTGAGGTCGTCGGTCGTAACTCCCTTGGCCTGCTGGTTCCATGTCGCGCGACCGTCGTCCGTGTGAAAGACAACGCCGCCGCTGCCCACAACCCATCCCGATACCTGGTTGGGAATCCGACCGAATAAAAGGTACCTTTACTGGTGTTCTTCGTGGTCCAAGTGTTGCCGCCGCCTCGGTTTCAACCATCATCGCTGATCGCGGACCGCCCATGCCGACCAGGGTCCAATGGACGAGGGATTGGTGATGCCGCCGAAGCCTCATGTTTGGAGGCGAGTCCACCATGGTCATCCGAATTTGAGATGAAATGAGTCCAAAACAGGATCGACCCCGCAACGATAATCACGCATACTGCGGCGACGATGGCCGCCAGCCGAAGATTTCTCGCTGGCTGCGCCGGCTGGCGCTGCCGAAGCGCCGCGCGCACCTCAAGAACCGCACTGAAGGAGCCATAAGATCCAAAGGATCAGCAGGGAAACAAAGAAGACGGCAAAACTGAATGCGCCCAATCAACCTTCTGAGAAAACGCCTGGCAGGAATCTGTGAGGCGGTAACTGATGAGGGTCCCCGTGAGCCAGGCCGGCACGTTGCCATCCGGAGCCGTCGCGCAACTCCTCAACAAATAGAAACCCATGGACGCCCCAATCAGCGCAACGCAGCCTGCGAGTCCCTTGACCAAAGCAAGAACGCTCCAGGACAGCGGGCCGAATCCCGGTAGAGCCGCGGCTTTTCGCGGCGGCTGAATTTATGCGGCCACAGCGCGCGATCCCGAGGCGAAGAATCAGATAGCCGCAAAAAATGATGACGGTGTGCTCGCCGACCCACCACATCATCTCGATGAAAGGATGGTCGTGCACGATCGGCCACGCCGAATCGATGTCAGCGGCCATCCAATTAAGCCTCTTGGGGACGGTGTTGTCAGTGAGAATCGGGGTGCCGTATTTGACGACGCCGAATAGTCCGATAAATCCCAGAATAGCGATGACAGCGGACCCGATGCCTAGAAGAGCCCACCCCAGCATTCGGATTCGAGCGGCTGAAGCGTGGCAGAACTTTTATATATTCGCTGGAAGTATGGCGGCGATAACGTCTTAGCCGCTGCAAACCTGATCGGAACCAGGCCAGACCACCCGCACCCAGAAAAAGCGAAAGAACCAAATAAATAAAAGTAACGTAAGTGTTGGTTTAATTGGATGTACCGGATATAATAGCAGCGGCAGAAAGCAGAATGAACACCGCCGCAGCTATGCAAACGATGGGGCCGGCCAGAACCGCGGCCCGGCTAAAGACCATGGCCTGCACCCGCGGGCTCGCCAGCACGGGTTGCACGAACGCGTCGTGACTCAATTCGTAGTAGGTGCTGTCTGACCTCCGGTCCGTGCGCAGCAGGCGACGCTCGAACGATCTCAACGTTTCGCGGGGCAACTTCAGTTGGCGAAGCAGCTCGCGCGCTTCAACGCTGAGCCTTCGACCCTCAGGACTAATGAGATATTGCTCGCACAGAACCCGGACGGTGCCGCGAACAGATCTGGCCGGAAGCGACTGGATCGCATCCGTATAAAAATTCTCAAGTGTCTCCGTGAGTGCGGCGTCCCTCCGAGGTCCTTGAATCTGACAACGATTTCTCCGCTAGAGAGCTTTTGTTTGAAAGCTGCAATGGTCTCAATGCGCTGGCAAATCAGTTGGCAGGCCGAGGGTTCCAGATGTCTGTTGCCTGAACTGCGAGCGCCAGAAGCTGACTTGGTCAGATAGGAAAGGATCGAAGCTCACAACGTCAGGCTCCAGGCCGAAAAGCCCGCGTCGTGGCATCCTGCGACTTGACTGCGGCGGGCCGGTAACCGCCTTCGACGCCATCTCGTAGGTCAATGGCGCCAGGCGATAGCGGGTGATCCAGAATCTCTCGTATGTGATCGGAGCTTCGAGCAACTCAAGAGTCTTCGCGCAGGGACAGCAACGACATGCAAATTCGAATGGCGGGCCCTCGCTGGTGGCTAACTCTCGTCTTCGGCTGCGATGGCGGAACAACGCCGCGAATCAGATAGCCGAGCTCCGAGCACAAAGTTCTCGCGCGCCTCCTGTGATTGCAATGTGAACAGTTCCTCTGAATTTATTGAGAATCAAGACCGGAGTCAGGAGAATATTGTTGCGCCAGAATTCAAATGGTCTGAAAATTCTCGAACACATGTTGCGCTCCCGGGAATGTATCCACCTGCTGCGCTCAAGCTCCGGCCTTCATGCCTCGAAAACGAACAGCGGGCTGTTCTTGATGTCGTTGACGCGCACAAAGAGCGGCAGGCTGTTCTCGGCTTCGCGAAGGCGAGGCGCTACTCCGGCGTCAAGCAGAGAGATTTGCCGAGGCCCAACTTGGCATAAACAATGACCCGCTCGGTTGGCGCAGGATTTGGTTAGTTATGTTGACCGTAGCCGGCCTCGCGCCCGAAAAATGTGCGGCGAGAAAACTCGTCGTCGCGAAAAACTGTCTTAGTGCCGCCAGAGCGGAGGTCTTCATCAGGTCTCCAGCGGTTGCGGCGCTGATACTCGCGCTTCAGGGTCAAAATGATCTTGGAGAAGGTCTTCGTCGAAATCCGTCTCCCGGAGTCCCATCTCATCGAACCCGCGCAGCGCGTCAACCTGGTCCTCATCGGCCAGCTCAGCTGCTTGAACAGGAATCAGAAACGATCCTCCTCGACGCGAAGGAGGCGCGCACGCACGCCAGCGCAACCTCCTCGTCGACGTAGCTGTCAGTCTTCCGCAGACAAAGGTGGCTGTGTACAGGACTATAAAGTCCGAGGCGTCGAGGTCATCCTTGATGCGCTTGTTCCAGCTGCGAGTTCTCCGCCCTGGAAGACTCCTGATCGAGCCAGGGCTCCGCGCACGCCTTTGCAGCGCGTCAAGGACCCTCGAGGCGAGGCGCCGCATCCTCCCCGGCGTAGCTGATAGAAACATGCGAGGGCGAGGTCCCAGCGGCATGGCTCGCCCCACAAACCCGCCGTCGGCCTCCAGTCTTTGCGCAGAGCTTGGTCAAAAAATCCCTGCTAACGTCATCATCTTCCAATTCGACATGCGTGCCGCGCTGATAAAAGAGGATCATCTTGTCGCGTATTCGACCGGACCAGGCCATCGAGAGGCTCGGCTGGACCGGCCTGGGCCGCTGCGATTGAGCTCCAGCGCGCGGAGAAGATTCTTCAAGGAGGATGCGCAGGCTCCGATGCTCCATTCGAAACGAACGCAAAGGAAGCTCCGGCGATGCGTCGAGAAACGCGAAGAAGAAGGCTATCGGAAGCGGTGGCTGCTCAGAGACGACCATGATCAAAGTTGTAGAACGTCGACTCCGGCTCAGCACGAGGTAGGACGGTACTCTGTGCTGCCAAACAGATGAAATCGATTTGCGAAAGCAGTGGGAGTACTGGTTAGCACGAACGGGGAAACTCCCTGATCCCACGCAACAATGACACCGGTGACAGATCGGCGTCTCTCTGCCTGCCGCCTTGAATAGCCTGCTCGAGCATCCGATCCTGTCTTTTAACCACAATCAGCGAAATGGGAGCCGCTGCCAGTTGTTCATGCACAGAGGAAGGACCATATTGGCGCGACGCTATGTACCATCTCGGCAGTGGCGCGAAGAGCGGGCGGTCTGTAGCCCTCGCGTCTTCATTCTGCTGGTCCAGCGCGGCCAGGCGTGTGTCCGCTGGGAATGTGGGTCATCCTCTTCGAGTTCGCGGGCAAGTCGGAGACGGAACTCCCCGGCGAGCGCTGGCGCCGCTCTGGCTGATCCATCTCGCGTAGAAGTCCCTTCGACGGGAATCTCGGAGCCGAGCATGAGGAACACAGTTGCCATGCCGGAGAGAAACGCTCAGATCATTCCACCTTCGTCTTTCACTCATCTTCTACTGGCGACTGGTACTGTCATGCTCATTCGAGGGCCTCGGTCAGATGCATCCGAATTTTGGACGGCTGCACGATCGACTGCACGTTTGAATGCGCTGCGGGGAGTAACGCTGGTTTCAACCGGGAGAGATTCGATTTGAACCGGGAGAGGCAGTCAAATGTACCGCGGCGCTTCCTCTACCGGAAAGATTCTGGGATGCAAAGAACGCCGGGGGCATGTTGTGTTGAGCTGGGATCCGGCAGCCGGTGTCTACGTCATGTGACACCTTTGAGAAAGTCAGTTCGAGGGCAAGTTGCACAAGGCGAGGATCGTTCACCGATGTGCCCACGGCCCCGAAACCCTGCGCGTTGATGTCGCTTACCGGGCTACCGAATTCAGGGTGATTGAAGAGGTTGAAGAACTCGGCGCGGAAGTTCAAGCCCATTCCTTCGCGCGGTAAAGGAAAGTCCTTGATCAGCGAGAAGTCGGAGTTGACGAAATCGGGTCCGACAACTGGGACGCGCGCGGCGTTGCCTAAATCGCCGGGGGCCGGCGCTTTGAAGCACGCTGCGTTGATCCACTGATGCTGGCCGTGATTGGCGTTGTAGGGATTGCAGCCGGAGACCTGATCGGGGCGGTTGAAGTTATTGTCGTTGCCGCCGGCGTTGAAGGTGGTGCCCGAAGCGTTATTGCTGTCGATTAGCGGAACGGGGAAACCCGAAGAGACGCGTTCGATCAGCGTCACCTGCCAGTCGCCGAGGAGTGTGTTGGTCACGAGGTTCCAATCGCCCCCGAGACTCTTGCCTTTGCCGAATGGCAGATCGTAGATGACGCTGCCGGTAAAGCTGTGATTGAGATTGATCTGCGCCAGCGACCAATCGAGTTTTTGCCAGTTGGGCAGCCCGAAATAAGGGGCGCTCAACTCCGAGCCCAGCCCGTCGGAGAGGCCGTTGTCGTAGGTGCGCGAATACGTGTAGGCAATCAGAGCGTAGAGGCCGTGTTTCGGCGTCTTGGTCTCCGCCTTGATCTGCAGTGAGTTGTAATTCGTCTTGCCGGGGTCACCGTAGAGCAGGACGGAGTTGAAGTTCGGAGGGGTGTAGGGATAGAAATAGGGCGCGCCACCGGGCAGGCAGCCGATCGTGTAGCCGGCGGTTCCGCAATTGTTGGGGCTGTTAACGGTGAGCGCATTGCCGATGACCGTCAAATGGCCGCCGGTAGACCCGGCATAGCCCGCAGTGAGCAGAATGTCGCCGGGCAATTCGCGTTCGACATTGGCGTTATATTGGTGAACTCTGCCCGGCTGGAAGTTGGTTGGCTGGTAGGCGTATGTGCCTACGAAGCTGGCCACATCTTGTGGGGTGGGCAGCGGCTGAAAGCCTGCGGAGAGGTTAAAGGGGCCACCGTTGTAATCAACAAGCTCGGGTGTCTGTTCGAGTGTGACGGCGCAGTAGGACGTCGAGTAAGCGCAGCCTGTCGAATAGGTGGCGGGAAGCTCATCGGATTCGCCGAGGTTCGGCGGATTTTGCCACAAGCCCTGCGCGCCCTGGTTCCAGGACGAGTCGTGATAGATGCCAAAGCCGACGCGAACAACGGTCTTATCACCGCCCAGAACTTTCCAGGTGGCGCCAACGCGGGGTTCGTACGCGCCCCAGTACATGTTGATGCCCGCCGAGTTACCAACCCCGCTCTTGCCGGCGATGAGGAGCTGTCCCCCTGTCGCCGAGGGAATATAGTCCGCCATGCGGTTATGCTCTTCGGTGACTGGCGTGGTCATATCCCACGCCAGGCCGAGGTTAAAGGTCAGCGACGGGAGAATGCGCCAGTCATCTTCGACGAAGGGCCGCACAATCTTCCAGCGACGTCCGCTCACGGCGCCGTCGTATGTCTGGTCATGTTCGCTCAACCCGGTCATCCCCATCAGCAAGTCCGCTTCGGAATCGCCGGAGGCAACTCCCGCGCCGCTGAAGTTTCCGAACAGGCCGATGATCCAGAAGCCATCTTGAAATGCTTCTGTGCCGACGTTCATTTGATTTGCGCGAAGATCGATGCCGGCGTGAATTTCATGCTTGCCTCGGATCAGATCGAGATCGTCCTTGAACGAGAAGATATTGGTTCCACCCTGAAACGGGGAGTAGCCGCGATCGCCGAGAGACCAGTAACCGCCCTCAATGATGGCGGAAGGCATGCCTTGGCTGTATAAGCCGCCGGCTGTCGGGGTCCCGCCCGATGAGCAGTCGATATCCGCGCCGGGAATTCCCAGCTTGGCTGCCTCGCACGTGAAGTTGTCCTGGGACGCGATGTAGTCGAAGATGCGGTCGTAGCCAAGGGTGGCCTGGTTGAGCGTGTTGGGCGAGAACACGTGGGTTTCACCGATGGCGGCATTTCGCGCATGGTTAATGAGGTTCTCATTGCTGCCGAACGGGTTGCCTTCAGCGAGGTACGGCGCGGGCGCGCCGCCGGGGGCAAAAGAGAAAGCCTGGTCGTAGCTGAACCGCGCGAAGAGATTGTCAGAGGCGGTCAGAGTATGGTCAAGCCGGACGTCGAATTTGGTTTCGTTCAGAACGCGGACCGGCTCGGTGACATAGTTGTAGCTTGCGCCCGCGACGCCAAAGTTTGCGTTCGTCGGGGGATAGAGGGCCATCATCGCCTTGCCGACGCCGTCCATGAGATTCGATGGGATCTTGGCGCAGTCGGTTCCCGCCGGCTGGCTTCCATCGGCAGCAGCGGGAATGGGGTTGCCCGATGAATCGCAATGGAAGTACGGATCCTCCGCACCCACCATGTTCGGGTTGGCGATTGGGAGAGAAACGGGGTTGCCATTGGAGTCAAGGACAGGCGTCCCGGTCGGGCCAAGGGAAAAGTCGCCGCCGCGCATGGCCGTCGAAGGCAGCAGACCGGTGTAGACAATTCCTTGCCGTTGATACTTCTGTTCGCCATCGACGAAGAAGAAGGTCTTGTTCTTGTGAATCGGTCCGCCCACCGAGCCCCCAAACTGGTTGAGATTGAACTTTGGGGTTGAAGTCGCAAATTCAGTTCGTGCGTCGAGATCGGCGTTGCGGACGAATTCGTAAAGAGTCCCGTGAAAGTCGTTCGTTCCCGATTTTGTGGTCACCAGAACCGTCGGTCCGGCCCGCGTGCCGTATTCGGCGGAGTAGGTGTAGGTCAGCACCTTGAACTCCTGAATGTCGTCGATCGACGAGAAGATCCCGATGCCGCCGGCAGTCAGCTCGTTATTGTCCACGCCGTCCAGCAGCCAGTCCGTGCTGTTGGGGCGCGAGCCGCCCACCGATAGCGAGTACGAACCGCGCGCGGCAACTTCGCTGTCTGGGCTGGAGTTGAAGAAGCTGTTGGGATTGGTTTCTGCCGTGGCGCCGGCGGTCAGCGTGGCCAGCTGCACAAAATCGCGCCCATTCAACGGCAACTGCGACACCTGCTGCGAAGTAATCACCTGGCCGAGAGAAGGATTCGTCGTCTCCACTGCGACCGCCTCGCCGGAGACCGTCACGGTCGTCGTTACACTCGCAGGCGAGAGCGCGAAATCGAGCTCGCGGGCCTCATCAACCTGGAGATTCAAGCCTTTTGACTGGGCACTCTGAAAGCCGGTCGCTTCCACCTTAACGGTGTAAGTCCCGACAGGGAGTAATGGCATTAAATAGTGGCCGGCACTGTCGGTCTTCGTGTCGCGCACAAGGCCGGTGCCCTGAGAAGTGATGGCGACAGATGCACCGGGGATCGCTGATCCCGATTTGTCGTCGACATTGCCGGAGAAGCTTCCGGTTGCCTGGCCTCGCAGGTCGGGAGCGAGCCCGACGGCGAGTACGCAGACTGCAGTCAAAAGGAGAGTGCTAAATGTGTTTGTCCTGGCCGAAAAATTCACAGTTTTGAAACAATTGGCGCCGCTCAAAATGCTTTTCATCTTCGAACCCCTTTCGGATGAGGTGGTCTTGTACGGATTGCGCCAGGCATGCGCCGGGCTTCGAGAAGAACTTACAGGACGTTTTTCGTCGCATGAAGAAAGAGGGTTTAGCCAGTCCCGCTGCGGGGAACGATCCATTACGAACGGTGAATGGTTATGCTCTCGTTCTCTCCCGTGAATTTGGAAGGGACTGCAATGGTTCTTGCGAGAAAGTGCAATGAACTGCAGCGGGAGGACGTTAGATGAATAGACTCTATGAATTTGCCTGACAAAAGTCAACGCAAGTTTTGCACTGGGCCTCGCCGGACCGAACACCTAAACACGCTGCATTCAGCAATCGGGATCCTGAAAGGTCCGGGATGCGCCCATCTATAATGAGCGGTGGAAAGGCGCGGCTCGCCATCAAGAGCGCGCAGAGGTCAAGAGAATGACGGGCGATTTGCAGGGAAGAATTGCGCTGGTAACGGGCGGAGCTCAGGGAATCGGGCGCGCGATTGCCGAGGAGCTGGCCGCGGCCGGCGCGACTCTGGCGCTGGCAGACGTAAACGAGGCCAAGCTGGCCGAAACCGTGGCCGAGTTGAAGGCTAAGGGGATCGACGCCACGGCGTTCACAGTGAACGTGTCGAGCGAGGAATCGATTGACGCGGGAGCGAAGGCGATCCTGGACAAGTTCGGCAAGGTGGAGATCCTCGTCAACAATGCCGGGATCACGCGCGACAATTTGATGCTGCGCATGAAGCGCGCGGACTGGGACTTGGTACTGAGCATCAATTTGACGGGCGCGTTCTTGTTGACAAAGGCACTGCTGAGCCCGATGCTGAAGAACCGCTGGGGGCGGATTGTGGGCATAGCCAGCGTTGTGGGGCGCGCCGGGCAGGCGGGCCAGGTGAACTACGCCGCGTCCAAGGCGGGACTGATCGGATTTACGCGCTCGCTGGCGCGCGAGGTTGCGTCACGAGGCATCACGGTGAACGCTGTTGCGCCGGGATACATTGAGACGCCAATGACGGCCGTGCTCAGTGAAGAGCAGAACGCCGCGATGATGACGACCATCCCGCTGGGACGGCGCGGAACGGCCAAGGACGTAGCGCAGGCGGTCAAGTTCCTGGCTTCGGATGCGGCGTCGTACATCACCGGTCACGTGCTCGATGTGAACGGCGGGATGTTTATGGGCGGGTGAATCGCTCGCTCGCGTTCGCGCTGGAACTGCCTTTATAGAACGGTTCCCGGACAAACTGAAGCCCACGGACCGGCGATCCACAATCTCGCGATGTTTTGAATAGAGATCGTCTGAGCAACCGTTCCAAGCCCGGAAAGTAATCAAGATCCTTCAAGTTCCGCCGCCGGCTTGCCGATAAACGGACCGGAAGGGCTGCATGGCCGCTCATGTGGAAGCGCCGGAACCGGTTGAAGTGTCAGAACCAGCCATGTGCTCCGCGAAGGAGCCCGTGCCTGGCGTGCGTTATGTGGCGCGGCAGCCGATCCTCGACCTGCGCGGCAAGGTGCACGGGTACGAACTGCTGTTCCGGAACGGTCCCGAGGCGGCGTTTCGCGGAGATGGCAACCTGGCTACCCGCACCATGCTGGACAGCACGGTGCTGTTCGGGCTGGGACGGCTGACGGCCGGCCTGCCGGCGTTTGTGAACTGCACGGAAGAAGCCCTCACACGCGATCTGGTTCATGTGCTGCCCTCAGGCATGACGGTGCTGGAGATTCTGGAGGACATTGAGCCTTCGCCGCAGGTAGTCGAGGCGTGCCGCCGGCTAAAGGCGTCGGGGTTCCGGCTGGCGCTCGACGATTTCGTCTGGCGGCCGGGCATCGAGCCCCTGGTGGAAATTGCCGACTACATCAAAGTGGATTTTTGCGTCACCAATCGCATTGAGCGGCGCCGGCTGCTGGACCGGCTGAGCGACTTTACCGTGGCGCTGGTGGCGGAGAAGGTCGAGACGCAGGAGCAAGTGCGTCAGGCGCGCGACGAAGGCTTTGCCTTGCTGCAGGGATATTTCTTCTGCAGGCCGATGCTGATGGAAAACCGCAAGATCCCAGCCAACCGGCTCTCTCACGTCGCGATTCTGCGGCTCATGCAGAGCGAAACCATTGACCTGCACGAGCTGACGCGGCAGGTGGAGCGCGACACTTCCCTCACCTATCGCCTGCTTCGGCTCATCAACTCGCCGGCGTGCGCCATGCAGCAGGAGGTGCGCAGCATCCAGGCGGCGCTGATCACTGTCGGGGAGGAGACGTTTCGGCGCATGGCCACGCTGGCGATTACCAGCGAGTTGAATGCAGGCCAGCCGGCGGAGCTGTTGCGCATGGCATTTGTGCGCGCGCGATTCTGTGAGCTGGCGGCATTGTTTGCCGGGCTGGATCACACGGAGCAGTACCTGCTGGGCCTGCTGAGCCTGCTTCCCGCGATGCTGCGGATTCCCATGCGGGATCTGGCTCCATCGCTGCCGCTGCGCGATGAGATTCGGCGCGCGCTGCTGGGCGAGAAAATTCCGGAGCGCAGCCTGTTGTGCTGGCTTGAGGGTCACGAACGGGGAAAATGGGAGCTGTGCGAACTGATCGCGGAACGCCGCGACCTGCGGCAACAGGACCTGTTCCAGTGCTACGAGGAAGCGTTGGGATGGGCCGAGACCGTGCTGCAATTCTCTTGACTGTCGAATGGCCGCGCATGGATTCGAGAGTGCCGTTTCAAGTTCATCGCGAGCAGCGCCGATAGGCACTTCGGAGGCCAACTGTGGCGACGGACGCACAAATTGCGGTAAGCGCCGGCGGCTCCGCGCTGGAGCACGAAGATGGAGTGCGCTATGTGACGCGGCAGCCCATCCTGGACCTGCGCAACAAAGTGCATGCCTATGAGTTGCTGTTCCCGCGCGAGCCGGGAAATGCGTCGGGCGGCGACCGCGAGACCGCTGCGCGGACCATGCTGGACAGTACAGTCCTGTTCGGACTTGAGAAACTGGCCTGCGGGCTGCCGGGGTTCGTGAAGTGCACAGCGGAGATGCTGACCGGATCGCTGGTTGAAATGCTTCCTGCGGCAATGACGGTCATGGAGATCGTGAATGCGGCGGACGCCCCACCGGAGCTGCTAAGAGCGTGCCGCAACTTGAAAGCAGCGGGATACCGATTGGCGCTCGACCAATCGCAATGGGATCCGCGAGCCGCCCCCTTTGTGGAATTAGCCGACTACCTGAAAATCGATTTTCTGCGCACCGATCCTCGCGAGCGGCAAACTCTGCTGAGCAAAATGAGCAGCGCAAAAGCGGTACTGGTGGCAGAGAAGGTGGAAACGCAGGAGCAGTTCCGCGCTGCAAAGGACGAGGGATTCGCGCTGGTACAGGGCTACTATTTTTGCCGGCCGGTGGTCGTGGGAAGCAGGCAAGTACCCGCGAACAGGTTGTCGCAGCTTGAGATTCTGCGGCTTTTAAAGGATGAGTCGCTGAACCTGCACAAACTCACTCAATTAGTAAAGCGCGATGCTTCGCTGACGTATCGGCTACTGCGGCTGATCAACTCGCCCGTCTGCGCCATGCCACAGGAGGTGCACAGCGTGCAGGCGGCGCTGCTGGCGGTGGGCGAGGAGACGTTCCGGCGCATGGCTACGGTGGCCATTACCAGCGAGATGAACGTGGGGCAGCCGGCGGAGTTGCTGCGCATGGCGTTTGTGCGCGGACGATTCTGCGAGCTGGCTTCGAGTGCGAGCGGCCTCGACGGCACGGAACAGTACCTGCTTGGACTGCTGAGCCTGCTGCCGGCGATGCTGCGCACGCCGATGAAGGACCTGGCGCCCACGATGCCGTTGCGCGAAGAGATCAGGCGGGCGCTCATGGGCGAGAACATCTATCCACGGTCCCTGCTTCACTGGCTGGAGCACTATGAGCTGGGTGACTGGGCGGGATGCTGCGAGATTGCGACCGCGCGGGCGCTCGATGAGGACGGATTGATGTCGAGCTACCAGGAGGCCGTGGCGTGGACGGAGGCTGCGCTGTACTTTGCTTGAGATGCCTGGCGGCTGCGGCGAATGAGCCACAAGAGCTTCGACAATCACCCAACGGTTGAGCCGCGCACAGCACTGAATCGGGGCCCGGTATAAAATCCCTGCGAGCCTTTAACCGGACAATCGGAGGGATCCAATGAACGAATTCGGCCTTCCTGCCCAATCTCTTCCAACCGTGCCGCTTGCCGAGGCCGCGCTTCGTGGACCAATGACATTTGGACAAACTCTCGATCGCGTCTTTCAACTGATGCGGGCCAACTGGCGGATTTTTGTTGGGATCGCCCTGGTGCCCGGCACCGGGATCATTGCCTACTTCGGAATCATCTTTGCGGCTCTTTTTCCGGTGTTGAAACCGCTCCTGCTGCACCAGACTCTGGGTTTTTCGCCGATGGCCCTCGCACAGCTCGTAGCAACGTATGTTTTCGGCATCCTTCTGATGATTGCGATCACCGCGCTCTACGAGCCCGCGGGGGTCTACGCCGCTCTCGAAGCAAACACGGGAACGAAGGTTAAGTTCGGGCAAGCCTGGGCGCTGTCGTGGAGCAGAGCCGGGCGCTACGTCTGGCTGTCCATTCTGCGCACGTTGATCCTGATCCTGCCGATTCTGGTTCTTGCCGCCGTGATTGCCGGAACCGTTGGGCTGGCGATGGCGCGGGGAACAAGCCTGACGCCTTCGATGACCGCTTTCCTTCCCCTGCTTGTGCTGTTCTACCTGGGAACAATTGTCTACGCCGTTCTGATGATGCTGCGGCTGGCGCTGGCAGTGCCGGCGTGCGTGGCCGAGGATTTGAGCGCATGGAAGGCCATCCGCCGCAGCAATCAATTGACCAACGGCGCCCGGGGACGCATTTTTCTGCTGGCCCTGCTGATCTATGCCATCGCCTACGCCGCGTTTCTGGTGGTGGAAATGGTCATCTTTTTCGTGGGTGCAATGGCCGCGCTGGTGGGGGTGATGCTGCATCTGGCGATGGCTCCCTGGGGGTACATCGGGATTGGCGCCGGGATTGTTGTCTTCCTCTGCATTTACCTCATTTGGTATGCATGCATCTGGGCCGCCTATTCGACGATGTTTGCCGTGGTGTACCACGATCTGCGACCTCGCCCGGACGGGGTTGCAGCGGCGGTGAGGGCGGGTTGAGGCCGCGTCGGGTCGCAATTGGCCGGCGGCGTGAATCCCCGCGCGCCTGCGGCTCATCTGAGAAAATAATGGAAGTGAAACAAGAGGAACATGTTGCCCCGCTGAGAGCCGCAGCCATTGGTGGGTCGCCGCGCCCCGGTCGGCTTCTCGCCTGTCTGGTTCTGGCCGGATGCATCGCCGCAGGTGCCCGGGCGCAAAACCCATCTTCGGCTGAGAATCCCTTCTGGGGTAGCGTGACGGCGCAGCCGGTAACGGGCGAGCCGCTGAAACTGTCGCTCGACGACGCCATTCAGCGGGGCCTCAAGAACAACCTTGGCCTCACGGAAGTGGTGAACGAAGAGAAGGTCTACCACGCCGAGGTGAATGAAGCCATCCAATTGTTTTTGCCCACGATTAAACTGACCGGCGATACCGGCTACTACATGCACGACCTGGCTGCGCTGGGATTCAACCCAAAAGTGATTGGCGAGTTTTCAACGCTCTTTCCCGGCGGCAAGCCGCCCGCAGGGCTATCACTGATTACGCGCGACGATCTGACTGAAGGCAATATCGAGTACAACGAGATTCTATTTTCAGGTCCGGTCATTCAAGGGTGGAAGGGGGCCAAGGCGGCGGAGCGCGCAGCCCACTTTGCCAAGATGACGGCGCGCGGCCAGGTGGTGCAGGACGTGGCCGAGGGCTATCTGAGGGCAATCGCGGACCAGGGCGAAGTGGAGAACGCGAAGGCGCAGGTGCAGCAGGCCCAGACGCTCGAGAATAACGAGCACGCGGCTCACGAGGCAGGCACGGCGGCGAATCTGGACGAGCTCCGGGCCAAAGTCGAGCTGCAAACGCAGCAACAAACGCTGATCGTGGCGCAGAATCAGCAGGCGAAGGATTTGATCTTGCTGAAGCGGGAGATCGGCGTCAATCCTGAGCAGACGATCGCGCTGACCGACTCGGCTCCTTACAGCGATCTGGCCGAGCAGACGCCGGAAGAAGTGAGGGCGACGGCCTACCAGAACCGGCAGGATTACCAGAACCTGCAGAATCAGATCGTGGCCTATCGGGCGCTGAACAAGGTGTACCGCAGCGAACGGCTGCCAACGCTGAGCTTCTACGGGAATTACGGCACCAGCACCGTGAATGGCGCGGGCACGCACGGTGACTTCATCGCCGTCGGCACGCTGAGCTTTCCGATTTTCCGCGAAGCGAAGCTGCGCGGCGACGCGGACGCATCAAAGGCGCAGTTGGATTCAGTGAATGCGCAGCTCGATGATCTTCGCAACCATATTGACGAGCAGGTAAGGGCCGCGCTGCTGGACGTAAGCGCAAACAAGCAGCTCGTTGACGTGGCGCGCTCGAATGTGGACCTGGCCACGCGCGCGCTGAGTGACGAGATCGACCGCGTGAACGCGGGCGTGGACGACAACCTGCCGCTGGTGACTGCGCAGGCCACGCTGGCCACTGCGGAAATCAACCTGGTGGAGAGCCTCTACGCCTATAACGTGTCGAAGATTGGGCTGGCGCGGGCGGCAGGCGTGCTGGAGCAGCAGTACCGCGATTATCTGGGCCAGTAGCTCTTCCGCAAGTTGCACTAATCCACCCAGGAACATCGCATCGCTACGTTGTAACGTAGAAGCGGTAGGTATACGCTCATGCGTCAGAACCTGAAAATCGTTTACACCATTGATCCGAATGCGGCGGCGCTGGCGCGACGGGCCGCGGATTTCTTTGTGGAACAGGCATTGCAGGCGGTCGACGCGCGCGGAGTGGCGCGCATCGCTATCAGCGGCGGCTCGACGCCCAAAGCGGCATTCTCGACTCTCGCCGAGCAAGGCGAGGTGTGGCGGGAGCGCATGCCATGGGACAAGCTCGACCTGTGGTGGGTCGATGAGCGTTGCGTGCCGCCGGATGACGCCGAATCGAATTACCGCATGACGCGCGAGGCTCTGCTGGACCATGTGCCTTTGAAACCGGAGCGGATTCACCGCATGGAGGGAGAGCTCGAGCCCGATGATGCGGCGGCACGATACGAAGAGCAGCTGAAGAAGAGCTTCGGGCTCAAGGGCGCGGAGACTCCGCAATTTGATCTGGTGCAACTGGGCATCGGTCCGGATGGACACACCGCGTCTCTTTTTCCGCACACCGACGCGCTTCGCATCACCGACCGGCTGGTAACGGCCAACTATGTTGAAAAGCTCGATATGTGGCGGGTGACTCTGACCTGGCCGGTGATCAACCAGGCAAGGCAGGTGTTCTTCCTGATCGCGGGCACGGATAAGGCAATGGTCCTGAACGAGGTACTGGAAGGACCGCTCGATCCGGGGCGGCTGCCGAGCCAACTTATCATGCCTGCGAACGGTATACTGACGTTGCTTCTGGACCAGGCTGCAGCCGCTTTGCTGCCCGCGCCAGACGCGCAAGGCTACGGGGTAATTGAGAGGACTGAATGATTCTGGCAGGCGATGTAGGCGGCACCAAAGTTGACTTGGCGCTGTTCGATTTTACCGATGGAAATCTGAAGCACGCACGCGATAAGCAGTTCCCGGCTAAGGAATACTCGGGGCTGGAAGAGATTGTGAAAGAGTTTGTGCTGACGGACAAAGTGACGTCAGCTTGTTTCGGCGTGCCCGGTCCGGTGCGGGAGGGACGGCTGCGGCTGACCAACCTGCCGTGGACGCTCGACAGCCGTGAGCTGGCGCGCGACTTGAAGATCGATTACGTTTTCTTGATTAACGATCTACAGGCAAATGGATACGGGATTGCAGAGTTGGGCGCGGACCAGATTTACACCTTGAGCGATGGCGACTCGCGGCAGGTGGGCAATCGGGCGCTGCTTTCGGCGGGTACGGGCCTGGGCGAGGCGTTTCTGGTATGGGATGGGCGCAACTATGTTCCCTACCCATCGGAGGGCGGACACTCGGACTATGCGCCGCGCAATGACGACGAAATTGACCTGCTGCGCTTTCTAAAGCAGAAGTACAACGGGCGCATCAGCTTTGAACGCGTCGTGAGCGGCCAGGGGATTACAAACTGTTACGAATTCCTGCGCGAAGTGCGCGGCATGGAAGAGCCGGCATGGCTTGCGGAGCAGATGACGCAGGAAGATCCCAACGCGGCCATTACCGAGGCGGCGCTGAAGGCGAAGGCCGGGATCTGCGAGAAGGCGCTGGACATGTTTGTTTCAGCGTATGGAGCCGAAGCGGGCAATTTGGCGCTGAAAGTTCTGTCGGTCGGCGGTCTGTACGTGGGCGGAGGAATCGCGCCACGCATTCTCGAGAAGCTGAAGGACGGAACCTTCATGAAGGCCTTCACCGACAAGGGAAGGTTGAGCCAGTTGCTAGTGAACATGCCGGTGCGCGTGATTCTGGAAAGCCGCACGGCGCTGATGGGCGCGGCAGCGTATGCTGAAGCGCGGGCGGCGGAGCTGAGCGGAATTTCGCCGCGGGCTGCGAGCGTGAAGTTCTAGCGCGCCGATTGCTCTGAAGGAACCGACGGCCGGTTGGAGCGGCTGGCGGTCGTCAGACCCGTTGGGCGTAAGCGTGCAACGATGAGAGTCTCGATCCGATTCCAAAGCGCGCCGTCGTTTTCGATTTCAATGTGGGGCTTCATCAAAGCGCGCGCATACCAACTGAATCCAGATAGAGAGACGGGGCTGTTCCTGTAATCCGATTCATAATTTCCAAGAATCTCTGTGCGTTGCGGATCCTTGGCCTGGATCATGCGCCGGCCATGAAGCCAGCCTTCCGTCTGATAGAAATTAATTGCTTCCAACACGTTCGGCGGAATGATTGCGTCGTCTTCGCCTGACTTTTCAACGCTGTCCACTTGAATCGTGAGCAGCACCGGGATGCCGCGCTGGCCAAGTTCTCTGGCGAAGTTGACCGTTTCGGAACCTCCCCAGCTATGGCCGAAGATGACAATACGTGCGGCGCTTTTCTCTTTCGCGTTCAGCGGGCCGTTATGTTCGGTATCCAGAAGTTGGAGGACGGCGCGAAGAGCGTCAGGCTCGTGGTGATTCGCAAAGGTCCTGGCATAGATTGCGTTCGGATATCGTCCGTTGAGATCTCTTACAAGGAGCGCCTCCTTGTGCACGAGGTTTCCGCCACGGACGAGGCCACCCATGAAACCAATGACGATCAAAGGTGCGGGACAAGCCGCGCCCGGATGCGAGTCCTGTTGCGATCGGTCCGATGCAGCGCTGCATGCTACCGATGCATCGGCAATGCTGCCCGAAGCGACAGCGGCCAGGGCCGGAATCGCCTGCGCGTCCATTTTTTCAGAGGTTCGCAATACCAGCAGTGCAATCGCGATCACAACAAGCGAAACTGCACGTGATAGGCCTCGCGCCTGGGCAAAGCATGCGCCACGGTGACAAGTTTCGCGATTTCCGATTGTGCTGTGCAATGTGCGATCGTTGGCATCGGCTCTAAGTTGTAAAGCTGTGGGCCAACGACGCAGCCAGTCCACACTCGTCTCAGAAAAACGCCCAACCTGTCCTTAAACTCGCCTCATTCTACGCTCAATGTTTTATGTTTTGGAACACCCTTCAGCGCGTGGTTCCGAAAAATCCCGAGAAAGCCTTCCACAGGGCTAACACCCGCGTTCATCTTGCGCAGATGATGCGCGGGTTGAAAGGACTCGGCGACCGAGCCTCGACTGCGGCCTCAGCGGTTTGCTGCGGAAAGACTCGCACGAGGGCCGGCGCTTGGCTACTGTTGCTGCTTCATTCGCTCGGCGAGGATTTCGCGATAGAGGTCGCACTGCGGGCCGCGCAGGGGTCCCGTGCTGACGGCGGCCTGGCCCTGTCCGTGATTTTAATAGCGTTGGGTTGCGTCCAGTTCCGGCCACGATGGCAGGCCCTCGCCATTCGGGTCGCCCGTCTTCGCAAAGTTGGTGAAGTAGGTCTCGATCAGGTCGGCGAGATGCATGTCAACCGGGCCGAAGTTGCCTGCGATATTGCCGGTCGTGGGGAATTGGCCAAAAACGTAGGGCAGCTCTGCTGAGTGAACCGCTCCCTGCGCCTCCTGCCCAGGAATCGCACGGTCAAACTCGTACTCATAGGTCGCGCGGTGCGCCGGAGAGCGCCAAAGCGCCTCGGTTGTGATGGGGCAATGGAAAATGTTGTCTGCACCCCACTGCTGTCCGGCTGTCCCGTAGAGCGGATCCGTTGCAGCCTGGTCGGCCATTGGCGAGACCGTAAAGCGCGAGCGCCGGCGGAGCATAGTCTCCTGCGGCGTGTTCGATGGCCCCGCGCAGCTGGTCTCCGGTTCCGGCATCGCCGAATTCGCGCGAGTTGGTGCCGAGCAACAGCGGAATCTGCGCCTCTTCGCCTGCCTTGAAGACTTCGTCCGGCGCGCGCGGAAGCACCCATCCATCCACGTCAGGGCCGATGCCCGGCCAGGCGAGTGCGATAGTCCCGACCTGCTGGATCAGGTCGGGCGCAGCAATCTTGCGCAGCGCGGCAATGCCTTCGGCTCCAGTCGCCACGTTCAACTTGGCGGCCACCTGCTCGCCCTGCTTCTCCGCGTCAGCCAATGTCGCTTGCTGCGGTGAAAACGGCGATCCGCTTTCGCCGATTGCGCGTTGAAAGAGCCCACGCGCCAGCGGCGAGGTCATCAACATCCCCATGTCGATCGACCCGGCGGACTGGCCGAAGACCGTGACGTTTTCGGGATCGCCGGCGAAGCGGGCAATTTCTCGTGGACCCATTGAGGGCAAGGATCTGGTCGATCAGCCCATAGTCGCCGACGCTTTGTGCGGGGACTCGCGGGTGAGTTCGGGATGAGCGAGGAACCCGAAGATGCCGAGACGATAGTTGATGGTGACGAGGAGACGCCGTGAGCGGTCAGCGTTCCTTCGGTGTAGAGGTCGCCCGACGGGAGCCGCCGATTTTGCGCCACCGTGGATCCAGAACATGACGGGCAGAGGTTTTTGAGCCGGCCAGGCCGGCGTGTTGACGTTGAGGTACAGGCAGTCTTCGCTCCTGTTTTCAGCGTCGTAGCGGTTCCATGCGCCGCCGGAGGAGGGGTTGGGAACAGGAGGAGCCGAAGGCGCCGGCGTCGCGGACGCCGGACCATGGCTTTTGGGGACTGGCGAGCGCCAACGCAAGGGGCCAACGGGCGGCTCGGCGTACGGAATGCCGAGGAATTGCGCGCCGCCATCGGTGCGGGCGATGCCGCGAATGAGTCCTGCGGAAGTGCGGACAACGAGGGGATCGATTTTCAATAGGCCGCGGCGCTTTGTGAGTGCCGCGGCGCTTTGTCGAGGAGCACTGTTTTGGGGGTGAGCCGGGAGCGGAGTGGCGAGGGCGGCGACAGTAGTACGAACTCTGCGGTGGAAATGCGATGCGATCGAATGAAAGAAGCTGGAGGAAACACATTGCCTCCTGAAGGCCGAGCGGCGACAAGGAATTCTATCAAGGATGCGAGGAACGGCTTTGGCATCGCTGTGTACTCCGATCGAAGCGCGACGGTTGAGACGACCGGCACGTCGCCGAAGGCGGAAACCCAGCGGCCTGGGGCATTCAAGGAAGTGGAACGATGATGCGCTGGCTCGGACGATGGCTCTTGCGGTTGCTGGTGGCGTTTGCGGCCGTCTCGCTGGCTGCATTCGCAGTTGACTGGACGGTCTATAAGCTGCGGGGCTCGCCTCACTCGACCGTTACCGTCAACCAATTCCTGTCCGTTCCGCTGAAGGGCCAGAAAACCGAGTACGACTATCTCGGTTCGGCCGAAGTATCCTGCTCGATTTCGCTGTTTCCCCAGAGTGGAGAGGATCCCTGCTGGTATGTCAGGCGGCATAAGGACCAGTGGGATAACTCGGGGGCACCGGCCTACGAAACCACTTGAGAGTGTCGCGGGGCTGAAACGAGCGCACGTAAACATGCGTAGGTGATGCGAGTCACGACCAGCGAAGGCAAATAGCGGCTAGGATTTGAGGGTATTTCCTCAGATCGCCATGTATAGCCGCACACAAAACGAAAATGGCAGTTTCAACTCGCGCTGCCTCGATTGCTTTCTGACCATCGCCTCGTGCGTGGAAACGGAAAAGGAACTTGACGAGCGCGAGGCGCATCATCTGTGCCCGGAAAAAGTGCTGGCGCAACTGCTCTCCGAGGAAAGGGCGGCAGCGGCGCAAGCGGCGCGGAACTGAATCCGGCGGACTAACTTCCCTTTCCGATCCGCCGAGCGGGCGCAAACATCGGAACGCGAGCAAGTTCCCTGGCCGGACTTTGCGAATCGGGAAAACAGGTTCATACTGCCTGAAGGTCGGCTTTCCGCGTCTAATGGATTGAAGCGTTCCCCTTTGCGAGTTGACTCCAAGCAAGATTCGATCTTAGATTTCGTCCTCTGGGGATTTCCTCACTAGAGCCGGCCCTTCGAGCGGCAAACCCTTGCTCTCAACTCCAAGACCATCGGATGCGGCCGCGCCGTTTCCCCGGCGCGCACGTCCTATTCAATAACGGTTTTCTCCGAAAGAACCGCACAGGAGGCCACAAATGCCTGCAGCTACTTTTCCCCAGACCTCGGCGAACTGACGCCAGCAAAACCTTCTCAAAGCGCAACTCAAGACGCGCAGCGTAAAGGACGAAATGCGCCAGAACCTGATGGCGCGGCTGAAGGCACGAGAGACCGTGTTTCCCGGCATTGTGGGCTACGAGGACACGGTGATCCCGCAGATTGTGAACGCGGTTCTGTCGAGGCAGAATTTCATTCTGTTGGGCCTGCGCGGCCAGGGCAAGAGCCGGATTCTGCGCGCGCTGACGGCGCTGTTGGACGAGCAGATGGCCTATGTGGCCGGCTGCGAGATTCGCGACAATCCTACAGCCCTTGTGCCGCCGCTGCCGCGACTTGATTACTGAGCGCGGTGACGCAACGCCGATTGCATGGCTTGGCCGCGATGACCGCTACGTGGAAAAGCTGGCCACGCCGGACGTGACGGTGGCGGATTTGATCGGCGACCTCGATCCCATCAAGGCTGCGCGCGGAGGCGAGGACCTTTCAAGCGAGCTGACCATGCACTACGGCTTGCTACCGCGCGCCAATCGCGGCCTCTTTGCCATTAATGAGCTGCCCGACCTGGCGGGAAAAATTCAGGTAGCGCTGTTCAACATCATGCAGGAGGCGACGTCCAGTTGAGGGCTATCCGGTGCGCCTGGCGCTGGACGTGGCGCTGGTGTTCAGCGCCAATCCGGAGGATTACACGGCTAGAGGCAAGATCATTACGCCGCTGAAAGACAGAATTGGTTCGAGATCAGGACTCACTATCCGGAGACGCTCGAAGAGGGCGTGGCGATTACAGCGCAGGAGGCGTGGGCGGCGCGCGGAGACGGCGCGATCGAGATTCCGCAGTACCTGCGCGAGGTGGTGGAGCAGGTGGCGTTCAGCGCGCGCGAGGACAAAAAGTGGACAAGCGCAGCGGCGTAAGCCAGCGGCTGCCGATTTCCACGCTGGAGCTGGTGGTTTCAAACGCGGAGCGGCGCGCGCTCACGACTGGCGACAGTCAGTGCTGCCGCGGGCGAGCGACATCTACGCGGCCATCCGGGAATCACGGGAAAACTCGAACTCGAATACGAAGGCGAGATGAAGGGCGAGACACCGTGGTGCGCGACCTGATCCGGAAGCGGTCGGCAAAGTTTACGACCGCTACTTTGACGGCGTGGACACGGCACAGATTGAGCAATGGTTCAACCTTGGCGGAACAGTAAGATGGACGAGGATCAACCGGCAGCCGCGGTTCTCAAGGAATTGAAGGGGATCCAGGGGCTCGTGGAAAAGTTGGCGCCGCTGGGTGTAAAGTCCGGCGATGCCGCACCGAAGGTGGTGGCTGCGGGGAGTTTCTGCTGGAGGGAATGGTGGCGCATCGCAAGCTGAGCCGCAATGAGCAGCATGGATTTGTCGCGGAGAAAAGCGTCCGACGGCATGATCGGGAGGACGCGCCACCCGAACGCAAAGATATGGAGATGGAGTACGAAGACTGGCAACGCGCGGGCGATCGCGCCGCGGCGGAGGATTGAACTGAAAAACAGGGACCAGGGATTAGGGAGTAGGGATTAGCAAACACGGACCGGGGTCGCGAGAACGATGTTCACCGACCGCCGTTCACCGTCCACAGCCCCCAAGGAGCGGGATGAAGCGGATTCATTACACGAAGTACAACGGCGATCTGGCCTCGGAGATCGATCTCGAGAGCCTGCTCCAGGCTTTGTCCGATTATCTGCTCGACTCGGGCTTTTACGATCGGCTCAACGGCTTCCAGGATCTCGATCACACCATGGACGATCTGCGCGAGGCGTTACGGCGCATCCTCGAGTCTGGTGATTTCTTCGACGGCGAAACGCGAGATGCTTGATCGGATGATGGCCGAAGGCACGCTGGATGAGTTGATCGACAAGCTGATGGAGCGGATGGAGCAGGAGAACTACATCTCCGCAATGCCGCAGAATGGGCCGACACGGATCGATGAGGCGAATGGGCAAGTGGGGAAGGGCCCGGATCGCGAGAACGTCCGCTTCGAAGTGACTGACAAGAGCCTGGACTTTCTGGGCTTCAAGACGCTCCGCGACCTGATGGGATCGCTGGGCAAATCCAGCTATGGGCGCCACGATACGCGGCACTGGGCGACAGGAATTGAGACGAGCGGCGGTTCACGGCGCTATGAGTTCGGTGACACACTGAACCTGGACACAGGCAACGCTCAGCTGGCGTACTCGCCGAGGGCCTGGCGCTACCGCTAATCTGGAGTACGACGATCTGCAGGTGCACCAGTGCGACTACCAAAGCTCGTGCGCAACGGTGGTGATGCTGGACTGCTCACATTCCATGATTTTGTACGGCGAAGACCGGTTCACCCCGGCCAAGCGCGTGGCCATGGCGCTGTCGCATCTGATCCGCACGCAGTACCCGGGCGACTCGCTTTCACTGGTGCTCTTTCATGACTCAGCCGAAGAGATGCCGGTGTCGCAGTTGGCGCGGGTACGGCGGGGCCGTGGCATACGAATACGCGCGAAGGCCTGCGCGTGGCACAACGCGTGCTCTCGCGACAGCGAAAAGACATGAAGCAGATTGTGATGATCACCGACGGAAAGCCCTCGGCGTTGACCCTCCCAGACGGAAGAATCTATAAGAATGCGTACGGGCTCGACCCTCTTGTGGTGAGCGAAACGCTGGAAGAAGTGGCCCGCTGCAAGCGATCCAACATCATGATCAACACGTTCATGCTTGCGCAGATTACGGCCTGGTGCAATTCGTGCACAAGGTTTCGGAGATGTGCCGAGGCAAAGCGTACTTCACCACCCCGGCGACACTCGGCCAGTACGTGATGATGGACTACATGCAGCGGAAGTCGAAGACCATCCACTGAGCCGCTCGCCTGCCGTTATTGCCTCATCTTGTGCTTCCAGGGACACTTCGCTCTCCCCGCACTCGTCATTTACCTGTTGAAAGAAAGATGAAGATATTTCCGTCGGGGTCCTTCTCGAAGACGAGTCCACCGTCGCGCTGTGCGTTCACGCCCGCGTATTCCATCGCCTGGAAAGCCTTCTTGGCATCGGGCACGGCGAACAGGAACTCCGGCTGCGAGCCCGGGGTGGCCGCGCGCAATTCCATATGAAGATCGGGCGCGCCCGGAGCGGTAAGGCGCACGTTGCCGTTGGTGTTTTCTGCTTCGAAGCCGAGATCGCTGTAGAACTCCTTCATCGCGGCGCCATCTCTCACCGGCAGATCGATTCCCATCAACTCAGTCGAGATGCGTCCGGGGCCAAGGTGCTGGCCCATGTCAAGCGCGTGGCGCGAGCCGGGCATGTACTGCGTGAATTGAGTGACGCCGTGCTCGGGATCATCGACTGAGGCAATCAAGTTTCCCGCAGCGGCCTTGCGCACGGGCGTGGGATTGAGGCCCTCGCTGACATAGTAGCGCTGAAGCGCGTTGAGATCTCCAGCCTCATAACAAACGTGCATCCAGCCGAGCGGCTGCGAATGACGGTTTGCGGATACAGCTCGATGAACTCGTGGTCGTTGATCTTGATGAAGGCCTCGGTAGTCTTGCCGTAGGTCAGGGTGAATGCCTCCTGGTATCCCAGCTTGCCCAAGAAGACAATCTCGCGATCGAGATCGCTAACGCGAAATGCGATGTTCGCGATGCCGATAATGCCCTGATTGGGGGGGGGCGGCTGTGCGATGGAAACCGCGGAGCAGGCGCAACCGGTGAAAAGGGAGATCAACAGGCAGATTCTGGACGAAATTCTCAAAAAAACCTCCAAAGCCCGATGGGGGCGAAGGCAAGGCAAAAAGGGAAAAAGTGGAGCAGCTGAACGCTAAGCGTATTCCTGGCGGTAAGGGGTAAAGACGTCAAGAACTTCGGAATGCTCAATTGCGGCGGCCTCGTGCTCGACGCCTTCATCCACGACGAGGCTGTCGCCTGCGCGCATCTCCCAGCTCTTGCCTTGGGCCCGAAAGCGGATATGGCCGCGAACGACATAAACCATTTGATGATGCGGATGGCTGTGGCGCACACCTTTCCAGTCTTTTTCAAGCGTGTGACGCACCAGCATGAGGTGCGGGCTGTACGCCAGCACCTGGCGGATCATGCCCGGCTCAGGGGTAGTGGTTGCGGTGGCGTCGGTGGCTGTATAGATGACTCCGCTATCGCTCATGGATTCTGCCTCATGCGGCGGACAACAGCGCGGGAGCCGCAAGGAATAGGATCACCGGTTGAGCCAGCCTCCGTCCACTACCAGAATGTGGCCATGGACGTAGTTGCTGGCCGCGGAGGCAAGAAAGACGGCCGCGCCGGCGAGGTCTTGAGGCTTTCCCCAGCGGCCGGCGGGAATGCGCTCCAGGATCTGGCGGGCGCGCTCGGGATCGTTGCGCAGCGCCTCGGTGTTGTCGGTATCCATATAGCCGGGCGCGATCGCGTTCACGTTGATACCTTTCGATGCCCACTCGTTGGCGAAAGCTTTTGTGAGCTGGCCAACGGCGCCTTTGGCTGCCGCGTACGAGGGCACGAGGATCCCGCCCTGGAAGGTGAGCAGCGAAGCGATGTTGATGATTTTGCCCGAGCCGCGTTTGAGCATATGCCGCCCGGCATGCTGAGTGAGGCGAAAGACGCTGGTGAGGTCGACATCGAGCACCGCTTTCCAGTCTTCTTCAGAATGCTCGGCCGCGGGCGAGCGGCGAATGATACCCGCGTTGTTGACCAGGATGTCGATGGTTCCGAAGATCCGGACAGTCTCGTCAACGAGGCGCGCGCAAACTGCGGCATCGCCGACGTCGCCAGTGAGACCGATGGAATCGACTCTGAGAGAGATCAGCTTTTGCTGCGTCGCTGTGGGAGCAGAGCTGGAGCCGTGCACGGCGACGTTCGCGCCGGCCTCGGCGAAAGCAACTGCGATGGCGGCGCCAAGTCCGCGCGATGAGCCCGTCACCAGGGCGGATTTTCCCTTGAGGCTGAACTGATCCAGGATCGTTTCGGGGATCGTTTCGGAGCGGATCACGGCCTCTCTTCCTTTCCGGTCTGAGCCAGAGAGCCATTCTAACTGTTCTTATGATCCTCGAGTGCGTACGATACTAACCAGATAGGCCAAAAGAACAACAAGTACGATCCGGCACTCGCGGGCATAGATGTCCTTCGCCAAGCCCGCTCGCTAAGGCCGGCGGCCCAACATGATTTCGACGAGGAGGTTGGTCATGGGTACTCCAGGGTTTCAAGCGGCGGGCATCACCTCCCAAATCGAGAACAACCGCGCGGTTCCTGCGACGTTGCACAATAGCCGATTCCTCGTTGGAGTGATGATGCTGTGCAGTGTCCTCTCCGCTTTCTTCGCGGTTTGCATGGCGCTCATGGTGTTTTCAGTTCTTTCTTCGGGGGGCGGCTTCAGCGCCGGAAATCTGTATAACGCCTTCTGGTGGGGTTTTGGCGCATTGGCTTTCGGTTACGGTTGCCCGTGGATTTTTAAGCTTTCTCGCGGCATGGCGGTTTATAAAGTCATGCTCGATTCGAAAGGCGTGAACTTCAACCTGGGCACAAAGAAGAGACCGTCCGACCTGTTTCTCGCCTGGGATCAGATCGCCGCGATCAAGCACAAACGCATCGGAAACGCTCAAAACTATTACGTTCTCGGGAAAAACGGAAGCGAAGCCATCTTCTCGTCTTACACGTTTTTCCGGCCAAAAAAGGTTGCTCGCCTGATTGCCGAGCGGGCGGGTCTGGCGATTCAAGAAGCCTGATGTACCCTGCTGAACCGCACGACTGATCTTACCGGCGCGAATCCTTGTGAGTGACGTCGCTCTGTTGCAGCGGCCGGCTAGTTGCCGGGTGCCGATTGAGCTTTGATCAGAGCCTGGGGCGGAATTTCAGCGACGACCATCTTTGATCCATCGAAGAACAGGCAGGCGATGAACTGAGGGTTGTCGTCGCCAGGGCCGCGGACAGTCATCTTTGGACCGCCTGAATTCAATTGAACCAAGTCACCGGGCAGAAATGTATCGGGCATAAAGGCCTCCTCGCTGCACTATACTTCAGCGAACCCGCGACCTTGCCGCCCGTTGAATAGGAACGGTTGGCGGATACCAAGATCAACGTCAGACGACCATGCAAATTGCCCTGTTGATTTTCTGCCTTCTCACCATCGTCGGCGCTTTCAGCGCATGGCGAAAGAGTCCGCTCTTTTCCGTCAAAACCACATTGAAGCTCGTCGGCGGATTTTTGCTCATCGTCGCGGTTGTTGCGGGTTCGATCTATGCAATCGCGAATAGCTCTCTGAGCCAATCGCCGGTTGTGGAAGGAATCGCGAGCCTTGTCGCCGTAATCGCGCTGGCCTGCGGAGCCAGCGTCTTTATCGTCCGCATTACCGACGCGCATGTTGCCGCTTTGCCCCCGAATGCCAGGCTGGTCAGCTTCAATCGGCACAAGATCTACAGGTGGCTTTGGCGTCTCGTCGTCTTCCTGCTCATCAACGCGATTGCGGCCCTGGCGCTTCCATCTGACTGGCAGTGGCTTCCTGAGGGCCTGGGCGGATTTGTGCTGGTCGCATGCGGGCCCATGCTTTCGATCGCATACATGATGGCGCGTCGAAACGACCGCGGCATGACGGCAGTGATCGCGAACCCCTGGGCGCACTGGCAATACACGCCGGAGAAATGGGCGCAATGGGCAGAAAATCAACGCGAGTGGGAAAAAGCCCAGGAAGGCCCCTGGAGCTGGAAAGGCGTTTCGGGGTTTGTTTTGTTATGCGCCGGGCTTTTTGCGCTGGGCTCTCTCTTTACTGGGGCAAGCCTGGAGGAAAACGCGATCATCGTGGGCGGATTGACAGGTTCTATTATCTTGCTCGCACTGGTTGCGTATTGGTTCAAATGCACCAACTTTGAGCGCCGCTATCGGCGCCTGCTTGCGGCAGCGCCGGAAGCATGGCTCGGCGACGAGGGTGTGTTCTGCAACGGGACATATATGCCGTGGATTCTCTCCGGCAGGTATCTGCTGAAGGCTACCGCCGCAATGGATCAACCAGCCCGGCTGACGTTGGTTTTTGAGTCGTTCAACGGAGCCTCGTCAAGGCAAATCACCCAGCGGATACCCATTCCCGACGGCCATCTTGCCGACCTGCCCGCGCTGCAGCAAAAGCTGAACGCTCACTGCCCCACTGCCTCTGTTCATCTATGTGCGCCGTAGAAACAATTCTCTCCAAGCTTGTAAACACCCATAAATTCAAATCAAATTCAGAATTCCGATCCGTTGCGGATTCAGGCCCGAGAATCCGCAACGAGCGATGAATTGGCGTCGCGTGGAAGAGGCTCAGGCTTGAAGCCGCGCTCAATGGCCATCAGGCCGGCGCGGAGAAAGCCGAGAGTATGCGCCATGCCCGCATGCCAGGGCGCCGAGCAGGTCATCTGCGGGGCGTGGTCGGGAATCACTACGCCATCAAAGCCGTTTTTGTCGAGGATGTAGAGAATGCGGAGCATGTCAATCTCGCCGTCGTCGATGAAAGTCTCGTGGTAGTGCGGAGCCTTGCCGGCGATGTTGCGGAAGTGGACGTAGGCGATGCGATGCTGCCTGCTGTAACGGTCGACCGTGTCGTAGATATCCCCCTCGGTCATTTCGGCGAGCGTGCCGAGGCAGAATTCGAGCATGTTTGACGGGCTGGGAGAAAGGTCGATGAGCCGCTGATACATTGCCTGTTGATAGACGAGTCGCGGCTGGCGGCGCATGGTCGGGGTAGGCGGATCGTCAGGATGCGCGGCAAGTCGGACGCCCGCTTTTTCGGCGACAGGCAGAGCTTCCTCAAGAAACCGCTGCAAACGGCGCCACAGCTCGTCGTGGGTAATCGTTGGCAGAGTGCCCGGCGGCGCATTGGGGTCAACGATCATGTTCCAGACCTGGCCATTGGGGACTGGAGTATCGACCAGTCCCTCCATCCCGACAGACTCGGCTCCGCCACGCGCGAAGGGCCCGCTGGTGCGGCCTGCAACACCGGCGATGGAGAAGTTGTAGCCGAAGACCGGAATGCCGGCTTCGCCCACGGCGCGCAGAATCGCGAACACATTCTGCATATGCTGGGCACGCCTGGGGCCGTCGAGAAGAATGTCGTACCAATGCGCGGGATCGAAGTTCTCGATGCCCTCAAGCTTGAGCCCGGCGGCCTCAACCTGCTTGCGAAGTTGAATCAACTCGGCCGCCGTCCACAGGCGGTTGGGATCGCCGGCCACGCCCCACGGCTGATCCTTGCCGCCAGTGGGCTGATTGTTTGACGGATTGGCCGCGCCCTGACGGAAGTAGTCGACGAGGTGAACGATGACGTGGGAGCATCCGGCCTGCACGGCGAATGCGTAATACTCGTCGTTCAGCATGTGCCGGTAGAGTCCGAGACCGAGCTTCATATTCACCCTGAGCCAGTTTAGTTCAGGCCCCAAAAAATAGCGGCGAAAAGCCGGCGAATTTTGCGGTTCAAATACTTGTCAAATGTTAAAAAGTTCGTGTATTGTCATTTCTGCCGCCGGCCTCCCTCGCCGGCGGGTGCCTATTCGGAGCCTGCCCTTCTACACGCTGAGGGTGGGCAAGAAGGGCGCGCGCCACGGGCGCGAAGTGCCTTGATCTTGCTTCAGCTAGACGCACCACGAGGGTCCAACACCAAGCCTGCTTCCCCCGTAGGCACGAGGACGCCATCGTGGAGGAGGTTTGTGTGAACGAAGCGCAAGAACAGTTTTTGTCGCCTTCAACGGGGGTCAGGCGGCCGATCGAATGGGCGGGCGAGCAGCCGACGCTGCTGCGCAACAATCGCGTATTGATCTTCCTCACCTTTCTGGGCAGCTTTGCCGCGTTTGGCGTTGCGCTGTGCATGGTCGTCGTCGCGCTTATGTCCTTTCTCCCCTTTGGCGCGCTCAATCTGGACCGCTTCGCCGCAGGCGCGTTGTGGGGACTTGGCGCCTGGCTGATGGCAATGTCGCAGGTCTATCTGTGGAGGCAGGGCCACTTGATGTCCAGTTGCACGGTTCTCCTCGACAAGCGCGGAGCGTACTTCAAGCTCGGCAACACAGCCAACGGCGAAGAAGTGTTTATGCCGTGGAGCGGGATCGAGGCCGTGCACTACAAGCGGACCGAGGATGCGCAGAAGTTCACGATCCTCGGCTCAGACACCAGCACCGTGACCTTCACGTCGAACAGCTTTTACCGGCCCAGGAGAGTGGCGCGGCTGATCGCGGAACACGCGGGCTTGCCGCTGGTAAGGGGCTGAAGCGCTGGCGGCGCGCGAAATCATCTGAGATGAATGGGTGATCGCGCGCACCTGACGCCGGCGCGTATAGCGGCATCAATGTGCAGGCGTCTCAGCGAGAAGTTCCTCAACGCGGCTTTCGATCCTGTTCAACCTTATCTCGCCCTGGAAGCGCGCGCGCACCACGCCATCCCTGCCGATAACGAAAGTGAGCGGCAGCCCCAGCACGCCGCCATAGAGCGCGGCGAGCCTCTCATCGCCCATTGCCACCGGGTAGTTCAACTTGAGCCGCTCCACCACTCGGCGCGCGGGAGCAGCATCGTCATCCATGGAGATGCCGATCGCCTGCAATCCCCGCGGGCCGTACTGCTTCTGCCAATTGGCGAAGACGGGCATTTCCACCAGGCACGGCGCACACCACGTGGCCCAGAAGTTGAGCAGGACAACCTCGCCGCGAAAATCAGCGAGGCGCAGCGTTTGGCCGTCAAGGCCAGTGAGCGTAAAGCCGGACGCTTTCTGGTTGAGTAAATTGTCGGTTGCCAAGCCTGCGGGCGCGGCCGAGGCAGCCAAAGACGCGGCGACGAAAACGGCGATCAAGACACGGCGCAGCGCGCGATGCGCCGCGTGCGGCCACGGCGCAAAACTAATGGCCGCCTTCAACGGGGAACCCTTTGCTGACCCAATCGTCGCCGAAATTCTGCGCGAGATAGAGCACCTTCACGCGGTTGAATCCCATCTCGTGAAGCAGGCCGTAAGCCGGGCCCACGTTGGGGCAGCGATTCCACGGGCAGCAGCCGCAGTAAAGGACGATGAACGTCGTGCGCGGCAGTGAAGCGACGCGGCCGCGTAACCGCTCGATCCCTTCAGCCTGCGAGCCGGCTCCGGCATACTCCGCGCCGGGAATGTGCGCCTGGTCATACATCATGCGCGAGCCCACCTGCAGAATCAGCGGCTTCTCCGCGTCGTGCACGCGAAGCAGCCGGTTGAGTTCATCGGGCTGGATGAGCTGTGCAGCTGGAATGGTGGATGCGCTCGTGGGCTGCGGCTCTGCCCATTGGGCTGAAGCTCGCCCCGGCAGCGCCAGACAAAATACCACCGCGGCGGCGACGCCCGCCGTTCGTACGAGACCGAATGACATAGAGGATTCTCTCTGTCCAGTGTAGTCCCGAAACGCGAATTGCTGTGGCGCAGCAGGCACGCGAGCAACTTTGGACCACCGAAATTGCCCGTAAATTGAAAACGCCAGAGACCGAAGCCTCTGGCGTCTCAATCTTGATGATCAGGTAGTACAACCGGCTGTCGCGTCCCCCGGCTACCCCAGCGGCGAACCTGCAGCTTTCGCTGCCGCTCCCTCCTCTGGCTGCGCTGGTGCGCTGCTTTCAGCTTGCGCCTACTCGCCCGCTCTCCGGCTCGACCGTTGGCCGACTTCCCCGGCTCGGATCGGCGTTTTCTCGCCTGGCTCGACCGGTGGCAAGCACCCGGCTTTCACCGTATGCTACGCACTTCCTGCCGACTGGCTGCCGGCCTTCCAACTTGCGTTGGTGCCCTGCCTCCAGCTAGGCCTGCGATTACTCCCGACTCACATCGGCCGTCGTCCTTCAGCTCGGCTGGCTTGAACAACCTCCGGCTTTCGCCGTCTGTTGTTGCAGCTTCCGGCTTGCGCCTTCTGCTGCTGCAACCTGCAAGCTTGCGCTCGCCTGTCGCCCCCGTTTGCCAAACCGGCGGTGATCCTCCGACTCGCATCGGCTGTTTCACCCTCCGGCTTTACCGGTTTCGATTCGCCCGGCTTGCGCCTGGCGCTTCATACCTCCGGCTGGGCCTTCGATACGCCCCTAACTTCAACCGAACCTTGCATCGCCGGCTGAGCCGTCGATGAGTATTCCGTTTCTGCCGGTTCGCGTATCTTCCGGATCTGTCAGCTTAAAACAACTTTCGGCTTGCGCCGTCTTTTGCATCTTCTGACGCGACCAGCGATCCCTCTTCGGCTTTCGCCTCAGGTTTCACCCTCTGGCCGGGCTGGCGGCGATTTTCCGATTCTCATCGGCTTTTCGTTCCACCAACCGTTCCGGCGACCAACTCCCGATGCCCTACTAGGCTCATCAGTTGAAGTGACAGTACGTCCGATCAATCTGTGGAAGCAAGTGCAAAAATCAAGTAAATTTGTGGATTTCACCAAGGGTTGTGCAGAATAAGGATCGCATAAAGAAAAGGACGGCTTTTCAACCGCATTTGCACAGGGATCACTCGCAAAAAGAAAGGGATGCGGGGCGTTATTTCACTTTCAAAGAAGTCCGTCTCGCCAAACCAGGTCGTTGCCCCATCCTTTCCGCAGTCCTATCGCGGAAAGGGTGGGAGAGCTAGAACTAACCCTCCGACTTCGATAATCTAAGTCGCCAAACCAGGTCGTTGCCCCCATCCTTTCCGCAGTCCTATCGCGGAAAGGGTGGGAGAGCTAGAACTAACCCTCCGGCGTCGACGGCCTTACTTGTTGTTCGCGCTTACGAGCAGTCCATTCCGATTCAATTTCCACGGTGCCGGCGGCGCCGGTCGCGTAATGGCAGAAGCTCGACCAACGCCACCCTGAGGGATCTACGGCGAGCTCGCGTTTGACGGGATTGCGGTGTATGTAGCGCAGCTTCTCGATCCGTTTTGCCTCATTCGGCACAACAAAGTCATAGTAGCGCCGCTGCCAGAACTGCGGCTCTCCAGCTGTCTTCAACTTCCTCGAAGTCTTCTGCTTCAGCACTTGAAGAACCGTCGCGAGGGTGCCAAGGCGCGGCTCCTTGACCAACAGGTGGACGTGCTCGGGCATGATGACATACGCGGCCACCACGAATTGATATTGGACGCGCGTGGCCTCGAGTTCGGCTTCGAAGACGCAATAGCCACCTGAGCGCGCCAAGAGCGGAAGGCGATGGTAGCAACTAAAAGTGATGAAGTGGAAAGAGCCGGAGTGGTGGAACCGAATGAGTCCGCGTGGCATTGTGGCTGGATTCTACCGTGGGCTTGGCTCGGAAACGTGTGACGACGAGCTGCCGAGATTTGCGGATTCCCACCCTTACCGCGATAAACCCGCGGAAAGGATGGGGCAACGAGTTGTTCTGGATAAGGTGACGTAATGGGGTCGACGGGGCGCGTCAGGCCGGCACCACACCCTTGGCCAGCATCGCCTTGATGCCACGCAACGCCTGCCTCGTACGCTCCTCGTTCTCGATCAGAGCGAAGCGCACGTGGTTGTCGCCGTAGTCGCCAAAGCCGATCCCAGGCGAGACGGCGGTCTTAGCCTCGTTGAGCAGCAGCTTTGAGAACTCGAGCGACTTGAGGTCGCGATAGGCCTCCGGAATCTCGGCCCACACGAACATCGTCGCCTTGGGCTTGGCGACTTGCCAGCCGGCCTTGTTGAGGCCCTCAACGAGGACGTCGCGACGGCGGCGGTAGTTGTCGCAGATCTGCGCGACACATTCCTGCGGCCCTTCCAATGCCGCAATCGCCGCGACCTGGATGGGCGTGAAGGTCCCGTAGTCAAAGTAGCTCTTGAGCCGCGCGAGCGCGGCGACCAGCTTCTTGTTGCCGACCATGAAGCCGATGCGCCAGCCCGGCATGTTGTAGCTCTTCGACAGCGTGAAGAACTCGACGGCGACGTCTTTGGCGCCGGGAACCTCAAGGACGCTGGGCGGCTTGTAGCCGTCGAATGCGATGTCGGCGTAGGCAAGGTCCTGGATGAGCCAGAAGCCGTGCTCGCGGGCGAGCGCGACGAGGCGCGCAAGGAAAGGCAGCTCGACGCATTCGGTCGTCGGGTTCGACGGGAAGTTGACGATGAGCGCCTTGGGGCGCGGCGTCATGCGCGGGATGAGCTCCTCGAGCTGGGCTAGAAAGCTTTCCTGGTTGTGGACGGGGACGCTGACAATGTGCGCGCCTGCGATGACCGGGCCATAAATGTGGATGGGGTAGCTCGGATTGGGGACGAGAACCGTGTCGCGCGAATCGAGGATGGCGAGACAGAGGTGGGCGATTCCCTCCTTGGAGCCAATGGTGACGATGGCCTCGGAATCGGGGTCGAGATCGACGTCGTAACGCGTCTTGTACCAGTTGCAGACGGCCTTGCGCAGGCGCGGAATGCCGCGGGAGACGGAGTAGCGATGCGTGGTGGGCTTGCGGACGGCCTCAACCAGCTTGTCAACGATGTGGGTGGGCGTGGCGCCGTCGGGGTTGCCCATGCCGAAGTCGATGATGTCTTCGCCACGACGGCGGGCGGCCATCTTCATTTCGCCGGTGATGTTGAAGACGTAAGCGGGAAGGCGCTGAATGCGTGAAAACTCGTCCATGATGACTCCAGTGTAAAGCGAGCGGCGCTAGCGGAGTTGGCGGAGCTAGCGGAGTTAGAAGCAGAGGAATGCAGCCGGTCAACGCTGGTTGAGAGCTGACGGCTGAAGGCTGGTTTTCGATGAGGTGAAGCGGAGTCTAGGCGGCGCGAGCCGCCGCAGCCGCGGTTGCGCGGGCGGCGATGAGGGCTCGGTGATTGGCGAAGTGCTGCATGGGATCAATTATAGCGAAAGGTC
>CAVXMJ010000024.1:0-66519 GCA_963762905.1 uncultured Acidobacteriaceae bacterium | reverse complement strand
GCACCGAACCGGGTCGAAGCCCCTTCTGCGTCTTGAGGTGATCTTCAAAAAAAGCGAACAGCACTTGTCCCACTCCGATCATTGCGCACCTCCTTTCGGGGCGAGCATCTGGAAGCGTTGAGCGGCCTGGTTGAGAAGCTCTTCGGTGATCGTCAAGTACACAGAGGTGGAAGTGGGATCGACGTGGCCAAGGAAGGTGGCGAGGTGCATCAACCGACAGTTGGGATCGATGCCTTCCCGATACCATCGAAGCAGTGTGGCGACAGCGAACGAGTGGCGCAGATCGTGGAGTCGTGGTGGAGACACGCCCGGCGGGATATGCAGTTTCAGCTTGGGCAGGAGAGCATGAAAAGTCATGCTGATCGTTCCTTTATCGACGCTACGCCGCTTGGAATTGAAGGTGAACATTGGTAGTTCGGAAGCAGGCGTGCTTCCATAACGTTCTGCCTCATAATCTTTCAGGCGTTGTGTCAGGCAAGGTCCCATCGGCACATATCGGCTCTTGGCGAATTTCGTCTCCCGGATGAACAGTAGATTGCGGGTGAAATCGACATCGCCTATCTTCAAGCGTGACACTTCGCCTACCCGCAACCCCAGGCCATAAAGCAGAGCGAAAATCGTCTCGTACACAAGGCCTCGATAGGGCGCACGGGATCTCTCCGGCAGTTTTCGTGCTTCTGCCATTAGACGTCTCGCGGTATCGAGATCGAATAAGTATGGAATCCGGCTGCCGGTGATGCGCCGCGGACTAGCCGTCACAGGACTCTGCTGTGTCCACTGCTGCATAATTGCAAAGGCAAAGAACCGGCGCACTGCATATAGAATGAGGTTGTATCTCTTTGGCCCGACTTTAGGACGGGACACCAGGAAGTCATCGACTACAGCGCTATCGATGGCGTGCCAGTCGGCGATGTCGTGGTTGCAGAGATACCGGTCGAACAGGCGCAACGTATGCGCATCGTTTAAGTACTTGCGGTTCAGTGCACGCTTGTATTGCACGAACTGATGGAGATACGGCGCCAGGAAGCTCTGGAAAAAGGGAGTGTTCATAGTGCCTCCCCATCGCCCATGGCAACCTCGCGCAGGGCTTCGATAGCGACTTTCGTATAGATGCGCGTGGACTCCGGCGAACGATGCCCAACATAATCGCCGATAGTCTTCATTGGGAATTCGGCGTCGATCAGACGTTGTACGCAGGTGTGCCGGAGCGTATGCGATCCACCTTTGCGCACCTTGATTTCCGCCTTCTGCAGATAAAACGCTACACTCGATGACACTGTGGCGGGAGTGATGGGGGAACGCGGAGCCACGACACGAAAGAAGACATGGCGATCCTCAGTCTCAGGTCTACCTCGTTTGAGATAGTCGATCAGAGCTTCTGCCACTACTCCGGCAAGCGGATACGCAGTCGCATGGCCAGCCTTGCGTTCCGGTACCTGGAATCGCTCGCGTTTCCAGTCGATATCTTCCAGCGTGAGTTTGGCGACCTCGTGGGCGCGCAGCCCGTAGGTTACAAGAAAAAGCAAGATCGCATAGTCTCGCCGACCTCGGATTGTCCTTCGGTCCACCGCTTCCAACGTGCGACGGACCTCGTCCCAAGTGATTGACCGGGGGACATCGGCCAGACGGTATACCTGGGGCATACCAACCGCACCTCTGAGGTCCCGGTCGGTAATTCCTTCGCGATGGCAGAACCGCAGCAGCACTTTTAGATGGCAGCAGAGATCGCGGCGCGTGCAGGGAGCCATTCCTGGCGCACATTCGACGACGAAAGATGCCAGAAGCGCGGGCGACAGGTCGCCTAGCGAAGTGATCCCGGCCTTCCGGAGGTACTGCCCAAACTCGTGCAGATGATGCCGGTACCCGGCGATCGTACTCTCCATCAGTCCGCATTCATTGCGCAAATACTTCTGGAACCCAGGAACCTCTGCTTCAAGTGGAAATGGGCGGCGGTGACGATTGTGCCTTACAGGATCTCCACTGGCCAGCCGCAACATCTGACGAGTGGCATTCCCTACATCAATTGCATGCTTGCGCAGCGAGGCCGATGTCTTTGCTTCCGGTCCGTGCTGAACCAACCATTGGGAAACAAAGTCTTCGACAAGAGCAAGGGCAGAAGCAACATCTGTGCAGCCCCTCTTCTGTGCGAACTCAGCAAAGCAGAAAAGCCGTGGCAACCGACGAAAGACGGTGCGGGAGGAATAGCCGTTCGCTTCCATCCATCCCGCGTAGTTGTCAATTTGAGAGCCGAGCCAACTGTCACGGATTCGGTCGATGGTTGAAGGTTTGACATAATAGTGTTCGAGCATGACACTCTCCATTCGGAAATGTCCGATGGAAAATAATCATGCACCTGGTGCTGGATACAGTACTTTGCTGCCACCCGTTATACTGTTTGCTGCCGCCACCAGTTCCGTTTGGGTCTTTCAGATAAATGATTAGCAGGTAAAGTGGACTCCTCCGATCCAGAATGTTTACCGAAGTGTTACTGACGGATTGGCCGCCGATACAGGAGTTTGGGGCAAAACGGTATCCGGCGCGTGTATGATTCCGTCAAGAAGGTGGGAAAGTGAATGACATTTACGCTTCTGAGCGGATGCGGCCTCTGAAGTCATCTGATCCATGCCTTGCCCCGATATCCTTTTCAATTGAACGCTTCGTCATCTTCCTACCGGTCTTCCTAAGCATGACCGTTGGAAGCGTTCTTCTCTTCATTTTCTTGTCTGACCACCCGCTTGGAATCCAGCTTGTCGCGCTCGTCTGCTACACATCCGCCATTGTTCTCTATACATTCAGCGCCAACCGGGGCATGCCGCGCTATCTGTTCAGCTGCCCGATTGTCCGCCGCGAACTGCCTCGCCTAGCCAAGAGGTACGTGGCATTTATAGCTGTCCTCCTTTTTCTCCTGACAGTTGCACTCCGACTTCGTCCGCAATTGCCCGCTTCATGGCTCTTCGCCAGCGGTGGCTACAAAAGCATGCCCCCTTTCACCTGGGCATTGTTACTTCTCTCCGCTTGCCTCGCACTTGCCCACATCCTGACGAATCGGTCTATCCTCAACCGCGCTCACCTCGAGCACAGCTCCTCAGAATTCGTGTATCACGATTCGCGGGGAGTCGAGTCTGAATGAGAGATCCCGTCGCGGCGATTCTGGACGTATGACCGTCTACTCTTCCGGCTACTCTTCAGTTATCAGTTGAGCAATATTCCCGGACGCCTTCGGCGTGGATGATGCTGCTCAGTCTCTCGACCTGCCCATGGCAGGATTCCTCGCTTTCACGGACGCGAATACCTCTGTTGCGTTTGCGTTCCGCTGATCCGTTATGTGTCGCTCGGAACGCGGACCGCTCGCTGCCAAGCGCCATTCGTGACGTTCGGCCACAAAACGGTCTGCGGAACAAAATGCCGAGAGCATCCGAGTTCAAGGAGTGCTTTCGCCCTTGCTTGTGCGGCCATTGAATGAACGCAGCTTCGAGATTGTTGCCGGAGCGCGGCGCTACCGCGCCGCGCAGATGGCCGAGGCTGAAACCGTTCCAGTGCGCATCGTCAACCTTACCGACGCGGAGGCACTTGAAGCGCAGCTAGTCGAGAATTTGATTCGCGCCGATGTGCATCCGATGGAAGAGGCCAACGGCTTTCGCGCTCTTCTCAACTTGGAAGAGCCGAAATACTCCATTGAGCAAATCTCAGTCCGCACGGGAAAGACAGCCGCATTCGTGGCCGCTCGATTGAAATTGACCGAGCTTGCGCCCGTGGTGGTCGAAGCATTTTACCGCGATGAGATTGGCACCGGACACGCGCTGTTGCTGGCGAAGTTGCAACCCGCCCAGCAAGAAGAAGCCCTCACCGCTTGCTATCAAGAGCAGTACGGCAGCGGCAACAAAACGAAGCGCATCCTGTTACCCTTGCGCCACCTTCAACAGTGGATTGAGCACAATATTTTCTTGGAACTTGCCACCGCGCCATTCTCGAAAGACGACACGCAGCTTGTGCCCGAGGCGGGCTCTTGCATCGAATGCCCGAAGCGTACCGGCCACAATACCTTGCTCTTCGCCGACATGGGAACGGCTCACCCGAATTCCTGCTCAGACCCGAAATGCTACGCGGCGAAGCTGGAAAGCTATGTTCGCCAGAGCATCGCAGCGAAACCGAAGCTGGTACAAATCAGCACGGGCTACGGCAAGCAGCAGGAAGGCAGCACCACCATTCCGCGCAACAAGTATGTTGAAGTCCGGCAGGAGAAGCCCAGGACGAAAGAGGAGGCGACCCGCCCGGAGTTCAAGACGTGCAAGTACACCACCGAGGCGATTGTTTCCGAAGGCAGCGAGAAGGGCGAACTCCGCAAGGTTTGCACTCAGGCAGATTGCCCGGTGCATCATGCCAAAAAGCAGTCCGCTGTGCGCGATTCCAAAGGCAACGCCGAGGAGCAGAAGCGCCGCCGCGAGGAAGCACTCGCACAGGCGACAGGACTCCGCACCCTTGCCGCCGTAGTCGCAGCGGTTCCGGTGCGGTTGATGAAACGCGATCTGCTTTTCGTGGTCGAGCGGTTGGCGGCATTGCTGGACGAACGCCGATTGGAGATTGTCGCCCGTCAACGCGGCATCAAGAAGGCGAAGGACAGCGACTCTATAGGGAAGCTGTTTGCGGCCTATCTGCGGAGTGCCGAGGAAGGAGCGTTGAGCGGTTTGCTGGTAGAGATCACCATTCTCCACGCGGCCAGTCGGCAGAACGCGGCGCAGGTTCTCCGTGACGCAACCACGGCTTACAAGGTGGACGTGGACGCCATAAGCCTCAAGGTCAAGCAGGAGTTCGCCGCGAAGGAGAAAGCCAAGCTGGCACCCAAGCCGGCAGGGAAGACCAAACAGCCAAAGACCAAGAAAGCGGCTTGAGGCAGGAATCAATTCGGGGGTCTGCTACGGCAGACCTCCATTTTTATGCGCGCCCATCTTCCCGCCCTGAGGGACGCTCCCTGAAACCGGAGCGCCATGATTTGCCCACCCGATGGGCTTGAAAACCTTACGCGAGGGCAACGTGTAGGCTGGCTTATAACTTGCTGTCAGTTGACCGGGACAATAAAGATTAGGGTCTCATCCCAGCACTTTCCTTGACCAGTCTGAGTCGGAAGGAGTTCTGTGCGAGCTGTGAGCAACGATCTCAACTAGCCAAGGCCAATCGAGTGATCTCTCTATCCATGGGGCGGTGGCACTCGCCATATTTTTTGCCGCTACAGCACCAGCATTCCCTCGATGGCCGAATTGTCCGGAGATGCTCCGACGCCCCGCTTGGCGCCACCGGCCCTGGCCAATATCCAGACCAGGTGGCATATCTTCTGGACCTTACGTTGGCAATTGGATCGGTTTCGAAACGAGGACGATGATCGAAAATGGGCTCTCCGGGAGACGGTACATGAAAAGTGCCACCGAAACGGGCAGGGATCTCAACTCGCGTCCTCAACCAAATTATGTGTCGCCCGATGTAGGTGGCTGTCTGATCGAGAAACTGTACGATTCTCGGCCATCCCGGAGTATAGCTGAACGCAGCGCCGGAATAGACGCAAAGAGCTGGCAACTCACGTCGCCCAACAGTTATGACTAAATCTGGTCGCAGATGCGGATGCAGTGGATGGCTGCTGCGGGAGATTTCCGGCTGCAACGCATAGGCCCTTGGGTGCTTCGATCCATTGAATTCGAGAACGAGAAGACGGAACCGCATTCCCATCCCAACCAACCAATGGTCCGCCCAATGACGCGTATTCCATAGTGGATGAGCAATGATTGTTCCCTCCACAACGTCGAATGGAAGTTTTGCTTCGATGCGCCGGAGGAATGCGCGGCCTGCCGCATCGTCGGCGAACGGCTGTATTGTTCCAAGCCAGGCACAGGTAGCATCGCTGCCATTAGGCACAGGGACGCGCTCAAATTGCGGGTAATCGGGAATCTCCAGTGCCGCGCTCGGCGGCACCGGGAGAAAGGCAGACGACGTGGCGAGGAGCGCCCCCATTACGCGCTCCAAAAACCAGGAACCGACGGCCTGGAACCGTGCGATGGCGCAGCAACAACAGTGCGCCTTGTGCCGAATGGCTCAGGTTTCTTCGCAAGGCATTCAGGCAGCGCAAGCAGGTTATCGGGCTTTTCGCCATCTGTTTCGGTCTTGAGGTACTCGCGGCGCTCGCGCTCAGCGACAATTACCCAAACACGATGGCCTTCTGGACGTTCGACATAGAACCTGTCGCTGCCTTGTTTGATTCGTTTGATCGCTTCGTCTTCGGTGAAGCGCGTGATGACACCGGTGCCAACTTCGGCACATCCGATTGAAACAATCCGCTCATAGAGCGAATGCTTCTCCTTGCACGTAACCCGGTAGATGGCCATCTGGACTCCTGAAACAGGAAGGCGGACCGGAGTCCGCCCGGTATGGGTTCACCGTTTGAGGAGCCGTTTGCGAACCGCGTAAATTGGGTTATTATCGCGGTGGGTCCATTTCGCTTGCGGAGTGGCCGGTGAACAGTTGTTCGCCAAAATGGTCGGCAGCGCGCTAACGCTGCCGACCTTCTCTTTGCTACTCAGAAGTGTGCCAGCTTCCCGGAGCCATGTCAAATCCTTCAACCACTGCCACCAAAATGATAAGTGTAGCTTTGCATAAAGCCAAATTCCACTTGACATTCATGAATGGTTACCCATTATACTAGATACTGTGGAAAACGTGGACCCTTCTGTGGAAAACTTGACTGAGCGCGTGAACACGCTATTCGGTCAGCGGTTAGCTTCGGCACGGCGTTCCCGCAGGGTTTCGCAGTCGGAACTCGGCAACCGTATCGGCCGATCCCGTGTGACCATCGCCAACATGGAGAGCGGCAAGCAGAATGTGCAACTCCATCAAGTTTTTATTCTGGCAGAGGCTCTCAATGTTCCGGCCACTGAATTGATTCCGGATTCAGTGATGGTCAAACAGGATCTTCAAACCGCCATCACAGACGCGTTTATCCAGCTTTCGAAATCAACGCTACAAAGTAGGATGGGAGGCATCGAATGAGCACCAGACTGGAGATTGAAGTGAGTGTGTCCGGGCTGCTCAAGAAGCATCAGATATATGGGGCTCCTGTCCCCGTAGACCGCGTGGCTATCGAAGAGGGATTGCCTATCATTGAGCACGCCCTGCAAGGTGAGGTCTCAGGAGCTCTTATCAGCAGCAATGGCGTCAGCGCAATCGCGGTGAATAGTGCACATCACATGAAGCGCAGGCGCTTCACCATCGCGCATGAGCTCGCGCATTATTTGTTGGGCCACAAGGGAGATCAAGACCACATCGATTGGAAGTTCACGGTTCTTCGCCGAGACGGCAAATCTTCCGAAGCAAGCGATGTTCAGGAGATTGAGGCCAACAGTTTTGCAGCGAACTTACTAATGCCTCGTGAGTTTTTATTCAAAGACCTGAAGCTTCAAGCGGGAAGTAACGGGGAGGTCGAGCTATCCGACCTACAGCTTTCAGCCCTTGCCAGAAAATACCAAGTTAGTGAGACAGCAATGAGCTTCCGCCTGATCAACTTGGGCCTTATATCACCGATCTAAGGAAAATCTCGACATGCGTCTCATCTCGCCTTCCAAGCTGGGGTGCGACTGCGGGGTTATAAACTTAACCCTGATGGATAGCCCACAGGAACAAAGCGCCGACGCGCTCCAGTCCGCGCTCCGTGTCGCACGCGAGAACGAGAACAGATGGGCTGGAATGTCCCCTGAGTTCACATCTGATAGCGAACGGATGGAGCAGTGGGCCAGTACGGCCAAACTTCGGCGGCTCGAAGTCGAGCGCATCGAGGCGCTCCTGGCCAAGACCGCGGAACCTTCGGGCTTTCCGCCACGAGTGGGCAACGAAACGACTGAGACAGTAGACAGATTGGGTGAGACGGGATGAGCGAATCGGAAATGAAAGCCGAGTTGGAGCGTCTGCGCGCAGAGAACGCTCAGCTCAAGAACAAGAACACGGGCGGGCTTAGCCTCAAGGTCAGCGAAAAGGGCGCGGTGTCCCTGTACGGAATGGGCCGTTTTCCCGTCACGCTCTACAAGGAACAGTGGCTCCGCATTCTTGCCGCCGCTCCTGAGATCGAGACGTTTATCCGCGAGAACGACGCAAAACTCAAGACGAAGGAATAGCCAGGCCGGTCGATACCTGGATTATCAGCATTGAAAACAGGCCCGATGCCGACTTTCCGCCGTCTTCCCGCCCATTGACGAGTTGCCGCTTCGCGCCAGACTTGATCTTACCCACCCGACGGCGTTGAATACCTTGTACCCGAGCATCTTGGATGGATTTATGGGTGCTTATGGGTGTATATATGGGGGTGAGGTTGAATGTTTGAAACTGCCGACATCCCGATTACACCCGAGGTGCTCTCGCTCATCGCGGAGATCGATGAGTTCAAAGGGGCATGGCGCGCGCTGGGAACCCTCGCGCCAGAACGCCTAAGTGCCTTGCGCCGGGTGGCAACCATCGAGAGCATCGGCTCCTCAACGCGCATCGAGGGCAGCAAGCTATCCGACCGCGACGTAGAGCGCTTGCTCGCAAATCTGGAGATCAAATCCTTTGCCACCCGCGACGAGCAGGAGGTCGCCGGGTACGCCGAGGTCATGGAAACGGTCTTCCATGCCTGGCCGGATATTCCGATCACAGAAAACCACATCAAGCAGCTCCACCGAGATCTTCTGCTCTACAGCGAAAAGGACGACCGGCATCGCGGCGAGTACAAGACGCTGCCGAACAGTGTCGCAGCCTTCGACGATGCCGGCCAGCAGATTGCCGTCGTCTTCGAGACCGCCTCGCCTTTCGACACACCCCGGCTGATGGCTGACCTTGTCGCTTGGCTTCGGGATGCCCAGGAACTTAAGCGGCTTCATCCGCTGCTCGTCATCGCCATCTTTACGGTGGTGCTTCTTGAGATCCACCCATTCCAGGACGGCAATGGACGCTTGAGCCGTGTGCTCACCACGCTCCTTTTGCTGAAGGCCGGGTATGCCTATGTGCCCTACAGTTCTCTCGAAAGCGTGGTCGAGAACAGCAAAGAGGGCTACTACCTTGCACTGCGCCAGACGCAAGGCACACTTCGCAGCTCAGCGCCGAACTGGCAGTCGTGGCTGATCTTTTTTTTGCGGGCCTTGCAGCAGCAGAAACGGCGGCTGGCGACAAAGGTGGAAAGCGAGCGACTCGTGATTGCCGCCCTGCCCGAGCTGGCCATTCAGATCATCGACTACGTTCGTCAGCACGGGCGCGTCACCATGGCCGACATGATCCGCGCCACCGGCGCCAGCCGCAACACGTTGAAGGACCATTTCCGCAGCCTGGTAGAGAAGCGCCACCTTGCCCAACATGGAACAGGCAAGGGTTCTTGGTACTCGTTGAACTGAGATGCCTTGAAGGAATCCCAGGCCGCAGAGTCGAGACGTGGGGCACCCGACAAGAGTACCGAACTGGTCCAAGTTCCAAGTCGGGCTGCTTTGAATATTCCGTCCTCTTGGACACGGGTGTGTTTACCGGGAGTGATCTACAGCTACCCGCTGTCGTCTGCGTTGCGCGATGGTTTCGTCAAGGAACCCGCCGTGGCCACTCGCGAGAACTTCCGAGCAGACAATTACGACGAAGCAGGACTGGAGAAATTGAAGCTGGAAGACGGTGTTCGTATCCATGAACACACGAAGGTCCAGCTCGATATATACGCCCGCGAGAACCACAAGCTGCTGGTTAAGCCATTCATGCTAGTGGTCGCCAAGGATACGACCCACGCCAACGACCTCCAGAAACGCATCGAGGCGGAAGACTTCTTCAGCGGCCGGTACAAGGGGCGGGTGATTACCGTTCATTCCAACCAAACCGGTGATGAGAAGGACGAGACTGTTCAGCAGCTTCTCTCCGTAGAAGACCCCGCGAACCCTACCGAGATCGTGATTCACGTCAACATGCTAAAAGAAGGCTGGGACGTGACGAACCTTTACACGATTGTTCCGCTCCGTGCGGCCAATTCCCGAACGCTCGTAGAGCAGTCAATTGGGCGCGGATTGCGCCTTCCCTATGGAAAGCGCACAGGCGTCCCCGACGTTGATCGGCTGACAATTGTGTCTCACGATCGATTCCAGGAGATCGTTGACCATGCCAATGATCCGAACTCCATCATTCGCACCGGCATTGTGATCGGACGAGATATTCCCGATGCGCCGACAAAGGCCGTCACCATCCAGCCAGTCTTTATGACACAACTTGGACTGGCGATCCCGCCTGCACCATCAGCCTCAGCGACTTCACCGGCTGGCCCGGCTCCAACGATTACGGAGCCGGAGCGCAAAACCGCTGAATTGACCATGCAGGTGATTCGTCAGCAGTTTGAACGACTGGCCCGGTCTGGCGATCTGAGAAGCGCCGCTCTGTATCTGAGTCGAACTTCTGTGCGGGATAGAGGCACTTCGCAAAGCCACCGAATACCATTCCCTTGATGAGCAACCTTTCCTCCACCGGCGCGCGGAAAGGAAGAATCTCCTGATCGGTTTGCATTGCCGCCATGCTGCTCGTCAAGGTTTGGAAGCCCTTGGAGACTGTGACTTCGTACTCCGTCGCCTTCTCGACGTAGTGCTGGTTCATCTGTGTGTGAATGAGGGTGACAATCTGTGCCTGGTAAAACTGCAACACGTTCAATACATCGTCCGGCGTCTGGAGATACGACTGAAGATGACGCACCATCTGCGTCGCCAGCTTATAGAGAAGCTCGGCCTGTTCGTCGTAATTGATGTCGTCCTTGTCAATGAGTCCGCGGACGATGTAGTCCTCAAGGTTTTTCTCCACCACGACGCCGTCACCACTGACGATCTTGAATCGCTGGTTGTTCATGAGGTGTTGCACGAGAAGATCTTTCTCTGCTGGTGGCTGGCGAAAGCTGCTGCAATCGAGATCGAAGTCCTGGTAGCCGACGGTCACTTCCCCCTTCGGCGTGACGATGATCTTTGGAATGTCGATCGTGCGCTCGGCAATGGCGCTGGTCACCCGGTCCACAACAGAAGCCACATCCACCGGCTGTGTTACGCCGGGAAGCTCGCCTTGAACCGGCTGCATCAGTTCGGTCACACGCGAGGTGATACGCCGCTGAACATCCTCGGTTCGCCATCATTCTCGAAGACGAGACTTCCGTGCTCAAGTGGCTCAAACCGCCCAAAGATGTTCTGAAAATCTATTACCACCAAGATGAGGTCTACCAACCCGATTTCGTGGTCGAGACGACGGAGGCTCGCTATTTGTGCGAACCGAAACGCGCCAGTGAGATCACGGATGAGGTCGTGCAACTTAAAGCGAAGGCAGCAACTCTTTGGTGCCAGCACGCGACCTCTGTAAGCGATAAGCCTTGGCACTACATGCTGATTCCGCACGACGCGGTAGATGCCAGTGCCACCTTCAGCAGCTTGGTTACCAAGGCGAAAACCGCTAAGAAGGACACGCCGAAGCCGCCCGCCAAGCAACAGACGAAGGCAGCAAAAAAGCAGGTAGCAGCCTAATCCTCAATCCAACCGAAACACTTGCGCGGGGTCTGCAACCACAGGCCCCGCATCTTTTTGTTTGCCCGCCCGTCTTCCCTCCCTTTTGCGTGGCTCCTGCCATCCGGCAGGAGCGGCATGTCTTGCCCGCCCGACGGGCGCGGTGAACGGACGCTTGTCCATCAAGTCCCCGAAGCCTGCGGGGCAAAACGAAAGGCCATTCGCCTATCCTATATTTAAGTTGCTACATCGGCGACTTCGCACCGTATGGGGTAGCTATGGATCAGTTTGAGCACGACGTATTCCTTTCACACGCCAGTGAGGACAAAACCGAAATTGCGGAACCGCTTGCAATTGAACTCCGCAAAATGGGCGTGAAAGTATGGTTTGACAGCTTCACTTTGAAGGTCGGAGACAGCCTGCGCGATTCGATCGAGCGCGGACTGTCCAATTCCCGATATGGTGTTGTAATTTTCAGTCCGCATTTCTTATCGAAAAACTGGCCCAAAGCGGAGCTGAATGGGCTTTTCACACGGGAAATGGAAGGTCACACGGTTATTCTTCCCATTTGGCACAATATCTCTTCTGCCGAAATGAAGGCAGCTTTTCCCATACAGGCAGATAAGGTTGCACTCCGCAGCTCAGCAGGATTTCATGCAGTCGCAAGAGCTCTCGTCGAGGTAATACGACCTGAACTCTTAGAGGTCGAAACCCAAAGGGATCGTGCGTTTGATTCCGCCGAGGGCTTGCTAGACGTCGCCAAGAATCATCACCCTGGCTACGCGTTTACAGTACATTCGGGGACGCAATGCACGCCGATCGCACCCGGAACGATCGCTTCAGTGACGCGCGGGACAAACAGAATCGACATTTCGATTTCAGATCCGCAATCGATTCGGATTGAGCCGAAACTCAACGTTACGTTCACAGAGGAAGGGGGAAGAAAAGCTGACGAACTCTATCGCACGGGTAAGGCCCAGTCCTGGGAATCAGAGGAAATCATAAGAATCACCGGAACCATCCCGATGTTGCCCTCGGATGACGCTTTAGCCTCCTCCACGCTGATGGCGGCTCCCAACTTGGATCATCTCTCGCCGAAGTACATGCGACTGGAAATCGGGATATCGCAGCCGGTCACATTTCCATTTATGGAAATGCGGCTGGTTAGAACTGGAATGGAGGAGGCAGAAGCAGTCATCCGGCAAAAAGACAGTCCCCTGGAAGTCAGTTTTATCTTCTCCGTAGATGGCACGCAGCGAGTGGAGACTGCATTCGCCTGGGACTTTGGTGGATACTCGTGCACCTCTTGTCGGAAAGTGATCGAGGCAGTGGATCGACTGCGAAAGGGCGATATTATACGGCTATTCGACCTCGAAGCAGACCGGCTCGCGACAGAAACTCCGGCTCTCGCTGACCAGTTTGGCGATGACCCTTTTCCACCCCAACTAAGACGTATCGTGTTCACGGCGGCAGAAGCCGAACAGCGCTTTGGGGCGACTGCTAAATTCTCTGCGAACCTTTCAGTGGAGGATATGGAATCGCTTCTCTACCTCGATTGCCTGTTGAATGAACGTGAATACGGTACGAACCTGTCGGTTCCTATTACGATCACCAAACGGGAAGGCGACGTCGGGCAATCAGAGAGTTTGCTCCTGGCCGGTGAACCAATAAGGCTATTCTTAGGCGCTACGAACTTTCCAGGATACTTTCCGCTGTTTGGCGCCCAGGTTCCCACTCCACCTTGGGGGTTGTACACAGAACAGTGTGTCGTGGAGGACCCGGAAGCGGCTCGCCTGAAATTCGATCATGCGGCTATCGGAGCACAGGTCTCCGTGACAGTCATCGGCAAAACTCCTACGAGTGTACGCTGGAAGAAGGACTGCGATTCGATGCTCGGCACCTGATCCATTTGTTCATCACATGGGCACAATTAGTCTAGTGTGTGATCCCACAAACAAGACATTTCCCGTTGTACTTCATCATTTCGGCATCATTGCTAATCAGATTCGCGCGATTGGTTCGATCCCAATACGCGTTTTCGATGTCCTGCCTCAACACATCCGCGGAATTGGGCGGTATCCGATACCGGGCGTAGCAGTTCTGCTGGTGGTCATAGTTCCAGTTAGCTTTGAGCCGGTCCGGAAGATTTGGCCAAGGAAGCGACTTCCACTGTGGGGAGCTTTCAGTAATATTACCGAGATATGGCACTGCAGACGGCAGCACATACGCGAGTAGACCGTTGGGAGTGTATTCTCCGCGACGCAGAGAGGTCTTGATTTCCCAGTCCACATATCTCCTGCTGTGAGTGCATCTTCCGATCAGAACGATGGTGACAGTCGAATCGGCGATGTATATACGCCTAATTTCACGCATTACATATTCCGGGTTGGTGCTATTAATGAAATCGTCGTTATCGAACGTGGCAAGCGCCTTCGCGATGAATACCTGCTCCACTGTTTCCCAGCGAGAGATAAAGGCGTCGACTTCAGTGCGATCCGCATGAAAAGAGGAGATGAACACTTTCCGCCTCGGCTGGGCGAGTGCTGAGAGCAGCGGGTTGATTCGTGTTCCACCGAGAAGGCCCATGCGGTTATCTCGAATCCCAAGTTTGCATCCGTCAATAGGGACTAATTTGCGGCCGCCCGGACACGTGAAAGGCCGATGAGTACGAGTTCAATAACCCTGTCAACTACCGGAGTATGAAACAGTTCTTCGTTCTCTTCGACTGTCAGAGCGTTCGCAGTTGCAAGCTTCTCAAGGCCAACGTCCGAGAACTCTTTCCAAATCGCCTGCCGGTCAATAGTCCGATCGTCCTCAAAATCCACTTCCTTCACTGGCGGATCAAGGTAAAGTCCAATGAGCGGAGAATCGCGACAAAAATCGTCTGGGATGGGACGTCCTTCGATGGCGCTCACAACTTGCTCAGCAGCTCCACCCAAGAAACCTGCCAGATAGAGCGGCCTATTTTCTCTTACTGCTAGCAATGCTTCTTCGATAATGCCAGGATATCGACCTTGATAGCCGACGCGACGGCCACCAACGCACAATCGCGCATGGCACATTTCGCCCAACTTGTGACGAAGAAACGTTAATCCACGGGCACGGGCGTAGATGAAGAGACCATCATCCGGGCCGGCCCGGCGCGCGACGGCTTCAAAGGCGTGCAGCGTTTCTGGCAGTCCAGCTGCTTCGATCCGCAATGTCGCACTGAGTTGTTCCTGCTCCAATGGCGAAAGGCTCGGTGTTTGGGGCCACGGTAACAAGTTTCGCAATAGTGGCTGAGATATGGCTTCAGCATCTACGGGAGACAAAGGAACAGGTGGTTGAACTTGCCGAGCAAAGCCGTAAACTGCTTCCATTACGCCGTCTTCCCGCCAGTCATGTCCGAAAGCGACGCTGGCTCCTTGGCCGAATAAAGCTGATACCAGCTGCAACGTGACGCGGTTTACCTGCCAGATCGGGAAGCCTCGTCTGTCACTCTCTTCATTCTCCGAGATGGAAAGATTTACGATGCAATCTGTGAGAGGCCGCTGAATGGGGGTCACGGTTTGGCTCCTTTCATCGCGGCGAGCGTGTTTGGTGTCACCAATTGGGTTCCTGCCGGCGCGTATGCTCCGACCAGCGCTTGCGCAGCTTCGTAACTGCCCGCCTTTAAGGGTGGGTCAGGATAGAGAATTAAGTGCGGGGTTCCCGGCGCAGCCTTGGAAGTGGCCAACGTGCGGCAAGCTCGCAACAAAGCGGACATGCTGGGAGCAAAGGAAAATACACGCAGCTCTGCGGGAGATGGTAAACCACCTGTAACCTTCATTTCTTCCACGCGGCGACGAAAGAGGAGGAATCTCATTCCCTCTCGCAGAGCAAGAAACAAAATACGGAAAAGATTCCCGTCTGGAATCCGGGCCGTTGGGACTCGATCAAAGGGAAGTAGACCCGCGGGATGATTTAAGCCGGTTCGAGCATCGACGAGAACGGCCGGAGTTGCATACTCGTCCGCCCAAAGCACTTCCTGCTGGCACCAAGGGCGACTATCGTATCCCTCGGTGCGGAGCATAACAATAAGCGAGGAACCGACGCCTCTCTCCAGTTCCAACTGCCAATTACAGCCAGCAGGCAAATCGTCCACATCGTAGAAATCCTGCAACCACCGAAGTGCCTCGATTTGATGCTTTAGAGCGTGCGCCAGGGGCAGACCATCCATCTTTGCGTGGCTAATAAAAAGCCGCAAATATCCTGGCTTTTGACCATCAACACTCGGAAGTGCGGCAGCGAGCAAAAGTCTGCACTCGTGCAACAGACGCAGCGAAAGCATGGCCGTGCGGATGGCACGCTCCCCCAGATCGTGGACCTGCAATAGCTGTAAACTCGACAGCTCGCCCCGTTTCTTGGAAAACCGTTGCCCGACACGTTCATCCAAGGGAATTGCCAGCATGGCATGTCTTCCATTGGACGCATTTGTATGAGTCCAGCACTCCGCAATCCAGTCCCATAACAAGCTCTCGCTCTTGTCAAGCAACGCGCTGTCGACCAGAACCACCGTCAGCGTGTGGCAAAACGAATCGAGCGTCTTAGCCACGCTCCTTACCGGCGTGGTGGAAAACGATTCCAGTTGGATTCCAAGGTCTTCGCCCGTCGCGAGGTACCCGCCAGCTTCCTTACCGCCCTGGAAAGCTCGCACGACCGCTTCCTCATAAGGAAACACATCGAGGTCGTCCGCATGACGAAAGATTACGAGTTGGAGTGGGGCCGCTGCCGGCATGACTCTGTCTACCGCCGTTCCCAAAATATGTCCTGCCGCAAGTGTATGGCAATAGATTGCCCGCCGATGGGCCATCAGCACTAGAAACGCGCTGACGACGTCAGCCTTTTCCTGGGCTGAGATTATGCATCTGCTGGATTTGACGAACAAAATCGCGCTGTCCACCGTAGCTGGGATGCCTGACCTGAACAACCTCAGCATCTGCTACAAAACTGGATGCGGAACGGGCGGCATCGTTGCCAATAGCAATCAGGCGGCGCGGTCGCAGCATGGCAATCAGCTCAGAAAGTATTTCCTCACCGATTGCGCGTTCACTCGAACGGTGTGCTCGGTTGCTAAATGGCTCGTTAGGGAGGTGGGGGTGAAACGGAAAGACATTCCAAAGAAATATTGCTGCTGACACCTGATCGAGCATTCTCCAGACGACTGCCGCAGTTCGCTCCGCGACCATTTCTCCCGTTGTTGCTCTCTGGACTGGGACACTCCAGCGTGATCCATGCACATCGAGGTGGACGTCATCCGTAAGCGCAAGACCGGTGCGGCGTCCGCCTCGATAACCGAGGTCGCGACCGATCCATAAATCTTCGATTTCCGTGCCCGCCGCTGCCCTCAACAGGCACAGAAGAGATTGGGCTCGGCGAGCTGGAGCATTGCTGACATCGTATAAAGCGCATCGGTCTGCATAAGGGTTAAATACGTTCTCAAGTTTCACGCTTTGAAGTGCAGTTACGAAGCCTAGAGGGGTCATGCTTCAACCTGCTTTAGCGGCTTGTACTCGATTGTGCGGGCAACGCGATCGACTACGATAGTGCCGCCGCTATGATTGCGAACCTCGCGGAAAACGCGATATCCCTCTAGGATCGCAATCTCCCACAGGCGCAACGGGCAGTCCTCAACTTCATAACCAGCAACGAACTGTTGAATCGTCTTCAACAGATCAAACGACACAGATTCTTGACCGGCAAAATAATTCAGCTCCTTTGCTCTCGCAAAAATCCAGGCAGTTAAGCCTTCCTCAATTACGATTGCGCGTCCCCCATCCTGCGCCTCGTCCACCTTGGGTACACTTTTTCGCTTGTGTTTGATCAGTGCGCGAAATGTTGGCGACCAGTTCAGGATCGCCGCGTGGGAGAAATGAAAGACATCATGGAACCGAAATCCGTCGGGGTCGCGGATGTTATCTGTGAGCGGATCGCCGATAAATACACCGTTCCACTGCATATAACTACGCCCACTGCTACGTTGATTGATGCTGATCTCGAAATGATCGGGCAGTCGCTCCTCTTCAGGGAAATCAGAATCAAATCTTGGCAGCACGGAATAGTCAGGTGCGAGAAAACGTCCCGTAGTCTTGGCCATGTTCTTGCGAACCACTTCTGCAAATGCTACCTGAGCGGCGCTGAGCGCGCGCAGGTACCAATCAACAAAAGTGGCGACGCTGGAGCGAGCTTGGGTAATGGAAGTTCGGAGGGCGAAGAGACCTGTCGCTGCTTCTCCGAGTTGGAGAAGAGCGGCATCCAATCCAGGTACAGTTATAGGAGTTGCTACGTGAGAAATCGGACTCTTGAGCAGGTCGTTTGCCGCAACCGAACTCGCATACTCTTTCCCACCGGCAACCTCAGCAAAGACTTCATCTAATCGCAAATTTAGTCTCCGGCAGAGAGCAGCGAGGTACCACAGTACATCACCAAACTCCTCCTCAACGGCGCGGCGATAGCCAACATACGCCTCCTTCTCCCGATGAAGTTTCTTAGCAGTTGCCATGACGCTCCCGACCTCTCCAAACAATCCAAGCAGGACTGGCTGGAGGTCGCCTCCTGCGAGTCTATCGGTCGGTTCGACGTGCTCCATGTATTCGGTCAACAAGATGGAACTGTGAAGCGTTTTCAATGCAGAACCTCCGGGACGGAAAAACTATGCGGTACGGCACCAGTCCAACGGCTCCCCAGCATATCCCGCCTCGTTGAGTGAGCGGACCCAATCAACGAAATCTTGGACGAGCTTGGACGGGAAGCCGTTCTTATGGTTGCGGCCAGCGCAAATGCTGACCTGGCCGGAGCCGAAGCTAAGCAGTCTACGAGGCAATTCAGGGCCAGTCCCGCCCCAATAGACAAAGTCATCGCTCGCAAGAACACGGTTTGCGCTGGTATCAGTTCTGATATTCAACTGATTCGGCCTTCCGTTGGGGAAACTATGATGCGAGTCTTCCTGGAGCCATACGCCAGTGTCTCCTCGCCGAGAATAAATGTTGTCGCCAAATGCCTGTTTCTTGCTGCCTCTCAAATTGGGCTTCTTTAGCCGAAACCTGGGATCTTCCCAGTATTCCTCGAAGCTCATTGCCGCGGTAACGCGCATCGCGTACCCACCGCATCGAGCCATGAGCGGTAAGTGTGCCGGAAAGAATGCGTCCCAAGATGCCCGATATTCGGGGAGCTTCCGGCCCGCAGAAGTTCCCGCCACGCGCTCATATACGACCGCGTTGTCTCACTTGAGACGCCATTGCCTGAGATCCATGCGCCATTTGCCGGGTCCTCCTGGATTTTTCGTCCTCAACGGAGAATGTATGCTCCGTGGGCAAGGGTCCGCGTTCCATGCAGGCTCAATCCGAGCCCGGTAAACGGCTAGAAATACGAACTACGTCAAACGGAGTATATGGCAAAGGATTCTACGCCGGAGTCTTTCCCGTTGCAGATGGCGTTTGATTGGGGTTTCGTCGAAAGAAAGGCCGGGTCCCGATAAAAGCACGCAGAAGCCAACGGTCTGTGACCGTTTAAAAGCATGGGCGTTGTGCAGGATAGCCAGGGCGCCCACTAACAACGCTTACTTGTGATGTTCGGCCAACATCATCAGGACAAAAAGAACCACGGGAATCGCTGCCAGCACAACGTAAAAGAGAAAATTCTTGTTCCAGGCTGCGGTGGTTCTATAGCTCCGCTGCGATACATCGTTTTCGTCTACGATCACATCTTGCATATGCGCCAAATCTTGCGCCATATCATGAGCGCTTGCATAGCGGTACCTTGGCGTCTGGTCCATTGCGCGCAAAACAATCTGCTGCATTTGCGGGGTGATCGAAGGCTCAAGCTTGCGAGGCGGTATTGGGGCTTTGAGCTGGCGGTTAGTTATATGGCTGAGGATGTAGTCGTTCTCGAAGGGCAGCCTTCCGGTAAGCATTTCATACAGGATCACGCCGATGGAGTAGACATCGCTTCGAGCATCGCAATGCTGGCCCCTGATCTCCTCAGGCGATGCGTAGCTGACCGTCTTCAGCTCGCGTGCCAGGCTGACAAACGTGATTCGTTTGGCCGCAACCTGGGATGCGAGTCCAAAATTGATGAGCTTAATGTGGTCGTTGGCATCGACAAAGATATGCTCAGGCCGGAGATCGCGATGGACGACGCCGTGCGAATTGATATAAGCCACGGCATCGCAAATCCCTATGGCAATATGAGTTGCACGGTCCTGCGTAAGCTTACCTTGCGTGAGGATCTCGCGAAGCGAACATCCACTAATCCACTCCATGACAATGTAGTCACTGCTGTGGTGCTCGCTGGGAAGAACCTTCATGACCCTTGGGTGATTCAGTTTCTGGCCGATCGCCTGTTCGCGGCGGAATCGTTCGTGGAACACCGGGTCCATTTCCAGTTCAGCGTGCGGTACCTTGATGGCCACGACGGCGCCATCCTTCAGGTCCAACGCCCGAAAGATCGAGGCGTGGCTGCCCGTCGCGACAAGAGCTTCGACCCGGTAGTGATCGAGTTGGTCACCGACAGAAATTTCGTTCATAGCTCGAACCGCCTGGCGGCCATTCCGCAATTGCCGGTCTTCCGAACCTTACACTCGGAGGAACTCTTGTATTGGGCGCCTCTCATCCGTTTACACTCCTTGGCCGAATCTACAGAATAAGTGGAGCATCATCACTCCTTGCCGCTACGGACGCGTTCCAGTGGAGGTTGAACCATTGGCGGGCGACTGGAGCATCGCTTCATACACGGCGAGCTCCTCATCCCGGTCATCTTCTGCGCACTTGATGTTAAATGCTCCGCGCAATGCGAGCGGTGTGAGCAGCGTGGTAAAGAGGACGACGGAAACCATGACCGCAACTTCCGGCTCTCGAAAGACGCCAGATGCGGCCCCCATGGCAGTCACGATCAAGCCGACCTCGCCGCGAGAGACCATGCCGCAGCCGATGCGGAAGCTTCGCACCCAGCCCATACCGCGCGCCAGGGCGGCCACGCCGCATCCAAGCAACTTGCTGACGACGGCGATCAGGAAGATAGCCCCAAGAAGAAGCCAATGTCCACCGAGAGAGCGGAAGTTACTCGAAAGGCCGATCGAGACAAAGAACATCGGAATCAAAAGGCCGTGTCCGATGGCATAAAAGGTCCGTTCGATGTCTGCCTTGTATTCCGAACCTGCGAAGACATATCCCAGCAGGTAGGCTCCGGTGATTCCAGCGACGCTACCGAGCCATTCCGCCGCGATGGCATAAATCAGAACCAACGCGAGTACGCAGCTTGATACGGATTCGCTGGCGGTAAGCCGCCGCAACTGCAGGATCAGGGGGTCGAGCCATCGTTTTGCCGCCCCATAAGAAACCGTAAAGAAGATGGCCACGCAAATTGCGATGAGCGACATTTGAACCGTCAGTGGATGATGCGCCGCTGAGTCTGAATGCAGCCTCAACCAATCGGAGGCCATCGCGGCTAAACCAAAGGAACCTGTCGTGCCGGTCGTCAACGACGCTGCAAGGAATGCAAGGACAAACAAACCCATCACGTCGTCTATGACCGCAGCACCGAGAATCACGGTGGCCTCCGGCGACGACATCTTCCCGGCGTCCATCAAAGTTCGGGCAGAGATGGAAACGCTGGTGGCCGTCAGCGCACCACCCAGGAAGAGGGCGCTGTTCCAAGGCAGGCCTAGGGCGTGCGCTGCAGCGGCGCCAAGGAAGAATGGCCAAATGACTCCTGACAATGCCACCAGGAATGCGGTGATGCTTGCCTCGCGCATGCGTTCAATATCGGTCTCGAGGCCGGCAATAAACATCAGGACCAGGCCGCCGACCTGCGCCATCATCAGGAACGCCTTGATGGCCTGGCCGCCCTGGAAAACACTGAAGTGCATGAGATCGAATGCGCCTGGGCCAGCCGCAACACCCACCAGAAGTTCCCCGAGGATTGCGGGAATACCGAAGCGCGTGCAGAGCGAAGCAGCAAGCTTGCTTGCGGGGAGAAGAATGGCAATCAGCAGCGCAAGCTGCAGCGTCGCAGACATCCGCTTCTACTTGGAACCGGCCAGTACAGGCGCGGTCTGCCTCTGCCGGGGTTTGCGGCCCCGGGGAACCCAACGGGGCAGAATTGCGCCCAGCCCTCCACGTTCGATCCCTTCGCGGCGCATAGTTCGAATAGTAGTGGCCTGGCGGCGCGCGAGATCGGCCTGGATGTCGTTCGCAGCAAGTTCTACGGCCCTTTGCGTCTGCTCGGCGGCCTGATCGCAGATGCGCAGACGCATCAGCAACTCGCCAAACTTGAGCCGGGCGATGAAGCAATCAGGCGCCTGGCGAGTCGACTCGCGCAATTGCTCGAGCGCTTCGTTCACCTGAAGATCAACGCAGAGAGCCATGCCATACAGGACGCGAACCTCAGCAACGTGCGGTTCAAGTTCGACCGCATTGCGCAGCTGTGCGACGATGCCGGCACGCTCTTGCGGTTCCAACGCGCGAGGATCTCTAAACATGCGCTGCAACAAACGGCCAGCTTCCGGGCCGATCGCAGCGGGCAGCGAAAGCGGAGCAGACGATGATGGAGCCAGGAACATGGTGGCGGATGGTCCCATGTCGAGTTGAGTCGTTTTCTTCATGCGAGAACTCCGAAGGCTTGAGAAAAAGTGGGCAGCAAGGCTTGGCAGAAATCCTTGCTGCTTCAGGAGAATGCTGCAGGTAAAACGAAACTTGAGCACCCAACCTGTCCCCGGCCGTTGAGTGTAGGATCGGCCAGGGACAAGCTGCGATCGAATCTATGCCACCGCCATCTTTTCGGCAGCCTGCATGAAGTCCGGCTCCGGACGGAACATGAACTCCGGATAGCCAAGCTGACCCATCTCAGGCAGGTCGAGTCCGGCAACCTCAGTTGCGATGGAAACGCGCTGTCCCACGATGATGTCGAGAATCCAGTTGAGGACGAAGCTGAAGCTGAATACGAAGCCCACCAGCGTTGCGCAACCAACGATCTGCGCCACCAACTGGCTGGAGTCTCCGTAGAACAGCCCCGTGACGGAGCCGGTAACCCCATTCCATGAGCCGCCGTAGTTACTCGTGCCGTCGGCGAAGAACCCGATGGACAGTACGCCCCACAGCCCGTTTGTACCGTGGACAGAGATCGCGCCGACCGGATCGTCGATTTTGAGATAATTCTCGACGAACGCGCAACTCAAGCAGACCAGTACGCCGGCTACGAGGCCGATGATTGCCGCACCCATGGTGTTGACGAATCCGCTGGGCGCGGTGATGGCCACCAGACCAGCCAAAAGTCCGTTGCCGCTCATTGAGGCGTCGGGCTTGCCTTTCATCGCCCACATATAAAGGAGCGCACCGAACGTTCCGGTGCAGCCCGCCAGCATGGTGTTGACAGCGATCGAGCCGATGCGAAGGTTGCCGGCCGCCGAGGCGCCGAGGGTGCTGCCCGGATTGAATCCGAACCACCCGAAGGCGAGGATGAAGCAGCCGATAAGGACGGCGGAGATGTCGTGACCGATGATGGCGTTTGACGACCCGTCGCGGTTGAATTTGCCGATGCGAGGACCAACAATCATGGCCACCGCCAGCGCGGTTATTCCCCCCACCGCATGCACAACTCCCGATCCCGCAAAGTCGCAATAGCCTTTTCCGAGTCCCAGGTTGGTGCCCAGCTGCGAAAGCCAGCCGCCGCCCCAGGCCCAGTTGCCATAGAGCGGATAAGTAAAGGCGCCCATCAGCACCGAGGAGACCGCGAAGGCCAGAAACTTCCAGCGTTCGGCGCATGCACCGGTAACGATGGTCAATGCTGTGTCCATGAACACCATCTCGAACAGGAAGATGACCATGACGCCGACGTCATAGGTATGTCCCGCGAGGAACATGCCGCACTCGCCGAAGATGCCCCAATGGGTACCGAACAACGTGATCAAATGCTCCGTGTTCAGCGACTGCAACCCGCCGAGATTTCCGTTTCCGGCCGAACCACCCATCTGGATGGCGAAGCCGATGATCCAGTAGGCGAACAGACCACATCCGTAAACAAAGAAATTCATCATGTACGTGTGATTGGCGTTCTTAACTCTGCATAGCCCGGCCTCAACCATCGCGAATCCAGCTTGCATGAACATGACCAGGAAGCCGGTGACCAGAGTCCACACAAAGTTGATGGCGATTTTGTTTTGGCCAACCTGGTTGGCCACGTCACCTAGACCGAGGCCGGCCTTGGGATCGGCTATTGGCACGTCGCTGACGGTGCCGGTAAGAACACCGCCGGGATCGCCGTTGGCGAGTGCACCGGTGCTGGGCGCCCCTGCAAGCGCGCTCTTCAGCTCGGCAGCCGACGCGGAAGGTGCGGCGTCAGCCCGAGCCACAATCGCTGCGCCTGCCATCAGTAATATCGCCAGGGCGCAAGTCCAGGTTGTAAAGCGAGCAATTCTCATCGATTCAGCTCCATGATTGGGTTGATCATCGACTGCATTAATCCGGTCGGGAGAAAGCTTTGTAACAAAAATCAAGCTTTCCAAATTGCGTTCTTATTCACTGCCGGCACAAGCACGAAGAAGATTCCTGCGATCGAGACGAGAAACCCCACAATCGAGGTCACCAATCGCCCTCCCACGCTCGACGTCATGTGCAATCCGAACAGCACGAAGAGCCAGCCAGCCAGCACCACCGCCACGCCGATCAGCTTCATCACCGCTGGCTGTGCGCCTTCTCCGGTCTTTCCTTCCAGAGGCTTGATTTTGAAGAGTCCCCAGAGAGAATTGCCGCTAAGAGAACGGCGCCCACTACGAGCGCCACCTTCGCGATGCCGGAATCGGAGAATGCGATTCCGGCGCAGACCGCCGTCAGCCCCACCATGAATAACGTGAATTGTCTGCCCTGTGATGTTGTCGCCGCCATGTACTTCCTCCTTGAGTTGCCGTCTAGGTGTTGAGTAAGTTTCACGTGCCCTGAGAAAAAGCCAATACCACGATCCCTGGGGGAAGTCCCTGGCTTCCCAGCTGTTCAAAAAGATCGCAACCGCGCCGTTGAAAAATCGCCGTCAGCTCAACGAAATGGGAACCAGGCACTTGTGACCGCCCTCGCCCAGGGTGAAATGAAAACCGCACAACTTCGCCCGCATTGCCACTGAGTCGACACGATAGAGGACCTCGTTCGATCGGCTCATGCTGCCCCTCATCACCAGCTCCAGCCGATGATCCTCACTGGCGCGAAACATGCGCAAGTCGGCATTCATGACCGCAGGAAATGATCGAAAAACAATCTCCCGGAGATTCAGTGCATCCTGAAGCGCCTGCAGTGTCTGGTTCTCTTTGGCCAAATGTTCAGGAAGGTCCCGGTCCCACGCATCTATCGGACGCATGAGCCACTCACACTCGACTGAATCACCTTTCCAACCGACCTTTAGCAGCATTAACGGCTCCCTTGAGTAAGCGCCCGAGCGCATCTTGCGGCGCGCTCTCAAAAGAAAGCTCGCAGTGTCGAGAAGTTCTCTCATCGGCGTAGCATTGCCCCGGATGCCTGCTTGGCCGTTGGCAGAGCGAGAAAAACTAGAAACTGCGCCAAGGCCGTGAACTCCGCCACGAGCGGAGTACCGATCTGCTTGCGCATCACGAAAAGCAAGAGAACCATGGCAAACCATTGCCAGCGCGAGAGCTTCAGGCGCTCCAATCTATCAACCAGCGTGAAGAGTCGCTGGGGCGCGAGGCCGCTGGCGCTGGGCGCCTCGGAGCGGGCGCGAAAACACGCGATGGCGAAAAATCCGGAGATCAATATCTCTACAAGCAACGCCTGAGTGTTCAAGTTTCCTCCCCCGGATAGTCCTCTCCGGTTCCGATTGGTGTACGAAAAGCGAGTACACCTATCTCGTGAGGTCGCTGCGCTGACGCAGCAATCCCTGGCGAACCCAATGCAGACAATTAAAGAAGTTCGAAGATATAGCCCTGCGATGAGTGCGAAGAGCACTCTGGCGCGCTTGTGCGGCCCCATCTGCGGGTACTTACGCGCTGTATGCAGTCAGAGTATTCGACGAAAACTTCGATGACAACCTATACCTTGGTATATCGCGTAAGGAAGAAATAAGGATTTGACGCAGGGAAGAGATTGAACCGTGCATTCGCGGCGATCATCTAGCTTGGCCGGCGCGTGGCCGCTTTCACTCGCTCGCACAGCTTAACGAGCTCAGCAAGTGAATGGGCTTGCATTTTATCCATCACCTGGCGCCGGTAGAGCTTCACGGTAATTTCGCTGAGGTTGAGCTCGGCAGCGATCTGCTTGTTCAGCAATCCAGCCGTTACTCGCTCCATAACTTCCCGCTCTCGCTCTGTCAACGTGTCTATTCGAGCCTTGATCGCGCTGAGAACCCCTTCATCCTGCCGCCGCTCTTGGTCAAACGCGAAGGCAAGTTCGATGGCTTGCAGCAACTCCTCTTTTTGAAAAGGCTTGGTCAGAAACTCCACGGCGCCGGCCTTCATTACCTTACGCACCATCGGGACATCGCCGTGCGCAGTCATAAAGATCACGGGCATTCCGATTCCGAGCTTCTGCATCTTTTCCTGGAACTCTACGCCGCTCATGCCGGGCAGGCGCGCATCCAGCAACATGCACCCGGCATTCGAGTCGTCCCAGCTTTGCAGAATCGCCTCGGCGGACGAATAGCACTCGGCGCGAATTCCGACTGATTCAAGCAGGTTCGAGAGACCTTCGCGGATTGAGGCGTCGTCATCGACGATGAAGGCGGCTTGGGTGCTTCGAATTGTGGCGTCCTTCTTTATCGTCACGGCTGCGCTCGCACGGTGAACCGAAATACGGCGCCGCCTTGCGGGGAGTTTTCCACCCACAAACGGCCGTCGTGTGCTTCGACAATGCTACGGCAAATCGCCAATCCCATTCCCGTTCCCTCGGGCTTGGTGCTGAAGAACGGCTCAAAGATGCGCGGCGCAAGGTCACTGGCGACGCCCGGCCCGTCATCTTCTACGGTTATTTGAATTCCGTCTTCGCCATGTTTCCCTGAGCGGACATTAATCTCACGGGGCAGCGCCGCCTGATCCATGGCCTCCATCGCGTTCATCAACAGATTCCGCAGCACCTGCAGAATCTGGATTGGATCCATCTTCAGCCGGGGAAGATCACTCGCCAAGTCTAATCGGATGGCGATCTCTCTGCGTATCGCCTCGTCGCGTAACAAACGCACAAGATCCTGAATCAGCCGGTTCATATCCGCCGGCTCTCGTACCTGTGTGTCTTTGCGGAACAGAGCGCGTACGCGGCGCACAACAGAACTGGCGCGCGTGCTCTCCTGCACAATCTTCTCCGCAGTCGCCGCGGCCTTCTCCATATTGACCGGCTCACCGCGAAGCCACTCACGGCAGGCATACGCGTGAGTCACTACGGCTGTCAGAGGCTGGTTGAGTTCGTGCGCGATCGACGCCGCCATCTCCGCCATGCTCGTGGTGCGCGATAGCCGCGACAACTCTTCCTGAGCAAGAATCAGGTTCTGCTGGGCTCGGTGCTGCTCTTCAATATCAATGTGAGTGCCGTACCAGCGCGCGATTCTCCCGTCTTCCGATCGCTGCGGAATACTGCGAACAAAAAACCATCGATAGGCGCCATCGGCGCCCCGTATGCGAGCCTCTTCTTCAAATCGGGTTCCCATCGCAAGTGCAGCTTGCCATTCCCGCAAATACAGCGGCGCATCTTCAGGATGGAGGATCTGGAAAAATGACTCGCCTGCCAGGTCACTCATCTTCATGCCCAGATAATCTCGCAAATGATGATTGCAGTGCTCGATGCGTCCCGCTGCGTCAGCTCGCCAGATTTGTTGTGGAATGGCCTCAGTCAGCAAACGCAGTTGCCGTTCGCTCTCCTGAATCTCGCGATTCGAGCGCAAAAGCTCCGCGGTTCGCTCTTGCACTTTCGTATCCAATTCATCTCGAGCGTGGCGAATCGCATTCTCGGATCGCTTGCGCGCGGAGCTCACCACAGTGATGGCGATCGCGCACAGAATGAAGGCTGCAAAAAAGCTTTGCGACTCTTTTGCGATGCTGATTGAGAAGAAGGGAGGAATAAAGAAATATGCAATCAGGAATGATGAAAATACCACCGCTATAAAGCCGGCAACCATGCCCCCGAACCAGGCACTTCCCATCACGGCGCCGAAAAAGAGGAAAACGAACGGATAGGCAATGACATGTTGCAAGGGGAAGGTCCAGATCAATGCGACGAGAACAAAGCAAACAGCGATGGCTAGAGGCTTGAGGCCATGTTCCATCGTCAGCCGTGAGAGCCGTTCGGATGCGGCGTCTTTCATGTTGGCATGATAACCCGCGGTCATTGGCTCCTCTCCGGTTTCTCAGGCAATCAAAAAGCCGGTGTGGTGTTCCGCCAAGGCGCCGTCAGGGCCGCGCGGGATCCGAATCTCACGCTGATCCGGGGCCGGCTGCAGTTGATTCCATCGAGCGGGCGGGTACTAAGTTGTTCCTCGCCAATATTCGATCCTGGATAAAGAATCGGCTGGCTTTCCGCTTGATAGGCGTCTATCGTTTTCGGGGACCAATCCTGATTGCTCGACTGGAAAAGTTCAAATCCGGTAATCCGGCCGGCGGATACTTCGCCCGGCAGCGATCAAGGATGAGCGCGAACGATCACCGGATACTCGGCCACGGCAGTATGCGACGGATCGACCTTGGAAACAATAAAAAGGAAATGCGCGTTTTCAGGAGACTTTCCGAAAACACCGGGAGGCAAATCAAACTCCGCTTCGAGGCTGCCGCCGATTTTCTGAAGATCCCGTCGTTGCGCGACTGTCTTTAGAATGCCCCCCTCACGTGTAACCGATAGTGTGAAGTCGCGCTGAGTCAAGCCATCGGGGACCACCCACTGCACGCGCACCACTTGCGTAGAGGGGGCCAGCTCGAGCACCGAGGATGTTTCGCCCCGCGCAACAGCCGATTGCAGGAGTAGAACCGCCAGCAACTGGTTGGAACCGCGCGTGGGCGTCGAGGAACCAACACCGGATGGCGCAACCCGAGTTGCGGAGGAAGGTTGAGTACCCGGCTTCTCCGCCGAAGGAGTAGCAGAGCTCGTCGGGGCCGGTGCTTGTGCTTTATGTAAATCAATGAATAGCGCGAGCAGGCCCATCGACAGGCATGCAAACGAGGCAATGGCGATTGGAAACCAGCGCATCCGGCGCCGATCCGGCGTCTTCGCTAACTCGAACCCCGGGTCGGAGCCGCCCTGGAGTTCTGCCCGCGGGAACGCCTTTTCCACGCGCCGGCGTTCGGCACGCTCCAGCCGGCCGGCACGGTAGTCATCGACCACGTCATATGCCGCTTCCGCGATCTGGTCGGAAAAATCCTGATCGCAGATGATGCGCTCATCGAGCTCTTCACGGTCTTTCGGAGACAGTTGTCCCAGCTTGTAAGCAAGCAGAAGCTGACGGAGATCGGTGGGACCCTTCATACAAACTTGCTCTTTCTATCAGTGGCGTTTTCCGCTGATCTATCACGCCGCCGATTTTTTTCCAGATAGCGTGCCGTGCAGTTTTCAAGCGAGTCGCGAAGCCGGAGGGCACGGTTACGCAGGGCGTTGATGGCAATTCCCAGTTGGGCTGCGAGCGTTTGCCGGTTGCGGATCCGGTCGCTGCCGTCGCCAGAGTAATAGCGCTCGAGCAACTGCCTGCTGTCCCCGGTCAGGCAATCGAGGCAGTGGTTCAGCGCGTCATCGTAGAGCTGCTTTTCATCGTCGCCCTGGCCGCGATGCTCGTGAGACCACGATAGCCAGAGCAGCATCCTTTTTTCCCGCGTCTCTTTCGCGCGCTGCTCCAGAAGCAGCATGCGGGCAATGCCGGCAACGAATCGCGTCGGAAAGAGAATGGGTTCCGCGCCGCGGGAGATCTTGCCCGCCAAACGATCGAGCGCGGTGTCGGCAAGCTCCTCGGGAAACAGGCAATGATTCCACCGGAAGAACCGGATCAGCCGCTCGCGCATGCCCTCGTAGGCCGCGCCTGCTTCGGCAGGAGTGGGGCCGAGCGCATCGAGAAGGGCTTGCAGCGCAGTCTTATCGAGGTCCTGGGTCATCGGAGAGCGGGGGTAACAAATGGAACTAATTAACAGGCGGAGCGGTTCCAATCCGCCAATTGCCTTCGACGATATAGCCGGCCCAATCGTACGGCGGACTACCGTCCGCCAGCATCCTCATCTGCGCAGCGCGAAGCGCGCCGGAGATGCTCAGATGTTGATTCAACAGGGTCTGATAGAGCCGCGGAACCATTTTACCGGCCGCGGCATCGTCGACCGTCCACAGCGATCCGACAACCGCGGAGGCGCCCGAAGACAGAAAAGCCTGGGCCAATCCAGAAATCCCTTCGCCCGGTATCGCAGTTCCGTCCGCAGTGCGGCAACCGCTCAGCACCACGAGCGGGAGTGGCATCGGCGTGCGATAGATATCGTGCAGCCACAGAATCCCGTTGTGCGGCGACCCATCCTTGCCGAGAGTGGAAAGAATAATTCCGGACAGCTCCGGTCGCGCAGAATCCACTACCGCGTGCGTGGCAAAGTGCGCGATGAAATAACGGGTCCAATCGGTCTCTAACACCGCGGCGGGCGTGGCTTGAAACCCGAGATACAAATGCACGCGATCGGCGCCGGCAATCGAGGAGATCGCCTCTGCCTCTTCTTCAGATCCCCTGAGGCGTGGCAGGTCGCCGAGGTCAAGATCGGCATCGGAACGCAGGACGGGCGTGGGAACTTGCGGATGGGATGAAGTTGCGGGCGCCGAATTCGCGGCGACGCGAACGGCCGAAGCACCGATGCGGACTTTCGCGAGCCGGGGATCGAGCTGGTTATACACCGGATCGGCGAAAACGGCGATCGAGTTCCGGTTGGGCAACGCCGCCGGTCGCGACAGCAGTTCCATGGCGACGGCAGCGGAAGGCTCTTCCGTTACTTCGTAGCCCTCGATCAGGAAGCCGTCGCCGGGTGCCAGACGAAGCGCGGAGAATGGCACGGACGCGATGATGTTGTCCGGGATCACCACCAGGCGGCGAATCCCAGGGGAAGGCTGAAGAGGCAAGAGAAGGGCGCCCAGTTTTGCGGCCTGCACGTTTAGCTCGCGGTCCGCATAGGCAATGCGCGCCTCATGGGCCGGCAGGTCTTCACCTGGCGGATTTTCTTCGCGCGCGAGCAAAGCTTTCCGGTACGCACTCACCGCGACCGCTAAATCGGGCGAACTGCAAAGACGCACAGCCCGCATCGAATGGGATGTGATGAGCCAGAGATAAGCGTTTCGCGCACCGACCCAATACTCCAGAAGCTCCGTATCGGGCGCTAACAGAGCAGCACGGATGTCGTCCAGGGACGGAGGACGCACGGTGGCGTCGAAAAGTGAGGGCGTGATCGCCTGGCGCTCTTTGGCCTCCAGCTCTTCGGCGTCGAGAACGAGCGTGTGGAGCTGGTCTTCGGCACGGCGAAGTGCGGCACGATCGATGCCACCCGTGCGGAGCCTGGAAATTGTCCGCTGCGTTTCACCGATGCGGTCTTCAATGTCCGCGCTTTGTTCTGAGAGTTCCCGCGGCAGATCGCGCGTAGAGAACGGAGTGGATCTTCGCACCGCGTCCATCATCGTGCGCGCTCTCGCTCGCTCGGCAATTTGCCACGCTTCCTGGATGGCGCTCAAATCTGTTCTGTTGTGGCGCATCTCGATTTCAACTGCGAGATCGTAAAAATCGTGAACGGAGGCGAAGAACGATTCCCGAAGCGAACTGCTCGCAATGTTCCTGCGAGAAGCTTCGAATCCGTCCAAAGCGAGCAGAATATCGTCGTGCGCCTGAGCGAATTGCCCGGAACGAAAGTCGAGCCGGGCGATGCTGGCGCGCGCCAACGCGGCATGCTCCGGATTGGGAATGGCGGACCAGGCCAACTCCGCCTTGCGATAGGCAATCATGGCAGCCGGCGCATCGCCGAGGCGCGCATGCAAGTCGCCCTCCTGCTGAAGAAGCAGGGCAGAGGTGAACACTTCGCCGGCCTGAATGGCGCGCGTTTGCCCGGAATCTGCCGCAGCCAGAGCTTGCGGAACCTGGTGCTCGGCGGCCAGAAGATCGGCCTTTGCCAGCGCGGCCGTCGCCTCTTCCCTGAGCAGGCTGTGGGTTTGGGCAATGTGCATCGACTGCCCGAGCGATTCCGCGGCCTCCCGGCTTCGGCCCTCGCGCAGATCGAGAATGCTGAGATCTTCGAGCGCGGTGCTCTCGCTTGCCGTATCCCCGCTTTGGCGAACAAGCGGCAGCGACCGTTCAAGAGCATCGCGCTCGCGCTCCAAATCGTTCAGTTCGTCGTAAATCTCGGCAAGGTTGAGCCAGACCTGGCCCTCCTCATCGGGATACGGCTTGATACGCATTTCCTGGAGCGCCGCTTCGTCGGCATCGAAGGCTGCCTGGTACTCGCCGCGCCACAGGTGGATGGCTGCAATCGTGGCCTGCGAAAACGAAATACCGTCGTCATCGGAAAGCTTGCCGGCAATGGCCAGCGCCCCCTCGGCCGAAGACAGCGCGTGTTGCATATCGCCAGTTTCCGCGTAGACGCTGGCGATGTTGCCTTCCAGAATTCCCTGCCAGTAAAGATCGTCGAGCTTGATGTACACGGCCAACGAACGATTGGTGGCGTCGATCATCTCCGGATACCGGGCCAGAAAATAATAGGCGGACGAGAGCACCTTCCACGTCGCGGCATTGGTCGCGAGGTCGGTTTGCGGCGGCCGACCCGCCCGGTTCTCCATGAGTGCTCTGGCCTCCTCCGCTGTCTTCAGGGCGGCGGTGTAATCGCCGAGCTTGTAGATATACACGCGGGCTTTGCCGATCAAATCCTCTTGCCGCAGATGGATGTCGCGGATTTCTTGCGCCAATCGGATCGCCCGATCGTAGGCGGAAATCGCTTTTGGAGCTGAATCCGAAGCAGACCCGCGGCGCAGATCTTCCGCGTGAGCCAGGGCATCGTAGGCGGCAACCACATCGCGATCCGAACCGGCAGCGGGCCGTGAGGCGGCAAGCGTAATGCGCACCGCTTCAGAGGATGGCCGGGCTAAGTGGATTTCAAGCTCGTAAATTCCCGATTGGGGCGAGATAAAGGGAATCCGAACCGATGAGTGGATGCCTGCATCGCAAAAGCGAGGGATCGGGTTCACGATTCCGGGGCCGGAGAAAATCGCCACGGGCATTGACTCATGCATCTGTTCGACGATGAGTTCGGCATAGCAGCCCTTGCAGGCGGCTACCGTGAAGGTTTGCTTCCCGCTAGCGGGAATTTCCGCCGAGATCGTTTCGCCTGGAGCAAGGACGATGGGCGTTTGCGCGGAAGGGGCCGCTGAAGCAGCGGATTGCGCTTTGCACGGGATCGCACCCATGATGGCAAGCAGCAAAAAACCAGCCACATACGCGGAAAACAGTCGGGCACGCGCGGTTGGCATGCGCGAAAATCGAAACACCCATGCTGCGCCGGCGAATCCCGATTGCGATTCTTTTGCAATGTACACTGCGCCACCGTGGTATGCGAGCTTGCTTCTATCGTGTATTAAGCCTAAGGGGAAAAAGCCTACAGCGTATTTTCGCCTTAAAGCAAGTTCAACACAAGCGCAGCTTTTTCGGCATTTGTGTGCGGTCGCTGGTTTTATGAGTCTGGAGCCATGAAAAGGCCCGGCAGTGCAATGAACGCAACTGCCGGGCCAAATCGTCTGATCTCATTTCGCCGATCTTTATAACGGGATCGGATACACCGCGAACTGGAATGGCTGGTTCGCCCCGTCTCCCGGCCGCCACAGAGTTTCGCGCCGGCCGAAAGGCGTCCGCTTAATTTGGGTTATACACAGCGATCCAGTTGGGGCCGAATCCAACTCCAGTGCCCATAGGATATGGCGAAGCCGACAGCTGCGTCAGCGTGCCGTCGGTGGGGCTGATGGAGAAGACCGAGATGTTGCCCTGGCCCACGGGGTTGGCGACGTAAAGGTACTGGCCCGAGGGGTCGATGGCCAGCCCGCCTTCTCCCGTCAATCCGGTTATGTCCGGGTTGTCGATGGAATAGGTGTTAATCTCCGTCAGTTCGCCGGTCGATTGGTTGATGGAGTACGCCTCAATGGATTGCGCGCCGGAATTGTAAACATAGAGATAGTGGCCCGTCGGCTCAACGAGCGGGGTGGTGGGGTTGCTGCCTGCGGAAAACGGCGAATCCGCCACAGGAGTAAGCGGTTGGGGATTTCCATTCAGCATGGCGCTCGGGGTGACGGCGTAAGCGGAAACGTCCCCTGCACCGGCATTGGTGGCATAAAGGAATTTCCCGTTGGGAGTGATGGCCAGGCCGTCCACGTTGATGTCTGCGGAAGCATTGGCGATAAACGTTAGCGCTCCGTTGCCGCCTACTGCGTATGCCCCCACAACCCAGTCGGTCACGTCGGCGAGGTAAAGGGTCTGGTCCGCCGAGTCGTAGAGCATGGGCCCGGGATTATTGTCGTTCCCGCAGAAGGCCCCCGAACAAGTCACCGGAAAGGGCGATCCAGCGACCGGCGTGAGGGCTCCTGACGATGGGGTCACGGTATAAGCCGCGATGGTGGCGCTGCCGTAACTGGCGGCGTAGAGGACGGTGCCCGAGGGGCCGATGGCAAGGTTTGTAGGCACGTCCGTGGTAGTAACGGAGTTGGTGGTGAGGGCCAAAGCTCCTGTGGAGGGAGTCACTGTCAGCTCGTAAATAGAGCCGGTTCCCTGGCTGCTGCTGACGAAGATGAGGTTCTGAGCCTGATCCAGCACCATGCTGTTGGTGCCGGTAAGGTTGGGGCTTAGGGGAGAAGTGGGCAGCAGGTACAAGTCTCCGCCGCTCTGCGCCTCAGAGAACTCGGCCAGCGTGCCGTCGCCATCGAGTGTATAAATGAACGCCGCCGCGGCCGGGGGATTGACGGTCAGGGTTGCCGATTCGGTGGCGCTGCCGCCCGCTCCGGTGCATTCAAGCGTGTAGGTGTCAGAACCTGTGGCGGACGGAGTCACCGATTCGCTGCCGCTGGTCGATTCCGCGCCAGACCAACTTCCGCTGGCCGTGCACGAAGTGGAGTTGGTGGAAGACCAGGTGAGCGTGGAACTGGCTCCAAGTGTGATCGATGTGGGGTCAAAAGAGATGCTGACCGTGGGCGCGGCTGGCGTGTTTACCGTGAGCGTTGCCGAGTTGCTGCCCGTTCCGCCTGCGCCGGTGCAGCTCAATGTGTATGTGTCGCTGCCGACGGCGGTTGGCGTCTCCGTCGCCGTGCCGCTGGTGGCTTCTGCGCCGCTCCACGCGCCGCTGGCCGTGCAAGACGTGGCGTTGGTCGACGACCAGCTAAGGGTAGAGCTGGAACCAAGCGTAATGCTTGACGGCGCAACCGAGATGGTGACCGCAGGCGCGGAGAGTGCGTTCACGGTCAGCGTCGTTGAGGCGCTGCCGCTGCCGCCGCTGCCTGTACAGGTCAATGTGTAAGTATCTGTACCCGCTGCAGTCGGAGTTTCTGACTGTGTGCCGCTGGTGGTCTGCGATCCACTCCATGCACCGCTGGCCGTGCACGAAGTGGCGTTGGTCGACGACCATGTGAGGGTCGCGCTCCCGCCAAGAGTGATGGAGGCGGAGTTTAAAGACAGGGTCACGGTCGGCTTGGGGCTGCTTTTGCCACCGCCGCAACCGGCTATGATGCCGCTCATCGTCACAATTCCCAGCAGCAGCCAGCGGCCGAGAGGGAAGTTTTTCGGCCAAGAGTCGTGGTCTCCAGCGCCCGCGGATCTCTCGCGAGCCGTCGAAGTGGCTTTCGTTCCGTTTACCTGCGCGTCCATCAATGCGTTCCTCCTCCCGCAACGGGGTTTGTTATCCAGTGAGGAAACGCACTGAAACATCACGTTCTTTCTACAGGTCGGCCCCGAAGGCCGAAATAGCCTGGCCTCGTCAACGCCCCAGGCCAGGCTGAAGATTTATCAGTTCTCTATCGTTTAGAGAAGGCAGGCCGGCCATCTGCGCGGATGGATGCAGCTGGCAGTCAAGTTTTGCCCCGCGGAGAATTCACTTCCGCCAGAATCCCGCAGGCGATTTGCTCATTGAACGATTCCGTGGCAGTCATTTAGCATCGATCCCATTGTGATTGTTTCGCCACAGTTTCATACGGTCCGGCGAATTCTTTGCCTTCTCGCTGCGGTTTCAATTCCTGGTTTTGCTTTCCGTGCGAGCGCGCAGAGCACAGGGGACAGTCTGCCTGACGCACCGTCGCCCCAGGTTCAAGCAAACGACAATCCGGTCACGATCCGGGGCACTCCGCTCCGCTTTCTCAAGGATCAGGAAGCCATCTGGACAAGCCCGGCGCGCCTTCGCGACTCCAATGCGCTTGGCCCGGTTGTGCTGGTTCTCGCAACCACCGCGGTCATCACCACTGATCACCAGGTGATGTCTTCGGCAAGGTTGCAGAACCCATCGCTCAACCGCGAAGCCACTACGGCTTCGAATGGCCTGGTTGGCGGCTTCATCGCCGCTCCGGCCACCATCTTTGTATTGGGCGCAATGCATCACGACGACCACGCAACCGAAACAGGCATCCTCGGCGGAGAAGCCGTGGTCGACAGCCTTGTCGTTTCCGAGGTGCTCAAAGCCATATCGATGCGCGAACGTCCCACAGTCGATAACGCAAAGGGAAGGTTCTTTCAAACCGGTGTCGGCCTCGATTCGTCCTTCCCGTCAAATCACGCGATCGTCGCGTGGTCGTCCGCCGCGGTCATCGCGTCGGAATACCCTGGGGCGTTGACCGGGATTGCCGCTTACGGACTTGCGGCCGGCGTCAGCGTAACTCGCGTTCTTGCTCGACAGCATTTCCCTTCAGACGTTCTGGTGGGCAGCGCTGTTGGCTGGATGATTGGGCGCTACGTCGTTCACAAGCATCGCCGCGCCGACCGACTCACTGCACGGCGGGGCCGATCGGCGTCTTCCGCTTACCCCAGTTGAAGTAGCGGCAGAGTGACCTTGTTGTCCCACATGAAAACTGTCCTGGAAGCCGGGTGAGGATGTCGTGAAGCGTGCCGCCGAACTGGCCGGCGGAAACTGCCCCGTTGATTTGCAGGGTTGGGCATGCGTCACTTTCCTGCCGTTCATGGCGATGACCTCATGGTGCTCCTGCTTCTGAAAGTAGGCGAGTCTTTCCTCGATCCGGCTCTCTGAAGGGCCACGCGGCGGTGTGCTGCCGCCATAAGTGCCGCTTCCCATGACCTCCAGATTGCGCGGCGCTACCTCGACGAAGGGAGCTGTGTCGTTTTTCATTCGCGTAACCGAATGATCGGTGACCTGAGTACAGGTGAAGTTCGGCGGTTTTCGGTTGCGCCGGCAGCAAGGCTAACCCCCCGGAAGCCGCGCGGTGACTTGAAAATTTGCGGGAAAAGTGAGCAAAATTGAACAGTTTGCCCGATTCTCAGTGGTGCAGGCTTGTGCCAAAGTCCCGCTGGGAGTGTGCAGCCAGGCAGGCGTCGTGGATGCTCAATTGAATGAGCAGCTTGCGAGATGTGAAGGCTTTCGATTCCAGCGGCGATGCCGCTCCTGGCCCGCAATGAGCCGTGTGGCAAAGGGTTGCAGCCTGAAGCGGGGGCTGCCTGTTTTCTCCGCAAAGCTTGAATGTTCGCTGCATCTGAAAGGAGGCTTGCCGGATGGTTGAATTCGATAAACCGACATTTGATGCGGCAGCTTTTCTGATGAGCGCGGGGCTGGGGCGAAGAATTGTCCAAATGAAGCCCAAGGAGAAGTTCTATTCGCAGGGAGACCCAGCCGATTCCGTTTTCTATCTCCAAGCAGGCACGGCAAAGATCACGGTTGTCTCGCAGGCCGGCAAAGAAGCCACCATCGCGATTCTCTCCACGGGCGACTTTGTGGGAGAGAGCGCCCTGGCTTCGATCCCTGGACTGCGATTGTCCGCAGCCACTGCGACGACCGCATGCACAGCACTGAAGATAAGCCGGGAAGAGATGATCCGCGTCATACACGAGGAGCGGGACTTCTCTGATCTTTTCCTAAAGTTTCTGCTGACCCGCAGCATGCGCACCCAGGCTGACCTTGTCGATCAGCTCTTCAACTCCAGTGAAAAGCGCCTGGCCAGAATTCTTCTTTTGATGGCCGAGTTTGGCAGGCCCGGGGAGCCGGAGCCGTTGATTCCCAAGGTTTCACAAGAGACCTTGGCAGAGATGATTGGCACCACCCGTTCCCGAGTCAGCTTTTTCATGAACCGTTTCCGCAAGCTCGGTTTTATCGAATACGACGGACGCATCCGTGTCCACAAGTCACTGCTGAACGTGGTACTTCATGATCGGTTGCCCGACGAGGACGGCGGAGAACTCGCCATTCCTGATGACTCGGGCGAGTAGCGATGGCGCTTGCAGCCTGCGGCGAAAAACTTAGCAATAGACTTCACCGACCCTCTTCATAAGCCCTCTCGCCGCATCTTTTCGGCCACGCCAACAGTTCGGCGCCTCAGCATCGGAGGGCTCGATTGTGAACATTGCGCCTGATCCAAACTGCTCAGACTCGGATGACTCGAGTCGCTACGCTCAAAAAAGGTCGGGAACGGGCGTATATACAAGGCGCCGCACGAAGTTAGATCGAAGCGCCTTCCATGAAACATCACGAACCGTATCAACAGAGGTGACTAATGAATAGCAATCAAGTGAACGGTAAGGTCGATAAAGTGATAGGAAGCATCAAACGGAAAGCGGGCGAGTTAAGTGGCAATACACCGCTCCAGGTAAAGGGGATGGCTCAGCAAGTGAAGGGAAAGGCTGAAAGTACGCTGGGGAAAGTCCAGGACAGAGTGCGTGGGGCCAACCAGCAAACCAAAGTTCGAAAAGATACACGACCGTAATTAGCCAACCCGGCGCCGATCCAGCTTATTTGTCCGAGTTGAGACCCGATTGATCCAAAGCGAATGCCCGACCTGATTGATTTGCCGACATCCGCCCCATCTCGCTGGATTCGATCGCTGCTGAAGTCGCTCGGCCCCGGAGTCATCACCGGTGCTGCGGATGACGACCCGTCAGGCATCGCCACATACTCCGTTGCCGGAGCCCAACTAGGAACCAAGCTTCTATGGACTGCGCTGCTTACATGGCCTCTGATGGCCGCGGTGCAGATGATGTGCGCCCGCATTGGCAAGGTGACGGGCCAGGGCCTGACCGCGAACCTCAAGCATCGATTTCCAAAATGGCTCCTGCTTGTGTTCGTGATCGCCCTTTTGATTGCCAACACGATTAACATCGGCGCGGACCTGGCGGGCATGGCGGATGCAGCCTCCATGCTCTCGGGCATCAATGCGCGCTGGTTTATCGTGGCATTCGCGCTGCTTATTTCGTGGGCAACCATCCGGCTCCAGTACCAGCAAATCGCCAACGTGCTGAAGTGGCTGGTTCTTGTGCTCTTCGCCTATCCCATTACAGCGTTTGTCGTGGGTGCCAACTGGGGCCAGGTGGTGCGCGACACTTTGATTCCTTCGATTCCGCATACCAGGAATGAATGGGCGATGCTGGTGGCAATCCTTGGCACCACCATCAGCCCGTACCTTTTTTTCTGGCAGACGAGTGAGGAAGTTGAAGAAGAGAAGGCCGCTGGCCAAAGTACCCTCGCCCAGCGCAGGGGCGCTACACAGAAAGAGCTTGAATTAAGAAACATCGATGTGGGTGTCGGCGCGTTCTTCTCAAATATGGTCATGTTCTTCATCATCCTCACCACCGCCATCACGCTCAACAGGCACGGCATCGTGAATATTGAAACTTCAAAGCAAGCGGCCGAGGCGCTGAGGCCATTTGCCGGCAACTTCGCTGCGACCCTATTCACACTCGGCATTGTTGGCGTCGGGTTTCTTGCCATTCCCACGCTGGCTGGATCTGCCGCATATGCCTTTGCTGAGACGCTTGGTTGGCGGCAGGGCTTGAGCAAGAAACTATCAGGCGCGCGCTGGTTTTACGCGCTGATTCTGGTGTCGACGGGAGTGGGCGTCGCGCTGGACTTTATCGGCATTAATCCGGTAAAGGCGCTCTACTGGACAGCGGTCATCAACGGATTGCTGGCGCCATTCCTCCTGGTCGCAATCCTCATCGTGGCCGCGGACAAAAAGCTGATGCAGGGCCAGCCGAGCTCGCGCCTGGGATGGATGGTTGTGGCAATCACCACGGCGGCCATGTTCGTCGCGGGCATTGCGATGTTTGTCGTACAGTAGGTCCCGTTTTCATCTTCACCGTTCTCGGCTTCTCGGCGGCCTGAGCAACTGGTTTCGACCCGGATGAGATGCGATCGGAATTGCGGTGGAGGGCACGCTCACAGAAGTTTGTCCCGGGGGAAGAGTCTCAGCGGAGCGTGGGGCTTTCGCGACTCCTGCAGTGGGTTCGATCAGGGCCATCGCATCGGGTTGGCTCACACGCCGTTTCCTGCCCAGCCTCATCGCTCGCCGTGCTGCGAAATACTCTTCAACATCAATTTTCTTGATCAGCGCCATCGCCGGCTCCAGTCATTTTGCAAGATTCCTCTGCGGCCTTTTGTGGTCCGCAGAGGATGATCGGTTGGAGTTACTGCAAGCTGCCAGTCGTGCCATTCGTATCTAATCCTACAAGTCAGCAGAGAAAAAGCTGATCCATGATGCTCACGCACGGCATCTGCCCCTGACGTCCTTCGCCCTTTCAAAAGTGGTCAATATTGACCAGACGACGACTTTGGACCCGGGCGATGATCGACAGAGATTGATCGTGCTTGCGGCCGGCTCCGAGGGCTTTCCCCATTTTGCACACGCGCCCGGGGACTAGATGGGCTTGCGGTGCCGGCGTCAGGCCGGAAAAAGAGAGACGGGCTCCTATTTTCCGGAGCGCTGCGTGCACGGACCTTGACCACAACTCTCAAGCCGGCATCAGGCGACGATGTTTTAACGGGCATGAAGAAGCCCTCCGAGCAATCGGTTTGTCACGAGGCAACATTTTGGCGAGCAATAAGAACATTACATTCGATTCCGCGGCGTTTCTCGCGAACGCCGGGCTGGGCAGAACCATCATCGAGTTGCAGCCAAAGGAGACGTTCTTTTGCCAGGGAGACAAAGCCGACTCGGTGTTTTATCTGCAAAAGGGCCGCGCAAGGGTCACAGTTGTCTCGCAGACGGGCAAAGAAGCCACAATCACGCTTTTATCCAGCGGTGATTTTGTCGGAGAGGAATCACTGGCGGCGATCACCGGGCTGCATATGGCCACTGCCACTGCAGTGAACAGCTGCACAGCACTCAGGATCTCAAGGGAAGAAATGGCCCGCGTGATGCATGACGAACCCGCATTCGCCGACCTATTTCTCAAGTTTCTGCTCACCCGCAGCATGCGCACCCAGGCCGACCTCGTCGATCAGTTGTTCAATTCGAGTGAAAAACGCTTGGCGCGGATTCTCCTCCTGATGGCGGAATTCGGCAAGCCCGGTGAACCGGAAACCTTCATCCCGCCCATTACCCAGGAAACACTGGCGGATATGATCGGCACCACCCGTTCTCGCGTGAGCTTTTTCATGAATCGCTTTCGCACGCTTGGCTTTATCAGCTACAACGGCCGCATCCAGGTACATAAATCGCTCTTGAATGTGGTTCTGCTCGATCAATTGTCTGACAATAACGCGCAAAGACCCGCCATTCTTCCCATCCCGTAGATCCTTCAGATCGGAGCTTCGCGGCTGATCGTAGCGGCGGCGAAGGCACTCCGGCGGGAACCTCGATAAGCTAGAACCATGTGCTGAAATCCACGGGTTGGGCACTCTCGGGATGCTCCTCTGTACCGGATCTTCCTCGTTTTGCCTCTAACGAGGCAGCCTTTTCAATTCAAGCGTATAGGTTTATCGTGGTTGTGCCGGCCGCCTGGGGCCTCCGGCGGTTCCCAATTTATTCCTACGTTGTCTCTCTCCAGCGGGAGTCATCAAAATGCCTGCATTACGGGTCCATTCTTTTCTAAAATCCAGTCGAATTGGCCATCTTTCCATTCCCATTTTCTTGCTCTTTACGATGATCCTGCCGGCGCAGGGGCCAGCTGCTTCAACGCCGCCACCGGGCGGCCAGGCTGCGGCTGTGCCTGCGGCGCCGGATTCTCCCGCAGCCACTTCGCTTAGCACGAACGTCGACGAAGTCTCGCTCGATCTCACGGTGCGAACAAAGCACAATAAGCCGGTCCTCGACTTGGAGCCGTCGCAGTTGACGGTGACCGATGCTGGATCGCCTGTTCAGCTCTCTTCGCTGCGCCTGGTCACCGCGGATTCGGGATCGCAGCACCTGGTGGCGATGGTGTTCGATCGGCTGGGCAAGGGCGCCGCAGAACGAGCGCACACGATGGCGGACAAGATCCTCGGAGTGTTCCCTGCGAAGGGCTTCAGCTTCGCGGTGCTCCAGGTCAACGGACGGTTGCGCCTGCTCCAGCCCTACACGCGGGACAGGCAATTGGTCGATGCGGCTGTAGGGGCTGCAACACCCGACCCGCCGGAGGCTCCCCTGACCGATCTCAGCCCGGCAGAGAAGATCCTGACGGCGTCAGAGAACAGCGACGCACTCGGCCTGAGTTCTGATGACCGCGCGGAAGGGAAAATGCTTCTCAAAGCGCTCGAGGATTCGCAGCGCATCCTGCAGGATCGCCATGGGCCGCCTTCCCTGGCTGCGCTTCAGGCGCTGGTGGAGAGCGACCGGATCCTGACCGGCCGCAAGTTCATCCTCTATTTCTCCGAGGGCATCACGTCGGGATCCGACGTGGGCAGTATTCCGCAGTCGATCCTCGGTCTGGCCGACCGGGCAGGCGTAACGATTTGCGTTGTAGATACCAATTCGTTCGATCCCAAGATGAGAGCCGCAATGGAGGCCTCGGCGAACGCTTCGACGGTCGGCCAATCGATCGCCAGTGGGAACGTCAGCTCATTTGGCGTGGGGAGTTTCGGAGGCCTCCCGGGGAACGGCGCCGGCGGCCGATCGCCCGGTGCAGGGATGGACCCGGAATCCGTGCATAACATCGCCGGTTTCGAGTTCGGCGACGTGAACCTTCAGGAAAGCCCGCTGGCTTCGCTGGCGCGTGGAACAGGCGGCATCTATATTGGGGGCTCGGGCAACTACAACCGTCAGTTGCAGCAGCTCCAGGAAAACCTGACGAGCTGGTACCAGGCGTCGTGGGCGCCTCCGATCAAGAAGTACGACGGTGCTTTCCGGCCCATCGACATTCACCCGTTGCGCAAGGATGTGGTGATTCATGCCCGTTCCGGCTACTTTGCGGTTGCGCCTGCGGAAGCGACGGGCATTCGCCCATTCGAGATGCCGCTTTTGAACATTCTCGCCAGTCCTGTGCTACCCACCGATGTTGCTTTTCATGCGGGAGTCATGCATCTGGGCCTGTTGCCGGATGGAAACGCGGGCGAGCTTACGGTCCAGGTTCCCATTTCGCAACTTGCAATCCACGAGGATGCGAGCACCCACATCGCATCGGTGCATGCCTCCATCGTGGCCGTCATCAAAGACAGCAAAGGAGCCATTCTCCAGCGCTTCGGCGAGGACTTCCCGCTGCATGAACCGGCGGACATGATGCATGCCAGCTCCGGTCAGTCGATCACGCTTGAGGAGCATTTTTCCGCCGATCCCGGCGTCTACACTCTTCAAGCCGCGGTCATGGACGGCATCGCCAACAAGGCCGGCGCGGAGAGCACGACCTTCACCATCGAGCCGTCACCGAAGGGCCCCTCACTGAGCGACGTTGCTCTGGTCGAAAGCGTGAAACCTGCTGACCAGGACAACGAGACTTTCGAGCCGATGCGCTTCGGCGACGGGCACATTGTGCCCAACCTCTCAACGGAGCTGCCGGCAGACACTCGCACGCTTTCGCTCTTCTTCCTGGTTCATCCGATAGCGGGCAGCCAAAGCCAGCCCGTGCTGCGCATGCAGATCTTCCGCAACGGCCAAATGCTGACGGAAATGCCCATGGAACTCGATAAAGTCTCCGGCTCCGGTGCCGCCATTCCTTACCTCGGCTCCATCCATGGCCATTCTTTTGCGCCCGGCGATTACCAGGTGAAGGCGCTGCTCAGCCAGGACGGCGGCACGGCTACAAGCACTGCGGCGTTTCATGTCGCGGGCAACGGCGCTGCTACAAACGGAGCCGACGCTTCACTCAGCGTAGGCGGCTCAACGGGCTCCGGCGGGATCGATGCCAAGGTGGTCTCGGAAGCGTCGACTGCCAGCAGCCAGTTTGTTGTGACGAGCCCCAAAACACCTGTTCCGCCGCCGACCGACGTCGAGAATCAGGCCATCATTGAAGGCGCTCGGCAACGCGCGCTGGCGTGGTCAGATTCGCTGGTGAATTTTTACTGCTACGAGGTGACGAACCACTCAATCGATGAAACGGGCCACGGCGACTGGAGGCACAAGGACACTCTGGTGGAGCTGATGAAATACGTCGACCACGATGAGTCGCGCAGCACAGTGATGCTGAACGGCGGTCGAAGCGACGTGCAGCCCGATCAGCTCCAGTTCCTGCATTCGGCCGGTGAATTTGGCTCAATGTTCCACGTGATCTTCAATCCCTCAGCCAAGGCGGTTTTTACCTGGAAGCAAACGGCATTCATCGACGGCCAGCCGGTGCAGGTATTCGCGGTCAAGGTCGCCCGCGAGAACTCCGGATTCGATCTCACCGATCACGCCGGCCGCACGGCCCACGCCGGCTTCAAGGGACTGGTTTACATCGATCCCGCGACGTTCAGCGTCCGGCGCATCAGCATCGATGCCGACGACATTCCTCCGGCGCTGCTGATCCGCGCTTCCAGCTTGTCGATCGACTACGCCTGGATTTCCATGGAAGGCAACGATTTCCTGCTGCCGGTGCGCGGAGCGGTAAGTCTGCAACAAGAGAAGAGCCGGCCTGTTTTGAACGAATTCGAATTCATGAAATACCGGCGCTTCGGTTCGCAGTTCCGGGTCCTGACGGACGCCGACGTGAAAGCCGATAAGACGAAAACCTCACAGAACTGATCCCGTCTACCGCTTCTTCATCGAGCGTGACAACCGTGCCGAGGAAAATGGCCAAGGAAGAACGCGGTCAGCGGCACTCGAAGTTGCTTGCGTCTTCGGTGTTGCCCTGGCCTTTATATTGGGCGTGCGTCGGGTAGGGGCATAGGGGCCGGCTGCGGACGGGGAAGGTCTTTCCCGTAGCGGTCACGGACTGGGGCGCGACGCCCTTCTCAACCCAATTGGAAAGTGCGCCGAGTAGATCGAATTGATCGAGCGAAGGCCCGCCGGCGCAGTGACTCATTCCGGGGACGAAATAAAACTGGCTCCATTTGGAAACGGCGTCGGCCCCGCCGTTTGCCGCGGTCATCTCTTTGAAGTAATCGAAGGTATCGAGGGGCGAGAACCAGGGATCGCTGTCGCCATGAAAGAAGATCAGCTTGCCGCCGTGGGCGGAGAAGGTCGAAAGGTTAGTGGCTGTTGAATCGACCAGCGGCTGAACATCTTTGAGCGCTTCAGAATCGACGTCGACTTCAGTGGCCGTGGGCGGTGGCCCGAAGATGCCGGGACCGGGAACCAGAATGCCCCGGATACCGTTGGTTGCAGTAATGCCTGAGTCATAAAGGAAGCCAGGATAGACCTGAATTCCTTCAGATGTTTTTGGGCCGCCGAATGCTTTCTTGATGGCGGCAGCTTTTTCGGGCGCGAGACACGAAGCGGTCTGGCCCGGCTTGCAGGCCAACGATTCGGGATCGAAATGGCAGGCGAGCGGATCGGAGATCAAGCCGTCAGCCACGCCATCTAGGGCGTCGCATTGCTTCATCAGCGCATCCATGAGCAGCTTGCGGTCGTCATCGGTGATTGCCTGCGTGATGATTGGCTTTCCGTTGGAATCTTTGGGCGCGATTTGGTTGAAAGCCGCAGGAATCCATTGGCCGATGGCGAGATTCGATCGGCCGGTGCGCATGGCCGGGTCACCGACAATGATTCCGTCGAATTCCGTGGGGAAACGCTGCGAGAGAACCATGCCTTCACGGCCGCCCGTTGAGCAACCGGTGAAATATGAATAGGCCGCGGACTTGCCGTAGTACTGCGCGACGATTTGCTTGGCGAGCGTGGCGACTTCGGCGTTGGCCTCATAGGCGAAGTCGAGTTCGGCCTGCTGGTCTTTCTGGAAGCTAAAGTCGAATCCACCGTGGCTTTGGTGGCCGGTGTCAGTGCTGACGACCGCAAAGCCGCGAATCAGCGCCGGTTTCTCTCCCGAGGCGGTTAGTCCGAGAGGCTGGTTCACGACTCCATTGCTGCCGCCGCCGCCCTGCATGAGGAAATCGCCGTTCCACTGGTCGGGCATGGCCAGCGCGAACTGAATGCCGAACTCTTCACCGCCGACGCCCTTGCGACGATTAATCACTCCCTCAATCCGGCAATATGCGGGCAGAACCAAAGACTGTGGCGGCATGCTGAAGGGAATCGGCGTGGTGCTGCCGGCGGCCACCTGAACTGCTTTGGTGATTTCGACGCCAGGAGATTTGAAGGTGGACAAATCGGCGCAGGAATTGGGCTGCTGAGACCAGGCGCAGGGAGCCAACAGGAGTGCGGTTCCGATGACCGCAGACAGGAGACGCGTATTCATGGTGCCTCATTCACACAACCGTCACAGCATGGAGATGCCGGCGGTACGGTAGATTTCGGTGATGTAGCGGATGTCGCGCAGGCCTTCCTCGCCCGCGGTTTTGGGCTCGAGGTTGTTCTGGACGCAATTGGAGAAGTGATTGGCCTGTGCCGTGAACTGATAGGGATTCTTTTGCGGGTTGGCTTCGTCAATTACGGTGGGCGGAACCCCGGGCCCGTTGAAGTACTCTGCGTTGAGATGCAGGCCATCGTAGTTGAAGGCGGGGTCGGCGCCGACCCAACCCTTCGCGCCGTGCACTTTGAAAAAGCCGCCCATCTGCGCACCATAGGTGGTGGCGCAAGAGGCCACAATGCCGGAGGGGAATTTCATCGTCCAGGAAAGATTCTCTTCGACCGACGTGAAGCGGCCGTCCTGGTCAATGACGGAGCTGAAGGCTGCGAAGCTGGTGGGCTCTTCACCGGTGAGATAACGTGTGGCGTTGAGGGAGTAGATGCCGACATCCATGAGCGGTCCGCCGCCGGAGAGTTTTTTATCCAGACGCCATTCGCCGGCCCGTTCGTTGAAGCCGAAGGCGGTTTCAATGGCCTGGACCTGGCCGATGGCGCCGGTGCGAATGAGATCGACGGCTTTGAGATTGGTGGGCTCGAAGTGGCAGCGGTAGGCGATCATGAGCTTGACGCCGGCGGATTTGCAGGCGGCGATCATCCGCTCGCACTCGGCGACGTTGATGGCCATCGGCTTCTCGCAAAGGACGTGCTTGCCCGCCTTGGCCGCGCGAATGGTGAAGTCGGCGTGCATGGAGTTGGGCAGACCGATGTAGACGGCGTCGACCGCTTTATTGTTGACGATGGAATCGAAATCGTCGTAGCTGTAGATCGAGCTCTCGGGGACGCCCGAGTCGGCGGCAATGCGGAGCGCCTTGTCGCGGTGGCCGCTGACCAACGCAGTGACCTTGGAGTTGGGAGAGTTGCGAACGCCGGCCATGAAGATCGCGGTGATCCGGCCGAGACCGATGACGGCATAGCCGGTTTGACGGCCGGCAGGTTGTGCAAGCAGAGGCGGAGCAAAACGCGCGGCAAGACCAAGCGCGCCAAGTGAAGCGAATTCGCGGCGAGTAAATGACATGAGGATCACTATAAACCCCCGACTCCGGGTGATGGGAAGACTCCCGGCAGTGAGTCAATTTTTCAGCCATTTAGGGGGCTTGGGCGTCTCGAAGGCCGGCCAAGATGCTCGCGTTCAAAGCGCGCTTGCGCCCTTCCGAGGGTCGCAGCAAAGCAACGCGGATTCAGCCTCGTCCGAAGCGGACGGCAAAAGGCGTGCCGCCGCGTCTTGCTGCCGGAGTTCGACTTCACGTATAAAGGTCTTAAAGCCCCGTAGAATTTCTGGTTGATCAAAAAGCTGTTCGTTCGATCCACGAACGGGCAGGCCTACTGCAAGCGTGTATCTTTTATCCAACTGATTCGTTTATTACGCCTCCCGATTAGCGGAAGAAAAGGAAGACGCATGAAACAGGGCAAATCGAGCATCGCCAAGCCATTGACGACCAACAAGCATTTAATTCGCTGGGTGGAGAAGATGGCGGAGCTGACGCAGCCGGCTTCCATCCACTGGGTCGACGGTACCCCGGAGGAAAATGACTGGCTGTGCGACGAGCTGGTGGCGGCGGGGACGTTCACGCGGCTCAACCAGGAGAAGTGGCCGGGTTGCTTTTATGCGCGCTCGGACCCGCGCGATGTGGCGCGCGTCGAGGATCGTACCTTCATCTGCTCTCTTTCAAAAGACAATGCCGGGCCGACGAACAATTGGATTGAGCCGTTCGAGATGCGCAAGAAGCTCAAGGAACTGTTCAAAGGGTGCATGCGCGGGCGGACGATGTACGTGTTGGCCTTCAGCATGGGGCCGGTGGGATCGCCGATGTCGCGCATCGGAGTGGAGCTGACCGATTCGCCGTACGTCGTGGTGAACATGCGCATCATGACGCGGATCGGGCTGCCGGTGCTTGAGGAAATCGACAAGGGCGCCGTACGAGTGGTGCCTTGCATGCACTCGGTGGGTATGCCGCTCGCCGCCGGTCAGAAGGATGTGCCGTGGCCGTGTAACGACGAAAAGTACATTGTGCATTTTCCCGAGGCACGCGAGATCTGGAGCTATGGGTCAGGATACGGTGGCAATGCCCTGCTGGGGAAAAAGTGTTTTGCCCTGCGCATTGCCTCGAACATTGCGCGCGACGAAGGCTGGATGGCCGAGCACATGCTGATTGTCGGCGTGGAGTCACCGCAAGGGGAGAAGACGTATGTGGCTGCGGCATTTCCGTCGGCGTGCGGCAAGACGAACTTTGCCATGCTGGTGCCGCCCAAGGCCTTGGACGGCTGGAAGGTGACGACCGTCGGCGACGACATTGCGTGGATCAAGCCCGACGCAAATGGGCAGCTCCGCGCCATTAATCCGGAGGCAGGGTTCTTTGGCGTGGCGCCGGGCACGAGCGAGAAGACGAATCACAATGCGATGGCGACGCTGCGCAAGAATACGATTTTCACCAACGTTGCGCTTACGCCCAATGGCGGCGTGTGGTGGGAAGGAATGACCGACGAGCCGCCGAATGAGTGCACGGACTGGCGCGGCGAGCGCTGGACTCCGGATATTGCGAAGCAGACCGGAGCAAAGGCAGCGCATCCGAACGGACGATTTACTGCGCCGGCTTCGCAATGCCCATCGATTGACCCGGCGTGGGAGGACCCTGAGGGAGTGCCGATTGGGGCGTTCGTGTTTGGCGGCAGGCGGTCAACGACGATGCCGCTGGTTTACCAGGCCTTTAACTGGAGCGCGGGCGTTTACGTGGGCGCAACCATGGGATCGGAGACGACAGCGGCGGCCGCGGGCGCAGTGGGCCTCGTGAGACGCGATCCGATGGCGATGTTGCCGTTCTGCGGCTATCACATGGGCGACTACTTCAGGCACTGGATCAAGATGCAGCGTTCGCTGAGCACTACGCCACGGATCTTCAACGTGAACTGGTTCCGCAAGAGCAAGGACGGGAAATTTCTATGGCCGGGCTTCAGCGAAAACATGCGCGTACTGAAATGGATTGTGGACCGTGTGCACGGACGCGCGCAGGGCAAGGAGACGCCCATCGGCTGGACGCCTTACTACGACGATGTGGAGTGGGCGGGACTCGATGTTTCGCGCGAGGAATTTGACGAGATGCAGAAAGTGGATCGCGCGGCCTGGCGCAAGGAGCTGATTGGGCACGAGGAGCTATTTATTGACGTGCACGACCATCTGCCGCCGGAGATGGTGTACGAACGCGAACTGTTGATTTGTAGGATGTGAAAAGGCAGGGAGCAGGGAATAACGGAGCGTGGGTGAACCCGCGTCGGGGCGCGCAGGAGCCGTGAGTCAAAAGTGCGGGCGGGGACGCCGGCGCTACTCTGCTTGAGACCGGAGCTACTCGGAAAGACGCTCCACAACAGGGCCAAAGCCGAGCTGCCGGAAGAAATCGACGACCAGTGAAACTGTTTCGTCGCTGGTAAACGGCGCTGCGCGAAGGACCAGTTCGGCGGCCGATCCAGCCAGCTTGTCCATCGGAGCCGCAGAGGTAAGCGATTGCGGCGTGGCAGCAATGGCGATGCACTTCTCGCGCCGATTGGTGCAACTCGCAAGATCGCCGATGGACTGCTGAAGGGTCGGAGTAGCGATGACCGCTTGCGGCGGCGCCATGCGATCGACCAGCCAGAGAATCTCAAGCTTGGACTCAAGCTCGTCTGGTACGCAGTCGATGACCAGATCGGCTTCGCGGACCGCATCTTCAATCGAGCTGACAAATGCGACAGCGGGGAGGGCTTGTGGGCTCAGCTCCTGGCGGATGGACTCGCGCGCGTGGTGAAGGTTCGAAGGCATGACGTCTTCAAGAAGGACGCGATAGCCGGCGCGGGCCGCGCCTAACGCGAGCCGGCGGCCGAGGGGCCCGGCTCCGATGATGGCTACAGTGATCACGGCCTTGAACGAACCGGAGAATTCACTTAACCGCGAGGGCTTTGGCTACTTCCTCGACGCTGGGGCGGGCGTTGACCAGATGCTCGGCGACCTTGGCGCGCTCGTCGGCTGAGAGCGTAGGGACTAATGCGAGCACCCGGCGCAGGGTCACGGCAACGTCGTCAATGTAATTCATCAGGCGGATTGCTTCTCCAGAAAGCGGCATGTTTTTCCTCTAAGTGAGTTCCGTTCCTATTGTATTCGGTGCAAGGCGCCGCGCGGCCGCGCGTGCTGGACCGGGCGAAATTGTCCCAGAACCAGGGGAACATGCGGCCACGCTTTAACGGGAGGCTGGGATGGAAGAAATTGAACAAACAACAGGGGGCTCTGACTACGGGTGCTGCTCGATGGCAATGTTGACCGTGGCCGTGGTTCCCGAAGCCGCAAAGCCAAGGAGATTGGTGGCCACTCCGGGGAGTGAGACTGGGAGAAACGTGACCGAGCCGTCAATGGCCGAGGTGGCGGCGGCGGCTTGCGTGGCCAGCAGCGCGCCCTGCGTGCAAACGGTGTGCGGCGAGCAAGGCGGAGACCAGGCGTAGAGAGCCTGATAGAGTGCGACTGTGCCGGCGGCCATGGGGTTGCCGTCCATGTCGAGTAGGCGAAGGGCGATCTGGCCCGGTGTACCCGACGCCGCGAGAATCTGGCTGGTCCCGGAGATCGGCTTGAGCAGCGCGTACTCAGGGCGCGCGCCGTAGGCCGAAAATGCAGCGCATTGGCTGGTTCCGTTTAGACAGGCGTTGATGCTGACGACCTGACCCTCGGCGAGCGGACCGACGGTGAGAGCTTCAGTGGCGATGCCCGCGGAGTCGGTGATTGCGGCAATCGGACCCTGGGGCGCAATGCCGCCACCGGAGGGAGCTTGCCATGCGACGGACTGGCCGGCGAGAGGCGTGCCGCTCGAAAGGACGAGAGCCTGCACGGTCCATGTAAAAGTGGCTCCGGCGGCGAGCGCAAGCCGCGGCGTAAGAGAAGAAACGGCAGGCGCAGATCCCCCGCCGAATTGCGCCTCAACGCTGGATCCATTGGTGAGCGATGCGGTGACGATGGACCAAGTGCCGTCATTTGCGATGACGTTCATAGTGGCGCGGCCATCGCCGGTGGTCATAACCGAACAAATCGTAAGACCGCAGGCGAGCCTGGCCGTGCCGGCGGTGACAGTGTAAATGACTGCGACGCCGCCGACGGGCGTGAGCGCGGGCGAAAGAGCCGTGACGGTGAAGGAAAGAGGCAAGCCGATGGGGACGATGTTCGAGGGCGCGGTGACGAGGGTGAGCGCGTCGCCTGTGCCGGAGTCGTAACTGATGCCGCCGGGAATGATGGCTGCCGCATAAAGGGTGGGCAGGTCGTCGATTTCAACATCGACGGAACCAGTAACGCCGGAGGCCGCGGGCGGCGCAAGGGCCGTGATCTGGTTGGGCGAGATGCTGGTGACGAGCGCCGGCTGGCCCCCGACGAGAACCGTGTCAGCGAGACGAAAGCCAGAGCCATTGATGGTGATGGGACCGCCGGAAGCGGGCAAGTGCGTGGGCGAAACCGTGTCGGCGTAAAGCAGCCAGCCGTCGTAGGCGTAGTCGGGGCGGCCGTCGCCGCGCAAATCGGCGATGCCGATGCGTACGATGTCGTCAGAGTTCGAGGCTACGCGGAGCCAGGATTCGCCGGTGGCGACGCCATTGAGTCCGGGCGCGGCGCCGACGGGTGCTGCGTCGGCGGAGTCGAATGCGTCCCACACTCCGATGGTGGGCATGGCCTTGAAGTTTGACGGGGCACCGGTTTCATCGAGCGCCTCGGTCACGACGGTAAAGACGCGATTGCCGCGAACAGGGAAGGTGAACCAGTCAGTCTGGCCGATCTGGCTCAATCGCCCGCACCACATGCCGCCAGTGGGCATGGGGCGCGGCTCGGAGACAGATCCGATCGCGTCAATGAAGCCGGCGACGGGCGTGGCCGTGGCTGTGACGGTGAGGGTTTGCGAGCTTCCAGACGAGAGATTAGCGAGAGTGATCGAGTTCAACGTGCCGGAGGGCGCGACCTGGCCCTGCGTGTAAGGGCCAACGGAGTTTTCGAGAATATAGAGCGGATTGATGGCCTCGAATGTGACTTGATAAGTGGCGGACGGCATGTCGGGCGGGAGCGGAATGCCGCTCAGGTCAAAAGAACCTTGCAGCGCGGGATCGTTCGAGCCCCACATGGTGAGCAGGTTGCCGCTGGCATCGTTGAAGCCCGTAACGGGGTTGCCATGATTGCCGTTGAAAAGCGCGCCCGTCATCGCGGTCACCGTGTATTCGTAGAGCGGATTGCCATTGGTGTCGAGTGGGCGCGCCACCACATTGACGCCTTGCATTCCATAGCCGGTGCGGAAGCTGACGGTGCCCTGGATGGAGATGGTGTTGGGAGCGGTCAACTGCTTGCCGGGGAAGCTGGCGAGATTGGCGGCAGTGATGGGGTAGTTGCGGTTGAGCGCGGCGATGTCATCGTATCGGAGAACCGTGGGCTCGGGGATACATGGGCCGCCGTTTGCGCCGCACGCGCCGCTGACCGGCTCCATGACAGGCCAGCCCTGCATTCCGCCAGCTTCGCCGTTGGTGGCCGCGCCGGGATTCACTTGCGCGTAGTCGAGGCCGAGAACGCGACCGAAGGCGCGCTCCAATTCAAAGCTCATCATCTGGAGCATGGCGGAGTTCGTGGCGCACAGGCCGTTGAGGACGATGACTGCGTGCGCGATGGTGGCGTCGGGGTTGAAGTTGTCAATCCAGACGTAGACGGCGTTGTTCTGGCAGGCATCGGGCTGGCTGGCTGAGTCGCCGAAGATCGCGTTGATAACGGATCCTTCGTCGTCGTAAAGGATGGCGAGCGGGTAGTTGGTGGCCGCGGGCGTGATGTCAGCCGGAGCGGTGACCTGGCCGGACGAATTCACCGTGATGTTCGAGCCGTTGACGTCTTCATTGAGTGGGCCTGCGTCTGTCAGCGTAACGCCGGCGGTGGAAACGGCGCTCCACAAGGCGGCTGCGGCGTCGACCATCGCCGTGGCCTGCTGATTGGTGACAGAAGCCGAAAGCGGGCCCTGGTCGACGGAATAATTCACCTGGCCGGTAGACCAATGGACGGGCTGGCCCACGACAGCGGGATTGAAGAAGCTGGTTCCGGCGATGTACTTGGGTCCGCCGGCAACGGCCGAGGCGGGCACGAGCAGCAGCAGAGCGAGCGGGAGCGCGGCTCGGCGAAGAAATGCTGCGGCGCGGAGGGTTGCGGCTTGGACGGACGCAGAGGTAGCAATGGGCACGAGGTCTCCCAGTCGGGAGGGTTGGGGGCAAGTACAAATCCATCGGACCCCGGCGACTGTTAATTGTCTCTAATGTGACGGCGCTGGCTTCCGCAGGTGGTTGGCGCGTTGCTCGTCCGAGTCCGATCAAGTGCCGGCGTCATCTTATGTGGAGAGGAATCGTGTGCAGATTATCTGAGGCGCGGATTTGAGGCCCTTCCGTCTACAATCGATTCGGGTAAACCCATGGCAGAGATACGCGAAACCGTGATTCTTGGCTCCGGCTGCGCCGGATTGACGGCAGCGCTCTACACGGCGCGCGCCGGGCTCAAACCGCTGGTTCTGGAGGGTCATGAACCCGGCGGCCAGCTTTCCATTACCACGCTGGTCGAAAACTTTCCAGGCTGGCCAGAGGGAATTCAGGGGCCGGAGCTGATCGGCAACATCAAGAAACAGGCCGCGCGGTTTGGCGCGGAGTATCAGCATGCCCACCTGGAAGGCGTCGAGTCCGGCGCGCATCCCATCAAGCTGCGCACCTCGGCCGGTGAACTGCATGCGCGGACGCTGATTGTAGCTTCAGGCGCCAGCGCGCGATGGCTGGGGCTGCCGAGCGAGCAGGCGCTTATCGGTCACGGCGTGTCGAGCTGCGCCACCTGCGACGGTTTCTTTTTCCGCGACAAGGACATTGCAGTGATCGGCGGGGGCGATTCGGCGATGGAGGAAGCGATTTTTCTTACGCGCTTTGCTTCGAAGGTGACGCTCCTGCACCGTCGCGACGCTTTCCGAGCCTCGAAGATTATGCTGGAGCGCGCCATGGCGCATCCCAAGATCGAGCTGCGGACGAACACGATTGTGGATGAAGTCCTGGGCGTGGACGAGAAGGAAGTGAAGGGACTGCGCTTGCGCGATGTGAAAAGCGGCGAACAGGACGAGCTGAACGTCAGCGGGATGTTCCTGGGCATCGGGCACGTGCCGAACACAAAGGCGTTCGTCGGGCAGATCGATCTGGACGAGGACGGGTACATAAAAACCACGAACAACGTGTTTACGACACGCAATGGCACACTTGTCCCGGGCATGTTTGCGTGCGGCGATGTGCAGGACCGGCGTTACCGGCAGGCGATTACCGCGGCCGGCTCGGGATGCATGGCTGCGCTTGAGGTGGAGAAGTACCTGGAAGACCACGGGCACTAAAAAGCATGGAACAAGAGACCGAGGGAACCAGGGAGCAAGGAGCCAAGGAAGCAGATAGAGCTACCTCGGCGGATTCTTGTTCGCGATCAAAACTAGAACTGGTGAAACGCGAAGAAGGCCGCGGCGACCAGAAAGCCTCCAGCGACGGCGTGATTCCAGCGCAGGTGTGAGCCGAAATAGTACGTGGCGAAGACTCCGAAGACCGTGAGCGTGATGATCTCCTGGATCACCTTGAGCTGAACGGGAGTGAAGCGGCCGTAGCCGATGCGGTTGGCGGGAACCTGAAAGCAGTACTCAAAGAAGGCGATGCCCCAGCTGACGACGATGACCTTCCACAGGGGCTGCGATTCGTATTTCAGGTGACCGTACCAGGCAATGGTCATGAAGATGTTGGAGCAGATGAGAAGAACAATGGTCCACATTCCTTTATTAGATACACGAAAATCGGCAAGTGTTGTGGAAGCCGCGCGGACACTGGCGAATTTTCCGGTGAGGGTCCAGTGACGGCACTCAAGGAGAATCTCGAGCGGCTGGAACAGTCGATCGCGGCGGCGTGCAGGGTGGCGGGTCGCGCGCGCAGCGAAGTTGAGCTGATGGCGGTGTCGAAGACCTTTCCAGCCGAAGCGGTCGCGGAGGCAGCGGCGCTCGGCCTCACGCTGTTTGGCGAGAATCGCGTTCAGGAGTTCAGTTCAAAAGTGTTGCGCGCGGCCGAGACGGGAACGTGGGCTGTGGGCGAGAGACTTCGCTTCCATTTGATCGGGCATTTGCAGTCGAACAAGGCGGCGAGAGCGGCGGAGATCTTCGACGGCGTGGATTCGCTGGATTCCGTGCGGCTGGCGGAGCGGTTAAACGATGCGACCGGGAAAACGGGAAAGCGCCTGCCGGTGCTGATTGAAGTGAAGCTGAGCCCGGAAGCGACGAAGAACGGGGTCGAGCCGGAGTCGAATGAAGCCGCACAGCTTTTGGAGCGGCTGCCCGATCTGCTGGATCTTGAAGTGCGCGGCCTGATGACGATTGCGCCGTGGGGCGCGCCGGAAGATGTGACGCGGGCGTGCTTTCGCAGTTTGCGGATGTGGCGCGACCGGTGGGCGGCGGCGCATCCGAACCTGAAGCTCGATGTGCTGTCGATGGGGATGAGCGGAGACTTTGCGCTGGCGATTGAGGAGGGTGCGACACGCATACGCATCGGCACGGGGCTGTTTGGCAAGCGCACGCCGCCCACAGCGCGGCTGGGGCAGGATCCGGAGCTCGACTGATGCTGCGCGCGGCGGCGGAAGGCGTAACGCTGGCGGTGCGCGCACAACCGGGCGCGAAGAGGACGGCCATAGCCGGGATTTACGGCGAGGGAATGGCGGCACAATTGAAAATCGCGGTACAAGCGCAGCCGATCGAGGGCCGCGCGAATGAGGCTCTGATTGTGTTTCTCGCCGAAGTTTTTAGCTTGCAGAAAAATGCGGTCGTGCTCAAGTCGGGCGAGTTGTCGCGCAGCAAAGTTCTCCTGTTGCAGGGAGTGACATTAGCGCGGGCCAGGGCAGTCCTTGCGCAGCGGATTGACGTCTGAGTTATTTCCTTGCGACTGACTGCCGCGCGAGCTCACCTAAAAATGCCTGTTCGCGATCGGCGATGTAGGCCTTGTATCCGGCGGGGTCGATGAAGGCGCTGTTGTCGCCAGCCTTCCAGCGCGGATATTTTTCGACGAGATCGAAGTAGGCGCCGTGCGCACCGAGAAAGACGTCGCAGGGGAGCTTGTGAAGGACGGCAAAGCCGCGCTTGTAGTCCGAGGCGATTTGCGGATAGGCTCTGTTGCCGACGAGTCTGTAACCGGGATTAACGTTTGGGCTGCCGACGATGACGACGTGTAGAAGACGGCCATTCTCCGTTTCGTCCAGCGTCCAGGTTGTGGTTCCTTTGGTGTGGCCGGCGGTGAGATGCGCGGTCAGTACCGTGCCACCGAGCGAAACTGTGCTTCCGTCGTGAAGAACGCGATCAACGTGCGCGGGCGGATAGTGGTGAGCTTTTTGCGACCCGTATTGGAAATCTGCTCGGCCGCCGGATTCGACGACCGGCACATCGCCATCCATGACGTAGTATTTGGCGCCAGTGAGGTGGATGATTTGCTCGCTGCCCGAGCAGTGGTCATCATGCGCGTGGCTGATGAGAAGGATTTTGATGTCGCTGAAGTGGAAGCCGAGCGTTTCGACGCTCTTCCTGATCAGCGGCACCGAGGCTTCGAAACTCGAATTGATGAGAATGAGCCCGCGCGGCGTGGCGATGAGGTAGGAGCCAAGGTCCTGGCTGCCGACGTAATAGAGGTTTCCCGCGATGCGGAAGGCAGGAAACGGAGTGAGCCATGCAGGATCGTTCTGGGCGGCCAGCGGGAAGAAAGCGGAAGCGAAGAACGCGAAGAACGCGAGGCGTCGAGCGAGCTTAGCGGCCTTCATTGAGTCTCTCGATTTTCGATTTGCTTGATGAGAGCTTCGATGGCGTGCTCAAGGTGAACGCCGCGAGAGCCTTTGACGAGGACAACGTCGCCTGGGCGGAGATTCTCAACGAGCCACTGGCCGGCAGCGCCGGCGTCGCGGAGAAAGACGGCCGGCACTCCGCCTGCGCACGCGGCGGTAGCGATGTGTTCCGCGTTACCCTGCACCGCGACCACTAGGTCGAGGCCAGCCTCGGCAGCGGCGCGGCCTGATTCAATGTGCAGCGCGGGCCCGTGCTCGCCCAGCTCCAGCATCTCTCCGGCAATAAGAATGCGGCGGCCTGTAGCGGGACGCGCGGCGAGTGTGCGGATCATCGATTTGAGCGCCTCAGGATTGGAGTTGTAGCTGTCATTGAGAATGGTGGCGCCGGCGATCTCAATGACCTCGCCGCGTTTGTCACCAGCAGTGAGTGAGGCGATGGCAGCGATGGCAGCGTCAAGATCCACACCAGCTTCAAGCGCGACGGCCAATCCTGCCATGGCGTTCGATGCGTTGTGCGCGCCAAGCAGCCGGAGCGTGAATCCGGTTTCGCGCTCGTGGGCGCGAATGCGGACGTGCAGACCATCGCGATCCTCCACGGCGGAGAGGATTTGCGGGTCAGCGCAGGGACCGGCCCCGAAGTAAATCACGCGGCCGGAGAAATCGCGGCCAAACTGGGCAGCGTAAGCATCGTCGCAGTTGAGAAACGCAACGCCATTCGCAGGAAGGGATTCGACGAGCTCAAACTTCGCGCGTGCGATGCCCGCCTGGCCGTTGGCGAAGTTTTCAATGTGCGCAGAGCCGATGTTGGTGATCACGCCCCAGTCGGGCGCCGCAATGCGAGCGAGCGCGGCAATTTCGCCGGAGTGGTTCATACCCATTTCGACAACAGCAAACTCGTGCTCGGGCATCAGGCGCAGAAGCTGCAAGGGCAGGCCAAAGTTGTTATTGAGATTGCCCTTTGATTTGAGGACGTTGAACTTTGCGCCGAGCGCGGCGGCGACGGCTTCCTTGGTGGTGGTTTTTCCGGCCGAGCCAGTGATGGCGACGACGCGGCGACCCCATTGGCGGCGCACATGGAGGGCGAGCGCCTGCATCGCGGTGAGCGGTTCTTCTGCAATCAGGAGGGGGTGAGCGAGAGCGGCGTCGGGCAGGGAAGCGGCGCGCGCGCGAGACACTACGGCAGCGACAGCGCCGCGTTCAAATGCCGCAACGGCAAAATCGTGGCCATCGTGGCGCTCGCCGCGAACAGCGAAAAACAGCTCGCCTGGCGCGACCGTGCGCGAGTCAATGGAGTAGCCGGTCGCCGCCAGCGCGCCGGCATTGGGCACACTGGCCGGGGCCTCGAGCACAGCTCCAGCACCCATCGCGGCTTCAGCAAGTGTGAGATTCATTGCCCTTCACGATAGCCCAATTCGGCAAGGATGGAAAGCGCGACTTCAGCGTCGTCAAAGGGTATGATGCGGCCGGCGAGGATTTGTTCTTTCTCGTGGCCCTTGCCGGCGATGAGAACGACGTCGCCGGGCTTTGCGGCCTCGAGGGCAAGACGAATTGCGGCTGCGCGATCGACTTCGACCGTGTACGCAACGCCGGTTGACTGGAGGCCGGGCTCGATCTCGGCGAGGATCGACGCGGGATCTTCGGAACGTGGATTGTCGCTGGTGGCTACGACAAAATCGCTGCCTTCGCCCGCCGCCTGACCCATCTTAGGGCGCTTGGTACGGTCGCGATCGCCGCCACAGCCGAAGAGCGTGATGACGCGCGCGCCGGAAGCAGCGGTGATCTGGCGGGCGAGCGCAGTCAGGTTGCGGAGCGCGTCGTCGGTGTGCGCATAGTCGACGATCACGGTGAATGGCTGGCCGGCGTCTACGGGCTGGAAGCGGCCAGGCACAGGCTTGAGCGTTGGAACTGCGGCGGCGAGATGCGAGAACGAAATGCCGCGCGCATGAGCGGCAGTGAATGCGGCAAGAAGGTTGAGGATGTTGACCTCGCCGGCCAGGCGCGAACTGAGGCAGGCCGAGCCGGCTGGAGTTTCGAGTTGAATGGTCGCGCCGGAGGGCGTGAGCGTGTAGCTGGCGGCGCGCCATTCGCCTGTGCCGATTCCGCCAATTCCATATGTCCGAACTTCAGCGCCAGCGGCTCGCGCAGCAGCGGCGAGTTCTTCGGCGCGCGGATCGAGCGCATTGATGACCGCGACGCGCGGAGGCGGATAGACCGTGCCATCGAAGAGCAGGCGCTTAGCTGCGAAATAGTTTTCCATCGTCTGGTGGTAATCAAGATGGTCGCGCGTGAAGTTGGTGAAGACTGCAACATCAAACGGGATCCCGATCATGCGGCCCTGATCGAGGGCGTGGCTCGAGACCTCGGTGACGAGTTCTTCCGCACTGCGCGCAACGCCTTCAGCCATCATTTCGAAGAGGTCGCGCGATTCGGGCGTGGTGTGAACTGAGGGGCGAGTCTCACCGGCGATGTGGCACTCAATGGTGCCGATAAGAACGCTGGAACGCGCGGCGGAGTTGAGGAGCGATTCGGTGAGGAATGCGGTAGTGGTTTTTCCGTTTGTGCCAGTGATTCCAGTGGCGGAGAGCGAACGCTCGGGATGGAGGAAGAACGCCGCGGAGGCCTGGGCAAGCGCGCGGCGGCCGTGCTCGACATGAAGAACGGCCAGATTAGGGTGATAGACCGTGAGATGGTCGAAAGTTTGTCCGGAGTCAGTGATGATGCCAACTGCGCCCGCAGCAATGGCATTCTTGACAAAACGATTGCCGTCGGTCGAGCCGCCTTTCATGGCCACGAAGACGGCGCCTGGCCCCACACGGCGCGAGTCGTACTCAACGCCGGTGATGGTTGCGGCGGAGCTGCCGGCAGAGCCGAGGGAGGCAACTTCGGAGGCTAGATCGTTCCAGTTCATCTCGAGGTCGATTGTAATCTCCAGAAGTTTTCTTATTCGCCACTGAAGAGAACTTTGGCATATTGGGTCTCAATAAGAGCCTCGCGCCCGACGAGATGAGGATGTTCATCGAATCTTGCGATGCTGACTTGGTAATAATGAAAATCCCTGACTGCCATCCTGTTCCAATCGAAGAAGTCGACGAAGTGCATTTCAGAGTTGTTTGCAGATATTTGGTTTACCGGGTCGTCCCAATATCCCTTCATATTCGCTCCCCGTGGATTCTGGATCATGATCGGACACTGACCAGCAGCCGGAGATAAACGAATGGACGGGATTGGCTTTCGGAACAGGTCTTCCGCAGCGAACTCCATGTCAATCTTAGAAAGTACCAGCGAATTAAAGAGAATTCGTTGAATTTCATCGAACGCATCGATGAAGTCCCACTCTCGCATTGCCGGATCGGGCCAAAAGGCAGTGTTCCAGATTGATCGCGCGGAAACGCGGTAGTGGTCGAAGATCGCGGTAATATCGGTCAGAGCAGGATCATTGTGCATTTCGAAGATTCTAATTTAACCGACCGGATGTCCGGAGATGGCGGTGACCTCCGCAACGCGATCGTTCGACTTCATTCCGATGTTGATTGTAGATTGTTGCGGGGCAGGGAGCGGGGCGGGTGAGGCAATACGCGGCGGGGTTTACGGATACTCGCCGACGAATTTTTCGACGCCGGCCATGAGAACTTGGCGGCCACCGTCGATTTCGGCGGTTTGTTCGGCGGCTTCAAGGAGCGCTGCAAGCGAATCCTTCATCAAGTCGTACTGCGATTCGGCCTCTGGTTCCAAGCTGAAGAAGCGCGTGTGCATCATCCAGCCGTAGATGCCGCAAGTGATGGCGAAGGGAGCGACGCTGGCCGCACGCTCCAGCGTGATGCGCGCGCCGAGGATGTGCTCTTCGTCGCGGACTACAGTGCCCTCCTCAGAGCCGGGAAGGCCGAGGGTTGCGCCGTCGTCGAATGGACTCCAGGAAGAGCCGGTCACATTGTGAGGGTAACGCAGTTTACGGGAGTGAACGTTCAGGGCGCGCAGCGGACAACGATTTTGGTGCCGGGCGCGAGCATGGTGCCCGGTGCGGGGGCCTGTTCGCGCGCAATGCCGTCGCCGGTGATTTCGACTTGAAGTCCGGCGCTTCCGGCTTGCTCAATGATTTCGCGAATCGGCAAACCGATGAGCGATGGCACGCGCAGCTTTCCCACGTTGGCAATGACGACGGTGTTTGCAGGAGACGATGGAGCGGAATTGGGATGCGACGGAGCGGACGCGCTGGGGGAGGGCCCGGAAGCTGTGTTGGTTTTGGGGGTTGGAGAATTCGCAGCCTGCGGCGATGGCGAGCTAGAGGGCGAAGCCGCACTGGCTGTCGAAGCGGGCGCAGCGCGGAGCGGATCGTCGCTGGGCAGATCGTTGGCAGCGTCGTAGAGGGCTTCGATGTTTTCCTCTTGCGCCGGCGCATCGTCTTCGGTGACGGGCGCGTCTTTCTTTGAGGCCAGGTCGGCGGCGCGAAGATCGATGTCGTGCTGCACCCCGAGGTATTCGAGCACCTGCTGCGCTACCTCGGCGAAGACTGGCGCCGAGGTGGCGGTGGCGTAGTACTGGCCTTTCGGCGAGTCGAGGACGACGGCTACTGCGATGACGGGATTGTTGACCGGCGCGAAGCCGGCGAACGAGGCAATGTGCATGGTCTTCGAATAGGTGTGCGTGACCGGATCGATTTTCTGCGCGGTGCCGGTTTTGCCGGCGGAAGAGTATCCGTCCAGCTGCGCCTCTTTGCCGGTGCCGAAGAGAACGACGCCCTCCATCATTTTGCGCATCTGGGCGGCGGCGAGTGTGCTGATTACGCGATGCGCTCCGGACGGGAGTTCGCTGGGCAGGTCTTCACCTGCTTTAACCGGGTTTGCCACAAACTGAGGTACCGGCGCCTGGTTGGTGGATTGGTTCTGCATGAGAATGTGCGGAGGCAGATAGGTGCCGCCGTTGGCAATCGTCGAGACCATAGAGACGAGTTGAAGTGGAGTGACCGCGATTTCCTGGCCGATGGCGACGTAGCCGATCGAAGCGGGACGCCAATTCTTGAGCGGGCGTAGCAGCCCACGTGTTTCACCGGGAAGCTCGATACTCGACCGAGACCCGAATCCGAAGTTCCGCATGTATTGGTACATCTTGTCGGGGCCGAGCCTGAGAGCGAGCTTGATGGCGCACACATCGCTCGATTGAGCGAGGGCTTTGGCAACGGTCACCGTGCCGAGGCCGCGGTCGCTCTTGTCGTCGTGGATGACCTGCCCGGCGACGGTAATCTGTCCGCCGGAGCAATCGATCATGTCATCGGGCTTGGCGACGGCCTGATCCATGGCCGCCGAATAGGTGACGAGCTTGAAGACGGAGCCCGGCTCATACACGTCGCTGACAGCGTGGTCGCGCAGCATGTCGGGCGTGGCGTGACGAGCCTGGTTGGGATTGAATGTGGGGCGAATGGCGAGCGCCAGAATCTGCCCGGTGTGCACATCCTGCACCACCACGGTGCCGTTCATAGCCTGCGTCTTCTGCATGGCGTGATCGAGCGCGTGCTCGGCCATGAACTGAATATTTTCGTCGACGGTGAGGACCAGATTCTGTCCAGGCTGGGGGTCGCGCTCGCTTGAGCCCAGAACCTGACGGCGCGCGTCCATTGCCGTATACATCAGACCCGGGGCGCCGTGCAGCTCGGTGTCGAACTTTTCTTCCAGGCCGCCAAGGCCGTTGTCGTCGGAGCCAACGTAGCCCAGAACCTGCGCGGCGAGCTGGTTGTCGGGGTAGAAGCGCGCAAACTCCTTTTGGAAGAAGATGCCCTTCATGTTGAGGGCCTTCACGGCGGCCGCGACTTGCGGCGTGACGCGGCGCGCGATCCAGGCGAAGTTGTGGCCATCGTTGAGCCGTTCGGCAATTTGCGGCTCGGTGGTGAGCGTGTCTTCAGGATCGGTGTGGACCAGGGATGCAAGGGTGCGCGCGGCGGCCTGCTTGTCGGCGATCTGCGAGGGATCAGCGTAGATGGATGGGACCAGGACGGTCATGGCCAGCTCGCGGAGATTTCGGTCATAGAGAACGCCGCGGCGCGGAGCGACCTGAAAGGTGCGCTGCTGCTGCTTCTCTGCGCGCTCGACGAAATCCCGATGACGGACGATTTGCAGCCAAAAGAGCCGGCCCGAGATGGCGCAGACCCAGACAAGAAAGAAGAGGCAGACCACGAAAAAGCGCGCCCGCTTGAGGGGCACGCCTTTAGGTGTTTGAGTGCGGCTGCGGATGGCTTGGGTGGCTGCCGACATTTCTCGTGGGTCCCATGGCCCGGACTACTGCACCGGGGGCGCTGAAGAATTGACCTGAGCAAGAGTGGGAGCGCTGGATGCAGGTCGCGCGTCGGAGAAGATCACCTGGCCAGGCTGCGGCTCGGCGAGGCCAAGCTGGCGGGCCATCTGGTCAATGCGTCCAGGCTGCGTGAGCTCGGCTTCGCTCAAGTGCAATTGGCGATTTTCTTCGCGCAACTGGGCCAGCGTTTGCTTTTCGGTCTCGACGTGATAGCTGCTTTCGATAGCGTAGAAATGCTGCAAGCCATAAATCATGATGAGAGAGAAGAGCACGGCCACGGCGCCGGAAAAGACGCGCATCTCGCGCACGCGGACCGGGTCAGAGGCCTTGACCAGGCGCGTGTTGTCAAAGTGCTTCGCGAAATAGTACTCTGGCACGCGCACGCGGCGGCGGAGCTGCATTTGCTGCGCCATCATTGCCGCGTTGTGCTCGGCGATACGCGCGCCCACGCCTCGGCCGGTCTCAAAATAAGTTGTTACACATGCCGCCATCTTCGTTCTCCTCGCCCTGCCGGCCTATTGCCGTTCCGCTGCTCTCAGCTTGGCGCTGCGCGATCGCGGGTTGCGGTTGATCTCGTCTTCTGTCGCAGTCACGGGCTTTCTGGTTAAAACCTTCCAGATTCCCTTCTGCGCGCCTTCCCGGATGTTGTCTTTCGCGATGCGATCTTCTAAAGAATGAAAACTGATAACGACGAGCCGTGCGGAGGGCTTAAGCAATTTTGGTGCGGCCTCAAACAACGCTCGAATTTCCTGCAATTCCTGATTAACGAAGATGCGCAAAGCCTGAAAGGTTCTGGTTGCCGGGTGAATATATTTCATTGGCGGGACGGCTGAGGCTACGATTTTGGCTAACTGCGCCGTTGACGTAACCGGCCGCCCCCGCACAATGGCTCTGGCGACTGTCCGCGACCTCCTTTCCTCACCGTATTCGTAAATGAGATTTGCCAGCTCGCGCTCGCCCATCTCATTCACCACTTGTTCGGCGGTTGCGTCGGATCGCGTATCCATACGCATGTCCAGCGGCCCGTCCGCCTGAAAACTAAACCCTCTGCGCGCCTCATCGAAGTGCAGGCTGCTCGCTCCAAAGTCGGCCAGCATTCCATCGACTGACTTTGGCGCAACGTGCTCGGCGATGGTGCTGAATGCTTCGCCGATCAAACTCACTTGCGGCGCCTCGCTGTCGAGCTCTTCGCAGATCGTTGCGAGTCGGGCTTTTGCCAACTCCAGCGCCTCGGGATCGCGGTCGAATCCAACGAAGTGCCCCGCCGGTCCCAATTGCCTGACGATGCCTTCTGCATGTCCCGCCAGGCCCAGCGTGCAGTCGACGTAAGTTCCGCCGGGCCGCACACGGATAAAATCCATCACCTCATGAAAAAGAACCGGCACATGGCGTGCTTTAGGCTGCGTCATGCGCGCCCCCCTGAGGGGCTTACGATCTGCTCCCCTCGGCCAGAATTCCGCCCACCTGCCTGCGATCCTCCGAAGTCAGATTGCTGGTGGGCAGATCCTGTTCAAATGCCGAGCGGTTTACTACTTCGAGATGAGTGATCTTGCCCATGACGGCGAGATCGCCCTCCAGCCGGGCCGTGGAGCGCAGGATCTGCGGAAGCATGATCCGACCCTGGGCGTCCATCTTTACTTGCTGGCCGTAATAGCTGGTCAAATCCAGGTACCTCATGACTGAGTCGTTCATCGTGCTGTGTTTTGCCAGTTGGGCTTCAATCTTTTCCCACTCGCCAAGCGGCCAAATCTGGGCGCGCTTGCCGTCTTCGCTGGTCACATACAGATCGGTGACATTGGCACCGTCCAGCAACTGCTTAAAGGGGACCGGGAGCTTGAGCCGCCCGTTCTCCTCGACCTTTGCTGGATGATTGCCGCGAAACATGTGCCGTCCTCGTATGTCTTCCGCGGCGACCCGTGCTGCCGAACCGCGAGCTGAATTCTCTGAACCTTTGTTCCGGGTTAGCCAAAGTGGTTCCCCAAATTGACTGGCTTCCGGATTTGCGATTCCCGATGGGGAATCGGAGTAAACTCAGGAGGAAAGAGGGGTTATGGATCTGATCCATAGGGCTCCATCTAACTCCAAAATGTTCCATCTCGGTCGATAGTACCCCTGATGTTCCTCTCCGCCAAGAAAAAAAACGGTGGAAAGTGATGAAAAATCAGGCTCTCCGCGGGAAAACCGACTAATAGAGTAAAAAATTTGTGACACCACAAGATGTGGGGTTTACTACTGTGATTCCCCATCTGGACAGGAGTCTCCGGCTGTGGTAGGGGAACAAAAAGCGAAAACAAGAGCCGTAGGTCAGAGAACAGAGAGCTGGAGGGGAAATGTGCGCGAGCAAGCGGAGGAAAATGGAGAGCGCCTCAATCGCCGGATCGCGCGCGGGAGTTGAGCGGATGTGGGCGGGCTGGGCGTTGGCGCTCTGGCTATGGATTAACGGCGGTATCGCCCACGAGAGCATTGTCGAGCGCTTGGCGAATGGCGTTCTTGACCTTGCCGCTCACGATCCATGTGTTGAGCAGGATTCCAAGGGCAGCGCTCAGGAGCTTTCCGAGCTCTCCCGCGGCCAGCTTGGGGCGAATTGCATTCAGCCTTTGAACGATGAGGTTGACGATGTTGTCCAACTGGCCGGAAGCGATTGCGGCGCGAGCGGGCAGGGGAACCTCAGCGGTCGCTTTGCCGGAGAGCGGGATCAGCGGCATCCAGACATTTCCCTGGGGCAATCCCGGATTCGGACTGGGGCAGTCAACCAGGAACTGAGCTTTGATTTGGGCGGCGTAGGGCCCGGCCGCCGTGAGCGCCTGTTCAATGATGGGGTTTGTCGCCAGAACAGCGAAGTGCTCGCGCAGGAACTGCTGGCAATTCCTGCGGCCGAGCAGGAAGTCGTGCTTGCGGAAGTCGCGGCACAGGAAGCCGCCGAAGGCGCCGAGCGAGCCGCATTGCAGGGCCGGCTTGCCTGCTCCGACGGAGTCGGGGTCGGATGGGGCAATAGCAAAGCGGCTGAAAGAAGAACCATCCATGAGCGACGCCAGACTCTCGCCCAGAAAGCGCGACTGCGAAAGGGTGACGTTGAAGAAGCTCATGAGGATGGCCCAGATTCCCTGGTGATCAGCCGGAACATACGGCCCGGAGAAGTTGCTGTCTCCCA
>CAVXMJ010000023.1:0-75375 GCA_963762905.1 uncultured Acidobacteriaceae bacterium | reverse complement strand
CCAAGGAAAAGCATGCTGCCCGATTTTGTGTCGAGCAGGATGAACAGGAACGGATGATCGGCGCGAAAGACGATCGGCGGAGGCGCGGGGAACTCCTGGCGCATCGCCGTCGCCCGCATCACAATCGCTGTGGCTGCCGCGGCTTCCGTGCCCTTCTCGTTCACATCAATGTAGGCCTTGTGGATGGCTGCCGAAATGCTGAAGTCCGGCTTGCCCGTCATGCCCGAGAAATCTGCCCAGCCGCTGAAGGCTTGCGCCATGCCCATCGCGCTCAGCGCGCTGCTCAGCTCAAATTGCTGCGTCATGGTAAAGCTGGGCAGCGTCAGAATGACTTTGTCCACGGGCGCCAGCTTCTGAATCCAATCGCCTGCAACGCCTGAAGTGAAGGCCTGCTCGAGCGCCGCGAGGCCGTCTGTCTCTTTCGGCAGCAGGACCACCATCGAAATCTCATTGCCGGCGTAGGGCAGCTCCAACGCCTGAAACGTTCCGCCATCGAAGTAACGGTAGCCGCCGGTGCGATGCATCATCGGCGTCATCACCCACTGTGTAGCGGTGAGGTGAAACTCTTCCTTCTGCGTGGCTTCGGCGTCGAACGGCTCCTGCCAGTCGCCTTTGAAGTAGATGGCGTTGGTTAGAACCAGTCGAGTGGTGGCGTTGAGTGCCCCGGGCCCAATCAGGTCCTTGATCTTGTCGTTGGTCTGCTTTTCGACCCACGCATTGATCGTCGCGCGCACGCTGTCGGGCGAAATTTCGAAGTTGACCTTGTGAAAGCCTGCGCCGTAATCGGATTGCACAAGCTTGAGGTAGCTCTCCTCAAAGTTGGAATCCTGCTGCGCCCACAGTGCGTCGGCCACGTGCAGTTCATAGCCTTTGTGCTGTGCGTTCATTTGGGCGAGCAGCGCGCCCATTGCCGGGTGCAGCCGATCTGGCGGCAGAGTGAAATGGAAGACGTGCTGCATCTGGGTCGCTGTCTCGCCGCGCGCGCCGGCATAGGCCATTCCAAATGCGGTCGAGATGCTCTCCGGCGAAAAGAAAAGATTGCCCCGCTGCTTTGAGAGTTGCCCGTAGAGGTCGACGGCGAAGGCGTTGCTTCCGTTCACGGCCTCCGTCTGGTCAGCCGCGTTAGAAGACGGGGCCGCGGCGAGAGCCGCTTGGCTGCCCAGGATCACGAGGAGCGCACAAAGCAAGGACTTCATCGAACCCTCCCGGACTGGCATAAAGTAACGCACCAGCTAAACCCAGAACGCAGCCCAAAGTCTTTCTTGCATCGAAAATCATGGCTAACCGAGAGCGGAACGCAGGGCGCTGATCTGCGCGCGGCTATCCCATTACGCCTTTGTGCCCCATCCAACTGCGCAGATAGGAGGCCTGACCCAGATGGTAAGTCTCGTGAATGGCCATGAAGCTGACGATACCGCTGACTTTGCCGTCGAGGCTGGGAGGGCCCTCAGTTGCAGGCTTTGACAGCAAATCTTCCGAAACGCTTTCAAGCGCCGCGGCCATTGCATGGCCTGCCTCGCTCCAGGTGCTGAGCAGCGACTCCGGCGACGGGTACGCGGAATCCTCCATGAGCTTTTTGCCGCGCCCGAAAATCTCCAGCGCCGGCTGCGTCCACTCGGTCCCCATGAAGTGCAGCACCCGGCTGCGGCAGAACGCCATGTGCCCAACGATCCATGCGATGTGGTTCGTATTTTCGCTGGGACGCTTGAGCCACTCTTCGGGCGAGAGGTCGCTGACGGTCTGCTTCAGGAATCGCGAGTTGAAGCGATAATTTTCAGCGGCAGTGGCGATAACTGCGGGGACCGGCATGGGACCTCCTGGTGGTAGCCAAGTGCAAAACTTCTAGGCCCGGCTCAGATACGCGCCTTCGCTCGTGTCAACTCGAATCTTTTCGCCCTCGTTGATGAACGGGGGTACTTGGACCACGAGACCGGTTTCGGTCTTGGCGGGTTTGGTGACGCTCGATGCGGTTGCCGACTTGAGTCCCGGTTCGGTTTCTACCACTTGCAGGTCCACGGTCTGCGGCAGCTCGATTCCCACCGGCAGCCCGTCAAAGTAACTCACCTTGATTTGCAGGTTAGCCGTCAGGTATTCAACGGCGTCGCCGAGAGTAGCGCTTTTCAGAACGGTCTGCTCGTAGTCAACCGGATTCATGAAGTAGTAGTCGTCGCCGTCGGCGTAGAGAAATTCCATGGAAATCTCGTCCACCACCACCTTTTCAATGGCGTCGGCAGAACGGAAACGGTGCTCGAACATGGCGCCCGATTTAAGGTTGCGCAGCTTGGCCTGGATGAACGCGCGAAGATTGCCAGGCGTGCGGTGCTCGACCTTAAAAACCGTGTGAAGCTGGTCGTTATGCTTGATGATCATGCCCGGGCGTAATTGAGTGGCGGGAATCGCCATAGAAGTTGAAGCTCCTTGCTTAACTTGCGCGCAATGCGCGAAGAATATGAACTTTGGCCTACTTCCAATTGTAGCCGAGGGCAGGGATCGGATAGTGCCATTGAGCGCGATTCGAGAGCCTTGGGACGCCAGGCTCCGTGCCACACAGAGCCAGCGGTAACAACGAAGGTGCGGCTGCAACCAAAGCGTCACCACTAGTGGATAAGCAGCAAGATAGAATGTCGATGGGTCGAGGATTGGCTGGAGCCGACGCGGAATCGCCGGCACGGCGAGCGGGCGCCCGACGGGAATCGCCCACTGTCTGTAGCGGCAATTGTGAAATGCAGCAAGGGAAAGCAGGGAAGGCATGCCAGAGCAAGTATCAATATGTGTGATCGGGTCAGGATACGTAGGCCTGGTGGCGGCGGCCTGTTTTGCGGACATGGGGCACAAGGTCGTTTGCGTCGACAACGATGAGGCGCGGGTAAAGCAGCTCTGCGAGGGCGGCGTGCCCATCTTTGAGGAGTATTTGCCTGAGCTGCTGCGAAAGCACGGCGGCAGCAAAGTGGTCTTTACCTCTCAACTTGCTGAGGCCGTTGAGCAGTGCGAGGCCGTATTCATCGCCGTCGGCACACCGCAGGGCGATGGCGGCGCCGCGGACTTGTCGTATGTTGAGGCGGTGGTGGCAGAGATTGCGCGCGCCATCAAGAGCTACAAAGTGATCGTGGAGAAGAGCACCGTTCCGGTCTACACCAACGACTGGATACGCCGCGTGCTGCATCGGCACGGAGTCGATCAAGAGAAGTTTGATGTCGTATCCAATCCCGAGTTCCTGCGCGAAGGCACGGCCGTCGTCGATTTTCTTCATCCCGACCGCATCGTGGTGGGGGCGAGCAATGATCGCGCAGCAAGCATGTTGCGGCGGATCTACGAGCCGCTAACCGGCGGAGCCTACTACGAGCAGCCCGGAGCCGTGGCCGGAGCGTGCAGCAAAGCGCAGCCTGCGAAGTTGCTGGTTACTTCAACGCAGAGCGCGGAGATCATCAAGCATGCGTCGAACGCGTTTCTCGCCATGAAGATCTCCTTCATCAACGCGGTTGCCAACCTGGCTGAGGCAGTAGACGCGGACATCGAAGACATCTCCGCCGGAATTGGTCTCGATAGCCGCATTGGTTCCAAATTCCTGCGCGCGGGACTGGGGTACGGAGGGTCATGCTTCCCCAAGGATGTGGCCGCATTCCATTGGGTGGCCCAGGAAAGGGGCGTTAATCTTCAACTGCTTGAAGAAGTTCGCAAAATCAACGACACGCAACTTGATGTGTTCTTCAACAAGGTGCGGTCCGCGCTCTGGACTCTTCGCGGCAAGCGCTTAGCCGCGCTGGGGCTGGCGTTCAAGGGCGACACGGACGACATCCGCGACTCACCTGCGATCGCGATCATCAAGCAACTGCTGCAAGCGGGCGCCACGGTGACGGCTTACGATCCGGCGGCGATGGAGCGCGCGAAGGAGGCATTGCCGCCAGCCGCAAACATGAAGTACGCGGACGACGTATACCAGGCGGCACAGGACGCTGATGCGGCGCTCATCCTGACCGACTGGAAGGAATTTGCCACGATTGACCTCGCGCGTTTGAATCGAGCGCTGCGTTTCCCCATCGTCATCGATGGCCGCAATCTGTATAAACCCCAGGAGATGCAGAAAAGCGGCTTTACCTATGTGAGTGTGGGAAGGCAAGCAAGCTACCAGGCGCTGGAAGGCAAGCCGCGCAAATCGCTGGTGTGAGTGAAATCCCCGCGTAATTCCAAACCTGGATGTCTAGTACCTCCCATGCGCTCCTCGAGCCATCGCACTCCGCCCCAAATTTCACATCTGGAGTTTGAACGTTGACCAAGTCAGCTCTCGTAACCGGCGCCGCTGGATTTCTCGGTTCTCACCTCACCGATCGCCTGCTCGGCGAAGGCTACCAGGTGATCGGCGTCGACAACCTGAGCACGGGCGACCAGGGAAACCTGGCGCATCTCGCCAATGATTCCCGCTTTCGTTTTGAGCAGCGGGACATTTGCGCCAGCTTCGATCCGGGACACGTCGACTATGTTTTCAATCTCGCGTCGCCGGCCAGCCCCCCGGAGTATCTGCGCCTGGGCATTGAAACCCTTCGCGTTGGCTCCCTCGGCGTTGAGAACATGCTACAGATTGCAGCAAAGTATGGCGCGGGATTTCTTCATGCGTCCACGTCGGAGTGCTACGGCGACCCGCTCGAGCATCCGCAAAAAGAAAGTTACTGGGGCAATGTAAATCCGGTGGGCCCTCGCTCGGTGTATGACGAATCGAAGCGTTTTGGCGAAGCCATGGTGATGGCCTACCACCGTTCGCGCGGCGTGAACACGCGCATGGTGCGCATCTTCAATACCTATGGCCCGCGCCTGCACCCCGGCGATGGCCGTGTCATTTCGAACTTTATGATGCAGGCGCTGCGCGGTGAGCCGCTGACGATTTACGGCGACGGAAGCCAGACGCGCAGTTTTTGCTATGTCGACGATTTAATCGAGGGAATCGTCCGCCTGTCGCGGAGCGATGAGCATCTTCCCGTCAATCTAGGCAATCCAGAGGAGTACACGATCCTGGAATGTGCCAAAGCTGTTCTGGAAGTCACAGCATCGAAGAGCGAGTTGAGTTACGTCGCGCTCCCAGTCGACGATCCCGCGCGCCGCAGGCCCGACATTACAAAGGCGCGCAAGCTGCTGGGATGGGAGCCGCGCGTTGGCCTGAAGGACGGGCTGAAGAAATCGCTCGATTTCTTCAGAAGCAAAACCGCATAATTCCGGCAGCGCCGCGAATCCTCTTACCGAGGCGCCTCGTACGGCTCCGCTCGCAGCAGGTTGCCGAGAATGCCGCGCTCGTCCGGACTGAACTGGCTCTGGTACCGCGCCGAGTTGAGCACCGTGTCGCGCTGATCGAGGGGCACGGAGCGCAAATCCTGGAAGGCGCGCTTCACCATGGCCTGCCGATCGGGCGGGAGCGCCATGTAACTGCGGCCCGCTTGCCGAACCTGCATCTGGTCCTGCGGCGACATATGCTCCAGCATCTCGCTGCGCGCCAGGCGCCGCTCGCGCTGCGCCTCGGGCAACGTATTTAGCTGGTGCAGCTGCTGCACCAGCCGCTGCTGCGTCGCCGGCGGCAGGCGGCTGAAGCTTGGATCGCCGCGCAGCAAACGTTCCTGATCCTGAACAGGAAGACCCTGATGCCGGTTGAGCCAGTCGCCTAAATGTCCCGGAGGCGCGGAGCCTGGATATGCGTTTGGATACGTGTTTCCCTGCCGATTCGCATTGGGATATGCCGGGCGAGTGTAGTTGGGTGCGGGATTCCCCGGCCGCCCGCCGTATGCAGGATATGCGGGCGCCTGCCGTTGCAGCCCGTTGTATTGCGGAGCTGGCTGATACGGCCTCTGCTGATTCTGGTAGGGACGCTGTTGCGGCTGATATGGTCTCTGCTGGTTTTGATTCCGGCGCTGCTGATTCTGAAACGGACGCTGTTGATTCCGGTATGGCCGATTCTGCCGGCCTTGCAACTGAGCGTAACGGAACTGCCGCTGCGGTGCCCTGCGATCAAATCCGCGCTGGCCAGGCGCCGTGACCACGCCCAGGCACAGGAACAGGACTGCCCCGGCTATTGCCGCCGGACGCATTCTTTCCGCGTTGGAAGTCCAGTTCAAAATTCGTTCTCCGAGCGAGCGCCTCCGGCGCAAGGCCCCCGGCAAGACCGATTCACGAGTAATTCCAGCCCTTTTGAAGATGTGCGAGGTGGCTCTTTCTTTAACGAAAAAGCCACTTGAGCGCAGCGACTTCGCGATACAGTGACTCGAGAACCGGTGTTGCGGCCGAAATGGTTACGCCTCAATCTCCATTCTGGTTATTGGTGAGCGCTTCCATCTGATCCAGCACCTGCGCGTTGCTATCCAGAGTTTGCAGGTCATGCACCACGGCGGCATTCTGTGCAGCCGGTTGCGCGGGCTGCATCCAGTCCGTCACGCCCAGATAGGTGCCCCCGCCCACAAGCAACATTACAGTAAGCGCTACGGCCGCCAGCGGACGCGCGTGCAATCCGGGACCATAGGCTACATTGGCGCGCATCCGCGCGATGGTCCCAGCAAGCCAGCCGACCGGCGGGGCCTCGCGCTCTTCACGCATCCGGGCGCCAAGCCGTGTAAGGAAATAGGGGCTCGGCGCGGGAGCCTTCCAGTCATCCAGCATCTGCATCGTCGCCTGCAGCTCTTCAAGTTCGCCCTGGCAACGCTCACACTCCGCAACATGAGCTTGAACCTTGGCAGAAGCCGGGCCCGGATCGAGCAGCATTCCCGCCAGCTCAGCGTCCATTCCCGCGCAATTTGTCTTCATCTGTTTCATGATTTCCACCCCATGTTTCCGCCGGCTAATTCCCGATTCTTACGCTCTCGTTTCTTTCGGGCTCCGGCTTCTCTTTACTCGTGCCTTCAAACAAAATCCTTCAGCTTATCCCGCAGTGTCTGGTAAGCGCGAAAGAGCAGCGACTTGGTCGCCGACTCGCTCAACTTCAACACGTCCCCGATCTGCCGATAATCCATCCCCTGGTACTTGTGCATCAACACAGCCGTCCGCTGCCTCTCGGGCAGCGCCATCACGTGCAGCCGAATCGCGGCCATCCGTTCATCGCGCAGCAACTGCTGCTCCGCCGTCGGTTCATCGTCAGCCACATCGGGAGTCGTGCCCGTCTCCTCGTCCGGCTGATCCAGATACACCGTTTGTGCCGTCCGCTCGTGCCGTGTGTCCCGCGCGTGATTCACCGCCAGGTTGGTCGCGATCCGGTAGAGCCACGTCGTAAATCTGGCTTCGGCCCGATAGCTGCTTCTGGCACGATAGACGCGGAGAAACACTTCCTGGGCCAACTCTTCGGCAACTGCCTGGTTCCCCACCATCCGGTAGAGGAAATGAATCATCGGCCGGTGGTATTTTTGCGCCAGGTAATTAAATCCGGCTTCGTCACCCTCGGCCACTCGCAGCATAATGGCTGCGTCGCTTTTGGGGTCCAGTTCGTCCCTCAGACCCACACGAGGCTCGCCCGGTCGAACAGCCGCTCCCGCACCCAACGCCGGACCGTTAAGGACCATCGTTGCCATATCTTCTGGAACCCCATCTGGGCCGGAAGGTTGCGCTCCGTAAACGGTTTCCTCGCCTGAATTTCCGTCCCCTGAACTCGCTTCTGACCCCTCTTCGCCCGCCCCCGGTTGCGCGTTTTGCGCCAGGGCGTCGGCACGGGCTAAACCGGAGGGTAATCGGGGGCTGCCCGCGCCGGAAAAGGAGCTGGAAATCGGCCGCAGCCCCGCTTCCCCGTCAATTGGGAGCTCGCTGTCCCGGCGAATTGAACCCGGTCTCCTGAGCATGTTTCTGAGCATGATCGCTGGGCTCACCGATGCCTCACCCTTACCCTCGGCGAAACGGCGCCGAATAGCCCAGTGCGGTTTGGCCGTAAAGCCCTGCTGGTGTTACTCTACCCTACGGGATGGGCTTTTTGCGCCGCTCCGTTCGCCGCGGACCTGAAACGATTCGGCAAATGGAATCGGGCGCAAAAATCACCCTCCGGCTGGTCTTTTTGGCTCCGGATTTCAAGTCCGGGCTCGGACCATGGCCAAACCCTTCCGATGCCTTTTCTGGGCGCTTAACTCAGCGGTAGAGTGTCACCTTCACACGGTGGAAGTCGTAGGTTCGAATCCTACAGCGCCCACCATCCTTCGTCCGCAGGACGAAGGATGTCGCGCCGAAGCTTTAGCGAAGGCGGACACTGTCGCTTCGCCTCGGCACGTCGATCACGATGCACTCATTGTTTCGCTGGCCGTCCGCAGGACGAAGGATGTCGCGCCGAAGCTTTAGCGAAGGCGGACCGGTAGGTTCTCCCACTGATTGGGGGTGCCCCCGGTCCCTCGCTTTTGGGGACCGGGGATAGCGATACGATGCAGGCGTCGGCCTAAGCGAAGGCGGAATCATGATTCCGCCCCGCAAGTGCTTGCATAGGTAGTTTTGTATCAGGGCACGACTTTAGTCGTGCCGCATGATGCCCGTAAACAGCGGGGCTTTAGCCCCTGAGATCTTGAAGCCGACGTAGGGATTTACACACCAGCCCTAGTTCGACTTCTTCGTGAACGGATCTCCGTCGAGCGTAATCGTCGTCTGGTTCACCCAGATCACGCTCCAACGAATGTGTCCCGGCTGGAGAGGCATGGGATATTGCAGATCCAGAATCCCTCCTCTGGCCGAGGGGGTTTCCCACCTGCAGGTTCCGGAGTAGCGGACTTTGCCATTGACCAGGAAGCCGCAGGTTCCGCTCTGCTCAACCACCAGGCCTTCCGTCTTGTTGGCCCATGTGCCGATCGGCGGCGGCGCTGCCTGCGCCCTCGCCGTCTGGATACTCATCATGCCCAGCAGCATGCATGCAAAGGCCAGGCAAAGTGCACTCAATGAGAATGACCTGCGAACGATCTTCATTTCCCGATTAACCTCCATTGCGGCGGTTGAAAACTGAGTGGGTTGGGGGGTGATGTGAATGTACCACGATAAGGCAGCTCGAGGTTTCATTGGCGTTTTCTCCAAGTCGCCGGCAACCCGCCCTCCGCCCCCAAGCCCGTTGTCATCCCGAACGCAGTGAGGGATCTGCGGTTGCTTTTCGCGAACTGCGCCCATCAAAAAAATGGGTGACTGTAGATGATCAAGAGGTTGTTCCGGAGTCGGAGCGGCTGACGGGTGCCCAGTGCAAGCTCTGCTTGGGCGGGCTCGAGCGCCGCAAGCCGGGATAGCACGAACCCCGCGCGCTGACTTGCTGACGGGTGCCCCATTCAAGCTTCGCTTGGGTGGGATCTAGCGCCGCTAACCCCGCCAACTCCGCTAGCTCCGCTGCTTCACCTAAAATCCCTCGACCGCACCTCCACCCTCGTCACCTCCAGCGGCACAATCCGCTGCGCCTTCACGTGGATCACGCCCTCCTGGTTCTGCACCGGCCCTTCGATCCGCAAAAACCGGTTTCGCGTCACCACCACCCTGTCGCGCTCAAAAACATCCGGCGTCAAAATCACATTTGCAATTCCCGTCTCGTCCTCCACCGACAAAAATACAAATCCCTTCGCCGTGCCCGGCCTCTGCCGCGCAATCACGCATCCTGCAATCGCCACCCGTCTCCCGCTTCTCAACGTCTCCAGCTCCTTCGCCGAAAAAACTCCCTCCGCGCGCAGCGCCTCGCGGTGGTACGCCATCGGATGCCGCCCCGTCGTCAATCCCGTTCCCGCATAATCCGCCGCCAGCCGCTCCTCCGTCGTCATCTGCTTCAGCGGCATCGCGGCTCTGCGATCCGCCGCCGTCGCCGCTCTGTCAGAATTCGTCTCGCTCCATTGTTCTGTCGTTGCCCCATCCTTCGGTCGCCGCGGCGGCCGAAGGGTGGGAACCGCTGGGTGCCCCTGGTCTCGATTTTGAGACGTGGGATCGCACGAACCCAACTTGCCGACTCGCTGACTTGCCGACTCGCTGACTCGCGGTTCTGTCGTTGCCCCATCCTTCGGTCGCCGCGGCGGCCGAAGGGTGGGATTCGCTTCCGCCCCTTTCAGCAGCGGACCCACCGGCCTTCCCGCCCACTCCACCTGCCACAGCGCATCGCGCCGGTGCTCCACTTCACCCAGCGCATTCAGCGCCCCAATCTGCGCCAGCGCCACCAGCTCTTTCCGGTTCAGCTCCGGCACGCGCCGCGTCAAATCGTCCACGCTCTTGAATCCTCCCGCTCCGCGCGATTCAATCAGCGCCTCAGCCGACGTCTGCCGCAAGCCCTTCGCATAATTCATTCCCATCCGCAATGAAATCGACCCATCTTCCTCTCTTTCCAAACCGCACAGCCACTCCGATCGCTGCACATCGATCGGCCGCACCCTCAATCCATGCCGCTGCGCATCTTTCACCAGCACCGCCGGCGAATAAAACCCCATCGGCTGGTTATTCAGCAATCCGCACGTGAACGCCGCCAGAAAATGCACCTTCAAATACGCTGACGCATACGCGATCAGCGCAAAGCTCGCCGCGTGGCTCTCGGGAAATCCATACATCGCAAACGACGAAATCCCCTGCACAATGCTGTCCTGTGCCGCCGCATCCACGCCATTGCGCGTCATCCCATCGCGCAGCCGCCCCTCCAGGTCCTTCATACGCTGCATCGATCGCCGCATGCCCACTGCGCGCCGCAGCTCCTCGGCCTCCGCGCCTGTAAAGCTCGCTACCACCATCGCCATGCGCAGCAGTTGCTCCTGAAACAGTGGCACCCCCAGCGTCCGCTTCAGTACCGGCTCCAGCAGCGGGTGCGGATACGTAACTTCCTCCTTGCCCTGCCTGCGCCGCATATAGGGATGCATCATCTTGCCCACAATCGGCCCCGGCCGGATGATCGCCACCTGCACCACCAGGTCGTAAAAACGCACCGGCGCGTTGTGCGGAATCGACGCCATCTGCGCGCGGCTCTCCACCTGGAACATGCCCACCGTGTCCGCCTTGCACAACGTCTCGTACACCACCGGATCCTCCGGCAGCAGCGCCAAATCCACCTGCTTGCCGTAGTGCCGCGGAATCAATTCGATCGACTCCTTCAGCGCCGCCATCATTCCCAGCCCCAGCAGGTCCACTTTGATCAGCCCCATGTCCGCGCAATCTTCCTTGTCCCACTGGATCACCGTCCGTCCCGGCATCGACGCGCGCTCAATCGGGACCACGCGATTCAGCATCCCCGCGCAGATCACCATGCCGCCTGAGTGCTGCCCCAGGTGCCGCGGCAGATCCTTCATGCGCAAACACAAATCCAGATACCGCGCAATCCGCGGATGCCGCACATCGAATCCAGCCTGCGCAAAGTGCTTCTCCATCGTGTCGTTCGGGCCGCGCCACTCCCAGTGCCCCATCAACCCTGAAAGCCGCGCCGACTGCTCCTCTTCGAATCCCAGCGCCTTGCCCACCTCGCGCGCCGCCGACCGCCCGCGATACGTGATCACGTTCGCCGTCATCGCCGAGCCCAGCGCGCCATAGCGCTCATACACGTACTGGATCACCTGCTCGCGCTCATCGCCCGATGCCAGATCCAGATCGATGTCCGGCCACTCGCCGCGGTTCTCGCTCAGGAATCGCTCGAACAATAACTCCATCCCCACCGGATCAACCGCCGTCAGTTCCAGCGCGTAGCACACCGCCGAATTCGCCGCCGACCCACGCCCCTGCACCAGAAATCCGCGCCACTGGCAGTAGCGAATAATATCCCACACGATCAGGAAGTACCCCGCAAACTTGAGCTTCGCAATCAGCGCCAGCTCATGCTTCACCTGCGCCCGCGCTTTCGCTAGTAAATGCCGCTTCGCCGGCGAGCCATACCGCTTGCGCACGCCCTCCTCCACGCGCTTGGCCAGAAAGCTGTCCATCGTCTCGCCCTCCGGCATCGGGTAATGCGGAAATTCGTAGCCCAGATTTGCGAGCGTGAACTCCAGCCGCTCGCTCACAATGCGCGTGTTCGCAATCGCCTCGGGAATATCGCTGAACAGCGCCGCCATCTCGCGCGCTGTGCGCAAGTGCCGCGCATCGTTGCGCGCCAGCAGCCGTCCAGCCCGATCGAGCGACACATGATGCCGTATCGCCGTAAATACATCGAGCATCTCGCGGTCTTTTTCCTCGGCATAGCGCACGCCATTGGTCGCAATTACCGGCAGGCCCAGGCTCTCCGCCATGCTGAGAAGGGTCTGGTTGCGGCACTCCTCTTCGCGCTCCTGGTGCCGTTGCAGTTCCATGTACAAATTGCCGCGCCCATAAATCGCCGCCAGCCGCTCGGCCGTTTTCCGCGCCTCGCCTTCTCCGCCGCGCGCGAGCGCCGCTGCTAGCGGTCCCTCCTCGCCGCCCGTCAGGCAAATCAGCCCGGCTGAAAATTCCTCCAGATCCTCAACCGTCGCCGCGCCTTCGGCCTTCGTTGTCGCGCGCATCTTGAAGCGTGTAATCAGTTGGCACAGATTCTGGTAGCCGGTCTGCGACGCGCACAGCAGCACCACGCGTGCCGGCTCTTCGGGAAACTGATGCGGCAGCCATCCCGCCGGCGTCAGTCGGCTGCCGAACGACGAAACTGCAATCTCCGCGCCGATGTGCGCCTTCACTTGGCACGGTTGCGCCGCGGTATGAAAGCGCGCCGCGCCGTACACACCATTCCGGTCAGCCAGTGCAATCGCCGGCATCTCCAGCTCCACCGCACGCTGGATCAACTGCTCCGGCAGCGTCGCTCCCGCAAGAAAACTGAACGCGCTCGTCGCATGCAGCTCAATGTATTCGCAATGATTCGCGTTCGCCGGTGGTTTTTGCTTGTCATCCTGAGCGAGGTCGCCTCGGCGACCGAGTCGAAGGATCTGCGGTTGTTCTTTGTCGGTTTGCTCCACAGACTTCGAAACAGGCGGCCTGTACGCATCGTTCGGATGGCACACCGGCGTCCCCGGTGAACGCGTATTTGGAACCGTGCGCGTACTCGGAGCCGAATGCCGATTCGAAATATCGTCGCTCTGGTCAGTCGTAAAACGCCTCCAGCCGCCACGCATTCCGTTTGCGATCGCGCGTCAGCAGGCACGCCACCGTCGTTCCATTGCTGTTTACAGTGCACGCAGAAAGACTCCGCTGTGAATCATGATCTGACTTCGCCGACCGCGAGGAGATTTCATTGGAGAGGCACGAAGTGTCAGGGCACGACTTTAGTCGTGCAGTTAGCCCAGACGTAGCGCCGGTCTCCAGACCGGCTGTACTGGCGGCTTCCAAGCCGCCAGCTGTTGGCCAGCGTGCGCACGAAGTGTCAGGGCACGACTTTAGTCGTGCCGTAGGATCAGCCAAATAGGTTGGGGCTTTAGCCCCTGAGAGAAGTTTTTCCGCGCGCACCGCCAGCACATCCCACTCCTCCGCGTCCCACGCGCTCAGTTCCCACCAGCACCCGCTCGTCTTCCACGGCCCATACGCCGCCGCAATCTCGTACCGGTTCTCTCCATCGCTGAACGCCGCAGGCCTCATCGTCGGGTGCCCCACCCTCGCGACGCCTTTGTTTTTGTCGCCAGGGTGGGAGACCATTCTTACAGCGTCTCTTGCCGCAATGATGGGAGAAAGTGTCACCCGCACCGCCCGCGCCGGCCTCACCCGCCGTAGTGCCATCCGCGAACGTCCGTCATTGTCGGCCTCGCTGACTTGCCGACTCGCTGACCTGCTGACTTGCTGGCTCGCAATCGCAAACCCCTCCATCCGGAATCCATCCGCGCGATGCGTATCTTCGAGCACCGGCGACCCCACGCGCTCTTCGCCCACCATCGCCCGCAATCGCGCCAGCGTCACATCCAGCCGCGAGGGCTCTGGCGTCTGCGGCGCAAACAATCCCAGTTGCACCTTACTCTGAGCTCCCGCTTCAGCCCGCAGCGTAAGCCGAACCACCGCCGCCTGCGGCGGCTTTGCGCCAATCTCAAGTTGCAGCAGCTTCAGCAGAAATTTCCGGTCGATTGTCGGCACCGCCGGCCGGATCGCACAACCATGCGTCCTTCCCCCATCGAGTCCCATCTCGGCCGTCAGCGAGCGCAGCGCCAGCGCGCGCCCCGCCGCCCGCGTCGCCAGGCAATCGATCATCCGCGCGCCCACAAAGAGCAGGGAATCGATCTGTTCCACCGGCGCCTCGAACTCGCAAAATTCTTCGAGCGTAAATTCCGCCTCGATCGGCTCGAACGTGTGCTCCGCTTCGCCACGCGCCAGCGCCAGCCATGCGCGTGCCTTCGGCCCCACCCGCGCCACCAGATCCGCCTCCGGCAGCGCAGCCAGTTCACCCAGCGTGCTAATTCCCCACAGCGCAAAGGTCGCCGCATACTCTTCATCTAGTCCAAGCGCCGCAATCGGCAGCTTCGCCAGCGCATTCGCCTCAGCGCCTTCAGCGATTACCGCGATTCCCCGCATGCTCGCCGCCTTCATCCGCGCAGTGTCGAAATTCGCACTCACCGCAATCGAAGCGCGGAATCCCGCCGCGGCCAGCTCATCTCTCAATCGCTCAGCCAACTGCGCCGACGGCCCAAACAGCCGCTCCGTTCCCGTAATGTCCAGCACAAACGCGCACGCCGTTCCGCCGCTCGCCCCCGACGTGCTCGCCTCATTCAAGCCAGCGCCGCGCGCCTCTTCGATCCGCGGAGAAAACTTCGCCGCGCACTCCAGCATCACCGCCCGCGCCGCCGCCTCGCTCTCTGCCGAGCGCTTCAGTAGCCGCAGCCCAACCATGCTCTCCGCTTCGAGCCGCGTCATCCCCACTGCCGCGCCTCTCCGCTCGGCCAGCCGGTTCATCGAACGCACCCACTCCTCCGGCGCGCGCCCATCCAGCACCACCACAGGCTCCGTCTGCCAATCCGTGCGCAGCCGCAGCAGTGCCTGCGCAGGAAACTCCGCCGCCCATGCGCACAAATAGAGTCCGCAGCTCATGCGCGCCTCCTCCGTACCGCCGGCGTCCTCGCCGGCTGTCGTGCGGGCGTCCTCGCCCGCACACCGTCAGATGGACAATCACTTCGTCTGGACATTTCTGTTCGCTTCCCACGCCGCATTCGCCTGCCACGCCGCTGCCGGCGGCTTGCGCGTCGTAATCTCAATCGGAGCCTGCCGCTCTCTCTCGCGCCGAACTTCGAATTCAAAGCCGCGCAGCACCGTGCCGCCCCGCTGCTCCGCATTTCGTGCCGAGCATTCCAGCATCACCGCCGCCGCCGACTTCGCGTATCCGTGCGTGCCCACAACCACCAGCGAGCACTGCGTCCTCTCCGCCGCCTGCCTGTATCGGAACCACGTCGCCAGCGGAATCCTCGTCGCCTGTTCCGGCGCCGTATCGCCCAGGTCCAGCACAATCGCCGCAAACCCCCCGGCCTGCAGCAGCAGATCCGTCGCCCGCAGCCCTTGCTCCAGCCGCGCCCACTCAGGCTTTACCCACGATTTGCGTACGCTCTCGGTCCGAGCTTCCCACCTGTCGGCTGGTTGCCCCATCCTTTTCGCAGCTTGATCGCGAAAAGGGTGGGAAGGCGCGCATCTTACCCACAACACCTGCCTCAGCCGCACCCCATTTGCCGCCGCCGACTCGGGATCGAACGCATCGTTCACATCCACCCACGCGCACGCCCGCTCCTCAGCCGTCCTCTGCGCCACAAACTGGAGCGCCAGGCTCGTTCGTCCAGACGACGTCGCTCCCGTTAGCTCGCTGATCGCCCCCAACGGCAGCCCGCCACGCAGCAGTTCGTCAACAGCCGCAATTCCCGTCGCCGCAACCTCGTACATCGCGCGCGGCGCAGGCGTCAACGCCGCGGGAAACTTCCGTTCCAGCGCGTGCTCAATCTCCAAACGAAGTGCTGCAGCAGTAGGCATAGGATTGAAAGGCGCTAGATTATTTCGCCTTTTGTTCGCCTACTGTACCGCTAAATCCCCTCGCATGTAAAGCCCGAAATCCACAGAATTTCCCAATGGTTTTGGCGTTGATTTGCTGGCTTGCTAACTCGCTGACTTGCTAACTTGCTGCCCTTGAGCGCTTTCCCACCAGTTCCGCCCTCGCTGCCAGCCCCATCGCCATGGCCATCACCCGGTCGTCGTGCGTCCCTGCCAGCGCGCCGCTGCTCCCGTTCGCCATCCGCACAAAGCTCCGGCACTCTCCCAGCAGCCTCCGGCTCTGGAACCGATCCGGCTCATCCACCAGCGCCGCATTCAGTTGTCCCAGCATCGCCGGCCGGCTCACGCTCGTCGTCAGCCAACCCGCCTGCCCGCTCTGCCGGTAAATTCGCAAGTACTTGCACGCCGTCTCTGCCAGCGCCAGCACGCCCGAGCCGTGATTGTTCCGCTCCACCACCAGCCACGCGCCGTTGTATTCGGTCGCCAGATCGGTCACAAACTGCGCCAGCTCCAGCCCACCCATGTGCCCTGCAAACTCCGCGCACTGCAAACTGGTCTCCATCTCCAGAACCTGCGCGGCGGAGTAGTCGCCTTCGCTCCCGCCCCCCGCCGGATCAACCGCCACCACATACTCGCGGCCTTTCACCGGTGGCAGCCAGATCTCCATCTCTCCATTTTTCCGCCGCTCCACCGGCTCCGGCGCCGTCTTCATCCGCGCCTCCACAGCCGCCAGCTCAAACACGCATTCGCCGCTCGTCAAAAAGCAGCTCTCCGCGTCTTCCGCATACTCCTGCCGCGCCAGCCCGCGAAAGTTCGCGCGAATCTGTCGCCGGTACCCGATCTGCTTCAGGTCCAGCCCGCGCTCCGCCACAAGAACCCTCTCTTCCTCGGTCAGGCTTTTCTCGGCCACGGCCCTTGCACGATACCGCTCCTCCATCCACCACGGGAAAAAGTGCCGCACCATCCCCGTCTCCTCGGCCTTCAGCCACTCCTCGTGGAAGCACCCTCCCACTCCCAGTGGCGTTGACTCCAGCACTAACTCCGCATTCGGCGCCATCGCCGCCCGCAATCCCGCCAGGGTTTCCGCTGCATCGCCGGGCCATCGCGCCAGTTCGCTGCAGTGCAGATTCTGCACCGTCAATCCCCGCCCTGCATTCCGATCCGCCGCGCTCACCACGCGATACTCCGCATCCATCTTCGGAAACACAATCTGCCGCACATTCGATTGTCCCGTCTTCAGCACTCCCTTGCGCATCGGCTCCGGCAGACAGTCCACAAATCGGTGCACGATTCTGAAGATCTCCTCCGCCGCCTCCTGCGTGTGCGCCACCTCCAGCGTCAGCGTTCCAGGATGCGTAATCGTCTTCAGGAAAAATCGCGCCGCAACCCACGTCGTCATTCCCAGTTGCCGCGCCTTCAGCACAATGTTTCGCTGCCCGCGGTTCTTCTCGAATTCAATCTGTACCGTGTTTGCCCTCAGCTTCTCCCGCCTCCCACTGCGCGACCGCACGACCAGCATCTTTTCCGCGATCGTTATCGCCGCTGAGCGCCCTTCTTGAATCTCCGACCGCGTAGGCAGGCCCTTGGCAAGTTCCTCCAAACCCTTCCTGCTGTGCCTCGCAATTTGCGTCTTCACCCACTGCACTTCCATTTCGCGTGCCCCATCCGCTCCCGTCACTCGTCCCCTCCAGCTTCTGCGTCGCCGGCAATTTCGCGCACCCCATCGCAGGCTTGGCGCGCAACTGCCCAGGTCGCGCGCCAAGCGAAGGCGCAGCCCGCCTCAGGCCGCACCTCCTATCTCGCTTGTCTTTGTGTTTGAACTTCTGGGAGTTCTTTCCTTCTGCGGTCCTTCGCGGCGAGCGCCCTCGGCATCCACGTCTTAGAAAGGAGTGGTCATCCTGAGCGGAGTCCGCCGTAGCGGACGGAGTCGAAGGATCTGCGGTTGTCTTTTCATACTCCTTGACTTGCTCAACGGCCAACCCGCCAACTTGCTGACTTGCTAACTCGCTAACGTGCTAACTTGCCAACTCGCCAACTCGCTAACTCGCTAACTCGCTAACTCGCCAACTTGCTAACTTGCTGACTTGCTCCCTAGCTCCCCGTCTTTAATACCCCCCGCACCAGTACTTGACGGTATACGCAGTCGACGCCGTCAGTGCCGCATTGGCCGTGATTGTAACGGCCGTCGTGCTCTCCGTCCACGTGGTACTCGTAATCTGCGCCGTCGCGCTCAGCGTCGTCACCATGCAGTTGGCCTGGTTGGTGTGCGTATTCGGGAAGCTCAGCGTCGCCAGCGTTCCGGTCGTCGGGCTGGTCCCCGTCGTCAGCGTCACGGTTCCGCTCACGCCGTCGCATGTGTGGCTCGTCGCGCACGCAATCGTCGGGCTCGATCCCGCGGCCGCGCCCGCCGCCACGCCCATCGTCCCCGTGCCCATCATGAACTTGCCCTGCAGGTAGCCCGTCGCCGTCGTGTTTCCGCTGCCCGATACTTGCAACGCCGCAGTCGAATAATTCGAGCCGCCCTCGTACACAATCAACCCGCCCGTTCCCGACCCGCTTGTATTGTTGATCACCACCGCGTTCGCGCCGGCTCCGGCATTGATCGTCGTATTCGCGTTCGCCGGCAGAATCACCCGGTCCAGCGAATTCACGGCGTCTGTCACGCGCAGATAGTTGCTCGCGTCCTTCCGCACCTGCCACTCTGCCGTGCCGGAATAGTTGTTGAACTGCACCGCCGCAATCTGGTCTGCGCTCGTTCCCGGCTGGATCGCCATTGTCTGGCTTGCATTCGCTCCGTTCTGCATAGTCAAGTTGCTCTTCATCGTCGTCGCCCCGGTCAGCGTCTGCGCTCCAGTCACGCTCAACGTTCCGCTCAACGTCTCCGATGCACCCGCCAATGTTCCACTCACGGTGGGAGCAGACAAACTCGGACTCGTCGCCAGCACCACGCTTCCGCTTCCCGTCGTCGCCGCGCTCACCGGTTGCCCGCTGCTGTTTGTCCCCACCACTGCGGCGCTCGCCGGAACCGCACCGCCGTTAACCTTGCTCACCGTCGTCGCGCCTTGCGTTCCCGTCACGTCGCCGCTCAGGCTCCCCGTAAAACTCGTTGCCGTCGTCGCGTTAGCAACTGCCGTTGCCCCGATTGCGCTCACAACCTCGGCCGCCGTCGCTGCCGCCGGAGGCGCGCTCGCCGACCAGTATCCCAGCCCCGTGAACGGCGGCACGCCGCCCACTGTCGCGCTCGATCCGCTCTGGTTATAGTAGGCCGGGCTGTACTCGCTGCCCGCCAGTACTGTCCCCGACCCAGTGCTACCCGAGAACGTGCAGGTCGTCGAGGAGCAGGAAACGCCTGCGCCAGTGAACGTGAACGCCCCGCTGTTGCCATTGATTGAGGAGACGCCGACGCCGCTTGTCAGCATCCACTTTTGAAAGTTGTCGTCATATGCAAACGTCGCACACTGCCCGGAAGGAAGGCTGAAATTTGTAACGCCCCCCAATAGCAGACTTCCACTGTTAGAGAAATTCATCGAGCCATTGACGGCGCAAAGTGTGATTGGGATATTCGTTGCCGGCGAATTTGACAATGCTGTAATCGTGGGCAAGCCCGGATTATAGACATCGGCGCGACTCAAATTATAAAGATCGAGAGTGCTGGAACCGTTCGTCAATAAATTCGTTAGACCGTAGGTGGTAGCGCCGCCAGTCAGGCCGGGCATCATCACATTTTGAGTATGAGTTTCCACGAACGCTGCTACCGTAGGACCGGGCATATTCGTTGCCTGCACGCTATCCGTGTTGCAACCACCGCCAGTGTCGAGCGTGTAACCCGTCGCAGTCATCGCCTCGCTGCTCACGGTTTGTGGAACATTGACCGTATAGGTGCCTGCTCCTCCAGGAGTGCCGCTAATCTGAGCGAGGGTAAGTGTGCCGTCGGTGATGCCTGTTGCTCCTGTGCTGATGAGTGCCGCGCCAATCGCGATGGCGCCGGTGGGCGCGCCGATAACAGTCAGTGTTGTGCCTGTGATAGAACCCGTGAATGTAGCAAAAGCCGTTCCCACATTTCCGAATGCGGGACGGTCAATGCTGATGCCCACATTCTGCGAGCCGCCACAAACGAACTGGAAACCATTCGTAAGCCCCGCAGTGCCTTCGTGGTGAGTATGGTCAAACTGGATATTGTTTGCTCCTTCGAGCGTGACGAGATTTGTCCCTCCTTGGCTTGTCGTGCCATAAAAATTAAGAGAGTAGGCATTGCCCGTGTCGCCAGGGCACGCACCGATATACATATTCGGCGCGATCGTTGTGTCAGACCAGTTTCCTGCGTCGAATTCGCCTCCGTAGAATTGATCGTTGCCGACGCCGGCCCCACAGATAGACAGCGCCGGATTGGTAACGCCATTAGCACGCCACGCCACCACATTCTTAAACTGCGAGAACTGAATCGCGCTTGCCGGGGTCGGGCACGACATCTTGATGCCGCCGCCCGGAAAAGAGTTTAGGTAGTTGCCGAACCAAACATCTTCCCAACTCGAGTACCACATGCCGCTGTTTGTATAGCTGTTGCATTCCAAATCCGCACCGATCTGGGTAGTGGCGCCGGAGGCCGGGGTAACACCAAACCCTTCAAGATGCACTGAAATCGCAGGAGAATTGTTTGCTTGTGGAAGAACGAACACTGCTTGATTTGTGACCGACGACGATGTGATACCCGTTAGGATGTTGCCAGCACCGATAATCGAAAGATTATTTCTGAGCGTCACCTGTCCAATGGTGTAATCGGTGTAAGAGCCGAGCAGCAGCGTAATTCCTATCGAGCCCGGATCGAAACTGCCAATCACATCGCCCGCGCTTCCCAGCCTTCCGCTGGCGCGCGCATCCACAGTGCATGAAGTATTCGCGCTCGCTAAGCATGCCGCGATCGCCGCTTGGACCGATGCGTAAGTTGTGCCGTCCACCGTATAGACGCCGCTCACCTGTGCCGGCGCGATGTTCTGGCCGCCGACAATATTCGCGGCTGCGCCCGCTGCCGTGGTCGCGCCCGTCCCTCCGGAATTCGTTGGTACTGCGCTCATTCCCCCGACGGTCGTGCCGTTGGCCGTGTAGTACGCAATCTGGCCCGAACTTGCGGACGTGATGGTCCCATTCGCGCCTCCCGATCCGCTCCCGCAGGCCGATCCCGTATTCGTGATGTATCCCGAGTTATCAATCTGCAGGCAGTTGTCGCCGGACGCAGCCGCAAGTCCGGGGAACTTGATCGCATTCGGCGCCACAAATGCCGCGTCCAGATTCGTGCTCGATCCCGAATAGATATCCGTCTCTGCTCCCGAGCCGCTCTCAAAATTAAGTCGAATATGCCCGCTCGGGTTACTCGCGTCAATATACGTATCCCCGCTGTTGGTGCTTTGATACGCTTTGAAGCTATCTAACCCTCCGGTCGCTGAGTTAAGTGCCCAGTTATTGCTCGCGTCCTTCACCAGGTACCATTGGCTGTTTCCGTTCCAGTCCTTGTAAGTGAATGATCCCTTCTGGCTCGTCGTAAGTCCCGGCCACAGGTAGTAATCCACCTCCGCATCAGCGCTGTTGCGTAGCGACATGGTTCCCGTTGACTGCGTCGTCCCGCCCACCAGCAGATTCCCTATAAACTGCGCATCGCCCGCCTTGTCCACCGTGCCCACTGCCGCCGGTGTTGACCCGCCGCTCGCAAACGTCACGCCCCCGGTCCCGGAATTCGTCGAGCAGTTGAAGCACACATTCCCCGTGCCTGCCGCGTTCAATGCCGTTTGGTCGTTCGTGCTGCTCTGTCCGGGGTTCCACTGTTGAATCTGCAGCCGGTACACGTTGTTCAGCAAATCCTGCATCTGGTAGAGCTGCTGGCCGCCCGTCGCGTCGCTGAATCCGTAGAGCCACCGGTAGCCGTAGTCGGTCTGGATCTCGTTCAGCAGTCCGCGCTCGTTACCCGCGCCGGTCCCCAGCCGGAAGTGATTGGTCAGAGTCGCGTCCTGCTGGCTCATATACCAGTCACCATTCAATGCATTAAAGCTCCGATGAAATGTATCCAGGAAGCTGTTGCGCGTTCCGTTGTCGGTCAGCTTTCCGGTAAACATCGTGCCGCCCGTCATCCAGTTGTTGTACGCGCTCCCCGCATCCGCCACCACCTGGCTCGTCGAGTTCTCGTTCCGCAGGCCAACGAATGTGTTGTTCTGCGCATTCGGTCCTAAGTGCAGCGCTGTCGAGCACCCCTCCACGTCTCCACCCGTGAATGTGTTACCGTCGCCTTGCAGGATGTTGATCCCATAAGTTCCGCTGATCGGAGTTCCGCCGCTTGTCGGGCAATCGATATGCAGCCGCACGAAGGTGCTTGCGTTCATCCAGTCCGTTGTCGCCGGATTTGTAACCTGGTGCCCGATCGCATTCACCGCCGTCCCGAATCCGCTGAACTGGTTATCCAGGAATGTTCCGCCCGTGTAATTCCCGGTTCCGTCCAGAGTCATGCCCGTCTGGTTTGAGTTACCCAGGAAATACAAGCTTTCTAGGTCCATCTCCTGCGTGCGGAATGCAGCCAATCCCTGCGCAGTCGCGCTCGTAGCTCCCGTCGTATTAATAACCACGTTGTCCAGGTGGAATCCCGGCGTGTCCGTCGCGTAAGTCGGATCGCCTACCTCGACCATCGCGCTCGAGCCGGTGTATGCCAGTGCCGTTCCTCCCGTGCTTCCGCTCGCCGATGTGCCGCCGCGCAGCGCGCACCCGCGCAGCGCTACATTCCGCGTTCCCGCGGTCACCACAATCTGGCTCGCCGTCGTAATCGTCGCGCACGGTAGCAGGATCGCCGTATTCCCCGTTGAGATCGTCAGGTTCGATCCCATCGTCAGATTGCCAGTGAAGTTCCGCGCATCGCACGTTCCGCCATAACTCGCGTTCACCGCGCTCACGCACGCCTGGATCTTGGCGCCGATGTCCGCGCCGGCAAACTGATCTACCTGGTACAAAGCCCCGAGCTGTTTGGCGGTCAATGATCCTGTGACGCTTCCGCCCGCCAGCGGCACCGCCGTTGCCACCTGCGTATCCACATAATGTTTATCCGCGGCCTGTAGCGGCTGCGTTGGATCGCCATTCAAATAAAGCGGCCCCGTCAGCGTTCCGCCCGTCGCCGACAATCCGCTGCCCCCGCTCACCCCCGCGATCGCCTGGTCTACATACGCCTTGCTCACCGCCTGCACCGCCTGCGCTGCAGGCATCACCTGCGCCTGCACCTGCGCCAGGCTCGCCTGCGCCGCTGCCGGAACCACCCAGTACTGCGTGCTCGTCGTTCCGTCGCTCATGTAATAAACGGCTGTGTAGTACTCTCCCGCGGGCGTCGCTCCCACATTCGGCGCGAGGTTCACGCTCACAAATCCATCCGGTCCGAGGTTCAACGTCATCGAGTCCGCAGCCACCGACTGTCCTGCCGCAGTCGTAAACGCCGGCCAGCTGATCACCAGTGTTCCTGCGCCCGGTTGTCCGTTCGCCAGGTACAACGTCCCCTGCACCGTGGTTGTGCTCACCGCCTGCGCCATCGCCATCACACCCAGCAACGCCAGCAAGCACACCGCAACTCCGCGAATCGCCCCCATCTTCCTGCCGAGGGTGCCCCACCCTCGCGACGTCTCTGTTTTTGTCGCTAGGGTGGGAACGCACGATGCCATTTCCCGCAACCCGAACCATTCGTCCTTCATGAGCTTCATCCCCATCGCATCCTTCTTCTCACCGCCATTTTCAGATCTTTCTTTGCCGCGGCGGAACGCAGCGGATCGGTCCGCCCCAGCCTTTCAGCAGCAGCGCTTCCAAGCCACGAACTGGGTGCCCCACCCTCGCGACGTCTCTGTTCTTGTCGCTAGGGTGGGAACGCACGATGCCATTTCCCGCAACCCGAACCATTCGTCCTTCATGAGCTTCATCCCCATCGCATCCTTCTTCTCACCGCCATTTTCAGATCTTTCTTTGCCGCGGCGGAACGCAGCGGATCGGTCCGCCCCAGCCTTTCAGCAGCAGCGCTTCCAAGCCACGAACTGGCTGCCCCATCCTTGCGGCGTCCGTTGCCGCAAGGGCGGGATGCCTAGCTGGCGGCCGCCTCTGCCTCTTCTTCTTCCCGCGCCAGCCGCCTCGCTTCCATTACCTCTTCCCACGTCGGCCCTTCCATCAATTGCTCGGCTAGGCTCGCCCCCTCCGGGCCATCATCGCCCTCGCCCTTGTTGTTCTTTTCCATCAGCTCCAGCAGTTTCTCGGTGCTCTCCAAGTCGCCATGGATTGCATTTGAAGCCAGCTCTTTGGTAATGGCTTCGCAGCTATCCTTCACCACCTTCTTCGCCCAGTCGCGCAAGTCCTTCTTCGACCCCTTACACTCTTCCTTCGTTGGTTTTTTCGCCGCCGTCTTCTTACTGGCCTTCGCCTTCATCTCCTTCGCGCTGCCGCCCCTCCGCTTTCCAGCCGATTTCTTTTTGCCCTTCTCAGTCTTCTTCGCGTTCTCTCCGTCCTCCGTCCGCGTTATCGTCACTACCTTGTTGTTCCTTGCAGCCTTTTCCGTGTTTCGCTTGCTCTCGCCCATCGCTCCACCATTCCGGCCACCCACCGCGGTTCTTCCTCTGCTCCCAGGCCACGCAACTTCGATCCCGCGCCAGAAGCAGGTCCTCACTTGCCGTTCCCCGCTCCCGCCGGCATCAGTTGACGCCTCGCGCAGGCTCGCCGCCCGCCGCAGAAAAGCAAAAGGGGCAACTCGCTCGCCGAGTCGCCCCTCTCCTCGCATCCTCTTTCCTCGTGCCCGCGCCCTCCGCGGTTGTGGCCCGAAGAAAATCGGAATAGCCTCTTCGGCTACCCGTCAGTTAAGTTTCATTGCGTGATGATTGCTTTCAGCTTACCCCATTTGCCAATAATTACCGGCAAACTTCGCCCGCTAAATCTTCGTCGTCTTTTCAGCAACTTAGCGAATTTCTGTCTCTTCGGCCAGTTGACAAAACTTTGGCATCCCGCTTCGCACCCCAAAATAGCCACTTTTTCATCCGTGCCCGCCAAGCGCGCTCCGCTCGGTCGCCGCGAAGGAATTCCTTCGGAGGAGGACGAAGTGTCAGGGCACGACCCGGGGGACCCACGCAGTGCGTGGGTCGCGTGCCGTAAATGCCTCAAGTTGAATTCGGCTTTTAGCCGCTGAGGGATGTGGTTCTTACTTCGATGCCCTTTTCCGCATCCTCTCCATGCCTTCACGGCCCGCGACACTCCTAAGGCATCCCCCAACCCGGATTAGGAATTGATTTGCTCCTCCTGCCGTGGTATACAACCCCCAAGTTATTCCGCCTTTTAAGTTTTTCGTCCAAGCCGTGCGCCATCGTCCTTTCCCTTCAAAGAAAGCCCGTCAGCCCCACGGCGAGAACCAAGAATTAGGAGTTCCGGTAATGCGCGTGCTCTGTGCTTCCATGCTGTCCTCGGTTGCTCTTCTTCTCTCCGCCTGCGCGGGCATGCCGGTCATCACCACCTCAAACACTGACTCCATTCCCGGCACGGCCCTCCACGGCTCGGTCCATGGCGGCCAGAATCCCATCGCCAGCGCGCACGTTTATCTCTACGCCGTCAACAACGCCGGCTACGGCGGCCCCGGCATCGCGCCATCCAGCACCAACGCTTCAGTCTCCTTGCTCCGCAGCGGCACCAACACCACGCAGGACGGCAGCAGCAACTACTACGTCACCACCGACCCCTACGGCAATTTCAAAATCGATAACGATTACTCCTGTCCCAGCAATTATTCGCATACCTACTTCTATGTGTCCGGCGGCGATCCCGGCCTGGGTTCGGGCGCGAATTCGGCCATCACCCTCATGGCTCCGGCCGACGCCTGCAACATCTCCGCGACGACCGACATCAATGAAGTCTCCACCGTCGTTACCGCTTACGTTCTCGCCGGCTACTCGAGCGATCCCCTCCACATATCGAGCTCCAACACTGCGCTCGCCACCACCGGACTCAACAACGCGGCCAACACCCTCGCCAATCTTGAAGACGTCAATTTGAGCGTCGCCCTCAACACAACACCCGGCCTCAACGGCACCGTGCCGCAGCAGGAGATCAATACCCTCGCCAACATTCTCGCCGCTTGCGTCAATTCCACCGGACCCGCCTCCACGCCTTGCTCCACGCTCTTCTCCAACGCCACCAACAACGGCGTCAGCGCTCCCGACACGGCTACCGCGGCTCTCAATATCGCTCACAATCCCGGCGCCAACGTCGCCAATTTGTTCGGCCTGCAAACGCCCACCTCGCCCTTTCAGCCTTCGCTCCCATCCACGCCCGTCCCCAATGACTTCACCATCGCCATCAGCTACACCGGCGGCGGGTTGAATTCACCCGTTCCTATCGCCATCGACAAGTCTGGCAATGTCTGGGTGGGAAACACGGCCACCGGTGCCAACAGTGTCAGCGAGTTCAGCCCGGCCGGCGCGCCCATCTCCACGTCTGCCGGCTACACGGGCGGCGGCATTGACGATCCTTACAGCATCGCCATCGACAAGTCCGGCAATGTCTGGACCGCGAACGTCACTCCCAACAGCCTCAGCGAGATCGGCAACACCGGCACGCCCGCCACTTTATCTCCCTACTCGGGCGGCGGCCTCAATGCTCCTTACAGCATCGCCTTCGATCAACTCGGTCACGCATGGGTCGTGAACAATGTCGGCTCCAGCCTCAGCGAGTTCAGTTCTGCCGGTTTGGCCATCACCACTCCTCCAGGCGACCAGGGCGGCGGCATCAATAATGATCCCGTCTCCCTCGCCATTGACGCCTCGGGCAATATCTGGGTTTCCGACAGCATCACTCTCGGCGCGCTCAGCGAATTCTATTCATCCGGCACGTCCGCCGGCATGCCCATCTCCACTTCCACCGGCTATACCGGTGGCGGCCTCGCCGATCCCTGGGGCATCGCCGTCGATCCCAACGGAAACATCTGGGTAGCGGATAGCTCATCGAGCACCAGCAGAATCAGCCTCTTCGGTGCCGGTGGCACGGCCATCTCCAGCTCGCTCGGATACACCGGCGGCGGACTCAACGTCCCTGAAGGCATCGCCGTCGACGGCGCAGGCAACGTTTGGGTCGTGAATCGCGGCTCGACAGCCACCTCCGCGCCTTACCCCGATAGTTCCATCAGCGAGTTCAGCTCCCTGGGCGTCGCCCTCTCGCCATCCACCGGCTACCTGGCGGGCCTCAACATATCTCTCTCTCTCGCGATCGATGGATCCGGGAATGTCTGGACAACGAATTCCAACCTCAACACCGTCACTGAATTCGTCGGCGCAGCCTCGCCAGTCGTCACGCCCATCGTCGCCAATCTCCTCAACCCCTACGGCGCCCGCGCCGTCAACAAGCCCTGACTTCATGCGCCCTTAGCCCACCACAAGAATGGGTGCCCCAGGTCCCTGGTCCGCCGTGGCGGAAGGACCTGGGATAGCACGAACCCCCACCCGCCCCTCTCAATCCGCCACAAAAAATGGGTGCCCCATCCAAGCTCTGCTTGGGTGGGATAGCACAAACCCACAAGCTGAATTTGTCATCCTGAGGTCGCCGCGGCGACCGAAGGATCCGCGGTTGCTTCTCGCACCCTCAACCCAACCCAAAAAATGGCCGGACCGCGCGAAACAGTATCAAGCGCGAAATCTGTCCACGGTCCGTACCCTCGGAACCTGTCAAGCCCCGCTGCTTCGCGCCCGCTTTGATCCCATTGACTAACATACTGATTCTTAAATCACCTACTCGCTCTTTCACTTCTTCATTTTTCCGCACCAAGTTTGCCGATTAATTCTCCAGAATCGCTATCCTTGTCTTAATGCCGCAACTTCACAATCTCGCGCGATCCTCCGTCATACCCCCACTCCTTCCACGGCCCGCTCGAAAAATGCGCCGAACGAGTGATTTTTACACCATCGAGCGCCATAATGTCATTGTAAGCAACTTATAATAAACGGGTTATGTTAGAAAACCGTCAACAAATTTTGTCCGATTTTGTTCGCTTTGTTCACATTTCCCACCCTTTTCGGGCTTTGACGCGCCCTGGCAAGCGGCCAACTCTCTAACTCCGCCAGCCCCGCCAGCTCCGCTGCTACCATTCCCCTATGGTTCGCGTTATGCGCCGTTCACTGAGCGCCTTTATCCTCATCGGCTTCTTCGCGACGCTCTTCGCTCGCGCTCAATCCGCGCCCGCGCAGCCCACTTCCGCCCAGCTTGATCAGATCCTTTCCAGCCTGAACCACGGCCGCACCATCGCGCAGGTTGCCGTATCGCCCGACGGCAAGCGCGTCGCCTGGCTTGAAGCCGGCGAGATTCGCTTCGCCCCGCTCGATCATTTCGACAAGAGCAAGCCCATTACCGCGGCAACACCCGGCCAACCCTGTAACGTATCTCAATTCGTTTGGTCTCCCAACTCGGCCTCGATCGCATTCCTCTCCGACTGCGCCGATCCTGGCGAGCAGTCCGATCTTTTTATCTCGCGTCTCAATGGCAGCCCCGCTGCTCGCCTCACCGAACTCCATGGCTACATCGACGCGCCCGCATTCTCGCCCGACGGAAAGACCATCGCATTTCTCTACGTAGAAGGCGCCACGCGCACGCCCGGAGCGCTTTCAGCCGAGACTCCGCCCTCCGGCGTCATCGGAGAAGATCACATCGAGATTCAGCGCGTTGCCGCGGTCTCCACAACAGCGCCCCAGCCCGCTGCTCCAACCTTCATCACTCCGCCCAACCTTCACGTTTTCGAGTTCGACTGGTCGCCCGATTCCAAATCTCTCGCCTGCATCGCCGCCGACCCTCCCGGCGAAAACAACTGGTGGGTCGCTAAGCTCTACACACAGAATCTCTCCGCACCACAATCCGCGGGTGTCCCAGGTCCCTCGCACTCCGGGACCAGGGATTCGGTTATCCCATCCACCAAAAGTGACGTTGCCCCATCCTTCCGGGTCGCCGCGCCCAGCGGCGACCCGAAAGGGTGGGAAGGAAACTCCAATCCCGCCCTCCTTTCTCCCGCCGACGTCTCCGGTCCGCTCCACGGTCTCCAAATCGCCCAACCCACATGGTCACCCGATGGCAAATCCATCGCCTTCATCGGCGGCCTCATGAGCGATCAAGGCGTCAGCGGCGGCGATGTGTGGATCGTCCCCTCTGTCGGCGGCCCTCCCATCGATCTCACCCCCAACCACCCCGCTTCCGCCGAATGGATCGCGTGGGACGGCAGCGATGCCATCGACGTAAGCGAAATTGCCGGTAGCGATTCCCGCCTGGTCCGCCTGCGCCTCCCCAACAATCCCGGCGCCCCGGCAACGTTCGATCCGCCTGTCTTCAGCATTCCCGCCTCGGTCGGTATCGGTAGCTACGATTCCATCGTCTCCGCATCCGCCGACCGCTCCGTATTCGTCTTTCAGTCCAGCTCATTCGACACTCCGCCTGAAATCTACGCTGTGCGCGCCAAAGAGCCGCCGTCCCACTCCGCCGAGTCCTCCCCACTCATCCAGCTCTCCCACTTCAACGACGGCCTCAAACCCTCCTGGGGCGATTCCGTTTCGCTCGCCTGGAAGAACGACGACTTCAACATTCAGGGCTGGCTGCTTTTGCCTGAGAGCTACGATCCGTCGAAGAAGTATCCGCTCCTCGTTGAAGTTCACGGCGGCCCGGCTTCCTCGGTCACCTCACGCTGGAACGGCGGCGCCGGCGGCTTCAGCGCCACGGCATTTTCCGCGCTCGGCTACTTCGTCCTCATGCCCAACCCCCGCGGCAGCTACGGTCAGGGCGAGGCATTCACGCAGGCCAACCGCAAGGACTTCGGATATGGCGATCTGCGCGACATTCTCGCCGGCGTCGATACTGTCCTCGCAAAATATCCTGTCGATCCCAACCGCGTCGGCCTCGCCGGCTGGAGCTACGGCGGTTTCATGTCCATGTTCGCCGTCACCCAGACCCATCGCTTCCGCGCTGCAGTCGCGGGCGCAGGAATCTCCGATTGGCTTTCCTACTACGGCGAAAACTCGATCGATCAGTGGATGATCCCCTACTTCGGCGCCTCCGTGTATGACGACCCTGCTGTTTATGCGAAGAGCTCTGCCATCACGTTCATCAAACACGCCCAAACTCCAACGCTCCTTGTCGTGGGTGATCGCGACGGCGAGTGTCCCGCGCCGCAGTCCTTCGAGTTTTGGCACGCATTGCGCGATCTGCACGTTCCCACACAGTTGGTTGTCTATCCCAATGAAGGCCACGGCTTCTCCAATCCGGCAGATCGCCGCGACACGTTGCAGCGCGCCGTAGATTGGTTTGCCCAATACATGCCGCCCAACCCTTAAACCCTGGCGCTTTTTTTATGCCCAATCACAGAAGAGGGTCATCCCGTGCGGATTTTCTTTGATCGACATCCTGAGCGGAGCTCGCTGCCGCTGTGCGCGACCGTAGTCGAAGGACCCGCATTTGCTTTTCTGTTCTTGGCCCAGCACAAAAAATGGGTGCCCCATCCCGGGGCCCCCACGGACAGGTCCTCGTCCGTGGGGTGGATCCAAGCTCCGCTAGGGTGGGATAGCACGGATAGGACAAACCCCCAAGTTGAATTTGTCATCCTGAGGTCGCCGCGGCGACCGAAGGATCCGCGGTTGCTTCTCGCGCTCTCAATCCAGCACAAAAAATGGGTGCCCCATCCAAGCTCTGCTTGGGTGGGATAGCACGAACCTCCACCCGCCCCTCTCAATCCAACCCAAAAAATGGGTGCCCCATCCAAGCTCTGCTTGGGTGGGATAGCACAAACCCCCAAGTTGAATTTGTCATCCTGAGGTCGCCGCGGCGACCGAAGGATCTGCGGTTGCTTCTCGCGCCCTCAACCCGCCACAAAAATGGGTGCCCCATCCAAGCTTCGCTTGGGTGGGATAGCACGAACCTCCACCCGCCCCTCTCAATCCAACCCAAAAAATGGGTGCCCCATCCAAGCTCTGCTTGGGTGGGATAGCACGAACCCACAAGTCGAATTTGTCATCCTGAGGTCGCCGCGGCGACCGAAGGATCCGCGGTTGCTTCTCGCGCCCTCAACCCGCCACAAAAATGGGTGCCCCATCCAAGCTTCGCTTGGGTGGGATAGCACGAACCTCCACCCGCCCCTCTCAATCCAGCACAAACTGGGTGCCCCAGGTCCCTGGCACTTGGGGACCTGAGATAGCACGAACCTCCACCCGCCCCTCTCAATCCAACCCAAAAAATGGGTGCCCCATCCAAGCTCTGCTTGGGTGGGATAGCACGAACCCACAAGTCGAATTTGTCATCCTGAGGTCGCCGCGGCGACCGAAGGATCCGCGGTTGCTTCTCGCGCCCTCAACCCGCCACAAAAATGGGTGCCCCATCCAAGCTTCGCTTGGGTGGGATAGCACGAACCTCCACCCGCCCCTCTCAATCCAACCCAAAAAATGGGTGCCCCATCCAAGCTCTGCTTGGGTGGGATAGCACGAACCCACAAGTCGAATTTGTCATCCTGAGGTCGCCGCGGCGACCGAAGGATCTGCGGTTGCTTCTCGCGCCCTCAACCCGCCACAAAAATGGGTGCCCCATCCAAGCTTCGCTTGGGTGGGATAGCACGAACCTCCACCCGCCCCTCTCAATCCAGCACAAACTGGGTGCCCCAGGTCCCTGGCACTTGGGGACCTGAGATAGCACGAACCTCCACCCGCCCCTCTCAATCCAGCACAAAAAATGGGTGCCCCATCCAAGCTCTGCTTGGGTGGGATAGCACAAACCCACAAGTTGAATTTGTCATCCTGAGGTCGCCGCGACGACCGAAGGATCTGCGGTTGCTTCTCGCGCTCTCAATCCAGCACAAAAAATGGGTGCCCCATCCAAGCTCTGCTTGGGTGGGATAGCACGAACCTCCACCCGCCCCTCTCAATCCAACCCAAAAAATGGGTGCCCCATCCAAGCTTCGCTTGGGTGCGATCGCACAAACTCCACCTCCCCAACCGGGTCATCCTGAGCGAGTCCCGTTTCAAATGGACGAGTCGAAGGACCTGCATTTCAGGCTTCGAATTATGTTTCGCTGACGGCTATGGAAGATCCACGCGGCTGCTCGTCGCCATGATGCGCAAACTGCGGCAATGAGCGACGGTCTTCCAATCCCTGGTCCCCGCCTTTCCGGTCTCCGTTTCCCGCTTTCCATCCAGCGCCGCGCCAGTCTATCTGCAAGAGTCTTATCCCAATCGCGCTCGGTGCCAGAGGTGGGCCCATCCTGATACACTTTTTCCTTGGGACATTTACTGTGCGTTTCGTCCCTCCGGCCGCATGCGGCAGCTTGCCGGCGGGTACCTGCGGCTGGGGTCAACTCGCCCCGCGCTGGCCGGCCTTGGGCTTGGCCGTGTGCATCGGCGAGGGCGGTTGGAACTCATTCTTCTTAATGCGCTTTTTAAATCCGTTCCGCGGTTCTAAGGTGCGGAGCGGGGAGGATTCATGCGGCGGTTTCTGACGCTTGTTTGTTTGCTCGGCCTGGCGATTCCGGCGGGGATTTCTATCTCCGGTTGCGTCCGCAATCCCGCGGGAAATTATTGTAACGGCCTCGGCTATGGGCTAAAACTTACCGCCGTGGCGAATCTTACGCTCCAGCCGCAAATCACCGGAATTTCCCTGGCTTATGGACAGACCACCGCGGTCTTGCAGCCCACTGCCACCACATGCAAGGGCGATCCCGCTTCCATCCCGTCCGGATCGCTGAGTTGGGGCACCACGAACAATCAACTGGTCGACATCTCCCCCAGCGGCGGAATCTGTGCCGGCACGTGGAATCGCAACAGCGGCGGCGGCATCCCCGACTACACCTACTGCAGCTACCCCAATCCATTGCCATCGACGGGTGGTTTGCCCTACTCCGTCGCTTACATCACTGCCTCGGCCGACTCGGTAACTTCCAATCCCGTCGCCGTCTATATCCACGCCCCAGTCTCCAGCATCAGTCTCGTCACCAACTCCACCTCCAGCTCCGTTCCGCAGCAGTGCTTTTCGCAGAACCAGCAGGCTCAGCTTGATGCTCAGGAATGTTACGTCAGCAACGGAATGCAATATGAGCTCTGCGCGCCGGCGTCTGTTCCGCCGGCGAATTATGTTTGCTCGGGCGGCTTGGCGCCGGGCGTCACTTCGGTCCCCGATTGCACTTCCTCCATCGGCACCCTTAGCTTCCTAACGAGTAATTCTGCCGTTGCTAAAATCAATTCCACAACCAACGTCATTACTGCGGAGCAACCCGGCACCACCGTCATCACCGCCGCCATCGCGCAAACGGCCTCGTCGGCCGGATACTTCTCCACATGCCCGCCCAAATCCATCAGTATTTCTCTGGCCAATGGAAGTACAAAAGGCATCGTCACCCAGGGAGCTGTGCAAAACCTCACCACGAATGTGATCGACACCTTGGGCAACCCGATCACCGGGCTGGCACTGGACTATGAGTCCACAAATCTCATCGATGTCACCACCGGCGGCGCCGGTTCCATTACTGCAACGTACCCCGGTGTCACCACGCTCACCGCGCTCTGCAAGCCGCCGCTTTGCAATCCTGCGCCCATTAACGAAATTGGTTTGAATGGGACCGGGTTGTCCATCACGTCCAATCCCGTCGACGTGATCGTCCCCGGAACCACCAGCGACTTTGTCTGGGCCGGCGCGCCCGGCCAGTCGCAATACTTTTACTCGGTCGAGCTGCTCACGGGTACACCCGGCAGCACCGTGCGCCTGCCTTTCGTGCCCAACTCCATGCTCATGGACCAGGCGGGTGTCAGTCTCTACTTTGGCTCGCCTCGAGAGCTGATGGTCTACTCAACCAACAGCAATTCCCTCACCAGGCAGGACCCATCCGTTCCCGGTGTGGTGCTCGCCGTTTCTCCCAATGCCAACTTTCTGCTCATCAACGATCAGATTCGTGGCCTGTTTTACCTCTACAACACCTCCGGAAGCGTGGTCAGCACGTTTGGTGGCCTTGGTGCCGCCGCCGCCTGGACCCAGGATTCGAATACTCTGTACATCGTCGATAGCGCGGCGCTTGGCGGTAATCACACCAACACACTTTATGTGCACGACGCCAACTCCGGCTGGAGCACCTATGACCTGAGCGCCTCCGGCGGCGCACAGAATCTCGCTGTCACTGTCCCTGGCCTGGGCGCATGGCTCGCCGGCAATCCAACCGTCGCCCATACATGGTGCCCCAGCGGCATCGTAGGAAACAACGCGACCATTCTGTATTATCCGCAGCCACTAACCGACTCGCTCGCCATCCCTACGAGCGTTTTAGGTGCCACAGCTGATGGCCAACATATTCTCGGCGCATCCCTCAATGGCTCCAGCATCTTGCTCGATGACATCGGCCTCAACATTCCGCCATCGCTGGCTTATCCCGCGGCTGAATGTCCCGAAACCGCATCCGGCACCACGCAGACTCTCTCGCCCATCTCCACAAACCCCGCGCTCAACGGCTCGGTCAATTTGACCGGAGTAACGAATGCCACCGCCGTAAATCAGGTCGTCACCGGCACGGCGCCCACCACGGCTTCTGCCACCAATGCCGCGCCCATCGCTTTTGTCACCTACAACACTCCGGGCACTTCCGCCACGGCCGCCCAGCTTCCTTACTATCTGCCCCAGGCCACCGGTCTCGGACCCATCGGCTATGTGAGCTTCGCTGATGCCACTTCCGCCACGCCTCCAACTGCCCCGCTCGCCGGCACATTTTCGCCCGACCATTCCATCTTCTTCGTATCCACGGCAGGTGACGACGAACTTCACTTCGTCGGTATTCCTCCAAATCTCAGCACCACTTCGCCGCCCACCGATACGCAACAATTGACGCCCGCTCTTCCTGCTTGTACGCCGGTTTCAGCGGGCGGCAACGATGCCGGCTGCCTCTTTCCCTCTGCGCCCGGCCCGTCGACCGTAGTCCCTGCAACGGTCATCGTGGTCAAGCCCCGCAGCGTTACATAGCGCCGCCTCCAACGGAAATCCTCGGCCAGAAGTCACTAGCGGCCGGGGCGTTTCCTTGTTCCCTCGTTCCCATGTTTCCTTGTTCCCTTGCTCCCTTCGTCCCTTGGTCCCTGTCTTCTACAATCGATTCATGATCAAGGGCATCTCATTTCTGCGGCCTGCCCGCAGTGCCGGGGCCTACAACCGGCTGGCGAGCTTTTTTGCCGCGCTGGGCTTCGCGCCCGGCAAGGGCTGGCAGCAGGAGAGATCCCGCGGCGCATCGTTTCTTGCCCCGCTCGGCAATTTGGAATTTGTCGACGGCATCTTCCCCACCACCGCCGATATCCTCATCGAGGTCACCTCGCTCGACTCCGTTCATCAAGCTGCTCAAGCATGGCTCCGTGAGCAAGGCGGCGATGAAGCGGTCTCGCGGCTCTCGCCCATCGCAGATACCGACTGGCGCTCGCAGCTCTTCACCGTCGAGCCGGAGCCCGGCTTTCTCTTCAGCTTCTGGGCCTGGACCGATCCCATGAAGGGCAAGCCCGTTGCGCTCGAAGGCGATCTCTCTGCCAGCGGAATGAGATTTGCCGTCGTTGTTTCCCGCTGGAATGCCGTCATCACTGATCGCCTGCTCGAGGGCGCGCTCGACGCCCTTCTGCGTAGCGGCGCCGTCCGCACCGATATTCAGATCGTTCGAGTTCCCGGCGCATGGGAGATTCCCGCCGCAGCCCGCACCTGCGCGAACTCCGGTCATGCCGACGCCATCGTCACTCTCGGTTGCCTTTTGCGCGGCGAAACCGCACACTACGAGGCCATCTACAACGAGGTTGCGCGCGGCATCGGCCAATCGCAGCAGGAAACCGGCGTTCCGCACAGCTTTGGCGTGCTCACCTGCGAAACTCTGGAGCAGGCGCTTGACCGCGCCGGCGTCAAAGGCGGCAACAAGGGCTTTGAAGCCGCCGCTGCGGCCATCGAAATGGTGAGCCTGCGCCGGAAACTTGAGCAAGGTGGCCCAGCTTGACCTCGCGCCATCGCCGCAAATCTCGCGAACTCGCCATGCAAATGCTGTTTCAGGCCGACGTTGGCCGCCAGACTTTCGACGAGGTTCAGGCTACGTTCTGGAAAGCCGGCGATCCCGTCGAGCCCGAAGTGCGTGCTTTTGCTGAAGATCTCTTCCGCGTGGCTATCGCTCGACAGGAAGAAATCGATAAGCTCATCGCCAGCCACTCCGCCCACTGGCGCATCGAACGCATGCCCGCCGTCGATCGCAATCTCTTGCGCATGGCCGTCGCAGAACTCGTCGGCGTCAAATCCACGCCCTTTCCCGTCGTGATCAACGAGGCGCTCGAGATCGGCCGCCGCTACTGCGCCGTCGAATCCATCAACTTCCTCAACGGCATCCTCGACTCCATCGCCCGCAGTGTGATCGCAGGCAAATGATGTGCCGCGGGAACTCGTCGCATGAACCTCGTTTTGAAGGGGCACGACTTTACAGGTTGGTGAAAAACTCATTTCGGGTCGTTGTTTTGAAAGGGCACGAGTTCACTCGTGCCGCTAAGGTTCGCAGGAGCATCGACGGCTTTAGCCCCTGGGGGACGCATCATCAAACGGGCTCGCTGCCGAACCCGCACCCGCCGCCCTGCTATTCTTAACTTCGTGATTCCGCACCGCACCCACAAAGGAATGCTTGCGCTGGCACTGCTTCCAGCTCTTGTGCTCGTCGCTTGCCATCGGGAAGAGGGTGCAGTTGTCCGGGTCGAAAAAGACGCTGTAGACGCCGAGCACCGTGCGCACGAGGCCGCGGTGGAGCGCGACCAGGAACGCGCCGAGCTTGACCAGATTCCACTGCCCACCAAGAGCCTCTACGTTGATGTCCACGACCCCGCGCAGTGGGCAAATCCCTTCCTCGTCGTCGGCGCTGACACCGTTGCTCTTCGCATCATCATGGCCGATGCCAACACCAGCCCGGTGGGGCAGGGAACGCTGCTTCGTCCCGCGGCGGCACGGCGGCAGCTGCTGGAGTTGCGCCTCTCCGATCTCGATGCCGGCGTCGCCGCCATTCCTGCCGGAGCCTGGTCATATGGCCGCGTAATCGCAGTCGCGGAATCCACTTCCGCTGCGCCCCAGGACCGCCCCAAGGTTCGCCGCAATCTCGAAGCCGTCATTCGCCAGCTCAACGACCTCGGTGTAGTCGTCGAAGAGTGGCCGTCGCGGTAACCCGCGCATTCAGCAGCGCATGATGCGCCGTCGGCGCAACAGCAGCCCCCGGCTCGCGCTACCATTGCAGCGTGAGCCATTCAAGATTTGCCATTCTTTCCAATTCCGTCCCGCTCGGTCACGAGAGCTTTTCCGCTCACCGCGAGCTCGAGGGGCTTCTCAAGAAATCGCTTCGTGGCGAAGTACATTTTGACTTAGGCTCACGCGCGCTTTACGCCGCTGATGCATCGAATTACCGCCAGCTTCCCATCGGCGTCATCTTTCCGCGTGACGCTTCCGACGTTGAGGCCGCGTTGGCAGCCTGTCGCGCTACCGGTGCCGCCGTTCTTCCGCGTGGCGCGGGCACCAGCCTCGCCGGCCAGTGCGTCAACGTGGCCGTGGTCTTTGACTTCTCTCGCTTCATGAACTCACTCCAGGAGTTGGTCAGCGCGGAGCGCCTCGCGCGCGTTGAGCCGGGCATCGTCCTCGACCGCCTGCGCGACGCCGCCGAACTGCATCAGCTCACCTATGCGCCCGATCCCGCCACGCACTCCCGCTGCACTCTCGGCGGCATGATCGGCAACAACAGTTGCGGTGTGCACGGCCTGCTCGGCGGCAAAGTCGTTGACAACGTGGAGTCACTCGACATCGTCCTCTACGACGGCACGCGCATGACGGTCGGAGCCACTCCGCCCGAACGTCTCGATGCGCTCATTCGCGCTGGTGGCCGCGTCGGCCAAATCTATGCGGGCCTTGCGGGCATCCGCGATCGCTACGCCTCTCTCATCCGCGAAAAGTTTCCCCGCATTCCGCGCCGCGTTTCGGGCTACAACCTCGACGAGCTGCTGCCTGAAAGCAATTTTCACGTCGCGCGCGCGCTGGTCGGCTCCGAAGGCACCTGCGCCAACGTCGTCTCTGCCACGCTGAACCTCACCGCCAGCCCGCCCTTCCGCGTGCTCGCTGTGCTTGGCTTCAATGACGCATTCCTCGCCGCCGACGCGGTTCCCCTCGCGCTCGAACACAAGCCCATCGGCCTCGAAGGCTTCGACTCTCTTCTCGTCGACTTCATGCGCCGCAAGGGCCTCGCGCTCCGCGATCTTGACAAACTTCCGCCCGGGTTCGGATTCTTGCTCGTCGAGATGGGCGCATGGTCGGCCGAAGAAGCCCGCGCCAAAGCTGAGTCTGTGGCGCGCGCGTCGCAGTCGTGGCCCTCGCCGCCGGTGGCACATATCTGCACGCCCGATGAAGCTCAGGCGGTGTGGCATGTGCGCGAGTCCGCTCTTGGGGCCATGGTCTTTGTCCCCGGCGAGCCCGACCGTTGGGAAGGATGGGAAGACTCCGCTGTTCCTCCCGCGCAGCTCGGCAAATATCTGCGTGCCATCACCCGCCTCATGGCTGAGTACGGTTTCAGCAGTCCGCTCTACGGCCACTATGGGCAGGGCTGCGTTCACATGCGCATCAATTTCGACTTCCGCAGCGCCGAGGGCATCCGCATCTTCCGCGAATTCATTGACCGCGCTGCCGAAACCGTGCTCTCTTTTGGCGGCTCGCTCTCCGGCGAACACGGCGACGGCCAGGCGCGCGCCGCGCTTCTGCCGAAAATGTTTGGCCCCGAGCTCGTCGAAGCCTTCCGTGAATTCAAAGCGATCTGGGATCCTCACAACCGCATGAATCCCGGCAAGCTTTCCGATGCCGTACGCGTCTACGATCCAATCGAGAATCTTCGCCATCCCGTCGCGGAAGTTGTGTCATCGAATCATTCTGGCGAGTCTTCAAACGCAACTCCGGGTGCCCCTGGTCCCTCGCATTTGGGGACCAGGGAAACCCACTTCGCCTTCGCCAAAGACGATGGCTCATTCGAACGCGCCTCCGAGCGTTGTGTCGGCGTCGGTTCCTGTCGCAACACGCAAGGCGCCGTCATGTGTCCCAGCTATCGCGCCACCGGCGAAGAGCAGCATTCCACGCGCGGTCGCGCCCATCTTCTCTGGGAGATGCTCGCTGGATCTCTGCGCCAGGAAGGATTTCAAAGCCGCGCCGTCCACGAAGCACTCGACCTCTGCTTGAGCTGCAAGGCGTGCAAATCCGAGTGCCCGGTGCAGGTTGACATGGCCGCCTACAAATCGGAATTCCTTGCGCAGCACTACAAAGGCCGTCTGCACCCGCTCCATCACTACATCTTTGGCTTTGCCGACCGCCTGGCCCGCTTCGGCTCAATCGCTCCGTCGTTAACTAACGCCATCCTGACTGGCCCGCTCACCAGTCCACTCATCAAGCGCCTCGCCGGCGTTGCCCCGGAACGTCACTTGCCGCGCCTGGCGCCGAAAAGCTATCAAGAAACGCGGACTGGTTCCACGAATCTCCTCCAAAAGGCTGCCGCACCGCAGGTGCCTGCCCCACCGCAGGTGGCGCAGGTGGTCCTGCTGTGGCCCGATACGTGGAATAACTACTACTATCCGCAATCGCTCTCGGCAGCCGAAACCATCCTCACCGAAGCCGGATTTCACGTTGAAACCCCACGCGGACACATCTGCTGCGGCCGCCCGCTCTACGATTTCGGTCTTCTCGGCGCCGCTCGCTCCTATCTTGCGCGCGTGCTCAGTCGCATGGCGCCTCAAATTGAGGCCGGCCTGCCTTTCATCTTCCTCGAGCCAAGTTGTGCCAGCGTCTTTAAAGACGAGCTGCTGGAGCTCTTCCCTGGCGATCCCCGCGCGAAACGACTGAGCCAACAAATCTGGCTACTCCCCGACTTCCTCTCCGAAAGCGCGCCGCAGTTCGCGGCTGACCGGCTCGCGGGCGCAAACGTTCTGGTCCACGGCCACTGCCATCACAAGGCCGTATTTGGTGGCCCCTCGAGTGAAGTCGCGCTCCTCCGCGCAGCCGGCGCAACGGTCGATCTCATTCAGGCAGGCTGTTGTGGAATGGCGGGCCCATTCGGCTTTGAAGCTTCCAAATTTGAAGTTTCTAAGACCATCGCCAACCAGGATTTGCTTCCCGCCGTGCAATCTGCCGACTCGTCCACGATCATCGTTGCCGATGGCTTCAGTTGCCGCGAGCAAATCGGTCAATTGTCCAGCCGTCAGGCCCTCCACTTCGCTGAAGTTCTTGCCCGCAACTCCGCCTCAGGTAGATGACCCCGCAACCTCGCGGCGCATCCAACGGAGAGAACGGGCTAGTTTCTGGACAAGGTTTCATTGAATCCCGGCGCGGTGCCGAAGCCGTTTGCGGTAGACTGGACTGGTTTGGTAGGCTCAATCATTCGTTGAGCGCTATGAAAGAGGAGGTTTCATCATGGCAGAAGAAAGCAAATCTTACGGCTTGGCTTGGTTCTTGGCCGGATTAGGCGTCGGCGCTCTGGTCGGCATTCTTTATGCGCCAAAGAGCGGCAAAGAAACGCGCGAAGACATCGCCTCGGGTGCGCGCGAGAGCGCGGAGTATCTTCGTGCGCGTACGCGCGAAGCGGCGGAGAATGTAAGCGCCATTGTCGATCGAGGCAAGGAGCAGGTGAACGCCTTTGTCGACCGCGGCAAGGAACAGGTCGGTGAGTACGTCGATCGCGGACGAGCCCAGTGGGAGGAATTCGTCGAGCGCGGCAAGAACCTCGTCGCCGATCAATCCACCCGCGTCAGCGCTGCAGTCGACGCTGGCCGCACGGCGTACAAATCCGCGAGCAGCGAGCCCGAAACAAACGAGTTCTGAGAACCGGCAGTTTCATCGGGCCCAAGCCTCGGGTTGCATCCCTCCGGCAGCGAACACCAGAGCTGCAAGACTTGGTGCCCATTCGCTCCGGAAGGCATCTCGCTGTATTCGCCGATGCAGCGTACTCAGGCAGCAATTCGTAGTTTCGCAGGGTCCCTGCGCGAGATCATGACCATGCCAAAGATTGACCCTCAGATCGTTCAACTCGTTTTGATCGCCTTGGTTGCATTAGCCATGGTGGTCCAGGCATTCGTCCTGCTGGCCGCCTTCATTGCCATGCGCAAAGCTGCCCGCGCCATGGATGAGAAGTTCGAAGCCTTCCGCGCCTCGGTTACTCCCCTCATCGACAATAGTCGCTCGCTGCTTACCCGGCTCACGCCGAAAGTCGAACAGACCGCCTCTGACGTTGCGGCCATCACCCAGTCCCTTCGCGTGCAGGTCGCAGATGTGCAGTCCGCGGCCAATGAAATGATCGCCCGCGCGCGCGTCCAGGGCGACCGTCTTGATTCCATGCTCTCCCGCGTTCTCGATACCTTAGACCGCACCGGTCAATTCATGTCCGACGCCGTCAGCAAGCCGATGCGCCAGTTCTCGGCAATATTGGCTTCGGTGAAGGCGGTCGTTGAATCCCTTCGCAGTGGAGTGCCCGAGCCTCGCCCGCAGGCCGATCGAGCATCCCGGGACCACGACATGTTCGTCTAGAGTTTGGCCGTGGATCCTGCTTGAAACAGGCCGACAGAGCGCATATGGAGATGAAAAATGCGCGTCATTGACCCCGCCCAACATGACCCCGGCGATATCTACAAGCTGATGATCGGAGTGATCGTGCCGCGCCCGATCGCGTTTGTGTCGAGCATCGACGCAAACGGGGTCCGAAACCTGGCGCCCTTTAGTTATTTCACCGGATGCAGCACCAATCCGCCCGTCGTGTGCTTCTGCGCGGCTGTCCGTTCCGGCCCCCGTCCTTACAAGGACACGCTGCTGAATATCAAGGCCACGGGCGAGTTCGTCGTCAACATCGTCTCTGAAGAATTCGCCGCGCAGATGAACCAGTCTTCGGCCGATGTCCCTCCCGATGTAGACGAGTTCGAAGTCTCCGCCCTGACGCCGCTGGCCAGCGATCTCGTGAAGCCGCCCCGCGTGGCAGAAAGCAAAGTCCAGATGGAGTGCCGCCTGCGCCAGATCGTCACGGTGAGCGAAAAGCCCGGCGGCGGCAGCTTGGTGCTTGGCGACGTGCTCCGTTTCCACGTCGAGGACTCGCTGCTCGATGGTTTCAAGATCGATCCCGACAAGCTCAATGCCATCGGCCGCATGGGTGGGCCGAATTACGTTCGCACGCACGACCGATTCGAAATGCCGCGGCCCAAGTAGCGCCGATCTCCAGACCGGCTGCCGTGCGCATCGCTAAAAGCTGCAGAAAAACTCTCTGGCTTGAAGGGGCACGAGTTCACTCGCGCCGTAAATGCGTCAGATATGAACCCGGCTTTAGCCGCCGAGGGAGGGCTTCATTCTTCACGGCGAATTTTTCCGCAGCTTGTCCAGCTCCGTACTTACTCCCAACCTGTCGCATCCCAATGACAGCTGCGATGCCCAGGCCGGCATCAAACGATCCAACCCCCACCCACGACTTCGTCCCCATCATAGAAAACCGCGGCCTGGCCCGGCGTCACCGCGCGCTGCGGCTCATCGAAGGTCGCAATAGCCTCGTCCGCTTCGCCCGGCTCCAGCGTCGCCCACGCCGGCTCGTGCCGATGCCGGATCTTCACCTTCACCCGCATCGGTCCCGTCAGCTCCGCAATGCTGATCCAGTTCAGTTGCCGCGCGCGCAAAGTGCGCGTCGCCAGCTCTGCATCCGCGCCCACTGTCACGCGATGGCTCGCCGGATCGATGTTGATCACGTAAAGCGGAGATGCACTCGCCACGCCCAATCCCTTCCGCTGTCCCACGGTAAAGTTGTGGATCCCCGTGTGCTGCCCGATGACTTCGCCGCTCGCGGCCACCAGTTCGCCCGCCATCTCCGGCGTCGCCTCGCCCTGCTCCTCGAGATACGCCGTGATGAACTGCTTGTAGTCGCCGCCAGGAACAAAGCAGATCTCCTGCGAGTCCGGCTTCTCCGCCAGCGCCAATCCGTGCTTCCTCGCCACCTCGCGCACCTCCGGCTTGGTCATGTGCCCCAGCGGAAACACTGTGCGCGCAAGTTGCTCCTGCGTCAGTCCGAAGAGAAAATAGGTCTGGTCCTTGGCCCGGTCCGCAGGCCGCTTCAAAATCCATCGCCCGCGCTTTTCGTCGAATTCGTTCACCGCGTAGTGGCCCGTCGCAATGCGCTCAGCCCCAATGCTCTGCGCTGTCTTCAGCAGTTGGTCAAACTTGATGTGGTTGTTGCAAAGAGAGCAGGGAATCGGCGTGCGTCCCGCCAGATATTCATCCACGAAGGGCCGCACCACGTCGCGCTCGAATCGCTCCTCCTGGTTCACGACGTAATACGGAATCTCCAGATGCTCCGCCACGCGTCGCGCATCGTACACGTCATCGATCGAACAGCACCGCCCGGCCTTCGGCGCATCGGGAATGCCGTGCTTGCCCGCAAGCCGCGTCTGATCCCAAAGCTGCAGCGTCAGCCCCACCACCGTGTTGCGCGAAGCTCCGGAAACATCGCCCTCGCGAGCAAGGATCGCCGCCGCCGTCGAGGAGTCAACCCCTCCAGACATCGCCACCGCAATGGTTGTGCTCTGCTTCATAAAAACGCTTCGAATTACAACTTCTCCTATCTTAAACTCGAAGTTCATCTGGAATCGCGATGTCATCTGGAATCGAGATGTCATCCTGAGCGAAGTTTGCCGCGCTGTCTGCGGCAGAGGCAGTCGAAGGACCTGCTGTTCCTTCTCGATGAACGTCAGGCTCACCGCGCAACTTTTCCTACAGACGAAAGCCCAACCCCGGACCAGCTAGAAGCTAGAGGCTGGCAGCTAGCCTCTCCTCAGGCGCGAGCGCCCGCAAATGCTCCACTGCCTCCGAAACCACGCGCAGCACTTGCTCTACATCTTCATCTGTCGCTGTCTTCAGCAAACTAAAGCGCAAGCTGGCCAGCGCCGCGTTCTTGCCAAGCCCCATCGCCATCAGTACATGGCTCGGCTCGGTCGATCCCGAGTGGCACGCCGACCCTCCGCTCACCGCAACGCCCTTCAGGTCGAGCGCGATCACCAGCGCCTCTCCCTCCAAATGCTCAAAGTGAATATTCGTTGTGTTCGCTGCGCGCGGCCCGCCCGCACCATTCACTCGTGTGCCTGGAATTGTGAGAATCTCCGCTTCCAGCCGGTCGCGCAGTCGCGCAACGCGATCCATTGTCCCGTCCTCAAGACTCTCCATAGCCAGTTCCACGGCCTTGCCCAGGCCCACAATGCCCGGCACATTCTGCGTTCCTGCTCGCTGGCGGCGCTCGTGGCTACCGCCCACAATCAGCGGCTCCAGCGGCGTTCCGCGCCGCACGTACATCGCGCCCACTCCCTTTGGCCCGTGCATTTTGTGCGCGCTGATTGAGCACAGATGGCATCCGAATCGCCGCACATCGAACGCAACCTTTCCCGCGCCCTGCACCGCATCAATATGGAAGAAGGCCCCCGCCTCCGCGGCGATTTTGCCAATCTCCTCCACCGGCTGCACCACGCCTGTCTCGTTGTTGGCCAGCATCACGCTCACCAGGGTCCGGCGAGTATCGCCTGGCCGCGTCGACGGCCCAACGGCGCGGCGAATCTCTTCCGGATCGATCAGCCCATCCTTAGTGGGCGCAATAAACGTCACCTTCACGCCGCGCTCAGCCACTCGGTCAGCGGCACGCAGCACAGCCGAGTGCTCAATCGACGTCGTAATAAAGTGATCGCCCGCGCGCAGCAGCCCGAAAACGGCTGTGTTGTCCCCCTCCGTACCGCCGGAGTTGAACACAACCTCCGCTTCTCGGCAGCCGAAAAATCGCGCCAGCGTCTCCCGCGCATGGTCCACGGCTTTCCGTGCCTTCTGGCCCTGCAGGTGAATCGAAGAAGCGTTGCCGAACTCCTCCATCCAGTACGGGCGCATCGCCTCCATCACCTCCGGCAATAGAGGCGTGGTGGCATTGGCATCGCAATAAACCCTTCTCATCGCGAGAGCACTCCCTCCTTAAATTGTACGGGGAATCGCGTCACGGCGCGAATTCGGCAGTGAGCCTGTTGGGAAGGCAGCCTTGAAGGGTACGCGCTGGCAGGCCGGGGATTCATCCTCGGTACCCGCGCCGCAAAATGATCTCAGGCTCCCGAGGGAAGCCTTTTCAAATCCGCCAGCCACGCCAATTAGAATGCGGAAAGTACACTCCCGCGCTTCCGGAGCTCTCTCGCATGACCGATTCTCCAGCCCCGGCTCCAAATCAACTCGCCAATCCCCGCATTCTGATCGTCGGCAGTGCGGGCCAGCTCGGCCGCGAGCTTGAGAAGAGTTTCGCCGATGTTGGACCCATCATCGCCGTCGATCGCGAGTCCGTCGATCTCGCCGATCCCGATCAGACGCGCGACCTCGTCCGCCGTACCGCTCCTGACGTCATTCTCAACGCCGCCGCCTACACCGCCGTCGATCGCGCGGAGTCGGACATGCCTCTGGCTCACGCCATCAACGCCCTCGCCCCTCGCGTCCTCGCCGAAGAAGCCGCCGAGCGCAACGCCCTCCTCGTTCATTACTCTACGGATTACGTCTTCGACGGCAGCAAGCAGGAACCCTGGACGGAAGACGACGCTCCCGCGCCGCTCAGTGTCTACGGTGCCAGCAAGCTGGCCGGCGAGCAGGCCATCCAAAACTCACGTGCCCGCCATCTCATTTTTCGCACCAGTTGGGTCTACGGACCGCATGGCAAGAACTTCCTGCTCACCATGCTCCGTCTGGCCGCAGAACGCGACCGGCTTTCGATCGTCGACGACCAAATCGGCGCGCCAACCACTTCAATCGAGCTGGCCCGCACCACGCGCGAAATCGTCACGGGTGTGTTGGCCGGCCGCTTCGGTCCCGCAGAGGATTGGTGCGGCCTCTACCATATGACCTGCGCCGGCTCTGTCTCCTGGTTCGGTTTCGCTCAGGCAATCTTCGCTCGCGCAGCCGAGCACCTCGGAGTCAAAGCGCCAAACCTCATTCCAATCGGAACCAAAGACTATCCCACTCCTGCCGCGCGTCCGCGCAACTCCATTCTGTCGAACGCCAGGCTTCACGCGCGCTTCGGCATGCAGCTCCCCTCATGGCAATCTGCTTTGGATGAAGTGATTGCGCGTCTTCAGGCGTCTTCTGGATCGGAGTAGGCTTCCAGCAGCGCTCGCGCCGCGCGAAAGGGCGTCGTCCTTCCCTCGGCCACATCGCGCTCCAGCGTCTCAATGCGTCCCCGCACCGTCGCATGCGCGTGAAACTGATGGCGCAGCGACTGATCGATCATCTCGTGCATCCATCGCCGTTGTTGCTCACGCCGGCTCGCGGCGAGCCATCCGTTGCCTCGCGTCATCGCTGCATATTCAAGCACGCACGCCCACAACGCGCGAATCCCGGCGCCCGTGAGCGCTGAACAGGTGACCGCGCGCGGAGTCCATCCCGACTCCGTCGCCGGGAAAAAGTGCAGCGCGTTTTGCGCCTCCGCGCGTGCGCGCTCCGCCGCTTCCGCATTCGCTCCGTCAGCCTTGTTCACGGCCACAAGGTTAGCCAGTTCCATCACCCCGCGCTTGATACCCTGCAGCTCGTCTCCAGCGCCCGCCAGCGTGATCAGCAGAAAAAAATCCACCATCTCATGTACCGCAGTCTCTGACTGGCCTACGCCGATCGTCTCCACCAGGATGTTCCGGTATCCCGCCGCCTCGCAGAGCAGCATAGCCTCGCGTGTCCGCTGCGCCACTCCTCCGGCCATTCCGCGCGAAGGCGACGGCCGGATGAACGCCATTTCGCTCGCCGCCAGCGTCGGCATCCGCGTCTTGTCGCCCAGAATGCTTCCGCCGGAAATCTGGCTGCTCGGGTCGATCGCAAGTACCGCGACCTTCTCCTTTTTCTCCCCGATCAGAAACCCGCCCAGCGCCTCAATCAAACTGCTTTTGCCTGCGCCGGGCACTCCCGTGATCCCCACGCGGATTGAGTCGCAACAGTGCGGCAGGCAATCTTCCACAATCAGCTCGGCCAGCTCGCGATCGCGCTCGCGGCAGCTTTCGACAAGCGTCACGGCGCGCGACAGCACCGCTCGATCTCCGCGCAATATTCCGTCGCGATATTCTTCGCGAGACAGCGCCCGAGCTCTCTTCGCCGCACTCGGAGCCTCTGGTGTTCCGCATCCCGGCAGTTCACTCAGCGCGCTCTTCATCGCCTTCACCTAACCGATTACAGCGGCGCACAGCAGCTCCAGAATTTTCTGCGCCGCCATCGGAATCACTGTGCCCGGCCCGTAAATACCCGCCACGCCCGCGTCGTACAGGAACCTGTGGTCCTGCGGCGGAATCACTCCGCCCACCACGACAAGAATGTCGTCACGGCTCAACGCGCGTAGCTCTGCAATGAGTTGCGGCACCAGCGTCTTGTGTCCCGCAGCCAGGCTCGAGACTCCCACCACGTGCACGTCGCTATCCATCGCAAACCGCGCCACCTCTCGCGGCGTCTGGAAAAGTGGGCCCACGTCCACGTCAAAGCCAATGTCCGCGAACGCCGTCGCAATCACTTTTGCGCCGCGGTCATGCCCGTCCTGGCCCATCTTTGCCACCAGAATCCGCGGCCGCCGGCCCTCTTCGCGCTCAAACTCTTCCACCATCCGCCGCGCTTTTCCGAACTCCTCGCCGCCGGCGCTCTCTGCGGAGTAGACTCCGGCAATCGTCCGTGTGGCCGCCTCATAACGTCCCCACACGTTTTCGAGAGCCGTGGAAATCTCGCCCAGCGTTGCCCGTTTCCGCGCTGCGTCAACCGCGCAATCCAGCAGATTTCCGTCGCCGCTCGCAGCACAGCACTCCAGCCGTTCCAGCGCCTCGTGCACCGTGCTCGCATCGCGCTCGCGTCGTAGCTCCTCGAGCCGCTTGATTTGACCGTCGCGCACCGCGTCGTTATCGATATCGAGCACCGGAATTTCAGGTTCTTCTTGCGCCCGATACGCGTTCACGCCGACTATCACGTCGCGCCCCGCATCGATGGCCGCTTGTCTGCGTGCGGCTGCCTCTTCGATACGCATCTTCGGCACTCCCGTTTCGATCGCTTTGGCCATCCCGCCCAGCCGCTCAACTTCCTGGATCAAACTCCACGCTGAGTGCATCAGCTCGTGCGTCAGCCGCTCCACGTAATAGGATCCAGCCCAAGGATCCACAACATGCGTAATGCCGGTTTCCAGTTGCAAATAGAGCTGTGTGTTGCGCGCAATGCGAGCGGAAAAGTCTGTGGGCAATGCCAGCGCCTCATCCAGCGCGTTGGTGTGCAGCGATTGCGTTCCTCCGAATGCCGCGGCCAATCCCTCCACGCACGTGCGCACCACGTTGTTATACGGATCCTGGGCCGTCAAACTCCATCCCGACGTCTGCGAGTGCGCGCGCAGCGCCAGCGACTTGGGATTCTTCGCGCCGAAGCTCTTCACGATCTTTGCCCAAAGCATGCGCGCCGCCCGCATCTTGGCAATCTCCATGAAGTGGTCCATGCCCACGCCCCAGAAAAACGAAATCCGCGGCGCAAACTCGTCCACATCCAGCCCGGCTCCCGCCCCAGTGCGCAAATACTCCAACCCGTCAGCGAGCGTATACGCCAGCTCCAGCTCCGCCGTTGCACCCGCCTCCTGCATGTGGTATCCGCTCACGCTGATGCAGTTGAACTTTGGCATCTTCGCCGCGCAGTAGCGAAAAATGTCGCCGATGATGCGCATCGATCCCGCCGGCGGATAAATGTACGTGTTGCGGACCATGAATTCCTTCAGAATGTCGTTCTGGATGGTTCCGCTCAGCGCCTCCGGCTTCACGCCCTGTTCCTCCGCGGCGACAATATAGAAGGCCATGATCGGCAGCACCGCGCCGTTCATCGTCATGGATACCGACATTTGATCCAGCGGGATCCGGTTGAACAGAGTCTTCATGTCCAGAATCGAGTCGATCGCCACTCCAGCCTTCCCCACGTCGCCCATAACGCGCTCGTGATCGGAGTCATAACCGCGGTGCGTCGCCAGGTCGAATGCCACAGAAAGTCCGCGCTGCCCCGCCGCCAGGTTGCGCCGATAGAACGCGTTCGAATCCTCCGCAGTTGAGAATCCTGCGTATTGCCGGATCGTCCACGGCCGCATTGCATACATTGTTGCGTAAGGTCCGCGCAGGTAAGGCGGAATGCCGGCCGCGAAATTCAGGTGCTCCAGCCCCGCCATATCCTCGCGCCTATAAAAGTCTTTCAGCGAAGCGTGCTCCGCAGAAAGTTGTTCCTCAGCTGCGCGCGGCGTGACCGCTTCTGCCGTCGGTTTCCAGTCGATCTTTGTAAAGTCAGGCCGCATCGTCAGTTCATGATCCCCAGTCGTTCCTGCCACTTCGCCAGCACCTCCACCGGATTGCTGCGCGCATGTACAAAGTCGGCAACGCCCGCAGCCGCAAGCTCCGCTGCATCTTGCGGGTTTCCTGCCACAATGACCGGTGTTTTTCGGCCCATCGTCCTCAACTTCGGCATCAACTCTGCGGTAATCGCCGCATACTCCTTATCCGCGCTGCACAGAACGATCAGATCGCCCTCTGCCCCAGCAATCTCCGTCGGCTTTCTGAACCGCCGCGTCACCGTCTCAAATCCCGCGCAGGCAAAAAAGTTCGCCGCGAAATTTGACCGCGCCGCTCGCAGCCTCACATCCCCAACCTCCGCCAGCAGCACGCTCGGCCTCGGGCCTGCTGCAACGATCGATCGCTCCGTCCGCAGGCGAAGCTCCTCGTACGGGTGCGCTCCGCGCTCGGTCTCGCATATCCGCCCAGCCTCGCAGCGGTTCAGCGCCTGCTCGGCGGGATTCGCGAACTGATTTGTTCCCACGAATACCCGCCTCCGCAGCGCCACTGCCTTTTCCCGCGCCGCCATCGATCGCTGCAGCGTCGCCGCAATCGTGCCGCGTTCCTGCGCCTTTCGATAGCCCCCGCAAGCCTCGACCCCCTGCATGATCTTCCAGCCCTCGCTCGCCAGAAAGTCGGTACCTGTCTCAACGTAATATGATCCGCCGGCAGCGTCGGCACTGCGCCCCATCCCCGCCTCGTGCTTCAGCAGGAGCTGCGTATTCCGCGCCAGCCTGCGGCTTGCCTCGTCGGGTATTTTGTAGCAAGCTTCGAAGGGCGCCACCATCACGGAGTCCGCGCCTCCCAGAACCGCCGCCATGGCCTCGGTGGTTGCCCGCAAAACGTTGACGTGCGGGTCGTAGAGCGTTTTGTTCCATCGCGAAGTGCGAGCCGCAATGTGTGCCCTGGCTTCTGCACGAGCGCCGCCAAAGCTTTCGACCGCGCGCGCCCACATCATTCGAAATGCCCGCAGCTTGGCAATCTGGAAGAAATAATTGGAGCCCATCGCAAAGCTGAACTCAAGCGCCGCTGCCGCGCGGCCTGCATCCGCGCCTCGTTCCTGCGTGGCGCCGAGAAAATCCACCCCGGCCGCCAAAGTGAAACCGACCTCTTGTGCTGCGGTCGCACCGCCCTCCTCGAAAACATCCCCATGAATGGTGAACGGCACAAATCCGTCAGGCGCGCACTTAATCATCTCCGCCGCAAAGTCCACGCTGGCCAGCGCATCGCATCCCGCCGAAACCCTCGCAGCGCGTCGTCCCGCGCGAAGCTTTTCGAGTAGCAGCCTCACCAATCCCTCGTCGGCGACTTCGAAATGAATCGAAATCTCATCGAGATTCGCGAGCAGCTCATCTAAGTCGGCAAGACCCTCAACCAAGGCGCTGCTGAACGCAATTTCCTCGGCGCCGGCGCCAACCGCGGCGCGCGCCTCGCGGTTCGCCGTCTCGGCGTCCACCGCATCAATCGTCTCCCGAATCTTCCAATCGCCGGTCGCGTGCGTGCCGCGTCGGTAAGGAAACGTTCCGGGCGCCGCATCCATCCAAGCCAGATTCTTCAGATCCTCGGCGCGATAATACGGCTTCGCCGCGAGCCCCTCTTCGCTGCGCCAGATCAGCCGCTTCTCGTAGTCCGCGCCCTTCAAGTCACGCGCAATCGCCGCTTCCCACTCCGCAGTGCTGACCGGAGGAAACTCCTCAAGCAAATGTTCCATCGCCGCCTTCTCTCATTTGCCCTCTGGGTCCTCCACCATCTCCATCAGGAATCCAAATGCCCCATCGGCCTGCGACTTGGGATGCACAAAGAACACCGTCGTGCCCCGCGAGCCCTTGCGCGGAGCTTTGTCGATCAGTTGAAATCCGCCAGCCTGCATCGCATCGAACGCGCGTTGCGCGCTTTCCACGCGAAAGGCCACGTGCGCCAGCCCGCCACGTCCGCCGTTTTTGTCGATGAGTTTCTGCACCGGCGAATCCGGAGAAAGCGGCTCCAGCAGTTGAATCAGATTCGGTCCGTCTCCAATCTGCAAAAGTGCCTCGCGCACTTGATCCGCTCCAAGCACTTCTTCGCGATGAATCTCCTTGAATCCGAGCCTCTCGTACGCTCTTACCTGGCCCTCAAGCTCGCCTTGCTTCACGGCGATCGCCACGTGGTCCACGAATCGGATCCCGGGAACCCCCTTTAACTCCTCGCCCGCCAACTCCGCGCCCTTCGAATCCTCGCTCGCTTCTTTCATCTCGGCCCTTCAATCAACCCCAGATCTGGGTGCCCCATGTCCCTCGTCCGCCGTGGCGGAAGGACCTGGGTTTGATTCCGTTCATTCCATCTCCATCATCAGTTGATTCACTTTCACCGGGTCACCGGGCTTCACGTGTACGCTCTTCACGGTTCCCCCCCGCGGCGCCGTCACGTTCGTCTCCATCTTCATCGCCTCCAGCACCACCAACAATTCGCCGGCGTCAACGGCTTGTCCAGGCTTCACGTTCACCTTGATCACCAGTCCCATCACCGGGCTGTGGCAAATCTTCCCCTCGCTGTCCCAGGTTCCCGCATGTCCCTGCGCGTGGCTCTCGGTTGCGTGCGTCGCAGGTCGCGTGCCGTAGCTCGACGCGGCTGCATCCACCTCATCTTCCAGAACCTCTACGTCAACCGCATACGCCTTTCCGTCGATCGTGACCCTAAGCTTCAACGTTCCGCTCGCTTTCTAAAATGCCGTCGCCGTGCTCATCCTCTTGCGCGCGGATTGTGCGATGTCTGTACATTCGCGCGCCCCTGTTGGGCCCATGTCCCCGCGCCCTGCTCAGCCGGCAGAATTCGTGCTGACCGGACGCGCACTTTGTTGCCCAGGAATGTCGCCGCGGCAGCAGTCAGCACCGCGACGGTCTCTGCCTCAGGAGCTTCCGATTTCTCCGGCGGCGTCACAGCGTCGGCCTTCTCGGAAAATGCCGCGCCCTCGCCCTGTTTCGCCCGCAAACTGCCAAGCTCTGCCACGCGGGCCTGCAACGCACTCACAGTCGCGGCCATCGCGCTTAGTTGGCGATCGGTCTCCCGTTGCTTCTCAGCCACGGCGCGCCGCATCACCCGCGCCATCGCCGCGTAAACAGCCACGCCCACCGCACCCACCAAGGCCGTCAATGCCGCCCACTCTGTCCAGTGCATTTTCACGCCGTACCACCGCCTAAAGAGGAATCAATCCATGCTTTTTCTGCGGCCGAAGCTCGCGCTTGCCGTGCAGCGACTCCAGCGCCCGCGCCAGGTACCGCCGCGTCTCCGCAGGCTCAATAATGTCGTCCACCAGCCTTCGTCCCGCCGCCACATAAGGATTCGAGAATGTCTCTCGGTACTCGTCCACCAGCTCCTTGCGCCGCCCAGCCTTGTCCTCGGCTCCATCGATCTCCCGCCGGAACACAATCTCGGCCGCTCCTTCGGCGCCCATCACTGCAATCTCCGCCGTCGGCCAAGCCACCACGCGGTCCGCGCCCAGTCCCTTGGAGCACATGGCGATGTATGCTCCGCCATACGCCTTGCGCAAAACCACCGTGATCTTCGGCACGGTTGCCGCCGAATACGCAAACAGCAGCTTCGCACCGTGCCGGATGATTCCCCCGCGCTCCTGTTCCACACCCGGCAAGAATCCCGGCACATCCACAAACGTCAGCAGCGGAATATTGAACGCGTTGCAGAACCGCACGAACCGCGCCGACTTGTCCGATGCATCGATATCCAGCGCCCCGGCCTGAACGCACGGCTGGTTGGCCACTATCCCTACCGGTCTCCCTTGCAATCGTCCAAAACCAATCACAATATTCGCGGCAAACTCCGGTTGAATCTCCAGGAAATCCTGGTTGTCCACCACGCGCACAATCACGTCGCGCACGTCGTAGGCCACCTTCGGGTCAACCGGGACCGTGTCGCTCATCTCCGCGTCGGCTCGCAGTTTCCCGCTGAACGGCAGCCGCGGCGGGTCCTCCATATTGTTCGCCGGCAGAAAACTCAGCAGTCTCCGGCAAAGCTCGATCGCTTCATCGTCATCGCGCGCGATCAGGTGCACCACACCCGAGTAATGCATCTGCGATTGCGCCCCGCCCAGCTCTTCCGCGCTCACTTCTTCGCCCGTCACCTGCTTGATCACCTGCGGACCGGTGATGAACATCCGCGCCTGCTCTGTCTGGATCACGAAATCCGTCAGCGCCGGGCTATACGCCGCCCCGCCCGCGCACGGTCCGCAGATCAGCGAGATCTGCGGCACCGTCCCTGAAAGCATCACGTTGTGATAAAACACCCGCGCGTATCCGGCCAGGCTGTCGATCCCCTCCTGCACCCGCGCGCCGCCCGAATCGTTGATAAACACGAAAGGGCTGCCCGTCTTCAGGCTCATGGCCATCATCTCGGCCACTTTGTTGCAATGCGTCTCGCCCGCTGCCCCGCCCGCGACTGTAAAATCCTGGCTCGCCAGGTGTACCAGCCGCCCGTCGATGCTTGCGCATCCCGTCACCACTCCATCGGCCGGCAACTCTTTCCCCGCCATGCCGAAGTATGTCGCGCGATGCTGGCAGAACAACCCAATCTCTTCAAAGCTGCCGCGATCCACCAGGCGCTCCACGCGTTCGCGCGCCGTCAGCTTTCCCGTCGCATGCTGCCGCTCAATCCGCTCCCGCCCGCCGCCCAGCTCGAGCTCCGCGCGTTTTGCCGCCAGCTCGGCGATCTTCTCGCCGATCGTCTTCTTTTTTTCAACTTCGATTTCAGTCGCCATGACCGCACCTGGGGATTTTGTAAAAGTGCTGCCTCACCTCACCCAAACTCAAAGGTGGGTAACACTTCGCACCGCCGTCATTCTATGTCCCGGCAGGCACGACCAGATGTGACATGGTTCACTCGTCTTAAGCGTCGCAAGAGCCGCAAATTCGCAGGGTTTTTAGCGCTGAAAACGCCTGCTCGGATGGGAGCGGCGGAGTCGATTAAATCGAAGAGTGCTGCCCGGATAACGCAGGCAAGAATCCACTTAAGATATTTATTTGTAATCAGATACAGAGGCATCTGTTTGACGGCCTCGCTCCAGAGGGTGTGGCCAATTTGTGCGAGCGCACGCCAACTCGCCAAACCGGTCAAATGCTGACGGCAGACTTGGCTCACCCGAAGAGTCAGCATCCCCAGGGAACCCGCCAACCTGCCAACGCGCGCATCAGCGCACGCTAACTCGCCACACTTATGAGAATCTGATGTGTACCGCCGGCGTCTCGCCGGCTGTTGTGCGGGCGTCCCCGCCCGCACTCTCTCTCCGTCCCTACGAGAATCTCGTCCGTCTCCACAGCAAAGTTCCGCACAGCCCCAGAGGAATCATCGTGCCAATAATCAGCACAATCATCCACGGCACGTTCACGAAGATGTGCTGCGCCCGCGTTCCCACCGCGAGCCAAACGAAAACCCCGCTCGCGGCCGTGAAAATCAGAATCTCCCACCACCGCCGCGGATGCTTGTTATCGGCCAGCGGATCGTTGCCGGCCACTACAGCGGCCACATTCTCACGATCCAGCCCATAGCGGTCACATTCGCGATGCATCGCCGCGTTCCAGTTTGTCATTTCTCCGGGAGGCGGCGCGGCCATGCTGATTGAAACAGCGCCCGCAATCATGATGATCGATCCCGTCATGATCAGGACCTTCCCGCCAGTCGACAACCCGATAAACTCGCCAAACACCAGCGCGCCCCACGCCAGGCCCCAAAGCTGATTCGTATTCGAGAGCGGGATCCCGCGCCCAATCCCGATGTACTTCGCGGCAAAATTCTGAAACAAATCCCCGATCACCCAGCAGAACCCGCCGACAAACGGCCAGAACAGCATCGGTCGCGCGCGATTCAGCTCTGCCAGCAGCGGCGCCGTGCCGCCATAAAAAATCCATCCCAGCAGAAACACCGTTCCCAGTTCGCCAAACGTAAAAATCGTGACGAACGACAGCGGATTCATCCCGCTGATGTAAGCCTTGCGATACGGAATGTACATCGTGCCCAGCAGCACACCCGCACCCAGCGCGGCGATGATTCCGATGGCGGCCTTGCCCGGCGTGTGTGCATTTTGCTGCGCAGTCGCCACCGCCAGCACCGCCGCGCCAAACACAATCGCCGCCGCCCCGCCAATCACCTTCGCCCAGTCCTTGGTCCGCGAGCCGCGCAGCTCCTTGAACAGCAGGCAACCCCAGAAGAGCCCCACCAGGCTATTCGTGTTCCATAGCGGAAACGCAATCGCCAGCCCCACGTTGCGCACCGCGAAAATCGTCAGCGTGTTGGCCACGGCCCACAGCATTCCGCCCACCAGCGCCCACACCATCAGGTGCGGCTTCTCTTTTAGATCTACAAATACGAATCCCGTGCCTTTCAGCAGCGTAGGAATCGTCCAGCGCGCCACGAACGCGCCCATCACCATACCCATCGAAATCAGGAACGGAGAGAATCCCTCGTTCACCAGCTTCGTCGGTGCTTCCGCGGTTCCCAGCCATACCGCCGCCGAGAGCCCACAGAACACTCCCAGCTTGTGCAGGGAAATGGTGGACCGCGCTCCCGTGGTGGCCGTCATCTCGCTCATCCGTTCACCTCAACATCATCAGCAGCGTGGTTCCCAGAATGAGCACAACAACAGGCACCCAAAGGTGCACATCGGTCAAAATGCAAATCAGTCTGGAGCCCAGGCTTGGTGTCGTCACGCCGACACCTCGGCGAGCTTTACCGGCCTGTGTTCGTCAAACGATTTCTTCGCCGCCAGCGCCATCACCACCGGCACGCGCCCATCGGCTCCCGTCACCGGCGTCGGCTTGTCGTCGATCACCGCCTGCACAAACTCCGCAACCTCCAGCGCAAAGCTCTCCGGATAGCGGTCCATGAAAAACTTTAGCGGCAAATCGCTGTACACCGTTTCGCCCGTACTCACCGTCACCTCGTTCGCGAATCGATTCTCCGTCGCGATCTTGCCCTTGGTGCCCAGAATCTCAACGCGCTGGTCGTATCCGAACACCGCCTTGCGGCTGTTATCGATCGTGCCAATCGTGCCGTTCTTGAAGCGCAACACCACCACCGCCATATCCAGGTCGCCGGCCTCTCCAATCTCAGGTTCGGCCAGCACGCCCCCCGTGGTGTAGATCTCCTCCACCTCGTCGCCGATCAGAAACCGCGCCATGTCGAAATCGTGAATCATCATGTCGAGAAACAATCCACCCGACGTGCGAATATACGCGATCGACGGTGGCGCGGGATCGCGGCTGATCAGATGCATCAGGCACGGCTGTCCGATCTCCCCCTTCGCCACTGCTGTGCGCACGCGCCTGAAGTTCGAGTCGAACCGCCGGTTGAACCCGATCTGCAGCTTCACGCCCGCCTTCTTCACCGCCTCCAGCGCCATGTCGATCTTGTCCAGGCTGAACGCGACCGGCTTCTCGCAAAAAATCTGCTTCCCGGCCTTCGCTGCTTGCACAATCAAATCGGCATGCGTCCCGGTCGGCGTGCAAATCAGAACCGCCTCCACTTTCGGATCGCCGATCACTTCTTCGGCAGTCGCAACCACCTTGGGAATCCCGCACCGCGCCGCCAGCATCTGCGCCGCCTCGCGGTCCATATCGGCAATCGAAACAATCTCCGCCTGCGGCAACCGGAACGCCAGCGTCTCCGCGTGAACCTTCCCAATCCGTCCCGCCCCAATGATTCCAAAACGCAGTTTCTTTCCGCTCATTTTTCCTCTCGAAGTACGGCCAACGTCAGGCCTTCAATGTCCCCGCAAAAATTCTCAATGTCGTAAGTACCGATGCCATCCTGAGCGAAGTCCGCCGCGGCGGACGAAGTCGAAGGATCTGCGGTTGCCTTTTCCAATCTTCAGTCATCATCAAAAATGGGTGCCCCCAGAGCCTGCCCTGAGCCTGCCGAAGGGTCCCTCGCATTTGGGGACCTGGGAAAGCACTCCAGTTAACCTACGGCGCAAGGCCAAAACCGGCCGAGGTCTGAGTCTTCATAGCAAACTCGTAGCTCAACCTAACGGCTAACAGCAACCGGCTGCTCTTGCGCGAAATTCGCTTCGATCGACCGCAGATACTCCCGGCTCCTCGCCGCGCTTTCCTTCGGCGTTCCCATCCCCGGCAGAATATCCTGCTCCACCAGGGCATATCCTTTGTAGTCGCGCGCAGCCAGCCAGCGCAACAGGGCAGGGAAGTCGATGCACCCTTTTCCCAACTCCGGATACAGCCCATTCCGCATCGCCGTGAAGTAATCCCACCCCTCATCGCGGCTCCGTCTCGCGACATTCGGCTCCAGGTCCTTCAAATGGATATACCAGATCCGCTCCTTGAATCGCTCCAGCGCAGGCAGCAGATTGCCGTCCTCTGTACCGGTCCCATGCACATAATGCCCGGCGTCGAACACCAGTCCCAGGCGATCCGGATGCGTCCTGTCCAGCAGTTGCTCAATCTCGTCCGGCGTCTCCACATACCCCGCGCAATGGTGATGAAACACCGTCCGCAATCCTGTCTCATCGAACACCGCATGCGCAATTTCGTCAGCTCCGCGAGCAAAAATCCTCCACTCGTCCTTGCTCAAACCATCCTCCGGCCGGATGCGCCCTGCGCGATTGGTCCGCACTGGATCGGTGCCCGCATCGTCCGCCAGCACCAGGTAAGGCGCCTGCGTCGTCGCCACCGCTGCAATCAGCTTCGCCGTCTTTACCGCTCGCTGGCGGCCATCTACGTGCGTCGCCGGATTCTTCATCGCCACCGGCACATATGCGCCCAACATAACAATGCCCCGCGTCGTCAGCTCCTCGCTCAGTCGCGAGGCGTCGGTCGGCATGTAGCCCCAGTCGCCTAGCTCCGTCCCCGTGTATCCCGTCTCCACCAGCTCGTCCAGCATCTGGCCAAACGGAATCGATTGGCTTTGATCCTGATTTTCCAGCGTGCCCCAAGAGCACGGCGCATTCCCCACCAACAGCTCTTTCATAATCGTTCCTCAATTCGTTGTTAGTCCCTAAGTCCCTAGTCCCAATGTCCCTGGTCTGTCGTGTTCTCGTTCCCTTGTTCTCTTGTTCCCTCGTTCCCTTGTTCTCTTGCTCCCTGCCTCTTAGAACTTCCTGCTCCACTCCTTCGGCCACCGTTCCACCACAACTTTGGTCTGCGTATAAAACTCCACAGCATGTTGCGCCTGCGCGTGCAGGTCGCCGAAAAAGCTGTCGCCCCATCCACTGAACGGAAACGTCGACATTGGCGCCGCCACGCCCACGTTGATGCCCACATTTCCCGCCTGAACCTCATAGCGGAAACGCCTCGCATTCGCGCCATCGGTCGTAAAAATGCATGCCATGTTGCCATAGCTCCGCCCATTCACCAGCGCGATCGCCTCTTCGATCGTCTGTGCATGAATCAGGCTTAGGACCGGCCCGAAAATCTCCGTCCGCGCCGTCTCCGAGTCCGGCGGAACATCATCAAGCACCGTGGGCAGCACAAAATATCCATCCTCGTAATCGGGAACTTTCTTTCCGCGCCCATCCACGATCACGCGCGCGCCGGCCTGCTCGCCCTTCGCGATCAGTCCCTCGATCCGCGTCTTGCTTTCAGCTGAGATCACCGGGCCCATCTCCACGCCCGGCGCCGCGCCGTAGCCCGTCTTGCGGTTCTTCGCCGCCGCCGCAATCTGCTCAGTAAAATTCGACCGAGCGGCGCCCACCGTAATCGCCACACTTGCAGCCAGGCATCGTTGTCCCGCGCAACCAAATGCCGAATCGGCAAGAATCCGCGTTGTCATCTCCATATCCGCGTCCGGCATTACCACCACTGGATTCTTCGCGCCGCCCTGGCACTGCGCGCGCTTGCCGTTTGCTGCCGCCCGGCTGTAAATGTATTTTGCCGTCGCCGTCGATCCCACAAAACTCACCGCGCGAATCGACGGATGGTCGAGAATCGCGTTCACTGTCTCGCGCCCGCCGTTCACCAGCTGCATCACGCCCGGCGGAAATCCCGCCTTCTGAATCAGCGCGAACAATTTTTGCGAAGTGATCGGAACGCGCTCAGACGGTTTCAGCAAAAAGCAATTTCCCGCCGCTACCGCATAGGGAAAAAACCAGAACGCAATCATCCCCGGAAAATTGAACGGCACAATCGCCGCCACCACTCCCAGCGGCTGCCGGATCATGTGCTCGTCGATGCCCGCGGCGATGTCCTCGCAGTTCGTCCCCTGGATCATCATCGGCATCCCGCACGCCGTCTCCACATTCTCCACCGCGCGCAGAATCTCCGCTTTGCTCTCCGTCAGCGTCTTGCCGCATTCATTCGTGATTGACAGCGCCAGCTCGTCGCGGTGCTGCTCCAGCAGCGTCTTCAGCCGGAACAGCGGCTGCACGCGATCCACCACCGGCGTCCGTCGCCACTCCACAAACGCGCGCTGCGCCACTTCTACCGCCGCGTTCACATCCGCCGCCGGCGAAAGGGGAACCTCCGCCAGCACCTTGGCCGATGCCGGGTTGATCACGTTCAGCGTTTCGCTCGCGCTCGACCCGCGCCAATCGCCTTCAATAAAATTCTGCAAACGTTCCATCAATCTCCTCCTCCGGGAAGCCTCAATGTAGCGCCGGCGTCCTCGCCGGCTGTCGTGCGGGCGTCCTCGCCCGCACTCTCTCGCTCACTCCTCACCCTCAACTGCGGGTGCCCCACCCTCGCCGCGTTCTTGCTCTTGCGGCTAGGGTGGGGAAACCACGTTCGCCGCGTTCTTGCTTTTGCGGCGGGGGTGGGGAAACCACGTTCGCTACCCCCGCAAACTCCGCCGCTCTCACAGGTACCGTCGCTCCCGCTTCCGCGCCTCTTCGTACTTCGCCCGCGCCTCGCGCACACTCTCCATCTCTGAAACTTCCGCAACCGCAACATCCCACCACGAATCGTAGCCCGGCACGCTCGCCGACACATCCGTCTCCACCACGATCACCGTCGTCCGATCCATCGCTTTGGCTTCCTTCAATGCCTGCTTCAACTCGTCCAATGTCGCCGCCGTGATCGCATGCGCGCCCAAACTGCGCGCGTTCGCCACAAAATCCACCTTTATCGCCGCGCCGTCCAGCTGCCCGCTCTTCGCATCTCGCGTGCGATAGCGCGTTCCAAACCCGCCCTGCCCCAGCGACCTGCTCAAACTTCCGATGCTCGCGAACCCGCCGTTGTCTACCAGCACGATCACGATCTTAATGCCTTCCTGCACCGATGTCGCGATCTCCGACGGCGCCATCAGATACGTTCCATCGCCGAGAAATACAAACACCTCGCGCGCCGGGTCGGCCAGCTTCGCGCCCATCGCACCCGGAATCTCGTATCCCATACACGAATATCCGTACTCCATGTGATACCCGTTCGGCGTACGCGTCCGCCACAGCTTGTGCAGATCGCCAGGATGGCTCCCCGCCGCCGACACCAGCACGCCCCTCTCGCCCGCCGCCTCAACCATCGCGCCAATCACTTCGCTCTGCGCCGGCTTACTGCTCCCGCCCGCACTCGCGCCGACCAAGCCCGGCAAGCTCGCGCCCTGTAGCGCCGGCGTCTCGCCGGGGTCCCCGCGGACAGGTCCACGTCCGTGGGGTGACTCGCCGGCTGTCGTGCGGGCGTCCTCGCCCGCACTCGCACCACCAGCAATCTGCTCGCCCAAATGCAACAGCCGCTCAACCTCGGCGTCCCACTTCGCCTTCAGCTCCGCGATCTCCGCCGCATACGCCGCGCTCACCCTATGCGCACCCAGCGCCGCGCCAATTTGCTCCAGCGCCACGCGCGCGTCCGCCACCACCGGAATCGCGCCCACTTTGTACGCGTCAAACTCCGCGGTGTTGATGTTCACGAACTTCACGTTCGGATTCTGGAACGCCGTCATCGACGCCGTCGTGAAGTCGGAGTAGCGCGTCCCGATCCCGATCACCACATCCGCCTCATGCGCCAGCCGGTTCGCCGCCAGCGATCCCGTCGCTCCGATCGCTCCCACCACCTGTGGATGATCCCATGCCAGCGCGCCCTTGCCCGCCTGCGTCTCGGCCACCGGAATCCCAGTCCGCGCCGCAAAATCCGCCAAGGCCCCAGACGCTTCGCTCATCAGCACACCGCCGCCACACACAATCAGCGGCCGGGCCGCCCCGCGAATCGCTTTTACCGCGCGTTCCAGCGACTCGCGATCCGGCGCGCCCCTCCGCATCAGCCACACTCTCTTGCGAAACAATTCTTCGGGATAGTCGTACGCTTCGGTCTGCACATCCTGCGGCAGCGCCAGCGTCACCGCGCCGCAATCCGACGGCGAAGTCAGCACGCGCATCGCCTCGGGAAGGGAAGTGACCAGTTGTTCCGGCCTGTAGATGCGGTCCCAGTAGCGCGACACCGGCTTGAAGCAATCGTTCACGCCAATGTCCTGCGTAGCCGGCGACTCCAGTTGCTGTAGCACCGGCGCAACGTTCCGCCGCGCAAAAATATCTCCCGGCAGCAGCAGCACCGGCAGCCGGTTGATCGTCGCCAGCGCCGCGCCGGTAATCATATTGGTCGCGCCCGGCCCAATCGACGACGTGCACGCAAACGTGCGCAGCCGGTTCGTCGCCTTCGCGAACCCTGCGGCCATGTGCACGCCGGCCTGCTCGTTGCGCATTAAGATGTAAGGGAAATCAGGATTCTGTTGGAGCGCCTCGCCGATTCCGGCCACGTTTCCGTGGCCGAAGATCCCCACCATTCCGGCGAAGAACGCATGCTCGCGGCCATCCCGCTCCACATGCTGCTGCTTCAGGAACTCGATAAGCGCCTGAGCCATCGTCATGCGCCGCGTCTTCATGCTCGCTCCCCGTTCGGGTGCCCCACCCTCGCCACGCTTTTGTCTTTGTGGCTAGGGCGGGGCCCGTTCCACGACCCATGAATCACGATCCACGAATCACGACCCACGAATCACGATCCACGAATCACGATCCACGAATCACGACCCACGAATCACGACCCACGAATCACGACCCACGAATCACGACTACCGTTTAACCATCGGCAGCCTCGGGTCCTTTTCCTTCCAACTGCTCTTCACCCACCCGTAATTCGGATCGTCCGAGCAGGCCATCGACCGCGCCGAACCCGCCAGCGCGTTCAGATAATACACGTTGTATCCGTGCGCGGCCACCACCGGATGGTACCCCTCCGGAACCAGCACCAGCTCTCCGTCTCGTACGGTCATCGTCTCGTCAATCCGCCGGTCCGGCGTGTACACCTTCTGCATCGCGAATCCCTCAGGCCGTTCCATCCGGTAGTAGTAAATCTCTTCCAGATCCACTTCCGCCGGCGGGTTGTGCACGTCGTGTTTGTGCGGCGGGTAACTCGACCAGTTGCCTGCCGGCGTAAACACCTCCACCACCATCAACCTTTGCGCCAGAAACCCGGGCGGCAGCATCGAGTTGATCTGCCGCGTTGCGTTTCCGCCGCCGCGAATCTCGATCCCCACGTGTGCCGGTGTCACCAATCGCGCCGGATATTCCTCTTCGGCCTTGGAATAGCAAAAAGCCAGATCGCACGCCGTATCCGCGCTGACCGTGAACGCGGTGTCGATCGGCAGATAAAGCGTGTAAGGCAGCCCATCGAAAACCGTCTCACGCTGCCCAATCCCTTGCCAATCGCCTCGCGAGCTGGTCACCGAGCAAACGCCGCCCAGTACTACCATCGCCAGCTCTCTCCGAGCCGTCTCGTTCTGGTACTCCTGTCCAACCTCCAGGTTGCGCGTCTCAAAAGATAGAAAATCGTATCCAAAATCTTCAGTCCGGTTCCGGAATTTCTCCGGCCGAATCAACAACTCACTCATCATCTCTCCTGGGAAAAAGGATCCAAGGCGGGCCCATTTCCGGCTTGTGCTTTCACCGGATATAAATCGATAAAGCTCGGCAACACGGCACCATTTATGCACACGTGTGCACCTTTATCATTCTCTACAACCCCGCACTCCCTGTCAATTGCGAACTCGTTTCAATCTGGTGGAAAAATATGCACCTGCAAGCACCACATTCTTCTACTTTTATGGCCGCAATTCGCCGGCCGCAATCCGGCCCTAATCCCGTCTACCGTGGTTTTCACAATTGCCTCACACCGAAGCCGAAAATGCCAAGTGACTTTTTCATCATGAAAAAGCCACCCTTTACAAACGCCGGAAAGTCCAAAACGGATTGTGAAACCGCTCCAGTGTCCAGAGTCTAAAGTTCATGACATAAAATACGACTGTCATCCTGACACTGAGCGGCGCGAAGGGGAAGGATCTGCGGTTGTTTTTAAATGCTACGAACTTAAGACTCACCTCACGAGCCTCATCCTTCATCGCGACCTGCCAGGCGAACGCCCCATTTCATCCTTTGAACGCAGCCTTGACCGTCAACTTTCACCGGTGTTACCGTTTCCCTGCACACGTTTGCAGCTTCCAGATGCGTGAAAGCCTCTCGCCATCCTATGACCCAATTCAAGAGCCCGCTCCAACAAATGACGCAGACCACACCCACGCGTCTGTGGAACGACTCGGCCTCCGTCGAAGACCTCACCTACTCCATCGCGCACGGCGCTGTCGGCGCCACCTGCAACCCGTCGATCGCCGTCGCGGTACTCAAGCAGGAACTCGCCGTCTGGAAACCGCGCATCCTCGCGCTCGCCGCGGCCGAACCCAACCTGACTGAAGATGACATCTCCTGGCGCATCGTCGAAGAAATCTCCGTAAACGCAGCGCGCCTGCTCCTGCCCATCTTCGAGCACGAAAAAGGCCGCAACGGCCGCCTCTCCATTCAGACCGACCCGCGCAACTATCGAAACACCGAAGCCATGCTCACGCAGGCCATCCACTTCAGCCAACTCGCGCCCAACATGATCGTCAAAATCGCAGCCACGCGCGCCGGCATTCCAGCGATTGAAGAAGCCACATATCGCGGCATCAGCATCAACGCCACCGTCAGCTTCACCCTGCCTCAGGCCATCGCCGTCGCCGAGGCCGTCGAGCGCGGCCTCCAGCGCCGCGAAGCCGAAGGCCTCGACATTTCCACCATCGGCCCCATCTGCACCATCATGGTCGGCCGCCTCGATGACTGGCTCAAAGTCCTTCACGACAAGCACAATCTCTCTGTTGATCCCGGCTACCTCGAGTGGGCCGGCGTCGCCGTCTTCAAAAAGGCTTACCAGATCTACAAAGCTCGCGGCTACCGCCTGCGCCTTCTCAGCGCAGCCTTCCGCAATCACATGCACTGGAGCGAGTTCATCGGCGGCGATGTCGTCATCTCTCCGCCTTGCGCCTGGCAGCGCCGCTACAACGAGAGCGACATCGAAGTCATCGACCGCATCGACAATCCCGTTGACCCTCGCATCGTCGACACGCTTCTCGCCAAGTTTCCTGACTTCGAGCGCGCCTACTCTGAAAATGGCCTCACGCCCGCGGAGTTCGACACCTTCGGCTCAACGCGCCGCACCCTCCGCCAGTTCATCTCCGCCGTCGTCGAGATGAACTCCATCGTCCGCGACATCATCCTACCCAACCCCGACACGGAGTGACGCGTTGATTAGCGCCGGTCTTAAGTAACTCCGGTTTCCACAGATTGCGGAAAACTACCTTCGAGGAGAACGAAGTGTCAGGGCACGACTTCAGTCGTGCCGCACGCGCATCAAAACGAATGGGCCTTTAGGCCCTGAGGAATACATTTAGAGAATTCCGACGCGATGTCCAATGTAGCTTCTCCGGGGAATGCGGATGAGGAGCGGTCCAACCACTCGCCTGCATTTCTGTTTGCGAAAACCTCAAATCGGCAGGCAAGCGCTTCCGGACATGCGTATCACGCGTGCAGCTTCAGCCGGTTCAACAACGGGGCAGGGATGTCCGAGAAGGAATACGGTACGAGGGCCGGGTGCCCACCCTCGCGGCGCTTCTGTTTTTGCCGCTAGGGTGGGAACCCTCAATCCCAAACCAGCCGTGAACCGGCCAACCAGCGATCTCGCCAACAGGGCCGGGTGCCCCACCCTCGCGGCGCTTCTGTTTTTGCCGCTAGGGTGGGAACCCTCAATCCCAAACCAGCCGCCAACAGGGCCGGGTGCCCCACCCTCGCGGCGCTTCTGTTTTTGCCGCTAGGGTGGGAACCCTCAATCCCAAACCAGCCGCCAACAGGGCCGGGTGCCCCACCCTCGCGGCGCTTCTGTTTTTGCCGCTAGGGTGGGAACCCTCAATCCCAAACCAGCCGTGAACCGGCCAACCAGCGATCTCGCCAACAGGGCCGGGTGCCCCACCCTCGCGGCGCTTCTGTTTTTGCCGCTAGGGTGGGAACCCTCAATCCCAAACCAGCCGTGAACCGGCCAACCAGCGATCTCGCCAACAGGGCCGCGCAGCGGACGGGCCAACTCGCCAAATAAAACTCCGTTGCCCGCGCCCTACCTCAGCCACATCACCGGGTTGCTAGTCGAAACCGCGCTCAATCCCTGCGCCAGCAGCTCCTCCACTTCCTTCATCGTCTCAATCAGCCCACCACCCACCACCGGCAATCCAGGCGAGATCACCCGCACCCGCGCCAGCATCTTCGGCGCCACCAGCGCGGGCAAAATCTCCAGCGCATGCACCGGTGTGTTTTTGAGCTGATTGCTAATCGTGTCCATCGCGCCCGAGTCCAGCAGAAACGTCCGCTGAATTCCATACAGCCCGATCGCCAGCGCGTGCCGCAGCGGATCAAGGTGCGTCGAAATAATGCCCTGCGCCCCCACTCGCTTCAGGTAATTCACCGCGTACCTGTCGCGCGAAAATCCATTCAGCAGGTCCAGATTCACCAGCGGAATCTTCCCCGCGGCCACAATCTTCCGGATCATCGACTCCACATTTTCTGGATCGCCCGTCAGCAAATACACCAGCTTGCCGCGCGATGCGATCGCCTGCTCCACAAACTCCGGCTTGCGAATGGCCGGAAGAATCGGCGTGTCGTTACAAAAGAAGCTCAGCGGCGTCAGTTGCGCCGGCCCTCCGTTTCTTGCGCCCGCCTCACCCATTTGCCCGCCCTGCACCAGATGCTTGGGTGCCCCTGGTCCCGCGCATTTGGGGACCAGGAATCGTTCTTACTTTTCCCGTTGACCCTCTTACCGCCAACTCCGCATCCACCTTCACCTGCGCCACCGAATCCTCTCCCGCCATCAGCTTCAAAAGGTTCTCCATCGCCATCTCTCCCATGCGCCGCATCGGCTGCCGCACAGTGGTCAGCGGAGGCTCCAGATACTCCGCAAAAAACAAATCGTCAAATCCTGTCACTGAAACATCTTCCGGCACGCGCAGCCCGCGCGCCCGTATCGCCCGCATCGCTCCCAGCGCCGTCATGTCGTTGTAGCAGCACACCGCCGTCGGCGGTTCAGCCAGTTTCAGCAGTGCCTCCATCGCTTCCGCAGCCCCCTCGGGCCGACCGTCGCCATGCACCGCAAGCTCTGTCTTGAATTCGATTCCCGCTGCACTCAGCGCCTGTTTATATCCCTCAAGCCTTTCTGTTTCGGTCTGGTATCCGCTTCGGTCACCCACGTACGCAATCCTCCGGTGGCCCAGATCGATCAAATGCTCCGTGGCCGCTCGGCTTCCTTCCTCGTTCGCAATCATCACCGAGTGCACAAACTCTCCGGGGTACTGATCGTTCACCAGCACCATCGGCACGTTCAGTTGCGCCAGCATCGGCAAATAATCCGAGCCCACGCGTGACGACGTCACGATGATTCCATCCACGCGCCGCTCCGCCAGCGCCTGCACAACCTTCCGCTCATTCTCCGCATTGGCATTCGAGTTGGCCAGGAACACCGCATACCCGTGATCGTTGGCCGCCTGTTCAATCCCGCACGCCACTTCGCCGGCAAACGGATCGGCCACCGTCGTCACCACCAGTCCCACCGTCTTCGTCCGCCGCATCACCAATCCGCGCGCCACCGCGCTCGGCCTGTACCCCGCGGCCTCGGCAATCTTTCGGATCTTTGCCGCCGTCGCTGCATTCACCAGCGGGCTGTTTTGCAGCGCCCGCGAGACCGTCGGGTGCGACACGCGCGCCAGCCGCGCAATGTCTTTGATGGAAGTCTGCCGCAGCGCCAGCCGTCCCGCGCCGTCCTGCGAAACCCGCGCTCCGGTGCCTTTGTCTTTCTCGACCATCCGCAAAAACTCCGTATTGCACACGTTTGCTTGATCACCCAGTCTCCCTGACCGCCCTTAAACTCGTCAATGCCCGCCGCGCTCCTTGGTCCAAAGGCACAATCGCAACTGAGAAGATTGTCATCCTGAGCGAAGGTCGCCGAGGCGACCGAAGTCGAAGGGTCTGCGGTTGCTTTTTGCTTCGCACCCCCAGAAATTGTCATCCTGAGCGGGTGATAAAACTTTTGCATCACATTGTTTTCATTGCACATAACATGCCAATTTTTGGCTGTGTAGGAACTGTGCAGGGCAAATTGTGCAAATTTCAGCCAATTTGGCTGCTACAGGTCCCTTGGGCACGAGGAGCCGGGGTGCGTCGCCCCTTCTTCCGAAGCCAGAACAGCAACGCACAGAGTAGCCATGTCCATACGCGATGTCGGTTCCTGCTGTTCATACTGCTAACGATAAATGATCGCAGCAATGGCCGCATCTTCGCCGCATGTTCAGTGGTCAGAAGCGATGAAACCGAATGTTGATGCCGCAATCGCCAGTCGAAGTCTCAGCCATGGGCTTCATGCAACGGATAATCGCATCCGTCGTCGGAGCCTTCAGAGGCTCAGCCCTATATCCATACCCTGACTCTTTTCCTGCTTGGGAGTCTCGGCTATCTCATGTTGCGGCGGTTTCAGGTCGGGCGTATGGGCGCTCTGGTGCGAAACATCATGGCCCAAAGCCTGCGACAGCTTCTCTCGATCGTTCGTGAATATCTGCGCGTCCCACTGGCCGCGCGAAACTGACACATAGGCCATGCGGTTATTGAGCAGGTCCTTCGCGCCAAGTTCCGTATCTACATTGATGAGCACACGGTCTGCGGTCTGCCCCTGGCTGGAGTAGCTGGTCACGGCGTAGCCGTGATCCAGATGAGGGTGTCGCTGCGGATCGAAGCTCATGCTGCGCTCGTTGTCCAGCTTCAATCGCATTGTGCCATCCGGCGCGATGCCTTCCACTGTTCCAAGTTCACGGTTCGCAATCTTCAATTCCTGGCTGGGCGCAGTGAACTGGATGCGGTCGCCAACGGAGAATGCCTTCTCCTGCTCGCGGTAAACCGAGACTCCCATCTGGCGGCGCGGATCGTAGGTCGTCTGTTCTCCATTCGTCCGCAACACCGTCAGCGTGTTTGCCTGCGCATTTACCGCCACAACGCGGGTGTACTCGCCCTTCTTGATGCCCGTCTCCTGCGAGCTGCGCGAGTAGCGCAGGATGTCATTGACTTGGTATTGCTGCGCCCAACTGCGATCCGCGCCGGTCATCTCCTGACGCGGCACAAGCGTGTTGATGGAGTGCTCCTGTTGGCCTACAACGCCGCGCGATTGCAGCTCGTCATGTATCCGATGATTGATCTCGGTGCGCGAACGGTTGTCCGGCGAAACCACAAGTGTGCTTTCAGGAGACTTGGCATACTCGCGCGCGATAGCGGAGATGCGTTCCTCGTGGCCCTTTACCTCATGCACTCGGCCCTGCCGGTCAAGACTTTCGACAGCGGCTCCAACCTGACCGTGCGCCAACTGCTCGACGGCTTGCTTCAGCTCCGGGTCGCGCTGCCGCACGATCTCCTCCAGCCTCACCGTGCGCATTCCCGCTTCCTGAAGCTGCGCGAAGGGGCGGCCTGCTTCGACGGCCTCATGCTGGCGCGTGTCGCCTACCAGTAGAACGCGGTCATTCGGATGGAGGCGGGTCACGAACTCGTGCATCTGGCGCGTTGAGGCAAGCGACGATTTCATCGAGTACATACAATCGCTTCTCGCCGGTGTCCGGCTGCTCGCCCCTGGCAAGATGATGCTGGAGCGTTGAAGTCTCGATACCGGCCTCGGCGAGCTTATGCGCCGCGCGGGAAGTCGGCGCGAATCCTTCGACCGTATATCCCTGCGCCTCCGCACCTTCACGGACCACAGCCAGCGTCGTCGTCTTGCCGGCCCCGGCGACTCCATCCAATCCAACGATCTTCTCGCGGCTCACAAAGATGTCATCGACCGCGCTGCGTTGCGCCGGACTCAACTCTGGGTGCCGGTCTTCTGTCCAAATTCGCAACTGCGGTGAAACCAGCATCGGATCGCCATAGCCGCGCTCATTGCCTCTCTGCATCTGGCCGACGATCTCCTTCTCCATGCGAATCATCTCGGCAGTCGTGTACTGTGGCGCGGCGCGGCCATCAGTCTGTTCCACTGCGCGGAACTCGCCTCGCATCACCCGTTGCTCGAACTCATGTCGCACCTGGCCGTAGGTCGCCTGACCCATGCTGCGATCCATCGCCGCTTGCAGGATGGCTCGCTCATCCTGCACTGCCGAACGCTCAAAGACATGAGCGCGCGAATAGGTCACGGACTGCTGCACTGTCTTTTCCGGTTGTTGCGCATGGTGGTGTGCATGTTCGCGCGCCTGCGCGACGACGCGATCCGCCTGATGGCCGAACTGCGCGGCCAGTTCACGATGCCGCTGTAACACTTCTTCCGGCGAAAGCAGCTCCTTGCTGTCCCGCGTGCGATGGGCCGCGACCTGCGCCGCGCCCGCGCCGTCTCTCCCGATCTCCTGCAAGTGCTCTTTGATCTGTTCACGGCGTGGACTCGATGCGTCGAGATACTCCTGCGTGTAGCCCTTGATCTCCGGCTGACCATGCTTGCCGCGTTCGATCTCGTAGCCCAAGCCATGCAATCGCATGGCAAGTTCGGAACGGTACACGCTGGTTGCATACTGCTGGGACTGGAACAAGCTGCGCTCCTGGAGCGCGCGGGTCTGGCCGTTCTCGCGTTCGGTCACATTGAAGATGACGGCATGGGTGTGAAGCTGCGGCGCAGCATAACCGTCCACCGGACGGGCAGTGTCATGCTCGAAGGTGGCCGCGATGAACTTGCCGGTCGTCTCCGGTGCATGGACGTTGCCGATACGCGCCTGCGTGTAACGCTCCAGTTCTCCAAGAGCGACGCGGACACTTTCACGGTGCGCCTCCCGGACACGGTCATCGCGTCCTACAAGGGCGGTGAGCGAGACGGACTTCGGCGCGGAGAATGTGGCATCCCATCCGGCGCGGTGCTCCACGCTGGTGATTTCCTTGCCGTACTCGTTTTCGTAGGTGCGTGCTGGCTGATGCTTGACGAGCTGCACGCCGCTCTCAGGATGCTGGCCTTCACTCAGGCGGGCGAAGTGCTCGGAGCCGACTTCGCCATGCAGACCCCACTCCTGCGCGAGCCTGCCCTGCCACTCGCTATGCGCCTGCTGGTCGCGGCTCCAGTAGTTCTGCTTTTCGGAAGTAAACTCGCGGGAGTGATACGTCCGCGCCTGGCCCGCTGACAAGGATTTGGAGATGGTCAACATGCGCATGTACTCCACAACGTGCGCGGCAGCATCTCGCTTCTGCCTGATGAGATTCTATCTCTAACCTAAAGAATTATAGGAACTGAGCGAAGGCCCATCCCCACTTCAATGAGCGCATTGGATTGTTACCGTCAACCGAGGGTTACTTCCAAGTTGGCGGTAATCTAGGCGCAATGTCCCGATTTGATGACTTTGCAGTTTTATTCCCGAGCGAGCGGGAGACGTGGTATAAGAGATCATTCGCGACATCCTTTCCCCCTAAAGGCGCAAGCCAGACATCGCCGCGTGAGCCAACTTTGGTCAGCCGTACTTCTTTATTGGCTAACTCCATCGTCCCCCCTTTGAATTTTCATCGGAAGATCGTTTCACCCTTCGAATGTCTGCATCCCCGGAGCAGTGCCATGCCCCTTCAACCTCGGTCTGTTGCCAGCAGTTCCGTCCATCTCCCAGCGCGCCGTGTTTTGCAAACGTTGCTTCGGCGCCTTGCTCGGATTGAGGACCGCGTCCTGGCATACTGCGCGCGGCGTCAGACAAGGCGGGGCGGAATGCGGACGTTGACACTCGCCCCGTCCGGGAGCGCGGCGCCAGAAACAGCTGCGCCCGGTCGCGCAGCTCAACCGCTGCGCGAATCGGCGCTCGGAATTCTCTCCGCTCGAACTCTCGTGATCGTTCTCATCCTGGCAACGATTGGGCTTGTTCGCCCCCACCAAGCGTGCGCCCAAGCGCCCCCAAGCATAACGGGTACTGCTTTGGGGATAGTGAACATGACCAATGAGGATATAACGGACCTTTGCCAAAGAAGGCAAGATGCTGGGGTGCAGGATTTCGAGGTATGCCGCAATTACTTGTTCAAGGCGAGGCTCTTTATTGGCGCCTTCCACACCACTTCTAATTCCCGGTCGGGACTGCCTTCCCTTCTTGCCGGCAGTAGCCGCGCAGGAGCAAGCGATAGCTCGACCCCGGACGCAGGCCCAACCTTTACTCCAACTCTCAGCTCCAGCACTCCTACCCTGCCGTTCCTCGGCAATTGGCTCACCTTTCTCAGTTGGGTTCCCAACTCGACCACCGAAGCCGATGCGACGGTTGCTTATGCGGTCGCTTTGGCGCGCCAGCCGGATTGCAGCCTCGACGAGGTCTACGTTCTCCCCGGCGCCGGGCTGCCGGACGCCGAGTACCTCACCTCGCTGACGGAAGGACAAGATTATTTCCACGAGCTCGCTGGCCTGACGACCACGCCAGATGTCTTTGCCAATGGCTGCACTCCTCAGGTGCTCGGATTGCCTGCTACCGGCATAGGACTTTCTTTGGGGTCGACTTCGGACGGCGCGGCCATCACCGCCCAACTCGGGAGCAACGGGCTGTATGTCACGGTGACCGACCTTACTGCCAATACGGTAACGAACACGCAGCTCAGCAACAGCCAGAACGCAGGGTACCTCTCCGCCGCCAGCCTCAGGAACAACGGAATCTTCGACCTTGTGGAGACCGGGCTCACCGATCCAGTAACCTCAGCTGCGGCCACGGCTGTCTTCCTGGGCAACGGCGACGGCACCTTCAAAGCGCCCGTTTACTATGACGTGTCGGACAATGGGCTGGGCGAATTCACGATTGACGATGTGACCGGCGACGGCATCCCCGACATCGTTGAGCTGACGACCACGGGCCTGGCGGTCGCGAACGTGACGACGCTGATTGGCAAAGGCGACGGAACCTTTACCATTGGGCCGATTTCGGCCGTTACCGGGGTCCCGTCTGACCAGCCTGTGACCGGCGTCTTCAAGACAGGGGATGTGAAGGACCTGCTTGTCGGCGGCACGGTGCTGTTTGGCGCGGGCAACGGCAGCTTCACCGTCGGCCCCACCAACTCGTCCATTGCCAGCGCCACTAACTACCTTTTTCCCGGCGCGGTCGGGAGCCTGCGCAACAATGGCAAGCTCGACGTAGTTGTCACCCAGCCGGGATTCGTCTCCATCTATTTCGGCAATGGCGACGGAACCTTTACAACCGGCCCCAGCTATGCCGCACTGCCGGACTACATGCAGGTAACCATCACCGATATCGACGGCGACGGCAACCCGGATATCGTGCTGGGAACCGGCTCGGGAGGCGCCTACACCGAAGGCGGATACGACACGCCGCTGCCCATGTTTCAGATTTTGATGGGGCTGGGCAACGGCACGTTTGTCGACTCGCCGGTTTACAACCAGGGCACCTACGGCGACCCCGGCAATCCAAACAACAGCGGGCTGGAAATTGCCAGCGGGACCTTCACGGGGAATGGCAATCTCGATGTGCTCGTGTTTGGTCAAAATAACAACGGCGGAACGGCCAGCTCATTATTGATGCTGCCGGGCAACGGCACAGGAGCATTGGGCGCTGCAGTTACAAGCTCCATTAACATCTCGCCGACGTTCTTGGTCGCCGCGAAGATGAATCACGACACCCTGCCGGACGCGGTGCTCGCCGGTTACAGTCTCAGCGCATCTCCTCAATTGTCCGTCCTCGTCAACCAGGGCAATGGAACATTCGCCGGGGAACAGGATTACGCCTTGCCCAACGATCCCGTCAGCCTGGCGGTGGGCGATTTCAATGGCGACGGCATTCCGGACGTCGCGGTGGGCGTGTCATCGGTTGCCACAGGCAGCGGGCCGTCTGGGGTATACGTCCTGTTAGGCCAGTCCAACGGCACGCTTGGCGCGCCCGTACAAATCGATTCTTCGCTGAATCCAACGGGACTTGCCGCAGGGAACCTGACCACGGACGGAAGAACGGATCTGGTTGTGGCGGATCAGGGCGCTTTCAACTATGTCGGCAGCAGCCAGCAGATCAACGGCGCTCTGCACGTCTACCTGGGCAACGCCAACGGCACCTTCACCACCGGGGCGACGCCCACGACGACGGCGACCAACTATACCGTTGCAGCACTCGGCGACCTGAACAACGACGGCAAGCTGGACTTGATCGTGGCCGGAAACGTGGCTGGGACCAGCGCCGGAACGGGCACGCCTAATGTCTACACGCTGCTCGGCAACGGCGATGGCACATTCCAGGCGGCCAACACGCTGGCGCTTGCAAGCACTGACGGCATCGGCACGACCTCGATGGCGCTGGCCGACTTCAACAACAGCGGCGATCTGGGCGCGGTGGTGGGCAACCCGGCCGATTACACCGAAGTATTGATTGGCAATGGCGACGGAACGCTCACCGACACGCTTCTCGCCTTAGGCCAGCGGCCTGCCACCGTCGCGGCCGCCGATCTGCTCGGCAACGGCTATCCCGAGATATTGGTCGGCCAAGCCAGTACCCAGGGCCAGGGCAACAGCCTGACCGTCTTTCAAAATCAGTCAACCGCCTGGGTCGCGGCGGCAACGACAACTACGCCGACGGTCACCGTCACGCCATCCCCGACGAGCATCACCACCGCGCAGTCGACCATGGTCACTATTACTGTGAGCGGCGGCGGCGCAACTCCCACCGGCTCGGTCACGCTGACCAGCGGCACCTACGCCTCAGCTGCCACCACGCTCACCAGTGGCAGCGCCGTTATCACCGTTCCCGGCAGCTCGCTCGCCATTGCGACCGATACGCTGACGGCCACGTATACCCCCGACTCAAACAGCTCCTCAACCTATAACAGCGCAATAGGAACAAATTCAGTCACAGTAACCGCCACGCCCACTCCCAGCTTCGGTCTCACGAACAACGGTCCCATCACCTTTGAGGCAAGCGTCACCACAGGCAACACGTCCATGATCACCGTTACGCCGTCGAATGGGTTTACTGGCGCGGTCAATCTCACGTGCACGGTCACCACCATCCCCACTGGCGCAACCAGCCCGGCAACCTGCGGTGTTACATCCTCAGAGAGCATTACAGGAACCACTGCGCAAAACGCGACATTAACCGTAACTACTACGACGACGACGACCGCCGGAGCCTATGCGGTTACGGTTTATGGCGTGTCCGGCTCGATTACCGAGATGACCACCGTGGGTGTTACGGTGACTGCTTACGTGCCGCCACCCACTTTCTCGCTCAGCAACAGCGGCAACATCACCTTTGAAGCCAGCGCCACCACGGGCAACGCAGCGACCATCAGCGTCACGCCCGCGAATGGATTCACAGGCGCGGTCAGTCTTACCTGCGCGGTCACGGCGGCCCCCACCGGAGCGACCAGCCCGGCAACCTGCGGCGTTACTACGCCGGTCACCATCACCGGCGCCTCCGCACAGACTGCCACGCTCACCGTCACCACGACCACCACAACAACAGCGGGAGCCTACGCAGTCACGGTCACCGGAACCTCCGGCGCGATCATGATGCCGACCACCGTGAACGTCACTGTGGACGCCTACGTGCCGCCGCCCACTTTCTCGCTCTCGAACGGCGGCGCCATCAGCATCAGCTCGCCCGGCGCCACAACCGGAAATACGACGACCGTCATCGTTGCGCCAAGCGGAGGATTCACCGGCAGCGTGACTCTCACCGCGGCCCTTGCGTCCAGCCCCAGCGGCGCCAGCGATCCGCCGACGTTCAGCTTTGGTGCAACATCTCCGGTCACGATCGCCGGCGCCTCGAACGGAACCGGAACCCTCACCGTGACCACCACGGCCGCGACCACCGGGGCACTCGTGCGTCCCAAATCCCTCGGAGCTCCCTGGTACGCGGCAGGAGG
>CAVXMJ010000022.1:0-112574 GCA_963762905.1 uncultured Acidobacteriaceae bacterium | reverse complement strand
GTCGCACGGCGTCGGGCGATCCCGATCCGAATTTTGTGTTGAACGACTCGCGCTACAAGGCCGCGAAGATTCTGATTGCAGGCAGGAATTTTGCGTGCGGATCAAGCCGCGAACATGCCGCGTGGGCGTTGAGCGATTACGGTTTCCGCGTGGTGATTGCGCCAACCTTTGCCGACATCTTCTTCTCGAATGCGGGAAAAAACGGGATTGTCCTGGCTCGGCTGAGCGAGGAAGAAGTGGAGACATTGCTCCAGAACGCAAAGGAAATTCCGAACTATCAGCTCACGGTTTCGCTTGAAGCGCAGACGGTGACGGATGGACGCGGATTCTCGGCGAAGTTTGAAATCGATCCCTTCAGGAAGTTTTGCCTGCTTGAGGGGCTGGATGATATCGGCCTGACGCTGCGGCACGCCGCGGCGCTGGACACCTTTGAAACGAAGCACGACGAAGCCGGCTGGCTGAAGGCGAAGTGAAGAGCCAATGACCATCGAAGGCAAGCGACAAAGTATTCCGTTGACCGAAGGGCCGAGCCGTGCGGCGGCGCGGTCGTATCTGCGCGGTTCTGGATTCAAAAAAGACGATCTGCATAAGCCGATTATCGGCATTGCGAACACATGGACCGAGATCGGTACCTGCAACGTGCACCTGCGCGAGATTGCGGAGGCGCTGAAAGAGGGCATTCGCGAGGCAGGCGGCACGCCGATGGAGTTCAATACCATCACCATCTCCGACGGCATCACCATGGGCACGCAGGGCATGAAGGCGTCGCTGGTGAGCCGCGAGGTGATCGCGGACTCAATCGAACTTGTTGCGCGCGGAAATTTATTCGATGGCCTCGTCGGCATCGGCGGATGCGACAAAAATATGCCGGGCATCATTATGGCGCTGTGCCGGCTGGATATTCCGGGCATGATGCTATACGGTGGGTCGATCGCGCCGGGCAAGCTCGACGGTCCCGACGGCAAGAAAATCGACATAACGATTCAGAACGTGTTCGAAGGCATCGGTTCGTACGCGGCGGGACGGATTGATGCCGCTGGTCTCGAAGCTCTCGAAGCCAACGCCTGTCCCGGCGCTGGCGCATGCGGCGGGCAATTCACGGCCAACACCATGGCCATGAGCGCGGAAATTCTTGGCATCGCGCCGATTGAGCTTTCGGGCGTTCCCGCCACCGCACCCAACAAGCTTGAAGCTACGCGCGCAGCCGGACGCATTTTGATGGACGCAGTTCGCGCCAATCGCCGACCTTCGCAGATCATCACTCGCAAATCCCTTGAAAACACCATTGCCAGCGTGGCCGCGAGCGGCGGCTCGACGAATGCCGTGCTGCATTTGCTGGCCATCGCGCGCGAAATGGGAATTGAACTGAGCATCGACGATTTTGATGCCATCTCTGCGCGCACGCCCTACATCTGCTCTCTTACGCCGGCAGGAAAATATGTAGCTTCGGATTACCAGGCGGCTGGCGGATCGCGTTTGCTGGCGAAGCGGATGATCGATGCTGGCCATGCCGATGGATCGGCGCTCACCGTGAGCGGCAAGACGCTGGCCGAAGAAGCGGCGAGCGCTAAAGAAACTCCGGGGCAGGACGTCATTGCCACTTTCGAAAAGCCCATCAAGCCGAACGGCGGGCTGGTGATTCTGAAAGGCAACCTGGCGCCCGAAGGCTGCGTGATGAAGATTGCCGCGGCGGGCAAGTATGCGCATCGCGGGCCGGCACGCGTGTTTGACTCTGAAGAAGACTGCTTCAAGGTTGTGCAGGCCGGGGGCATCAAGCCCGGCGACGTGGTGGTGATTCGCTACGAAGGGCCGAAAGGCGGCCCGGGCATGCGCGAGATGCTGCAGGTGACGGCAGCCATCAGCTCGAATGCGGAGTTGAGCGCGCAGGTTGCGCTCCTCACCGACGGGCGATTCAGCGGCGCGACGCGCGGATTCACCGCGGGCCACGTGGCGCCTGAGGCATTTGTCGGCGGTCCGATCGCGGCGGTACGCGAGGGCGACATGATTTCTTTCGACATCGCCAAGCGGACGCTCGACGTGGAAATTAGCAAGGAAGAGATGGCGGCGCGGCTCAAGAATTTCAAGCCTCCGGCGCTTCGCTGGCCGAAGGGCGTGTTCCGGAAGTATGTGGATCGCGTGAACTCGGCGTCTGAAGGCGCAACGACCTGAGAACAGCCGCCAGCTGCTCGCTGGAACAGGTAAGTGAATTGAATTGGAAAAACGAAATGAAGCCCTGCGGAAGGAGGAAAAACGATGGCCAACACATGTGACGTCAACCTTTGGCCCTCGGCGAAGCACGCTTTGGAGTATCTCGGGCGCGCGGACTCGATTCCGCATCGCGTCGAAGGCGAATCCACGCTGCTTGAGTTCGTCCCTCTGAAGGCTGAGCGCATTCTCGATCTGGGCTGCGGCGGTGGAAGACTCCTTGGGTTGGTGAAAGCCGCTCGACCGGGCGCCCAATTTGTTGGACTGGATTTCTCGCCGACGATGCTGGAGACGCTGCACACACTGTTTGCCGGTGACAGTAGCGTGACGATCGTATCGCATGATCTTGAAAACAGGTTGCCCAAGATGGAGCCGTTTGACGCAGTGATCTCGAGTTTTGCTATCCACCACGTATCCCATGAACGAAAACGCTCGCTGTATCGGGAGATTTTCGGACTCCTGGCCCCAGGCGGTGTTTTTTGCAACCTCGAACATGTTTCATCATCAAGTCCTCACCTTCACGCGGAATTTCTCCAGGCGATTTCCTGTGCAGTCGAAGATCCATCGAACAAGCTCCTCGATCTTGAAACCCAGTTGGAATGGCTACGCGAGATTGGCTTCGCAGATGTCGATTGCCATTGGAAGTGGCGGGAGTTGGCTTTGCTCGCAGGTGTCAGGCCGTCTGTGAGTAGTTGCGACCGATAAGGAAACGAGTAGCTAGCAGCTTTCAAGGAGTTTTTATGGCTCACAAGGGAAACGCGACGACGAAAGCGCACGATGCGAACGGAAGCACAGCTGCACCGATCGCAACCAAGCCAGCCGCTAACGCGGCAGACCAACCTGCGCAACTGAAACCGCCGGCACGTCTCACAGGCGCGGAGATCATCTGGGCCACGCTGGTCGGTGAAGGCGTTGACACCGTGTTTGGCTACCCGGGCGGCACGATTCTTCCGGCCTACGACGCGTTGCGCAAGTTTCCCGTGCGGCACGTGCTGGTGCGTCACGAGCAGGGCGCAGCGCACATGGCCGACGGCTACGCGCGCGCCACGGGCAAGGTGGGCGTAGCCATCGCCACAAGCGGGCCCGGCTCGACGAACCTGGTTACTGGCATTGCCACGGCGATGCTCGACTCGATTCCGATCGTCTGCATCACCGCCAACGTGTCAAGCAAGCTGCTTGGCACCGACGCGTTCCAGGAAGTGGATATTACCGGCATCACGCTGCCGGTGACCAAGCACAATTTTCTGGTGAACAAGGCAGAGGATATCGCGCCGACGATTCGCCACGCATTTCAAATTGCCCGCTCGGGCCGCCCCGGTCCCGTGCTGGTCGATATTACAAAAGATGCCGAGCAGATTACGGCGGAATTCGACTTTGAAGCGGCCAAGCCGAAGCCGTATCGCCCGCATCCCATGTTGCACGTGGACGACGCAGGCCTAACGGATGCAGCTGAGCTGATTCGGAATTCGAAGCGCCCGGTAATTCTGGCTGGGCACGGAGTAACTGAATCGGGCGCGATGGAGCAGGTGCGGACACTAGCTGAGCGCGCCGAGATTCCTGTGGCGCTTACGCTGCTGGGGCTCGGCGGATTTCCCGCATCGCATCCGCTTTGCCTGGGCATGATGGGCATGCATGGCGAGTCGTGGGTGAATCACGCCATTCAGGAAGCCGATCTGCTGATCGCGTGCGGCATGCGCTTTGACGATCGCGTGACCGGCAAGCTGACGGAGTACGCACTCAAGGCCAAGAAGATTCACATCGAAGTGGATCCGGCGGAGATCAACAAGAACGTGAAGGTTGATGTGGCGCTGGTGGGCGATTTGCGCGAGGTACTGGAGCAGTTGCTGCCGCGCATCTCCGGACGCGATGGCGCCGCTTGGCTCAAGAATATTGAGGCCAGCAAGGGCGCTGTGTCCGTGCACGACATCAAGAACCTGCCCGACTCCGGACACCTTTATGCCGCGCACGTGATTCACGACCTATGGCGCATGACCGGCGGCGACGCCATCATCGTCACCGACGTGGGCCAGCACCAGATGTGGGAAGCGCAATACTACAAGCACGAACAGCCGCGCACGCTCATCACGAGCGGCGGCCTGGGCACCATGGGTTTCGCGTTGCCTGCGGCAATCGGCGCCAAGATAGCGCGTCCGGAAAAGGAAGTGTGGGTCGTCGTCGGCGACGGCGGCTTCCAGATGACGGCGGCGGAACTGGCCACGATCGTCCAGGAAAAAATCAAGATCAACATCGCCGTCATCAACAACGGCTACCTGGGCATGGTTCGCCAGTGGCAGGAATTTTTCTACGAGCGCAACTACGAGTCCACGCCGCTCGTGAGCCCCGATTTTGTGAAGCTCGCCGATGCACACGGCATCCCAGGATGCGCGGTGCGCAAGCGGAGCGAGGTTGAGGCTGCAGTGAGCGCCGCGCGGTCGGCTTCTGGGGCTTATCTTTTGAATTTCCTCGTCGAGAAGGAAGATTCGGTGTACCCGATGATCCCTGCAGGCAGCGCGTTGCACGAGATGATCCGCCGCCCCGAGCACGATCCGCTGGAAGAGTCTTAAGGAAGTGAAGAAGTGAATGAGTGAAAAGTGAACCAATTCCTTCACTCAATTCACTCAATTCACTCTTTCACTTGTTCACTGATTCACGAGAAAGGTTCGTCATGCTTCATACATTCGTTGCATACGTTGAAGATCGTCCGGGAGTGCTGACGCGCGTAGCGTCGCTGTTCAGGCGCCTGAACATCAACATCAACTCGCTTACCGTCGGGCGCAGCGAGCGGCCGGGATTGTCGCGGTTGACGCTGGTGTGCGAGGCGTCGTCGGAAGCCGGAGACCGCATTCGCGCCAGCCTGTTTAAGCTGGAGAACGTCGTCGATGTGGACGACATCGCCAAAGACCCGGCCGTTACGCGCGAACTAGCGCTGATCAAAGTGTCGGCGACGCCACGCAATCGGGCACAGATTTTCGATTTGGCCGAAGTATTCCGGGCGCGCATCGTCGATCTCACTTCAGAGTCGCTCATGATCGAGATGACCGGAGTGGAGAGCAAGATTGAAGGGCTCATCGAAGTGCTGCGCGAAGACGAGGGACGAATCCTGGAGATTTGCCGCAGCGGCAAGATGACCATGCGGCGTGGGCATCACGTGAGCAGCGTGGTCAGGGCAATGGGTGTCGTCGAATCAACAGAAGAAGGCGAGCCCGCCGAAGAGAGCGTAGCTGGCGAAGTGGATTAGCGGGATCAGAAAGTCGTCACTCCAGCCGCACTCAGCAGGACCGCGCGTTGGAAAGACAACCGCAGATCCTTCGCTTCGCTCAGGATGACAAGCAAGTTCAGTTGAACATTCAAAAATCTCGGAAAAAGGAAAAACAAACAAGACAATGGCGAAGACTTACTACGACAACAATGCCGACCTCACCCTGATCCAGGCAAAGAAGGTGGCGATCATTGGCTACGGCTCGCAGGGGCATGCGCATGCTCTCAACCTGAAAGATTCGGGCGTGCAGGTAAAGGTGGGCCTGGCGGCGAATTCAAAATCGATTGCCAAGGCGCAAAAGGCGGGTCTCGAAGTGACCACCGTCGCCGAGGCCACAAAGTGGGCCGACGTCATCATGGTGCTCGTTCCCGACCAAACCGCGGCAAGATTGTATGCCGAAGAGATTGGGCCGAACCTGAGCGCGGGCAAGCTGCTTATGTTTGCGCACGGCTTCAACATTCATTTCAAGACCATCGTGCCCGCAGCGGGCATTGACGTGGGTATGGCGGCGCCTAAGGCGCCCGGCCATCGCGTGCGCGAAGTGTTCATTGAAGGCGGCGGCGTACCGGGCCTCATCGCCGTTCATCAGGACGCAACCGGCAATGCGCACGCTCTCTCGCTCAGCTACCTCAAGGGCATCGGCTGCACGCGCGCCGGGGCACTGGAGACGACTTTCAAGGAAGAGACCGAGACCGATCTCTTCGGCGAGCAGGCGGTGCTGTGCGGCGGCGTGAGCGCGCTGATCAAGGCTGGATATGAGACGCTCGTCGAAGCCGGCTATCAGCCCGAGAGCGCGTACTTCGAGTGTCTGCACGAGCTCAAGCTGATCGTCGATTTGATTTATCGCGGCGGCCTCGCCTACATGCGCTACTCGATTTCCGACACGGCCGAGTGGGGCGACTATGTGAGCGGCCCGCGCGTGATCAATGCTGAGAGCCGCAAGGCGATGAAGCAGATTCTCGCCGAGATTCAGGACGGGACATTCGCGAAGAAGTTTCTGGCCGATCAGAATTCCGGCAAGAAAGAGTTTCTGGCTTTCCGCGAGGCGGAAGCAAAGCACCCGGTGGAGATTGTCGGCAAGCAACTGCGCGCGGCGATGCCGTTCCTTGATCCAGTGACGGTGGAGGAAGTGGCGAAGACGCGGTAAATACACAGCCTTCAGCTATCAGTTCCTGGCCTCCTAGCTGAAGGCTTGTCTCCCTATCCGTTCCCTTATTCTCGCGTTGCTTTTATCCAGCACGCTTAAGTCCACGCTCCGATGCCAACCTCTCGGCCAGAAACACCTTAAGGAGTGACTGATAAGGTACATCGCGCTGGTTAGCCAAAACCTTCAGGTCTTCAATCATCGCGACGGGAAGCCGCACTGAGATCGTGCGCAGTGTGGGCCGGAGATTAGGAAATTTCGCACGCTTCGCCTGGGACCAGTCAATGTATTTCGTCGAGTCCGCCCCCAGCCCCGTCGAGGCCCAGAATTCGAATTCCTCGGCCTCGTTCTTAAACTTTGGGATCGGTTTTTTCATAGTGTTCGTAATCTTCAAGCTCCCTCCGGCTCATATCGCGCGCCGAAATAATTCGAATCAGCCTGCGACGAATTGTGAATGCAATAAAAAGCTTTCGACCGCGCCCCGTTTTTCCTAATGACCGGTAGCGCTTCTCGCGTTTCGAGTGCGGCAGGTCGGACCGCATGACAAAAGGATCGTGAAAGAATACATCTTCGGCTTCTTCGGGCGTAACCCGGTGGCGCTCCCAGTTCTTAACGGCGTTCTCTTCATCCCAATCAAAGCCGGTGCACGCCGCAAGCCGGTCTTTCTCGCTCATAATCTGTATATATCATATATATACAGACCCGGCTAGTTTTTTCGCGGAGCCCGATGATCCAGCGACCAGCACGTATCTCTCTTGGTCCAGCCTTGCCGCTCGGCCGACCCCCTAAGCCTGTAGAATCAAGCTGAATTCCTCCTCACCCGGCCCTCGGAGGCTCCTTGCTTTACTGGCTGCTTTACGAAAAGCTGTTTCCGTTCTTCCACCCGTTCCGGATCTTCCGCTACCTGACTTTCCGTACCGCGTTTGCCTCGCTTACGGCGCTGCTGATTGCGCTTTTCATCGGGCCATACGTGATTCAGAAGCTCAGGGAGTTCCAGATCGGCCAGTTTGTGCGCGAGGACGGGCCTCAATCGCATCTGAAAAAAACGGGAACGCCGACCATGGGCGGCGTGCTGATCGTGATCGCCATTCTGCTGCCCACGGTGTTGTGGTCCGACCCGGGGAATCCGCTGGTATGGGTCGTAGTTTTCTCCACGCTTGCCTATGGCGCCATCGGTTTTGCAGACGACTACATTAAAGTGGTTCAACGGCGCAGCCTGGGCCTGACGCCGCGCGCCAAGCTTCTGTGGCAGGGGCTGGCCGGCGTGATCGTCGCTGTAGCGCTGGTGGTCCTGAACCAGTTCGACGTCTTTTCCACCCGTCTGTCCGTTCCGTTTATCAAAAGCCTGCGCCCCGATCTGCTGTGGCATCACTGGCCGGCGACGCTTCCGCACATGGCTCTCTTCGCGTTTGTGCCTTTCGTCTTGTGGGTGGTGCTTTGGCTCGTCGGAACGTCGAATGCCGTCAACCTGACCGACGGCCTCGACGGCCTCGCCATTGGCTGCACCATCATTGCCGCCGGCGCGCTCGCGGTGCTCACCTACATCAGCGGCCACGTGGTTTTCGCCGACTACCTGGAACTGCAGCGCATGCCGATGGTGGGCGAGCTCACGGTCTTTTGCGGGTCGATGGTCGGCGCTTCGATCGGCTTTCTCTGGTACAACGCGCACCCGGCGGAGATCTTCATGGGCGACGTGGGCTCGCTGGCGCTGGGGGGAGCGATCGGCACCGTGGCCATCATTATTCGACAAGAGCTGCTGCTGCCCTTTATCGGCGGTATCTTTATTCTGGAAGCGGTCTCGGTCATCCTGCAGGTGGGCAGCTACAAGCTGCGCAAGAAACGAATCTTCAAGATGGCGCCCCTGCATCACCACTTCGAGCAGTTGGGCTGGAGCGAGTCAAAGGTGATTGCGCGCTTTTGGATTGGCGCCCTGGTGTTTGCATTGTTTGCACTCACTACACTGAAATTGCGCTAGCAACCGCGCGCGCCGCATCCCCAGCGGTGCACAATAAAGCTATTGCGCCAGCCGTTAGGTATAGACGATGGATTTAAAGGGCAAAAAGGTTCTGGTTGTGGGCCTGGGGAAGTCGGGACTGGCCGCGGCGCTGTTCTTGCGCCGCAAAGGCGCGCAGGTCACAGTCTCTGATATTCGTTCGGCGGAGTCGCTGGCCAAGGAGATTCCCGCGCTCCTCGAAGAGGGGATCAATGTCGAGGCCGGCGGACACGGACTGCTGACCTTCCGCCGCCAGGACCTGATTGTGGTGAGCCCCGGCGTGCCGCTGAATACGCCCGAGCTGGTGCAGGCCCGGAACTTCGGCCGCCCGGTGATCGGCGAGCTGGAGCTTGCGGCTCGTTTTCTGAAGGGCAAAATCCTTGCCATCACCGGCTCGAACGGCAAGACGACGACCACGGCACTTACCGGCGGGATTCTGAAAGAGTCCGGCTACCCGACGCTCGTCGCCGGAAATATAGGCGTGCCGGTGGTGGGAGTGATTGACGAGAGCACGGACGATACGTGGTCGGTGCTTGAAGTTTCAAGCTTTCAACTGGAGAGCACCGAAGAGTTCCACCCGAAGATCGCCGTGATTCTGAACATTACGCCCGATCACCTTGACCGGCACGGAACCTTCGAGAACTATGCGCTGGCCAAGGAGCGCATCTTCGCCGTGCAGGACGCAAATGACAGCGTGGTGCTGAATGCCGACAATCCTCGCACCGCCGAAGCCGAGGCGCGCTCGCACGCGCCGGTCTACTGGTTCTCGGCCAGGCACGAAGTGAGCCGCGGAGCTTGGGCGCAGAACGGAAACGTGGTCTATCGCGCAGCGCAGGGTGCGGCGATCGAAACCGTCATGCCGCTCAGCAAGATTTCGCTCAAAGGCGAGCACAACGTTGAAAACGTGCTTGCGGCGGTGTGCGCGGCGCGGCTGGCGGGCGTGTCTTCCACCGTGATTGCGCGCGCTATTGAGCAGTTCCACGCCGTGGAGCATCGCCTGGAATTCGTCGCCACCATTAATGACGTCGATTTCTACAACGACTCGAAGGCCACCAATGTGGACGCGACCGCCAAGGCCGTGGCCTCGTTCCCCGGCGGCATTCATTTGATTCTGGGCGGCAAGGACAAGGGCTCGGACTACACAACGCTCGCTCCGCTGCTGCGCGAACGGGTGCGCGCGGTGTATACCATTGGCGCGGCGGCAGCCAAGATCGAGTCGCACCTGCGCGGCGTGGTGCCGATCCACGCATGCACCACCCTGGCCAACGCGGTGATTGCGGCGGCAAGGGCCGCGCGGCCAGACGAAGTTGTGTTGCTGGCGCCGGCCTGTTCAAGCTTTGATCAGTTTGAGAATTACGAAGAGCGCGGGCGAGTTTTTAAACAGCTTGTCGCGGACCAGAAAGATTGGAAACCGAAGCAGGACGAATAGCGCCGTGGGCGCGTTTTGCATGAGGGCACGACTTCGAGTCGTGCCGGGAGGCGAAGCGAGGGCCATCGAGCGATTTAAGAATCGGTTAAGAGACGAACATGGCGAAGCGGGTTGGCGTTGACAAATGGCTGTTCTTCACCACGCTGGTGCTGGTGGTCGCCGGGCTGGTGATGGTCTTCTCGGCTTCAGCCGTCGTCGACCAGGAGAAGTACCACTCGGCTTACACATTCATTTTCACGCAAGCGGTGTGGGCCGCGATCGGCGTGCTGGCCATGCTGGTGCTCATGCACGTGGATGTGAGCCACTACAAATCGCCGCGGTTCATCTATCCTGCGCTCTCCATCACAACGATTCTGCTGGTGCTGGTTTTTCTCATGCCCGGCTCGCACCACACGCATCGCTGGATTCGCTTTGGAAGTTTTTTCACGCTTCAGCCCTCTGAGATCGCCAAGCCGGTGCTGGTGCTGTTTCTGGCATGGTTTCTGCACACCCGCCTGGGCGCGATGCGCGACTGGAAGCACACACTCATTCCTGCAGCGGTCATCCCCGGCCTGTTCATTGTCCTGGTGGCGGCGCAGCCTGATCTGGGCACAGCGCTGGTGCTGGCGGGCGTGGCCGCAATGGTTTTTGTACTGGCGGGGATGGAGTGGAAGGTTCTGCTGGGTGCAGTCGCGGCCGCTTTGCCGGCGCTGGCCGCGCTTTTGCTTATGGTTCCCTGGCGGCGCGCGCGCATGCTGGTGTTTCTCAATCCCGAATCCGACCCGCAGGGCGCGGGTTATCACATCTATCAGTCCCTGATTGCCGTGGGCACCGGCGGGCTCACCGGCCGCGGATATATGGAAGGGATGCAGAAACTTTTTTATCTGCCTGAGGCCGCGACCGATTTCATTTTTGCCAACATCGCCGAGGAGCTCGGTTTTATTGGCGCCATGCTGATCGTGCTGTTGTTCGCCATGTTTGGCGTGCGCGGCCTGCGCACGGCCTTCCGCTGCAACGATCCTTTTGCACGGCTGGCGGCATTCGGCATCACCATCACAATTCTGCTGCAAGCCTTTTTTAATATGAGCGTGGTACTGTCGCTGGTTCCCAACAAAGGCATCCCCTTGCCGCTGATTTCGCACGGAGGCACTTCGCTGTTCTGCACGCTGGCCAGCATTGGAATTCTGCTGAATATCAGCCGGCAGGCGGAGTAAAAAGACAGGGAACAGCGATTAGGGAACAGGGAATAGGGTTTCGAGGCCACGGATGCACCAAGCGTTGCTGATCTTTGTTGCGCTCCCAATCGTCTACTCCGTCGCTTTCTTCGGATGGTGCTATCTCGCAGAGAAGAAGCCGGTCTTTTCGAAGCGTAATTCAAGGTCCGTTTTAATGGTCTTGTGCGGCCATTTCACCGTGGTTCTGATCCTTGTTATGTTGGCGCAAACGGCGTTCCGGTTCTTTCCATCGCTGCCAAGCTGGTTCACTTACGAGTGGATCGTCCTCAGCAGAGTGGGAGAGAGATGGTCCTATTTCGAGATCTTATGCATTGCCTCTGTCTGGGCTATTGGCGCGGCCGAGATGCACTGGATCTTTGTCGATTCCGGCCGAGATAATTCTGAACCGCAAGACGTTCCTTCTTGAAGGGCAACCGCGTCGCAACGGCGAACTGCGAACTATGAACTCTCAGCTACGGATTCTCATCGCCGGTGGCGGCACAGGCGGGCACATCATTCCCGCGCTGGCGGTGGCGCGCGCGCTGGCGGAGCGGCACGCGGCTGAGGTGCTTCTGGTGGGTACGGCGCGGGGCCTCGAGTCGCGGCTTGTTCCTGAGGCAGGATTTCCGCTCAAGCTGATCGACGTGGGCCCCCTCAAGAGCGTCTCGCTGATGACGCGGCTGCACACATTGGCCGGCTTGCCGCGCTCGATCGCCAACTGCAAGCGTTTGATGAACGAGTTCCGGCCTGGCGCCGTGCTCGGCGTTGGAGGCTATGCATCCGGCCCCGCAATGGCGGCTGCGTTGCGGCTCAGGATTCCGACTATGGCGTATGAGCCCAACGCCATGCCCGGCCTGGCCAATCGCCTGGTGGGCAAATGGGTGCAAGCCGCTGCCATTAACTTCCCCGCAGCCGCCAAATGGTTCCGCAATGCAGAAGTCACCGGCGTTCCGGTGCGGCAGGAATTCTTCTCGCTCGCAGCGCCCGCGGGCGCGCCGCACCTGCTCGTCTTCGGCGGCTCGCAGGGAGCGAGGCTCTTCAATACGCGTTTGCCGCACATCATCAAGTCTCTGCTTGAATCGGTGCCGGGTCTCACCGCCCTGCATCAGAGCGGAGAGCGCAACTTTGAAGCCACTCATGCCGCCTACGCAGCCAGCGGGGCCGATCCAACGCGCTGGGTGGTTCGGCCCTTCGTCGACAAGATGGCTGCGGAGTTTGCCCGCGCGCATCTGATCATGTCGCGCAGCGGCGCAACCACCGTGGCCGAGGAGGCCGCGGCGGGCAAGCCCGCACTGCTGGTTCCCTTTGCCGCAGCGACCGACGAGCATCAGCGGCGCAACGCCGAGGCGATGGTGACAGCCGGCGCCGCCGTCATGCTTGAAGAAAAAGATCTTGGCACTCCCGATAAGTTGCTCTCGATTCTCGCCGGCTTGATCGCTGATCCCGTGCGGCTGGCAGCGATGGCCGCCGCGGCCCGCACGCAGGCGCATCCCGGCGCGGCGGAGCGTATTGCGGACAAGCTGGCGGAGCTGGCGGGGAAGTAAGTCGGCAAGTCAGCGAGTTAGCGAGTGAGCCGGTGGGGCAACCGAATTGGCGGCGCTAGGACGGCTCTGAATCCGACGGCAGGAACAGGGTAAACACAGTTCCTGAATCGTGTGCCGCCTGGCGGGACTTGACTTTGAGCGTCCCCCGGTGCCGCTCGATGATTTCCCGGCTTATCCAGAGCCCGATGCCTGTGCCCTTGTCGCCCTTCGTGGTGAAAAATGGCTCAAAGATGCGGGCAATCGCGCCGGCACCGATTCCAGACCCCGTGTCCGCGATGGTCAGCGTCACTCCGCTGCGCCCCGTAGACCAATCGGTGCTGTCCCGGCTGCGGATCACGAGTCGCCGTTCTTTTCCTTGCATTGCATCAATTGCATTGCCGATCAGGTTGCTCAAAACCTGTCGTATTTCGCCGTCAAGACATGTCACGAGTCGCCGTGCGCGATCGCGCCGCTCGACTTTCACGCGAGCGTTCGAGAATCTCCCCTGGTACAGCGGGAGTGTGGCATCGATGAGGCTGGAAGCCGTGACCGGCCGCGGATTCGTTTGTTGTCGGTGGAATTGCAAAGTCTGGTTGGCGATTCCCGCAACCCTGCGCAATTCAATCTCCGCTGCCGCCAGAAATTCCTTTACCTCCGGATTCACGGTGGCGCTCTGGGCCAGATAGACGAGGTTTGTGACCGACGCAAGCGGATTATTGATCTCGTGAGCGATGGTGCTCGCCAGGCGGCCGAGGGCATTCAGCTTTTCTGATTGCAGAAGAATTTGTTCGGACTTTTTCGCATCCGTCATGTCGACGCCAAGAACGATGATCCCGGAAACAGTTCCGTCAGCTTCCCGCTTCGGCTGGTAGACGAAATCCAGATATCGAAGCTCATGGGGATGATTCGGGGTGCGGGCCAGCTGGACCGGGGTGCCGCGGCCGACGTGGGGCTCACCGGTTTGGTAAACCCTCTTCAGCAATTTGAGAAAATCCTGCTCCTCAGTCTCGGGCACAGCTTCAAGAACCGTTTTTCCCAGAACGCTTCGATGCCCGATCAGTTGCTGATAGGAGCTGTTAACCATCTCGAAGACGAACTGGGGTCCGTTCAGCACGGCAAAAAATGCAGGCGCCTGCTCGAAGAGATCTGCAAGCCGCTGCATCTCGCGCTGCTGCTGCCGCCCCGTGAGGATGGAATTTGTGGTTTCTGTGCAAACCACCAGGGTGCCACCAATTTCACCGCTCGACTTGTAGACCGGGCTATACCCGTAGGTCCAGTAGACATCCTCGATCCGGCCGTTTCGATGGATGGGCACGAGCTGGTTCTCGTGCCAGCTCGCTTCGCCTCGGGTCATAACCGCGTCAATCTGCGGAAAGATGATCGGCCAGATCTCGGGCCAGCACTCCTCGCCCTTTTGCCCCAGGGCCGCAGGATGCTTGCCTTGGCCGAGACTTGGCCGGTAGGCGTCGTTATAAAACTGGACCAGGTCGGCGCCCCACCATAAAAACATCGGGTGGCGTGAATTCAAGAGGGTGTTGACAAGATTTAGCAAGACCTCCGGCCATTGGTCGATCCGCCCTAACGAGGTCCGGCTCCAGTCGAATGCGCGCGTCAGATCGGCCATCTCGCCGATTCCGAAAATTTTGCCGGCCCCTCCACCCACGGTGGCGGAAGGCGCGGCAGCGTTTTGTTGTTCAGGGGATGCAGTCACATTGGCTTCCAGGGACCCGTTCGGAGGCGCTGCAATGATTCTATGGCAGGCGTGCCGGGCGCTCCAGATCGGCGCTGGAAGCCGTCGGTCTCCAGGCGTTTGAGGATTGCCATCATTACGCGATCTTTTCCGGAGTTGCGGAATCTCGGCGCAACAAAAAGCCCGCCTGCCGAAGCAAGCGGGCCTTTGTCATCAATCAGCGGACTTCCATCGTCCGCGTTAAGCCGTCATTACCGGTGTCCACCACCGCCGTGGCCGCCGCCTCCGCCATGGAAGCCGCCACCACCACCGCCGTGGAAGCCACCACCGCCGCCACCGCCGCGATAGGCACCACCACCGCCGCCGCGATAGCCGCCACCGCTATAAGCGTGCGCTACGCCACCTCCGCGGTAACCGCCGCCGGCGTAGGCATGTCCGCCGCCAACGTAGCCGCGTCCAACGTAGCCGCCGCGATAGCCGTAACCGCCTCTGTATCCGTATCCGCCGCGATAGCCATAGCCACCCCAGCCGCGCCGTCCCCACCCGTACCAGGGTCCCGCGCCGATAAAGACGCCGCCGTAGAACCAGTTAGGTCCGTAGTAGCCATAAGGAGCGCATGCGTACGGGTAAGAAGGATAATAGCCCCACGAGCAATCCGGGGGACCGTCATAGCCGTAATATCCGGGATCGACCACTGCCGGGCCAACGCCAATTCCTACTCCGACCTGGGCGCTCGCCGGAACAGCAGCGAACGGAAGAACAACCAGCGCAGCCAACACAACCAACCAGAGCTTCTTCATTGAAATCCTCCTCGTGCTGCCCGTCCTCGTCTTCCCCGGATCGAGCCCCGGAGCCGCCTCCGGTTTCAGCACTTTCCGGCCTCTATCGTTTGATCTTGTGGCCGGCCTTCAACTCTATAAACAGCGTTTTCGCCAATATGTTGCGGTCCGGTTAAAGCATCCTCCGTTCCGCTGCAAAACGCAACAAACCCTGGGGTTACGCCGAATGGGGCAACTCTTGCCCATCGCGGTTTTCGCCCCACCTTAACAAGATGCTTCAGATCGCCGAACGGCCTAAAAGAGCGGCCCCTCCGGTTAGGAGAGGCCGCGATACCGGTTCCTGAGTTAATGTGGCCCGAAGCCTTTGCGCTCCAGTGGCTCTTTCATCTCCGGGGTCCCCACGGGCGGGTCTTGGTCCGTGCGGTGGAAGTTAGAGCCACCCGCACGACGTCGGAAATGGCTGCAACAGCTCAGGAACCGGTCTTGCAGGCAGCAGAAGGCGGAGCTACCTGCGAAAGTGATCGTCGCGGTCAAAGTGCCGATCGTCGCGGTCGCGGTTGAAGCCGCGGTCATAGGCGTACCCGCGATCCCACCCGAAGCCGCCGCGAATGACGGGGCCGCCGACGCGAACCCCAACAAAGTTCCAGTACCCGGGAACCCAGTAGCCGTCATTCCAGTAGCCACCCACCCATGCGTATCCCGGTCCAGGGCACGCCGGAATCGCTACCGCGCGTGCGCCACCGACATAAAATCCGATTCGAGCTGCCTGGGCGGGCGCTGCGGTCATGGCCAGCGCTCCCACTGCCAATGCTGCTCCCAACACCAACTTCTTCATGCTGCCCATATTCCCTCCATTCCGTGCGGACCGTTTAACTTGTCCGCTCTGGCTCGCCACCACCCTGGAGCTTGTTTCTTGCTGCTCCTTTTGGCTTGCCGCTCTGCACATGTCAAACACCAGCGCGGCGGAAGGTTGCGGAGCGGCGCGAAAATAAAAGGGCACAACTTTTCCGCGGATTCGTGTTCATGGCCCGCGCTTTTTTGCCGATAAACGCGCTGCACGTGCGCCGCGATATCCTGTATTGCGGCCTGTTCGGCCGGTAGCTGCGCCAGCGAGGTTCGCTCTGCTCCGCCAGCCGTTTTTTCATCAAAGGAGATCCCGATGTCCCGCGCTCAAGGCAATTTCACTGTCGACATCCACCCGCTCGCGCCCGCGCCTGCTGAAGGAATCGGCCGCTTTTCGATCAACAAGACGATCCACGGCGACCTGGAAGCGACGACGATCGGCGAAATGTTTACCGGGGGCGATCCCAAGCAGGGCGCGGCTGGGTACGTGGCGATCGAACTCGTCACCGGCACACTCAACGGCAAAAATGGAAACTTTGCGCTTCAACACTTTGCCACCATGGATGGGAAGGGCCCCAGCATGCAGGTGATTGTGGTGCCGGGATCGGGCACTGGCGAGCTCAAAGGTATTGAGGGCACGCTCACGATCCGCGCCGAGACTGGCCAGCATTTTTACGAATTCGATTACACGCTGCCCTAAGCGGAGAACAAGGGTCATGGAGCGGGGGGGACGAGAGCCAATGGAAGAAACGCCGGAGCAGAAGCCTGATCTCATTCCCGGCGCGGAGCTTGCAGAGCTCTTCCGGAGAGCCTTGCGCGGCGAAGTGAAGGTCTTCACGGTCGGCGCCTCGTGGACCGAGATCTACGCTTCCAATGTGGAAGTGCGAATCGACGGTTACAAACTGGTCATCTTCAACGATTGCAACCAGTTCGATTACGTCGACCATGCGATTGCGCCCGATGGCCGCGAGGGAGATTTTGACGACTGGTTTTTCTCGGACACCGATCCGGTCCAGATGCTTACCGACGACGAGCAGACGCGCCTCGAAACGCTCATGGAGGCTGCGCCGGTCGTGGCGGAAGATTGATCGCCTGCGCATCGCCTTTCTCCGATCGCTGTGCCGCGTTCCCCGATTCTGTTCCCCGCCTTCCCCGTCCCTCGTTCCCTCGGTCGCTTGGTCCCTGCTACTCTGATCCTTCACCTCCATGTTTGCTACCTCGCAGCACGCGCACTTCATCGGCATCGGCGGCATCGGCATGAGCGGCATTGCCGAGATCATGCTGAACCTGGGCATCAAGGTCTCCGGCTCCGACCTGAGGCGCAGCGCGGTGACCGACCGCCTGGCGCAACTGGGCGCCACGATCTACGAGGGTCACAACGCGGCCAATGTCGCTGGTGCCACGGTCGTGGTCAACAGCTCCGCCGTGCACTCCAACAATCCTGAAGTCATCGAGGCGCAGGCCAAAAAGATTCCCGTGATTCAGCGCGCAGAGATGCTGGCCGAGTTGATGCGGCTCAAGTACGGCATCGCCATTGCCGGCATGCACGGCAAGACCACGACCACATCCATGGTGGCCGCGGTGCTTGCGGCAGGCGGTCTCGATCCCACAGTGGTTGTCGGCGGGCGCGTGGATGCGCTGGGGTCGAACGCGCGCCTCGGAACTACGCAGTACTTAGTTGCCGAAGCCGACGAGAGCGATCGATCGTTCCTCAAGCTCTCGCCGATTCTCGCAGTGGTCACGAACCTTGATCGCGAGCACATGGACTGCTACCACGACATGGCCGACGTGGAGCGCGCCTTCGTCGATTTCATGGATCGCGTGCCGTTCTACGGCGCAGTCACGGCCTGCATCGACAATGCGCTGCTCAAAGGAATCCTGACGCGCGCGCGCCGCCGCGTATTCACTTATGGCGTCGCCGCGGAGGCGGACTACCGTTTGGAGTTGCTTGGTTCCCGAGAAAAGCCAGGCGAGTCAGAGCAATTTCAGGGCACGGAATCCGGACACGTATTGGGGCAGGGAAGCGGCTTCTCGCGATTTCAGGTGCGCACCGCCGCAGGTTCGCTGGGTCCGTTCGAGCTCCACGTGCCGGGCCGGCACAACATCCTGAACGCCACGGCGGCCGTAGCCATTGCGCGGCAACTTGGAGTGCCGGCCGGGAAGATCGCCGAAGGCCTCGCGAACTTTAGCGGTGTCGACCGGCGCTTCCATAAGCGTGGCGAATCGCGCGGCGTTACTGTGGTCGACGACTACGGTCACCATCCCACCGAAATTCGCGCCACACTCAGCGCGGCGCGCGAATGCTGTCGCGGGCGCATTCATGTTGTTTTTCAGCCGCACCGGTACTCGCGTACTTTTGACCTATTGGAGGAGTTCGGCGGTGCGTTCCGAGACGCTGATACAGTGATCGTCCTGCCCATCTACGCGGCAAGCGAAGAGCCTATCCCCGGCGTAACTGCCGAGCGGCTCGCCGAGCGCATTCAAGGTCCACGCGTTGAATTTGCGCCGGAGTTCGCGACCGCTGTCAGCGTCGTGACTGCAAACGCGCAAGACGGCGATATGATCCTGACCCTCGGCGCAGGCAGCGTGAGCCAGCTTGCGCCACAAATCCTCGCCGCGCTCGAAGCCGCCGCGCGCTGATTCGCAGTCTTCTAATCCCTGAGATCCAATCTCCATTGTCTATTCCTGTTCTTCGGTTCTTGCCCCCATCATTCCCCAGTGCGGAGCTATAATCCGGCCTGCGGAAATGTTTGCCCCCAGGGAGAAATGAAAGATGTCAGGAAGTTCACGCAGGGGATTCTTGAAGGCAGCGTCGGCCACGGCTGTCGCATCGGCTGTTTGGAACAGGGTTCCGGCCTGGGCCGATGTCGCGCCGGCAAAGGGTCCAGTCCAGGTTTGGAGCACCTACCGCGATCGGCGGCATGCGGCGGGCGAATCCCTCGCATGGAAGCCCATCGTTCAGGTTGCCCCCGACGCGATTGCACTCGATCCCTCGTCCACGCGCCAGGAGATTCTCGGCTTTGGCGCGGCGATGACGGACGCGTCCTGCTATCTGCTCAGCCAGCTTCGCGACGAAGAGCGCGTGGCTTTGATGCGCGAACTCTTTGATCCCGGCGAGATGGCCCTGAACGTCTGCCGCACCTGCATCGGCTCCAGCGACTATTCGCGATCGGTCTACAGCTTCGACGACAGCGACGAGGACGATCCTGAACTCAAGAAATTTTCGATCGATCACGACAAGGCCTATATTCTTCCGGTTCTTCGCGATGCGCGCAAACTCAATCCGGATTTATTCCTCTTCTCCTCGCCGTGGAGCCCGCCGGGATGGATGAAATCCAACCGTTCCATGCTGGGCGGGGCGATGCGGAAGCCGAGTTTCGCGCCGTACGCGGACTACTTCGTGAAATTCCTCGCGGCATATCGCGACGCGGGTGTGGCGATTGATGCGGTTACCGTGCAGAACGAGGTCGACACCGACCAGGATGGCCGGATGTCGGCGTGCCTGTGGGGGCAGGAGTACGAGATCGGATTTGTGAGGGACCACCTGGGGCCGGCGCTGCGCAAACAGGGAGGAGCGACGAAGATCTGGATCCTGGACCACAATTACAACCTGTGGGGAAGAGCGATCGACGAGCTGAGCGACGCCGGACTCTATGAGTATGTTGACGGCGTGGCGTGGCACGGCTACGTGGGCGAAGCCGACGCCATGACGCGGGTCCATGAAGCGTTCCCCCTGAAGAATGCCTATTGGACCGAGGGAGGGCCCGACATTCGCTCGCCAGATTACCAAACCGACTGGGCCAAGTGGGGAAACACGTTGAATGGCATCGTGAACAACTGGGCTCGCTCCATTACCGCATGGAACGTGGCGCTCGACGAAGAGGGCAAGCCGAACGTGGGACCGTTCTCCTGCGGTGGCCTGGTCACAATTGAAAACGCGACGCACAAGGTAACGCGCAGCGGCCAGTACTGGGCATTCGCGCATTACTCAAAACATGTGCGCCGTGCAGCGAGGGTTTTTCGCACGGACGGAGTGGCTGGGAGCGCGGCCGAACCCACCGCCAGCGGCGTCTCGCATGTGGGCTTCCGCAACCTGGATGGCAGCATGGTGGTTGTGCTCACCAACAGCGGCGAGGAGAGGCAGATTCAGTTGGTTCTCGGTTCGAATGCACTCGAAGTCGAGCTGCCTGCCAACTCCGTTCAGACATTGCAGTGGTCCTGACCGGCTAGTGCACGGTAGCGCGAAACGCGCAGACATCTTCGCTGCCCTCGACCCCTTGATCTCTGGTCTCTGATCTCTGGTCTCTGGTCTCCGGATCTTGCGTACCGCGTTTTCCACTTCCCCCGTAACCCCACGGATACCCCTGTTCATCTCACTGAAAACTCACAACTCGGCGCAGTCTATAGTGAAATCTGGCGACTCTCACGACCCGCTCAGCCGTGACGAATCAAGGAAATAACACAAACCGGCCCACTTTGTGGGAGGACGACCCGCCCGTCGAGATTCGTTCGCGGCGCACGCGGGATGATTCTCCTTTAGCGGGACAGTTTCGTCCGGGCGCGGCAGGCAGGCGAGGGCCGGGCATGCCGCTCGAGTTCGACGATCCGGACGGCGATGGCGTTCTGCGCCCAACAACAGATCGATTCGGAAAATCCAAGCGCCCCTGGTGGCGTCCGGCGGGCACTGTGGGTCGCGTCTTTCTTTCGGCCGGCGCGCTCATTGTGCTGGGCGCTTTCACGACAGCAATTGTGATGATTCGCCATACGCTGGAACGCGACCCGCGCTTTCGCATTGCAGGCAGCGAGGACATTCAAGCCACGGGCCTCGTCGAGGTTAGCCGCGCGCAGATGATGCCTGTCTTCGGCGAAGACATGGGCCGCAACATCTTCTTTGTTCCTATTGATGCGCGGCGCAAACAGCTGGAGCAGATTCCGTGGGTCGAGCGGGCCACGGTGATGCGCGTGCTACCCGACCAGATTCGCGTTGCGGTGGTGGAGCGGCAGCCGGTCGCGTTTACGCGGCATCGCGAAGAAATCGGGCTCGTTGACGCCAACGGCGTTCTGCTGAACATGGCGCCGGAATCCATGGCCAGGCATCATTACTCGTTTCCCGTTTTGACGGGTATTGACGCCGGCGATTCGGCTGACTCGCGCAAGGAACGCGTGGACGTATACATGCGCATGATGGCGGAGCTGGACGCCGACGGCAAGCACAACTCCGAGCAGATTTCCGAAATTGACCTCACCGATCCCGAAGACGCGCGCGTGCTGATGCCTGAGCAGGGAGCAGATATTCTGGCGCACTTTGGCGAGGATCATTTTCTCGAGCGTTACGAGCGCTACCAGGCGCACATTGCGGAGTGGCGCCAGCAGTATCCGCATCTCGCAGCCGTGGATCTGCGCTACGACAATCAGGTAGTTCTGGAGATGGCTTCCGGCAAGGAAACCGCGGAGACTTCGAACGGCGGAGCTGGAGCGCCGGCGAATTTGCCGAGCACTGGATCCGGAAGCGCGTCACCGGCGACTGGATCAGCGCCAAAAAGTCCATCAGCGAAAACCTCGCCCGCGAAGAGCTCGCCTGGAAAAAGTCTAGCGGCGAAAAAGAGCAAGACTGCTCCAAACAAAAAGCACGCAGCTCCGCAAAAGCGGGCTGCTAACGCGAGCAAATCGAAGCGAACGACCCCTGAAAATACCCAGCGGCACGCTTCCACAAACCGTCCGGCCGCGACTACATCGGGAAGCACCTCGCGCTCCCCGAAGCCGTCGCCAGGTGCCGTGGTGCAGGGCGGGTGAGCGGTATGGGCCAGAAGCAGGACAACCTGATCGTAGTGCTCGACATCGGCAGCGCGTGGACGCGCGTTCTGGCCGCCGATGTGAACGAGAACGTGTTGCGCTATCGCGGGCATGGCGTAACCGCTTCAGCGGGAATGCGCAAAGGGCTGATTGCGGAGCTGGCGCCGGCGGCGAAAGTGGTGCGCGCGGCCAACGAGCAGGCTGAACGCGTGGCCCGAGCCAACATTGACGAGTGCGTGGTGGGCGTGGGCGGCCCGCATGTTCGCGGCGTGAACACCAACGGCGGATTCCAGTTGAGCCGCGGCATGCGCGAGATTACGGGCGAGGACGTTCGTTCCGCAATTGGCCGCGCCCGCGCCATCGAGTTGCCGGCCGACCGCGAAATCTTGCACCTGCTGCCCCGGCAATTCATCCTCGATGAGCAGGCCGGCATCTTCGACCCCGTGGGCATGGTTGGCGCGCGGCTTGAAGTTGAGTTGCACATCGCTACCTGCGGCGGCAGCGCGCTGCAAAGCACGGTTACCTGCGCCAATCGCGCCGGGCTTGAGGTGTCGGAGGCTGTGCTTGAGTCGCTGGCCGCAGCCGAGTGCACACTCTCGGCCGACGAACGCGAGTTGGGCGTATGCGTCATGGATATTGGCGCGCATTCCACCGACCTAGCTGTCTTCTTTGAGGGCGCTGTAGCCTACACCGCGTCGGTCGCCATCGGCGGGGCGCACTTTACCAACGATCTCGCCATTGGATTGCAATTGCCGGTGGCGCAGGCCGAAGAACTGAAGAAGCAATATGGCAACGCAGTGGTCACCGCGGTTCCGCAACTGGCGGAGGTGGAAATCACCACGCCGCAGGGCGCTCCGGCCACGTTGCCTTTGCGTACCATGGCCGAGATTCTGGAGCCGCGCGCGCGCGAGCTCATGCATTACGTGAAAGAAAGCCTGCGCTACGGCGGCGTTGTGGATGCGCTCGGGGCGGGCTGCGTGCTCACAGGCGGCGGATCGATGCTGCCCGGCATGCTTGACGTGGCCGAGAGCCAGTTGCGCGCGCCGGCCCGCGCGGGTTTGCCGGTACGGTTGTCGCACATGCCGCAGGACCTCAACCATCCGGCCTGGGCGGTGGGCATTGGAATGGTTCTCTACGCGCATCGCACCCGAATGACCCGTGCGGCAGAGGACAGCAACAGCAGTTTGCGCGACAGATTACGCGCCATGTTTGCGGCGAGTTTCTAGAAACAGGGACCAAGAGACCGAGGGAACAAGGGAACGAGAAAACACGGACCCTGGGATGTTAGAAAAGGGATCGTAAAAGCCATACGCGGAGCGAGGTCAATCACGATGAAGAAGCAGATAAAAATCGAAGAGAGCGTGGCCCCCATGGACCAGTCAATGAGTGAAGCCGGCGAGATGCGTATCCAATTCCACGACGAAGTTGTGCGCGGAGCGCGGATCAAGGTTGTGGGAGTGGGCGGAGGCGGCTCGAACGCCGTGAACCGCATGATCCAGGCGCGCATGGAAGGTGTGGAGTTTGTCGCCGCCAACACCGACGTGCAGGCGCTCAAGCTTTCGGAGGCTTCGGTCAAGCTGCAACTCGGCGTGCGGCTCACTTCAGGGCTGGGAGCGGGATCCAATCCCGACGTTGGCCGCCGCGCGGCTCTCGAAGATTCCGAAAAAATCATCGAGGCGCTCGAAGGCGCTGACATGGTATTCGTCACCGCGGGTCTCGGTGGAGGCACGGGCACCGGCGCCGCGCCGGTCATCGCTTCGCTGGCCAGCGAGATGGGCATCCTCACAGTCGCCGTTGTCACCAAGCCGTTCGCGTTCGAGGGCAAGCGCCGCCTGATGCAAGCCGAGCGCGGGCTCAAGGAACTCATCGAAAGCGTAGACACGATGATCGTGATTCCCAATGAGAAGCTGCTCGCCGTGGCCAAGGACGCTGGATTCTTTGAGAGCTTCCGCATCGCCGACGACGTGCTGCGCCAGGGCGTGCAGGGCATCAGCGACATCATCACCATTCCCGGCATCATCAATCGCGACTTTGCCGATGTGAAGACGACGATGGCAGGCATGGGCCAGGCCGTGATGGGCACGGCTGTGCGCTCGGGCCAGAACCGCGCCATTGAAGCGGCGCAGGCGGCCATGGCGTCGCCGTTGCTTGAGGCCGGCGCCATCGACGGCGCGCGCGGCATCCTTATCAATATCACCGGGTCGAGCTCGCTTAAACTTTCCGAGGTGAATGAAGCTTCGTCGCTCATTCAATCGTCGGCGCACGAAGATGCCAACATCATCTTTGGCGCGGTGCTCGACGAAAAGATGGGCGAAGAGGTCAAGATCACCGTCATTGCCACCGGCTTCCGTGACCAGATGCCGGAACGGCGCGCGCGCATGCTGAATGTGGAGGAGACGCCGGTGGTTTCGGTGCCCATCGTATCCACCGGCAACTGGATGCGCGAAACCCATCCGGAGCCCGCCGCTCAACCGCCGCGCTTTATGAGCGAGGAAGACGATGCGGAGACGGAAAACGGCGAAGAAGGTTTTTTCTTTGCCGCGGCAGCGCCGGGAGTGGCCACCACGGTGACGGTTTCTACGCAGGCGAATGAAGTTGCCGGTCATGCAAGCGCGTTTGCGAGCCACGACGAGAGTACAGAGTCGGCTGGATCGCAATTCGCCAGCAGGGAAACTGAATCGGAAACCGATCTTCAGCGCCGTGATTTTGCCGGGGATTTTGCCGGAACTCCGCGCGGTGCTGCGGAGTCGGGTGCCGAGGCCGCTTCAGCCCTCTTCGCCGGCCCGGCCGAACAGCCCGAGCGCGACCTCGACGTTCCCACGTTTCTGCGCCGGTTGAAGTTCTAAAGACCCATCGAATCAACGGCTCAGGTCGCAGGGTGTTATCGGGAAAGGTTCCAAATCGGGCGGGAAGAGGATAGAATATACAGAACGCCCCGAAAGTTGTATGGGTTGCGAAGCCGGATCAAGGGAAACTACTGTCTCCTGGGCTTTTTGTGAGCAGAAGGAACCTGATTGGCGGCAGATCTTATGGTCTGCGCAGCTGGATAGTCGCACGCAAGTGGTGCTGCACCGAAGCAAACAAAGTGCATCACGCGTGAATCGAACGAAGTGCGGCGCCCACAGGCGAACGCGCGGCACGGGATCCAAACTTTAAGGGGTTGTTGACTTGATGAAGCAGTTCCGAGTTGGGCCTATACATATTGTCTTTTTACTCTTCGCCATCGGCGCCGTCAGCGCCTTGGCACTGGACGCCCCGCAAACTCTGCATCACACAAAATCCAGGAACGAGGGGCGTGTTGCTGCGACGCATCATGCCGTAGCCCGCAGGGGCGCCACGACCTCTTCGCGCGTCTCCACATCGCGCACTTCAACGGTTCATAGAAGGTATGCGAGCCGTTCGGGGGCTCGCGTCGCCGCTAGAACCACGACCGCCGGCCGCCTCACGGCCACGGCGGGTGCGCATATGCGCAGCGCGTCTTATCGCCGCATTCATCATTATTACGAACGCTTCACTGCAAGTTCGTTTGTGAACGGTGAGGTTGGCGCGGGTGACGTCACCACGGGCGAAGATCCGGTGGTGCGCCAGGCGGCCATCGATGCGCTGGGCGATATGAACGGCACCGCAGTGGTGATCAATCCTGCAAATGGCCGCATCCTCGCCATGGTCAACCAGAAGCTTGCGCTTTCGCCGGGCGCAGAGCCCTGCTCCACCATCAAGCTCACTGTGGCGCTGGCTGCGCTGTCCGAGTCGCTGGTCAGGAGCGACACCATGGTCCAGCTCGCCGGCTTCCGCATGAACATGACGCAGGCGCTGGCCAAGAGCAACAATCTTTATTTTGAGGAACTCGGTCGCGAGCTGGGCTTCGAGCGCGTGCGCCACTACGCCACGCAGTTCGGCCTGGGCGAGCTGGCCGGCTACAACATTCCCGGCGAGGAGTTGGGCGTCTATCCCGATCAGGCAATTCCCGAGTCGGAAGGCGGAGTGGCCCGTATGTGCAGCTTCGGGCAGGGTGTTTCCGTCACCCCCTTGCAGCTGGGTGCGCTGGTGGCCGCCATCGCCAACGGCGGAACCCTCTACTACTTGCAGCATCCCACCACGCCAGAAGAGATTGCTTCGTTCGAGCCCCGCGTCAAGCGCACGCTCGATATCGCGCGTTACCTTCCCGATCTCGAAGACGGCATGGCCGGCGCGGTTGAGTATGGAACCGCTCGCCGCTTGCGCGCAAACTTCCGCGAGCTGCCTATCTTCGGCAAAACCGGAACGTGCTCAAACGATGGAACACGTTACGGCTGGTTCGCTGCTTATTCCCAATCGCCTCAGGGCGGCCTGGTTACAGTTTTCTTCCTGGAAGGCGGCAGAGCCACATTCGGCCCGCGCGCGGCCGAGTTGACAGGCGCGTTTTACGCTAACCTCTGGGACCACGACTATTTCGGTGAGAAAAGCCAGGAAGCGGTCTCCGCGCCCAATCAGGAGCCGGCGGCGGCCATGTCAGGAACGTCGGCGGCCACCGATTCCGCTGCTCCCAGGCAGTAACGCCACGGCGCTCCCAAATTCAGACCGCAATCAAGCCGCCTTCGGGCGGCTTTTTGCTGCGCAGCATCATGCGCCATCCGCCTCTCGCCGCCGCCCCTGGGTTTTTTCTCATTCTTCTGCAACGAACATCATTTAGATTCATCTCATAGAGCGAGGCCGTCCTCCCGTCCGCATTTAGCTTTCGGAGCCGGGCGGTTTGATTCCCCCAATACGCCTCAGCTTGGATCGATTTATGGCGCTGCCGACCGACATTCTTTTGGTGTACGGCTATCTGCTCGTCTTTGCCTGGGTGCTGATTGAGCAGCTCGGCATCCCGCTGCCTTCGGTACCGATCCTGCTGGCCGCGGGAGCGCTTTCGGCGCAAAGGCAAATCAGTTTTCCTTTGGCGCTCGCTGTGGCTGTAGCGGCATCGCTCACCGCAGACAGTATCTGGTTCTTTGTTGGGCGCACCCAGGGACATCGTGTACTGCGCCTGCTCTGCAAGCTTTCGCTTGAGCCGACCACTTGCGTTCGCCGCACGCAGGATTCGTTTGGCCGCCGCGGCGGCACCATGCTGATGTTTGCCAAGTTCGTTCCCGGCCTGTCAACGCTGGCGCCGCCCGTTGCCGGGCAAAACGGCATGAGCTACGGCGCGTTCCTGTTCTATGACGGCATTGGGTCGGCCTTTTGGGTCGGTGTTTCGATGGCCTGCGGCCGTTTCTTCGGCGACCTCATCAAGCGCAATCCCAGCGTGCTCAACTGGGTCGGCCGCTTCTCCGGCGCGCTGCTGATTATGGGCGTCGTCGCGTTCTTCATCGGGCGCCTGGTTCGCCGCCGCATGGTTCTCAAGGAACTCGTCGCTTCGCGCCTTGAGCCAGAGGAGTTGAAGCAGCAGCTCGACGCGGGGGAGCCGGTCTATATCATCGACCTCCGCCATCCCCTCGAACTGGTGCCCGACCCGTTCACGTTGCCCGGTGCCGTGCACTTCTCACCCGACGCCCTCGCCACGCGCCAAAATGAGATTCCCCGCGACCGCGAGGTCGTGCTCTATTGCACCTGTCCCAGCGAGGCCACTTCAGCCAAGGTCGCCCTGCAATTGCACAAGCTGGGTATTGAGCGCGTGCGCCCGCTGCGCGGCGGCTTCGATGAGTGGAAGCGCCTTGGGTATCCAATGGACGCGATTCCGCCGTTCAAGACACTCGTTCCCGCGATCGAGCCTGCCAGTTAGAGAACTCACGCCAGTGTGGCGATGACCTTAGCGATGCTGCCTGCAATCGGCGAACCGATTCCGCTGCATGGGTCAGGCCCGACGGCCGCGTTGTAGAATCCGTTGCCACCCACCGTGATGTCGTTGAACGCCTTCTGATTCTTCCAGAGCGCAGGCGTCACAAAGCCGAGCTTGGTGCCGAGCGCCGCGAACAATCCCGCGTAGAGCGGCGCCACCGCGCTCGTTCCGCCCACTACCGTCGCCGATCCATGCACAAAAACGTTGTATCCGGTGTTGGGGTCGGCATTGGCAGACACATCTGGAACCATCCTGCCCTTGCCGTACTGAGTGTTAGCGGGGGCGGGCGGCGCGCCGATCTGAAAACTCTGAAGAGGAAAAACGGTCGAGTATCCTCCGCCGGTTCCTTCGCCGTCGGTTTTGCCTGGATTGTCGTTCCACACCGTCTCCTGGGTCGCTGTCTTTGACGTTCCGCCGCAGCCTACCGCGTGCGGGCACGAAGAAGGACAATCCACATTTGCCGGCGTAGGGCCGCCGTCGCTCGAGTCATTGTCGCCCGACGCGGCAAACACGATCATGCCCCCGGCCGCGGCGGCCTGCGCGATCGTCTCCATCTGCTGTGCGGCGGTCGTGCCCCAGTTCGCTTCGTCCGATCCCCAGGAAACGGAGCACACATCGCATCCGTCAGATGCGGCTTTCTGGACCGCGGTGCCAATGTCTTGCGACCAGTAGACACGGATGGTCGCGGCGCGGCCGGTCGCTGCGTAGTACGCCGCTCCCGAGACCTCGATGTCGAGTGCAACCTCGTAGTCGTCGTCGCCCGCCGACCCGCTCTGGCCCGGGGTGTTTTTGGTGCCATCCACTGAAACGTCGGTCACCGACGGCGTGGGCTGGCCGAGTGATTGGAAGAACGCGTCAATGTCAGAAGCGACCCAGCCGCCACCCAACTCCACAATCGCAATTACGCCGCCGCCTGGCGCGCCTGTGGGCCAATTGTACGCACGGCAAAGATCGGGCACGTTCCACGCAGTAGCGACAGCGGCTCTCGGGTTCCTGGGCAATTTGAAATAGGCCTTGTTGTGGTATTTGCGCAATTTGGCGCGGGCGCGGGAAGGGTCCATGGGGGAATCTCCTCTGATCAAGACCAGCGTTCAAGCCGAGCATCGCATAGTTTGATGCGGCAGGCAAAGCTGCGGTAGGATTCCCCAGCTCTGCTGCTGAGCTCTGATCTCTCGCGGCCTCATTTTCTTGTTCCCTCGTTCCCTTGGTCCCTTTTTCCCTGTCTTTCTGCCGTACCATGGTTGAGGAACGGTCACGACCGTTTGGAGCACGACCTTGGCCTACGACGATCTGCGCGACTGGATCAAGACGCTCGAAAAACACGGTGAGCTCAAGCGCATCCGCGAAGAAGTTTCGCCGGAGCTCGAAATTACTGAAATCACCGACCGCGTGTCGAAGATCGGTTCGCGCTCTGGTTCCGTCGCGTCCGCCGCGTCGGACAAAAAGGACGAGTCGATCGCGACGAAAGGGAACTACGCGCCCGGCGGCCCGGCGCTGCTCTTCGAGAACGTGAAAGGCCATCCCGGCCACAAGGTCCTCATCAACCAGTTCGGCTCGGAACGGCGCATGGCGTTGGCGCTCGGCGTCGATCGCCTCGATGAAATCGCCGAGCGCATTACCGGCCTGATGAATATCAAGGCTCCTGAGGGCCTGTTCGACAAGCTGAAAATGCTGCCTCAGCTCGGCGCGCTCACCAGCGCATTCCCCAAAATCGTGAGCGCCAAGGACGCGCCGTGCAAAGAAGTGATTCGGCGCGAGAAGTTCGATCTCAATTACTTCCCGATTCTCAAATGCTGGCCGCACGATGGCGGCCGTTTCATCACGCTGCCCTGCGTGCACACGCGCGACCCGCGAACGGGCAAGCGCAACATCGGCATGTATCGCATGCAGGTCTACGACGGCCAGACCACAGGCATGCACTGGCAACGTCAGAAGGTTGCAGCCGAGCACTATCGTGAGGCGCTGCGGAACGCGGCCGAAGCTGGCGCCGACCCGGCTCTCGATCCGAAGGGTGCCCGCGTCGCGATGATGGCCGAGACCGCCGGCGGCTCAGTCAACATTCCCGACGGCCCTCTGGCCGGCACGCCCCAGGTTTCGCTCGGAAAATTGAAAGGCTCCCGGCTTGAAGTCGCCGTGGCCATCGGCACGGACCCAGCTACGACCTTCGCGGCCATCGTGCCGGCGCCGCCCGAGGTCGAAGAGTTTTTGATCGCAGGATTCCTGCGCGGCAAGCCCGTTGAAATTGTGAAATGCGAGACCGTCGATCTTGAAGTTCCGGCCAACGCGGAAATCATTCTCGAAGGCTACGTTGAGCTGGGGGAACTGCGCGCGGAAGGCCCCTTCGGCGACCACACCGGCTTCTACACACTTGAGGACGAGTATCCCGTCTTCCATCTCACCTGCGTGACTCATCGCAAAGACCCCATCTACGCCGCAACCATCGTCGGCAAGCCGCCCATGGAGGATGCGTGGATGGGCAAGGCCGTCGAGCGCATTTTCTTGCCTGCGATGAAGTTGACCATCCCCGAGCTGGTGGACATCCATTTGCCCGTCGAGGCCGTCTTCCACAATCTGATGATCGTCTCGATCCGAAAGAGCTATCCCGGCCACGCGCGCAAGGTGATGAACGCCATCTGGTCACTGGGCCAGGCCATGTTCACCAAGTGCATCATCGTGGTCGACGAGGACTGCGACGTGCAGAACATCGGCGAAGTCGTTCTGCGGGTCGCCAACAACATCGATCCCGAACGCGACATTCAATTCACTCTTGGCCCCGTTGATTCGCTCGATCACGCAAGCCGCCTGCCCAACTACGGTTCGAAGATGGGAGTAGACGCGACGCGCAAGTGGAAGGCCGAAGGCTTCGAGCGCCCCTGGCCGGCCATGATCGAAATGGACCGCGCGACGAAGGCCAAGGTCGATGCGATGTGGTCGAAGCTGGGGCTGTAAAAGGCTGCTGTCTACTCAGTTTCAACGGCGCCGCACCGTGGCCGCGGCGTGAGTGCTGGTATGTCAGTTCGAAGGGTACGGGCTTCAGCCCGTACATCAATTGATAAAAATAATCCCGGGCTTTAGCCCCTGACTGAGGGTCGCTTCAAACTGACCCGCGACCGTGTCAGTGATCAGCCGCGGGCACGGTAAGGCGAAATCGTGTAAAATGTAAGGAAGAGGGAACTGTCTATGCCACCAAAAATGTCAGCCGTTCCGATACAAGAGATTGAAGCCAAGGTGACTGCCAAAGGGCAAGTGACGCTTCCCAAGGCGCTGCGCAGCCACCTCGGCATTCACAAGGGCAGCAGGATCCGCTTCAGGATTCACTCCAACGGAGGTTTCGAGGCAAACCGGGTGCTCTTTGATTTGGAAGATCACTGGAAGATGGCAGACGAGGCCGCGAACAAAGGTGCAAAGGCGAAAGGAATCATGACCTTCGAGAAGATGAACCAAGCCAAATCCCGGAGGGTCTGGTGACGATTGTCGCAGACACGAATGTTTGGGCGCGCGCTTACCTGAACGACGACCTGGTTCAGGCGCGCAAGGTACGCAAGGCGCTGGCAGATGCGTGTTCGAAGGGCGGCGTATTCGTGCCGCTGATCGTTATGGCGGAGCTCGCGTGGGTTCTGCGCTCGAAGTGGGACAGGGAACGGGTGCTGACGACCCTTGAGAATCTGCTCCAGACTCGCGGCGTGACGGTCGAGAGCCCCATGCTCGCCCATGCGGCCATTGCGGCGAGCCGCCAGGGAAAAGCCGGGTTCGCCGATGATCTCATCGCTCAGGTTGGGTTGGCCAATGGGGCCGGCGAGATTCTCACCTTCGACGATCGTTTCGCCCGGTCCGCAAAAATCAGGTTGCTGAGTTAGGCAAATGCCACTTTGTTGCGCGACTCGCCGAACTCGCCTCATGAGATACTAAAAGATGAAAAACCCCACACCAACCCCAATTCTCACTGAGCGCTTCACCCGCGCTGTCGACTACGCGCGCACCCTCCACACCGAAACCCGCAAGGGAACCAAAATCCCCTACATGGCCCACTTGCTCGGCGTCGCATCGCTAGTGATGGGCGAGGCGGGCGGCGTGGTTCCCGTCACTGAAGACATGGTGATCGCTGCGATTCTTCACGACACGGCCGAAGACCACGGCGGCCAGCGCACTCTCGACGACGTAAGGGAGAAATTCGGCCCCGATGTCGCGCGCATGGTGGAAGGCCTCTCCGACACGCTCGCCGAGGATCACGACAAGAAAGAAGGCTGGGAAGAGCGCAAGAACGCTTATCTCGCGCGCCTGCGTAACGAGCCAGAAGACGTGCTCGTCATCTCCGTCGCTGACAAACTCTACAACGCAAAAGCGATTCTCGATGACCTAAAAGAAATCGGGCCCGCGGTATGGGACCGCTTCAAGCGCGGCCCCAAGGAACAGCTCTGGTACTTCCATTCGCTGCTTGCAATCTTCGATCCCCGCCTTCACAGCCGCATGGTCGTCGAGTTGAAGCGCGTCGTCGACGAGATCTCCTACCTGGCCGCAACGAATTGGCCCGGGAACCAAAACGCGACGCCGCCCGGAAAAAGCTGAACCAAAATCGGCAACGAGCGCGCCCGGCGAGAGCGGGTAATGAGTCCGTTTTGAAAGGGCACGGCGTCACAGGTTGGTGAAAAACTCATTTCGGGTCGCTGTTTTGAAAGGGCACGAGTTCACTCGTGCCACTAAAGTCCGCAGAATGATCGAGGGCTTTAGCCCCAGAGGGATGCCTTTCGGAAACTGATCCACGATCGATGAGCCAGCAATCTTCGCGCCTGTGCTACGCTTCCTTTGTGCTCTGCCTGCGCAACCCACAGACTCTCCGTTTGATATTCGCGCTCGGCCTTTTCGCCGCCGCAGCCGCAGCCGCGCAACAGCCGCCCTCAAGCCAAACCGTCATCAAAGACCCCGCCGAATACAACGCCTACACGGCCGCCGTCAGCACGCAGGATGCGACTTCGCGAGCTGAGGCGCTTGAGGCCTTCGTTCAGCAGTACCCAAAGAGCGTGGTCCTGACGGATGCGCTTGAGGCAGAAATGGCGGCGTGGCAGGCAGCCGGCGACTCAAAACAGGTAATGAAGGTGGCAAAGCATCTGCTCGCAGCAGATCAGAGCAACATTCGCGTATTGGGCATCGTGGTGGCGCTCGACCGCGTAAACGCAGCAGCCGGCGACAATGCGGCACTCAACGAGATGTGCCAGTACGCTTCAGGCGGAATGCTGGCCGTGCCTATGTGGCGCCAGCCGGCAAATATGGCGCCGGCTGACTTCGTTGCGCTAAGCAAGTTGCTGAACGATATTTTTATCGGTGCGGAAGGCTACTGCGCGGTCCAGGAGAAAAACTATTCGCAGGCCAGGGAATGGCTGGGGCGCGCCTTGAAGATTGATCCCACGAATGTGCAGGACACCTACCAGCTGGCCGTCGCGGACCTCGAATCCACGCCGCTCGATCCCAATGGCTTCTGGTACTGCGCGCGCGGCATCCACTTGGCTGAGAGCGCCGCCATTCCGCAGGACGCAGGCGGCATGACGGCGTACTGCAAAGCCAAGTACACCAAGGTCCACGGCGCCGACGATGGGTGGGATGCACTGCTCGCAAGCGTTGCGGATCAAGACGCGCCGCCGCCCGACTTTGCGGCGAAGATCAAACCCGCGCCCGCCGCGCAAAAGTAGCGGTTCCTCCATCCCGGTTTTTTGTTGTCATCCTGAGCGATGATCGCTCGCCGCGGCGAGCGATCGGAGTCGAAAGCCTGCCCTGAGCGGAGATCGCTTGGGCGATCGAAGTCGAACGGGGACCTGCATTTTGTTTCTCTCTGCCGTTTCAACTTCAGCCGCCAACCCGCCCTCTCACCCCCTTGTTCCCTCGTTCCCTCGCTCCCTCGGTCCCTGTCCTTCTGCTATATCTAAATTCATGCGGTTTCACCTCCCCAGGCGCCTCAGCGTGGTCGGCGCGGCTCTGATCGTTGTTCTCCCTCTTGGCGCGCAGCAAACATCGGGCACATTCCGCTGGATCGATTTTCACGACCCAAAAGATCAAAACATCGTTGCCTGGATCACGCGTTCGCTCACCGTCGAGAAGTGGACAGCGATCCGCGAGATCGGCGTGGTCTACGATGCGGCGCTGGTCGTCACCGCCGATCGCCCTGGCCCGCAATCGACGCCCGGCGATGACTCCTTCACAATTTGGAACGTCTCGCTCACCAGCCACGTCGTGGCTCCGCTGCTTTCCGGCGTCAACCTGCGCTGGTTCGATTGGCAGCATTTTCGAGCAGACGCGCCCGAAGAGCTGACGATTCTCTATGACAATTGCCACGACTGCGCGGCGAGCACGTACTTTACGGCTCTTTATTACGACATTGCGCACCACATGTGGACCGGGCGCTGGTTGCGTGGCGGTCAGGGCGTTCTGGTCTGGAACGCCACGGGACCGAGCGCCTCGAGCGGCATTGAGTGGACACAGGTCTACGCCGTGATGGCCGAACCCGATGGCCGCGCGTTTCTCGCCACATGGAACCACTTTGAATATGGCAAGCTAAAGCCGCCGAGCAACACCGTTTTTCGCTATGATGTGGACCCATTCAGCGGCCTTGAACGCACGGTGGACCTCACTCGCGGTGAAGCCGATGCCATGGAGATGCGTCTCTGCCGCGGGCAATCGACCGTCCAGGGCTTGGAGCGCGGGCAAGACTCCGAGGTCTGCCAGAAAATGCTGAATGAGCAACCACAGCGCCGGCCTGTGACCACTCCGCCGGCCAACAATCGCGGCAAGTCCGCTCCGCCCGCTGTCCGTCATTGAGACCCACGGATAGTGGTCAATTCAGAGCAGTATCGCCTCACGCGCCTCCCTTAGCATCCAAGGCTGAGTGGGGGTAATATGAAGCACTTTCTTAAAGCTGAACGGTTTTTACTCTTTCCCCTGGCCATCGCGCTTTCGGCCGCCGGCTGCCATAAAGACCAAGCCACGGCTCAACCGGATAACAACCAGGCGAGCACGCAGGATCAGAGTACCGATCCCGCAGCAGCCAATCTGCCCCCCGCTCCCGACAACTCCAGCACGCAGTCGCCGACAGCGAACTACCAGGACGGTCCGCAGGCGCAGGATCAGTCGACTTACGATCCAGGCTATGGAGAGCAGCCGGAATACACTTCAGCCCAACCACCCCCGCCTTTGCTCGACTACGACCAGCCGCAGGACCCCGGCGACGACTATATCTGGACCCCCGGTTACTGGGCTTGGTCTCCAGACGGCTACTACTGGGTTCCCGGCGCGTGGGTTGAGGCGCCTTACGAGGGCGCGCTCTGGACCCCCGGCTACTGGGGCTATTCGAATAACTCCTATGGATACTACCCCGGCTATTGGGGCCAGTACATCGGCTACTACGGCGGCGTCGACTACGGCTTTGGCTATACCGGCTACGGCTACCAGGGCGGCTACTGGGGCGGAGGCCACTTCAACTACAACCGCTCGGTCAACAACGTCAACATCTCGGTGGCGCATTACGTTTATAACCGTCCTGTCGGCGGCGATTCGAACCGCTCCCGCGTGAGTTACAACGGTGGATCGGGCGGTCTGCATGTTCCGGCGCGTCCCGCGGAGCGTGTGGCAATGCGGCAGCCGCATACCGCGCCCATGCAGGCGCAACTCCAGAATCAGCGAACCGCCGCCGCCAACCGCGACCAGTTTGCCGGAGCGAATCATGGCCGTCCGGCTCACGTGGCCGTCGACCAGCCTCTTGCGGCCGATCGCAATGTCAAAGCTCCACCGGCGTTGAGGGCCACCAATCGGGAGGTCCAGCAGCAACAGCAGCATCATCAACCGGTCCCACAACCGGGCCAACGCCAGGCAGCCCCGGAATCACGGCAGGCAAATCCGCAGCCGCAACGCGAAACGCAACCGCAGCGCCAACAAGCCCCGCAGCCGGACCAGCGCCGTGCGGCTCCGCAACCGGAAGAGCCCCAGGCTCCGCCACAACGCCAGGCTGCCCCAGAACCGCAACGTCAAGCAGCTCCACAACGTCAGGCGCAGCCGCAACGTCAAGCGCCGCCACAACGCGAAGCGACTCCACAACCGGAACGGCGCCAAGCCCCGCCACAACGGCAGGCAGCTCCGCAACCAGAACAGCGCCAAGCCCCGCCACAACGGCAGGCAGCTCCACAACCGGAACAGCGCCAGGCTCCGCCGCAACGCCAGGCAGCTCCGCAACCAGAACAGCGCCAAGCGCCCCCACAGCGTCAAGCAGCTCCACAACGCCAGGCTCCGCCACAACGGCAAGCAGCTCCTCAACCTCAACAGCGACAGGCGGCCCCGAAAGGCAAGGACGAACAGCCCAAATAGGGGCGTCTCGCGGACCTCTGCGGACGATTCCGCGGAGGTCACCTTGTTGGATGCCGTCACACTCAAGCCGGCGAAAGCCCCAAGCCGCTCGGTTCTGCCGGCAGCTCGCCACTAATTGATCCAATGCGTGTTTGTTTATTCATGGGCGATAGCCGAGGGTCAGAGCAGCGCGTTAGACTGAGTGACCATGGGCTGCGTTCTACTCATTGGAGGGTAAGATGAAGCGAATTCCTCGATTTGCCATTGCGTTGTCAATTGTCGTTGCGGCCGCACTCTGCATCTCTGTCTGTCCCAGCGGCATTGTTTCCCATACTTCCTCGGTCTTTGCTGCCGTCGCGGCTGCGCAAGACCAGGCGCCCCCGGATCAGGGCCAACCCGACCAGGGGCCCGACCCCGCCGCGGGAAACATGGCGCCAAGCGGTCCGTCTTATACCACTGAAGCTCCTCCGCCCGATCAGTCGGCCGAGCAGCCCGGCCAGGCTCCCGACGACTCAGGCTACGCTGAAATGCCGACAGAACAGGCGACTGATGCGCCGCCGCCGCTTCCCGATTACGATCAGCCACCTGATCCCGGCGACGGATACATATGGACACCCGGCTACTGGGCCTGGAGTGCGGGCGGCTACTACTGGGTGCCAGGCGCGTGGGTTGAGCCGCCTTACGCTGGTGGTTTGTGGACGCCGGGCTACTGGGGCTTTTACGGCGGCCGCTACCTCTTCTATCCCGGCCACTGGGGTTTGCACATCGGCTTCTACGGTGGCATCAACTACGGATTCGGCTACATTGGCCTCGGTTACGAAGGCGGTTACTGGAACGGCGGCCGCTTCTTCTATAACCGCGCGTACAACAACATCAACGTGCGCGTAGTCCACAACACCTACAACTATCGCGCCGCCAATCGCGGCTCCTACGGTGGCGGAAACAACAACAACTACAACAACAACCGCAACAACAACAACGACCGAAACAACAACAATCCGCGTCCCAGTTACCGCGGTGGAAACGGCGTTCAATACCGGCCCCAGCCATCCGAGGGTGCGGCGGCGCACGAGCCAACCGCTCCGCGCATGAACACGCAGGTGCAACATGAGCAGACGTACGGCGCGGTTCGCGGCCAATACGCATCCCAGAACCACGGACAGCCGCCGACACCAGCCGTCAGCCGGCCCATCCCGGCAGACCACAGCTCGCGGCAAGCACCGGCGAGTCACGGCGGCGGATCGCAAAGCGGCGGCCACCATCGCTAGAACCTGCGTTGCGCACGAGCCCCGCTCGAACCTGCGTTGCCCATCCTTACTCGTTTTTCGATTCTGAAAAACGGGTAAGGGTGGGATCGCACCAGCCCCGACGGTCGCCCATGCGCACGAGCCCCGACAGAACCTGCGTTGCCCCATCCTTACTCGTTTTTCGATTCTGAAAAACGGGTAAGGGTGGGATCGCACCAGGCCCGACGGTCGCCCATGCGCACGAGCCCCGCTAGAACCTGCGTTGCCCCATCCTTACTCGTTTTTCGATTCTGAAAAACGGGTAAGGGTGGGATCGCACCAGCCCCGACGGTCGCCCATGCGCACGAGCCCCGCTAGAACCTGCGTTGCCCCATCCTTACTCGTTTTTCGATTCTGAAAAACGGGTAAGGGTGGGATCGCACCAGCCCCGCCCCGACGGTCGCCCGCGCGCCTCAGTCCGCCGCCTTAACGTCGAGCTCCACCAGATTGCGCACCCAGCGCGCGGGGCGCTTCTCTCCAGTAGCCACCAACTTCAGCGGTCCGTCAGCCATCAGCGGCTTGCCGTTCTCCGTGTCCGCCACGATCACCGTGGCGTCGTGCACATCAGGCGTCACTTCGCCAATCGAGTACACCGCTTCGTAGCCGTCCGAACCGGAAACCACAACATAAAGACGCAGCTGCATGCCGCGCGGCTTGTCGCTCACGCCCAGCGGAGTGAGCAAGGCGATGACCGGCACGCCGGTGTAGGTTTCGTCGGCCTTGGTGTGCTCGTTGTGGACGGTCACTGTGACGTGCGGCAGCGCGGCCAGCCCCGCCAGCGTCAGGTCGGTCGTCTTCTCGCCATAAGCAATGCGAAGCGTACCCGGCGGAATCTTCGCAAGGTCGCTGTTCCCGCCCTTCATCATTCCCATGCAGTGGCTCATGTCCATCGGCTTGCCGCTGCCCGCGCCCATCTTGCAGCCCATCTGCATGGAGTCGCCATGGCTCATATCCATCGGTTTCGCGGTGTTTGCGTCGTTCGCGCTGCTGTTGGGGGCTGGCTTGCTCATGTCCATGCCGTCCATTGAGCCGGCTGGCGCCGGCTGCTGATTTGGCGATTGCGCTGCCGCAATTCCCAAGCTCGACGTGAGTAGAAAGATGATCGTCAGTGCATTGATTTGCTTCACGATTGCCTCGCTGCCTTCATCGTATACTGGAGCCATGTCGATTGTGCGCAACGCTGCCGGCATCGCCAAGGGCATGAGCATCACGCTGCGCGAGATGTTCGCGCCCACCGAGGTGGAAAATTACCCCGACGGCAAAGGCCCCCTTCGCGGCGCGGTCCTTGAGCAGCGCTTCCGCGGAGCGCATGTGCTCGAGCGCGACGAAAACGGCTTGGAAAAGTGCGTGGCCTGTTTTCTCTGCGCGGCGGCTTGCCCGGCCAATTGCATCTACATCGAGGCTGCGGAAAACACTGCCGAAATCCGCATCTCATCATCTGAGCGATACGCCCAGGTCTACAACATCGACTACAACCGCTGCATCTTTTGCGGCTACTGTGTCGAGGCCTGCCCTACGGACGCGATCACGCACGGCCACGGCTTTGAGCTGGCCACGCTGAACGCCACCAATCTTGTCCAGCGCAAGGAAGACATGCTGGTGCCGGTAGCCGCTCTAACGGCAAAGTAAGACGGTCCCGCCGCCGAAATTCTGCGCGTCTCGACCAATTCCGGCTTGAAAATGTTCTCTTTCTGCTCTGGCGAATCGTGCCACTTTCGTTCTCCCACTTTCGTTCCTCCCACGCTGGTAATCTGCCATTTCCTCATGCGATGGAGCATAATGGTCGATGACATTCTTAGACATTGAGAGATTTGTGTCTTAGTGCGGGTGATTGTGGCCGCCGTTTCTTCTGTGGTTCAATCAACCGGTTTGAAAAGGAGGGAGTGGATGCGGATCCGGCGGGAGTTTGTGCCGCTGTTCGCGCTCGCGGTGGCCGGCCAGGCGGCCAGCGCTCAGCCCCAGCCCGCCTCACAGCAGACGCCGTCCATCATGGTTACGGCGAGAGGCGTGCACAACCTCCCTCCTGAAGAAGCGGCCCGCGACCTTCCCGTCCATCTCCGCGCTGTCGTCACGTATTACGATCCCTACATCGACGTAAGGCATGCCGCGATTTTCGTTCGCGACGCGTCGGGTGGCGTGTTTCTTTCCGTCCCTGCGCGGCCAATCCTTTCCATCAAGCCGGGCACCCTCGTGGACGTTATCGGAGCGACGAACGCAGGCGACTACGCCCCGGTCGTCTCAAGCGACGAGGTGCGGCCGGTTGGCCAGACCAGCCTGCCTGCGAACCCGCCCAAGGTCACCTTGACGCAAATGCTTACCGGCGCCCTTGATTGCCAGTGGGTTGAAGTTGAAGGCCGCGTTCGCTCCGTCCACGTGACGCAGCACAACGCGGTCCTGGGCATCGCTGCCGACGGCGGAATGCTCACCGCAATTACTGTCCGCCAGCAAGGCGTGGACTACAACTCGCTCGTCGATTCCCTTGTCCGCATTGACGGCAACGCCGCGCCGCTCTTCAATCAGCGACGCCAGATGGTTGGCGTCCACCTGTTCTTCCCCACGCTCGGCCAGGTCACCGTCCTGCAACCGGCGCCGCGCGATCCCTTCCTGGTGCCCGCGGTTCCGATGGCGCAATTGTTCCGCTTCTCACCCGATCCCGGACTGCTCCACCGCGTTCACGTGCAGGGCACGGTCACGCTCGATTGGCCGGGGCGCGTGCTGTGCATTCAAGACGCGAAGGCCGGTATCTGCATCCAGACCACGCAGGCGACCGCGGTCCCGGTCGGCTCCTTTGTTGATGTGGTTGGCTTCCCCGACATCAGTCTTTTCAAGCCCTCCCTCGAAGATGCGGTTTTTCGAGCGGCGGGTGGCGCAGCATCGCCTCCGGCGCCCGTGGCCATCACCTCCGATAAAGCCGTCAAAGGCGATCTCGACGGCAAGCTGGTTCAGATTGACGCCGAGCTGATTGGGCGCGACGTTGCCGCGTCCGATCCCACGCTTATGTTCCGCGCGGGCGACGTGCTTTTTCCAGCCATCCTTCCCAAGGATGCGGCCCTCGGCGCGACTCTGCCGTGGAAAGACGGCAGCCTGGTGCGCATCACAGGCGTGAGCAACGTGCAGGTTGACTCCCTGAGCACGAGTCTGAGCGAGGGCGCGGTGCGGCCCGAGTCCGTGCACATCCTTTTGCGCTCTCTCAGCGACGTTTCGGTACTCAAAGCTCCCACCTGGTGGACCGCGCAACATACTTACGAGAGCTTCTCCCTCGTTGGCCTGCTGGTTGTCGGCTCATTAGCGTGGATCGTCGTTCTCCGCCACCGCGTAGCCTTGCAGACGCGCGCGCTTCGCGGCAGCGAGGAGCGCTTGCGCCACCTTTCGGAGCACGACGCTCTCACTGGTCTGCCCAATCGCATCCTTCTCAACGATCGATGTCAGTATTCGCTCAAGCGCGCTATTCGGTTTCAATCCTGCCTGGGCCTGCTCATGGTCGATGCGGACGAATTCAAGGTCGTCAACGATGCCCTGGGCCATCAGGCCGGCGATAAATTGCTCTGCGAGTTAGCCGATCGCCTGTGTGCCTGCGTCCGCTCAACTGACACAGTGGCGCGCATCGGCGGCGATGAGTTCATCATCCTGCTTCCCGACCTGCGCATGCCCTCGGAGGCCGAGTCCATCGCAGCCAAGATAGTCGCTTCCGTCGCTCATCCCTATGTCATCGACCACATGCAGGCGGTCATTACTGTCAGCGTCGGAGTGGTCACCTACCCTGAAGCGGGTACCGATCTTGAAACGCTGATGCATTATGCCGACGAATCCATGTACGCGGCGAAAGTGAAGGGCAAGAACAGTTTTCAGGTGTACCGGCCGATGTCTTCGCCTGCCGGCGGAGGCGCGATGTCGCTCTCGCACCGGCCCAATGTTCCACTGACTACCGGCGGCGCTTGAGTTCTGCGTATAACCCCGCACCTGCCGGCAGCCAGCTCGCAACGGTTCCACAATCGCTATGCCCCGCGCCGTAATCGCCAGGTGGTTTCTTCATAAGGAAGAAGCCACCTGGCAAGACGCCGGAAAGGGCACGTGAATTCTGGAACCGCTCTGGCGCATCTCCGCGGTTTCCCGCTATTCCTTCCACTCGAGTGCGCCGTTCTACGGCTTGACGATGGTCTGCAGCCGCGGATCCTTCCACAGGCTCGCGAACTCCTTTTCGCTGTACACGTCGCTCATCTGTGGATAGTGCCCGTCCCTGGCCCGGCGCAAATAGTCGAGCGCGCCGTCCACGTTGCCTCTCCGCGCATACAGCTTCGCGATCAGAAAATTGGTAAGCGCAGTCTGCTCAGGCGTTCTCAGTTGCGCGATCACTCCGCCATTTTCCAGGTCGAAGACGTCGGGATCGAGCTCCATCGCTCTCGCGTATTCGTTTGTGGCGCGGTCAATCTGGTTCAGCCCCACCCACGCCTCGGCCATGTTGACGTGGTAGGAAGCGTTGGCTTCGTCCAGTTCCAGAGCCTGTCTCAAATCCGTAAGCGCGGACTTGTATTTCTTCTGGATGCACATCAGCGCTCCCAGATTATTCAGAGCGTTGGCGTTGTGTGGATCGGTCTTGATGGCATCCTGAAAGCTCTTGCGCGCTGCGCCGTACTCCTTCAGCGAAAGCTCGGCGATTCCCAGCTTGTTATCCAGGTCGGCATTCGGGCCCCCTGCCCGCAGGGCCCGCTGATAGTAAGCAACGGCCGACGCATAGTCTTCGTGCGCGCGGGCAATGTCGCCTTTCTGCTCGGCGGCCGATGCCGTCTCAAGGCTGATTCCTTTGGGCAGGTCCCGCATCGGAGCACGCCAGCCGAACGCGGCGGCCGAGGACAGGAGGCTCATTGCGGCGATGATGCTTGCAACCTTCTTCATGGTGTACCTCTTTCTCGATCCGGAGCAATTTCGGGGAGGGCTGCTTGATTGGTTGTCCCCGGACCGTGTGTTCGATATTGAGTAAAGATCAACCGGCCGCGGTCTACAACGCTATACCTGCTACCTGCCGGTGGCAGTTGCGCTACGGCCGCTCGAGTGCCGCTAAATGTGCCCCGATTCAGCAGTTTGCAATCACGGTGAAAGGTTGATCCGGTCACATTCTTGAACGCTGTCCCCCGGGGTTACACGCCGTTACAAGGCGCCCCACAACCCCACGGACACCGTTAAAGCCTTCCCAAACGACAAAGCCGCGCTAACATAACATTCGTTGCGACGATCCCAACATGGTTGGCGAGGCGGCGGTAAATGACCGTGGAATCCCCTGAAACGATCGAACTCGCCGAGCAACGGGCGGAGCTGAAGACCGTTCTTGAGTCCAAAGGCTTTGTCCGCGCTCCCACCCTGGCGAACCTTCTCTCTTATTTATGTGAGAAGCTTTTTGCCGGCCAGGCGAACCAGATCAAGGAATATTCGATTGCGGTGGAGGCGTTTCGCCGCGGCGATTCGTTCGACCAGGATTCGGATTCCATCGTTCGCGTTGAGGCCAACCGCCTGCGCCGCCGCCTTGCCGAGTACTACCAAGGCGAAGGCGCGCGCAATCCACTCCAAATCTCGATTCCTCTCGGCCAGTACGTTCCTAAGTTCGAGCGCAAGAGCGTTCCAGACGAAGATCCAGCGGCCGAGACACCGACTGCATCGCCGCACGCAACCATCAGCCCCGAGGGGCGTCCGCCACATCGCTCGTTAGCCTTTGCCTGGCACCTGGGGTGGATCGCAGGTGCTGTATTTCTCTCGCTCGCCCTCTGGTACGCCTGGCATCTATCGCGCCAGCAGAAACCCGTGCAGCCCGAAGGCCGACAGGCGCCGCTTGCCGGGCAGACCTTCGAACCGCCGCTCGGGCCGCCGGGAGGGGAGGAGATCCGCATCCTGGCGGGCTCCGGGAGAAGCTTTGTTGACCACGCCGATAAAATGTGGAGCGCTGATGAGGGTTTCACCGGCGGCACGGCGGTGAAGAGTCCCGAGCAGCACATCGCCCGCACGCTCAATCCCGACTTTTATCGCACCAGCAGGCAAGGACAGTTCCGCTACGACATTCCCCTGCGCAAGGGCATTTATGAACTGCACCTTTACTTTGCCGAAACCGTCTATGGGCCCGAGTCTTCAGGCGCAGGAGGAGAAGGCAGCAGGATTATGAACGTGCGCGCTAACGGAGTTCCGCTGCTGAGCGATTTCGACGTGGTCGCCGACGCCGGCGCAAGCTCTACCGCCGATTTGAAGGTGTTTACTGACGTTTCACCGGCCGCGGACGGCAAGCTGCACCTTGAGTTTTCAGCCGAAAATGGGGAGCAGGCAACGCTCTCCGCGATCGAGATACTGCCTGGAGTGCCCGGACATATTCGCCCCATTCGCATTTTGGCCAGGGAGACTCCCTACTACTCCAACGACAGCCACTGGTGGAGTCCCGACGACTACTTTGAAGGCGGCCAGTTGGCCGCATATACCGCGCCAGTGAAGGGAACGGACGATCCCGAGCTGTACGAAACCGAGCGCTGGGGCAATTTCTCTTATGCCCTGCCCGTCGCTCCCGGAAAGTACAAGGTGACCTTATATTTCGCCGCCCGCCACGGCAACTGGGACGAGACATCTGCGAATGCCTTTGAAGGCAAGCCGGCAATCGCGCATGTCTTCAACGTCTTTTGCAACGGCCAGACGCTACTCACAGCATTTGACCTGGCAAAGGAAGCCCACGACTCCGACGTTGTGATCCGGAGATTCGAAGGTCTCGAGCCCAATGCCCAGGGCAAGCTGCTTCTGAATTTTGTTCCGGTCCTGGGCTATGCCACCGTCACTGGGATTGAAGTGCTGCCGCAGTGACCGGCAACTCGCGCGGCCAAAAACGCCGATGCGTCGGCATCTGAATTCGCAGCGAAAGATCCGGTTTCTATTCGTTGTTTCCTCTTCTTTAATCCCGTTCCATAATCCCTGTTCCCTGTTCCCTAATCCCTAATCCCTGCTTCTCACCCCGCCGCGGCCAGCAGTCCGCGCTTGCGCAACTCCGTCATCACCCGCTCCACTTTCCAGTCCAGAGCTCCCGTGCCATCAATCACTAAGTCGGCATGTGCCGCCGATGGCCGCACGTAGGCAACGCTCGTCGGCCGCACCGTGCGATCGTATTGCTCGCGCACAATCGCTGGCGTGCGGCCGCGCTCTTCGGTGTCGCGCTTCAGCCGCCGTTCAAAACAGAGCTCGTCCGGTGCATCCACATACACGCGCAAATCGTAGTTAGGCAGCAGTTCCCGGTAATAAAGCGCGAAGATCCCCTCGACGATCAGAAACGGCCCGGCAGTGACGCGCTGGCTGCGTCCGGGAACGCGCGTGTACGTTGCAAAGTCATAGATGGGGCGATCGATGCTTTCTCCGCGCGCCAGCGCCGCCACGTCCCGTGCCAGCAGCGGAACTTCGATCAGCCCCGGGTCGTCGAAGTTCTTTTCCACGCGCGCGGCCAGCGGAAGATCTCCGAGGTCAAGGTAGTAATCGTCAAGATGGAAGCGAAGGCCGCCGAGTGTGCGCGCCAGTTCGTTGGCTAAAGTGGTCTTGCCTGAACCCGAGCAGCCGGCAATGCCCAGCACGACCGGTGGAAAGGGCAGGCGCGGCAGTTGCTCGGCCGTCACGCTGCCGGCTGCGCTGCTCGGCGGCCTGGTCGGAGTTCCGGGCGCGCTGCGATCGGGCGCTTCATGATCTGCCGCCGGATTTGGCTCCGCCTGATCCATGGCCGCGCTCATTCTTCCAGACTGACTCTTTCGGCGATTCGCGGTGCCACACGTTTCAGCAGATCAGCGAGCCGTTTCTCTACCCAGCGGCCGGTCTCGCCAACTTCCTCGTGGCTCAGCGGCTTTGTGCCCAGTCCTGCGGCCAGGTTGGTGACGCACGATATTCCCAGGACTTCAATCCCCATGTGCCGCGCCACAATTGTTTCGGGAACAGTGGACATGCCTACCAGGCTTGCGCCCAGCGTGCGAAAGGCGCGGATCTCCGCGGGCGTTTCAAAGCTCGGTCCCGGCGTGGCCAGATACACGCCTTCCTCCATCGAGAATCCGTCTTCGTGCGCTTCTTCTTTCGCCAGTGCGCGCAGATGCCAGCTGTAAGCCTCGCTCATGTCGAGGAACCGCTGGCCGCTGCCGGCGTGAATCGCAAAGCGCGGCTCGTTCGGACCATTGAGAGGGTTCCAGCCCATCAGGTTAATGTGGTCGCTCAGCAGCACCAGTTCGCCCACGTGCAGGCTGGAATGAATTCCTCCGGCCGCATTGGTGAGCACCACCGCGCGTATGCCGAGCATGCCCAGCACGCGCATGGGAAACGTGACCTCAAGCGGCGTGTAGCCCTCGTATGAATGAACACGCCCCTGCAAGGTGATCACTGGCGCGCCGCCGAGCAAGCCGGCGACCATGCGGCCCGAGTGGCCTTCAACAGTGGACTGCGGAAAGTGAGGAATCTCGCTATAGAGAACGATGGTTGGATTTTCGACGGCTTCGGCCGCCGCGCCCAGTCCCGAGCCCAGCACGACGCCGACGTGAGCAACGAATGAGCCCAGCCGCTCCTTCACGAAGACGGCTGCTTCTGCGACCTGATCGTAGTAAGTCATCTTGAAAACCTGGTTGAACGCTTCCGAGTATTCTACGGCGCATTGCGCGGAATCGCCTGTGCAAAGGTGGCCATAGAAGACCCTGAGGTGGGGAGACGGCCATCACATTTCGCCGCTTTTGAGCAGCAGTATAATGCCATCCGGCCGGAGCGCGGACCCTTCATGTGCGAAGTCGTCGCGACGGCTCCGGCAAACGATTGGAGTGTTCGCGATGAGCATGCAACGCGGGTAGCACGAGTTGAAGTCGATCAATCGACGATCCGCCATGCGACTCTTTTCTGCCTGACTAATTCGCTCCCGCACGCTCGCCCTCAACATCGAGCAATCTGCGGCAGCTCGATCGGAGTATCATCCTGCGATGAACGAAGTCGATACAAATTCTCTTCCGGAGAATGCCTACAAGCCACTTAAATCCGGCGAGATTTACTCACCCATCATTCAGGCCCAAATGAAAGCGCCGGAACTTACGGCGCGCGCCATCTTATGGGGCCTGTTTCTCTGCGTCATATTTACCACTGCTTCCGCGTACTCAACGCTGAAGGTCGGTCAGGGCATGGAGGCGTCGATTCCCATCTCCATCCTCGCCATCGGCCTGGCCCGCGCCTACAAGCGCCGCTCCAGCTTGCTTGAGAATGTCATCATCACCGGCATGGGCGGAGCGTCTGCGGCCGTTGTGGCCGGTGCGGTCTTCACCCTGCCTGCGCTCTACATTCTTCACCTCAATCCCCATCCCGCCCAGATCGTCTTCATCTGCCTGGCGGGCGGCTGCCTCGGCGTTCTTTTCGTCATCCCCTTGCGCCGCTACTTCGTGCGCGAGATGCACGGCCTGTTTCCTTTTCCTGAAGCCACTGCCATCACTGAAGTGCTCGTCACCGGCGAACGCGGCGGCTCGCAGGCCAAGCTGCTGCTGCAGGCAACCGTGATTGCCGGGCTCTACGACTTCTTCGTGACTACGTTTCACGTCTGGCAGGAATATCTGAACCTGCAGTTCATTCCGCTCTTCCGCAATCTCGCCGATCGCGGCCGCATGGTGCTGAACTTCGACGCTATCGGATTCATCCTCGGCCTTGGCTATGTGATGGGCTTGCGAACCGCTCTCATCTTCTGCGCAGGTGGCGTTATGGCCAACCTGGTCATGGTTCCGCTCATCTGGTTTCTCGGCAGCCACATGAACACGCCGGTTTACCCCGGAACCATGCCCGTTGCCAATATGACCGCGGCGCAGATCTACGGCAACTACGTGCGCTTTATCGGGGTTGGCGCCATCGCTACGGCGGGCCTCATCGGCGTGGCCAAGTCGCTGCGCGTCATCGCCGGCTCCTTCGCCATCGCTCTGCGCGCGTTTCATCTGAGCGGGGGCGATCAATCCGAGCGCACCGATCGCGACATTCCGGTTCTCGCCATTCTGCTGGGTATCATCGTCAGCGCCATTGCGGTCGCCATCTTCTTCAGCCGCCTTCAGGTCTCATGGCCGATCCTGACCTTGGGCCTCGCGCTGGTCCTGGTTTTCGCTTTCTTTTTCGCTTCAGTCGCGGCCAACGCCATCGCCAACACGGCAAACAATCCGGCATCGGGCATGACCATGCTCACCCTGATCATTTCGTCGGTGGTCCTGTTGCGCTTCGGCCTGTCGGGAACCACCGGCATGTTTTTCGTCATGGCGATCGCCGGCATGGTTTGCACTGCTCTCTGCATCTCCGGCCAGTTCATCACCGATCTCAAAACCGGCTACTGGCTCGGCTCCACGCCGGCTGCGCAGGAGAAAGTGAAGTTTCTGGGAGTGATCGCCGCAGCCGCCGCGGCTGGGCTCACCATCGTGCTGCTGGCCCACACTTTTCAATTCGGTGAAGCCGCGCCTGGCGACTTGCGCCCCGTTCTCGCCGCGCCGCAAGCTTCCATCATGAAAGCTCTGGCAGTGGGATTTCTGAGCCGCCAGCCCGTCGCCTATCTTCTCTTCGGCATTGGAGCCCTGATTACGCTGGTCATGGAAATGCTCGGCACCTCCTCGCTCGTCTTCGCGCTCGGCATCTACCTTCCCCTGGGCCTCACCACGCCAATTCTGGCCGGCGGTTTTCTGTCGCATCTCGTTAACCGCCGTTCTGTGAAAACCGGCGGCGAGCCCGGCCATCGCATCCGCGAGCGTGGAATTATCCTGGCTTCGGGCCTTATGGCCGGTGGTGCGCTGGGCGGCGTTTTGGGTGCGGCCTTGAGGCTGTTCCCCGCATTTCGCGAAAACTTTATCCAAACGCCTTTCTATTCCTGGGATCTCGTTTCGCAACCCGTTTCCGCGCTGCTTTTTGTCGGTCTGTGCGTCTACGTCTGGCTCGGCGCCTCAAATACACAAAAGGAGAAGTCATGAACCAACTTGAGTTGAGCATTGCCGACGCGATCCTCGGCATCGATACGCTTTGGGGCGGCGACGTGATGTGCGCTTCGGGCACGGGACGCTTCATCGCCGACAGCTGGTTCTCCGATGAGCCGCTGCCCGCGGCCTACACGCATCCGGCCGCTGCGCGCTTGCGCCAATCCGGCGGCGTCGCGGCCAAAACCATCGACCGCGATGCCATTGAAGCCTATCTGCGCGATGTGGACATTCCCGCCGCGATCGCAGGCATTCGCAAGGAGGCCGCCGCATGCAGCGAGCTGCGGCAGTCCTATCTCAGCGGGATGGCGCTGAGCCTCGATGTGATGTGGGACCTGGCCATGGAAGTCATCGGCAAAGGCGATCCCGTTCCCTACGCGCGAGCCGTCGATGCTTCCACCGGCAGGGAGCCGGAACCATCGCGGCCCGAGAAAAAGCGGGAGCGCATAACTGAGTTGCTCGCCCGCGCGGGATACCCATCCTCGCAATCCGGCGGAATTCTGGCCGCGGTCGACGCCTGGCGCCGCGATCGCGTCACGCCGATGGCACCGGTGCGCGCTCTGGGTCAGGCCGTGATCGCGCATTTTGACAACCTCAGCGCCAAAAACCTGCTCCAGTTCCTTCCACCGGAACTCGCGCCAGTCCCTCGCGCAAATATCGACTTCCTGCCCATCAAGGACGCATGGTTCTCCGGTTCCATGAACTACATTGGCCGCGCGCGAAACGCCGACGGCACTCCGCAATACGAAGCCAGCTACGAGATCAACGCTTCGCTGCAGATTTCGTATCCCGAGTTTGAGCAGCTCGTCAGCCACGAGGTGGTTCCGGGACACGTGACCACTTTTGCCTATTTGCAGGATCTCTACGTGCGCGGCAAGGCAGGCTTTGAGGCCTCCATCCTAACCATGAACACGCGCGCCGCCACGTTGTTTGAAGGAATCGCCAACAATGCCATCCTCATCGCGCATGGCGTCACTGAAATCGATCAGTTGCCCGATGAAGATTTGCAAATTGGCGTGCTTCTGGCCCTGTTGCAAGACGATGCGAAAAACCAGTCCTCCTATATGACCTGGGGCGAGCGGCGGCAGCAGGCAGAAGTGGCGGCCACGCTGCGCCGCGATTTTCTGGTCACGGAAGAACGCGCGGACAAACTATCCGGCGCATGGGGCCGGCATCCTCTGCTGGGCCGCATGTACCTGCCCTCCTACCGCTCCGGCACTGAAAGAGTGGCGCAGCTCCGGCGCACCTATCCCGCCGACCGGGTGCTTAAGGCGCTTTACGGATGCAACGGCCTTGTCGACATTGAAACCATCGAGCAGGTCCTGAAAGCCTAGAACTGGTTGCATCGATCCGCTTTGCATCAGGGCATGACTTTAGCCGCGCCGAATGCCCGCAGCTCGCACGATCTGTCATCCTGAGCCGAGCGTGCTTGGGGCCCCGCGCAAGTGGGGTAAGCGGAGCGAAGGATCTGCGGTTGCTTTTTTGTCTTTTATGAGGACACGGCTTCACAGCTTGGTGAAAAACTCATTTCAGGCCGCTGTTTTGAAAGGCCACGACTTCAGTCGTGCCGCAAACGCCGCATGAACATCGAGGGCTTCAGCCCCCGCGGGCCCCTCCTCCAGAGCCACACACTATCAATTCAACCAGCTCCCTCACCCCCGCCCGCCCTTCAACTCCACGAAAGAGCCGTGTGGTAGTTTTCTAATGTGTCCACCGCCAATCCTCCGGCCCCCGGCCAAATTGAGCCTGCGCAGCCAGGTTCCCGGCGGTTTACCGCGTGGCATGCCGGCACGGCGCTGCTCCTCGCGCTGGGCTACTCCGGCTACTATTTCTGCCGCTCCGATCTTTCCGTCGTCCTGCCCGATCTGATTCACGACATGGCGCGCCACGGAATGACGCCGAACGCGGCGGAAATCCGCCTTGGTTTCATCGCCTCCGTCGGCACCATCGCTTACGCGTTCGGCAAATTCTTCTCCGGAGCCATCGCCGATACCCGCGGCGGCCGGCGAAGCTTTCTCGGCGGAATGGCCGGCTCAATTCTCTTCACCATCCTCTTCGCCATGAGCGGCGGTTTCCCGCTCTTCACCATGGCATGGATCGGCAATCGCCTCTTCCAGTCGCAGGGATGGGCGGGCCTGGTGCGGGTTTCGTCGCGCTGGTTTTCCTACTCCACATACGGCAGCGTCATGGCCGTCGTCAGCCTCAGCTTTCTCTTCGGCGATGCCGGCTGCCGATGGATGATGAGCGAGCTCATGGCGCACGGCGTCGGCTGGCGCGGCGTGTTCTTCTTTGCCTCGGGCGCGCTCGCAGTGCTGATGGTCACGTGCATGCTCCTGCTGCGCGAATCTCCCGAAGAGCGCGGGCTGCCCAAGCCGGAAGTGAATCCGCGAAACGTGTACGCGCGCCCAGACGGTGCGGGCGAAGACGGTGCAAATAGGGGAACCGCCGCCGGCAAAGAAGGCGCGGATGAAGGAACGGCCAATGGCGACGAGCGCGTGAACATCGGCGCCATCTTGAAGCCGCTGCTCATCAGCTTTCCTTTCTGGATGGTCTGCGTGCTGGCCTTCGGCGCAACGCTCTTGCGCGAGACGTTCAACCTCTGGATGCCCACCTACTTCGTGCAGTTTGCCGGGTTCTCGCCGAGCGTGGCGGCGAGCCGCAGCGCGCTGTTTCCGTTGTGCGGCGGCATCTCCGTTCTGCTCGGCGGATTCCTCAGCGACAAGCTCGGCCCGAACGGCCGCAACATTCTCGTCGTCGCGGGCATGTCGGCCTGCACCGTCTGCCTCGTGCTCATGGGCCGCATCCCATCGGGTGCGGGCCAGTTGGCGCCGTCGATCCTGGTTGGGCTGGTCGGCTTCACGCTGCTCGGTCCGTACTCGTATCTCGCGGGCGCCATGTCACTCGATTTCGGCGGCGAAAAGGGAAGCGCCACGGCCGCGGGAATCATCGACGGCTTCGGCTACATGGCCGGATGGCTCTCCGGCGATACCATCGCGCGCATTGCGGTCGCGTGGGGCTGGCGGACCGCGTTCCTCTCGCTGGCCGTGGTCTCGCTGCTCACGGCGCTGGTCGCGGTAGTGCTGGCGGTGCACCAGCGGAGGGCCCCGGTGGCCGTGAGCCGTGCAACGTGAGTCAACCGGCAAACTTGGGGAGATTTATTTGGCAGGTGGCCCAGACAAGGCTTCTCATCCCGAGTTCTCCCTCGATGGAGTGTGCCCCATCCAAGCTGCGTCTTTTGCAGCTTGGGTGGGAAAGCACGAACATTCGCCCTCCGTTAAGCGTACCCCGTCCGGCAACTGGCTTCCCCGTCGCTCCGGGCAGGTGGCCCGGTCAAGTTTTTCGCTTCTGGTTCTCCCTCGATGGAGTGTGCCCCATCCAAGCTGCGTCTTTTGCAGCTTGGGTGGGAAAGCACGAACATTCGCCCTCCGTTAAGCGTACCCCGTCCGGCAACTGGTTTCCCCGTCGCGCGGCAGTCCACTGCGATTCGATCTCGACCGAGCCCACAACGCCTGTTGCGTAGTGCCGGAAGCTCGACCACGGCCAATCTTCGGGTTTCTCGACCAGCCCGCGCGTCACTGGATTGCGATGAATATATCGGATAACTGCGGAAAGGGCCCGTTCCCCTCGGATGTTGCTGTCGTAGTAGCGGTCCTGCCAGAACTTCTCGCGCGGTGTTCCTCTGGCTCTTTCGCCCCAATGAAATGGGAAGAGTAGCTGAATTCGTTTCTTTTCCCAATTCGGTTGCGGAGGCCAAAGGATTGAGGCTGTGCCTACTTTATACACAGTCGGCGAGTCGCGTTACTGTTAAGGGAATTAAAATCCTCGTATTGCACCCGATTTGAGGGTGGTCTGTAGGAAAGTCATCCATGAACACACAGGCCGCGTACAAGGAGTTCACGAATAGGCTGAAGCTTCTGATCAGCAAGCACCCCAACTTGATCACGATGACGCTGAGCAACATCTTCACGATGCGGCTGATCGGGAACAAAACGCATGGGGACTTGGCCGAGATTGCTATCGCTGAGTTCGTCAACCAGTATATGTACGACTTTCGGTCGATCCACGTCGGGAAAGACCTCTACCGGGCGAAGTCCAAGGAAGAGGACATCAAGATCATAAATGAGATCACCAAGGCCGAATTCCCAGTGAGCTTAAAGGCGTATGGGGACGGGCCTCTTCAGCTTTCGACGGACAAAAACAGCCTCATGTTCCGGACCCTGAGCGAGGCTGGCCCGCTAGAACGCCCTGAGCAGGTCAAGACGATCTTCGATCATTTGGCATTCTCTAGCTTCTCAGAGATTAACGTATTGCCCCTGATCTACGATGAGAAGCGGCAGCGGTGCAACATTCTCGTGTTTGATTACGAAACTGCGCGGTCGCAGACGGCAAAGATCGTGCGCCGTTCGGAGGGTAGGGGACGAAAGCATCCCGTGTTCGTATTTCTCGACGCGCAGGGCGACTACGTCTGCGAGGTTCGGTACGGGGACGCTGCCGCCAATGCCCTTCAGCGTGGCCTGTGGACTCACACTCGTAACGCACTGAAACACTTCGATAGCGTGACCGGGGGATGGATTGATTACTCACATAACCTTGTCTTGGTGAAGTTGTTTTCTCATGCGTTGGTATCGTCTAGCGCCGGCCATGAGAAAGCGCTCGAGAAAGTGAAAGAGGACATTATCGCGATTAAACATGGTTCCGAGATATGAGCGCACAAACACAGCTGTTCAGCGATGAATTGACCTTTGACACGCCCTCGACCGAGGGGATTAAGTACGCAGGCTCAAAGCTCAAACTGATCCCCCAAATTCTCCAACTTGCGAGGAAGGTGAACGCGAGAATCGTCTTTGACGGCTTCTCCGGCACGACGAGGGTTTCCCAGGCTTTTGCTCAATCCGGATACGATGTGGTGTGCAATGACCACGCTGCTTGGTCCGAGGTCTTCGGAACTTGCTATCTGCATGGCAAGGCGCCGCGAGAGTACGACTCGCTGATCCAGCACTTGAACTCAGTGCCGCCAAGGGACGGCTGGTTCACTGAGTTTTATGGCGGTGATCCGAATGGGGAAGCGCAGCCGAAGAGACCTTGGCAAATCCACAACACACGAAAGCTAGACGGCGTTCGGGAAGAAATCGAGAGACTGTCTCTCGATCCGGTTGAGAAGTGCGTGGCGCTGACGAGCCTGATAATGGCGCTCGATCAGGTGGACAGCACCCTCGGCCATTTTGTCTCATATCTCAGGGAATGGTCTCCTCGCTCATATAAAACGCTTCGGTTAGGGGTGCCGGCTATTGTGAGGAATGGGGGTACTCATACTCACCGCGTTACTCGAGCCGATGTTTTCGATGCGGTGAATGACGTTGAAGCCGACATTGCGTATTATGACCCGCCCTATGGTTCAAATAATGAAAAAATGCCCCCGTCGCGGGTTCGCTACGCCTCCTACTACCATGTTTGGACGAGCATTTGCCTGTTCGACGCCCCCCAGCTTTTTGGTAAGGTAAACAGGCGCGCTGACACCTCGGACACTGTGGCAAACTCTCCGTTCGAAGATTTCAGGAGAGGCGCAAATGGAAAATTCATCGCCGTAGATGCAATCGGAAGGCTGCTTGCATCGACCCGCTGTAAGCACATCATTTTGTCGTACAGCTCTGGGGGGCGTGCCACTTCCACGGAACTGGGCGACGCAATTAAATCGTGCGGGGAATTGTTGGAGGTCGTAGAAGTCGATTACAAGCGCAATGTGATGGCAGGTATGAAATGGACGAACGAATGGCTGCGAGAGGCTGAAGCGCCGAACCGGGAATTCCTATTTCTAATCGCTCGTCGCTGATCTAGATCTCATGGGGTCGAAAGATCGTTGAGTTGGGAACCCGGAGACAGTCGGGACGTTTCCCACCATCCTACCGTCACGGGAACCCCTGCCAGCAGTCATCCCGATCGTGTTCAGAATTGGAACCCGGGGACATGGAACCCGGGGACAGACGGGACGTTCCCCACAACCCCTGGCGGGTGGCCCAGACAGGGGTTCTCATCCTGAGTTCTCCCTCGATGGAGTGTGCCCCACTCTTTCGGCGTCCTCTTCCGAAAGAGTGGGAAACCTGAAGCGCGCGCCAGTCGTCAGGCGCACTCCCTCGGCGATTGCGCCTGCTGATACCGTTTTAATCCCGTCGGCATGAACCTGTCTTCGCCGCGTCCTTCCCGCTCATCGCGATAAGACCGCGATGAACGGTGCACAACTTCTCCGATTCGGTGCAGCTTTTTATGGTTCGTGACCGGGCCACCTGCCACAGTCTTTTACTCTTGTTTCTCCCTCGATGGATTGTGCCCCATCCAAGCTGCGTCTTTTGCAGCTTGGGTGGGGAAGCACGAACGTTCGCCTCGTCCTGCCTCAGTCTTTTACTCTTGTTTCTCCCTCGACGGATTGTGCCCCATCCAAGCTGCGTCTTTTGCAGCTTGGGTGGGGAAGCACGAACATTCGCCTCGTCCGGCCGCGATCTTATCCTAACGGCCGCTCATCGCAAACAACGCGATGAACGGGGCACAGCCTTTACGGCTCTCCGCCATTCTCATGACCGGCCAACTGCCAGCATTCCCGCTCGCCAGCTCACTCCGCCGCAGCGCTCATAACATCCTTCTCCCCGCTCGGCGGGAGTTCTCCAACCCACTCCCGCTCGACGCGCCCGCTGGAATCGAGCAGCAGGACGGTCGGTGTTCCCGGAACCTTGAGAGCATCAAGCCCTTGGCCGAAGATCCCTTGAGCCTGCACATCCGCCTGCCGGAGCAAACTGCCGCCGATGGATGCGTCATCCGGCATGACGAAAAGAACATGGGCATGGATCATGTTGCTCCTTTCCTGCTCGCCGAGCTGCCTGTAAAAAGGCAGGCTCGCGACGCAGTAGGGGCATCCTCTGCGCATGGCGATCACGAGTGTCTGTGGATGACTGCTCCAGCTGTATCCCGAAAGCGGCGCAAGAGTCTGGCCGACGATACTCCCGTCATCATCCTGCGGCGTCTGCCGCTTTGCGGGATGCGCCGGACTAAATCCGCTTCCAGTCATGATCTGTGGGAGCGATCCGCCCTGGGCAGCCGCGGGCGGAATTTCCCTGGGTCTATCGAGCCCTGAACACGGAACATAGCCAATTCTCGATGAGCCGTTCTGGCTCGCAATGCTGCACCAGTTTCCGTCGTCACCGGTCACCACCAGGAGAACGCGAACAACGGTTCCCCGTGGCAATGTCTGCACCACGTCGCTGTCGGCCGACATCTCGGAGTACACGGCAAGAGCATCCACCTTGACGGTGCCTTGCCTGTTTTGCGCATAGATCGACGAGGATGCAAGCAGGAAGAGAGGAATGAGAGCCCAACGCATTTGCGACGACAACAGCCTCATGCGAACCTCTCTTTTCGTTGCGGAATCCCTCTGGATTTCGAATTCCCGTAATTGTACCGATTTTGGCAGGTGGCCCGCTCATCAAATAACCGAGAACCTCTGTGCCCCATTCATCCACGGTTTTATCGTGGATGAGTGGGAGACCACGAACCACAAACCCAGGGACCGACGGGGCAGGTGTCCCGGTCGTTGCGCAAACGGAACCGTGCCCCGTTCATCGCGTTCTTTGCGATGAGCGGGCGTGGCAACCAATTACCCGAAGGGGTACGTTTGAGGGAGGGCGAACGTTTGTGCTTCCCCACCCAAGCTGCAACAGACGCAGCTTGGATGGGGCACAATCCATCGCGGGAGAACCAGAAGTGAGAAACTTGACCGGGCCACCTGCCGAGCTTGTTTTTGAGCCATAATTTGGGGAACGTCCCGTCTGTCCCCATGTTTCCAGTACGCCTGTTGCGGCCAGCGTTGCCTATGAGCCATTGGGTCCCGACACAGGATTCAGGTATGGCAGCGGGAGTTCAGAGACGCGCGGGTTCGACCAGGACTATCGGCTGACGAACGTCACTGATCTTGGCGCTGTTCGGCGTGGACTTTCACGCGTTCTCGAGAACCTGAGTTACGCTTACTATCCAACAAACAATGTGCAGACGATCACCGATGCCGTGACCTCCACGAACAGCCAGAGCTTCAGCTACGACGGCCTCCAGCGTCTGAGCCAGGCGACTGGCAGCTATGGAAGTTTCGGCTTCACCTATGATGGGGACGGTAATCAGTTGACTCAGTCGCTCGGCTCGACAGCCACGAACTACGGATATGGAGCCGGCAGCGATCTGCTGGCGACCCAAAGTGTGGGGGGCGTTGTGACGCAATCGATCGGCTACACTGCCGATGGCCGAATGGCCAGCCTGAATCCGGGTATACAAGCCCCCGGTAGCCAGTACATCACCTCGCTCAGCTACAACCAGAACGCTCAACTCTCCGCAGTGAACGCCGGGAGCGGAGCACTGGCAAGCTACACCTACGACGGCTTCGGACAGCGCCTCGATCAAGACGGTCTCCGGTTCCTACGGGGAGATCTATCAATACGGCCAGGATGGCATGCTGCTCGAAGAAACCAATGCTTCAGGTGTGGCGCAGGCCGACTATATCTATCTCAATGGACGGCCCGTGGCCGTGCTCAACGGCTCAACGCTCTATTACCTGCACGACGATCGTCTGGGGACACCGCAAGTGGCGACTGACAGCAGCCAGAATACTCAATGGCAGGCCAGCTACGAGCCGTTCGGGACGACGACTTCGGTGAGCGGCACAATAACACAGAACCTGCGCTTCCCCGGCCAGTACTTCGATGTCGAGAGCGGCTGGAATCACAACGGCTTCCGCGACTACGTGCCCGAGCTGGGCCGCTACCTCGAACCCGATCCGCTGGGGAGACTGGGCAGCGGGAACAACTTGTACGTGTACGCCGGCGACAATCCCATCGACTTCGTCGATTTGCTCGGGTTATGCTCAAATAACATTGGCGTTTATAAGAATCCTTGTGCCTATGCTGGCCGTGCGATGACTCCGAGCGCCTATGCGGCGCAGGGGCAAGCAGCGAATGGCAACCTGATTAACTTTGCTCTGGATGTTAAATATGGATTTCCACGCGGGGGCTACCTAGATGCACAGCCGTACGCGATCGGAACATCGCTACAGAGAGCGGCCTATGGGAACTACGTGTTCGGAGTTTATATGGAGAATGCAGGACTGTCTCTTTCGCAGACACTGTCTGCCGCGAACGCTTATGCGGACATTAGTCGCGCTCAGTATGGATCTAGCAATGGTCCTATGGACCGAAATTATCCGTCGATTCCTGTGGCCAATGTCGTGAACATCACTGCCGGGTTTCTTCAGGGAAGTTTTCCTTGTCAACCATAGAGAAGACATCCGGAGATATATACCAACCGACGAGGGTACTTCCGAAGGGAAAAGACATGGGGATAATCAATCGGGACGAGGCAGGCAGTTCCTCTTGGACAGTCAAGACAATCTTGCTTCTTGTCTTGGTGGTCTGTAGTATCGCGAGCGGCTGTAACGAATCCCAGACGATCTGGTCCACCGAAGCCCGGTCCCCGGATGGAAAGATGATCGCAACGGCACGCGCGTTTGCAAATGGAGGCTTCGGAATAAGTGGCGTTCCTGCGACCTTCGTCTATCTCAACTGGACCACTGGTTCACAAAAACCGATTGAGATACTGTGCGTTGGCAACGAATCGGACACATCGAGTGATGCGGCTGTGGGACTGAATTGGTTGGCCGAGTCACATCTTGAACTGACGTACAAAAGCAACCGTCAGCATATCGACTTCCAAGCCGTAAAGTTCGCTGGGATAGACATATCCTTACGCGACCTCTCAAGCCCGACGAGCAGCGCACCCGGCTTGCGATAGTAGGAGCGATGCTGGAAGAGACCAACTCTTCGGGAATGGCGCAGGCCGACTACATCTATCTCAATGGCAGGCCCGTGGCCGTGCTCAACGGCTCAACGCTGTATTACCTGCACGACGATCGTCTGGGGACTCCGCAAGTGGCGACTGACAGCAGCCAGAATACTCAATGGCAGGCCAGCTACGAGCCGTTCGGGCAAACCACTTCTGTCAGCGGCACAATAACACAGAACCTGCGCTTCCCCGGCCAGTACTTCGATGTGGAGAGCGGCTGGAATCACAACGGCTTCCGCGACTACATGCCCGAACTGGGCCGTTACATCCAGCCCGATCCGCTGGGCAGACTGGGCAGCGGGAACGATCTCTTTGCGTACGTCTATGACAACCCCGCGAATCTCATCGATCCTCTAGGGTTGTGCGCCGCAATGAACCACGCCCCAAATAACCCTTGTGGCTCTGGTGGTTCTGCGAGACAGATCGCCTTTGGATTTGGGGGCACGGTCATCGCTCCGTTTGCTGGGGGCAGTGCCGGCGTGAGCGTCGGCGCGAATATTGATTGGTGGAACTCTTCGATTTTTATCCAGGGCCAAGCGAGCGGCGGCCTTGGCGGTGGTGCCTTCGCGGGTTATGGGTTGACAGGTACTTTTTCTAAAGGGGCCGCCGCGACCACAGGCTTTGGCTCTGCTAGCTATGCGGAGGCTGACGCGGGCGTTGGACCCGGCTTCACCGGAAGCGTCGCGCATGACGAGAACGGTTGCACTTCTTACGGTGGTAGCGCCGGTGTTATGGGTGGTCGGGTCGGTGAGGGTGCTGGGCTTGGCCTTTTTGCCGGGAAACAGGGTACCGCTACTGTTACTACTCCCAGCATTGGATCGATCGTGCAGTGGTTTGTTGATCACCAAGAGTATTTCTAGGGGGCACAGAACATGACCGGATCGCCCAACGAATTCTTCTCTAATGTGCAAATAGCGCGCAGGAGGATATTCAAGCGATATCTGATATTGATTTTATGTTCACTGTCTGGTTATGGTGTCGTGTGGTGGCTCGAACTACCGTCTCCCATATTTGCGTCCTGGGTCATATTTATGATTTGCGGAATTGTGCTCCTTTCGTCTCCTATTCGTGCACTGCAAAAGATGCCCTGCCCCTATTGTCATTACCCGGCTCGTGTCGGCATATTGCCATTCCGACATTTTAAGTGCATGCATTGTCACAGAAGCCTTGGGGAGGACACGCGGGTAAACCGGGGAGCCTGAATTCTCGCTCTATAGCCCCAAATAGCGGGGCCAACATCTTCGGCGTCAATCCCACAGGGAGACAGGGAGTTAAGATAGCAGTCGGTGACGACGGAATGGTCAGCCTGGAAATGACTGATGTGAACGGAAAGGAATCTATCGGATTGCTTTCCGACCCCGATGGAAAGCCGTCCGTATGTTTGGCCTACCGGAGCGTATGTCGCGTCGTCATTGGTGATGTGTATCGAAAGAATCAGCGTGAGTTGAGTGTTCAGTTGCGCAATAACGTCGGAAATTCGATTTGGATGCCTGCCACTGCGAATCCCATAGTTGCTGCTGCACCTGGCAATTCGAGTAAATAGTCGTTTGTTGGCATCAAGCGCGACTCGCCCGAAACACCGGGCAGTCACGCAGTACACCTACGATGCCCTGGACCGGGTTATGACGATGACTTTCCCAGCCGACAGCGCGGAAAATGTGGCCTACACCTACGACCAGAGCGGGCACGGGTCCGGTATTGGAAGGCTGACTTCGGTTGCGGATGCTGCCGGAAGCCTTTCCCGCAGCTATGACCAGTTGGGCAACCTGCTCACGGATGCACGCACCACAAGCACGGCCGGGCTGACGACCGGGTATACGTACGACCCGGCAAATCGGATTGCTTCGATCGCGTATCCTTCGGGTACCATGGCCAGCTATACCCGCGACACGATGGGCCGGATCACTTCCGTCTCAGTCCAGCCTAGCGGGGGCGCGAGCACACCAGTTGCGTCCAGCGTCGCCTATGAGCCGTTCGGTCCCGACACAGGATTCAGGTATGGCAGCGGGAGTTCAGAGACGCGCGGGTTCGACCAGGACTATCGGCTGACGAACGTCACCGATCTTGGCGCTGTTCGGCGTGGACTTTCGCGCGTTCTCGAGAACCTGAGTTACGCTTACTATCCAACAAACAATGTGCAGACGATCACCGATGCCGTGACCTCCGCGAACAGCCAGAGCTTCAGCTACGACGGCCTCCAGCGTCTGAGCCAGGCGACTGGCAGCTATGGAAGTTTTGGCTTCACGTATGATGGGGACGGTAATCAGTTGACTCAGGCGCTCGGCTCGACAGCCACGAACTACGGATATGGAGCCGGCAGCGATCTGCTGGCGACCCAAAGTGTGGGGGGCGTTGTGACGCAATCGATCGGCTACACTGCCGATGGCCGAATGGCCAGCCTGAATCCGGGTATACAAGCCCCCGGTAGCCAGTACATCACCTCGCTCAGCTACAACCAGAACGCTCAACTCTCCGCAGTGAACGCCGGGAGCGGAGCACTGGCAAGCTACACCTACGACGGCTTCGGACAGCGCTCGATCAAGACGGTCTCTGCTTCCTACGGGGAGATCTATCAATACGGCCAGGACGGCATGCTGCTCGAAGAAACCAACTCTTCGGGAGTGGCGCAGGCCGACTATATCTATCTCAATGGACGGCCCGTGGCAGTGCTCAACGGCTCAACGCTCTATTACCTGCACGACGATCGTCTGGGGACACCGCAAGTGGCGACTGACAGCAGCCAGAATACTCAATGGCAGGCCAGCTACGAGCCGTTCGGGACGACGACTTCGGTGAGCGGCACAATAACACAGAACCTGCGCTTCCCCGGCCAGTACTTCGATGTCGAGAGCGGATGGAATCACAACGGCTTCCGCGACTACGTGCCCGAACTGGGCCGCTACCTCGAGCCCGATCCGCTGGGCAGACTTGGCAGCGGGAACAATCTCTACGCGTACGTCGATGACGATCCCACGAACCTCGCCGATCCGCTGGGGTTGTGCCCGCTGAATAAGATCAGCTGCAGCTCAGTTCTTCCAAATGGGCAAACTGTTGGCCAAGTTGTGCAGAAATACCGTGCCGAATTGCAGGACATAGCAAATGAAGCTGTACAAAATCCTGAGAACCCAAATCCTCTCGGAGAGATAACGGGAGCCTTTCTCGCTACAGCGCAGCCCTATGGCCCGATTGATTTCAAGAATAACTTCAGCGGCATGGCAAACGCTGCCTTCTTAGGGCAGGCAGGAAATTTCGCGTACTACGCTATCGGTTCAGGTATCTTGCCAACTTGGGAATTGGATGCAGGTGCTGGAGTCTATGCTGTGTTGTCGGCAACCTTTGGTTCGAAGAGTTTCTCATCTCTGACTGGTCCGATGTTTTCCGATGCTAGCGCGGCCTCTGTTCGAAATGCGGCGCTAGCGTCGAATGGGTGCCAATGATGAAGTTGCGTCGCGTCCTCACAATACCGTGTTTGATAGCCAGCCTAACGTCAGGATGCTCCAAGCCGGACCATGTCACGACGATCAAATCTCCCACCGAGGGGGTGTTCTATACGGTGGAAACCTTCAAAGCAGGCGGCCCCACTTCAGATACAACTCGGGTGATTGCACACCTGGAGCGCAACGGAAAGGCCAAGAAGATGCTCGTGCTAGACGGAGAGAATCTCACGGTGGCCAAGGTCATCTGGAATAATCCTCACGATGTCACTCTCTGCTTGGACGGGGGTATAACAAACACTTTCCGCAATGAGGTAACCCTGATCGTCGGCGATACTCCAAATGGTTCCGAAACGATCTATAACCATCTCGGCGAGCACTGCGGCAGTGAACCCACGTCGGCGGCGTCACCTGGAAAATAGGCGCATTCCGTTTAGTCGCAGGCCGTCTTCGGGGCGGCCTTGCTGTCTGTGGCAATGCTCAACTTCGTGCTGGAAGAGACCAATGCTTCGGGTGTCGCGCAGGCCGACTACATCTATCTCAATGGCAGGCCCGTGGCCGTGCTGAACGGCTCAACGCTCTATTACCTGCACGACGATCATGCTGGGCACTCCGCAGGTTGCGTCTGACAGCAGCCAGAATACTCAATGGCAGGCCAGCTACGAGCCGTTCGGAACGACGACTTCGGTGAGCGGCGACATTGACACAGAACCTCCGCTTGCCCGGCCAGTACTTCGATGTCGAGAGCGGATGGAATCACAACGGCTTCCGCGACTACGTGCCCGAACTGGGCCGCTACCTCGAACCCGATCCGCTGGGCAGGCTGGGCAGCGGGAACAACTTGTATATTTACGTCGGCGATAATCCGGTGAACTTTGCCGATCCTCTGGGGTTGTGCGCCGCAATGAATCATGCCCCAAATTTAGGGAGTATCAGCCCGTTAAGTAGATGGGAGTGCGCTTCGATGATAGCGAATGATGAATACAGCATTGCGGCTCACACATCAGGGAGCCTGCCCTGGAATCCTATCGTGCAAGCCACGCTTGGGAATTCTATTAGCGGCCTCGTTGACCTATGGAATTCGCCCAGCATTGGAGAAGGCACTAAGAATCTCCTCATTGGCGGCGTTAACCCAGGCCTCCCGGGCCCATCCTATACGGGCGGGGCCGCAGGGGTAGCCACCGACCTTACACTAAAAACTATTATGACGAACGTCACTAGCGAAGTAGGTCCTGCAGCAACCGAAGCGGCGGCTGCGGATATTGGCGTATTGAAACTCCTCTACGATGTCGAGACATTTGGCCATGCCTACTTGATGGACTGCCACTGATATCCACTACCCTTCGCTTGATTCATTGGGATTAGTAGGAGGAGCAAAGTGAGTATTATTGGATTTGATTGGTTGGTCCGAGACGTTAAAGATCCATCTTTGCTATTGGGTATATGTTTGGTCCTACTTTTTCTAAACAAGCAAATGACACGTCCACGCGAGTCCTACTTGCTACGATGGCGACTTGCCTTAGGTTTGATTCTTTGTGGGTTTGTCTTTATGTTTGGGGTCCTTCTTTATCAGGATCGGGGCCTCTTAGAAGCTACTTGGCATAGGACCCCATTCTTGTGTCTACTTCTATGCTTCGCGAGCGTCGCTCTCGTGCTTCTCGTGGCCCTTGGGATAGCATACTGGCAACTACTGCCACCTAGGTCAAAGAATGTGAGTCAGCACTCAGCACCCTAAGTGCTTGTTGTATCTGTGCCTCGCCAAATCGCAATCCGGGCAGGACATTGGCGCGTCCAACCAAACCTCGTCCTTCACCTACGATGCAGTGGGGAATATGGTCACGGCAAGCGACCAGGCCAGCAACACGACACAACGCGGGTTCGACGCGCTGAACCGCCTCTACCAAATCACGGACCCGGCCAGCGGGATCACGACCACAAGCTATGATGCGCATGACCGCCCGCTCAGCGTCACCTCTCCCACCGGAGTCGCGACCGCCGACGTTTATGATGGATTCGGCGACGTGATTCAGGAAAACAACCCGAACACCGGAACGGCGGTCTATTACTTCGACTCGACCGGCAACAGAATCAAGCGTGTTGCGGCCACCGGGGCAGTCACGCAGTACACCTACGATGCCCTGGACCGGGTTTTGACGATGACATTCCCGGCCGACAGCGCGGAAAATGTGGCCTATACCTATGACCAAAGCGGGCACGGGTCCGGTATTGGAAGGCTGACTTCGGTTGCGGATGCTGCCGGAACCCTTTCCCGCAGCTATGACCAGTTGGGCAACCTGCTCACGGACGCACGCACCACAAGCGCGGCCGGCCTGACGACCGCATATACTTACGATCCGGCCAATCGGATTGGCTCGATCACGTATCCCTCAGGTACCGCTGTCACCTATACCCGCGACACGATGGGCCGGATCACTTCCGTCTCAGTCCAGCCCAGCGGGGGCGCGAGTACGCCTGTTGCGGCCAGCGTCGCCTATGAGCCGTTCGGTCCCGACACAGGATTCAGGTATGGCAGCGGGAGTTCAGAGACGCGCGGGTTCGACCAGGACTATCGGCTGACGAACGTCACTGATCTTGGCGCTGTTCGGCGTGGACTTTCACGCGTTCTCGAGAACCTGAGTTACGCTTACTATCCAACAAACAATGTGCAGACGATCACCGATGCCGTGACCTCCACGAACAGCCAGAGCTTCAGCTACGACGGCCTCCAGCGTCTGAGCCAGGCGACTGGCAGCTATGGAAGTTTCGGTTTCACCTATGATGGGGACGGTAATCAGTTGACTCAGTCGCTCGGCTCGACAGCCACGAACTACGGATATGGAGCCGGCAGCGATCTGCTGGCGACCCAAAGTGTGGGGGGCGTTGTGAACACGGGGACAGACGGGACGTTCCCCAACATCCTACCGTCGCGAAGAACCTATCAAGACTTCGCCTCTCATTTTCTATGTCAATAGTCCGCCCACCGACAAAATGATTCCAACCGAACCTAACCCCTTCCTCATCTAACCCTTACGCCCCGCAAAAAAACTCCCTCAAGTTTGCCGATTATTTCGCGCAAACCGCTAGCATATAGATAAAGGGATCGTTCTCGCACGCATCTGGCAAGCGTCCATGACCGGCATCGTGACGCACACTGCGACGCAGTTCACAATCTGTCCAATGCGCGAATCGCCCTCGCCGCGCCCAGCCCCAACCCGTCAGGCGCAAAATCCCCCGGAAACCCCCCAAGCAGCCCCTCCAGAAGACAAGGACGAGTGATTTTTGCCATTTTGGGTCGTATTTTTCTCTATAAGTCTTTATAAATCAATAATATAAGCTGAAAAACCGTCAACAAATTCTGTCGAATTTCGTCGGTTTCTATGAACGAAACGATGCTTTCCCGGTCTCAAAAGGGGGATGGATTGCGGTTCATGGTCTCCCTGGTCCCCGAATGCGAGGGGCCAGGGGCACCCGAAATATCGGTGAGTAAGGTCGGCGAAACCCGGGCCTCTCGCACATGACTAGCGAAATGACCTTATAGCGGCAAGGTGCTCTTTAGAAAATTGAGTTTCTTGCCTTCGATTCCGCCGGAGATGGAGTCGAAGATGGATCCGAGTTTCTCGTTGATGCGCGGGTCTTGCGCGCCGTTGATGGTCACGTTCATGCCGCTTCGAGAAAGGTCGTAGACGGTGAGGATTTGCATGTTTTTTCGCTCGGGAGCCGCCACATTCGCCCCGTTCACGACCTTCATGACCTGATCGATTTGGATCACGCGTTGCAATTCGAGCCGCGCGAGGGGCGCCGTGGACCTGTTCCACATGAATGTTGTGGCGTTGACCGATGTCCACTCAATCTTGCCCTCTGAAGTCGCCTTCAGCAGGTCATCAACGTAGGTTACCAACCCTTCGATTTCAGTTTCAGACATTTTGAACTCCGTGACCGTGGAGCGGGGGGAATTTGGCTTCGACACCATAGTAAAGGGGCTCCGGGGGCGGCCGCTATGCCTCAAGACGGGCGCACGGCCCACTTTCGTGGGAGTCCAAATTGAGAGTGCCGCGCGGGGCGCGTGCCGCGATCACGTTAAGGTCGGCAGAAGCAACCGCAGATCCTTCGCTCGCCGCTGCGATCTCACGATGACAAATCATAAGGAGATTGGGGCCTGCGCGCTCTGGATCAAAGACATGTCGTTGGCAGATCCCCGGTTTGCGCGGTGCCGCTCAGTCGATTTATGGTTATCACGCTCGAGAAATCGTGAGGGAAATACGATGCAAAACCGATTCTTACTTGTGGCGCTTGTTGCGGGCTCGTTGATGACCGCCGTTGCTGCCACCGCTGCCGCTCAGAACGGCCCCGCGCGGCCAAAGATTACAGGCATCTCGCACCTGGCTGTGTACACATCGGACGCGGCGGCGACCGAGCATTTCTTTACAGTTTCAGTTGGCGCGGTGAAGGCGACAGATCCTGAGAATGCGCAGGGCGTGCGCTATATGCTGAGCCCGACGCAGTTTGTTGAAGTGCTGCCGCTGCCTGCAGGCATGGGCATCAACCGGCTGGACCACGCTGCGTTGAATACGGAGAGCGCGGAGGGAATGCGGAAGTATCTGGCCGCCAAGGGATGGAAGACGCCGGCGAAGGTGGAACGCGGCAAGGACGGCAGCCGCTGGTTTGACGTGCTTGATCCCGAGGGCAACACCATTCAATTCGTTCAGCCGCCGGCGAACCCCAAGCCGGTGGACGCGCCAAACGCGATTGGGCACCACATCATCCATGTGGGCTTTTTGGTGCACGACCGCGCGGCGGAGGACAAGTTTTATCGCGACCTGCTGGGCTTTAAGCCGTACTGGTGGGGCGGGCGCGACGGCAAAACCGAGTGGGTGAGCCAGCAGGTTCCCGACGCGCACGACTGGATTGAGTACATGATTGCGGGCGGGCCGGGCACGGGGATTCCGGCGGACATGTCACAGCAGACGCTGGGCGTGCTGGATCACTTCTCGATTGGGGTTGCATCGGTTCCGGACACGTATAAAGTGCTTGTAGCCGCGAACCGGCTGATGGGCCGCCACGACCCGGCGCCGAAGATCGGGCTCGACGGCAAATACCAGTTGAATTTGTATGATCCCGATGGCACGCGTGTGGAGGTGATGCAGTTCCATGCGACAGAGAAGCCGTGCTGCTCCGAGTTCACCGCCGAAGACCCGGCGGAGTGAGAAAAGCAGGGACCAGGGACTAAGGGATTGGTGCCTCGAGGCGATTTCAGGAGTTCAGTCTGATGATCACTAGTGTCCACGCTCTGATTTATTCCGACGATGCCCCATCAACGCGTGCATTCCTCCGCGACGTCCTCGGCTGGCCCTATGTCGAGGATGCGGCGGGTGGAGGGCCGGGTTGGCTGATCTTCAAGACGGGGCCGAGTGAGATGGGCGTGCATCCGACCCACAGCGTCTACGAGGGCAAGACGTACGAATCGCCGCGACACCATATGATCTCCCTGATGTGCGACGATATCTCGCGCACGATCGCTGAACTGAAGGGCAAGGGAGCGGAGTTCCACGGCGAAATTCGGGATCAGGGGTGGGGACTTATGGCGATGATGGCGGTGCCTGGCGCGGACGACATCATGCTTTACGAGCCCAGGCACCCGTTGGCGTATAGCCTTTGACGGATTGAACGGGACAACGAGCTCACTCCCGGCATTCATGTTTCGGAAGGAGTCGTTCAAATCAGGTCACGACCGGGAAATCCGCGATCTCGCGCCAAAAGCGGGCTTACGGTATACTGATTGAGGCCTGAAGGGCAGGGAAATCCCTGTCAAATGAGGCCTCATTGTTGGAGCAAAACGCTCCTCCAAAACCAGGAAAAAAAGAAAATGCCAAAGTTGAAGACCCACTCAGGCGCGGCCAAGCGCTTCAGCAAGACTGGAACCGGAAAGATCAAGCGGGGCCAGACGAAGACGCGGCACATCCTGACGTCGAAGAAGCAGAAAACCAAGCGCAAACTGGGAAAGACCGTGCTGGTTTCTGACGGCGACTACTTGAAGGTCGCGCGCATGATCCCCTACGCCTAGCCACCTGCGCCATTGCATGGAGCAGCCTTTTGGACTGGATCTGTGCGGGCGCAGAAGGGCCGATTCATTGGCCCCCGCCGGAAATCGGCGAGAGTTTAGGCTTGAACAGAGCGAGTGAAGAGGTTGACAGCCGTCGCACCTGCGATGGCCTCCTGCCTCCAGCCGCGTAACCAGAGCCGCCGGATTTGAGATCGACGTGCTCGAACCGGATTCCCCGACGCTCCGCAACTGGCGGAGACAGACGAGTGGGATCCAAAAAAGGAGAAACACATGCCCCGCGTAAAACGTGGCACTAAGCGGAACGACCGCCGCAAGAAGATTCTGAAGCGAGCAAGCGGCTATTTCCTGACGAAATCGAAACTCTACCAGGCAGCCCAGGAGGCAGTGGAGCGCGGCCTGAAGTTTGCGTACATCGGCCGGCGGCTGAAGAAGCGCCAATACCGCTCGCTGTGGATCGTGCGCATCGCCGCGGCCTGCAAGCTGAACGGGACCAGCTACTCGCAGTTCATCAGCGGGCTGAAGAAGGCCGGCGTGGAACTGGACCGCAAGATTCTGGCGGACATCGCTGTGCATGACGCGGCTGGGTTCACGAAGCTCGTGGAGCAGGCCAAGGCGGCGAAGCCGCCGATTGCCAAGACGGCAAAGCCCAAGGCAGCGCGGCCGGCAAAGGCCAAAGTAGCTTAGCAACGATATATGACTGGCGGAAAGCGGCCCGGGGTTCGAAAGGACTCCGGGCCGCGATGCGTTTGGGGGTTCGGCGGTCGGCGGCACCGAAGATGGTTGGCAAGGCCGATGCTTTGAGTCGCGCTTCAGCGCGCATCCGCTGCATGCAATGCTTTATCCTGAACATTCGACATGACGAACGAAGCAATACCGAATCTGACAGCGCCTGCACTTACGGGATTTGACGATGCGGCGCTGGACAAGGCGTTTGCTGCGCTTGAGGCACAGGCGCGCGCCGACGCGTCCGCGCTCGACTTGGAGGCGTTCCGGCTCAAGTGGGTGGGCCGCAAGCAGGGTCTGCTCAATGACGTTTCTGACCGTTGGCTGAAAGCAGCACCCGGTCCGGCGAAGAAGTCGGTTGGCCAGCGATTCAAAGTCCTGAAGGAGTTCGTCGAGTCGTTGATTGAGAACGCATCGGGCGGTGGCCCCAGCGATGCTGCGCTGAAGGCCGAGGCCATCGACATTACGCTGCCCGGAACGCGGCGGCTGACGGGCGCGGAGCACCCGATTACGCGCACGATGAACGAGATTGTGCAGGTGTTTGCCGCGCTGGGCTATTCGGTTGGCGTGGGACCGGAAGTCGAGACCGACTACTACAACTTCGAGAGCATGAATTTTCCGCACGGTCATCCGGCGCGCGACACGCAGGACACGCTGGTGGTGGCGGGCCAGGAACGCAGGCCGGTGCGCGACCGTTTGCTGTTGCGCACGCACACCTCGCCTGTGCAGATGCGCACGATGGAGATGCAGCCGCCGCCGGTGCGCATCGTGATTCCGGGCAAGGTGCATCGCAACGACGCCGCCGACGCAACGCACTCGCCGATATTCCATCAAGTCGAGGGCTTGTGCGTGGACCGGAATATTACGTTCAGCGATTTGAAAGGAACGCTCGATCACGCGATGAAGGCGCTGTTCGGATCGGCGGTGAAGACGCGATTCTTTCCATCATTCTTTCCCTTCACGGAGCCGAGCGCCGATGTGCAGATCAGCTGCATCTTCTGCGGTGGCAAAGGCTGCCGCAAGTGCAAGCAGTCGGGATGGATCGAATTGCTGGGCTGCGGAATGGTCGATCCCGCGGTATTCGCGTTCGCCGCAGAAAAGCAGCCGGCCTACGATCCGAGACAGATTTCGGGATTCGCCTTTGGCATGGGCGTGGAACGGATCGCAATGATGAAGTACGGCATCAGCGAGATCGGCCAGTTTTTCGCTGGGGATATGCGGTTCCTGGGGCAGTTCGCATGAGGGCGGCGAGTTTGCGTGTGCTACGCACCCAATAGCAAGTTAGCGAGTTAGCGGCAGAATTGAAAGGTGAACGGCTGTGGCAAGAACGAGGCATTTCCGGGATCTGATTGCTTGGCAGAAAGCGATGAAGTTGGCTCGCGAAGCCTACCTGATGACTGAACAGTTTCCAAAGTCAGAGATGTTCGGGCTGCGTATGCAGATGAGACGGTCTGCAGTCTCAGTGGCCAGCAATATCGCGGAAGGCCACGGCAGGCTTACCGATCCACAACTGCGGAATTCGCTTGGCATGGCGCGAGGATCGCTTTACGAGTTGGAAACGCAGATCGACTTGGCTTGCGATATGAGTTTTATCGACCAGTCCTCGAAACAGAGGCTTCTCGATTCAGCGGTTGAAGTAGCGAAGTTAATTAACGGGCTGCTCGGAGTTCTGGCGCCATACCGCTAACTTGCTAACTTGCGATGTCCGCCGGAGGCGGACGCTAACTCGCAGATTGAGACTCGATGAAGATTCTAACCAAATGGCTTCGCGCGTATTTGCCCGGGTTGACTGTGGATGATGCGCAGTTAGCCGAAGACCTGACACTGCGCGGGATCGCAGTCGAGGGGATTTATCCGCTCGGCGAGGGCAACGGCTCGCTGTACGAGATGGACATCACGACAAACCGTGTGGACGCGATGAACCACTACGGGATCGCGCGCGAAGCGGCGGCGATCTACGGGCTGAAGCTGGCGGGGCTCGATTTCGCGCTGCCCGCGGCGCGGCCGGCACAGGCGCCGTTCTCCATCAAAATCGAAGCCGAAGATGCGTGCGGCCGGTTCACGGCTCGCGTGCTGCGCGACGTGACGATTGGCGAATCGCGCGACTGGTTCGCGGGCGCGGACGTTGCGACGTACTTCGGTTTGCTCGAGCAAAAGATGATTTCAAACGCCGTTGACGCCACGAACTTTGCATGGCTGGCGATGGGCCAGCCGACGCATGCGTTCGATCTGAACAAAGTTGAAGGTGGAATTGTTGTGCGGCGCGCGCGCAAGGGCGAGCGGCTGAAGACACTGGACGGCATTGATCGCGTGCTCTTCGAAGAAGATCTGGTCGTGGCTGATCACAAGAAGGCGCTCGGTCTGGCCGGTGTGATGGGCGGCTGGGACACGATGATTACGCCGGAGACGAAGAATGTGCTCGTCGAGGCGGCGTGGTTCGATCCGGTTGCAGTGCGTCAAACAGCGCGGCGGCACGGATTGCACACCGATGCCAGCCACAGGTTCGAGCGCGGCGCGGACTTTAACGCAGCGCCGGTGGCGTCGGCAGTGGTGAGCGCGATTCTGCTGGCCAACGGCGGATGGATTGAAGGCGAGCTGGTGGATGTGCGCGTGGCGGCTCAGGAAGAGCGCACGGCGCGGCGCAGGCCGATTCAGATTGCGCTGAGTGAAGTGCGGCGAATTCTGGGCGCGACCGAAAATGAAGAAGGAATTATCGCGTCAACAGTCGAAGGAGTTCTGACGGCTCTCGGTTGCGGCTTGGCCTCGGCACAGCGGCCAAGTTCCGGAGAAGTTTCGTGGAGCGTTACACTGCCGAGTTGGCGGCTCGACCTCGAGCGCGAGATTGACCTGATCGAAGAAGTGGCGCGCGTTTACGGCTACAACGGGTTCGCCAACACATTGCCCGCTTTTGGTGGGGGCGTGCGCGCGCTGCCGTGGGCCGAGAAGGAAGCCACTGTGCGCGGCACGCTGCTGGCCGCTGGATTCCATGAGGCGATCGGAAGCTCGTTCTGCTCGGCGGACGAGGGCGCGCTGACGGCGCAGCAGCCGGGTCAGGTGGTTCCGCTGGGGAATCCGTTGAGCGAAGAGGCGGGCGTGCTGCGGCCGTCGCTCCTGCCAGGAATGCTGGCCATGATTGCCGGCAACCTGAACCGCGACGTAAGCGATGTGCGGCTGTTCGAGCTAGGCACGGTGTTCAGCGGAACGACGGACAAGGTTGAGGAGCGGCCGGCGCTGGCTTTTGGAGCTGTGGGCGACTTGCCCGAAGAGAGCGCGCTGCACGCTCCACGCGCATTCGAGTTTCACGACGTGAAGGGCGTGGTGGAGCAGGTGCTGGGGCGATTCGAGATGCGCGCGATGTACTTCGACCGCTTTCCGGCAGATGCGGGAATCACTCCGCAGTGGCTGCATCCATATCGCTCGGCGCGCGTGGTAGCTGACGGAATCACGGTGGTCTGGTTCGGGCAACTGCACCCGAACGAGGCAGCGTCGCGAAAGATCAAGGTCGCGGTGCTGATTGGCGAGATCTATCTCGACCGGCTCTACAAGCTGCCTCTGCGCAGGCCCGTGGCGCGCGAGATTTCTCGCTATCAGCCGGTGCGCCGCGATTTTTCCTTGGTCTTGGACGATAGTGTTGGTTGGGAAAGAATTGACCGCGCGATGGCGGAGCTGAAGATTCCGGAGCTCGTAGATTGGCGTGTGCGCGAGGTGTTTCGCGATGCCAAACTAGGCAAGGGCGAGTACGCGCTGCTACTGGGCGCGACGTTCCAGGCGCAGGACCGGACGCTGCGCGAGGAGGAACTGCAAAGCTTCCAGGCACGCGTGCGGGAGGCCGTCGGCAAGGCGGGCGCGCGGCTGCGGGTTTGAGCGCGCGAAAGCGGATTGAAGCAAGACGACTCGCCGGCCCATCTATGCAAGAACCGCTGTATACTCGAACGCGAACGGGTTGATTTTGAGGTCGGAACCATGTCGGAATCGGAGGCGGCTGTGGAAACACACAGCGAGGAACAACAACTGGCGGGACGCGAGGAATCCGTCGCGCTGGCGGTGAGCGCGGACGATTTTTCTGCGCTCGAAGAACGGGTGCGGCGCGCCGTTGACGTGGTGAAGCGGGAACGGCAGGCGCGCGCCGCAGTGGAAGCGCGCGTGGCGGAACTGGAGACGCACGCGACGGAAGCTGAAGCTCGCGCCGCGCACGCAGAGTCGCAGTTGCAGGCGCAATCGCCGCTGGTGGAGCGGTTGGAAAGCGAAATGAGCGCGCTGCGTACCGAGCGCGACCAGGTGAGGCAACGTGTAGAACGGTTACTGGCGCAGCTTGATGCGCTGGAATTGTGAGGCAGTGATGGCCGAGCCGACGCGCAATCAACCAAACGAGTACGTGACTGTGGAGATCTACGACCAGCTCTACCATCTTTCAGGGCAGGATCCGGTGCACATTCGTGAGCTGGCGGCGGTGGTCGACGCCAAGATGCGCGCGGTGGCTGCGCATGGGCGTACTGCCGACTCGCTGCGCGTGGCCGTTCTGGCCGCGCTGAATCTTGCCGATGAGGTTTCGCAGGCCACATCGGCCGATCTGCAACTGGGCCACGCCCGCGCCAACAACCTGCGCATGATGCTGGATGAAGTGCTGGAAGAGCAGGGGCCAGGGAAAAGGGAATAGGGAATACAGACTCCCGCCCACGCAACAGACGCCGAGAGCAAGCGAGGAGCGGATGTCCCTTGATTGGAGTTGCGGCGCGTTGGCGGAAGGGCTCGATTGCTACAAGACCCAAAAATATTTTGAGGCGCATGAACATTGGGAGAGCGTCTGGCTCAAGTGCGAGGAGCCGGAGAAGACTTTTCTGCAGGCGCTGATTCAGATTACGGCGGCATTCCACCACTTGCAGCGGAAGAACACGAGAGGCGCCGCATCGCTAATGCACAGAGCTTTGCGGCGGCTCGATGCGTTTCCCGAATCTTACGGCGGGGTCGAGATTGAGACCATTCGCCAAAACGTGCGAGGCTGGCTGGCGGCACTCGATCAGGGAAATCCATCGCCCGTGTTGCCGATTCCGCGGATTCGATAAAGCGTTGCGGCGGCGAGGCGCTCAAGCTGAAAGCAGTGGGTTATTTGGGCGCCCTTGCGGCGAGCCGCGCAGGCCGTAATCAGAGGCGCCCACGCCGATCCTGGGGAACGCGCGATACGGTCACTTCAGCCGCCGCGTCTTCGGAAAATCTCCATTCAAGAAAAACTTCCGAGCTGACCAATCCGAATGCCCTGGTAGCAGCGTACCCGTGGTGTGCGACTAAATCCCCACCGCTTCAAACGAAGCGGACCCCCACGGAGGAGACTCATGGCATTGAATGGACTGACCAAGGAAGATTTGATTGAGAAGGTGATTCCCGGCGGATTCAATCGACGGTCGTTCTTAACCGGAACAACGATGTTCGGCCTCGGCGCGGCAACCACCGCAGTTCTGGGCGGTTGCGGCAGTTCGATGATGAAGTCAGTCTCCGCCTCATCCGAGACGGATACCGCAGCCAACATTCTTACTGCGGCATTGATTGCAGAAAGCCTCGCCATCACCACCTATTACACAGGCCTGTCGAGCCCGGGAGTGATCACCGACTCCAATCTAGCGGGGAGCGGCGGGACAGCGACGAACGTGACCGCAAATGGAAGCCAGATCAATGTGGCGTACCTGCAGGGTGCGCTGCTTGAGGAGGTGTCGCATGCACAGTTGCTGCGTTCGCTGCTGGGGCTCAATGCAAACGGAAGTGGCGATGCCCAGGCGGGCATTCCGCAGACGTTTTATTTCCCCGCCAATACATTTAGTTCGCTGGAGAACTTTTTGCCGGTATTGCTGGCCCTTGAAGCAGCCTTTGTGGGCGCATACATGACGGCTGTAGAGGAGTTTGCGTCGATGGCCGCTGCCTATAACGGCTTCAGCGCGAAGCAGTCGAACCCGGCGATGAGCGGCGCAAGCCTGACGCAAGCTGACCTGATTCTCTATGCGAAGGTTGCCGCTTCCATTATGGGAGTGGAGTCAGAGCATCGCGCCCTGGTACGAGGCATTCCTTCGGTCACGCTCGGCTCGCCAAACTACGCCGGCATCAATCTGATTCCCGCGAACAACCTGAATTACGAGAGCACCGACGGGCTCACAGGGCTGATTGTGAGCGCGAGCGGCGACAGCTCGACAACCGCGGCTGCTGCACTGACGCCGTTTATTGCGTCGGGCACGAATCCTATGTCAGTGCCGACCGTGGCGACGCAGGCGAGCTTCAGCGCGGTGGTGACGGCCTCAGTGGCGGCGAACGTCACGGGCTCGATTCCGGCGGCTGAGTAAGAAATCGATCAGAAGAGCGACGGGCTCACATCCTTTTGCGAAACATCCGCGGAGGGTGCGAGCCCGGTGACTCTTTGTGAACGCTACGTGGAAGCCAACTGGCGCAGCACGTACTGCAGGATGCCGCCGTGCTCGTAGTACTCGATCTCCTGCGGCGTGTCGATGCGGACGATTGCATGGAATTGCTTCGGGCCGCTGGATGAGGTCGCAGTCACGTTCAGAGTGCGGCCGTTGGCGAGCCTTCCTTTGAGCAACGCTGTGAGGCCGGGGAAGTCGTAGACCTCTTCGCCGGTGAGGCCGAGCGATTCTGCGTTTTCGCCGGGCGCGAATTGCAACGGCAGAATGCCCATCCCCACAAGATTTGACCGGTGAATGCGCTCGAAGCTTTCAGCGATGACGGCACGCACGCCAAGGAGCTTTGGCCCCTTGGCGGCCCAGTCGCGTGAGGAGCCGGAGCCATATTCTTTGCCGGCCAGAATAATAAGCGGGGTGCCGCGCTCGGCGTACTTCACGCTGGCATCGAAGATGGACATTGGCTCGCCCTCCGGGAGAAGGCGTGTGACGCCGCCCTCGGTGCCGGGTGCGAGCTTGTTGCGCAGGCGCACATTGGCGAAAGTTCCGCGCACCATCACTTCATGATTGCCGCGGCGTGAGCCGTAGGAGTTAAAGTCCGCGGGCTTGACCCCGTGTTCGGAGAGATACTTTCCGGCCGGGCCGTTGATCTTGATGGAGCCGGCGGGAGAAATATGATCCGTTGTCACGGAGTCGCCGAGAACGGCGAGGACGCGCGCGCCTGCAATGTCGGTGACGGGCGCAGGAGTCATGGTCATGCCGTCAAAGTATGGCGCCTGGCGAATATAAGTTGAGTCGGGCTCCCACTGGTAGACGTCGCCGGTGGGGAAGCTGAGGCCCTGCCAACTGGCGTCGCCGTCGGTGACGGTGGCGTACTCCTTGCGGAAACCTTCGCTTGAAACAGCGCGCTCGATGGCTGCGGAGACTTCGGCTTGCGTGGGCCAAATGTCTTTGAGGTAGACCGGCTTGCCGGCTTGATCCGCGCCGAGCGGATCGGCGTCGAAGTTGTGGCCGATTCTTCCGGCGAGCGCGTAGGCGACGACGAGCGGCGGGGACATCAGATAATTTGCGCGAACATCGACATTGACGCGGCCTTCGAAGTTGCGGTTGCCGCTGAGCACGCTGACGGCGACGAGGCCATGCTCATCGATAGATTTCGACACGTCGGAAGGCAGCGGGCCCGAGTTGCCGATGCAGGTGGTGCAGCCGTAGCCGACGACGTTGAAGCGCAGTTTATTGAGATAGGGCAGCAAGCCGGCTTTTTCGTAGTAGTCGGTGACGACGCGCGAGCCTGGCGCAAGCGACGTCTTGACCCACGGCGGAACCGTGAGGCCTTTTTCAACGGCTTTCTTCGCGAGCAGGCCGGCGGCGATCATCACCGATGGGTTGGACGTGTTAGTGCAACTGGTGATGGCGGCGATGACGACCGAGCCGTGGTCGAGATACTTGTCGGGATCTACGTTGAAACGGGCTTTGACCGTGGATGCGACCTGAATTGCGACGGGCTGTGCAGCGGAAGATCTGTCGGGGCCTTCGTTGTCTTCAACGGCAATGGCGGTGTCGGTGACGCTATCGCGCTGCCACGAAGCCGCAGTGCGCGAGCCGAGCGGCTTGGCAGTAGGCGCGAGCAGCGACGGCAGCTGTTGCGCAAAGCTCGCAGCCGCGTCTTTCAGAAGCACGCGGTCTTGCGGGCGCTTGGGTCCGGCAACGCTGGGCTCGACGGACGCGAGATCGAGCTCGAGCTTTTGCGTGTATTCGGCCTCGGGTGCGCCGGTGGTGTGGAAGAGGCCTTGCTCTCTGTAATACGCCTCGACGAGCGCGATTTGTTCTTCGCTGCGGCCAGTGAGTCGCAGGTAGCGCAGAGTTTCGGTGTCGACGGGGAAGATGCCGCAGGTTGCGCCGTATTCGGGAGCCATGTTGCCGATGGTTGCGCGGTCGGCGAGCGGCAGCTCTGCAATTCCGGGGCCGTAGAACTCAACAAATTTGCCGACGACTCCGAGCTTGCGCAGAGCCTGCGTGACGGTGAGGACGAGGTCGGTGGCAGTTGCGCCCTCGCGCAGTTTGCCAGTGAGCTTGTAGCCGACGACTTGCGGGATGAGCATGCTGACGGGCTGGCCGAGCATGGCGGCTTCGGCCTCGATGCCGCCCACGCCCCAGCCGAGCACGCCGAGGCCATTGATCATTGTGGTGTGGGAGTCGGTGCCGACGAGCGTGTCGGGATAGGCAAAAAGCTGGCCGTCGATCTCCGTCGTGAAAACCACGCGGGCCAGATATTCGAGATTGACCTGGTGGCAAATGCCCATGCCCGGCGGGACCGCGGAGAAGTTGCGAAACGCAGACTGACCCCACTTGAGGAAGGCGTAGCGCTCGCGGTTGCGCTGGAATTCGAGCAGCGAGTTGGCCTCGTAGGCTGCGGGCGTGCCATATTCGTCCACTTGCACGGAGTGGTCGATGACCAACTCGGCTGGCGCGAGGGGATTGACGCGCTCGGGATCGCCGCCGAGGGTCTTGATGGCGTCGCGCATGGCGGCCAGATCGACGACAGCTGGAACACCGGTGAAGTCCTGCATGAGTACGCGCGCCGGCATGTAGGCGATTTCACGGCTGGGCTCGGCTTTCGCATCCCAGCGGGCGAGGAATTCAATGTCGGCGGCAGTGACGTTGACTCCGTCTTCGCGGCGCAGCAGATTCTCAAGCAGGATCTTGAGGCTGAAGGGAAGGCGCGCGAGGTTGAAACCGCGAGCGGTAAGTGCGGGGAGGCGATAAACGGTGTAAGAGCGGCTGCCGGAGTTGAGCACGGCGCGGCTATTGAAGCTGTCCATTGGAAGATCCTTTCGGCGGAGCTAGCGGAGTTCGTGGAGCTCTTAAGCGTAAACATCCTGCGGGAATTCCGGAACGAGGCGCGGCCCGCGAGGATAAAACTCTCGACGGAGATAGATTACTCAGCGCGAAGGGTTAACGTCCACGGTCGGGACGACCATGGTGAAAGCGCCTGAGGAGAGGCGAGCCGGCAATGGTAAGACGGCGGCACATAGGCTACAAGAAGATTTTAGCGCGAATGCGGGCCGCAGGGAAGAGGGTATGCATGGATAGCGTTGGCGCGAAAGTCAGATCGTGATTGAGGCAGTCAGACGGACCCCCAGAGCATGCATTACCTTGAGCGCCGTTCCCAACTCCGGGTTGCCTGTTTCGCTGAGGGCGCGGTAGAGAGATTCGCGAGTGACGCCTGTTTCGCGTGCAAGCTGGGCCATTCCGCCACGCGCACGCGCCACGGCGCCAAGAGCCTTGGCGATATAACGCGGATCGTCGCTCTCAAGCGCGACTGTCAGATAGGCGGCAATGGTTTCGGGGTCAGTGAGGAATTCGGCTACGTCGAACGGTTTGGTTTTGAGCGCCTGCTGGATTTGCCGGGGAGTGCGGTGCATGGCTTATTCACCTCTTTCGAGTGTTGCGGGCGAACCCGCTTAACTACATGGCGGCTGTATTTCTCAACGTTCCGTTTCGGCCCACTGGGCCGCCAGGGCCTTCGCTCGCTCGATGTCATTCACTTGCGTGCTTTTATCGCCGCCGCAAAGTAATAGGATCAGAAACTGGCCGCGCTGGATGTAATAGACCCTGTAGCCAGGGCCAAAATCAATCTTCATCTCGACAACGCCAGCGCCGACACTTCTCGTCTTGCCGGGGTTCCCTTGCTCCAGCCGGTAAATTCGGTCAAGAATCCTTGCGCGACCTTGCTTGTCCCGCAAGCCTCTCAACCACGAAGCGAATTCTTCAGTGCGACGAACTTGCACGGAACCCGATCAATTCGACTCTCGCACATTGTAATCCATAGATTACACCACCGCAAGTCGATGCCGGCAGCGGTTTTCTCGAGTTTTCGAGTTCTATGTGGCGGCGATGTCGCACTCCTATACTGGTAATGCGATGTTCTTTACTGCGAGGTATCCGCTGCATTGAATTCCTGGGCTGGTATTGAAGGGCTGTTCGCGCGTTTTTCCGCCTGGTTCAGGCGACGCATGCCAAACGAGCGGCAGCGGTTGCTGGCCCTCACCATTGTGGCCGGCGGGCTGTGCGGGCTGGCGGCGGTGGCGTTCCACTTCGCTTGCTTCTGGCTATACGCTAACCTCATCGACCGCGCCACGGCGGCTCCAGGGCACGCCTGGATCTGGTGGACGATTCTGACGCCGGCGCTCGGCGGGCTGATTGCCGGCGTTGGGCTCACGTACTGGGTTCCGGCGGCGGCGGGCAGCGGCATCCCGCAGGTCAAGGCGGCGTTCACGTTTCGCTTCGGCGCCATCACGCTCAAAGAAACGCTGGGCAAATTTGTTTTGTGCACCCTGCAGTTGGGCAGCGGAGCGTCATTGGGCGTGGAAGGGCCGACGGTGCAGATTTGCGCCGGAGTAAGCAGCTATCTGGCGCGCATTGCGCGGCTCAGCCCGGTGAACAGCCGGCGCATGACGTCAGTGGGCATGGCGGCAGGCATTGCCGCGGCGTTCAATGCGCCGATCGCGGCGGTGACTTTCACTCTTGAAGAACTGATTGGCTCGCTCGACCAAACCATGCTTTCGGGCGTGATTGTGGCGGCGGCACTGGCGGCGGTGGTCGAGCACGGCATTCTCGGCTCCAATCCGATTTTTCATGTGCCGCGGCTTCAGACCTATACCCTGGCCAAGGCTTCATCGCTGGTTTGGTATACCCTTCTCGGTTTGCTGGCGGCGATTGTGTCGGTGGCGTTTACCGATTCGCTGTTGTGGCTGCGTCTCCAGTTCAGAAAGCTCAAGCGGGTCCCAAGGTGGATTCAGCCCGCCATCGGCGCCGGGGCCACGGGCGCTTTCGCAGTGGTGGCGATCCAGTTCTTTCATGTGAACGGGATTGCAGGCAATCCATACACCACGCTCACACAAGCGCTGCTCGGCAATCTGCCTGTGACTTCGATGGCTGCTTTGTGCGTGCTCAAGCTTGCGGCAACTGTGACGTCGTATTCGAGCGGCGGATCGGGCGGTATTTTTGCCCCGGCTCTCTACATGGGCGGAATGCTGGGCGGGGCAGTCGGGTACCTGGATGTCATCGTCTTCCACCACCCGACGGATACGATTGGGGCCTTTGCCATCGTCGGCATGGGCGCGGTCTTCGCGGGGGTTGTGCGCGCGCCCATGACGTCGATTCTCATTATTTTCGAAATGACAAGCGGATATGGCCTGGTGCTGCCGTTGATGATCGCCAACATGAGCGCGTTTGCGCTGGCGCGCCACTGGCGGCACACATCTGTGTATGAGGCGCTGCTGGAGCAGGATGGGATCTACCTCGATCCGAAGCACAAGCCGTACGATCCGGGCGCAGGCGGTGCGGTACCCGACGATGGGCCGAACGAGGAAATGCCGCTGGCGGAGTAAAGGCATCCAGCCGCAGTTCGGTTCCGGTCGAGCCGGGACCAAAAGTAACCCCCGCTAGTATTCGGTAAGCCCTTCAGAATCTGTGCAGTTCGTTCGATAAAGAACCATCTCTTACTCCGTCTAGGCAGACATTGTGACTTTCGTTGTATGTAGCATTTCGCGCATCGCAATGAAAATTAAACAGGCTGCAAACGAGGGAAGCTCAGCTTCAGTCGCCCCCTAACACGACTTAAGGCTGACCATGGCATTCCTTGAAAAGTGGAAGCGATAGGAATCAACCATGAGCACACGAACCAAACCCGTCTCCTCAACTCGCAAAGACAAGTTGCTTCGAAGAGGGAATGGTTCTCAACTCGAAAGTGAACTGCTGATCGAAAGCATCCCAGATTATGCGATCTTCATGCTGGACCGGAGGGGGCACATCGTCAGTTGGAATCCCGGTGCAGCCAAGCTCAAGGGATATCGCGCGCAGCAGATCCTCGGAAAACATTTTTCCGTGTTCTACACTCCCGAGGATATCGCCGGCAAGAAGCCGGAACGAGAGTTGCAGATCGCCGCTTCCGCTGGGCGATTCGAGGAAAACGGGTGGAGAGTTCGTAAAGACGGCACTCGCTTCCGCGCCCACGTCATCCTTTCAACCATGCGCGACAAAGCTGGGAGACTCAGAGGCTTCTCGAAGATTACCCGCGACATCACCGAGAGCTACGAGGCAATCAAGGCGCTGAGCGAGGCAAAGGAGAAGTATCGCCGCATCTTCGAGAACTCCGTCACAGGTATTTTCCAGGCTGACCCCGACGGAATATTGCTGAGCGCAAATCCAGCTCTCGCCGCACTCCTGGGGTATGAATCCCCTGACGAACTGATCGCATGTCGCCCCAACCTGGCAGCCCAGGGATACGTGAATCCTGCCGATCGCGAATTGTATGCAAGCATCCTCGAAAAAACCGGCGAGGTGAGGAATTTCGAGTTTCAGGCCTATCGCAAAGATCAAACCACGATCTGGCTGATGGAGAGCGCGCGCAGAATCTGCGACGCCGGCGGGAAAACGCTGTTTTACGAGGGAACTCTTGTCGACGTCTCGGACCGCAAAACTGCCGAACAGAAGATCGAACACCTGGCATATTACGACGAGCTCACGCAACTACCGAATCGCAGGCTTTTGCTCGATCGATTGACGAAGGCCCTTGCCTATGCCCGCCGCCACAAAAAGCGAGTCGCGCTGCTTTACATTGACATCGACCGCTTTAATTTTGTGAGCGACACATTTGGTCATGTGCAGGCGGATGCTGTGTTGCAAAGCGTTGCCAGGAGAATTGCAAGTACAGCGCGCGATCAAGACACGGTGGCCCGCATCAGCGGAGATGAATTTGTCGTCCTTCTGCCTGGAATCCGAGAGTCCGCGGAAGCCACCGCCGCGGCATCCCGGTTCATGAGCGCGATCGGCAAAGAGTTCAAGATTGCGGATCAATCGATCTTCATTACTTGCAGCATAGGAGTCAGCGTCTTTCCCGAGCACGGGACGGACGCGGAAACACTGATCAAGAATGCCGATTGGGCGGTGTATTCCGCAAAAGATCAGGGACGAAACAACATTCAATGCTTTAGCGAGGACCTCGGCGCCAAGGCGGCTGAAGATCTGGCATTGGGAAATACCTTGCGAACGGCAATCGAAGAGAATCAGTTGTTCCTCGTTTATCAACCGCAGTTGGATATCGCAAGCGGTAGAATGATCGGCTTGGAAGCGCTGCTGCGGTGGAATCATCCGGAATTGGGACTTGTCCCGCCGAGCAAGTTCATTCCCATCGCGGAGAACCGCGGCCTGATCAGCTCGATCGGCGAATGGGTTCTTCGGGCGGCCTGTTCTCAAATCCGGCAGTGGGCGGCCGAAGGCCTTCCCATTGTCCCTGTCGCAGTGAACGTATCAGCCGTGCAGTTTCGCCAACGGGGTTTCGTGGAACTCATTTCCCGGGTGCTTGGTGAGGCCGGCGTACCCGCCAAATATCTTGAATTGGAGCTGACAGAGAGCTTGCTGCTCTCAACCGGAGATGCAACTTTCGCTGTCCTCAATGATCTGAGCGCTCTCGGCATCAAGCTGTCGATCGATGACTTCGGAACCGGCTACTCCAGCTTCAGCTATTTGAAGCATTTCCCGGTAAGCCGGCTGAAGATCGATCAATCGTTCATCGATAAGGTGGCGACAGATCCGAGTCATGCCGCGATTACCACGGCCATCATCAGCATGGCGAAGCAGTTGAATCTGCGCGTCATTGCAGAAGGAGTCGAAACTGAAACCCAATTCGTGTTTTTGCGCGATCACGGTTGTGACGAAATTCAGGGCTATTACTTCAGCCAGCCTCTCACCGGCGACCGGGTCCCCGACAAGCTTCGAACGCTATCCTCGACATCTAAGAACAGCTTTCCGGTCCCAAGCGGCGCCTTTGGGTTGACCATCGAGCGCCGCTCCGCCATTTCGTAAGCCAAGCTAGATTCATACTGCTCAGCCGACCCAAGCTTAGACTTCGAGCGTCTAGCGCGGCTCTGTGTTGTAGAGGAAGTAGGCGCGGAGCTCGAGATAGGGTCCGTGGAACTCGCGCGGCAAATTGGGATAGCTGGAGCCGCTGATGGCGCCCCATGCTGCGCGATCAAGGCCGGTGTCGCCGGAGCGGCCCACGAGCTGCATATCGGTGACCTGGCCGTTGGGCAGAACCTTGAATTGAATTGCGACCACGCCCTGCTTGAGGATGGGCGGGTTCACTTCGTCGGGAATCAGCGGGTCCCAGGTTTGCTGCGTGATGTAGTGCCAGCGCTGAAGCCAGTTGCTGAAGTCGACGCCTTGTGTGTCAGAGAGAACTTGCACGCCGCCGGTGCCTGCACCGGGATGCATCGATAGGCCGCCTGAAGGCGCGTCATATCCTGGCTGGCCGTGGTTGTGCATGGCGTTTTGCAGGTCTTGGCGCAACTGGTCGGCGGGATTCTGCGGAGCCACGGCGAAATTCGGCCTGGCGGGAACGGGCGACGGACGCGGCGCTTCAACCTGCGACTGCGGGCTGGGCGGAAGAGGCTGCGAAGGTTGCGGCTTGGGCTGATCTTGAGTTTGCGGCTGCGGCGCGGGCGGCTGAGGCGTAACGGGCGCCGGCGGCGATTCGCGATTCACCTCGTCAAGAGTTTTCTTGTCGATGAGCGGATGATTGAGCGGCTTGGGCACGACTTTGGGCCGGGTCTCGCGCAGAGCATCCGGCGGCAAATCGAGATAGGAAAGATCCTTGCGCTTATTGATCGCGTCGAAGGGATCGATGACCTTCGGCACTTTGAAGATATAGGTTGGGATCCAGGTGATTGCGGAAAAGAAAAGGATGTGGGCGAGAAGCGCGAGCCAGAATCCCTCGCGCAGGCGCGACCAGCGCCGCTCGTCTTCGAGCTCGCCGATCATCTCCAGCAATTCGTGGGTGTCGTAATCGACCCAGCGCGAGCCGCGGAGGGCGCTGGGGCCGGCCCCATTGGTTTCCAGCGGACCTTTAGGGTTCAAGGGAAGGCCGAGGAATCCGCCCGGGACAGTCTTCTCCGGGACGGAGCTTTCCGCTGCAGGGGCCGAATCGGCTGGTCCCTTGGGCTCGGTCTCTTCGGTTGGCGTTTGGCTCGTGGGCATTCTAGGTTCGGGGCCGGGTGAAGATGCGGTTTCGAGCGCGCACACGCATCCTTAGGCCCCTTCTGAGTCCTTCCTGTCTATTCTCTCATTTTCGATAAAACCGGTCTCTCATTCCGTTGAAGTATTTGCTCTCGAGCGTGCCCCGTACAATGGTTCTTGTTGAATCGGCGGGTTCTTGTTGAATTGACGCAGGATGGACCGGAAAGGGACGGCGTTTGAACGAGTTTTTTGCGCGCGTGGCGGCGGAATGGAAGCTGGTGCTTCTGCCGGCGCTGTTGAAATGGGGAATCCTGGGCGTGGGCGCTGTTGCCGTGCTCGATTCCTCCAGCATTCCCGTCCCCATGGACGCGATTCTGGCCATTTATGTGTGGAACGACAAGCCGCACTTCTGGCTCTACTGCCTGATGGCGGCGGCGGGATCGGCGATCGGGGGCCTGCTGCCCTACTGGCTGGGACGCGCCGGCGGCGAGCTTTTCCTGCTGAAGCGCATCAATCGCGCGAGGTTCGAGAAGATCCGCGACAGATTTGAGCGGCAGGAGTTCCTGGCGGTGATGATTCCGTCGATGATGCCGCCGCCTGCGCCGTGGAAGATGTTCATCTTTGCGTCAGGCGTGTTCGAGATGCGTCTGCCGAACTTTCTGCTGGCCGTGTTTGTAGGCCGAATGTTGCGCTGGCTTGTGCTGTCGCTGCTGGTGCTGAAGCTGGGACCGAGCGCGGTGGACCTGGTGGCGCGCCACGCGGTGCCCATGGTTCTGGCTGTGGGCGCGCTGGCGGTGGCCGGATTCGCATGGTGGTGGATGAAGAAGAAGCGGAGCGGAAAGCTGATGGAGGAATGAAGCAGTTTCAGGCGGGTTGCCCTGAGAGTTGCTAATCGAGCAAGTTCCTAAAGATCTTCTTCTCGCAGGACTGAATTCGCAGGGTCGCGGGGGTCTACATGGACTTTGACCGTTTCGCCTTTGTAGGAATTTGCCCAAGCCTTGGCGTCGTCCTCGTTGCCGAAGCTGCGGCTGTAGTCACCCATCTGCTTCCCGGAAAGCTCGTAGATGTAGGTCAGCGTGGCCTTGTAGTAGGAAGTGTCCGGATAGGCCTTCATGGAAGGAGTCTCATCCGGGATAAACGCGACACTTACGATGTCAATGACGGCAGAGACCGTTGGCCAGTTGCGGCCGTGAACGCGTTTGTATCCATTGTCGATAAGCTGCCAGACGATGCCGACGAGCATGACAGCCCCGGCGAACAGCAAGAAGAGTTTGACCTCGAAGCCGGTGAGTGTGCCTCCGGCGAGAAGAAGCATGCAGCTGACCGCCGGAGTCGTTGCCGGGCTCGTTTGCATTGGAACCTTTCGTCAGGAAATGCCGGGTCTTGGGAGGTCCTCGAGCAATGGTAATACGCCACGGAAACCATCGACGAGATATCTGGGATCGAGCGCGGGTGCGTCACGGCCAGAAGCTGTGACGATTCGCTAGACCCTGCTGGTGGTGGCACGAGCCTTTTCAAAAGCGTCAACGAATTCCCGGTAGCGGCGAGCCATTTCGTCGACGGCCGTCTGGCGCGAAATCTTCTGGTCGCGCAGATCGACGAGCGGCTGCCAGAAATCCGTTCGGCCGACTGCGAATCCAATGAAACCAGGAACGCTGGCCGCCGTCGTCAGCCATTCGAGCACCTTCTGGTCATCTTCACCGCGGCCGAGAATGATGCAGCCGACCTTGTTGCGCCCACCGGCTTTGGCGGTCGCGACGATCTTTTCGGCGTCTTCGCGGAGGTCGAGTCCTTCGACCTTCCAGAGGTCGGGCTCAACTCCGGCATTTTGCAATTCCTCGATGGCCCTGACCATAAGCGCGGGGCGAATCTCGCGATCGTAGGCCTTCTTGTCGCCGTTGACTTGATCAAGCTGGGCTTTTTCTGCCGGCACCAGCAGCTCAAACATGAACAGGCTGCGATTGGCCTGCTGCAAGTAATCAGAAAGCCGCTTGAGACGCGCTGCCTGAACGCGGTTCAGTTCGGGATCGCCATCGGGGTTATAGCGGACCAGCACCTTGCAGAAAGTAGGGTGAATGGACTCGATGTGCGCGGCAAAATCATCGCCGTACTCGAAGTCAAACTCTTCCTGGCCGCTTTTTTCAGCCGGGCACGCAAAGGTAAATCCCTTGGCAGCAGCATCACGCAGAATGGCCAAGCCAAACTGCTCGTCGACAAGAATCCCGGCTTTCTCTTTGGGAACCCCGCCGGCGACAGCCTGCTGGAATCCGTCGTAGATCACCTGTTTGGCAGCGGCGATCTGCGCGGTTTGCCCGGCGTCGAGCGCGCCCTTCCAGCCGAACATCCCGGTTTCAAACGAGCCGCGATGGTCAAAGGGAAGGATGTAGAGCGGCTTTTGGTAGCCACGAGGGTTCATAAACCACCCTTTTGGATTTGTCTCTCACACGCTTGCTTCGATTGCGCCGTGAGGGTAATCGACATTCGCTCGGAACAAGAACCTCAGATAGACGATCAGATGCACGAAGACAGGTTCTGTTGCACCCGGCCCCGCGAATTCATGGATGCGAATTTCTCGATCCGATTCAGCTATTTGTTGATCAGTGCTTCCTGGGCGCGGCCCATGTACATCCGCCGGACAAGTGCAGGTACGCCGAGCGCGACGCCGAGAACGATCGCGGTTGCCGCGAGGTCGTTGCGATAAAAGGGCAGGCCAGCGACGTAGCAGGCTCCGAGCCCGGCCAGGGTTTGCGCATAACCATTGACGCCGCTGCCCAGACGCCGAAGTTCGAGACGAGGAAGAATCCGGTCGGCCCAATCAAAGTGGCCGCGAGGCCGCGCGCGAAGGTGGTTTTCTGGCTAAGAAGAATGGAGCCGAGGACCATGACCGCTACATACCAGGTCCATGTGATTCCATAGCTCTGCCAGTGGAACGTGGAGTGGTACGTGAAGGTGGTTAAGCAATAGTCGCTTAGCATGAATACGGCCAGGGGAGCCAACATCTCGCGCCACGAGCGGCGCGCGCCAAAGTAGAGCAGCGAGCCGGTAACGGCCGTGAAGTTCAAGAGCGGCAAGTGGCCCGCAACCATGTAGCGCGAAAACACACCAAGCAACACCAGCAGATAAGCAACCATGACCACCTCATTGGAATGGGCCGAAGAGTCTCGGCTTGAAACGGGCGCCCCAGGAATCAAGGGGACTGCATCTATTCTGCGGTCCAGGGGCGGCGCGGTCAACCCAAAGCGTTCCACGAGGTGAAGAAAGTTTTGCATGGGAACAAACTTTCTACCGCTCGTCGCGGCCTCAATGCCAAGACTGACCATTGCAGATTGGGTCGTAGTGCCCGCCTGCGACTCATTGTCGCCGTCAGGTTACCGATTGCGTGACTCACGCGATCCTCTCCTCAATCTGATTCTTTATTCTGGCCGGTTCGAGCTCTGTGAGCCACTCAAACTTCACGTGCGTCAGGCGCTCCGACTCTTCCCAGAGCCGCTTCGCGACCATATGATCCAACGCGTTTTTCGGAACCGCAGCTTCAGTTGGATATCCTTTCAGCTCACCAATTCCATCGGGGCCGTAATATCCGCCCGCGGCTGCCTGTGGCGCGACGGCCGCAAACAAGGTTGGCAGAGCTCCATGCGCCGCGTCCTGTGAAAGGAAAGGCTTCAAGGTTGCGATTAGCAGCTTCATCCCCAGGCGCAGATGATCCGCCTGCAGGTTTGTGACGGCGTATCCGGGATGCGCAGCGGTGCTGATGATGGGGGAGCCGGCGGCCTTCAGCCGGCGTTGCAGCTCCTGAGAGAAGATCAATCCGGCAAGCTTCGATTGTGCGTAGGCCTGAAACATCGGCTTATAGACGCGTTCGCTCTGCAGATTATCGAATTCGATCTTGCCCTGGTTGCTGGCCGAGCTCGACACAGTCACCACTCGTGAGCCGGCGACTTGCTTGATGGACGGAAGTAATAGCCCGGTCAAGGCAAATGGGCCGAGGTAGTTTGTCGCGATTTGACGCTCAAACCCGTCCTCCGTGACTTCACGCTTCGGCAGTGCCATGACGCCCGCATTGTTGATCAGAAGGTCAATCGATTGGCCGGGGAAGCGTTCTTTGACACGGTTGGCAAAAGCATGGACGGAAGCCTGCACGGCGAGATCGAGCACCTCGGTGTGAAGCTTCGCGTTGGGAACAAGATTGAGAATCCGGTCGGCGGCTTTGCCGGCCTTGGCCGGCGTCCTGGCGGTCAAGATCAATTCCGCTCCGCTGCGCGCCAGCGCAACCGCCGTCTCAAACCCGATGCCACTGTTCGAACCCGTGATCAAGGCTCTGCGTCCACGCTGAGAAGGGATATTTTGAGTGGTCCATTGCGTTTTCATGGGACTAGTATTAAGCCGTTAGTATACTTTGGCAAGTAGGCACCTTTTTGTGCTGTACTCACCTCGAGGTAACTGATGGGAAAACCCAGCAAAACTCCCGATCTATTGTGGAAAGAAATCGCAGCCCATTGCGAGACACTCACCGAGGCCGAAGACGCACTCACGCGCGAGATGGTTTCCCTTATCTCGGACAAGTGGTCGCTATGGACGATGAGCGCGATCGCGGAAAGCGGTCAACCGATGCGCTTTTCGCGGATCATGGACGTGGTTGAGGGCGTCAGCCAGAAGTCACTGACGAAGACACTGCGCGGACTGGAGCGCGATGGGCTGATTACCCGCCGTGTCTTTGCCGAGGTGCCGCCTCGCGTGGAATACGCCATCACTTCCCTGGGTACCGAGATGCTCAATCACGTGGCGCCACTCTGGTTGTGGGTGGCAAGAAGCGTGAAGCGCTTTAAGGACTGCCGCGCCGCATTCGACGCGCCCCCTGTTCCCTAGTGTTCTTCGCGGCCATTCATGGCTTCGCCCGCATCATCCCGGCCGTCGACGATGTAGACCCAGCCGGTTAGCGGCGAGCTGGCGGACGAGCCGGTTGAAACGCCGCGTATACCGAGGGCCGTGTAGTCGAACCGGAGATCGGTGAATTGGACGGTCGTCCAGGTGCGACCAGGCAGCAGTTGTGGAGGGTCCATCCCCGGAGCGGGTTCCTGGCCCACGTCGCGTACCACGGCCCATGTTCCCCAATCCAGATACACCTGTCCTAATGGAGTTCGCTTGGCGGCTTCGACGGCCGGAGTATCGGCCGGCTTGTAGAGCACGTCGCCGTGAGAGTCGCTGTCGATCGAGCCGGTCCAGGTATTGATTTCAGCGGTCTGATAGAAATCAGCCGTCTCAAGGATCACGTGCCAGCGGAAGGGATTCACGGGGTAGGGCTCGGCGGCCGCGCGGTTTGCCGGCTCGGAGGCGAGATTGGTATTGCCCAGCATCACCAGCGCCTGAGCGTGCTCAGCCCAGCGAACGCAGCCGAGGATCAGCATTGCCGCGAGAGCAAAGATGGCCCAGCCCTGACCGCGGAATTGCGTGCGGCGCGCGCCGATTTCGCGATCAGCAAGCCCGAGCAGCCAGGGAACGATGAACGCCAGAAAAAAGATTCCATAGAGAACCGGCTCGACGATGAACATGAAACTGCCGGCGAACCAGTGGGCATTAAGCGGAAAGAACGGACGGACGCCGTAGTTGTTGGTCCAGTCAAGCAGGATGTGACTGAGCGCGGCAACGCATGCGGTGAGATAGAGCCAGCCCCAACGAACTCCCGCTGCGCCTGTCATCCTGAGCGCAGGTCGCCACGGCGACCGAGCCGAAGGATCTGCGGTTGCTTTTTCGGCAGTCGCAGTATCGGGCGCCATATCACGTCGCTTGCCGCGTCCCCGCCACCGGTCGAGCAGCCACACCGCGCCGACCACGACTCCGGCAACCACAGGCACGGCCCAGAAGGTGTGCGTAATGCCGCGATGGTGCTTGAGCTCGTCGACCGGGCCGCGGAGTCCCCAAAGAATGTCGAGGTCGGCAGCCTCTGCGGCCAAAACGGCCGCAAGCGTAGCGTAGGCCGTCTTGCGGTTGAATCCGGCGCGGCCCAAGCACGCGCCGGTAAGCATATGAGTGACCGGTTCCATGAATTTGCTGGCTCCGTCAGGCCCACTCGCCCTTTCGCATCAGCGGCTCGGCAACGCCCGACGCGGTGATGCCATCAATGTCGAGTTCGGCCGAGCCGATCATCCAGTCCACGTGAATGAGGCTGGTGTTCGCGCCTTTTGCGGCGAGCTCTTCGGGCGAAAGCTTGTCGCCGTTGATGAGGCACGATGAATACGATTGGCCGAGCGCAATGTGCGACGCAGCATTTTCATCGTAGAGCGTATGGAAGAAGACCAGGCCGCTTTGCGCAATGGGAGAGGAATGCGGAACGAGCGCCACTTCGCCCAGGCGGCGCGCGCCCTCGTCGGAGTCAATGAGTTTTTCAAGCACCTCCTGGCCACGCGAGGCGCGAGCCTCAACGATGCGGCCGTGCTCAAAGAGAACCTGGATGCCCTCGATCATGGTTCCCAGATGCGACAAGGGCTTGGTGGCCGTGACGATGCCGTCGGCGCGGTCCTTGTGCGGCGTGGTGAAGACTTCTTCCGTAGGCATGTTGGGGATGCAGTAGTTTCCGTTGCCCGCGGTAGTGCCGCCGCCGAGCCACTCGTGATCGTCGGCGAGGCCGAGGCGAAAATCGATGCCAGGTCCGCGATATTGGAGGGCTGAGTAGCGCTTTTCATTCAGGAACGCGGAGCGCTTATGCAAATCCGCGTCGTGCGCTTTCCATGCGCTCACGGGATCGGCCGAGTTGATGCGCGTGGTGTAAAAAATCGCATCCCAGAGTTTGGCCATGGCTTCGTCGGGTGGGTCGTTGGGGAACACGGTTGCGGCCCATGCGGGAGTGGCGGCGCCGACGATCGTCCAGTTGATGTCATGGCGCGTGATGAACTCGAGCGCGCCGCGATAGGCCTGCGAGAGCGCGCGATTGGCACGGCCAACTTTGTCGGGATCTTCATTCGAAAGCAGGCTGGGATTCGCGCCCGCGACGGCGAGGCGCGCGGAGCCGCTCTTGAAGGCTTCGGCCATGCCGTCGTAAAGCCACTTGGCGGCGCGGTCGAAGCTCGCGCCGGGTGCGTGGCGATAGCGCAGCAGCGTCGATTCATCGTCGCTTAGGAGCGTGGTGACGAGCGATGCGCCGGCGCGATAAGCCTGTTCGGTAATGCGGCGAGCCAGCGGCAGCGTGTCAACGGAGGCGGTCATCACCAGCTCTTGCCCCGGCTTGAGGCCGAGGCCAATGTTTACAGCGACCGAGGCGAGTTGATCGAGACTTTCGGTATGGGTGCGGGCTTGCGGGGTAGTTGCGGTGGGCGTCATCAGTCTTTGGTTCTCCAGGATTTCATTCGCCGAGCGAGGCCAATGAACCTCGGGCCCAGCGGCGGAAAGCACGTGCTCCCATTCTAGGGCCTCCTCGCCGGGGCCCCCGACGACAGGTCTTCGTCGTTGGGGTGGCTCGCCGTCGATGTTCAATCCGCCTACAATAGATACTTGGCTTTTGAGGGGCCCATACTGTCATGTTTCATACCTTCATCAATTCTGTGAGGAGAGTTTCAGGAACAACAATCGTTCTTCTGCTTGGAATCAGCACCGCCGGACTTTGCTGCGCGCAATCGCCGAACCCAGCCAGCGATTTCGGGCCCAGCAACCCGTTTTACGCGCCCAGCACGCTGCCGTTTATGGCGCCGCCGTTTAACAAGATCAAGGACGGCGACTACCAGGCGGCGATTGACGCGGGGATGGCTCAGCAACTCAAAGAAATCGATGCGATCGCCAACAACCCCGCAGCGCCGACCTTTGAAAATACGCTGGTGGCGCTGGAGCGGTCGGGCCAACTATATGATCGCGCGTGGAACGCGTTCAACCTGGTGTCGCAGGCAAATACCGATCCTGAGCTTGAAAAGATCCAGGACTACGAGGCGCCGCGCACGGCCGCCCTGGAGGATGCGATTGACCTGAACACGAAGCTTTTTGCCCGCGTCAAGGCGATTTATGACCAGCGCGCATCGCTCGGGCTCGATGCGGAATCGCTGCGGCTGGTGGAGTACGAATACCAGCAGTTTGTGAAGGCCGGCGCGAATCTTTCAGATTCGGATAAAGAAAAGCTGAAGAAGATCGATGAGGAAGATTCGACGCTAGAAAACACATTCATGACCAAGCTGCTGGCCGCCGCCGCCTCCGCCGCGTACTCGACGTCGGATCAAAAAATGCTGGCCGGGTTGAGCGAAGGCCAGATGGCCGCGGCAGCGGAAGAAGCGAAAGCGCACAAACAGCAGGGATGGATGTTGCCGCTACAGAACACCACGCAGCAGCCCGATCTGGCTTTCCTGAAAGACCGCGCCACGCGCAAGGCCATTTATGAGAACTCATGGAATCGGGCGGAGCGCGGCGATGCGAACGACACGCGCGCGACCCTTGCGCGGTTGGCTCAGCTTCGCGCGCAGAAGGCCGCGCTGCTTGGTTATCCAAATTACGCTGCATGGAATTTGACTGACCAGATGGCCAAAACGCCGGAAGCTGCGATCCGTTTTCTGGATGCTCTTGTTCCGGCAACCACAGCCAAGGCTGCGGTCGAAGAGAAAGATATTCAGGCGCGCATCGATTCTCAATGGGGGAACTTCGCCGTCGAGCCGTGGGATTGGGAGTTCTATGCCGAGCAGGTGCGCAAAGAAAAATACGATTACGATCAGTCGCAGGTCAAGCCTTACTTCGAACTGAACAACGTGTTAGAGAAAGGCGTGTTTTACGCTGCGCATGAGCTGTACGGGCTCACCTTCAAGGAGCGCAAGGATCTTCCGGTTTGGGAGGCGGATGTGCGCGTGTTCGAGGTTTATGACGCCGACGGCAAGCCGCTGGCGCTGTGGTACTGCGACTACTTCATGCGTGACAACAAGAATGGTGGCGCGTGGGAGGACTCGCTTGTGGGCCAGTCCAAGCTGCTCGGCACGCTGCCCGTCGTTTACAACGTGGCCAACTTCGAGAAGCCTGCTCCGGGGCAGCCTGTGTTGCTAAACTTCGATGATGTGACAACAATGTTCCACGAGTTCGGCCACGCGCTGCACGCCATGTTTGCCGACACCGAGTATCCGAGCTTGTCGGGCACGGCGGTGCCGCGGGATTTTGTCGAGTTTCCTTCGCAATTCAATGAGCATTGGGCCAGCAATCCCACAGTGTTTGCAAACTACGCGCGCCACTACAAAACCGGCGAGCCAATGCCGGCCGACCTGGCCGCAAAGATTGTGAAGGCAAAAACGTTCAATCAGGGTTATGACTTTACCGAAGTTCTTGCGGCTTCCGAGCTCGATCTGGAGTGGCACATGCTGCCGGCTAGCGCGCCGCTCGAGAATCCCGACACATTTGAGCAGGAGGCGCTTGCGAGAAAGTATTTGGCGATCAGCTATGTACCGCCGCGCTACCGATCCAGCTATTTTCTGCACATTTGGAATGAAGGCTACCAGGCCGGCTACTACGCGTATACGTGGAGCGAGATGCTGGATGACAACGCTTATCAATGGTTTGAAGATCATGGCGGAATGACGCGCGCCAACGGCGACCGTTTCCGGCAGATGGTGCTGTCGCGCGGCAACACGGAGGATTTGCAGAAGATGTACGACGCGTGGCTTGGCGGGGAGCCAACCATTGAGCCGTTGCTCAAGAACCGCGGGCTGAAGTAAGCGGAATGTCGGGGAGTCGGCGGAGAACGCGAGTAGGCCCCATCCTAGCCGGAAGTACAAAAGCCCGGCGAGGGTGGTGCACCCTGCGCTTTCGGGGGTCACTATAATTCGTAGCTATGGCCGAGACTGGCGTCCTGAAGAAAATTGAAAAACTGTGCGAGGAGCTGCGGCGCCACGAGCATCTGTATTACGTTCTGGACGCGCCGGAGATTTCCGACGCCGAATACGACGCGCTGATGAACGAGCTGAAGAAGCTCGAGGCCGCGCATCCCAATCTGGTAACTCCAGACTCGCCAACACAGCGTGTGGGCGGCAAGCCGGCCGAGGGCTTCAAGAAAGCGCAGCACTCGCGGCCGATGCTCTCGCTGGACAATGCTTATTCTGCCGAAGAGCTAGCCGACTGGGACCGGCGCGTGCATGAGCTGGCGGGCAAGCTGCCGGTGGAATACACGGCCGAGCTGAAGCTCGACGGCCTGAGCGTGGCGCTCAGTTACGAGGCGGACAGCGGCGGCGCGCGGCTCACCATGGGCCTGACGCGCGGCGATGGGCAGACCGGCGAAGACGTTACCTCGAATATCCGGACCATTCGCAGCATTCCGCTTTCGATCTCCGCTGAAAAAGTGAAAAAGGCCGGCGTGCCGCAGGGCTTTGAAGTGCGCGGCGAAGTGGTGATGCCGGCGGCGGCGTTCGTGCAGATGAATGAAGAGCGCGAGCGCGAAGGGCTGCCGGCATTTGTTAATCCGCGTAACTCCGCGGCGGGCACGCTGCGCACGCTCGACTCGTCGATCGTCGCGAAACGGCGGCTGGTGTTCTTCGCCTACTTTCTACTTGTCAACGGCGAATACTTTGCTGCCGGGCAGACGGCTACGCTTGACGCTCTGGCCAAGCTTGGCTTTCGCGTAAATCCTCATAGGGAACGCGTGAAGAATGTCGATGCGATGATGAAGTTCATTGACGACGCGGAGAGCAGGCGGGCGACACTGGGCTACGAGATCGACGGCGTGGTGCTGAAAGTGGATGCGCACGGCACGCAACAGCGGCTGGGCTATACTGGGCGCGCGCCGCGCTGGGCTATTGCCTACAAATTCACTGCGCGGTCGGCGATCAGCAAACTGGAAGACATCATGATCACCGTGGGCCGCACCGGCAAGCTCACGCCGACGGCCATGCTGACGCCGACCTTTGTCGGCGGCGTCACCGTGAGCCGCGCCACGCTGCACAACGCGGATTTCATTGAGCGGCTGGGACTCAAGCTCGGGGATTACGTCAAGGTCGAGCGCGGCGGAGATGTGATTCCCAAGATTGTGGAAGTGGTGGAGGACAAGGATCACCCGCGCGGGAAGCGCACCTTCGAATTTCCGTCGAAATGTCCGGAGTGCGGAAGCGAGGTGGTGCGCGCGGAAGGCGAGGCCGATTGGCGTTGCGTGAATGCAGACTGCCCGGCGAAACTGCGCGAAAGCCTTTTACATTTTGGCAGCCGCGGCGTGATGAACATCGAAGGGTTGGGCGACGCGGCCGTGCAGCAACTGCTCGACCGCGGGCTGGTGCACAGCGTCGCCGATCTGTATTCGCTGACCGAGGAGCAGCTCGTTGACCTGGACCGATTTGCGGAAAAGTCGGCGCGCACGCTGCTGGCCGAGATTGAACGATCGAAGCGTGCAGGGCTGGCGCGAGCGCTAATGGGACTGGGCATTCGCTTTGTGGGCGAGCGTACGGCAGAGTTGCTGGCGCAAGAATTCGGAAACATTGATGCGCTGATGGCAGCTTCGGCTGAGGAACTGGAGCGCGTGGAAGAAGTGGGCCCGCGGATTTCGCAGGCGATACTGGAGTTCTTTGCCGACAAGGAAAACCGCAACCTGGTAAAGAGGCTCGAAGACGTCGGCGTGGACATGACGGCGGAGAAGAAAAAGCGCTCCACTCAGTTGGCTGGGCTGACGTTTGTGCTGACGGGAACTTTGCCGAAGTTGACGCGCGACGAAGCGAAGGAAAAGATCGAGACCGCCGGCGGAAAGACAGCCGGCTCGGTGAGCAAGAAGACCAGCTATGTTGTGGCCGGGGAAGAAGCCGGATCGAAACTAGACAAGGCGCGCGAACTCAAAGTCCCGGTGATCGACGAAGAGGGGCTATTGGCGCTGCTTGCAAGTAAGCCTGCGCCGAAATAAACAGCGACGCGAATTTCAGTCGCGGGAGCGAACGGCGTCGCACACGTGAGCCGGGCTTGTCGCCAGCAACGGAAGCAGCGCCAGCAAAGCCAAAATCAAGTCAAAACTCATGAAGCGATCCCTCCTGCGATCCGAAAAGACGGTCATGCATTTGAGGCGCGGCGCGTAGTGTCACCGGGACGCTTCCCCACGGCGCGCTGTTCGCGCTCGCGTTCGCGCTCCCATGCTTCAGCACGCCAGTTGCGCGAGGCGAAGCGCGGCGATTGTTCTGGCGCCGGAGCGTACTCCGCGGAATGCGGGCGCGGGGGTACCAGTTCCGGTTGAGGCCGATAGGCAGGTCGTGGCAAAAGCGGCAGAGGGGTTGCGGGTGCGAGCGTCGCGAATTCGGGCTGGGGTCGATACACGGATACCGTCGAATTCGGCGCAGCCGGTGCAATCGTCGGCGGCGCGATAATGCGCGCCGACGACTCCGGCTCGATGTTCCCCATAACAGGGTTGGCCGTCTTGGCATAGGCCGCATCGGAGGTGAGGCTGGCGTCGACGACGGCCGGCAGCTCAGGGGCAAGTTCTTCCACCGGCTCGTCGACCGGGCGCTGCGCGCGCACGGCGATGGCCTTGGCCATGAATTCATCCACCAGCTTGTGCAGGCAGGTTTGTCCGCAGAGGTGCTTCGAGCCGGGGCGCAACTTGTGGCGCGAGCTCCAGCCGCTGATGCGCAACTCCCCCGCTTGCTCGTAGGCAACAAACCAATGGTTGGTCTGCCGCTTTTCTGAAGCGCAGATGTCGCACGATATTGCCTGGCGGATCACCTCGAATCCCTCATTCCACAGGAAGTTTGGCCTGGACGCCCTCAAGCAGCCACGCTTACTTCATCGTGCGGTGAAGGGAAATGAATGAGGAAGGGAGCCCGGGAGTGCGGGACTGTTTCGATTCGGAACAGGAGACTGCGCGTTCGTTCTGAATCGGAACATGTCGCGCGAAAAAATCGGGCGGTCTCAACAGCAAGAGCGCGAATTAGAATCGCGCTCTCCGGGAACAATCATGGATGCAGTTGCGGTGCGCCGTGTGCAAGCTGTTGGATTACTGCCCGGTGGCGAAATAGCCCTTTTTGGCTCGCACCGTGTAGCGCCGGTCATAGCAGTAGAGGTAAATCGTTCGGTAAGCACCGTCGGGTTTGAAGTCTGCAGGGGTATAGACGAGCGCATACTGGCTGCGCAGTTCCTCTTCGATGTCCTTGAAGCTCGTGGCCATCTCTTCCACTGAGGGTGGAAAGAAGACTTCGCCGCCGGTCTGCTCGGCAAGCTGCTGCAGGACTTTGTCGCCCTCTCCGCGGCTCGGCGTCCAGTTAGTGCTGATGGCGTAGATGATGGTCTCGGCTCGTTCACATTCCTTGACGGCTTCAGGAAGATAGACGCGGCTCTGGTTGTCTTCGCCGTCGGAGATGAGGATGATGGCCTTGCGCACGGGCTCGGGGCCGCGCGAGGTTCCGAGCTTGTCGCGGCAGGCAACATAAACGGCGTCAAAGAGCGCCGTGCCACCGCCGGGCGACAACTTGTTGACGCCGGCTTCCAGAGCGTCCTGATCGTTGGTCCAATCCGCGGTCACGGTTGGAGTGACGTCGAATCCCATCACGAAGGCGCGGTCGTTCTTTGATTTGAGTACATCAAGCAGAAACTCGGTGGCCGATTGCTGCTCAAACTGGAAGCGGGAGCGGATCGAAGTGCTCGCGTCGATGACGATGCCGACGCGCAGCGGCAGGTTGATCTGCTGGTGAAACGAGTTGACCTTTTCCGGCGCCTTCTGGTCGTCGAGCAGGGCGAAGTCGTTTTGGCCAAGGTTGGGAACGTAGTGGCCGTGCTTATCGGAGACCGTGAAGATGAGGCTGACCTCGTTAGCCGAAATCTTGAACGTGGGTGCGCCCGCATCGGTGTTTGACCCAGGTCCTGGAGCCGCCTGGTCCGCGGGCTGGGCCGGAGGTTGAGTGGGCGATTGTGGTGCAGGCTGAGCGGCCGGCTGAGTTGCCGGTTGAGAAGGTCCGCCACCTGTGCCTGGCGCGGCCTGCACGGCGAATGCAACGGCAGAACAAAGCGCAACCGCCAGGGCAAGGGAGGTGAAACGCCCGAGCCGCGCCGAGGCGGCAGACTGAGGCGTGGAATGCTGTGTGTTCATCAGTTCCTATTCTAACAATCGCCATGCACGCCTGTTTGGAGAAGGGGATTGACCCTTCGGGTACTTTCGTCAGCGGGCGGCTTGCGGCGAAGATCTTGAAGCTTAGACGGCGTCGAGGCGGACGAGGAAAGCGGTCAATTCCTCGGGCAGCGGCGCCTCAAGCTCCAGCATCTTGCCCGTGATCGGTTGCGCGAATTCAAGCTTTGCGGAGTGAAGAAAATTGCGGCCGAGCCTCAGCCGTTCCGCATCGGGTTTTTTGCCGGCGGAGGGAGCGCTCCCGGCAGCGGTTTGTTCGGTCAACTGCGCCGCGCCACCGTAAAGCGTGTCACCGACAACAGGATGACCCACGGAAGCCATGTGCACGCGAATCTGGTGCGTGCGGCCGGTTTCAATGCGCACCTGGACCAGAGTGAACTTGCCGAAGCGTGTATTCAGGCGGCGAACAACTTCGTAATGAGAGATCGCGGTGCGGGCATTTTCACTGGGCCGCGTGGTCATGCGGGTGCGGCGAATGGGATCGCGGCTGACCCCCGCGCTGATGGTGCCCTTTTCACGTTGCAGAGCCCCGTGAACCAGCGCGATGTAGGTTTTTTTGACGTGGCGGCCCGCGAACATCGCGCCGAGTGCGGCATGAGCGCGGTCGTTTTTAGCGACGATGATGAGGCCGCTGGTGCTTTTGTCGAGCCGGTGAACAATGCCGGGACGCAAATCGCCTCCCGTAGACGAAAGGGCCTGGAAGCGGTGCAGAAGGGCATTGACAAGGGTTCCGCGGCTGCGCGCGCCTTCGTTCTGGCCCGAGCCCGCGTGCACCATCATTCCCGCCGGCTTGTTGACGACGGCCAGGTCAGAGTCCTCGTAAATAATGTCGAGCGGGATCGCCTCTGGAACGGCTCTAAGCGGCGCTGGATGCGGTTCGCCGGTAACAACGATCTGCTCGCCTCCGCGCAGCTTGAGCGAGGCCTTCACGCGAGTGCCGTTCACCAGCACGCCACCCTGGTCCAGGAGCAATTGCACGCGCGATCGGCTCACGCCTTCGAGCTGCGTGGCAATGAACGCGTCGAGCCGCTGGCCTTGCGCCTCGGCAGGCACGGCGATGGTGTGGATGGCACTCGCGTTGCCGCCGGGACTCGCGCTTTGCTTGTCAGGGCTCATGCCGGACCTCGGTTGCCGGCGGCCGGCGCGGATTGCAATTCGCGTTTTTGCGCTTCTTCGCGCTGGGCAGTCTTGCTCTCGCGGAGCGTGAGCGCTCCGGCAAGCACGAGAAAGGCTGCTGCGATCTGCGGACCATCGATCGCGCCACCGAAGAGCGAGCCGCGGCCGACCCAGTCGCGCCAGAACTCGGTGAAGTAGATGGCCACGCCCGCTCCCATCAAACAGAGGCCGGCTACGTCGCCCGGTTCGCGTTCAAGCGGCAGCCAGGCCCAGAGCAAAACGGCCAAAGCAAGAAAAGCGAGCGCGGCGTAGGCCTGAACCGGATGCAGCGGAACGCCGAGCGGGGTGCCGCTCCAGATTGCGGCCAGCGGGTTCGAGTAGATGACGGCCCAGCCCACTTGCGGTCCGGCCTCGGTCCCGTATCCGGAGCCTGCGGCCAGCGCGCCCAGTTGCTCAAACGCCAGAGCCGCGGCGAGAGGCGGAGCCAGCGCGTCCGCAGTGGCGCGGAAGGGAAGTTTGTTGTGGCGCGCATACCAGGCCGCCGCACCCACACCGGCTAGTGCACCCGCAGTCGCGAGCAGCGGATGATGCACCATCGCCAGCCCAAGCAGCCACGATGGATGGTTGCGCAGCGCGCTCCAGTTGGCGGCGACCAGGAGCAACCGCGTGGCGGCCAACGCCGCAAACAGGCTCAGAATGCAGAGATTCCAGATTTTGCCCGCATCCACACGAACAATGCGCGCGGTCCGCTGCGCAAGCACAAGGGCGACAAGAACGCCGAATGCGGTGATCGCGCCATAGGACGGGATCAGGATAGAGCCGAAGTGGAAGAGGACGGGATGCACTTCAAGTCAGGATAAGGGATTTGCCTGACGGGTGCGGCCGCATGCGGTGGCGCAGGTTGTCGATTGGCGTGCGGGCGCTTGTCTATTTCGGAAGCGCTGTTTGGCGCAATCGGGCGAATTCCCGCCTTGCCCAGAGACCGACGATGGCGAATGGCGTCATGAGTCCGAAGACCAGCAATCGTCCGATCCACGGGGTTCTGATGCACATGGTCTGTGTGCAAAAGGACTGGCGAGCGTTCCAGACAAAGGGCAACACGCCGGCGAGGACCGCGATCCAGAATGCGCAATAGACGCCCAGAACCATCGCGCCCGCACGGCTGCGAACCAGGAGCAGGAAAAATGCCAGAAAACCCGCCAGAGCGGGGACCAGCGTCAGCCACAGTCCGGTGCGTCCCGTCGTCTTGATCACCCCGAGTTTTAATGGAAAATGCGGATTGCCCCAGATCACGACCGACAAGGCGAGTAGGTAGATCGATGAACCAGCCAGCCATACCAGCGCGCTCCAACGGCCAATCCTTGGCTGGATCGCACGAGCCATAATTACCTTTTTACTGAGAGCTTACTTTTATATACGTCTCGCGGGTGGGATCGGTTCCAAAGCGCGGCGTCGATGAACTCGTTCGAGTTCTTCGCCCCGAATGAGCGCATTACGGCAGTGTCAATCAACGAGGGATTCAGGAAGGTTTTCGGGGCGCGGGCGAATCGATGCCGCAGCAAGAACTGAACGACTATTTGGTTTTTGCGATGGGAAACAAAAAAGTAGAAGCCGACCCGCTGGGCCGTGGGTAATGCGCCGGTGAACCCGTCCTAAGACGGTGGAGCTCTCCGCGGTTCGTTAGGCATTCCGGACTGGCGGACACTGCACACGGAACCGATTGTCGAGTCGAGCCCCTGTTCATTGAATGTTGGTTCAACCAGCGTTGACTACCCACCTGCTTTGCAGGCCGGTTTCTAATGCGGATAGTACGGTGCATCGGGTGGAATTGCAAGTCTTGTGCGGCAGGGGCAAGCTGTGCTACGGTGCTGGGCCGTGCCGTTGCGGCACGCGTGGCCCGAATTGACACTGGCGTGAATGGAGCTTGCGAGTTCGGGCGAGGGCGCCCGCACCACAGCCGGCGTTACTGGCCACCGGAGCCTGCCTGAGCAGGCTCCGGCGCCGATTTACTGTCCTGCTCCTGGACAGCGTGAGCGATCATCTTCTTCAGCCGGCCTCCAATGTCGGCATCGCCCACATGCTGGTCTTCAAGCACGCCGTCGGCGTCGATGGAAAACGTGGCCGGAATCGCCTTCACGTCAAACTCGGTTGCGATTGGCCCTGTCCATCTTCCGTCGCGGTACTGTAGCCAGGTCATTTCGTTCTTGCTGACGAAGTCCTTCCATTTGGCGTCGTCGCTGTCGAGGCTCACGCTGAGCACGACGAAGGGCTGGCCCTGAAATTTCTGCGCGACGTCGCGAACGTGCGGCAAAGCTTCGCGGCACGGGCCGCACCATGTGGCCCAGAAATCGATCAGCACGACCTTGCCGGCAAGACCATCCAGCGAGATGTGGTGCCCGTCAATGGTGGTCAGCGCGAAGGGTGGCGCCATTCTTGCGCGCGCCAGCTCGGGCCGCTCCACATAGCGGGCCGCGCGCTCGCGAAGGGCTGAGTCCGTTCCAGCCAGGGCAAGGAAGGCGTTGAACTCCGCGCGCGCCGGGTCGTCCTGGTGGAGATGCGAAAGCGATGTGCCCAGAGCAAAGTGCGCGGTTGCGAACGATGGGTCGAGCGACAGCGCGGCCTTCAACTCATCGCAGCTTTGGCTGAAGAGCTGGTCCTTCTTGTCGTCCGTGGCCTCGCGCTGCAAAGCTACCCCGAGCTTGAAATGACCTGCCGCGCGGTCCGCGTTGTTCTGTGCAAGCGACAGCCAATCCTGCGCGACGCTCACAGCATCCTTGTACGCGCCAGTCTTCATCGCGAGGTTGTAGGCGCGGCTCAGGCATTCCGAGCAATGGCCGCCGTCCTGTTTATTGGCCTTGCGGTAGTCATCGAGCGCGGCGCCCGGGTTGCCGTGCTTCTCCCATTCTGCTGCGCCCAAAAAGGTCTTGCGCGCCTTGGGATCGGTCGGTTCGCCCGGCTTGGGCTGATCAGGCGCGGCGTGTACGGCTGCGCCGGCAAACAAAAGCGCGGCCGCAACAACTACCGATCCTTGGACCAGACTTCGGACCATGCGTGGCGACGCAACCGAACCGCCCAGGCGAGGCATGCGGATACCCTCCGAGAATCAACGACATTTGGGAACGACAGAATCTTACACCCGAAGCCAACCAGGATTGGAAGCTGGATTCGCCGGTCGATTCCGTCTGCGCGAGATTGCCTGTCACGCAGGCTTTGGCGGTCGTTCCGTTGGGCGTCCGTCTTCTTCTCGAAGAAATTCGACGTTGCCGTAAGTCATTGAAAACTTGATGGGCTTGAGCGAACTGGAGCGACGCCATTAGTAACCAAAAGTCCGAAACCAAAGACTTGCCGCCGAGCCCCGAAGAAATGTAACCAAGTTGTAATTGAGTGACTAGAATCACTGGGGCGGATAAGGATCGGATTTAAGATCGCCGGTAATTCGTGCAGCGCTCGAGGAAGATGACAAAAGCACGCTCAAAACGAGGTGATGCGCAGAAGCCGCGCGTGGGTCGACGGCTGTTCATCGGCGCTCTGGCGATTGTCGCGGCGGCCGGCGCTTGGATCTTTGCGGGGCTCATCGGTTGCGGAGGATCCATCATTCCCTCTCCATCTCCGCCCGTCCCCGTGAGCACTGTATCGCCGATTCCCGGTTCTCCAATCCAGCACATCGTCATCATCATGCAAGAGAACCGCAGCTTCGACAATCTGTTCAACGGTTATCCCGGCGCAGACACAGTGCAGGGCGGTATGAACGGAAGCGAGTTGGTTCCGCTCAAAGAAGTTGCGCTGGGCGACTCGCGCGACCTGAGCCATTCGCACATGCGATGGCTGAAAGATTGGGACAACGGACAAATGGATGGCTTTGAACAAGACGGTTCGCTGCTGCCCTATTCATACGTTCCCAGGAAAGACGTGGAAGAATACTGGACCCTGGCCCAGCAGTATGTGCTCGGCGACCATATGTTCCAGTCCAATACCGGTCCCAGCTTTGTGGCGCACCAGTACCTGATTGCCGGGCAATCGGGAGACGTGGCCGAGAATCCTACCGGATCGGTGTGGGGCTGCGACGCGGCTCCGGGAACCACGGCCGCTCTTATCGGGCCGAATGGCACGGAACTGCCCGGGGTTTTTCCCTGCTTCGATTACCAGACGACCGCCGACCTGCTGGACCGGAAGGGCGTGACCTGGCGCTATTACGCTCCAGGGAGCGGCGACAATTTTTTCCTCCTGTCGGCATACCAGGCCGTCCGGCATATTCGATTCGGCAAAGATTGGGATCAAAACGTAATTTCTCCATCCCGCCGCGTGCTGGTCGACATCAAAGCTGGTGAGCTGGCCCAGGTAACGTGGATTGTTCCGGATTTCACGCACTCCGACCATCCGGGATCGGGGAGCGAAGGTCCGGCCTGGATAGCCGCGATCGTCAATGCTATCGGCAACAGTCCATATTGGAACTCGACCGCAATCTTCATCTCATGGGACGACTGGGGCGGTTGGTACGACCATGTGTCCCCGACCAAAGTGGACGCGATGGGTCCGGGATTCCGCGTTCCGCTGCTCATCGTGTCGCCGTATTCCAAACACGGCTACGTCACGCATCATTTCCACGAGGCCAGCGGCTTCATCGCGTTCATCGAGCACAACTTCGATCTGGGCACCCTGGGCGTTCGCGATGCGGGGACCGACGCATTCAGCGACTGCTTCGATTACACGCAAACGCCGAATCCCCTTGCGCCGATTCCCACCAAGGTTACGGCAGAACAGATCCTGCACGAAGTGGACAGCGGGCCGCCCGACGACGATTAAGCGACAGGCACCAAGCCACCCATCGAGCAGAGACTAGCTCTTCGGTCCGGCAGGGAACCAGAAGACAACGTGAGGCACTCCCCTGAATCCCGCTCACGGGATTTTCCATCTCCTTTCATTCCACGTTCACTTTTCGCTGCTAGCGTCGGTCGCGGAAGTCGATTCGTGATTCTCACGAATCCAATTCTGATTCCTCACTACCGGGAGGTTCCCCTATGAATACTCGTGTGTCCAATGGCGCAGTCGTGCGCCGTTTTGCTTCAGGCGTCATCGCACTCGCTGCGGCGGCTGCCTTTGCCTCCCCTGTTAACCTCTTCGCGCAAGATTTCGATCACGATTTCGGCCACGACAACGGCTTCGGCTTTGGCCACTCTGAATTCCACGGTTTTGCTCCTGGCAGCATCGTTTTGAGCGGCACGGTCTACGTTGGCAAAGCCGACACCGTGATCCCTGGTGAAGTGTTGCCGTTCGGATGCCTGAATACGGGCACGGCGACGAATCCGACCGCAGCCACAGTGAATGTTCCGCTGCTGCCCGCTGACCAAACGAAAACCGCAACCACGACGGCTGTAACCGTGACTTGCGGTTATGCAAGCGATAACGGCGAAGCACCGAATCTCAGTGACACACACAACGTATGGAACAACGCCGCTACGGATGGGAATTTTGGCGTCTCCTCGCCCATCGTGCTCTGGGATTTGAGCCTCGACGGTTTTACGCTGGGCGCGCTGCATGTGCCCAGCGACGAGATCGTGACCAGCTTCAGCTCCAAATCCGAGCTGGCTTTGAATCGCTCGGCGGATGGCAAGAGCCTGACCTTCATGGGTTACCGCGGCGGGCCCGGCTGCCCGGCGCTGACTCTGAACACGACCACCAACATCCTCACGCAGGGCACGAACGTGGGGCCCGTGTCGCCGACGGCTGCGAACCTGCTCGACGTTTCGGCGTCTAGCACACCCGGTCTCTGCGATCCGACGAATCCCGCGGTGGCGAGTTACGCCGGCGCCAGCAATCCCACGGCTTACTACCGTTCAGTGGCGGAAGTGGACGCCTTTGGCCGCATCTTTTACACCGACGGCGACGCTTACAGCGGCGACAACTCACGCGCCGTGATCGAGGCGGACAACGGCTTTTATTACTCGGTGGGAAACGACAACAACGGCGGCCTTTCGAAGAAGCAGGTGCCGGAAACGCAGCTCGGCTTCGATCTCTCGCACTCGACGGGCGCGGAACTCTACTACCCGGGCGCGGCGCCGTTGGTGCCGCCGTCCAACAACATGATTTCCTACTTCGTAAGCGTCTCTGGAGACAAGCCGGGCAAGGATACGAACTTCCGCGGCGAGACAATCTATAACGACACTTTGTACGTCGCCAAGGGCAGCGGCGGCAACGGCATCAACACCGTGTATCAACTCGGCACTCCGGGCGTTCTGCCGACCACCGGCAACGCGCCGGCCGGCGGCCTGAACGACGAGCCTTACACGATTCTTCCAGGATTCCCAACCTCGGCTTCGACAACCGCAAGCCCAGGCGGCTACTATCCGTTTGGGTTGTGGTTCGCGAACGACAGCACTTTGTACGTTTGCAATGAGGGCGACCTGGTCTACACGCCGAACCAGGTCATCAACGGGCAGACGAACGTGGCCGACGCCGGCACGCTGGCGACTGCCGGCCTGCAGAAGTGGGTCCTTACGTCGGGAACGTGGGTGCTTCAATACACCATTCAGAACGGGCTCAACCTTGGCTTGCCGTACAGCGTCCGGAACTATCCGAGCTCAATCGAGCCGGCAACCGGCGGCTGCCGCAACATTACCGGCGTCGTCAACCGTGATGGTACGGCGACGATTTACGCCATCACATCGACGATCAGCCTCAACGGCGACAACGGCGCCGATCCCAACAAGCTGGTGAAGGTGACCGATCCAATCAGCGCTACGAAGCTGGCAACCAAAGGCTACCTCGACATGTTCGAAACGGTTCGCTCGGCCCAGGCCGGCGAAGCATTCCGAGGCGTCGCGCTGGCTCCGGAAATCAGCAGGTATTAACCAACAGCAGCTTTCAACAAACCAACGAGGCTCCCCGTGCGAGTTGGCGCAGGGAGCCTTGTTTTTGTTCCTGTATTCGCGCCTTCATTATTGATGGGCCGCCCTGGAGCCGCTGCGTTATTGCCAAGGCGTGTGGCCGATGTTCTTGTCGGCCCACTGGATGAACCACTTCATGTTCGGCGCATCCGTGTGGCCGCCGTCGTCCTGGCGCCAGGCAAGTTGGCCGTCGAGCAAACCGTCATTGACCGGCGGCATCTTCGCCGTTTTGTAATCGTCCGTGACGCCGATTCCCTTGGCGCCGAGCAGCGTGAAGACGCGGCTGGCGTCGACCGTGGCCATCCAACTGCCCTGGTGATCGAGCCAGTGCGCGTCGCCTTTTTCCGGGATGCCGTAGCTGATGAAGGTGAGCCGCGGCGCGCAGAGAGCAATCAGTTCATTCGAGTCGACGGGAAGATCGCCGGGATTCATGCTGCCGAACGTTGCATCGGATGCGTCGTACTTGATGAAGTTGCCGTCCAGCCAGTAATACTCGCCGGTGGCAAGATTCTCCACACCCTCGCCGTAGTTGCGGCGCAGCAGCGTGGATCCGCCTTTGCCCGACGAGCCCACCAGCACCATGGCGAATCGATTGTTGTAGGCCATGGTGACGAGCGCGGCCTTGCCGTAGCGCGAAACGCCTTCGATGCCCACGTGTTTCGCATCGACCGCGGAATCGGTTTCAAGATAGTCGAGCCCGCGATCCGCGCCCCATGCCCATGCGCGCAACGCGCCCCAATCGTCCGGCTTGCGCGGTTGGCCTTTATTCACCAGGCCGATGATGCCGCGGGTGAGGCCCTCGGCGTTGTCGGCCTGCACGCTCGCTGGATCAAAGCGGACGAAACCCCAGCCCGCAGCCACCAGCTCCCATTCATTCGGAGGATCGCCATCGGCGTTCAACTGCGGAGGCTGAAAGAACGGGCTTTCCTTGAGCGGCTCCCATGCGGGATGCTTCGCAAAAACTTCCTTGAGCGACGGGTCCTGCTGAAGGAGCAGCGCCTTCATGGCCGAGTTGATCTTGTCGAGCTCTTCGCCGCGCGGCTCGTTGGGATTGGGAAATCCGGCGCGCGTGAACTCCATCAGCACGGGAACGGGCCCACTGGCGTTCGCCGGCGTAACGACCGTCATGTGAATCTTGACGCTGATCGCGGGGCAGCCCGAATTATCCACTTCGCCGATCAAATCCTTGGCGATCACGGGAGTGAAGCCGATGAATTCGTGATCGACCGCCGTCACGGTCCAGGTGACCTTGGGGACGTTCGCAGGCACGAAGCCATAGACATATTTCGAGTACATGTCGACGATCTGAGGGCGCCGATCTTTCCACCACATCTCCGGAGTTGTGACCTTCTGGCCATCGTTCATCGTGAGCGGATCGGGAACATTGGGATAGGGATTGGCCTTCGCTTCGTCGTAATTGGCGTGATTCGGAGCATTTTCGTTCCCGTTCCAACCCGGGCGAAGCGTCTTGATGCCGAGCTGATCCATCATGTTCTGGTGATCCTGGTCGGCGTTGAAAGTGACCGGGGTACAGGGAGTTTGCGCCAGGAGCGCCGAGGCAGCGGCGAATGTGACGGCGGAAATGACGGATTTGAGACAGCAATGCATGGGCACGCTCCGGAATAAAATGCTTGCGGCGATTCTTAGGGATTCGAATTACTTCGAGGATCATACTAAATCATCACGAGACAGACCGGCACAATCGCACTCCCGGCAAGTTTGTTAGCGATCGCATCCTGCGCGCTGGCCGAGAAGGGCACAGCGAAGGCGGGCGCGTGGGTCGAGAGCCGAGGCGCTTCTCAGCAGATTCCCGAGCCGCAAAACGCGCTGCCTGTCGACGATATGCGCGCGGTCCGCCAGACGGCGATTATGAGTTCGATGTGGGCGTCCAACCGGGCCAGCCGATCGCAAGCGCGAGGCTTGAGGCCGAAACGGCGGGAAGCGGTGCCTTTCTTTGCTGCGATAATTAATTGGAATGAATAGGGTTAAGCGTCAATCGGCGTGGCAAATAATCAGCGTGGCAGAAAGATGCGAAGTGGGGATATAGTATGCGTAGCAGCCAGTTTTCCACAGGGTCTGGCAAAACGCGGTTTCCCCAGGCACGCGCCGGAGATGCGGTCCGCCATGAGTGCAGACAGGTATTGCGCCTACAACCTCACGCGCCAGCGACTTGTGGCGCCCGAGGTTGAGGCCGCAGACGGTTCAACGAGCGAATCGGAAGCACGCCTGCGGGAAGTGGAGCCGGGCGAACAGAGTGCGCTGTGGATTTTTCCCTACAGAGAGTTCTCATCTTCAAGCGTGTGCGTTCCTCTCGACCTGGTGCTCCTCGATCACGACAGCGTCGTTCTGGACACTGTTGAGTTTTTCCCCATGAATGCTGTTGGCGCAGCGAGCGCGCAAGCCAAGAGCATTCTTGTTTTGGCGGCAGACTCGGTGGCGCGGCGAGAAATCAAAGCGGGTGACCAGTTGGCCATCTCTGCTCCCGAAGAGATGATGTTGTATTTTCGGGGCGCACCCAAGAACGGCAAACATCTGCCCGAAACCGCGCCAGTGATCCTCTGGCCGAAAAACGGCGCAAGGACCAAAGAGAAGCCAGCCGTGGCACCGGACAAACTGGTAGATAAAGCGGACGACGTGGAGCCGGAGATTCCAAGCCAAGGCGCGGCGCCAAAGGCTGCCGCGGAGTCGCCTGAGAAAGAAAAAGAGGCGTTCGCATCGAGTGAAACGGCTGAGAGCGCGCTTGCAGAAGTTGTGACAGAGTTACAGGTTCATGAAGAGCCTATGGTCGCGACGAGTGAGAGCGGCGAGAGCCTGCCATCGCAAACTGCCGCAGAGCTTCCGCACAAAGACGAGCCGGTAGCCGTGTTGGACTTGCGCAGTCAGGTTGATCCGATTCCGGTTCAGGCGGAGTTGGCAAGGGAAGATGCGCCGCCGCAGGAGCCGCCAGTCGTCGCAAGCCCGCCCAGGTGGGTGAGGCCGCCGGAGATTGCCGCAAAGTCGATGAACAACAATACGCCGATGGTTGCATCGGGCGACCAAAACCATGGCACGCAGACGCAGCCTGCCGCAGCGTTGTCTCGCAAGGTCGAGTCTGCGCCGGCATCGCAAGTCGTGCCGTTCGTCGGGGGAGAGAGCTCACCTCAAAAAGGCGAAGCAGTGTTGCGTATTCAGGTCGAGCCGGCGCCGGCGTGCATTCCCGCACGAACTACGCCCGGTGAACGCGCCGCCGATTCCGGTGCAGCTACCTGGTACGAATGATGTACCGGCGCCGCCGGTTCGACCAAGGCATTGGAAGAACGACGAAACTCCAAAGAACTGGCTCATGCACATGCTGAAACGCAAGAGTCGCGATCCGCGAAGCGCGCCGCGGGAATCGCTTCCGGAACTCGTCGCCTATTTCTTCACGGGTGGAACTCCCATGCCGAGCACAGTTCGCGATATAAGCACGACAGGGCTGTATCTCGTCACCCGTGAACGCTGGTGGAAGGACACAGTCGTTCAAATGACATTGACCGACCGGAACCCACCGGCGAACGGGCGATCGATGTCGCTGCACGCGAAAGCGGTTCGGTTGGGAAGCGATGGTGTCGGCTTCCGTTTCATTCTGGAAGAGGACCGTCACAGCAAAGGCAGAATCATCGAGCTGTACGCCCCGACGAATGGAATCGACAGAATGCAAGTGGGAAGATTCATGCGGCACTTCAAGGCAACAAATCCTGCGACGCAATAGCGCAGAACGATGACCGCGGCGCGTGGTGCATCTGCCGCATTCTCACTAAAACCGAAGCCGGCTACAACGGTTCATGAGTTGCTGCATCCCGAAGCCATTGTGCTGAGGTGGCTCTTTTTTGATGAAAGAGCCACTCGTCGGTTGCGGACTTGGGTATGGCAATTGTGGAACCGCCGTCAGCAAAGCGATTCACCGCGGAAAAGCGATGCACTGCGGAGATCATGGTAAAACAACGACTATGAGACCTGCACGGAAATTTACGGCAATTCTTGGATTGGTTTTGCTGGCAACCTGCGCGCTGGCTGAGAAAGGCGCAGCAAAGGGCGGCGCGTGGGTGGAGAGCTGGGGCGCTTCGCAGCAGATTCCCGAGCCGCAGAATGCGCTGCCTACCGACGAATTGCGCGACGCGACGTTGCGGCAGATCGTTCATTTGTCGCTGGGCGGCTCGGCGCTTCGCGTCCATTTGTCCAACGCATTCGGAACGCAGGCACTGCACTTCACGTCGGTGCATGTGGCGCACGCGGTCTCGCCGAAGGGTTCTGCAATTGATCCCAGGACCGATCACGCGCTGACCTTTGCGGGCAAGCCGGACGTGACCATTCCACCGGGCGCGGAGTATGTATCCGATCCGCTCGATATTCCGGTTGCGCCGTTGTCGGACATTGCCGTGTCGTTTCATCTGGACGCGCCGCCGGAGCCTGAGACAGGGCATCCGGGGTCGCGCTCCACCACGTATTACGAGCATGGCGATGCGGTCAACGCGACGGATTTGCCCGACGCGAAACACGTCGACCACTGGTATCAGCTCACCGGAATCGACGTCGAGACTTCCTCCGAAGCGGGGACGGTGGTGGCGCTGGGCGACTCGATCACCGACGGCCACGCCGCGACGACAAATGGAAATGATCGCTGGCCGGATATATTGGCCGCGCGGCTGCAGGCTGAGAAAAAGACACGCGATGTCGGCGTGTCGAACCAGGGAATCGGCGGCAATCATCTGCTTACTGACGGGCTGGGGCCGAATGTGCTGGCGCGGTTCGATCGCGACGTGCTGGCGCCCGCCGGCGTGCGCTGGGTGATCGTCTTCGAGGGCGTGAACGACCTGGGCGGACTCGCGATCCACGGCGAAGTTCCCGCCGACCAGCATACGGCTCTTGTCGAGCGCATCATTGCGGCGTACGAGCAGATCGTCGCGCGCGCTCACGCGCACGGGCTGCGCGTATATGGCGCCACGATCACGCCGTATACGGGATCGGGTTACTATCATCCCGGCGCGTGGAGCGAGGCCGACAGGGAAGCGGTGAACGCGTGGATTCGCGCCGCGGGGCACTTTGACGCGGTGATCGATTTCGACGCGGTGATGCGCGACCCTGAGCATCCCGATCACCTGTTGCCGGCATTAGATTGCGTGTGATGCGCGACCCTGAGCATCCGGATCATTTGCTGCCGGCATTTGATTGCGGCGACCATCTGCATCCGAACCCAGCCGGATACAAGGCGATGGGAGATGCGATCCCGCTGAATTTGTTCGAGAGGTGAGCGGCACGGCTTGGCTGGCTCAGTCATTTTCGGTGCCGAGCATGGCAGAGGGAACGTCAGGTCTGTCCCCGGGTTTTCCCGGGTTTTGGAAGGCAGGGGGCGCTCCCGCTGATCTAGTCATACTTCCCACTGAGAACCTGGAACACTGCGCAACGCCGGGGGCGGGATGGCCTCGGTTACTTGCCCGGACTGTCAGACGCTAACGCGCTAAATTCGGATTTTGTAAACGCTGCGGTGCTTAAGGCGCTGCAACAAGGAAAATCTCCGGGAAACTGATGCGAACCATCATTGTGGAGGTAAAATGCTGAATGTCGTGAATTGTAAGAAGCTCGTTCGACGGTTATTCGACTATTGCGGAAGAACTTGCTGCGCCGGAATAGTTGGACTGGTCGTCGTGCAGGCGGCAGGGCTGGCACAGGCTCCGGAGCCTTCCTACAGGGTAAGGGGCTCCGTAAGCGGACGGCTTGAGCTGCCGCGCGCAACGCAGTCCATGAAATTGGCAGAAGAGACGGATATCCCGCTACGAGCCCATGATTTTAAAGTACACTCGGTTATCGCGCGCTTTAGTTATTTTGACTCGGCCGGAAATCCGTTATTTACGGATCCGGAGACGGAGTTACCCATCCAGTTTTATCCAGATGGCAGTGCGTACGTCGGAATAGTTCCGGAGAAAGTGGGGAAGGCGCAGCTGCACCTCGAGGTCCGGTTTGAGGATGGCGGCGTGCAATCCACATCTATTGAGGTGGAGGTTGGACTACCTGATAAAAGTCCGGAGAAATTCATGGTTAACAGGGAAGGGGTCGGCGACCGGACGACCGGAACGATCTATATGGGCCTCTCGGCGATGTCGAATCAAAGCGACCTTTTCCCAATCGCAGTCTTCTCTGGCCACGAAGAGCCTGTGCCGATCCCTGACGAGAACATTCAATTCAAGATAATTTCTGCAAACGCAGCCGATCCGCCGATACGAATAGACCCGTCGACAGGCCGGATCACGGCGTTGCACATAGGCCATGCCCTCGTGCAGTCCACATTCGAGGACTTCTCTGATTTAACTTGCGTAGACGTGATGGAGGATGCCAATTACGGAGGAGACCGCACAAATTGTGCAGAGCTGGTCCCCCCTGGGATGACCGCGCCCCCTTCGAAAACGGTAATTGATGGAAAGAAGCCACCTTCGAAAATTAGAGTCGCTCCCGAACCGTAGCGTAGATTCCTCCGGCAGCAGCGGTGAAAACGATGTGCGGAACCTGGGGACATCCATGATAAGTAAAAGTCAAGAGGAGACGGAGGTCTCCTTGCACTTTGAGGAGCAGGGCCTCGAAGCGAGGACGATGGGGTCGAGTTAGCCAACGGCCTGCGATCGTTGAGGGCGGCCAAAGCGGCAGCTTGGCCAGACATCCATTTGCGGGAACCGATCACGGTCCACGAAGTATGAGTTAGGGTTGTCCGGCCGGCCTCGATACAGACGGTAAGGAGCATCGGGAGCCGTAGCTCCTCTGCCCAGTCCCTAGGTTGGCGAGAAACGGCCGGTCGATCGCCGGTT
>CAVXMJ010000021.1:0-69467 GCA_963762905.1 uncultured Acidobacteriaceae bacterium | reverse complement strand
TCGCATACTTTCCCGACTCCTTTCACGAAGTGAATGGGGTCGCCCATACCAGCCGCCATTTTGAAGACTTTGCGCGACGGCGCAATCTTCCCTTTCTCTGCGTGCGCGCGGGGCAGCGCAGCCAGGCCTTGATCGAGGAGGGCAGCGTCTGGTCCTGGAGTTGCCGCGGAGCTTTCTTTCCTTCATTCTCGAAAAGGATCTGCGCCTCGATCCGGCGTTCTTCCGCCACATTCCGCTGATCAACGAAGTGCTTCGGCGTTTCAGGCCGGATCTGATCCACATTACGGGGCCAAGCGAGATCGGCGTTCTTGGCGCAGGGCTGGCGCACCATCTTCATTTGCCGCTGGCCGCGAGCTGGCATACCAATGTTCACGAATACGCCGCGCGCCGCGCGGAGTGGCTGCTGCGGCTATTACCCAGGCAACAATCCGCTTTCACCGGCCAAACGATCGAAGACCTGGCATTGTCGACAGCGACGCGTTTCTACTCCATGGCTAAGGTGCTGTTCGCGCCGAATCCCGAGCTTTGCTCCTTGCTTGAGCGCAACACCGGGCGCCCCTGCCATCGCATGCCGCGAGGCGTGGACGCGGAGCTCTTTCGTCCCTCGAAACGCAGGCGCGATCCAAATGACCGCAATCGCGTTCTCGGCTTTGTTGGGCGGCTTTCGATCGAGAAGAACATCGGCCTGCTGGTGCAAATTCAGGATGCACTTGATCGGATCCGCGTGACCGATGTGCGATTCCTTGTCGTTGGCCACGGCGGGGACGAGGCGTGGCTGCGCGAGCGGCTGCCGAAGGCAGAGTTCACCGGAGTGCTGCGTGGAGAAGCGCTGGCGACCGCTTACGCCAACATGGATCTGTTCGTATTCCCCTCACATACCGACACGTTTGGCAATGTTGTGCTCGAAGCGCTGGCCAGCGGAGTTCCGGCTATCGTGACTCCCGATGGCGGCCCGTGCACGATTGTGCGCGACGGCGAGACCGGGCGCATCGTACCCGACGATCAGTTCACATCGGCTATCGCCGGGCTGCTTGCCGATCCTGGTCGCCTCGCCGACATGCGACTGGCTGCTCGCGCCTACGCCCTCACTGCAAGTTGGGATTCAGTTTTCGAGGGCGTCTATGCCGGGTATGAAGCAATCCTTCCGGGCGTTGCCCAGTCAGAGAAGTGGGATTGAGCGGTCAGATTTCGACGCGGCTTGCTGGTGGGTCTCAACCTGATCGGACCATTGCCGACTCACGCTTCGGCAGGCGACCTGCAAGCTTGGCCCGCCGGTCTCAGGCACCGTCAGTAAATCCCCGGAAAGAGCCGCTGCGTCTTCTTGCGGTAATCAAGATATTGTTCGCCAAACGCTTCCGTCAGCGCCATCTCCTCCACATGGATTCGATAGAGTAACGCCATTGTCGGAAGGATGAGCACAACCGCCAGGCTTATCCAATTGCGCTCGTAGAGTCCGATAGCGGTAAAGATGACCAGCATGCCGGTGTACGAAGGATGGCGGACCCACCGGTAGGGACCCGCCGTACGCAGGGTTTGTGCGGCGTGGATCGCCACGTTGGTGCTGAAGGTTGTTCCGAGAGTGAAGATCGCCGTCCAGCGAATAGCCAAGCCAAGGATCAGCAATACAAGACCCGCTATTTTGAGCCAGTGAGCCCCGCTGAGCATGGTGTGAGGGTGCGTATCGCCGTACCACATGGCCCACCAGGATGAGGCGAGGACCACCGGAAACAGGATCAGAAGAGACCCTCGATCTTTGAGCCGGCCAGTGCTGCGGCTGGTGCGCGTGACCAACTGAAGCAGAATCTCGGACGCAACCCAGACCCAGAACAAGTACTCGAATAGCCTCGATATCGTCATCGTTTCCTCAAACGCAGATCAGACGCGGCTGGTCGCGCCCCCTTCTTGAGTGATCTTTGTTACGCAACACGAGGGGCGATCGTTCCAGCACCCTTTGCCGCGATCACTGTTCATGCGGGGCGCAAGTCCGGCAAACGCACTCCGTTCCGCAGGTCGAGGGTGAATGGCCGCTCGCGGTCGGTCATCATATCCCAACTTGTTCCATGCAAGACGCCGCCGTCGATGCTGGTGATCGTGACGCCCTCGTCCGAAAGCTTCTCCGATTCCCACTTATGGCCGTCGCGTCCCCAGGCAAGAATCGAATGATGGCCGATGAACAGAAGCAGGCGCTCCTGCACCAGCGGAAGAATCTCCAGCACGGGCCTGTAGGGGATCATGGCGAAGTGCTCCGGCGAGGCAGTGTCGATGAGGTATGCGTAACCCCCCGCGACTGCACAGAGTTCATCTGGTTTTGGAGTGGACCACAGGCCAGTTGGGACTGCAGGATCTAGAAAACCGAGCGCACAAGTGGCGAGGAAGGGTTGCGCCCCCGGCGAACGTTTTGGACCGGAATCCGGGGAGATTTCGCCGTGGCGGACAAGCACTTCAAGCGCGCCGCGCTCGACTTCCTCAGCGGTTTGCGGATAAACGAAGTGACGCGGAGGCAGAATGAGCGGACGCGCGGCGAGAACTTCTGCCCGCCAACGACGAGGGAAGGAGAAATCAATGATCGGATTGGGAGCTTCGGTCGTCACGGCTGCGTCTTGTATTTGAGAATCCTGGCTTCTCCGAGATGATAGACGGTCGGCACGGGCACATCCCTGAGCACGGAGAGGGCCCTTCGCGCCGTCGCGGGATCGATGCTGCGCTCGAAGCTCCGGTGTCGCGCATCATGAGGCGCAACAGGACCGCCGCCCGCGAGCCTTGTCAGGATGCGAGAATAGACCTAGCGCCGGGTTTTGGAGACCGGCTCCTCCCGCGCCACGGGTCTCTCGAAGATGCTACGTGTCCTTTCGACTCACTTGTTCCTGAACCATCGATTGCATCCGGGCCTGCTTGAGCTTGCAGAACGCTCCGGCGCGCAGGCAGTGGAGATCTTCGCCGCGCGGCAGCACTTTGACTACACCAGCCGCGAAGATGTGGCGGAGTTGGCGGAATGGTTCCGGTCGAACGCGCTGCAGCCGTTCTCCATGCACGCCCCGATGTATCCCGACCGCGAAATGGGTCGCGCCGGCGCGCCGGGCGTCAACGTGCTTCATCCCGACAAGACCCGCCGCATCGATGCCATGGACGAGATCAAGCGTGCGTTGGAATCAGCCGAGCACATTCCCATTCGCAATATGGTCGTACATCTCGGCGAGCGAGACGATACATGGTCGCAGCGCACCATTGAGCTCGCGCTCACGGCGCTTGAGCACCTGGGCGCGTTTGCCAGCCCGCTCGGCGTTCGGCTGCTCGTGGAAAATCTGCTGAGCGAGGCCACCACGCCCGAACATCTGGTGCTGATTCTCGAGATGGGGCATCTGAACAACGTAGGCGTATGCCTGGACCTTGGCCACGCCAACATCACCACGGGAACAGCGGCCGCGATCGCGACTCTGGGCGGGCGCATTGCCTCAGTTCACGTCCATGACAACCATGGATTGAAGGACGAGCACCTGTGGCCCGGCGATGGAACGATTGACTGGCCGGAAACCGCGAAGGCGCTTAAGGCGCTCGCCACACCGCCGGCAACCGTGCTCGAAATCAGCTACACGCTCCCTGAAGCTCACGCAGAGTTGCATGGCCGGATTGAAAAGGCATTCGCTCTTTTCACGTAAGCCACTCTGGCACCGCACGAGCGCCAACCGGTTCTACGGCCGACCGAGCAATCGAATGGGCAAGCGAGGGATTGGCAGGCATCTCGCGGGCAAAGGGCCGAACCGCGAGCAGCGGATTGGGCGGGGCAGAGGAATCTCCTGAGATGCCGTGCTCCAAGCTTGGACGAGCGACGCGGCATCTACCGAGCCGAGGCCCGTGGCCAGGTTGTATGTCGCGCCAGTGGCCGAGAAGCCCGCGACGCCGGGCACGGCGTTGTCGCCGGATGGCGTAGCGTGAAACGGATCGCCAGCCGCGCTTGCCAGAGCATACAACCGGGGATTGGCGTTACCTTGTGGGGTGCCGAGTTGGCTCTCAACGACAAGCGCCATGATGCCGGCAAACGACGGCGCCGAAGCCGAGGTTCCAGAAGCAATCCAGAACGAGCCATCCTCTGCGACAAAGTAGCCATCGTGATCGGCGGCAGCGAGCGCGACGTCGGGTACGGCCCGCATGCCATTGGCTGCTGTGGCGCCATCGATGTTTGATTGCCAGGCCGGCTGCGCGTAGACCGTGCTCGCGCCTCCGCCTGACGCCCACAACCCCGTGCCACCGTTCGATGAGCTCTCGTTCCAAACTTCTTCGGGGATGTAGCTGAGCGCCGAGGCGTATCCGGCTGAGTTTTCGGGTGACCAATACTGAGATGGGTTGGCGCCTTCGTTGAACTCGGTTCCGCCGACGCAGGTTGCGTAGGGCGAGGTGCAGAGACCGTTCACGGCGGTTTCGGAGCCGGCGATCGCGGTCGGCGCCGAACATCCCGCCTCGCCCGCGTCGCCTGAAGCTACGAAGACGCTCATTCCCTGACTTGCGGCCTGTTCCCACAGGCTGTTGTAAAAGGCAAGCTCCGCTGCGCCCATGTTCTGTTCGCAACTGCCGTAGCTGACACTGACTACGGGTACAACAGCGTGATTCACGATGTACGCAGCGGCCAAGTCGATGCCGTCGGCGGTTGCGGTGGAAGCGGCGACAACCAGATTGACCGCGGCTGCGGGCGCAATGGCTCCGCTCCATTCTGTGTCGAGAGTTGATTCGTCCTGATCGCGGGAGACGAGCCCCGCATCGGCGCCGTCGAGAGTGACCGTGGGGTCGTTCGCGGGAAGACCGGCCATGGAACGGAATGATTCGATGTCACTGAGCTTGATGTTGCTGCGTGCGGCGATGGCGATGGAAGTGCCCGCGCCGTCGGTTCCAGCAATGAAGAGCGGGTTTAGGTTGTAGATGGTGGCGAAGTCGGCGGGGAAAAGATAGTGCGTTGCGCCGGCCGAGTAGTCGGGCTGCGCATCGAGGGGTGCGAGAGTGCGCATCTGGGATGTGCGACGGAAGTCGTGGAGCGAGACCACGCCAGCAACCAAGCCCGACAGGCCGACGGGAATCTGCGGGTCGCTGGAGTTGGCGAGATGGTCGATTCCGTTGGCGCGATAGATATGGAGGGTCGTGCGGAATGCGGCCGCGACCTGCGCGGCCGAGCCGGAGAAGGTGACGAGGCGTCGTCCGGCGTAGACTTCGTCGATCGTGAATCCTTGCGCCTCGAGCCAAGCAGTGACTTGCGCGAGATCGGCGTCGCTGGCGCCGAAGCGCGCGCCGAACTCGCCGGGCGTGAGCCACTGATGATAGAGCGGCGAATCAGGATCCTGCTGTGCGGCGACGAGCGCGGCGAGATCGGAAGTCTGCGCCGGCGACGAGTTTAGGACGAGGAGCATGCGGTCGAGACGAGTGGCGGGATTCGTGATGCCCTGGTCAAACTCAGGCCGAGCGAGTGGATGCACATTGCCGTGCAGAGTAACCATCCGCGATTCGTCGACAGGGATTGCCGTAACAGGCCTGGGCAGCGGCGCATGAGCCGGCGGAGATTCAATGCGAAGCTTTCCGCCACAGCTTGCGATGAGCAGCGCGGAAGCGAGAAGTGAGACAGCTCTTATGTGTTGGCGCATTCGTGTTGATCGCTGAGGCGGAGATCAGCGCAGGCTCGATGCGAGCTATGCGTGGTCTTAGCCTTTTCTCATCTATCGGCGAGGGGAGCCGTGGTTTGAGGAGCATAGCGCGGAGAATGAGGAAGACAAACTTACGAATGTAATTCGAGAATTCTCATCTGAAGCGGCGAGTTTCGAAATGCGGGTCCCCGTTCGACTCCGATCGCTCCAGCGATCTCCGCTCAGGGCAGGCTTTCGACTCCGGTCGCTGCGGCGACCTTCGCTCAGGATGACCACCTGAGTGGTTTAGCCGTCAGCAGATACGCGGGAGCTGCTCGCCGATCATGACGGGAATCACGCGGTTAGCACCCATGGTGGTGCGCGCGACGAGCATGTGCTTGTGTTCGGCGGTGGCGTGGCCGATGGGCGCGGCATCACGGCCGAGGGGGTGGGCGCGGAGAATCGAGAGCACGCGGTCGGCGGCCTCAGGCGCGACGAAGAAGACGGCCTTGCCCTCGTTAGCGACGTAAACCGGATCGAGGCCGAGCAACTCACAGGCCGAATGCACTTCATCGCGGACGGGAACGCTTGCCTCGTCGATGACGATGCCGACATTGGAAGACTGAGCGATTTCGTTCAGCGTGGAGGCGAGGCCGCCGCGCGTGGGATCGCGCATGGCGTGGACGGACGCACCGACGGCATCGAGAACTTCGGCGATCATGCCGTTGAGCGCGGCGCAGTCGGAGCGGATGGGGCTCTCGAACTCGAGGCCTTCGCGCACGCTCATGATGGCCATGCCGTGGTCGCCCATGGTTCCGGAGACGATGATCGCGTCATTGGGCTGGACGCGATGGGGGCCGACTTGAATTCCCGCGCGAAGAACCCCGACGCCGGCGGTTGTGATGTAGCAGCCGTCGCCGTGGCCGCGCTCGACGACTTTCGTGTCGCCGGTAACGATTTGGACTCCCGCTGTCGCTGCGGATTCGGCCATTGCGTCGACGATGGCGGCGAGTTGGGCGAGCGAGAAACCTTCTTCGAGAATGAAGCTTGCGCTGAGGAACTTCGGTTCGGCTCCCGAGACGGCGAGGTCATTGACGGTTCCGTTGACAGCGAGCTCGCCGATGGAGCCGCCGGGAAAGAAGAGCGGCTGGACAACAAACGAGTCTGTTGACAGCGCGAGGCGCGCGCCGCCGGCTTCGAGTACCGCCGCGTCGCCGAGGTTTTCGAGAGCGGGATTGCGAAAGGCGGGAAGAAAAAGATGCTCGACGAGCTCCGATCCGAGTTTGCCGCCGCCGCCGTGGCCCATGACGATGGTGGGATAGTCGGCCAATGGAAGTGGGCAGGACCAGTTGGAGAAATCGGGCGCTGATTTCTCTGCGAGTGGTGCTGCGACTTTGAGATCGTTAGCCATTGGCGGCTCCCGATAGGGCGGAGCCGGCGCCGGCGAGATCTTCGGCGGAGAGGAAGCGGCCGTAGTTGTAGTAGGCGGCGCAGGCGCCTTCGCTTGAAACCATGGTTGCGCCGAGCGGGTGGCGGGGGGTGCATTCCTTGCCGAAGGCGGCGCACTGGGCCGGCTTGATGGCTCCGCGGAGGACGTCGCCGGCACGGCAGAGCGCCGACTCTTCGGTGTGAATACCGGTGATGTGGAAGCGCTCTTCGGCGTCGAAGTCACGATAGTCCGCGCTGAGACGCCAGCCACTTTTGGGAATGACGCCGATGCCGCGCCAGGCGCGATCGGTGACCTCGAAGACTTCGGCGAGGAGTTTTTGCGCGGCTTGATTGCCGTCGAAGGTGACCACGCGGCCGTATGCGTTCTCGACTTCGTGGCGGCCGGACTCGAGCTGTGCGACCGCGCGACGAATGCCTTCGAGCAGATCGAGAGGTTCAAAGCCGGTGACGACGATGGGCACGCGGAACTTCTCGGCAAGCGGCGGATATTGCCAATAGCCCATCACGCTGCACACGTGGCCGGCGGCGAGAAAGGCCTGCACCTGATTGCCGGGCGAGGACATGATGGCCGAGATTGCGGGGGGGACGAGAACGTGCGAGACGAGAACCGAAAAATTTGTGAGGCCGCGGCGCTTGGCGAGATGGACACTCATGGCGTTGGCGGGGGCTGTGGTTTCAAAACCGACGCCGAAGAACACGACTTGCTTGCCGGGATTCTTGACGGCGAGATCGACGGCGTCGAGCGGCGAGTAGACAACGCGGACATCGCCGCCGCGGCCCTTGACCTGAAAGAGATCGCTGTCCGTGCCGGGGACGCGCAGCATGTCGCCGAAGGAGCAGAAGATGACGCCGGGCTGGGAGGCGATGGCGAGGGCTTTGTCAATGAGTTCGAGCGGCGTGACGCAGACAGGACAGCCGGGGCCGTGAATCATTTCGATTCCGGGCGGGAGCATCTGGTCGATGCCATTTTTGATGATGGAGTGGGTCTGGCCGCCGCAGACTTCCATGATCTTCCACGGGCGCGTGGTGATCTGGGCGATCTCGCGGGCGAGGGCGCGGGCGATTTCGCCGTTGCGGAATTCGGTGAGGTACTTCATGGCTTTAAGGCAGCGGAGTTAGCGGGGTTGGGGGTCGTGCGATCCCCGGTCCCCAAGCGCGAGGGACCGGGGGCACCCACGGAGTTAGTTGAGTTCGTGCCGGTCTTAGAAGCCGGACCCGGGCCACCCAGGGAGTTGGTGGATTTGGATTCGCAGCCGCAGCTCTGATTGGAACAGCCCCCGTCGGGGCAGCGGGATTGCGCAGCTCTGGCGGCGCGGAGAAAAGCCTCATCTTCGCTGGCCAGTTCTTCATCGAGGACGCCGAGAGCCCGGAAGTCGGCGAGGGTCTGCTCGGCGGTCTCCTCGTCGATTTTGGAGATGGCGAAGCCGACGTGGACGATGGTGTAGTCGCCGACGACAACCTCAGGCACGTAGTCGAGGCAGACGTTCTTGACCACACCGCCGAAATTGACGCGGCCGACGCGAATCATGCCGTCGGTGGTGATCTCTTCGACTTTTCCTGGAATGGCGAGGCACATAGCAACCTTGTTATACCCCTGTGGCCTGACGGTCAAATGTGATTTGAATCACGTGGAAGTCGCGAGAGCAAAACTCCCGGGCCCAATCATCCCTGGGTCGCGGGACCGCGCGGCTAGGTGTGGGAAATCGATCCGAGACGGCTGCGATGGCGAATTGCAAACAACATCTATGGATTGTTGGAGATAGCAACATATCTGTGCACTGTCATTTTTTCTTGGTTCTTTACTGATTCCAAAAAAGGTCGTGGGGCAGAAGTGGGCAATTCGGTGTCATTTTTCGAGCTTTCTAAGGGGATCCGCAAAAGCGCAGAGCTTATTCGTGGCGTGTTTTCAGGGGATTGCGCGCGGAAGTTTGCGGCGAGGGGATTGGCATCGGATCAGGTCGAGAAGGACCGATCTTTCGCCCGCTGAGGCGGGCTGCGAGAATAACTTGTTTCTCGGGTCCCCAGGCTTGCGTATTTTGCCCGCTGACGCTGACTTGAGCGGTACTGATCCAATGGGATCTGCGGGTCAGGAAACCGCGCTTGCGGCGTCCCTACGGGACTCACATTCCTGAATTGACGCACCCCACGCTGAAGCGCGGGGCTAAAAACCGCTGCGCCTATGGCGCGTGGGCGGCGCGCTAGTCGGAGGCCATGAGCTCGCCGGAGAGGATGGGGCGAGTGCGCGGGAGCTGGCCGCGCGAGGCCGCCAGGCCGAATGCGGCAAGCACGGCCGTGAAGACGACCAGCTTTGCCAAATTGCCGGGGCGAGTTTCGGGAAGGACTCTCCAAAGAAGGAGCAGGACAACGTGGGCGGCTGCAGCGGCCCAAACCGAACCGTAGAAGTAGCGGCGCTCCACACCTTCGCCCTTGGTAGATGGGCCGACGCGGGGAAGCTTGCCCATGATGCCCAGGAAGAGAATGACAGCGCAAAGCGGCGAGTAGGCGTAGAAATAAATCTGCTTGAGGTGCCAGACGCCGGTGGCCGAGGCGAGCACGAGGCCAGTCCAATTGAGCAGGGTGTAGCTGAGGACGGCATTCCAGGCGAATGTGTAGCAGATGCGGCGGTAGAGGGGATTGGGCCGGTCTTCGTCGAAGCGAAGGATGTAGGGGCAAGGCTCAACGCCGGGAAGGCGACCGCGAAGGCCGGCGATTCCAGTGACCAGAAGGACGGCCGCGAGCCAAGACCAATTGATCCAGTGGAAACCACGGGAGAAAACGGTAAAGGTGAGAGGCCCAGGGGCAATAAAAAAGACCCAAATCCAGATGGGCCAATGCGCTAACCGGTAGAGACGCGTGTTGCGTGACCGATATCGGCGCTCCGCAGCGAATTCAAATTTTCCTGTGTAGGACATCTGGCTGAGTCTCGCAGACAGGATGGGGGGGCGTCAAATTGAATTTGAATCGAAATTGGACCCGGGAAGTCGATTTATCACTGGATGAAATTCAATGTTATCACTGAATGAATTTGAGCGCTGTGGGGTCCATTTCCGCGCTGCACTGGAGGGGGACCATGTGACCGCAGTCAGGGATGAGCTGGAGCTGGGATTGGGGGATGAGGCGGTGCATGGTTTGGGCCTGATCGACGGGAGCAATTTGATCGAGCGATCCCCAAATAATGAGGACCGGCATCTTCAATTGGGGCAGCAGGTTGTCGGTGACATCCTGGGCCGTCAACATGGTGGCGAGAGCGCGCTTGATGACCCAACCGTTGTGGCGGAAGCGGCGCAGATAGTCGCGCGCAACGAAGGGCGGAATCTGCGGAGGGTTGGACATGAGGAGGGCACTGAGTTCGTTCAGCTCCCGGTATGAGGTGGGGACGAAGAGATTTGTGTTCCATAGGGGCTTGATATTGAGCCCGACGGAATCGATGAGGATGAGGCGGGAGACACGCTCTGGATGTTGGAGGGCGATGAGCTGCACGATCCATCCACCCATGGACCAGCCGGCGACGTCGGCCTGCCTGATGCCGAGGGCGTTCATGAAGTCCACGACAACCGCTGCCTGATCGCGAACTGAATACGAGAAGTCAGCGGGCTGCTGGCTGCGCCCGAAGCCGAGCAAATCGGGCATATAGACGCGGAAGCCGGCTTTGGCCAAAACGGGCGCGACACTCCACCAGTCTTCAGCGCGGCCGCCGAGGCCGTGAACGAGCAGGACTGGCGAGCCGTTCGCAGGCCCCATGGCGAGGTAATGCATGCGATAGCCATCGACTTTGATGTTGTGGCTTTCAATTCCGATCAGATGCTCCTGCATGTAGATATGCGCATTGAGGAAGCCGACGGGGCGGAGATAGAAGCCGAGCGCGGCGATTGCAGGCAGGGCGATCAAGGCGAGGAGTACGCGCAGCACCCATTTCGTCGGACTAGTCATTGGCGGGAGGCCTTTCGGTGCGGAGCTGGTCAACTTTGGGCTGGACAGGTTTGGCTTGCCCTGGCTTTAGCTGCTCGGCGCGCTGCCAGCCTTTTTCGATGACGCGGACGGTGATGGGATCGAGAACGAGGGCGCTATGACTATTCCACTCGGAGCGCTCGACCCAACGGACGGCGGCAGCGTCAGAAGCGGCGCGGAGCTCGCCGCCGGTGACGCGGCAGAGGTAGTCGGCGATGACGTAGTGATAGCGGACTCGGCCTCCCTCGCGGTGAATACGGTCGAGTAGTTCGATCAATTCGATGGGTTCGACGTCGAGGCCGGTTTCTTCGCGGACCTCGCGAACGACGCCTGCGGTGAGAGCCTCACCGACCTCAAGCATGCCGCCGGGGAGGGTCCAATGACCTTTAAGGGGCTCGGTGCCACGGCGAACCAGGAGCACGCGAGCGTCCTGGACGATGATGGCGCCGACGCCGACGAGGGGCGTTGCGGGGAATTCGCGTTCGAGGGGAGCGCTCATGTTCGAGGAGTCCGATTCAAGAGTAACTCCGCGGTGGGCTGTGCGAGCGAGGGCGACGGCGGTATAGCAGAAACCTGCGCAGTGAAAGAAAACCAACCTTCGGGGGCTGAAGCCCATCCGCCTATGCGGCCTCTGCCGCAGGAGTGAAGTCGTGCCCTGATACAAGGCCTGACGAGTTCGGAATCGTGCGGTCCGACCCCATTCTTGTGGGGGGTGAGGCGAAAGGCAAATGCAGGTCCTTCGACTCGGTCGCTCGCCGCGGCGAGCGACCTCCCTCAGGATGACCATCAAAAAATCTAAGCTCAGGATGACCATCAAAAAATGGAAGCTCAGGATGACGCTGCGTATGAGTTCGTGCAATCCCACCCTGAAACTCCGCGCTACGCGCGGAGTTTTGGAATGGGGCACCCCATTGATAGCGCGCGCAGCCGGTGCGCAGATGGAATTCCGGTGGGATGTGATGTGTATCACTGATTGCAGTCATCACGGGTCCGCATACTTGGTGACCGTACTCAGGAGTCTGCCCGTGAATCGTATCTGTGCGCGCATGTTCGGTTTTACCTTGTTCGTTTTTCTCGTTTTGGCGATTGCCGCAAACCCCGCCGGTGCTCAGCAGGAACAAGCCAGGCACATTGTCCATCGGCTGATTCCAGCTGGGGATACCTGCGCCACATGCCACAAGGCGATTTATGACCAATGGAAAGCCAGCCCGCACAGCGCCAACGGCGTGGAATGCACCGTGTGCCATGGCGAGACAACGGCAAAGGACTTCGCGGGCACGCCGGCGCTAGGCACATGCGAGGCCTGTCACACCGATCAGGTGGCGCAACTGAAGTCCGATCCCTTCATGAGCGGCAAGACGTGCGTGAGCTGCCATCAAGCGCATGCCTTCGTGGAGCACAAGAAGGCGCCCGCGGCAGGCAACTGAAGAGAATTTCCGGTCGTAGCATTCTTGAACCGCTGGCTGGCGCATCCGCGCCTACCGCCCGGGAAACGTGTCACCACTTGCCAGGGGAATCATTGAATGGGCGCGAAATCAAGCGATGATTCGGGCAGCCGGCTTATGCGGATTGCGCGGGCGCTTCATTTCTTAGGGTGCTCATCGAGCAGGGACAATTGATCGAGGAATCCGAGCTGGCCGGGGAGGAGCCTGGCGCGCGCTTCCCCAATTTCAAACCAGCCGGCCCGGTCTACTTCAGGGAAGTCGACATGCTTGCCTGAGTTTGGCGGCCACTCGAGCGTGAACAAATTGCTGTGGACGTCAACGGGGCAATCGCCCTCAAGTGCCCATGCCAAGACGATTTTGCCGCTCGGCTGCTTCAGCTCAGTGAGAGGCACTAACTTTCCGTCCGGGAGCGAGTGACCGGTTTCCTCAACGAATTCCCGCCTGGCGGCAGCGAGGGGATCTTCACCGATTTCGTATTCGCCTTTGGGGATGGACCAGGCGCCGAGGTCCTTGTTCTTCCAGAAGGGGCCGCCGGGATGGACGAGAAACACTTCAAGCCGGCCGCTGTTCTTTCGGTAAAGCAGAATTCCGGCGCTCAGCTTCGGCATTGTTGCGTTCCTTTGGATCGTGTTGCTCGAGCGCCACTTGATATCGAAAGCGTGAAGGTGGTACGGGCGCTTCAGGGTTCATGGTATCCGCATACCTGGGCCGCGGCTGGCGAGGGATTCGGAGTGGCCAGCGCCGGTCATCACGTGGCGGCACACATGATTCTAAAGAATCGCGTTTTGCAAAGATGTCAATTCATTGAAGTTGCCTTTCTTTTTGCGCAGCCACCTGCAGCGGCTCATTGGAGCCGGCGTGGATTCATAGCATGTTTTGGATCTATGCGGTGATGATGCGCTGAAGGGTGGAAATTATCGGCAAACCTCAAAAACGGAATTTGCGAAGTGTTCTGGATGGGTTGGGGCGGGGTTGGATGGGTGAGGGGGCTAACGCAGGGCGGGGGAACGGACCGGTGACATACGTGACATTTTGAACCGGGGACATATCTGACACTGCGGCGGAGCGCCGGGCTGGTCGTGATGCCGGCCTTTTCGAGGGCTGATTTGTGTGACCTTCGTTAAGCTGCGCCTGCGAGCGCTTTGGCCAGGAGGCATCGGTTGAGCCGATATACCTCGCCCGTGCCGCCCGCGCCTGAAGAGGCCCAGAAGATCATGCCTGTTTAGTTTCGAGCCACAGTGGTCATGCGATTCCAGAGCGCCTCAAAACGCGCATCGCTTCGCAAAGAGGACCACTTCGGGTCCGTTGCGATCGAAATGAGAAAGGGCGAGTGAGCTCGATAGGCTCGATCGAGCCACGCGTAGGTGCTTTCTCGATCCTTCAAGCCAAGATAGATCACGCCCAATAAATATGGATCCACATACCCACGCTTCGATTCGTCCTGAAGCTGCTTCAGAGTCTCCATGGCAGCGTGGCGATCCCCGGACATCGCTTCGGTAAATCCGATTTCGGCCGTAATGATGGTTGGTTGAACGCCGTTCAACTTCTTGAAGCGTCTCAAATCATCGAGGGCATCTTTATAACGCCCTTCCATTGCAAGCGATCGCCCCATCCCCCAAATACCAAGCACGGAATGTGGATCCATGCTGAGAGCCTGCTGGTAGTAGCGGACGGATTCGTCATAATGGCCGGAGTAATAATTCACGCAGCCGAGCTCGGCAATCAGCATTCCCGAGTTGGGATCGAATTCGAGCATGTTCTCAAGGTCTTCTTCGGCGTGACGATAGCGCCCATTTATCGAAAGCAGATGAGCCGTGCAGCCCAGTTGCCAGATCGCGTTGTCTCTTGTGTCGGCTTCTTCCAGTTCGCTTCGTGCCAAAGGAAGATTCCAATCGTAGAGCAGGTCGATCAGCCCGAGGATGCCGTGGGCCTGGTGCATCCCAGGGTCGAGTGCGAGGGCCCGCTGAGCATATTGGCGCGCCAGGGGCATGTGATCGCGCGGCGCCTCGTAATAGAGTCCCAACTCCAGGTGGCCTTCGGCCATCGACGAATACGCAAATGCGAAGGAAGGGTCGAGCCGTACCGCTTCTTCAAAATCATGAATGGCCTCGTGCACATTCGCGGGATCAGTGTGAAGACGGGCCAGAGCCTCGCCGCGCAGAAAACTCTGAAATGCCGCAGGACTTGATGTGAGCGGTCTCTGCGCCCCAGCGACCTGTCCGGTGGCAAGTAAAATGCCAAGGCCGTTTACGGTATCTCGAACGATATCGGCCTGGATGGGGCGAAGATCCGCCTCGTCAGGAATGTATCGGTTGCTGCGCAGGACAGTGCCATTCTTTGCATCGCTTAACTCCACATTCAACACGAGCCGGCCCTCGGCGCCACGCACGAGCGCTCCGGTCAGCAGGTAGCCGACACCGAGCTCTTTTACCGCATTCTGATTGTCCAGGCGGTCTGCAGCAGCGCGCGAAATAACCCTTAGCCCTGGGATCTGCGAGAACTGGCGGATCAGGCTTTCCGTTATTCCTTCCGTCAGATAACTGTTGGCATCGGCTCCGGTCTGGTTCGTGAAGGGAAGCACCGCCAGCACCCTTGGTTCGTTTCCAGCCCCCCCGGCGTGCGACGTCCGCTCCTTCCAAAAACCAACGCCGGCAATTGCGGCAACAACGACGATGACTGCCAGTGCCAGGGGCGCCAGCCTGTGCCATCCCGACTTTTCCATGGATTCATGCGCATCCTGCGCGCCTGGCGCCGACTCCCTCTGTGTAACAGCACCGTTCCCGCTGACACTTCGCACGGTAAATGTCGCGCGATACCCTCCCTTGGGTACGTCGATGACAACCGGATCGTCGCGCCCCTCGTCGGCGTAGTAGTCCCGCAGCCGGGATCGCAGCCTGCCGGCTTCTACCCGCACAGTGGCGTCGATCGATGGATCATAGGAAACATTCCGCTCGAATACATCCATCGCAATCGCAAATTCTTTCAGAAATTCGCCTGGATTGTTGAGCGAACTTTGCACAACGTACCGGAGAAATCGCTGGCTGCGATTGGAGTTGGTGAATGGCGCGGACGCAAGCACGCGCTGCAGCTCGACCCGGATGTCTTCAGGCGAGGGCGTTTCCGTCGACTCCATTGCGTCCTTTGAATGCAGCATGAATTTTCGTTCGATACGAGGGGAAAGGGAACGTAAGTTACATGCCGAAACTTACCATATTTCTTGCTGCCGGGCTACAGTTCTGGTCTTGAGCAGACTCTCGACCCTGCTAAGAATTCCCCGAGGTGATCCCAAAATGAAATCTTCCAAGTTGCTTTTGTTAGCAGCTTCCCTGCTGCCCGCATGCCTATCTCCCAACCCGCTCGCCGCGCAAGCCTCTTCCAATGTTCACGTCTGGGTTACCGGCCTCAATGGTCCCCGCGGACTCACCTTTGGCCCCGACGGCAAGCTCTACGTTGCCGAAGCCGGTTCCGGCGGCACCACCTCCACAGCCGGTGCGTGCGCCCAGGTCATTGCTCCCATTGGTCCTTACACCGGGGGAAATACCAGCCGAATCTCGGTTATCAACTCCGCAGGAACCCGGACAACCGTCGCTTCAGGCCTTCCCTCAACGATTGACGCCATGGGCGACATTTCCGGCGTTGCCGATGTGGCCTTTCTCGACGGAAGGCTCTACGCCCTGGAGGGTGGCGCCGGATGCTCCCACGGCAACTCCCTCCCCAACGGTATTTATAGCGTCAGCACCCAGAACGGCGCATGGAAGCTGGTTGCGAACCTCAGCCAGTTTATCCAGACGCACATGGTGAAATACCCCAACCCGCCGGACTTCGAGCCGGATGGAACTTTCTACAGCATGGTCGCCTTCGACAACCGCCTGTATGCCGTTGAACCGAACCACGGCCAAATCGTCTCTGTCGGTGCGGATGGTTCCGTTGACAACGTACTGGACGTCTCCGCCTCCGAAGGCCACATCGTACCCACGGCCATAACCGAACGCGACGGACAGTTTTATCTCGGCAACCTTAACCTGTTCCCGATTGAGCCCAACTACGCTCGTATCCTGACCCTCGGCTATGCTGAGTGCAGCCATTTCGCCGCTCCAGGGTTCGACGACAGAGGATCCTTGCAAAGCCTGCATATCCTTTCGTCTAAGGCCGGATTCACGACTGTCGTCGGAACCGCCTTCGGACCGGACGGCCTTCTCTACGTGCTTGAGTTCTCAGATGCCGCCGGTTATCCGACGCCCGGTGACGGCAAGGTTGTGCGGGTGAAGGCTGACGGTGATATCGAGGATGTCGCCACAGGTCTTGTCGTTCCGACGGCCATGACCTTTGGCCCGGATGGGAAACTTTACGTGTCGAATTTCGGCGCAGCGCCTCCGGGAGCCGGCCAGATCGTGCGCATCGACATACCGTAGACCGCAATCACAGTTGACTTCCTAACTTCTTCCCCTTCGAGCTCTGCGAGGCGCCGTTTTTTGCAATCCGAAAAAGCGGCGCTTCGCTTCGCGAATCGCAGGACTTTCCTGAGAAATCGCGGAATTTCATGCCTTATCCCCACGTGGGATGGCATTACGATCAATCTGCCATTCCTGCCCGGGCAAATAGCAGGGCGCAGTTGGAGAGTTCGCCGGGACGGTGGACGAGAGGGCATCGGCGCGCAGAATTGCGCAGAAAATGGCGCCGGAACCCCGCTTTAGCGCGGCGAAGTGCGGCTTTACCCCGCGCCGGCGCCCGAGTGTGAAATTACTCGCGAACTTTTGGCCCGAAATGTGACATATTCCTCGAACCTTTACACGCGTTTCGGGGGATTCCCTTGGCCTCTGCTCAGCTTTTTGGAACAGAATCCTCGAACATTCGGTGCGTTTTGTTCGAAGATCTTCGAACATTTCAGAGGGTCGAGGTCGCGTGAAGTTGAACATTTCGCGCGGCTTGAACCGGCTTGAGCCGGGCTCGAAAAAAGGACGGCCCGCTGAGAAGGGTTCGTGGTATCCTCGGTCCCTCCGCCACGGCGGACGAGGCACCTGGGGCATCCATTTCTTGTGATGGGTGAAGGGCTAGAAAAAAACCGCCGCCCAAGCAAAGCCAGGATCCACCCCACAGATGAAGACCTGTCCGCGCGGGCCCCGGAAATGGGGTGCCATGGCTAGGGAAGATCGTCGCAGCGGCGAAGGAGATATTCGCGGACGGCTGGGTCACTCTCAAGGCCGATGGCCAATTGATACGCGCGCCGCGCCTCGGCGTGCGATCCGATGCGGCCCAGAAGGTTGGCGCGCGCAGCCCAATATGGCTGATACGACTGCACCCGCGGGTCGACGCCGGCTTCCTCCAGCGCCGCCAATCCAGCATGCGGACCTTCCAACTCCGCCACGGCAAGCGCGCGGTTGATGAATGCGACGGGTGAGCGAGTCAACTGAGCGAGCGCGTCATAGAGGCTGACGACGGCGGCCCACGACACAGATCCGGTGCGTGCGCCCTCCACATGCGCTGACTGGATGGCGGCTTCCAATTGATATCGCCCAATGATTTTGGAGCGGCTTGCATGGTTCAGCGCGGCTTCAGCTTCTTTGATCATTTCCCAATCCCACAGCGTCTTGTCCTGGCTCCTGAGGGGAACGAATTCTCCTTCGGCCGTGCGGCGCGCGGGTCGGCGTGCCTCGGCGTAGAGCATGAGCGCCAGCAAGCCGCGGGCCTCCGGCTCGTCGGGAAGAAGCTGTGTCAACAGCCTGCCGAGAAAGATTGCTTCCCCGGCCAGCTCGCGGCGCGCGGGATCGGCTCCAGTGGCATCCGCCCATCCTTCAGCGAATCCCGCGTAAATGGAATCAAGCACCGAGTCAAGCCGGTCCGGGAGTTCATTGCGCTCCGGGATGCGGAAGGGGATGCCGGCCTCGCGGATTTTTGTCTTGGCCCGCACCAGCCGCTGCGCCATGGCAGCGGGTGAAACCAGAAAGGCTGAGGCGACTTGCGCTGCTTCCAATCCCAGGACCACCTGCAGCATGAGAGGCGCGCGGACTGCCGGATCGATGGCCGGATGCGCGCAGGCAAAAAGGAGCGCCAGCCGCCGGTCGGGGAATTCGTCGCCCGCTGCCGCGATCATGGCATCGGCCAACTGCTCGGGTTCGTCATCGATTGACGATTCGCGATTGCGGCGCAGATGATCGACGAGCTTTCGCCGGGCCGCGGTAAGCAGCCATGCCTCCGGATTGTTGGGGCAGCCTTGCTGTGGCCACACCGACAATGCCGATGCGAAGGCCTCGGACAAGGCGTCTTCCGCGGCAGCGAGATCTCCGAATCGCGCCGCGAGATACGCGATGAGCTTGCCGCGGCTGCGAAGAGCAACAGCCTCCGCAGCCGCATAAGCTCGATCGTCGCTTGCAGGATTCACCATGATGCATCTTCCTGCCGGCTCAGCGGCCCTTTCCCGGCTTGCGGGGCGGATGGATCCGTTCGAGCAGCGTGACTCTGACCGTCTCTCCCGGGGCTTTTCCGATCGTCTGCAGGATTTCAGCTTTCACGGGCAGCTTGTGATTGCCGTCTCCCAATGCCATAAACGAACTTTGGAATGGGCATCCGTCGATGGTCCCTTTGACCTTCACCAGTCCGCGCGTCCCAAAGAAGGCGGTTGACTTGGGCCAGATGACGTACGTCCAGCCGCCGGGCTTTGGACTTTTGATGAGTTGTGCAGTGAAAGACTGGTTCAGCATGTTTGCCTCGCTGGTGGCGTTGAAAAGCAGGTTCCGGAATTACATCGCCCAGATCGCACGCACTTCCACAATGCCGTGCTGCACAGCAGGGCATCGGCCAGCCCACTGCATTGCCGCGTCAAGGTCGGGAGCCTCGATCAGGTAATACCCGGCCAGCTGTTCCTTCGATTCAGCAAAGGGCCCGTCAAGCACCTGCGTCTTTCCGTTGGTTGTGCGAAGGGTGGTAGCGGTGGGTGAGGGTTTGAGCCGGTTAGAGTTGATCAGCACGCCGGCAGATCGCAGAGCTTCGGTATAAGCGGTGTAGGCGGCGGCGCCTTGCTGCTGCTGCTCGGGTGTCATCTGGCCCCAGCCGGATTCGTCGATGTAAAGCGCGAGAAGGTATTGCATTGTTTCCTCCGTTATGGATTGTAGGCGTTGACCGCCTCACTTCCATGACGGATGGACCCTGGCCAAATCGACATAGTGGCTGAAATTATTTCCGGTCATCTGCATGACCCTCCGGAGCCTCCGAGATCGTGGGCCCAACAGTGGGTCACGGGCAGAGTTGGGTTCGTGCTGTCCCACCCAAAAGCTCCTCGCTGCGCGAGGAGCTTTTGGATGGGGCACCCATATTCGTGGTGGGTTGAAAGAGGCGGGCCGGGGTTCGTGGTATCCCAGGTCCCTCCGCCACGGCGGACGCGGGACCGGGGGCACCCGGCAGAGTTGGGTTCGTGCTATCCCACCCAAAAACTCCTCGCTGCGCGAGGAGCTTTTGGATGGGGCACCCCATTTTTTGTGCTGGGCGAAAAGTCAGAAAAGCAACCGCAGATCCTTCGACTTGTCGCTGCGGCGACTCGCTCAGGATGACAAATCCAAAACCTACGCTGGGGAGCGCATGGTGTCTAGGGCGGAGGTGAGGTCGCTGGCGAGGGATTGCTGGGCTTCTGGTGAGAGTTTTTCGTCGTGGCTGGTGAGGTAGAAGACGTCGATGGCGGTTTCGCCTTCCGTATCGATGAGCGCGACCTTGATGTTGCACTGGTGCGCACCGAAGGTAAGAGCGATCTGACGCAGAAGGCCGGGCATATCTTGCGCGACGACTTGCAGCAGTGTTGAGTGCGACGAGGATTCGGAATCGAACTCGAGCTTGGTGGACACGTCGAGCTTGTAGTTGCCGGGGTGGTTCAAATGCCGGCGCGCTTTGAGCAACTGGTCGACGGAGGCTTTTTGCGCGACGACGTCGTGAACGTTCGCGAGGAAGCGGTCTTTCTCGGTGGGGTTGAGCTCGAGGGTGCGGAAGATATCAGTGAACTGAAAACTATCGACAATGACGCCCGCATCGTTGGAGTAGGCGCCGGCGCGGACAATGTTCATGCCCCATGCGGCGAGGACGCCGGCCATATCGGCAAAGAGGCGCGTGCGGTCGCGAGTGATGACGGTAAGGTCGTAGAGCTGTCGGCTGGGGCGAAGATCGAGCTGAACATTGTCTTTATCGAGATCGAGCGCCATGAGGAAGTGATTGCGAATCTGCTCGGGCAGTCGGGTTTGCAGGTAGCGCTGCGGGAGGCCTTCAAGGAACTGCTTGAGATCGTCGTGCTGCGGCGGGGGAACCATGGAGCGGATGCGATTGAGGAGGGTGGGATCGATGGCGGCGTGATAGCGCGCCTCGTCGACCGAGCGATCCATGAAGTTTGAAGTGGACATGTAGAACTGCCAAAGGTTCTCGGCCTTCCACGGGGTGAGCGCGTCGGGGTTGACGGCCTTGATGTCAGCAAAAGTCATCAGCGTGAGCATTTTGAGAAGCTGCGGGCTGCCGATTTTGTCGGCGAAGCCGCGCACGTTGTCGAGGTCGAAGATGTCGCGGCGCATGGCCTGCGACATATCGAGATGCAAGCGGATGAGCTTGAGCACGGCGTCGCGCTCCTCGGCGTCGAAGTCGAGGCGAGCGAGGAAGCTATCGGCCAGCTCGACACTTTGCTGCGCATGTTCGCCGGAGCGGCGGCCTTTGCCTGTGTCATGCAGGAGCAGGGCGAGGAAGAAGAGGTCGAGGCGGTCGATTTCGGGGAGCAGTTGCGCGAGGCGCTGCTCGTGTTCGTTGGAGGGCGTGCGCAGGGAGTGGACGTTGTCAATGACGAGGAAGGTGTGTTCGTCGACGGTGTAGCGGTGATAGCTATCGCGGATGACGAGCGCATCGATGCCGTGGAACTCGGGGATGAGCATTTCAAGAACGCCGAGCGCGTGCATCGTCCGCAGAGCGTGAGCGGCGTGCGGGCCCAGCAGCACTTCGCGCAGAGCGTTCCAAAGGTAGGGGCCCTCGGGGATGGAAATGGCGAGGACGGGAAGCGCGTCGGTGATGCGATCTTCAGCGGCCTGCGAGAGCGTATAGCCATGCGTGGCCATGAGCGAGAAGATGCGCAGGATGGCGGCAGTGTCATTAAATTGCGCGCCAGGTTGGATGTCGATGCGGCCCTGGTCGAGAAGGAAGTCAGTGCCGGCGATGGGCGCGCGGCGACGGCGGAACTGGCGATAGAAGCTGACTGGGGCGGGCAGGTGCTCCATGAGAAGCGCGGCGCGGCGATAGATGACGCGGGCATGCCGGTAGTAGGTACGCATCCAGTAGCTGGGGTCGGCGGTGCCGCGGGTTTCAAGGCCGATGGAGCGGGCAGCGGCTTCGTCCTGCGATTGCCAGTCGAGCGTGTTGTCGTCGCGGCCATGGCGGAAGTGAAGGAAACATCGGGCGGCGGCGAGGAAGTCGAAAGCAGCTTCTGCATCGCCGCGCGCGCTTTGGAAGACGCCGCCGCGCTGGCGAGGCCATTCCTTGGTGGCTTTGAGATGAAAGAGGATCGCGAACCAAACGGCGAGCGAGTAGTCGCGCAGGCCGCCGGGACAATCTTTCAGGTTGGGCTCGAGATGGAAGATGGTGTTGCCATACTTGGCGTGGCGGGAGCGAGCGATTTCGCCGAGCTTTTGCGCGATGGAGTTCCACTCGCTGAGCACGAGGCCGGGAAAAGTGACCTGGTGGAGTTGCTGATAGAGAGGAAACTGGCCGGCGAGGAAGCGGCGATCGAGGGTGGCGAGGGTGAACTCGAGATTGTCGGGCTCGAAGCGGCCGGATTCCTTGACGGTGCGCGAGCTGGGGCTGGCGCGCAGGCCGATGTCCCACATGCCCTGAATGATGGCGCGAACTGCTTCGCGGGATTGCTCTTCAGTTTTGTCATCGGCGAAAGCGAAGAGGACATCGACGTCGGAGTAAGGAAAGAGATCTTTGCGTCCGTAACCGCCCAGGGCCAGCAGAGCGGTGTTCTGCGGAGGCAGGCCGGCGAAGGCGCGACGCCACATTTCAATGAGGATGCGGTCGACGACGGCGGATCGGCGGCGGATAGCGGCCGTGCCGTCGCCGGTGCGCTCACAGGTCTGGCGGACAAGCGCCATCTCCTTGAGATACTGCTCCCGAAGATCGTCGACTGCTAAAACGACTGGGTTCATAAGATTTTTTTGCGTGGCCTGCCGAAGCAAGAAGGAATTATTACAAGAATAAGCGATAAATGCCGGGAGGGGGAGATTTGGTGGGATAGCGGTGATCTCAGTTTGGCTTTGACAGGTTGCTGTCTGGCGCTTGCCGCGGTCCGGGGGTCCAGTGTGCGTTGCCGTGGTCGGTGTCAGCCGATAGCTCAAACTTCCGGTCACACGCAAAGCACTAGAACTCGTGGACAAGAATATCCCCCGGGAAAATCGGTTCCAGAATCCTCTCCAAAGGGCAATCCGCACGAATCAACAAGAGTGTCCCTTGTGCCACAACTTCAATGAGTTGGCGGGCAATGTCCTGATATTCGCGTGCCGCTTGGATATTGAATCTCTGAGAGAATCCATCGCACTTTGGACAGGGTTCCATCGTTATTAGTTTGCCAGATTAGATCTTGTCGACACATCGACTCGTGACCACTGTCACGAAGGGTATCTCGCGCAGAGACCTAGACTTCAGGCACGATGGCGGCACTCTCTCTTTCGGCGAGCGCCGGAGAGGCGCTCGTGCTCGGGCTGGCAACGGGGCCGGTTTGCCTGGCGACCTGCGGGCCGGTGGTGGTGCCGTGGATGATGGTTCAGCCTCGGGGAGTTTGGTGGCACAGCCGGCAGTTGGGATTATTTCTGGCGGCGCGGCTGGCCGGGTATATGGTGTTCGCTGCAGCGGTGTGGATGGTGGGGTCGCAAATTCCGCGCGCTTGGATCGGGCGCACATGGCTGATGGGCGGAATCCAGGTGCTGCTGGCCGTTGGACTGGTGGTTTACGCGGTTGGGTGGCCGCACCGGAAGTGCGCCGCGGCGAAACCCGCCTCCGCTGAAGCTTCGGCTAACCATCCCGCCTGCGCTCAAGCTTCGGCGCGGCATGGGGGGACGAGCGAGCTGGTGCGGATCGGCGAGGTGCCCAGGCCGTTGCGCTCGGGCGCGCTGGCGCTGGGATTCTTGACGGGGATCAACCTTTGCCCGCCGTTTCTTGTTGCGGGGTTGCGCGCGGCCGAGCTCGAGCATTTGTCAGCGGCACTGCTTTTCTTTGCGTGTTTTTTCGCGGGGACTGCGGTGTGGTTTCTACCGTTTCTTTCCATGGGCTTTGTGCAGCGCACGCCGGCGGTGGTCACGGTGGCCCGTATGGCTGCCGTGATGCTGGCCTGCTGGTACCTGTTTTCCGGATTTTCCATCCTGATCGAGAGGACTGTTTATGGCTAGTCAATCCTCTTCTCCTGGGGCTTCTTCTCTTCGGCCGCCGGCGGTGTTTCGCGGCCCGACAGCTTTTCGCAGTTTCGGCCGGTCGATTCTGCTTACGCTTCCCATCGCGCTGTGGGCGCTGCTCATGTTCACGCCTGGATTCATGAAGGCGGGCCGCGATGAGCACATCGGCGCGGCGTTGACGATTGTGTTTATGACTGTCCTCTTTTTTCTGATGATGCGGACAGGCGAGACCTATCGCTGGCGGAGAATCTTTTTTGTCGCGCTTGGTTTCCTATTTCCATTCGGCTTCATCGCTGCGCTGATCGCCGAGCGCGGCACCATGAGCATTCCGGTCAGCCGCATGGTCTCGGGCGACACGCCGTTCTGTTTTATGGTGACGCCATCGCTGATTTTGCCGGCGGCGTTTGCGCGGACGATCGTTTTTCCTGGGTCGATTCTGCCGACCGCCAGCAATCCACACTCGATCGCGATCATGATCGGGCTTTGGTTCGCCTTGACCCTGGTGCTGGGCAAAGCGTGGTGCAGCTACGCGTGCTTTTTTGGTGGAATTGAGGAGGGGTTCGCCGCATTTGGCAAGCGGCGCAGACTGCACCGATCAATTGCGAAATTTTCCCATATTCTGCGGCTCGTGCCCTGGGCCATTCTTGTATTTGTGGTGCTGGCTTCGGCGGCGATCTTTGAGCCGGTCTATTGCATGTGGCTCTGCCCGTTCAAAGCCGTCACAGAATTCCCGGCGGTGCGCAACGTGGAAACGGCCATCCAGATGGGAGTTTTCGTCGCGCTCTTTGTGGGGTTGGTGGTAGTGCTGCCGTATCTGACTAAGAAGCGAACACAGTGCGGGTTCCTCTGCCCGTTCGGCGCGTTTCAATCGCTGTTCAACAAAATCAATTTGTTTGAGATTCGCTTCGATAGGGCAAAATGCGTGGACTGCACGCTATGCCAGACAAGCTGCCCGACGGTGGCGCTCTCGAAGGAATCGATCGCCGAGGGAAAGACGCTGCTCAATTGCATGAAGTGCGGGGCCTGCGTGGACGTTTGCAAGAAGGACGCGGCGGTCTGGCACCTGAAGGGGACGCCGGTGGCAGTGAAGCCCGAGCGCGCACGACTGCTGTTTTTATATGGCGCGTGGGCGATGGCTACGATGTTCGGCGGTAACGTTCTGGCGAATTCGGTGGCCACCATGATTCATTGGCTGCCGGGGAAGTGACGGCGGAGAGGCAGGGCATGTGCCATCCCACCCTTCGCCAGAAAAGAGCGAAGGATGGGCAACCGCATTTTCGCGTGGATTGACGGCGAGTCGACCTGAGTTTGTGGTATCCCAGGTGCCCAAATGCAAGGCACCTGGGGCACCCATGTTCTCAGGTTGGTTGGGATTCGTGATACCCCACCCTTGAGAAGCTAGGATGGGCCACCCCAATTTATGGGGAGTGAAGGAGGAGCACATGCGGACGCGCATACTTTCGATTCTGGCTTACACGGGCGCGGGGCTTACGCTGCTCGTCGCCGTCTGCGTTCCGTTTGTCCTGATGGGCGCCTTTACCAATGTTGTGGCGCACGCGGGACTGCATATCGATGCGACGTACTCGGGCGGCACGATTGCGCGGACGATTCAGCGGGACGGATACCGGATCGAGGTTTATCAGCCGGTAAAGCCGCGCATGCTGGAGCGGGTTGAGCCATTTGTTCAGATTGTGTTCGAGTCGGCAGACGCGCTGCCCGCGCGCGTGAGCGATGAGGTCGATCTCGACGGCGACGGGCGTCCCGATGTGCGCGTGAGCTTCACAGTGCCCGCCGATGCGAATGCAAAGATGCACGGCGACGTGACGGCGCTCAACGGAGGCTACGTTTCGCTCAGCAATGTGAGTGACGAGTCATTCTCGCGGATGGTGGTGCGGACGGGGAACAAGATTGTTGTGCGCGTGCCGGTGCGGTGAGGCGGCGAGTTGGCGAGTCAGGGTTCGTGCTGTCCCAGGTCCCTCCGCCACGACGGACGAGGAACCTGGGGCACCCATGTTCGTAGTGCGTCGGAAGCGCGAAAAGCAACCGCAGATCCCCATTCGACTCCGATCGCATCCGCGATCTCCGCTCAGGGCAGGCTTTCGACTCCCGCGCTGCGCGCTTGGTCGCTCAGCATGACAGTGTTGAAATGTGAAGGACGCTATTGCGGGAACGGGACGAATTTGTCGGCGCAGGAGGCGGGGTTGCCTTCGGCGGGTTTGCCGGAGATGGTTGAATCTTCCTTTACTAAATCGGGGCCTGAAGGCAGATCGAGATTGGTCGGATCGGGGCCGAGCGTCAGGTCCGCGTGGTTTACTTCGTAGGCGTACTTTGCTTCGTCGGTAACTTGCACGCCGCTGAGCGTGGCCGCGATGCGATGAGTCTGGTCGTAGCCGTTAAAGGTGAACTTGCCGTCGCCTGAAATGCGGACATTGTGCAGCGTGATATCGCGCATGGTGGGAGGAAGGTTGCCCCGCAAAATGCCGGCCGCGGAGTAGGCCGTATCCAGCGTGATGGGATTGGGCGAGTTGCGAATGCAGACGTCATCGTAAACCACGTTCTCGGTGAGGCCGCCGCGGGAGCCGTTGGACTTGATGCGGATGCCGTTGTCGGGGCCGTCGAGCGAAAGATCGAAGACGCGGATTTTGCTGACGCCACCGTTGGTCTCGCTGCCGATGGACATACCGTGGCCCCAGTAGAAGTGGTCGTGGCTGATGGTCATGTTGGTTGCGCCGCCCGGCCCACCTTTGATGGCTACGTTGTCGTCGCCAGTGCGGATGTAGCTGTGGGTGATGGTGACGTTCCTGGCGCCGTAGCCGGGGTCGATACCGTCGGTGTTGGGCGCGTGGCGCTGCGGCGTATCAATCTTGAGGCCCCAAACCGTGAATCCGTCGCCGCCGTTATAGACGACATGGAAATTCGGCGAGTTCTTGAGCGTGATGCGATAAAGCGTGAAGTTGTCAGAGTCGTTGGCGACAATGAGGCGCGGAACCTGCTGCCCGCCGCTGGAGCCAGCCTGTTCGGCAAGATTCCACCAAGAGGATTGTGAGCCCAGCATTTTTTCTCCGCCGCGGCCGTCGATGACGCCGTCGCCCATGACGCCGGAGTTGGGCGCGTGGTCGACGGAGATCAGCGGCTTGCAGCCGCTCGGATCGGAGGCATGGCTGACGATGCCGCAGCTGCCGGGCGAAACGGCATAGAGAGCCGGATTGCGCGAGGCGAAGAGCGTGACGCCGGGGCCGAGGATGAGCGTGATATCCGGTTTGAGCTGGAGCGGACCGCTGAGAAATGCGTTATCAGTCTCGTCAACGCGGAGCAGGACGGCGCGCCCCTTGCCGCATTTATTGATTGCTCGTTGAATCCGCGCGGTGTCGAGCTTTTGCTCGTCGTCGTCGGCGAGTGAATGGCCGACCGTAGAAAGCTCGGCGTCGACCGTGGTGCAAAGCTGCGGGAAGAGCGGCTCGATGACGGTGCGCGCGTCCTGCGCCGCCAGGGAGCATGCAATGCCGAGGCTTATAACAAGAAAACTGGAGATGCGGGGAATCATCTAAGGTCTTCCATCATGTTGTTGCGACGCAATAAGACACTCAAACACTTCATGCTCTGGATACAAGGGCATGCAGTCGCGCGCAAACCTGCCTACAGCGCGTTTTCGCCGCGTTCGTCGTTGCGGATGCGGATGGCTTCGTCGAGACGGCTGACGAAGATTTTGCCGTCGCCGATGCGGCCGGTGCGCGCGGCGCCGATGATCGCCTGAATCGCTTTTTCCTTCAAGTCGTCGTGGATCACCAGCTCGATCTTGACCTTGGGCAATAGATCGACGGTATATTCGCGGCCGCGATAAAACTCGGTGTGGCCCTTCTGACGGCCGTGGCCGCGGGCTTCGAGGATGGTCATGCCTTCGATGCCCGCTTCAAGCAGGGCATCCTTCACGGCATCCAATTTTGAGGGTTGCAGAACAGCTTCAATCTTGAGCATACAAAAAATGCCTCGTTCGATAGCGTAACAGGCGAGAGGGACTCCTGGGCTACCGTCTCGTGTAAAAAAGCTTCCAGTTTCCAGCTGCCGGTACAGTGAATCTGAAGTTCGTTCAAGAACAAATGCAGCTCCTTCGACTCGGTTTGCCGCGAAAAACGCGTCAAACTCCGCTCAGGATGACCGCCCTATTAAGATGCGAACTTCAAGCTCAGGACACCGGCTGCGAAGCACAAAAACGAAAGGAATCGGTCAGGCACATCAGTTTATAAGCCGAAACGCCGGCGGCTATGCGTTGAAATCGTACCCTTCTTCGCCGTGTTGCGAAAGGTCGAGCCCCGCCATCTCGTGCTCGGCAGTGACGCGCAGGCCAAAGATTTTGTCGACCACGAAGAGCAGAACCAGCGTGCCGACGATGGAGATGCTCCATGAGATACCGACGCCTGCCAGTTGATTCAGGATCTGGCTCCAATGGCCGTCGATGGCGCCAGTTGGCACGCCGGCGCCGAAGATCGGATTGATGACGCTGGCGGCGAAGATGCCGGTGAGGATGGCGCCCAGAGTCCCGCCTGCGCCATGAACTCCAAATGCGTCGAGAGAATCGTCGTAGCCGAAGCGGGATTTGACCTGGAAGACCATGAAGGAGCAGAAAAAGCCGGCCGCAAGTCCGATTAACAGCGCGGACATGGGCTGGACGAAGCCTGACGCCGGCGTGATGGCGACGAGGCCGGCGACCGCGCCCGAGATTGCGCCCAGCGCCGTGGGCTTGCCGTTGTGAATCCACTCAAAGATCGTCCAGCCAATAGCGGCGGTGGCCGTGGCGAAGTGGGTGTTGACGAAGGCGCTGGTGGCCAGCGGGCCTGCGCCGAGGGCGCTGCCTGCGTTGAAGCCAAACCAGCCCACCCAGAGCAGACACGCGCCGATGAAGCTAAGCACGAGCGAATGCGGAGGCATGGCGGTTTGCGGGTAGCCGAGACGCTTGCCAAGATAGAGCGCGCAAACCAATGCGGAGACGCCGCTGGTGATGTGGACGACCGTTCCGCCGGCGAAGTCGAGCGAGGGAATGTGGCCGCCGGTCGCGTTGAGCAGGCCGCCTACGCCCCAGACCATGTGCGCCATGGGGCAGTAAACAAGGAGTGACCAGAGCGAGAGGAACAGGGCCATGGAACTGAACTTCATGCGCTCAGCAAACGCGCCGGAGATCAGGGCCGGCGTGATGATGGCGAACATGAGCTGGTAGATCATGTAGGTCTGCTCGGGAATGGTGGCGGCGTAGTCAGGGTTGGGGCTGAGCGAAACGCCGCGCAGGAAGGCGTGCTCGAATCCGCCAATAAACATGTTGCCGCGACCGAAGGCCAGCGAGTAGCCGACAATCGCCCAGAGAACCGTAACCAGGCCCATCATGGCGAAGCTCTGCATCATGGTGCCGAGGATGTTTTTCCTTCGCACGAGACCGCCGTAGAAGAGCGCCAGGCCGGGGCCGGTCATGAGAAGCACGAGCGCGGCCGAGGTGAGCATCCATGCGTTATCTCCAGCGGACTGAGCGCTCTGAACGGCCTGCTGAAGGGCGGTGATCTGGGCTTGAGTTACCGGGGCCTGCGTGGCCGGAGTGTGTGGGTTGGAGATTGCCGGGGCGACAGCCGTTGCGACATGGCCCAGGAGCAGGAAGAGGGACAGCAGCATCAAAAAACGAGAGGACAAGGAGCGAGAGGGCATGAGGTCTTCCGTTTCGAATTCTCGAGCACGAGGCGTAGAGAAGGACTGTTGTTGCTGAACGACAAGGTTACGGAGGGGCCGAACCGGCAATGCAGGGCCCAGGTGTCTGGAAGCCGGCAAGAGACGCCGCCGGCCAGAATCATAACGAAAGGCAAAATGAGCTTTCGCATCATTTTCGTAAAGACAGCGGAATAACGCAAGTTTTTGCGAGTTCCTGATTGCTTTTTCATGCACAAAGTGCCGTGCCGAGGTCCAGCGCCCGTGTTTGACGCACCTGATCGAGAGAAACCGCGCTGAGCGGGACTTCCGCGGCTGATTCAAGAGCATTTCCCTGATCAGTTCTGACCATTCCTGGTTGCGGGAGCGGAGGTATAGTAGTGATATGGCGGTTTCAGTGGAGCGCGACCATTATCTCTTTGGTGCGCTTGATAGCAGCGCGAAAAACCGGATGAAAGTGAAAGAGGTCAGCTACGGCTACGAAGAGCCGGAGGGAGTCTTTCTCACCTCGCTGGATTTTGCGGTGAATTGGGTCCGCAAGAACTCCGTGTGGCCTATGACCTTTGGCCTGGCTTGCTGCGCAATCGAAATGATGTCGATGGGCGCGGCGCGGTTCGATATCGCGCGCTTCGGGGCGGAAGTTTTCCGGCCCTCGCCAAGGCAATCGGACTTGATGATTGTGGCTGGCCGCGTGGCCCAGAAGATGGCTCCCGTGCTGCGCCGTCTCTACGACCAAATGCCTGAGCCTAAGTGGGTTATCTCGATGGGCGCCTGCGCCACATCGGGTGGCGTATTCAACAACTACGCACTGCTTCAAGGGGTGAACCAGGTGGTTCCGGTTGATGTATATGTTCCCGGATGCCCACCCCGTCCCGAGCAACTGATTTACGCGATTTCGCTTCTACAGGAAAAGATACAGCGCGAACCCCGGAGTCTGCTTAAGACCCTCAACGCAGAATGAGCCCCAGAGATCAGAGGGCAGAATTCCTTGTTGGAACCTAATCGTAAATCGCTTTTGACCCGCGAGAAGGCGTTCTGTTGCGGGCATAAAAACGGTCTGCGGGAGGCATTTGGAAGACAGGGTGCACTCAGCGCCGCCTCTAAGTGCTAGCCTTGTAAGGCTTAATCAAGCGTGAAAAGCTGCGCACCCTCTGCGAAGCTGAAAGGGGTGAACCATGAATTCCTTTCTCAAAACCTTTTCTCAACAACCAAGCAGCAACAGAATTGTGGAGCGTAAAGACATGTATTCACGAATTTTGAAGTCTGTTTTGCCGGTTCTCGCGGTGGCGGTTTTCGCCCTCTTGCCCATGGGATGCAAGAAGGCTCCGCCGATTACGCTATCGTGCAACGCCAGCGCCCCAACCGTTTACCCGGGCGATCCTTTGACAGTTACGGCTACGGCCGGTTCGGTGGACACAAACAAGAAAAACAACGTCCTTTATAGCTGGAGCGGAGACGGTGTGACCGGGAATGGCACATCAGCGAGCGTGAATACGGCTACGCTGGCTCCGGGTTCCTACACCGCGAAGGCCGAAGTGAAGGAAGGCAAAAAGGGCAAGGAAGGGCTGAAACCCGGCCAGAGCGCGGAGTGCTCCGCCGAATACGCTGTGAAGCAATTTGAGCCGCCGACGGTAAGCTGCTCGGCGACCCCGACCACCATTAAGCCAGGCGACTCGGCGACCGTAACGGCGGTGGGCGTGAGCCCGCAGAACCGCCCGCTGACTTATAACTACACGGCCACGGCGGGCACGGTGACGGGTACCGGGACCACCGCAGCCTATTCCTCAGCAGGCGCGCCGACCGGCGCAGTGGGGATTACGTGCGGCGTGTCGGACGACAAGAACCAGATGGCGTCTGCGAACACCACGATTACCATTCTGGCTCCGCCTCCGCCGCCTCCGGCGCCAAAGACGCAGGCGCTGTGCTCGATCAGTTTTGCCAGCGATCCGAAGCGCCCGACGCGCGTGGACAACGAAGCCAAGGCATGCCTGGATCAGGTGGCGCTGGACCTGAAGCAGCAGAGTGACGCCAAAGCGGTGATCGTGGGCGAAGCGGATGCGGACGAAGCCGCCAAGACTGCGAAACAGGAGAAGTACGGAGCCACGCATCGGCGCTTCAAAGTGGAAGAGTTCGCCGCACAGCGCGCCGTGAACGCCAAGGACTACCTGGTGACGGAGCAAGGGATTGACGCTTCGCGCATCAGCGTGGCCACAGGCACAACCGCAGGACAGACGGCGGAGGACTACCTGGTACCGGCGGGAGCGAATTTCAGCACCGATATATCGGGAACTACGCCAGTGGTTGAGACGTCCGTGTCGCCGGAAGTACGCAAGCCGCTCGGCGAGCGCCACCATAGCAAGGCTGCGCAATAGCCTGAGCGAACTGCGCTTCGTAACAGGGATCCGCGAGCTCTTCTTCGAAGAGGAGGGCTCGCGGAAGCCGAAACCAGCAACACTTCGTTCCAAGTGTCTTTGAGGCTGACCCTTGCACAAATGGGGTCGGCCTCTTCGCTTTTTGGGCCGGGAATTGTCTATTCTGGATAGAGATAGCTGGGGAGCTTCAAGTCTGAATGAGCCGTTTGCAGTGTGTTCGAAATCATGTGCGCCAAATTGGGGTTGGGGCGCAGATTTTTCTTCTGATTGCCTTGTTGTTCGGAGCGGTCTGCCTGCGGGCGGAAAATGCGTGGACGGTCGTCGGTCCGGCGGGCGGCGATGCGCGCGCGCTTGCGTCGTTTCCGGGGCAGCCGAAGCATCTGTTGCTGGGCACCACAAATAGCTGGCTCTACGAATCCGTGGATGAAGGCGCAAGTTGGCATCGGCTGGCAAAGCTGGGCACTGACGACGGATTCGTGCTCGACAGTGTTGTGGTGGATTCCGCGGACCCGGCGACGATTTATGTGGGCGCGTGGAACAACTCGACCGACGGCGGATTGTGGATCAGCCACGACAGCGGCCGCACATGGAGCGAGCCGGCGCAACTGAAGGGGCAGCCAGTGCACGCTCTTGCGCAAGCGCTTTCCGATCCGCACACTCTCTATGCCGGAACATTGGAAGGAGTTTTCCGATCGAGCGACGACGGAGCGACATGGGCCGAGATCAGCCCGCCTGGCAGCCACGAAATTCATGAGATCGAATCGCTGGCTGTCGATCCCGAAAAACCCGACACGGTGTATGCCGGGACCTGGCACCTGCCATGGAAGACGGCCGACGGCGGGAAGACCTGGCACAACATCAAACAGGGACTGATTGTGGACTCGGATGTATTTTCGATCATCGTAGATCCTGAGCATCCGCACGTTGTTTACCTGAGCGCGTGCAGCGGAATTTACAAGAGCGAGAACGCGGGAAGTTCTGTTCCACAAGATCCAGGGCATTCCATCTGAAGCCAGAAGAACGCGGAGCCTGATGCAGGACCCCGAGAAGCGCGATGTGGTGTATGCGGGAACCACCGAGGGGTTGTACAAGACCGAGAATGCAGGCAAGACCTTCAAGCGCATGACGGACCCGGACGTGGTGGTGAACGCGGTGTACGTTGACCCGATCGATTCGAATCGCGTTTTGCTGGCGACGGATCGCAGCGGGGTTCTCGACAGTGACGACGGGGGAGAGACGTTTACGCCGTCGAACCAGGGAATCAGCGAGCGCAAGGTTGCGGCGGTTCTTGTGGATCGCGAGCATCCCGAGGTGCTGTATGCGGGCGTTGTGAACGACAAAAAATATGGCGGAGTGTTTCGATCGAGCGACGGCGGAGCGCATTGGGATCAGCTGGGCTCGGGCCTCGACGGCCGCGACGTGTTCGCGCTGGCCGAAACGAAGGATGGACGCGTGGTGGCGGGAACGTCGCACGGAGTTTTTGTGCTGGAAAGCGGAGATCCGCCGGTCGCGGGCAATGGAGCCGAGGCGGCAGAGTCGACTACGGCGGCGCCGGCGGCGAATGGAGCAACAGACGGTTCGAGAGATGTGCGGGCGAGGACCCTTCGGCTACGCTCAGGGCAGGCTGCACGACAGCCGGCGGGGACGCCCGCGGTACCAGATGGAGCAGTCACACGGGCCGGCGCTCTCACATGGATTCCGCGCAACACCATCGCAAACACCGTGACGAAGACGATCACGCAGACGCACATGCACACCAAGGTCAACATAGAAAAAGAGGTGCAGGCGCCGGCGATTGAGCTCGAAAGTCCGGTGAACGCGCTGGACGTTTCAGGAGACGTGTGGGCGGCTGCGACAGGCTACGGCGTTGTGACCAGCCGGGACCAGGGCGCGAGCTGGCAGGGCGGCCCGGTGATGGGCGAGGGAGATTACCTGTCAGTGACGGTGCATGATGACGCGATGGTTGCGGCCCGCGCCGACAGCGTTGTGATTTCAAATGATGCGGGAAAAAGCTGGTGGCCGATGGGTTTGCCGACCATGCTGACGCGCATCCATCGCGTGGTATTTTCGCCCGACGGAACGCTGTGGCTGGGCGCGCGCGAGGGAGTTTATTTGAGCCGCGACCTGGGCAAGTCGTGGATGTGGGTTCATCGCCTGCCGTTCCGCGACGTGGACGATCTGAGTTATGACGCGGAGTCAAAGAGAATTCTAGTCAGCTCGCAGTCCAGCGACCAGGTGTACGCGATCGATCCGAAGACGATGACGTGGAATTGGTGGCAGACGGGCTATCCGATCGTGTTGATTCGCGCGGCCGGAGACCGGCTTGTGGCCGCGTCGCTCGATGATGGAGTTCTTGTGGGCCCGGAGCTGACTGCGGCAGCTAACGCGCCTGCCGCTGGCACGAGCGCGACGCCGTAAGCGGCTGTTGCATGCCTGCTTTTTGCGGCAAACTTTCTGGAAAGCATCCCTCAGGGCCTAAAGGCCACATTGCTTTTGCTTCGCTTACGGCACGACTAAAGTCGTGCCCTGATACAAAGCCCGGCTCCGAGGGAATTATTCCGCAATCGACAGTGCCGCACTTTTTCAACCTCAAGTCGATGCGGGCCGATCTCGCTCACTGCACGTTGAAAGCCTTGTCGACGATGGCGTTGGGATCGCGGCCGGCAGGAAGCAGAGTGAAGAGCGATCGCGTGGACGTGCGCACCACAGCCACATCCCCGGAGCGTTGATCGGCGACAAACAACAAATGTCCGGCAGCAGAAAACGCCATCGCCGAGGGGCTGTCGCCGACGGAGACGGAGCCGATGCGCTTGCCGTCGTCGATGGAGTAGACGGTGAGCTCCTGCGAATTCAGGTTGGCCACGTAGAGCAGCGAGTTGTCGCGAGAGACAATGCCGCGAACGGGATTGTTGCCGATCATGTACGTGTCTCCCACCTCATCGGTGGTGTTGTAGATTTCGGAGACGGAGTCGGAAAGAGAATTGGCGGCAAAGATTTCGCCGCCATCGGGTTTCAGCGCCAGATCGACGGGTGCGTGACCGACGTCCATCAGTGTTTCAAGGCGATCGGGTTGAGCGGGGTGGGCGTTGGGCTGTGCGAGGGCGACGACCATGACTTGATGACCGGTTGAGCAGGGGATGAAAGCTTTTGTGGAGTCGGGAAGAATCACCACTTCCGAAGCGCCGGGGCAGCCTGTGAATGTGGCGCGCGGTTTGTTGGTGGATGCATCGATGACGGTCACCGAGTTTCCGGCCTGGTTGGCCACAACCAGAGAGTTGCCGTCTGGCGCGAGGCGCGCTGCAACAGGCTGGACACCGGCAGGAGTCTGCGCAAGCTCGCGGCGAGCCGTGAGATCAAGGACGGAAATCGAATTGGCGCCGGAGTTGGCGACGTAGGCGATTGTTCCGGCGGAATTCAGATCGATGGACACAGGCTGGCGGTGCACGGGGATGGTGGCGATAACCGCGTTGTGTTCCGCGTCGATGACTGAGACCGAGCCATTGGCTCCGGCGGCGCCCGAGTTCACAATGTAAATCTCGTTATGCGTGGGGCTGGCGGCGACGGCAACCGGATCGTGACCCACCGGGAGCTCACGATCCACGCGGACGTTGACCACGTCGAGCACCGTGACGGTGTCACTGCCTCCGTTGGTCACGTAGACATATTCGCGGTAGTTGGCCGGGTATTGGGGAAAGTCATGGGTGCGGCACGCGGTGAGCGAGAGAAGGAGCGCAGCAAAGGGGATGGCAGCCAGCGGACTCCAGTTGGCGAACATCGTATCCCCGGTCCCCGAGTGCAAGGGACCGGGGGCACCCAGTTTTGGGGGTTCCGAGACTAAAAGCAACCGCATATCCCCATTCGACTCCGATCGCGTTCGCGATCTTCGCTCAGGGCAGGCTTTCGACTTCGGTCGCCTCGGCGAGCTCTGCTGAGGATGACAGGTCATTTCGATCGACTTCGCTTCGCTCCGCTCAGGATGAGATGCCATTTTGTTTGGTTGCTATTTCGCTTCAACGGCAGCGTGAACGGAGGCGGCTCGCGTGAGATGGCGGCCAACGACGGTCGCGATTTTTTCGATCTCGCTCATCATGGTGGCGAACTGCTCGGGATAGAGAGATTGAGGCCCGTCGGAAAGCGCGGTTTCAGGGTGGTTGTGGACCTCAACCATGACACCGTCGGCGCCCGCGGCCACGGCGGCTCTCGCCATGGGCAGGACGCTGTCGCGGCGGCCGGTTCCGTGGCTGGGATCGACGAGGATGGGCAGGTGGCTCACATGGTGCAGAGCAGGGACGATGCTCAGGTCGAGCGTGTTGCGCGTGTGGTCAGTAAATGTGCGCACGCCACGCTCGCAGAGAATGACTTCGTAATTCCCCTCGCTCATCACATACTCGGCGGCCATCAGGAATTCTTCGAGCGTGGCGCTCATGCCGCGCTTGATGAGCACCGGCTTGCGCTGCTTGCCAGCCTTCTTGAGAAGCGAGAAGTTCTGCATGTTGCGCGCGCCGATCTGGATCACGTCAGCCCATTCGGCGACAAGGTCGAGGGTTTCTGAGTCGAGAGCCTCGGTAACGATGCGCAGGCCGAATTTGTCGCGGATCTCGGCCATGATTTTCAAGGCTTCAAGCCCCAGACCTTGAAAAGCGTAGGGCGAGGTGCGTGGCTTGTAAGCGCCACCACGGAAAAACTGCGCGCCAGATGCGGCGATCTCGGCGGCGATGGCAAAGGCCTGGTCGCGAGTTTCGATAGAGCAGGGGCCGGCGATAACGGCCAGATCGCGGCCGCCGATGGTGGCGCTCGATCCGGGAAAGCGCACGATCGTGTCTTCTTCTTTTACGTCGCGGCTGGCAAGTTTGTAGGCTTTGGAGACGCGAATGACTTCCGCAACGCCGGAGAGCGACTCAAGGTTGCCGCGGTTGGCTTCGCCCTGATTGCCGGTGATGCCGATAGCGGTGCGCTGGGCGCCGGGAAGCGGGTGGGGCCGGAAACCCAATTGCACGATATGGTCGCAGACGGCCTGGATCTCTTCCGGCGTAGCCTGCGCTTTCATGACGACTAACATGCATGCCCCCGATCCATCAGTTTAGCGGGTGGAGGAGGGAAGGGCAATGGAGGATGGGAGCGGAGCTAGCGGGGTTAGCGGGGCTAGCGGAGCTAAAAGCAGGTGAGCGTTGACAGATCTTGTAACGACGCAGATCCGGGGCAAGACTAATCGAGCGGAAGAAGTAAAGAGTTTTTATGCTGGTCAGAGCTTGCAACAACGCAGATCAGGGGTGAAAAACTCGCATTGCAAGAGCGACGGTGATTATTTTGATTTGGATTCGTCTGTGACTTCTGTTGAGCAGTTGGCGGCCACGATGGCGGGAGCAATGACCATACCGATAAAGGCAAGAGCGATCAAAAAGTCATGCATAATTCAGGTCCCCATTCAGTGCTCGGCGGTTCAGGATGCTCGGCAGGCGAAGCCTGTTAGGAACGGTCGGCTCTTTGAAAAAGAGACGCCGCAACGCGAGAGTCCAAGGCGCAACCCGATGCCAAAAGCCGTCGTGCAGCCAAACTACCAGTCCATCATCGGCGGTATGAGAGGAATCTTGAAATAGCACGAAAAGTTAGATGCAGATGCGGAAGTGGTAGACAGAGTGGCCTTTTGGAGAGGTACGAAAGGCATGGCGAGGTTGGCACGACACGGAACTTCACGATGATTCGTGATGGCGAGCACAACGGGGTGTGACAAGACGGGAGGGAGTTGGGGCTCTTTTGGGTAGCGAATCAGTTTGAAAGTGCTTTCCCTCAGGGGCTAAAGCCCGGATGCAATTTGCTTGATTTATGTACGGGCTGAAGCCCGTACCCTTCACCTTGAAGCTGTTGCCTTCCATACCGCCCAGTACGCGAGGCGGGGCTATTTCACTGCTGATTGCTTTTGGGACTGCCACCTTACGCAGAGCCATGCGGCGTAGCCGAGCTGGATGGCCCAGGTGACGGTGTAGGCCGCGCGCGTATAGAGGTGATTGAGCGTGGCGACGATGGCATCGTGGTCGGCCTGGGACATTTGAAGACGCCAGTCGAACGGGGGCTCGGCCGGCGCGAAGAAGACAAGGTAGGCGGCGCGGGCAAAAAGAAGAACGGGGACAGCAACGATCAGTAAGGTTCCAAGTTTTTTCATTGCGAACTCCATTCTCTCTGCATCATCGCCCGGAGCATGTTGCAAAAACGGTCAGTGGCGATGAAGAAACTTCCCTCAGGGGCTAAAGCCCCGACTCATTTTGCCGGCTTTATTGGCCCGGCTAAAGCCGTGCCCTTGTTACAAAGCCCCCCGTGCCCTTGTTCCAAAGCGCCCCGATACGAGTTTTTCCGCACCCTGTAAAGTCGTGCCCTTTCAAAACCAGATTCACGCAACAAGTTCTAGAGCGTATTGAAACCATCAGGCATTCAACGCCTGCTCGGCTTCTGCGGCGGCGATCTTTTGCTGGCGCCGCTCAACGCGATAGCGGAAAGCCAGAATGAGCACGCCCCACAGGAGCCAGGCGAGCATGTTCCAGAGGAGCGCGCCGACCATCGTGGGATCCATGCCGGAATCCTGCCCACCGCCGAAGACAGGCGCCGGGTGCTGCGTGCGCCACCAGCGGTTGGCCATATAGACGATGGGCACGTCGAGCGCGCCGAAGATCCCCAGCACGGCAGCGAGAGTCTGCATCTGGGGCCCGGCGGCAAAGCGGCGCAAGAGCAGGTAGCTGACGTAGATGAGCCAGAGAACCAGCGTGGTGGTGAGGCGCGCGTCCCATGTCCACCACATGCCCCATGCGCGGCGTCCCCAGAGCGGGCCGGTGACCAGACCCACCGAGCAAAAGACCACGCCCACCTCGGCGCCGGCCAGGGCAAGGGCATCCGCGATCTGCGCGCGGCTTGGATTGCCGTGACGGAATGCGAGGAATGCGATGGAGCCGATCAGACTGAGCGCGAAGAAGACAAAGCAAACCGCAAACGAGGGGACGTGGTAGTAGATGATGCGGAACATCTCGCCTTGCGCGGCGTCATTGGGAGCTGCCCAGGCTCGGTTGTAGGCCCAGGCGAGCAACGCGGCGGTCACGAGAAGATACAGGCCAATGGCGAGCTTTTTCATGGGGAATGCTTTCTCTTTCAGTGTACGACGCCTGAGGCCAGCCGCCGTTTTTCCCGCTGGCTCTGCCGCATCCTTGCCGGCTTTTCAACATCAAGAAGACAGAAACGGCACGTTCGCAATTCGCTGCTACCATGAACTAACCATCACTACAATGCGCGATCACCTGGCCACCATCATCGACGATTTTCGCCGCATGGACCGCGACATTGCCCTTGTCCGCTACCAGGGTAACCGCCGGCGCGTGACGACGTATGGCGAGCTGGCGCGACTCGCGGGCCGTTTTGCCGCGCTGCTCGAAAAGAGAGGCATCGCTGAGGGCGAGCGCGTTCTTATCTGGGGGCAAAACAGCGCCGAGTGGCTCGGCACCCTGCACGGCTGCGTGCTGCGCGGCGTGCTGGCCGTGCCGCTGGATGCATTTGGGACGGCTGAATTTGTGGCGCGCGTGGCGGCGGACGCGAAACCGAAGCTGGTTATTGGCGACGCGGTGCTTCTGGAGAAGCTGGTTCCCCGGTCCCAGAATCGGGACCAGGGGCACCCGCCGGCGTTTGATGTTTTGGCGTTTGAAGACTGGCAGAGTGAGTTGCCGGACGAGGAGATCGGCCCCATACCAGGCCTGTCGAACCAGACCCCGCTGCAGATCTTGTTCACTTCCGGAACAACAGGCGATCCCAAAGGAATTGTTCTCACACACGGCAACGTGCTGGCTAGCATGGTTCCAATCGAAGAGGGCGCCAAACCGTACATGCGGTACGAGCGACTCATCCATCCGCTGCGCATTCTGCATACGCTGCCGCTGAGCCACGTCTTCGGCCAGGCCCTGGGCATTTGGGTTCCACCGCTTCTGCGGGCCGAGGTGCATTTCGAGAGCAGGCTGGCAGCGCCGCGGCTCATCGAGCAGATCCACGACGAGCGCATTTCAGTGCTTGCGGCGGTGCCGCGCGTTCTTGCGGTGCTCAAGGCGCATCTTGAAGCAACGCACGACGGCCTCGCCGAACGCGTAGCGGAGTCGCTCAAGAAGCCCGCCGGCTGGCATCGCTGGTGGCGCTTCCGCAAGGTGCATCGCGAATTCGGGCTGAAGTTCCTGGTCTTCGTTTGCGGCGGCGGCACGCTGCCGGGCCCGCTTGAGCAGTTCTGGAACGCACTCGGGTTCGTGCTCGTGCAGGGCTACGGCATGACCGAGACAACGGCCATGATCACGCTGAATCATCCCTTTCACGTCGCCGAGGGAACGATCGGCAAGCCAGTCGCGGGGACCGAGGTCAAGCTCGGGCCTGACGGCGAGGTTCTGGTGCGCGGAGCAGTCATCTCCGGAGCCACTTGGGAAAACGGAGCTTTGCGCCCGCGCGAAGACGAATGGTTGGCGACGGGAGACATTGCGGAGCGGTCGGAGAGCGGCGAGCTCAAATTCCTGGGCCGGAAGAGCGAGGTGATTGTCACCGCAGCGGGAGTAAACATACACCCGGAAGACATCGAAGCGGCGATCGAGCAGCAGCCGGACGTTGCGGCATGCGCGGTGGTGGCGATGGATACGCCCACGGGCCCGGAGCCGTGTGCAGTGCTGGCCTGCCGCGGGTCGGGCAACTGCGCACTCACAGCGATTGAGAAGGCGAATGCCACGCTGCCGGAGTTCCAGCGCATCACGCGGTGGGTGCTGTGGCCGGAGCCGGATTTGCCGCGGACTTCGACCGGAAAAGTCAGGCGCAAGCCGGTCGCGGAGTGGCTCGCGCGCATCCAGACCGCGGCAGCGACGGCCTCGAGCGGTAAGGCGGCACCGAATGGCGACCATGCATTCGGGCCATCATCGGACTGGCTGCTGGCGCTGATTGCGCAGGTTACCGGGGAAGCGCTTGCCGGCGTAGGCGATGAGCTGCGACTGACGGAGGACTTGCATCTCGATAGCCTGGGCCGCGTGCAGCTGGCATCGGCGATCGAGGAGCGATTGGGAATTGTTTCAGGCACGAGCCTGCTTGAAGAGGTTCAGACGCTGGGAGAGCTGCGGAAAGTTGTGGCCGGCGGCGGAATGGAAGCACAGGACGACGGGGGAGCGAGGGAGCAAGCGAGCGAGGGAGCCGGAAGACAAGGCGAGAGAGCAGAGGGAAGAGATCAGAGAGTGGAGGACGGTGGAACGATAGAGCATGAGTCCGCGGCCGAAGTGCGGCAGGCAGATCGGCCGCGGGCGACACTCGACGAATTGAAGCGACCGCGTTTTATTTATCCTGAATGGCCGTGGTGGAAGCCGTTCCAGTGGATTCGCGCGGCGTTTGTTGAAGCCGTTTTGCGCCCCGGCACATGGCTGCTGGTCAAGCCGCGGGTGGTGGGGCCGCGGAAGCCGCTTCCCAAGGGACCGCTGCTCATCGTCGCCAACCACGTCACGTCCTATGACGGAGATCTGATCGTCTATGCGCTGCCTGGGCCTTATCGGCGACGGATGGCCGCAGCCATGCTGGGCGAGATGCTCGATGATTTTCTCCATTGGCGCAATCCGTGGAAGCCGGGAGACAAAAGCTTCTACATCTTCGGGCCGGCCGCTTACTACCTGGTTACGGCGCTCTTCAATGTGTTTCCGCTGCCGCACCAGCGCGACTTTCAACGGAGCTTTGCCCACGCGGGCAAGGCCCTGGACCACGGTTACAACGTGCTGGTCTTTCCCGAGGGAACGCTCTCGCCCGATGGACAGATGGCCAAGTTTCGATCGGGAATCGGTTTGCTTGCCAAGCAGAGCTTTGTGCCCGTCTTGCCGGTAGCCATGCGGGGACTGGGCGAATTGAAGACGCACCAGCGCCGATGGTTCCGGTCAGGGACAATCGAAATCCACGTGGGCGAGGCGATTTTCTTCGGCCCCGAGGAGACGGAGGCGGCGATCACGGCGCGGCTGCATGATGAGGTGCAGCGGCTGCTCGGCTCCAGCGATTAGCTCTCAGTTCGCGCCCCGGATGCGGCGGATTTTCGATGGCCAAAGGCAACGTCCGCTGGATCCGGCGCATCAGATTTTTAGTCGTATTCCCCGCCTTTCCCTATAAGCAGAACTTGCATTGATCCCGGCGCGGGAAGCCGGTACTTCGGTGCTCAGGCAAAGCTCACTCTGCGGCACCACGGGCCCATTGTTCTTTTTGGAGAAAAGTTCGATGCAGCAAGAGACAGACCCGGGAGATCGAGCCAACACAACCAACCTTGAACCGACAGCCCCGCAGGAGATGCCAGCGCTTGTCGAAAGTTTCGACTGGTCCACGACTCCGCTGGGCCCCTCAGCCGCCTGGCCTGACAGCCTCAAGGCCGTGGTTCGCATTCTGCTCACGTCGCGCTTTCCCATGTGGATGGCCTGGGGCCCCGATCTCACGTTTCTCTACAACGACGCTTATCGCCGCACCACTCTGGGAAAAAAGCACCCATGGGCTCTGGGCAAGCCCGCGCAGCAAGTGTGGCACGAGATCTGGAAGGACATTGGCCCGCTGATCCGGAAGGTGATGGAGACGGGCGAGGCCTCGTGGGATGAAACGCTTTTGCTCATCCTGGAGCGGAGCGGATATCCCGAGGAGACTTATCACACATTTTCGTACAGTCCGCTTTCGGACTCCGATGGCGGAATCGTCGGCATGTTGTGCGTGGTGATGGAAGATACGGTGAGGGTGATCGGGGAGCGGCAGCTTGCCTCTCTCAGCACCCTGGCCGAGGCATTGGCAGGCGCCATTTCCGGTCAGGATGTGTTTGCCGCGATCGAGCACGGTCTTGCCAATCAGAAAGACATGCCGTGCACACTGACCTACCTTTTCGATGAGGGAAGGTCTACGCTCAGGCTGGTGGCGAGAACAGGCATGGATGCGAGTCATCCGGCTGCATCCCTGGTTATCGACCCCACCGAGACCCCCGCTGCGTGGCCCATTCACCAGATTCTGAACACCAACCGCGGATACACCGTGGACAATCTCCTCGAGCTTTTTCCGGGCCTTCCGGCGGGATGCTGGGATCGGCCGCCGGCCTTGGCACGCCTGGTTCCCATTGCCCGACAAGGCCAGGAAAAACCGGTTGGCGTGTTTATCACCGCTCTCAACCCCTACCGGCAGTTCGACGGGTTTTATGAGGGATTTCTGGATCTCATCACCGGCCAGATCGCCGCCAGCATTAACAACGCCGCCGCTTACGAGCAGGAGAGGAAACGCGCACAAGAACTCTCTGAGCTGGACCGTGCCAAGACCGCGTTCTTTTCCAACGTGAGTCACGAGCTGCGCACTCCGCTGACCCTCATTCTCGGCCCCGTTGAGGATGCGCTGACAAACCAGGCACCGCCTTCCCCGCAGAGTCTGGAGATGCTCCACCGTAATGCCCTTCGGCTGCTCAAACTGGTCAACGGGCTTCTCGACTTTGTCCGCATTGAAGTGGGAAAGCTGCGCGCGACTTTTGAGCCGACCGACCTCTGTTTGTTCACGGGCCAGCTTGCCAGCGTGTTCCGTTCCGCAGTGGAGCGGGCGGGACTCCGCCTGATCGTTGACTGCCCGCCTCTGCCGGAACCCGTCTATCTGGACCGTGAGATGTGGGAGAAGATCATTCTCAACCTCCTCTCCAATGCGCTCAAATCCACGTTTGAGGGTGAGATTAGGGTCACGGTGCGGGCCGCCGGACGAGAGGTCCTGGTTTCAGTGAGCGACACCGGCACAGGCATTTCGGAAAACGATCTGCCCAATCTCTTTCAGCGTTTCACGCGCATCGATGGGGCGCGGCGGCGCAGCCATGAAGGCAGCGGCATCGGTCTCGCCCTGGTGCAGGAACTGGTGGATATGCATGGCGGATCCATCCAGGTAAAAAGCGCGATCAATATTGGAACCGAGTTCACGATTACCTTGCATTTCGGACAAGAGCATCTGTCCCGCGGCCGAGTGGTCAGCAGCCGCGGATCCGATTCTATGCTGCAAGGTTCAGCCACCGCTTACCTGCAGGAAGCGATGGGTTGGCTGAGCAAGGACGACAGGTTGAAAGACGACGTGGCCGCCACCATTGCCGGAGATGCGCCACTCGAACCGGCGGCCGGCTCCGGCGTGCACAGGCCCACCGTTCTTCTGGCAGACGATAACGCCGATATGCGGGAGTATGTGTCCGGCTTGCTTCGAGGCCGTTTCAACCTGATCGAGGCGGGAACGGGCACGACTGCGCTTGCCGAGGCGGAAAAAAATCTTCCCGATCTTGTGCTTACCGACATCATGATGCCGGAGATGGATGGATTCGCGCTGCTCGCAGCGTTGCGGCAGAATCCGGCCACGCGAAACATTCCGGTGATTATGCTCTCGGCGCGCGCCGGTGAAGAAGCACGTATCGGCGGCGTTAACGCCGGCGCAGACGACTATCTGACCAAGCCATTCAGCGCCCGGGAGTTGTTAGCCCGGGTCGATGCCCAACTGAAGCTGGCCAAGATGCGCAGGGAGGCGGTCGAGCAGCAGGCTGCGCTCAATCTTGAAATCTTCAAGGCCAAGCGGTTTGCGTGGGATGCCCTGGAGCACATTCCAGAAGTCTTCTACACCTTCGACCGCGATTATCGTTTTACTTATGTGAACGCGGCCGGCAACCGGATTGCCGAACGGCTCGGAAGGGAACTGGTTGGAGAGTCTCTCTGGGATATCGTTCCGCTGATCAGGGGCAGCATTGTGGAATCAAGTGTCCGCCGGGCGATGGAAGATCGCGTTGCCACGGAATTTGAATACTACTACGAGCCTTTTGCGGCCTGGTTTCAATACCACGTCTATCCTCGGCCCGACGAAGGCATCATCATGTACGCGCGCGATATCACCGAGACGAAGAAAACTGAAGAAGCGCTGAGAAAATCAGAACAGTTGGCGGCCGCGGGACGGCTCGCGGCGAGCATCGCCCACGAGATCAACAATCCGCTTGAGGCCGTCACCAATCTGCTCTACCTGGCAAGAATGGACCGCACCGTGCCGGAGAAGTCGCGCCTTTTGCTTGAAGACGCCGACAGGGAGTTGCGGCGCCTTTCCCACATCGCCGCGCGAAGCCTCAAATTTTATCGGCAGCACACTGCGCCAACCTTGTGCTCACTTGAAGAACAGATCGAATCGGTGCTTTTCTTTTACGAGACAGAAATCAAGATGCGCAACATCGATTTGGAGCGCCGTTATCTCCCGGCCCCTCAGGTGCTTTACCATCCTGGAGAATTTCGCCAGGTGATTACCAACCTGATCGGCAACGCAATTGACGCGCTGCCCCGTGACGGCCGACTCGTGGTCGGCGTTCGGCCTTCGCGCGATGCAGCGGGCAGCGCTGGCGTGTCCGTTACCGTAGCCGACAACGGTAGCGGCATGGATCGTGAAATGCTCGATCGCCTTTTTCACCCTTTTGCAACCACCAAGGGCGAGGCTGGAACCGGGCTCGGATTGTGGGTGTCGAAGGGCATTCTGGACAAGCACCAGTGCCGGATTGCCGTTCGCAGCGTTCGAAATAACGGAACCGTTTTTCGGATTTTTGTGCCGCTGGAACCCATGGTCATCGAAAACCAGATGGCCGAGCCGATCAATGATAAATTCCAAGCTCCTTCGCGCTAGGGGACGAGTTTCACCTCGCCGACCCGCCGCGGAACCTGCCTGAGACCTTTTGCGTACAAGGGCTGGGGGTCATTGTGGCAGATCTTTCAAGCGTTGCGCGGAGCAGCGGGGCGCGGCGCCCTGAAGACGAACGCGGTCCGGCGTGGGCGAACACAATTGCGCTTCTTGTCTGGATGGCAGCGGCTGCGGTTGCGTTTTTGCCTTTCGCGTTCAACACTTCGCCGTGGGACGCGGTCACGCTGCGGGTTCCCGGCAACCAGGGCAACTGGTGGCACTTTCTTGCCGGCGCTCCGGCGTTTCTGGCCTTTCCCATGATTTGGCTACGGATGCGCGCGCTTTTTGGGGAGCGGCTTTCGACCACGGTGGGTAGGCGCGTGATCTGGATCGTGGTTGGCCTGTCGGTCTGCGGGACGACGCTGGTTGAGCTGCCCTTCCTGCTGCACCTGGCGGGAACCAGCGATTGGCAGCGTTTCGCGGTGCTCGGACTTGGCTTTGGCGTGATGATCGCGAGCGGCGTTCTGCTGCTCCTACGCCGGCAGCGGATTGCGCCCACGCGGGCCTGCATTGCCGGGCTTGACACGGCCTACCTCGCTAACATGGGGTTGATTCTCGTGGTTTATGCGGGAGCGCCGGGGAGTTTCTCGTCACGATCAGGCTGGTTCGTCGCGATGGTCGTCGTGTGGCCGATGATTCTAGAACTGGTCTGGATTTTTGCCCAGACATTTCGCAGGCGGCCCTGGTAGAGAGCGGGAACTGGATCGTAAGAGAGCCCGGCCCTGCCGATGCGCTGCGCCGCAGGTGTACACGAGCGGTCGCGATGCATTAGCCTCATATCTTCCCCCTGGCGCGAGGGGCGGGGCATATCCATCATGACGAATGTGTGTGAGCAGGAACTTGAAAAACTGCTTGAGCTGGCGCGGAAGGCCGCGGAGAATTCCTATTCGCCGTACTCGGAGTTTCGCGTGGGGGCTGCGCTGCGGCTGACCAACGGCGAGACGGTGACGGGGACGAATGTTGAAAACGTGAGTTATGGGCTGACGATTTGCGCGGAGCGGGCGGCGCTTGTGCGCGCAGTTACCCAGTTTGGCCCGAAGATTCGGATCGCGGCCGTAGCGGTTGCGAATTTAAATGGAAAAGCCAGCCCGCCTTGCGGCGCGTGCAGGCAGGTGCTGGCGGAATTCATCGAGCCGGGCGCGGCGGTGATTTTTCCTGTCGCGGAAGGAACGCGAACGATGACCTTCAGCGAGCTGATGCCGCTGGGGACCGAGATGAAGTTGAAATAAGGTGGCCACAAAAGAGGCTCGCGATGAAGCGTGGCAAATCGTAGCAATTCTCGTTGTTTGCACAGTGTTGGCCTGTGCTGGTGGTTGGTATTTCGAACAACACTACGAAGAGGAGAAAGACGAACTCGCTGTCTCGCAGCGCCAGCTCATCTATGAGTCGATCCTTCACTCCTACAGCGCAGCACTGACGAATAGAATGACCCGAGAGCAGGTGGAGGATTATCTGCGAAAGAGAAGCGTCGAATTCAGTAAGATTTGCTGTCTCGCGCAAGGTGAGTCGTCGGCCGACATCACGAAAATTGGTTACGAGCGCGGGCCATGGTACTGCAACGGATATGAGGTATACGTTGGCTTCGAATTTAGTGGTCCGCTTGCCTCCGAGGATCCGGTTGATAGTTTGAAGAAGGTCTCCATTGTCTCGCTGCCCGACGACTGCCTTTAATCGCTCATGTACAGGCATCGTGACCCGAAAGCATCCAGAAGTTCTAAAATTATGCTTTCGAAATGAAGCCCTGAGGACCAGTTGAAGATGCCGGATTTCACAGCAGCGCCACTGCACATCATCGACATTATTCGCAAGAAGCGCGACGGCGCCGAGCTGGATGAGCGCGAGATTTCGTATGTCGCGGCAGGCGCGGCGAATGGGTCGATTCCCGAAGCCGAGCTGGGATCGTGGCTGATGGCTTCGTGGATCAGAGGGCTTTCGCTCAATGAAACGCGGGCGCTGACTTTGGCGATGCGCGACTCGGGCGTAAAGTTTTCGCCAACCGGGCTGGGACGCCTGACCGTGGACAAACACTCGTCGGGCGGCGTGGGCGACAAGACGAGCTTTCTGGTGGCTCCGCTGGCGGCGGCGTGCGGCGTGGCCGTGCCGATGATCAGCGGGCGCGCGCTGGGGCACACGGGCGGGACGCTGGATAAGTTGGAGTCGATTCCCGGTTATCGTACGGCGCTGACGCTGGCCGAGTTCGAAACGGTGATCAAGAAGTGCGGCGCTTCGATCATCGGGCAGACGGATCAACTGGCGCCAGCCGATCGCAAACTCTACGCGCTCCGTGACCGGACCGCCACAGTAGAAAATCCGGGGTTGATCTGCGCGTCGATATTAAGCAAGAAACTGGCGGCGGGGCTGGATGGGCTGGTTCTTGACGTGAAAACGGGCTCGGGCGCGTTCCTGCGCAAGATGGAGGACACGGAGTTCCTTGCGGCGCTGATGGTGGCGACGGCCGAGGCCGCGGGGACGCGGACGGTTGCGCTGCTGACGGACATGAGCCAGCCGCTGGGGCGCGCGGCAGGTAACTGGATTGAATTGGTGGAGTGCGTCGAGTTGCTGCGCGGCCAGCGGCCGGCGTGGAGTGAGGATGTGCGCGAGCTGTCGCTGATTCTGGCCGGTTGGATGATTCATTTGGGCGGGAAAGCGGAATCGGCGAAGACCGGCTACACGCTTGCCGCAGCTGCGCTGGATGATGGTGCCGCACTCGCGGCGTTTATGAAGATGGTCGACGCGCAGGGCGGCGATGTGAGCGTCTTTGACGACATGAGCGCTTTTCATAAACCGGGAGCGACGCAAGTGGTGGAGGCGTGGGAGAGCGGGTACGTCGCGGAGATGGATACGACGGCGCTGGGCTGGGCTGTGCAGAGGACCGGCGCGGGGCGTGAGAAGGCGGGAGAGCCGGTCGATCCGCACGCGGGAATTCTGTTTCATGCGCGGCGCGGGGCACTGATTGAGAAAGGGCAGCCGCTGGCAACGGTGTACGCGACGAAGCCGGAGATGCTGGCCGAGCCGGTGGAGATTCTGAAGCGGGCGATCGTATTCTCCAAAGCGCCGCCCAGCCCAGTGCAACTCGTCGGGCGCGTGTTCACGCAAGAGAATGCTGAGAAGCATCTGGATTCCATCTTTCGCCATTAGCTTCACGAGTGCGGGATGCTCACGTCAGCCCAAGAACGTCTTCTCTTCAATGAGCGGCGGGTTCTGGTCGAAGTCGCTCGAGCGAATCCAGCGAGGGCGCACGACGAACCATGTGATTCCGGGCCAGCTCATGCGCGCCGTGCCGTCGGGCCACGCGGCGAAATACGCCTGCTGGTAGCGGCGAAGCTCGTCACCTATAGGTTCCATGGCGAGCCCCTCGAACTGAAGGGTTTGCTCTGACTCCCAGCCACCGATCACGAAGGAGCAGGAGGGCCGGGCAATGAGATTGGAGTACTTTCGCGAAGACTTCACGGTGTCGAAGACGATCTCGAGCTCGGGAGTTGTGGCGATGCCGACGAGCGCCGATTGAGGGGTTCCGGCACTTGAAGTGCTGGACACGATTCCATAGCGAAAGCGCGCCATAAAGGAGTAGAGAGCGGCGTTGTCCATAAGAACCTCTCGAAATTCCCGCGGTGGGCCGATTTTCGCGTTTCCCCCGTCCACGGGATGATTTAAGGTTATCCAAAGCCCTTCGATTTAAAGGCGAGGAGATTCGCATTGGGTCGATTCACAGGCGTGCTGGGAATTCTGGCGGTGCTCGCGGCCGCATGGCTTTTTTCGACGGACCGCAGGCGCATCCGCTGGCGCACGATTCTGTGGGGGCTCGGGTTGCAGATCACGTTCGCCTTCCTGGTGCTGCGCTTTGGCCTTGGGCAGATTGTAATGAACTGGGCGGGCGGCGTAGTGACGAACATGCTGTCGGCGACGTTCGCGGGAACGCAGGTGTTGTTCGGGCAGCTTGGGCTGCCGAACTCCGGTGCGTTCGGCAATCTGCTGGGAGCGAACAAGGGCGCCATCTTTGCGTTTCAGGTGCTTCCGACAATTATTTTCATCTCGGCGTTCTTCGCGGTGCTCTATCACATTGGGTTGATGCAGATCATCATTCGCGGCATGGCGTGGATCATGCTGAAGACGATGCGCATCTCTGGCGCCGAGAGCATGAACGTGGCGGCGAGCATCTTCATGGGGCAGACGGAAGCGCCGCTGACCATCCGGCCGTTCTTGTCGAAGGCGACCCGAAGTGAATTGATGACGATCATGACCAGCGGTATGGCGCACGTTTCGGGCGGCATCATGGCCATGTATATCTCTCAGGGTGTCGAAGCGCGGCACCTGCTGTCGGCGGTGATCATGACCTCGCCGGGAACGATCCTGATGGCCAAGATGCTGGTGCCGGAGACGGAAGTGCCCGCGACGGAGGGAAAGGTCATTATTCCGAAGGACGAGATGCATGCCGACGAGAATCTGATTGGCGCCATCGCGCGCGGAACGATCGACGGCGCCAAGCTGGCTTTGAATGTGGGCATCATGCTGGTGAGCTTTCTGGCGCTGGTGGCGCTGCTTGACATGATGCTGAGCTGGTTCCATGGAATGCCCTACACGCACTGGATCCCTGCCAGCCTGGGACAGATTCTGGGATTTGTTGGCGCGCCGGTGGCTTGGCTGATTGGCGTGCCGTGGCGCGATTGCCCGGCAATCGGCAACCTGCTGGGAACGCGCATGGCGCTGAACGAGGTGGTTGCCTACATCGCGCTGGGCGCACAGAAGGCGACGCTTTTACCACGCTCATTCACCATTGCCACGTTCGCGCTGTGCGGGTTCGCGAACCTGGGATCGATCGGCATGCAGATCGGCGGCATCGGTGCGCTGGTTCCTGAGCGGCGCAACGACCTGGCGCGGCTGGGCGTGCGCGCGATGCTGGCAGGGACGATGGCCAACCTGATCTCGGCGTCGATTGCGGGAATTTTCCTGGGGTAGGAAGTTGACACTTCGCAAATTGCGAAGTACGATTTAAAAGTGCACATCGTCACGATCAAACGCCTGCAGGACGCCGGCGAAAAGTATCGTGAGGCCGCCCGGGAGATCGGTGCATGGGCCAAGATCGTCAAAACGGCCCGATGGCGGAGTTTTGAGGAACTGAGGCAGGCCTTTCCCGATGCCGACAACGTCGACGGCTTTGTGGTTTTCAACCTACGACACAACCGATATCGTCTCGTTGCCGCCGTGCACTATGCGAAGGTGATTGACAGGCGGTTGACGATGGGGCATGTCTACATCGGATCGTTCATGACGCACAAGGAGTACGACCGGTGGTGCGATTTGACGCCGAAGCGGAGGGCGGAATGGCTACAGTTTTAGCAAACCCGGCGAGGATGATTGAACGCGGTGCTCCGCACGTCATTGAGTCCGAGGATCAGCTTGCCGCGTATACGAAGGCCCTTTACCGGCTGACAGCCGAGCCACACCCGACGCGCGCCCAGGTGAAAGCGATCGAACTATTGACGCTTCTGATCGAGCGCTATGAGGAAGAGCGCTACGCGTTTCCCAACGCATCGCCCGCCGATGTGCTGCGATTTCTGATCGACCGGCATGGGTTGAAGCAACGCGATCTGGCCCGGGATTTGGGAGGGGAAAGCGTAGTTTCCGAGATTCTGTCGGGCAAGCGCAAGCTGAACACGACGCATATCGAGCATCTCAGCCGGCGATTCCGCGTCTCGCCTGCGGTCTTTTTCGCGATCTGATCTCAGCATCGATTGCGGGGATATTTCTGGGGTGATGTGGGAGAAACTCGTTGGCCGAGCTGGTCTGGTTCTCAGAAAGAGCAACCGCGGATCCTTCGCTCAGGATGACAATTCAAAAGTTTGGTCTGCTGCTCCAACGTCTGGTGCTCCAGGGTTTCACGAACCAAACCGCGCCGCGCTCCGCAGCTTTGCCTTTGCCGCTTCTTCTTCGCGATTGCGCGGCGGCGCCTGTGTCTCAAGCCGGCTGAGTAACCGCATCGATGCTGCTGCGATCTCATCGACAGCGGTATTGAACGCTGCTTCGTTCGCCATCGACGGTTTATTAAAACCGCTGACTTTGCGCACATACTGAAGCGACGCAGCGCGGGTCTCCTCGTCTGTGACAGGAGGATCGAAGTTGAAGAGCATTTTGATGTTGCGGCACATGGGTGTCTATCCCGGATAGGCGCCGGTGATGTAGCCCTCGAGCGCCTGGATGGCGTGTTCCTGGCCGGAGATGACCCACTTGACCAGATCGCCGATGGAGACGATGCCGACGACCGTGTCACCCTCCAGCACCGGCAGGTGACGGATGTGGTGGTCAGTCATCACGGTCATGCACTCGTCAACCGTGTGCAGGGTGGTGACAGTGCGGACGGGGCTGGTCATGATCTCCAGCACCTGGGTCTCGCGGGCATGGTGACCCAACAGGATGCCTTTTCGCGCGTAGTCGCGCTCGGAGAGCACACCGAGCAGGCGCGGGCCGGACATGACCATCAGCGCGCCGATATCGTATTTCGACATGAGCGAGAGGGCTTCGTGCACCGATTGCTCAGGGGCGATGGACACGACCTTGACTGAGCCTTTGTGTTTGAGGATCGCTCCAATGGTGTCGGTGATGCGCATCGGGACCTCCTTGTGCTTTTGCCTGCCGCGCAGCGAAAACTGCCTGAGCGCGCGGCGGCATACTCGCCGGGGAAGAGCAGTATAACCCGGACTACACACAACTGTCGTACTGATCCTTCCACAGCATGCGATGTGACAAGAATCACACAGCTTTGTTCTGAGATGGCGCCTCAGGCGGCCGGGTTGGCGCCCGGGTGAGTGCGCAGGCGGCGCAGACGATAGACGATGGTGAGGAGGGTGACGGTTCCGCAAGTGAGAAAACTGACGCCGAGGCCGATGACAAGGGAATTGTCGTGCTCGTAGAAGCCGTGGACGACGCCGATCACCTGTAGAACGCAGAAGCCGCCGAAAGTGATGAGCGAAACGCCCTCGTCGCTCTTTTTGCGCCACACGGCGAGCGCCTGGGGCACAAAAAGGGCCGCATTGCCAAGCAGGGCCAGCCCAAAGACATAGGTAAAAATTTCCCTCATATCGAAATCCTACTGCTCGATTCTGCGCGGGCGGCCGAGGAAACGCGCGCCGAGCGCGCCGCCGGCGACGGAAAATCCGAGGAGGATGAGCGCCAGTACGCCGGTATCCATCAGCATGGCGCCGGCGTGACCTTCGGGGGATACCATGATGGCCCGATTCATCGCGATCTGCTGGGCATCCACACCCCAGGACGCCAGGAGCTGGGTGGAGAGATTGATCTGGGATGTCCAGGCATCATCGAGGGCCGGCCCCTGATGCAGCCAGAAGCGCATGGCGTAAAGCGAAATCGCAGTCGTAAAGGCCGCGGTCCAACTGCCAAGAATGCCGGTGACGAGGCCGATGCGCGCCCCGGCTCCGATGGTGATCCAGGCCGGACGGCGGCCGCGCATGTAGAGCGAAACCACCCAGGCCCCGGCTGCAGCCATCAACGGCAATCCCAGGATTCCGGCGGGAGAGTACATGGAACAAAGCGCGCCGGCCGGAATAGCCAGCATGAGAGACAGGCGCAGAGCAGGCTTCCAGTCGACGGTGCCCGCGTCGCGTACCGGCTCGCTCACACGCTCCGGTTGGCCCGGCGCAGCTGATCCGTCCGCTGTGTAGACGAGCTGGGGCAGACCGCAGAATGGGCAAAAGCAATCCTCCGGCTGAACGGTCTGGTGGCAGCGGCTGCAGGTGACTTCCATACAACTAAGAGCCTATCGCATCGGGTCGATGGGGGAGCGGGAGTGTGAAGTGAAGAAGTGAATGAGTGAAAAGAGTGAATGGGGCTACTTAAGTGGCTTGCGGGTTCGCGTGGGGCTCGCCGAGCTTTTGGGCGACGATGGCTTCGGCTGCCGCGAGTGCCTGCTCGAGCGACATGCTCGTGGAATCCAGAATGACGGCGTCGGAGGCAGGCTTGAGCGGCGAGTCCTTGCGATTGCGGTCGCGCTCGTCGCGGGCGCGCAGATCGCGAAGGATTTCTTCAGGCGGCGGAGCGGGCGCATCGCTTTTCTGGCCGATTTGCTCGTAGCGTCGCTGGCCGCGCACTTCAGGCGCAGCGTCAAGAAAGATTTTGACTTCGGCGTGCGGGAAGACGACGGTGCCGATGTCTCGGCCCTCCATGACAACTCCGCCGCGCGCGCCGACCTGCTGTTGCAGACTCACCATCCAGGCACGTACCGCGGGGAAGATGCTCACGCGCGATGCGGCTTCAGTGACGAGCGGGTTGCGGATGAGGCCGGTTACGTCCTCGCCATCGAGCAGCACAAGATTCTCTTCTTCGCCAGGCTCGAGCCGGATGTCGGTTTCGTGGGTGAGCTCTTCAAGGGCCTTGGCGTCGTCCAAAGCGATGGCGGCGCGCAGGGCCTTGAGGGCGAAGGCGCGATACATTGCGCCGGTTTCGAGATTCAGGAGGCCGAAGTGCCGGGCCAGGTGGCGGGCGATGGTGCTTTTTCCGGCGCCGGCAGGGCCGTCGATGGCGACAATAATCTTCGCGGCACCGTCAGGAGCAGCAGTGCGCTTTTCTTCCCCGTTCATCCGCGTTTCTTCGATCGCCGATTGGAGGAAGCGGTAAAGCCGTACCGCGAGCGGTTGCCCGCCTTGGTAGAAGCTGTGAGCGCCGGCTTGCGGCTGCCACGCACATCGGTACGCGAACCAGGACGCGCACCCTTGCGGGATGCGTCAGCACGCCGGACGGACTTGGCAGCAGTCCCTACCTTCGCGGAATGGCCATTGCGCAAAGGCCTCGACGCCGAGGTCTTTGCCTTATGCAGCCCGTTGGCGCCGTTGCCCGTGCGGGAATGACCGTTCGAGCGGAGGCCGTTCCCGTTAGAGGAGCTCTTGCCATGACCGTTCGTCGAAGCAGTCTTTGACCAGCGCGAAACCTGCGCATGGCGCGAGTTGCCGCTGGCGCGAGGTGAAGCGCTGCGAGCATCACGACTCGGGCGGCGGGTGATGCGGCCTGCGACAGACTTCTGGGCCGGCTTGCGATCGCGGGCGCGGGCGGGCTCGTGGCTAAAGCGCGGCCGTGAAACTGGGGCCGTCTCCATGGGTTGCGCCGGGCGCTCGATTACGGGTTCGGCAGGCTTGGGCGGCGCAACAGGCGCCGATGCAAACTGTGGAGCAGGCCGGGACGCGATCGGCATGCGCGGTTCCTCATGCTCGTATGAGCGCAGGAAGAGCGACGACGCCGGCATGGACGAACTCGCGTACATTGTGGGGGCAGCAGCAAACTCGGGCAGCGTGCCGGCGACGTAAAAGTGCGGCGCGTGGCCGAGCGCGAGCGAATGCACCTGGCGTGTGGCGACGAGTCCGCGCAACACTTCACGCACCTTGCTGCGCGCGGTGAGCGGAGCAAGGAACATTTCCACTTCTTCCATGCTGGCGGCAATCACAGCCTGCAGGTAGATGGAGGCGAGAACCGAGATCGCGGTGACCTGCGATGTGGATGCGCCTTCGGCAATGGCCTTCTGGTAGCGGGTACGCAGAAGCTGCCACTGCGGGGTTTTGCCGGGGGCCGAGATGACGGGAATAATGCGCAGTTGCTGCCAGAGTTCGGTGATGGCGCGCAAAACAGCGGACTCCGAAACCTCGCGGCCCAGCGCGTGCTTCAACTGGGGAATGGTGGCGTCGCCGGCTTCAAGATGCTTGTAGGCCTGCACGGCGAGCGGCGACACTTGGCGCGATCCGGTCAACTGGGGGCTACGGCGCCAATCGCGGTCGCCGCGCAAAGCATAGACGTAGGGCAAGACCCAAGCCGCGACCACGAAGTCAGGTTGCTCACCCGGCTGGCCGAGCAGATTCAACCGTACGGCCACGCTTTCCGATTCCAAGCGAACCAGAAGATCTTCAGCAGTAGCAACGAGCTTCACTGACGGGGCCGGTGTGTGCTCTCCGGCGACGGCTTCAACGAAGGTAGGGGCAGTGAATGAGGCAAACTGGCGTCGCGGTAGAAAGAGACACAATCCCGTCTCCTCCAACCAGGTGCGGGCCTCATCAAGAGTCAACTGCCCGCGTCCGTTCAGGCGCATCCTTTCGGCGCGCGATGCTTCCAATTGTTCTGCTGTCAAAGAAAACCTCGCTTCCAGGTTGGCGATCACGGCCAAAATCCCGCGCCCCTGAGGGCGCGTCCCGTCACCTTCCAAGCGTCCGAGGGATCTCTATTGGATCCTAAATTCGGTGGAAGGCCCGCTGGATTTCTTTCCAAGAGTACAGGAGAGCGATTGGACGTCCATGCGGGCAACTGGTTGGGTGACTGGTCTTTGCAAGCTCTAACAATAACCATTCTATACGTTTTGGATCAAGATGTGTATTGACCTTGATGGCGGAGTGGCAGGCGATGGAGGCGGCAATGCGCGAGCGAAGCGCAATAAGTGCTTCATTTTGAGATGGTTCTCCCGAATCGGCGGAGGATTGATCGATGACTTCGGCCAGCGTTCGCTCGAGTTCGGCTCCCTCCAGCCCAACGGGCGCGGCTTTGACCGCAAGTGTTTGAGGGCCAAAGGGTTCCACTTCAAAACCGTTGACTTCGAGTTCCGCTGCGATGCGGGCGAAGATCACCATCTGATCCGGCTTTAATTCCACAAGCATTGGCATGAGCAAGCGCTGGCGCTGCACGCGCTCAACCTGGCGATCGCGCAGGATTTTCTCGAAAAGCACCCTCTCGTGTGCAACATGCTGGTCGATGATCCACAGGCCGTCGTCGCCTGCCGCAAGGATGAACGAATCTCGCAACTGGCCAAGTGGCTTCAGAGAGCCCAGATGATTCAACGAGTTAGCCGCCTGCTCCGCTTCGACCAAGGCCGTTGTCGCGGCGGGATTGCTGGCGTAAGCTGTTGCGCTGTTGGGGTTTGGGCTGCAATCGCCGGGGTTTTGTGCGGATTCCGGGACGAGGAGAGCGCCGGCCGCTGTGCCCCAGGCCTCTAGGTCGAAACTGCCGGCAGGCCGGCGATCGAGAAGGTCCGGGCCATTAAAAGGGAGCGTGCCGGGAACGGGTGAGGGAACCCGCGGCGTGAGTTGGAAAGCTTCGGCGTCGGCGAGGGCGTTGGGATCGGAATCTGGAACACCGGGCAGTGGTGAGGCCGCCTGGGGCATCAGCGACGGGCTGGCCGTCGGCTGTGAGCCAATTGCGGCGAGGAATTCAGTGGCGGGACGCGCGTTGATGAGCGCGGTGCGGAGGCTGTCGCGGACAAAGTCATGGACGTGGCTTTGCTGGCGAAAACGCACCTCGGTCTTGGCGGGGTGAACGTTCACGTCCACTTCCTCCGGCGGCATTTCAAGGAACAACAGCACCACTGGGAAGCTGGTGGGCGGAATCACGTTGCGATAGGCCTCGGTGATGGCGTGCAGAAGAAGCCGGTCGCGGATGAGGCGCTTGTTGATGAAGATGTAAATGGAATTGCGGTTGAGCTTTTGCAACTCCGGCTTGGAGTAGAAGCCGGTGAGCCGCAGTGAGCCCGGCTTGCGAGCTGGCTGGTCAGGATCTTTTTTCCAAGGCGGAGGTTCGGGCAGGCCGGCACGTTCAAGTTGCGTCTCGGCGGTGACGGGCAACAACTGGCTGAGCGTTTCCTTGCCGAAGATCTGAAAGATCCGCTCGGCGGTGCGGGTGGCGGGAAGCGCGGAGAGGATGGTGTGGCTGGCGGAAAGCAATTCGAATTGCTTTTCAGGATGCGCCAGCGCGTAATGCGTAACCAGGGCGGTGACGTGCGCGAGCTCAGTGGATTCGGCGCGGAGAAATTTGCGCCGCGCAGGAGTATTAAAGAAGAGATCGGCGACGGCGATCGTGGTTCCGCGAGGTAACGCGGCATCTTCGACGCGATGGATTTTGCCACCGGCGATCTCAATGTGCGTGCCCGCAGGTTCGTCGCCGGTTGCCGTATCGAGCGTGACGCGCGCGACAGAAGCGATGGACGGAAGCGCCTCGCCGCGAAAGCCAAGGGTTGCAATCGACAGCAGATCGTCCGCGGTGTGGAGTTTGGAAGTTGCGTGGCGCTCGAAGGCCAGCAGGGCGTCGTCGCGGTTCATTCCCTGGCCGTCATCGGAGATGCGGATCAGCTTTCGTCCGCCGCCTTCTACCTCGACGCGAATGCGCATGGCTCCCGCGTCCAGCGCGTTCTCAAGGAGTTCCTTGACCACGGAGGCGGGCCGGTCCACCACTTCGCCGGCGGCGATCTGGTTGGCTACCTGATCGGGAAGAATGCGGATCTGGCCCATAAGACCTCAGGGTAACGCAAGCTGATGGGCCAGATCGGGAGTGAATTACCGCGCCAAGCCGTGCAAAATCCGCACCTATTGCTGTTTCTTGGGATGTGCGGCGGCAGGCTTGGTCTTGGGTGAATTGACTGACGCCAGGGACGGCGACGAAGGTTGTGTCGACGACGGGCCCTCGAGCATGGTGGCCTTGCGAATGACCGCCTCGGGAGACGTTGTGGTGAAGCCGGGATTGTTGGTCAACTGGGCGTCATACCACTGCGGAGGCAAATACCACCGGGAGTCGCCTGAGGCAGTCATGTAGTCATAGATCAGCGGCATGTCGGCCGGCAATCCACCGTGATCGCGCTCGTGAAGGACGACATAGGATTTGAGCTCGCTCGAAATCTGGTCGTGGTTGGAGGGGTCTTCCGCCTCCATCAAAGCCACGGCATACTCGAGGTGAGCCGAGGGAATGGCGCCGCGGTCCGCGTCCAGACGAAGCGCGGTAGTCAAATGGTTGAGCGCATCCTGCCGTTCGTCGGCAGTGCGAGCGGTTAGGCGCTCGAGCTTGGCCAGATAGAAGTTCGCGTATGGATCGTCGGGCCGATCCGTGACCGCGCCCTGCAGGTTCCGTTTGGCTACGGCGAAGAGATCGTAATCCATGGCAAGAATCCCGTTGTCGCGCTTGACAGAGGAGATCGCGGGCCCGAAATCGGGTGAATTCGGACTGAATCCTTTACCCTTGGTCCGCAGCTCAATCTCCGCCTTCAACTCACCGTTAAAGAGCGAATCCAGGTGCGCCTGGCGCTCCTTGATGCGCGGCGCGCTGCCCATGAAACCGAGTCCCATACGCGAGTCCGCGGTTACAACCTGATTGAGCGATCCAAAGAGCCGAGCGACTTCGCGCGGATCGTAGCCCTCTTCGAGCATCAGGTTCACCGCCATATCATCGGCATCGTCCTCTTCCTTTGAGGCCCAGAGAACCGGCTCGAGTTGCGGATGAATGAAGTAGTGGCCCACTTCCATACCTGTGGCCAGGCCGGCGCTGCCGCCGAGCAGTCCACCGAGGCGAAGCGGGATCATGGCGCCGCCCAACCCGGCTCCCATGACCAGGGAGCCCACGTCGGTGATCATCTTTTCCTTGTCGGCCTTCTCCTTCGCCAATTCTTCAGCCACATGCTTGTCGCGAATACGAAGGTAAGCCTGCCGTAGCTCAACATGGGCGATTTCGTGCGCAAGGACGTAGGACAATTCCGATTCGCTGTCGAGCATGGAAACCAAACCCGTGGAAAGGTAGATGGTTCCCGTTGAAAGAGTGAGAGCCTTGGGGATGGGATCGTACAGAACGCGGAATGTATATACGTTGTTGGAGTTCTTGGGAACGAGCCTTTGTCCGATGTGGTTGACGTAGCTTTGCACAACCGGATTGGCGTAGAGCCGCTGGCGGTCAAACGAGTCGCCGGCGGCGGCGTCCTGTGACAATCCCATGTTCTCTGTCAGGTTGATGCCGTACGCCAGCTGCATATCGTTCCGGCGCAGCGTATCCCATTCCTGCTGAATGGAGTCCTGGATCTCGGGCATCTGCTCGATCCGGGCGATCTTGTCCTTGTCGACGTTGCTGATGTCGTTGGGGTCCTGTCCCTTTTTCTTCCCCGAAAGCGCGTTGGTCAGCTGCGAAACCTGGGCTGGCGAAGTTGGCGCTGTGACTCCGCAGAGAAGCAGAGCACAAAAGGCTATAACGAGAAGTCTTTTCATAAGACTCTCCTTTTAAATGAATGCGGCTTGCCAATCTGGCCGCAGACCGTTGCTGGCTGGGGGGAAGGCCCGGTATTCCCCGAGTATAGGCCCGAATTTCGTGCCGAGTCAACGACGCAACCATGGCGCAAATCGCCGCGATTAGAGCGGAGTTCGCGCAGGATCAAACGCAGAAGCTGACCGCATTCGGTCCTCAGGGAACAGGTGCGTCGCGGACCACAGATACCACATGCAGGGACTTCACCCCGAAGTGTGATCCCAGGCACACGCGGTTCGCCTGATGCACGCGACAATATCTGAGTAAGGCCGGGGAAGCTTTGGGCATCGCCGGCCGGGAGAAGCAAACCATGAGCGACCTTGCCACGCTGGCTGAAGCCGTTGCCGTTGACCCTCTGGTCGGCCATCCGCCGGACTATCACGTCTTTCACAAGTTCATTGAGCGCTGCAAGAATCTACCCGCGATCACGACGGCAGTGGTTTGGCCGATGAGCGAAGTTGCGTTGCGCGGCGCAGTTGAAGCCGCGGCTGCGGGCATCATTGAGCCCACGCTGATTGGGCCGGGAAAAGAGATGAAGGCGCTGGCGGCAAAAATCGGTAGCGACATCAGCGCATTTCCATTCGTAGATGCCGAAACCGAATCAAGGTCTGCGGAGATCGCAGTGGCCATGTGCCGCGCGGGAAACGCGCTGGCGCTGATGAAAGGCAGCCTGCACACCGACGAGCTGCTGAAGCCCGCCATGCAGCGCGATACCGGACTGCGTACGGCGCGGCGCATATCGCATGTGTTCATCATGGATACGCCGGCCTACGCGCGGACGCTGCTCATCACGGATGCGGCCATCAACATTACGCCGGATCTGGAGGACAAGATTCACATTGTGCAGAACGCGATTGACCTGGCGCATGCGCTGGGCATTCCCGAGCCGAAGGTGGCGCTGCTTTCAGCGGTGGAGACGGTGAACCCGAAGATCCAATCCACGCTCGATGCCGCGGCGCTGTGCAAGATGGCCGATCGCGGCCAGATCACGGGTGGAATTCTCGACGGGCCACTCGCTTTCGATACTGCGGTGAGCGCCAAGGCGGCGCAGATCAAGAAGCTGGTTTCGCCGGTGACGGGCCAGGCCGACATTCTTGTTGTTCCCGATCTCGAGAGCGGCAACATGCTGGCCAAGCAATTGGAGTACCTGGGTGGCGCGCAACTGGCCGGGATCGTGCTGGGCGCGAGAGTGCCGACGATTCTTACCAGCCGGGCGGATTCGGCCGAAACGCGGCTTGTGAGCTGTGCCGTTGCCGTGCTGCTGCACTATGCGGCGCATCCGGCGCTGAAGGTGTAGGGTTCTCGATTCCTCTACCAATGGAAAAAGCCGCCTGAGGGCGGCTTTTTCATACATCCATCGCTTTGGGGACATGCAAGCAGCGGTCTTACCAAAGCATACGAGAAACAGAATAGCTGAATGGCCTTAACGTGTCAACCCGAATTTCAATATGACGACGCGGCGTTAGTCACTCTGGAGAAGTATATTTCTCCAGAGAGGCTTGCGGCCTACATCGCCTATGCTCGCGGGGACAAATGGGTTGCGATTCGACTTTATGAACGCAACACAGAAGTCTCCGAAGCGTTGTACGGCGTCATTCAGGCGCTGGAAGTCACTCTTCGCAACGCAATCCATAGCATTCTCTCAGAACACCTTGGCGGCCCGGAATGGTTCGAGACCTTCAGCCTTCAGGAATCCGAGCGAGAAGCAATTGAAGAAGCCAAGAAAAGCGTGCTTGGTCGGCCAGCGCCGCTTACCCCTGGACGTATTGTTGCCGAACTTACATTTGCCTTTTGGGGAAGGCTCTTTTCAGCTCCGTACGATAAGACATTATGGGTTGCACACTTACGGAAGATATTTCCGTCAAAGCTGCAAAACTCCAGGCGACTGATCCGTGGGCGTCTTGTTGAGTTAAAGACACTACGAAATCGGATTGCTCACCATGAGAGACTGATGTGCGGTAAGCGCCGCTTGCGACAGGATTACGCCGACATTCTGGAGACGATTGGCTGGATCAATCCAACGATCAAGAGTTGGGTGGAATCCATCAATTGTTGCGAAGAGCGATTTTCAAGGCCCCTGCCCAAAAAACCAAAACCGCTTGCGCAAGAACTGAAGCAACAGATTAATCCGGCGGTGACGGTGTAACGACCGAACTCGAAAATTCAGGCGGGCGCCATCGCGATGATGGCGCCCGTTTTGCTTCTGTGAAATTCTCTCGAACTTTTCGACCCCTGCGCAGGTTTTTCACAGAACCCGCGGCATGTTTGTGGCATCAAAAGAACTACGCGAGATACGAAACGGATCCCCATCGGACTTCGCTTATCCGACCCCCAAGCCACGCTCGCAAAAAGGAGATCAGATGCCAACCCACGCAACGCAGTCGAACAAGGCAGCCAAGACCAGCAATCCGGACGACTTCACGCCGGAGCAGGTGAAGGAGTTGACGGATGCGCTCAATGCGCTTCTGGCCGACGTTTTTGCTCTCTACATCAAAACGAAGAATTTTCACTGGCACATGAGCGGGCCGCATTTTCGCGACTATCACCTCTTGCTCGACGAGCAGGCCGATCAGATCTTCGCCATTTCCGACGCGATCGCCGAGCGCGTGCGCAAGGTTGGCGGGCAGACGATTCGTTCCATCGGACAGATTGCGCGGTTGCAGCGCATCAAGGACAACGACTACGAGTTTGTTCCGGCGCACGGCATGCTGGAGGAACTCCAATCTGATAACCGATCGCTGGTGAAGAGCCTCCGCGAAGCGCACCAGGTTGCGTCCGATGCCGACGACTACGCGACGACGAGTCTGATTGAAGTCTGGATCGACGAAGCGGAGCGGCGCGCCTGGTTCCTGTTCGAAGCGACGCGATAGACGTGGGTTGCGGAGAGACAAGGTGCTGGCGTAAGGTTGGCGCATCGGGCTCGGTTGCGGTAATGCAAGGAGACCCTTTAAGCCTATGGACGCCGTCACCGCATTTCCCATCGCTGCCGCCGCGGGCGGCAGCTTCCTCGTCGAATCGCGCACGCCGGACGAAATCTTCACTCCAGAAGACCTGAACGAGGAGCAACGGCAGATCGCGGCGACTGCGGAGCAGTTCGCACGCGAGGAGATTGTGCCGCGCGTGGCGGCGATCGAGCGAAAAGAGCCCGGCGCACTGCCGGCGGTGTTGCGGAAGGCTGCGGAACTAGGGTTCACCGCGGTCGATGTTCCCGAGGAATACGGCGGCCTGGCGATGGACAAGGTGAGCTCGACGCTCATCACCGACCACATCTCCGTGCTGGCCAGTTTTTCGACAGCGTTTGGCGCGCACGTCGGCATTGCCACGCTGCCGCTGGTCTGGTACGGGACTGAGGAACAGAAGCAACGCTACCTGCCGAAGCTTGCGACCTGCGAGTGGATCGGCGCGTATGGATTATCCGAGGCCAGTTCGGGGTCGGACGCGATGAACATCCGCACGCGCGCGGTGCTTTCGCCTGATGGAAGCCACTACATTCTGAACGGCGAGAAGCAGTGGCTGACCAACTGCGGCATCGCAGACCTGTACACGGTTTTCGCAAAGATTGATGGCGAGAAATTTTCTGCATTCCTGATCGAGCGCGGCACACCTGGGGTTTCCGTCGGCGCAGAGGAACACAAACTGGGGATTCACGGCTCTTCGACGTGCCCGCTGGTGTTGGAGGATTGCAAAATCCCGGCAGGGAACCTCCTAGGCGAGGCCGGCAAGGGCCATCACATCGCGTTCAATGTGCTGAACGTGGGCCGCTTCAAGCTGGGAGTGGCGTGCATTGGCGGCGCACGGCACGCGCTGGCGCAGATGATTCGGTACGCCAAGGAACGCCGCGCGTTTGGCAAATCGATCGCCGAGTTCGGACTGATTCAGCGGAAGATTTCGTCGGCAGCGGCGCAGCTCTATGCGGCAGAGAGCATGGCTTACCGATTGGCTGGGCTGATCGATGCCCGGCTGGACGCGGCGAAGCTCGACGCGGCGCGGGCGGAACAGACCGGCGGAACTTCGGGCCAGAGCATTGACGCTCCGCGCAAGCCCGAAATTCCCAAGAGTATTGAGGAGTACGCCGTTGAGTGCTCGATTTTGAAAGTGTATGGATCGGAGATGCTCACGCTGGTGGCGGACGAACTGATCGCGACGATGGGCGGTTACGGATATGTCGAAGAATATCCGGCGGAGCGCACCTACCGCGACGCGCGAATTAATCGAATTTTTGAAGGAACGAATGAAATCAACCGGCTCATTATTACGGGCTGGATGATGAAGCGCGCGTTGAACGGAAAGTTGCCGCTGCTCGCGGCGATCAAGCGCGTGATGGACGAGGTGATGGAACCGCCGGCGTTCGGCGGCGACAGCGATGCGGGCCGGCCGCTGGCTCATGAGACCGCGGTGCTGGCCGCAGTCAAAAAGATGGCGCTGTTTGCCGCGGGAGTGGCCAGCCAGCGATTCATGACGGCGCTCGAAGAGCAACAAGAGATCATGGCCGACCTGGCCGACATGATCAGCCAGGTCTTTGCGCTTGAGTCGGCGCTGGTGCGGGCACAGAAGATTGCACGTGCGGGCCGCGGCTCGGCAGAAGTTGCGGCGGCGATGACGGGATTGCTTGCGGAAGAATCGATGGCGCTGGCCGAGCAAGTGGCGCGGCGAGTGCTTGCGGCCTGCGGTGAAGGCGACGCACTGACAACGCAGTTGGCGATTCTGCGTCGACTGGCGCGATCGACTCCAGCTGACGTAGTTAAGTTGAGCCGCAGCGTCGCCAGCAAGTGCATCGAGCGCGAGTGCTATCCAATTTGAGCCGGGTTTGAGGCCTCGTACTTGTCGAGCGATTCGAGAGCGCGCGGCGCGCCTGTCTGGGACGAGAGAAGCTGCGCGACGATAGCAACCGCGGGAATCAGGTAGACCATCGTCCCGCACACCCACATGAAAGCCCCCGCGGCTACCTGGTCGTTGAGCGCGCCGAAGCCGAAGGGCCGCGGAACCAGAGCGTAACTCGGATAGAGCAGACGGCCACTGAAGCAGAGGAAGGCTGAGACTCCCGTGTTGACCACGTCGGCGAGCAGCAGATAAGGAATCAGGACCCACCGCGAGCGAAGCGCGCGGCTGGGCCACGGCTGAAGAATGGGCCACCAGAACATGAGATTGGTGAAGAAGAAGCAGGCGTGCTCGAAGTTGTGCCAGTTCTCCGAGGCAAGCGCGAACTCGTAGGCGCGCGGAATGTGCCAGCCGATGTAGGCAGCGTTCATGGCCAGCCAGGCAACGCGCGGACGCGTGAGAAATTCTCCGGCGTGGTGAAGGAAGCGCGAAACAAAAAGCGGGCGAAGCAGGCGGCGAATCGCGAAGCGGGGCAGTCCGCGCAGCATGGGAACCACGGGCGCGCCGAGGACGATGAGCGGCGGCGCGATGGACATGAGCACGAAATGCTGCGCCATATGCATGAAGAGAAGCGATTCGCTGAAGGTATCGAGCGGCGAGGCGACGGCGATGAAGAGGGCGACGATGCCGCCGAGGAAAGTCGCCAGCCGCCACGTTGGGAACTGAGCGGGGCGCGTGCGGCGGATCAGCAGCCATCCGCGCGTGTAAACGAGCGTAGTAAGCGCAAGCGTGGTGGTGACGACCCAGGGAATGTCCCACTGCGTAAAGAGGTCCGCAACTGTCGTGGTGTCGCTCATGGGACTGGCGCGGGTGCGCTCGTTGCCGGGGCGGGTGTCTCCGGCGGCTTTCCACCATCGACGGCGCGACGCGAGGCGTCGTATGCAGGCGGCTCGTTGGCCGGATGCAGTGTTTCAAGAAAACTAACCAGCGCCTCGATCTCCGCCGGAGAAAGATTCTTGCCGTATGCAGGCATGTTGCCGCCACCGGTGACGACCTTGAAACGCATCTGGTCGATGGTCATGCGTGTGGCCACATCGTCGAGCGCAGGGCCGCGCTCGCCGCCCACGCCGCCGATCGAGTGGCAGTTGCGGCACTGCTTGGCCTGGAAAACGACTGCGCCCTGCCGCACCAGTGGCGTGGCAGTTTGCACGTCGCGTACGGGAATAGGATCGCTGCTCCATGCGTTCATGTGCGGACTCCACGGCGTGGTGGTTCCCAGATGCGTGAGCACGCCCCAGCAAACCGCGATGGTAGAGACGGTGAGCACCGCAACCGGGCGGCGATGCCAGCTCTTCTCGCCTTCCGAAGCATAGAAGGGCAGCGCGATCAGGCCGGCGATGGCGAGAAGCGGCGCGATCAAGATGAATGGCGTCTCCATCTCCGGCGGAAGATACGCGAGCACCGTGTAGATCCACAGAAATGAAAAGTCGGGCTTGGGAACGGTCTGAATGATCGACGGATCGGGCTGGCCGCTGGGGCCGTAGGGGCCGAAGACAAAGGCGCAAACAGCTACGGCAGCGATGATCGCGCCGGAGAAGACGAGATCTTTCCAGAACGCGCCGGGGATGAACGGAATGCCGTCTTCGTGGGTGAGCTGCTTGTATTCCGCGAGGTAAGTCGAGCGCCGCACAAGCCGCCCGGGCATGGGCCACTCGTTGATGCCGAGCTTAAGGACCATCCACACATGCACGAAGGCAAAGAGCAGCAGCGCGCCGGGAATGACGAAGACGTGAAACGCGAAGAAGCGCGAGAGCGTGGCGCCGGCGATGATGGGTCCGCCGAGGAGGAGATGCACGAGGCCGCCGCCGATGAAGGGCACGCGGCTGGCGATGGATGCGCCGATGCCGAGGCCCCAGTAAGCGTCCTGATCGAAGCGCAGAACCTGGCCGGTGAAGGCCATGCCGAGCGTCATCAAAAGCAGAAAAACGCCGACGATCCATGTGAGCTCGCGGGGAAATTTGTACGAACCGAAGAGAAATACCTGCGCCATGTGAATGAAAACGATGGCGACCATGAAGTTCGATCCCCAGCCGTGCATCGCGCGCAGAAACCAGCCGAGGGGGATTTGATGATTCAAAACGTTGAGGCTGTTCCAGGCTTCGCCCGCCGAGGGAACGTAAACCAGGGCGAGCAGAATGCCCGTGAAGATTTGCAGGAAGAGCAGCGTGAAGGCGGCGCTGCCGAATACGTACCACCAGCTTGCGGTGTTGCGCGGCACCGGGTGCAGAGCCGCCTCCTTCACCGGCCCCGCAAGTTGCAGGCGCAGCTCAAGCCAGTTGTAGACGCGGCTTGCGGTTTGCTTCAGCCGCTGCATGAGCAGTCTCCCGGTGCGGTAGAAATTTTCACCAGCTTCGTCGTGTTCGAGAGCGTCGGCATCTGGCCGGCATCGATGAGCAACTCGCCGGAAGCAATCTTCCAGTCGTAAGTAAAGAGGCCGCGTTCGGGCGGACCGGATGCGCGCGAGCCGTCAGCGTAGTAGACGCCGCCGTGGCATGGACACATGAAAAGCTGAGACTGCGGAAACCAGCGAACGGGGCAGCCCAGGTGCGCGCAGTTGATGGCGAAGACGTGAAACTGGTTGGCGCTTTCGCTGCGCACGTAGCAGGCGACGTCGTCGGTCTGGCCGTCCCACGGATTCGCGGAAGGATTTTTGTAGAAGGCGAGGCGCGTTTGTCCGGCTGGAAAAGCAGTGGCGGCCCCGAGCGAGACCCAGGAGTTGAAGCTCGCGTCTTTGCGCCAGGGCGCGAAGAAGTAGCGCAGGATGGGAACGGCGAGCACCACGCCAACGATTCCGTTGAGAGCGATGCTGGCCTTGAAGAGCAGCCAGCGCCGGGAAACGAGGCGAGGGTCGTTGGGATTTGAAGGCTCAGCAGCGGCGAGGGGCGTCGCCTCGCTTTGCGGCGACGGCGTGCTCGGGGAGTTTTCCTGGATGCTCATTTTGTCTGCCTCCCGTCTGATGCGGATTGGCTGGGCTCGGAGTTGATTGCGGCCATTTGCGGCGATGCGTTTCGCAGGCTGGCCAGATACGAAACGATGTCGTAGATTTCCGGCGAAGTGAGCGGCGTTGCTGTTTTGCCGGCGGGTGCGTCGTTGCGCCAGTCCGGCTGCCCGATATCGGGGCGGCCGGCGATGATGATGTCGCGCAGAGCCTGATCGCCGACGAGCGTGAGATACACCGGGCTGGTGATCTGCTGGCGCGAGATTTCGTGACACGATGCGCAGCGTGCCTGGTAGGCGAGCTCGCCGCGATGCGGATCGCCACCCTCGGCCTGCGCGTAGGGTGGAAGCGCCGCGCCTGAAAATGCGTTCGGCCGTGACCAAGCCCGGCGCATTCCCACGATCAGGGCATTCACTTGCGTGTCGGTCAACATTCCACCCTGTGATTGCGCAAAGGCGGGCATTTCGGTTCCGGGCATGCCGCCTGAGATCCACTTGCGTAATGTCGCATCGTCGACGATGGCCTGATACTCAGGATTGGCAAGATCGATGGCCGGGCCATTTTGCCCGTTGGCTCCGTGGCATGCGGCGCAATTCTGGCTGTAGAGCGATGCGAAATCTGTAATCGCATCGGGCCGCGGAACAGGATCGGGCGGATAGCCGGGAGCGTGACCGCAGCCGGAGATGAGAGCGGCAAGTGCGGCGGTGAGCAAGAGCAATCCGCTGGGCTTCACGGCTTCTCCTTATCGCGCGGCGGCCCGGCGTCCGCTCGCGAATGCATTATGCCGGGCGCTTCAAAGCCCATGCGCGCGGCAAAGGGTAGCGATTGATCCGTAGGAATTCGCTCCTGTCGCGCGACGACAATTCCGGCGGTGATGCCGTACGCGACCTGCGAAACAAGAAACCAACTCCACGAGATGCGGTCCGCCAGCGCGGGATTGATGATGCCCATGAAGGAATGCAGAATGCCCGTCCACAAAACGGGGGCGATAATGCCGCCGAGCAAAATCGGATGGCGCGGCAACATCGGCAGCATGGCGCCGTAAAGCAGACCGACCAGCAGGCAGGTGAGCGAATGAATGACGATGGCGATGAGCAGACTTTGCCAATGAAAGGCGGCAATCTCCGCGGTTGTGGGATGGCTCCAGCCGGCGACGCCCGCGCCGCCGAGCAGATTCACCGGGTACCAGATGCTGTGCTGCGCGATCAGGCCATAGAGAAGCGCAGGCCCGATCATGGCGATGCCGCCCGCGATGCCGCCCTTGATGCCGCTGATGACGGGATAGGTTTCGACAGGCACCCGCGCGCGATGTCGGGGGCTGAGCCGGATGCGATCGACCAGGACGCGAGACGAAGCGATGGTGACCGGCTGAATGGCGACGGAGACTTCTTCGTGCCGCTCGTGTGGCAGAACCTGGCGAAACCATCCGACGCAGCCGGCGAGGATAAAGACTCCGCCGAGAATGCTGATGCCCGCGCTGGTGACGAGGCCCGCGGCGGCCAGAGTGCATCCGAAGGCGAGGATGATGGGCCACGCGGTGGGCGCGGGCAAGTGGAGCGTCGCGCTCTGTTGCTGGTCGTGATGTGCCGATTCTGTTGTCATTCTTCCGGCTCAGGAGCTCAAGCCCCGATGCTTATTTGCGTTTTTCGGCACGAGTAAACTCGTGCCCTGATACAAAGCCAACGTTGCACTTCTTTCATCTCCCCACGATATAGACGACGGTGAAAACGATGACCCACACCGCGTCGACAAAATGCCAATAGAGCGAGAGCACCTGAATGCGCTCCGCGTGGCGCTGCTCCACGCGGCCGAGGAGCGTGAAAATCATGACCAGCGAAAGCATGATGAGGCCGACAACGACGTGCGTGGCATGCAGGCCGACGAGCGAGTAGAAAGTTGTGCCAAAGAGATTCGTCCGGATGGTAAGGCCTTCGTGAACGATGAGCCGCGTCCACTCCTGCGCTGTGCCGGCGAGAAAGATAATTCCGAGCGCCATG
>CAVXMJ010000020.1:0-23943 GCA_963762905.1 uncultured Acidobacteriaceae bacterium | reverse complement strand
ACAGTTGGCGAAGTTCGCGGAGTGAGGTACGTTCAGCGCTGTGTCACCCGTTTCCCGACGATCTCAAACCCGGCACTGTCATCCTGAGGTCGCGCGCACGGCATTTGGCGCGAGTGGGGCGTGAGAAGGCGTCAAAGTTCGTTCGCCCGTTTTGAAAAAACTTGCCCCGCCCGCCGGCATCCGCCTTACACTGTCCGTGACAATTCCTTACCCGTATGCCGGTGGCGCAACTCACTCTCGAGATTCGCATCGAGCACGCCCAGTCGCTCAAGGACAGGCGGCAAGTTGTCCGCTCGATGAACGACCAGCTGCGGCAGGGCTTCAACGTGTCAGTCGCGGAATTGGATGAAGCCGTTGTCTGGCAGTCGGCCACGATTGCCGTCGCGGCCGTCTCCCGCTCCCGCGACTACTTGCACGGCCTGATGGAAGAAGTGGAGCGCGCCGCCCGCCGCATGACCAACGAACTTGGCGCCGATCTCGCCGACTCCTTCTGGGAATACATCGAGAGCTAGCGCTCAATCTCGTTCAATCAATGACTTGTCATCCTGAGCGGAGTCCGCCGTGGCGGACGAATTCGAAGGATCTGCGGTTGTTCTTCCTATCCTCGCCCCACCACAAAAGAATGGGAGCCCCAGGTCCCTCGTCCGCCGTGGCGGAGGGACCTGGGATCGCACGAATCCAAATCAATGGGTCTTGTATCAAGGCATCGCTTCAGTCGTGCCGCAGGATTCGTAAATGGTCAGGGCTTTAGCCCCGGAGGGAAAAGTCCCTCAAAACAGAATCCAGACCGAGCAACAAAGCGCGCCGTAAGCGCAATGGTCGTTAGACCGGTTCCTGAGTTGTTGTAGCCTCTTCCTAAATTGTGCAAGGTGGCTCTTTCTTGAGGAAAAGAGCCACTTGAATGCAATAGCTTCGAGACACAGTAACTCAGGAACCGGTGTAGCCCCGCGCTTCAGCGTGTGGAACCGGACCAAGTATCTCGAAACGAAGTCCCGTAGGGACGGCGCTTCCCTCGAAAACACCGGTGCGCCACCGTGCTACGCTGATTCTTGCCCCTGGGAGAAATCGCTTCGTGTCCACTGCCTTCGTCATCGGCATCTTCGAGTTTGTCCTGCTGCTCTTCTCTCTCAGTTTCCATGAGTGCGCGCACGCCTGGATGGCCTCGCGTCTCGGTGACCAGACGGCGCGACTGCAGGGACGCATCACGCTGAACCCCATGTATCACGTTGATCCCATCGGCACTCTGCTGATTCCCGCGCTCGCCATCTTTGGCCCGCTCGTTGGATTCACACTCTTCAGCGGGTTTCTCATCGGCTGGGCCAAGCCCACCCCGGTCATCACGCGCAACTTCAAGAAGATTGTCCGCGACGATAACCTCGTCACTCTCGCCGGGCCGGTTTCCAATCTCGTGCTGGTCGGCATTGCTTTTGCAGCTCTGGCGATCATTTGCATCGCAGTTCCTGACGGGCGCGCGCTCGTTCATGCAAATCTGTCTGGCGCCCTGGCCTTCGGCAGCGGATTGCAGCCGTTGGTCCTGCTGGCACTTCTGGCCATCGAAGTCAATCTGTCGCTTTTCTTTTTTAATCTCCTGCCAATTCCGCCGCTCGACGGCAGCCATTTCGTCCGCAACATGCTGCCCTATAACCTGGTGCAGCAATATGACCGCATCGGCGGCTGGATGAGCTGGATCCTCATGATCGTTGTGGGCAGCTTTATTCTCAGGCTGCTTGTCGGTCCCTCGATTGGCCTGATCTTTTCGATCCTGATGGGCATTTAGGATCGGCCCGATTTCCAACCTCTCCCGCTACAATGGAATGACGGCTTTTTAACGCACTCTTAGAGATGGCGGCCGTCTTTTTCAGGCCGCCGAGGAATCCACTCGCCCATGCCCGAGCCCGCAATTTCATCGCCCCGCCCGCGCGTCCTCAGCGGTATGCGCCCCACGGGAAAGCTTCATCTGGGCAACTACATGGGCGCCTTGGCCAACTGGGTCAAGCTGCAAGACAAGTACGAATGCTACTTTTTCATCGCCGACTGGCACGCTCTCACCACCGACTACGCCGACCCCAGCCAGATCACATCCAACATCGTTGAGGTGATGATTGACTACCTCGCGGCGGGCCTCGACCCGGCGAAGAGCGTGATCTTTCTGCAGAGCCGCGCCAAGCAGCACTCCGAGCTGTTCCTTGACCTCGCCATGATCTCTCCGCTCGGCTGGCTTGAGCGCGTGCCCAGCTACAAGGAGATGCAGGAGAATCTTGCCAGCAAGGACCTCGCCACCTACGGATTCCTTGGCTACCCGGTTCTGATGGCAGCGGATATTCTTCTCTACCAGCCAGACTTTGTTCCCGTCGGCCAGGACCAGCAGGCCCACGTCGAGCTGACCCGCGAGCTGGCCCGACGCTTCAACTCTATCTACAAGCCCGCGGCGGGAGCCGGGCGCGAAGTCCTTCCCGAGCCAAAAGTTTTACTCACGCCCTCGCCCAAGCTTCCTGGCACCGACGGCCGCAAAATGTCCAAGAGCTACGGCAACACGATTCTGATCAGTGATCCAGAGCCGGTTGTTCGACAGAAGCTGAAGACCATGGTCACCGACCCTGCTCGAGTCCGCCGCACCGATCCTGGCGATCCCGATAAGTGCCCGGTTGGCGATCTGCATAAAGTTTTCTCAACGCCGGAGACGATGGCGAAGGTTTATGACGGCTGCCGTTCGGCGAGCATCGGTTGCATCGAGTGCAAAGGCTGGGCTGCTGACGCGCTCGTGCAGGTGCTCAATCCCATTCAGCAGCGCCGCGCCGGCATCACCGAGGCTGGCGCCAAGGAAGTTCTGATTCAGGGTTCACGCAAGGCTGAGGCTCGCGCCGAGCAAACCATGATCGAGGTTCGCGACGCCATGCAAATGCCGTTGACGACGGTTCGGCCCGCGTGAACCAAACACAAAAACGAACTGCGATGAATTGAAATTGAACGAACCACGGGAACCGAAGGGGCTTGACGGGTCAAGAAAGTGCAAGTGGAGAAAGAAAGACTCCCGTGGTGGCGCAGGGCGCTCGATTTTGCGTTAGGCGGAATCCGCTCCGGAATCGGGCTCCTCCGCCGCAACGGAAAAGCAGAGCCCGGCATCGAGGCAACTGCACAGGCGGCAATTACCGAGCAAGAGGACGAAGGAACAGAAGTCAGCACGGAGAGTGCCTTTGGGCCTGAGGTCATAGAGGTCGAATCGATCGCTGAGAAACACATCGAGCCCCCAAGCAGCCTTGAGCTTGAGGTCACAGAGATCGAGTCGAACGCCGAGATATCCACCGATCCAGAAAACGGCCTCGAGCCCGAAAATATAGTCAGTGAGGTTGAGGCCGGCGCCGAGAAACCCGCAGAGGTCGAAAACAGCCCGGAGCCCGTGAACGAAAATGTTGAACCGGCGGGCGAGATTCGGGCCTTGAATGGGCATGACTTTAGTCGTGCCATGAAAGAATTTGATTCAAGCAAGCCTTTAGGCCCCGTGGGAGGTTCTTCGGAGCGTCCTTCGGAAATCGAGAGCATTTTCGCGATCTCTGAATCTGCGTTTGAAGTCGATTCGGAACAGCACATGTGCATAAATGCCGATCCCCGGGTCGAGCTCGGCGGGCAGGTAAAAGAAGAAGAAATTGAGTTGACAAATCCTTCCCCACAATCCGAAGACGCCGTGACCAAGCCTGCACGCGAAGAAGTGCCTGCGCCAAAGCCCGAAGAAGTATCTGCGCCCCAGCTGGCGCCCGAACCTGAACTTATCGCGCCCATCGAAGAGCCGCCGGCGCCCGAGCCACCTCCGCCAGCCAAAGAACCCCCTGACTCCGAGCCTGAGCCGCCGGCCGCAGAACCTCCCGCGCCAGTCGAGGAGCCTTCCGCGCCCGAACCCGCCGAGACAGCACTGGTGCCCGACTCAGCCCCCGCCCCTGACGCTGCTCCCACGCCGGAAGCAGCGCCTGCTTTGCCCTTCAACGCCCCCATGGCTGCCGAGCCGCCAACCTTCGAGCCTCCCACGCCCGAGAAGACCACCGCTGAGAAAGTTGCTGCGGCGCTCAAGGCCCGCGGCATTGATGCCGAGCAGTCGCCTTTTTCCGTCTTCGTCGGCCAGGTCTACGACGGCCCTCTCGACCTGCTGCTCGACCTGATCCGCAAGCAGGACATCGACATCTACGACATCCCCATCGCGAAAATCACGGCGCAGTTCCTGGCCTACGTTGACCATCTGCGCGCCAGCGACATGGATGTGGCCGGCGACTTCATCTACACCGCCGCGCTGCTCATTCACATCAAGAGCAAGATGTTGCTGCCGCGCGCGCCGGTCGGGCCGGAAGAGTCGACCGAGGATCCGCGCCGAGAGCTCGTCGATCGCCTGCTTGAGCACGAGCGCTTCAAGAATGCCGCGCAGATGCTGCACGAAAAGCAGATGCTCGAAGCCAACACCTGGACCAATCCCGGCGTGCGCGAGTTCCGCGAAGACGCGGGCGCGGAGCCCGAGATCGCGGCCGACACCACCGACCTCGTCCGCATCTTCCGCGACATCCTGGAGCGCGCACGCAATCGCCCCATCCTTAACGTGGAAGAGGATTCGGTGACTGTGGGCCAGATGATCCAGTTCCTCACGCGGCGCCTCACCATGGAAGACAAGCCTGTGGCGCTACGCCGCCTGCTCAGCCACACGCACTCCGAGCGCGCGCTCATCGCCATGTTCCTGGGCCTGCTTGAGCTGGTGCGCCTCCAGGCCATCCTTCTCCGCCAGGACCGCCAGTTCAGCGAGATCTTCGTCAAGAAAAATACCGGCTTCGAGGCCGTGGTAAACGAAGGACTGACCAGCGCCCACGACGACTGGCGCTGATCTGCGCGCGGCCTTGTAAACTGACCCTGATGGATTTCGTTCCCCGTAAACTGCACTGCATCGTTCTCGTCGCCGCGTTCGTATTGTCTGCCGGCAGCGCATCTGTGCGCGCGCAACAAGCGCCCCAGCTCTCGCCGGATGCTGAGCTCGCGCAAGTTCCGCTGCCCGAGCCCTCGGCCAACGCATTGCCACTGCCCGAAGATCGCGGCGCGGCCGATCTTGAGCAAACCCTCAAGCGGCTCGGCACCACGGCCAGCGTGCTCTTCATCGTGCCCCATCCCGACGATGAAGACGGTGCGCTGATGACCTATCTGTCGCGGGGCCTCGGCGTACGTATCACTCTGCTCACCTTCACGCGTGGCGAGGGCGGCCAGAACGCGCAAGGCGCCGAAAGCTACGACGCGCTCGGCCTCATCCGCACCAACGAGCTGCTCAAAGCCGACCGATATTACGGAGTGCGCCAACTTTGGGGTACAGAGGTTGACTTCGGCTTCTCCAAAACGCAGCAGGAATCTTTTGAAAAGTGGGGCCACGATCGCGTGCTCTATGACGCGGTTCTGGCCATCCGGATGGTGCGCCCGCAGATCATCGCGTCGACCTTCGTCGGCGGAGTTACTGACGGCCACGGCCAGCACCAGGTGGCCGGTGAAATTGAACAGGAGGCCTTCAAAGCCGCGGCCGATCCCAACGTCTTTCCGGAGCAACTGCGGCCGGTGAAAGACGGTGGCGCGGGCCTTCAGCCCTGGCAGGCTCTGGCCGTTTACTCGCGCACGCCCTTCGCGCCCATCACCAACGGCCAGATGCTCGACTACGCCACCGGCAAGTGGGCGCCCGCGCGGTTTCATAATTACCTCACTGGCCAGTGGATCGAAGGTTCGTTGCCGGCAGACGTGACTGTCCCCGTCGGTAACTGGGATGCGACTCTTGGCCGCACCTATGTGCAGATTGCGCGCGAAGGCTGGGGCGAGCAGAAATCGCAATATGGCGGCGCCGATCCCGCGCTCGCCGCTCCCGACTCATCGAGCTATCACCTCTGGGCCGTTGCGCCTGGGGCCGGCGCGTCCGGCGCGGAGAAAAATGATTCGAGCTTGTTTTGGAACGCAAAAGTTCACATTGCTACCGGCATTACGGGTTTGGCCCGCCTGGCGGGAAGCGCACCGCCCCGTTGGCTCGCCGACGGCCTCAGCCAGATTGACAGCAGCCTGAAAGCATTCATCAGCGATTGCAAAAATCAGAGTGGTGTTACTGCCGCGCACAATCTCGTTCCCATCTACCGCCAGACGCTCGACCTTTACGCGCGCGTCAAGGCCAGCGACATGGACGCGGAGGCAAAGGCGGGCCTCGAGCTCGAGCTCGGCGAGAAGATTGAGCAGTTTCAAACTGCGCTCAAAGATCTGCTCGGCCTGGACCTGGTTGCGTTCACCACTAACTACGCACGTCAACAAGGTCCGGGCAGTCGCGGCGGATCTGCCGATGAGACCGCGCGCAGTGTTTGGCCCGGTGAGGACTTCGACGTTCGCGTGCATCTTGCGCAAGGGCTGGATGCCGCAGAATTAAGCCGTGCATGGCTCGAATCGAGCGACGGCGGGACCTGGAAGATCGACGACGCCGGCGGACCGATCGATGCCGCGCAAGCAGCTGCGCCCGCAACCGATCGGAATTTTCACGTGCAGGTTTCCGCCGATGCCGCGCCCACGAAACCCTACTTCACGCGGCCGAACACCGAGCAGCCTGTCTACGACATTTCGAATGAAGCCTGGCGCGAGCGCTCTTTCGAGCCTTATCCGCTCTCCGCCTGGTCTCAGTTCACCTTTGACGGCGTGCCCATCCGCCTCGGTATGGTCGTGCAAACCCTGGGGCACGTCACCGGTGTTGGCGGCGTCTATCAGCCGCTCGTCGTCACGCCGGCCGTCGGTGTTCGTGTCGAGCCCGAAGCGCGCATTCTTCCTCTCGATGGTTCGCCGCTTCCCGTCAACGTCACCGTTCACGCCGAGCATGCCGCCGACGGGTTCGTCGATCTCCAATTGCCTGAAGGCTGGCACGCCGATCCCGCGCAGCGCGAATTTCACCTGAAGGCTGCGGGCGACACCGAGCCGCTTGTGTTTTCGGTCACTCCTTCTGGTGACGTCGCCGCGCGGGCTTACGCCATCAAGGCCGTTGCGCATGTCGGCGATCAAACCTACTCCATCGGCTGGCAGAGTATTGGCTATACCGGCCTGCTGCCCTATAACCAATACAAGCCGGCAGAGCTCCGCACGCGCAAGATCGATGTGAAGATTCAGCCGGGCCTGCGCGTGGGGTACGTCATGGGAACCGGCGATCATGTTCCCGAGGCCATTGAGGCGCTGGGCATCGTGCCGCATCTCCTCTCGGACGACGAGCTCGCCACCGCCGATCTGTCGGAGTGGAACGTGCTGGTCGTCGGCATTCGCGCCTATTCCGCGCGTCCCGCGCTTGCGGCCGCCGAATCGCGCCTCGAGCATTTCGTTGAGGGTGGAGGCACAGTCGTCGTCGAGTACCAGGGCAACACGTTTCCTGCGCCGCTGCCCGTCACCATGGGGCGCTTTCCCGAGCGCGTCGTCGATGAGCAGGATCCAGTCAGGCTACTCGATCCCGCGAATCCGCTACTCTCCTGGCCAAACGAAATCACCTCCGCCGATTTTGCCGGATGGTTTGAAGAGCGCGGACACGGATTCCTCGATCATTGGGATCCCGGGTACACTGCGCTCACCGAAACCGCCGACCCCGGCCAGGATCCGCAGCGCGGCGGCCTCCTCGTCCTTCATCGCGGCAAAGGCACTTACATCTATGTTGCGTTCGCGTTGTATCGCCAGTTCCCTGAGTTAGTGCCTGGAGCGTACCGGATTTTTGCCGACTTACTAAGTGCCGGCGGCGAATCCTCCCGCCGCTAAGTCGACTTCACAGCCAAGCGCCGGCGGCGTCACTCGTCGAGTGATCCCCGAAATTTTTCTACCTCCCTGCCGCTGGGTCCCGGGCGCATCATCCATGTCCCTCGCGCATTCCTATCACACTGCCGCAATCTTCCTGCCGGAATTCCCTGCGTAATTGCGGAAGAAAAGCGAAGTGTATGTGAATAGAAATTGAATTTCCTCTCATTCTCTTTCTCTCACTGCTTTGGTTTTCTCACCTCTGTGAATTCTGCGTGAATTCGTCAAATCTTAATCTTGCTCTGCGAGGCTTAAGACGTGACGACAGAGGGAGTTTTGCCGGCGCGAGACTGCCTTCTCTACCACTCCCTCAATTCTTCGCGCCGATGGGGAATACCGCAGATCTTCCAATTCATCAATGCGCCCGGGATGCACAAATTTCTGTGTCCGTTACGCACGGGGGCGCTGGACACTTCCAACACAATTCTATGAGGAAAAGAGAGGCCCAAATGAAATTGACAGTGAAAGCGGCTGCCGTTGCATTTCTTGCAGCCGGTCTTGTTGTGTCTTACGCGCAAACCAGCGGCACAACGCCGCCGGCAAAGAAGCATGCCGCCCGGAAACCCGCTGTGCCGGCCGGTCCCACTGTTCAGGAACAGATCGACCAGATGAAGCAGCAGTTTCAGGGCGAGATCGATGGCCTGAAGGCTGATCTGGCCACCAAGGACGATCAGTTGAAGCAGGCGCAGCAAACCGCAGCCGATGCGCAGGCAGCAGCAGCCAAGGCTGAAGCCGATGCCACGGCGCAGCAACAATCGGCCACTGACAACGCCGCGGCCGTTTCCACCTTGCAGAGCACCGTGACCGACCTGAAGGCCGACTCACTTTCGCTCGCCACCACGGTCTCCGATGAGACCACGAGCATCAAGAAGGCGATCAACAATCCTGACGCCCTTCATTACAAGGGCATCACCCTCTCGCCCGCCGGCAGCTTCGTAGCGGGTGAAACAGTGTGGCGTCAGGGCGCCACGGGCGGCGACATCAACACAGCTTTGACCGGCGTTCCGCTTGCCAACTCGCAGGCATCGCAGTTGAGCGAGTTCTTCGGTTCCGGCCGCCAGTCGCGCGTCGCCCTCAAGGGTGTCGGCAAGCTCAATAGCGCAACCCTCACGGCCTATTACGAGGCTGACTGGCTTAGCTCGGGCACAACCTCAAACAACAACCAGTCGAACAGTTACACATTGCGCCAGCGGCAAATCTGGGGCGATGCCAAGTTGGCGAGCGGATGGGATTTCTCAGGCGGCACGGGCTGGTCGCTGGTGGCTGAAACCACCTCTGGCCTGACGCGCGGCACGGAAGTCCTGCCGTCAACGATCGACGCACAATACTCCGCGGGCTTTGTCTGGGCGCGGCAGTACAGCTTCCGCGTCTCCAAAGATTTCGGCAAGGCCTTTTTCCTGGGCGCTTCAGTTGAAAACGCCGAGACGCTCAACGCTTCCGGCCAGAACACGCCGACCAATTATCTGCTTGGTTCAACGGGAACCGGCGGCGGCCTCTATGACAATCAGGCCAATTACTCCTTTAACTACACGCCGGACTTTGTTGTGAAGATGGCGATCGAGCCCGGCTGGGGCCACTGGGAGATCTTCGGCATCGAGCGCAACTTCCGCGACCGCATCTATCCCTGCGCGACCGTAACGGCTACCTGCACGGTGCCGACCACGGCTTTGCCCACCAACAGCACGGCGGTAGGCGCAGGCCTCGGCGCCGGCTTCCGCGCGCCGATTGGCACCAAGAAGTTCACCGTAGGCCTCAAGGGATTGTGGGGCCAGGGCGTCGGCCGCTACGGCTCCTCTACGATCGCCGATGTTACGCTTCGCCCCAATGCGGTGTTTTCTCCCATCCACGGTTTCTCGGCTCTCAGCACGATCGAGCTGAATCCGACGGCCAGACTCAATATGTACTTCAACTACGGCGGCGACTATCTTGATCGCGATTACGTACTCAGCGGTACTACCCAGGTTGGCTACGGTACGCGCAGCGTCAACATGTCGGGCTGCCTTGTAGAGCCCACCACTCCAACAGTCGGCGCAACTGGAGCCGCACCGATCGCTCCCTCCAACTGCGGCGGCAGCAACAAGGATGTCCAGGAGTTCACGGCCGGCTACTGGTTCAACTTCTATAACGGTCCCAAGGGCCGCTTCCGCCAGGGCTTCACGTACGAAAACGTCCGGCGCGACTTGTGGTCTGGGGCGGGTGGCACGGCCAACACCGGCAACGGCGCACACGGCACTGACAACATGATCTTCACCTCGCTGCGCTACTACCTCCCGTAAATCGCAGCTCAACTCACACGATGAAGGGCAGCCCCGCACGGGCTGCCCTTTTTACTTGGGTGCGAGAATCAACGAATGGCGCTCGTTGCTACTTTCCGTGGTCTTTGAAGTTCAACGCAAAGTAGTAATACGTGTAGGAGTGGCTCGTCGTCACGTTCGTCAGAAAATCTCCGCCGCCGAAGTAGCCGATGCCGCCGCCCAGGTTGAAGTGCCGGTTCAGTTCATACCAGGAGTAGCCATCGACTTCCGCGCCCAAATGGCGGCCGTGGTCAGTCTTGTTGGTCACGATCGCGCTTCCCGAAGTGTTGTAGATCGAGTCCAGCGCATCGGCCGCCCAGTCGTCCAGACCCTGCACCGTGAACGTGAGCCGCCTGTGGGGCTCAACCGTAGTTCCCGCGCGTACTGCCTCAATGTTCTGCCAGCCAAACAGGTCGGTGATGCCAAAGCGGTCGTGCGCAGTGGGGTAAATTGTGTCGAAAGTGGAGTGCGATCCGTTCTGCGCCGGATTGCGGTTGCCCGAGGCGTAGTCGTACTGGGCAAAGATGCGCGGCTTGGTCGCCGCATCGAGAAACTGGTAAGAAGCGCCGGCCTGCGCTGCGAAGGCTCGAATCGGCTCCGGCCCCACCTTGCCGTTTTCGACGATCAACTCGCCTGAATAATTGAACGCCGTGTGCGCCTGCCCCTTGAAGCGCAACCCAAAAGCCCTCTCGCTCTCCTTGCCGGTGGTCTTGGCGACGGCCGCTTCCACGACCTCTTTCGGCTGCACGCGCCACAGGACGAACGGCTCAAGGTTAGAATGCGGCCCAAGAAGATCGTCGATGCGGCCATAGGCGCCGTAAATGTTATTGCCTTCCTGGTGCGGGCTCACGCCATTTGCCTGCGGCACCACGGCTGACGCCGCGAAAATGCCCAGATGCTCGTGCTTTGCGTTCAGGTTCAGCACCGCCGCATCGTAGGAGCGGGCCTGGTTGCGCCATTCGGAATCCGCAAGAATGGTGTTGTTGTAGTTGATAATCTGCCGGCCCACTCGCAGGCTTATCCAGTGCTTTTCGGGTGCACCGATCTCGACATAAGCGAGTTTCAGATCCCAGCGAACCGTGTTCGGCGGCCCAATCGGCGGGTTCTGGAAGCCTGATCGGGCGTCCTGCACCTGCGCGGTAACCCGAAACCAGCTTGCCGTGTGAAGGTCCACCTGGAACCGGAAGCGATTCAAGATGTAGGAGTCATCAACCTTGGCTTTGAAGCTCGAATTGTCGTACCCCTCGTACCGGAACCGCTCCTCGGCCTGCACGTCGATCCAGTTGGGCAGCTTTTTGTCCAGGGATGTCGCCGGAGCAAAGTCGTGGAAGTCGTATGGCGCCGGATTGCCGGTGGTACGGAAGGCGGAGCCGTTCAGGAAGCTCAGTGGATTTGAGGCCGGCCCCGTAATGTATGCGCCGTTGTATCCTGACGTCGCGTTTCTCGTAGTGAGGTCGTCCTGCGCGGCCAGGGGTGCGGTCGCCGCCAAGGAAAACAGAAAGAGCGCAGCGGAGATCGATAGCGGCATCCGGCGCAGGGAAGCAGACGTAAAAGCATAAAGAGCCTTTTGCACTTTGGTTTCTCCATCAAATTCTGGTGGCTGAATCTGGATTTTGGAACCTGGATGGGTCGGGACAAAAGGTCCACGGCCCGCCTGGAGTGGAAGAACTTATCGACAGGCGGGACAACAACAATTCATAAGAAGGACGAGCTCCGCGTGCATCGTGAGCGGCAACCGGAATTGGGAAACAGATGGAACAGCACCAAGAGCTCTGCGCACTTTGGTTCTCCTTTTAAATTTTGGAACTGATTTTTTGGATTTTCGAGTTCGTGTGATTCGGGACCTTGGGTCCCCGGCCCGCGTGGGGCCTCAGAACTCTATCGACAGGTGGGGCGACAACAAGTCATAGCAGTAGCTTCTTAATGTACTAAAAATGACCGGTCACTCAAAGAGGCTCGGCAAGATCGTACCGAATAGTAAGATACGCCAGCCGCCCATGAAATCCGCACATAAACAAGAGGGGCAGTCCGCAATGGACTGCCCCTTCTATTCGGTTTCGACTCTGACCTGGCTCGAGATCCGCTGGCCGCTGCGCATTTACTCCGCGGCTTCGACAGTCTTGGTCTGCGCCACAGTCCAGTCCGGCGCGCCCACCTTGAACCGCGCAAACCGCCGCACCGTGATGTTCTCGCCCAGCTTGCCGACCTTCTGCGCGATCAACTCCTTCACGCTGATGGCCTGGTCCTTGATGAACGGCTGGTCCAGCAGGCAAACCTCTTCGTAGAACTTCGCCATCTTGCCGTCCACGATCTGCGGAATCAACTTCTCGGGCTTGCCTGAAGCGACTGTCTGCGCGCGATAGATTTCCTTCTCGCGTTCCAGATCGTCCGCGGTCACGTCCTCGCGCTTGATGTAGCGCGGATCGCTGGCCGCAATGTGCATGGCCACGTCCTTCAGCAGCTCCTGAAAGTCTTCCGTCCTCGCCACAAAGTCGCTCTCGCAGTTCAGCTCCACAAGCACGGCAATCTTTGCCGCCGGCATGAATGTAGCTGCCCACAGCGCCTTCGTTGGTCACGCGCGACGATTTTTTCTGCGCCGACGCCATGCCGCGCTTGCGCAGCACCACGAACGCCTCTTCCATGTTGCCCTTGGTCTCCTGCAGAGCCTTCAGGCAGTCGCCCATCGGCGCGCCCGACTTCTCGCGCAGTTCCTTCACCTGTTTCGCGTCAATCTTCTCAGTCACTGTCGTCATCTCTCTTTTTCCCTGGCCGCAGGCGGCCTTATGCATGCATTGCGTTTAAGATTTCACAATCGTGTTGCGCACCGGAGAATTTCCGGCATAAGAAAAGCGTGGCGCTCATTCGGGCGGTCTAACAAGACTCGACCAAAGCGGCCACGCTCTTTTGAGTTCAGTGCGTGCTTCCTTGCCGAATCGCTACTTGGCGCTCTCCGCCGCCACTTCGTCTTCTTCAAGCAGTGCCGCCACAGCCGCAGGCGCCTTGCGGATGCCACCACCCAGCGCGGCTTCCAGGTCCACTTCTTCGCTCGGCGCGCTCTCTGCCGAAATCGCCACGCCCGCCACGCCGCCTTCGTTCTCTATCGGAGCCGCCGCCGCTTCCGGCGCTTCTTCCGAGAAGGCCTTATCGGTCAGCATGTTCACGCCCTCGGCGGCCGAGTCGGCAATCTTCGACGTAAACAGCCGAATCGCGCGCAGCGCGTCGTCGTTGCCGGGAATCACGTAGTCCACTACAGTCGGGTCGCAGTTCGTGTCCACGACCGCAACCACCGGGATGCCCAGCTTGCGCGCTTCCTTCACCGCGATCTGCTCGTTGTTCGAGTCCACGATGAACAGCGCGTCCGGCAGCCGCTTCATGCTCTTGATACCGGCCAGGTTCGCTTGCAGGTGCTTGCGCTCGCGCTCCAGCTTGATGACTTCTTTCTTGGTCAGCAGGTCGTAGCGGCCATCCGTGGCCATCTCATCCAGTTCCTGCAGGCGCTTCACGCTCTTTTGCACCGTAACCCAGTTGGTCAGCAGGCCCCCGAGCCAGCGCTGGTTAATGTAGGGCATTCCCGCCCGCGTGGCTTCTTCGGCCACCGCATCCTGCGCCTGGCGCTTGGTGCCGACGAACAAAATCGTCTTGCCGCTGCCGCACAGTTCAGTCACAAACTTTGACGCGTCCTTGAACAGCTTGAGCGTCTTCTGCAGGTCGATGATGTAAATTCCGTTGCGTTCCCCGAAGATGTATTCCTTCATCTTGGGATTCCAGCGCTTGGTCTGATGCCCGAAGTGAACACCCGCTTCGAGCAATTCCTTCATGGTGATGGTTGCCAATTGTCCTCCTTCGTGGACTGCATCCGGGCTGTTGATTCTGTGGCCCGGATTTATCCCGCTCGTGCGGGAGATTTGTAAAACCTGTTCACAGTTCACAGTTCGTAGTTCACAGCTGGCCGAAGCCGATTCACCGGAAACTGCGAACTAAGAACTGCGAACGATGAACTGCAAGCGCTTTAGCGCTTGCTGAACTGGAACCGCTTTCTCGCGCCCTTCTGGCCGTACTTCTTGCGTTCCTTCTGGCGCGCGTCGCGAGTCATCAATCCTTCGGCCTTGAGCAGCTTGCGCAGCTCAGGGTTGAACTCAACCAGGGCGCGGGCAATGCCCATCTTCACGGCATCGGCCTGTGCTGAAACTCCGCCGCCTTTTACGGTGGTCACCACGTCGAAGCTCGCTCCGAGTTCGGCCACCACAAGCGTCCGCTTGGCGCTCACCCTCTGCTGCTCGGTCACAAAATGCTCTTCGAACTTCTTGCCGTTGACCTTCCACTCGCCCGTGCCGGGACGCAGAAAAACTCGCGCGATTGCCGACTTCCGCCGCCCCGTCCCGTAATACTGAACCAGATCCTCTGCCATTCGTTTCCTCTTAGCTCTCAGCCCTCAGGCTTGTCTGTCCTAGTCCCTAAAGTCCCTGCGTCCCTATTTCAATGCTTCTCGGTCCCTTGGTCCCTTGTTCCCTGTCTTAAAGAACCACCGGCTTCTGCGCCGTATGCGGATGCTGCTCGCCGCGATAGACCTTCAGCTTCGTGGCCATCTGGCGTCCCATCTTGCTCTTCGGCAGCATGCCCTTGATCGCCTCTTCCAGAACCTTCTCCGGCTTGCGGTTGATCAGCCGCGTAAACGACTCCTCGCGCAGCCCGCCCGGAAAGCCCGTGTAGCGCCGGTAAAGCTTGGTTTGGTCCTTCAACCCCGTCAGGCGAACCTTCTCCGCGTTGATCACAATCACGTGGTCGCCCATGTCGATGTACGGCACATACTGCGGGTTCGTCTTGCCGCTCAAGATCATCGCGGCCTTGGTCGCCAGGCGTCCCAGCGTCTGCCCGCTCGCGTCCACCACATACCATTTGCGGCTGATATCCTTGCCGCTCGGAATAAACGTCGACATCTCTCGTTCCCTCGAAAAAATTTACCGGCGCCTCAAGAGGACCGGGGTGCCCGGGAATCCTGGGTGCCCCACCCTCGCCGGGCTTTTGTCTTTCCGGCTAGGGTGGGACAGCATCCAACAACCCTACGCCCGGATCATTCCAACCAGCGCAAACCGCGCTCGCCCATGCAATACGTGCACGGGCTTTCAAAATCTACCCACTGCCAAACAAATCTGTTCGGGTGAGAAGCTGCGGGAGTTGGGTTCCATTCGGAACCCTGGCTGCGCCGGACCACTTTCTCCCGGTCCCGCAGCCGGTCGCCTGTTCTATTGGAGCCGCCAGAACCTGGCCAGAAACTCCATCAAGCAAGGTCCGTATGGACACACCCGGACCCCAGGCACAACACCGCGCAAGACCTCTAGAATACTCAAAAATCAGCCCCAAGTCAACGAAATGTAGGCCTAGACGGCGGCTGGCTGGAAGGGGATATTCTTCAGGGTAGGCGTAAGTCGAGCAAATTCGTTGCGGGTGCTTACATTGGAAAGATTAGCGGCGCTCATGGACGGAGGGGTGTGCATTGGAACCCGTAGTCGGACCTGAAAGGCCGAAGCGCGTGACACGGACACACCTTCGAGGCTGCTTGCGATTGCTCAAACATACTGCGCGCAAAATCAAGAATTTCAAATCCAAGAAACACGGGGCGTACTCCCCGGCCGAGGCAGCGCGGGTTAACGCAGTCGCAGCCAAATGGATGACACGGTTCAACTTCGTTTTGGCGGTCGTTGCGTTCCTATCAGCAGCTATTGCATTTTTCACCCTTTTGGCCTTACGCGACCAGGCCACAGAAATGCATCAATCCACGCGCCCCTGGATAGCCTTCGACATTGCAGACGATGGGGGTATCGGGATTGACAGCGACACAAACGGATTCACCGTAAGAGACGGCGGCAAGAAGGCCACAATCGGATTGCACTATTGGCTGAACAACACCGGGCGCTATCCAGCGAATGTCGGGATTTACGGAAAAATAGTCGAAGACGCCCTACCCGCAGGCGACGGCAAGAATTGCACGTTGACAGATCTGGACTGTGTGAGAGACCAAGCACAGAAAATATGCGCTGAAAACGCACGCGTTTTCGCAAAAAAGCCGAAAATATGGTCTGTCGTTCCAGGCGCCCCAATGGAATACGCAGTTGTATACGACGGTGACCTCTCTAAAGAAAACCACCTGGCGATGGCTGACCTCACAACGACCGATCCGAATAACGACCAACCTCACGATCTCACCAACATTGGCTGCATTGTCTATGAGTCCTCAGAGAATGGGGACAATGAGCCCCACCAAACTCCGTTTCTTGCAAAAGTGAAGATTCGCTGGGGGACACCGAAGGTTTCCGTGGCCAAAGGCATATTGGTAATCGGCCACGCCAACTAATAGGGGCAGAACCGCGACCCAAGCAAAACTCTAAGACGAGTTGGGGGTCTCCGGCTCGCACACGCGCACCTACCGCAAAACTTCTGATTGCGCAATCTGCGGTATCCTGTTGAAGCGCGCCCGTAGCTCAGCTGGATAGAGCGAACGCCTCCGGAGCGTTAGGTCGGGAGTTCGAATCTCTCCGGGCGCACCACTTCCCTCAAGGTTTACAACCTACGTCCTCCAAAGCGGAACAACTAGCCTTTTCGACACCGGCTTAATCGAGGACATGGAATAGCCGCAGCCCCAACGCCAAGGAGATCTCATATGAAACGGATCATCGGGTCGGTTGCGACCTTTGTGTTTCTCGGACTTTCAATTCACGCGCAGGCTCCGCCCAAACCGGGCCCGGAACTGGCGCGGCTCGCGTATTTTGTCGGCAACTGGAATGAAGTGGGCAAGTCCACCGCTCACGGCATGGAAGGACCGGTGTCGTCAACGCAAACGTGGGAATGGGTGTCCGGAGGATTTTTTCTTGAGGGGCACTCGGATAACAAATCGCCCGCCGGCGACTTTTCGATCACGGCCGTTTTGGGATACGACCCGGAAACCAAAATGTACACCTACAACGCGTTCGACAGTTGGGGCGAATCGATTACAGCCAAGGGAAGTTTCAGCGGCGACACCTGGACCTGGACAATCGAGTCGATGATGCAAGGTAAGCCAATGGAGACGCGCTTGACCGAGAAGGAAGTCTCCGAAACGCAATACACGCTCAAGTATGAATCGTCCACGGACGGCGGCAGCACATGGTCATCCGACCTTGAATCGACCTTTACGAAGGTGCCGGCAACGCCGCCTGCGAAGTAGAGGCCTGAGAACGAATCGATTTTGGCGTTTGGCGAGTCGCAAGCGCACCTGTAGCTCAGCTCGATAGAGGTCGCCGCGACGAAGCGCCACGGCGACAGCGTTAGTTGGAAGTTCCCAGCCGCGGCGGGTCCGGTCGCGCCACTTCCTTGCCAATTTCCCCGATGATTCCGCACGAAGCCACGGCGGGCCGCCCTGCCCCCTAGCTCAGCAGCATCTTCCGGGCTTCGCTCTCCGGATCGTCAACCATTCGGATCTGGTTGTCCCAGACCATGGTCTTGTTGGTGCCCGGGTCAGTCGGATCCCAGTTGATGCCCGGCTGGCTCGGATTCCCGGTCCTGGCAAAATTGGCCCATGAATCCGCCATCTTCTTCGCCAGCACCTGCGCCTCGGGAGTATTGCCCGTGCCCTGTTCGCAACGCTTGGTGTTGTCGAAGCAGAATTGCAGCTCGGCGGTGTGCCACGCGCCCGCAACGCCATCCAGCATCGGCGATTGCCAGGTGAAGTAGTACGCATAGGCGGGCGCGCCGTTTTGGTCATGCTTCAGCTTGGCCATCTTCACAATGTTGTTCCGCATGGCCAGGCTGTTCAATCCGAAAGCGCCGCTGCACATGTAGGACAGCGTCCGAATACTCTTTTCCGGATGCGTCTTCTTCAACACCGCAATCAGTGCTGTTGCCTTGTCGTCGCCGTACGCTTTGGCGAGGTCGGCATGCCACTGTTCTTCGGTTGGGTTGTGAGACATCTGGTTACCCTCTTCGCTCACTGAGCCCAGCAGCATGGGTATGTCCTTTGAGGTCTCCGGCGCAACATCGAAGAACGACCGCACGTTGATCACTTTCCCATCGAGGGTTGGCGACCAGCCCACGCGCGCCGGTCCTGAGAAGAATCCGCCTCCGGGCCGGAATGGCGGATTGATCTTGGCGACCGCGGCGTTCCCCGCCGCTACAAGCTGGGACCACTCCATCTTCTGCAGCGATGCAATGTCGTTTGGCGCCAGGCCCAGGTCCTTCATCATCTGCCGTGCAACTTCGCGTTGCTGTTCTTTCGTCGGAATGTTGCCTCCACCGCCCGACTGCACCGAGGCGCGGTGAATCAGTCCTTTCGCCGACGGCATGCCCATCAGCGTGGTCACCTTCGACCCGCCGCCTGACTGGCCGTAGATCATCACGCGGTCGGGATCGCCGCCGAAGTTCGCAATGTTGTCGCGGACCCACTCAAGCGATGCGACCAGGTCCGTCATGCCCACGTTCACTGAGTCTTCATAAGCCGAGCCGCCAATCTCCGAGGCATCGAAGAAACCCAGAATGTTCAGCCGGTGATTCACCGTGACTGAAACTACGTCGTGATGACGCGCCATTTGCGCGCCTTCCTGCGAGGGCAGCTCGTACGACGACCCGAAGCTGTACCCGCCGCCGTGGAAGTACACCAGCACGGCTCGCTTGCCGGTCAGGCTCGGCGTCCACACGTTCAGCTTGAGCATGTCCTCGTTCTGGTAGCCGTCGTCCCAGTCCTGCAGGAATGTCTGCTCGATCGCCGTCCAGGGATGGAGATTCTGCGGGCAGTTTGCCCCGTAGATCAGCGCGGGATATTCGTCCGTCCACGGCACCGGAGGCTTCGCCGGCAGCCAGCGGTTTTCGCCAGCCGTGTTTTGCCCGTACGGAATGCCCTTGAACGTAAAGACCCCTCCATCCAGAAATCCCCTGACGGGCCCGTACTGCGTTTTGGCAACGGCCGAGCGCGGCGTCGAGCAATTACCCGGCTCCTGGTGGACGCCGGTCTTGATGCTGTCTGAGGCGTGAGCATGCTCCGCCAAAGCGATTCCCATGCCGGCTGCCGCTGAAAGCTTGAGCGCGTCGCGGCGATTCAACCGGACTCCGCTTGTCGAGTCTTGTGTCATAGTTCTCCCCTTTATCTGGATTTCGGGCGTTCGCTGCAGAGCAGTCAGTAAGCGTATTCCGGAAAGGACACTAAAAGACACTGCTCCCGGCTGTCAAGATACGCCGGGAATTGCAAGGTCGACGCAGCCTGGGGCTTGGTTTGGAAAGAAGGTGCCGCGAGGGCGAGCGAGCGCCTGCTCGATGCAGCGGCAAACTCTGTAAGGAAGTTCTGCGAGCGACCAGCGAGCGGCTGCTCCATGCAATGGCTTGCCGAGCCGAAGCCCGAGAGGGCGAAGTAACCGTCCGCCTTCGCTGAAAGCTACGGCGCGACAGCCTTCGCTTTTCAGGTGGCTTGCCGAGCCGAAGCCCGGGAGGGCGAAGTAATCGTCCGCCTTCGCTGAAAGCTACGGCGCGACAGCCTTCGCTTTTTAGGTGGCTTGCCGAGCCGAAGCCCGAGAGGGCGAAGTAATCGTCCGCCTTCGCTGAAAGCTACGGCGCGACAGCCTTCGCTTTTCAGGTGGCTTGCCGAGCCGAAGCCCGGGAGGGCGAAGGCTGGTGGACGCGGTAGGAATCGAACCTACAACCTGTCGGTTAAGAGCCGAATGCTCTGCCAGTTGAGCTACGCGTCCAGAGGGGGTTCAAAAAGCCGCACCAGTGACGATCCTGCGCGACTTCCGGCGGAGGTGAAAATCGCTTCCGCACCTCAAAAAATATACCACAGAAGCAGCGCGCCCCCAAGAGCGGCGGCGATGGCAGTAGCGTCCAACCTGGTTGGATTCTCGCCCGCTTTGGAGCATAATCGTGCCATGGCCACGCTCCCCATCGAGGAACCCCTTGTGACGGTCAAAGAGTACCTTGAAACCGTCTACGAGCCCGACTGCGACTACGTGGACGGGAGGATCGAGGAGCGAAACGTGGGCGAGTACGATCACGGATATCTGCAGGCGCTTTTGGCCGCTCTCTTCCTGAATAACCGCGACGCCTGGGGAGTCCGGGCCGTGACGGACGTCCGCACGCAGGTGAAGCCGACGCGATTTCGCTGCCCCGACGTATCGATTTTGCGCAAGGGCGCGCCCCGTGAGCCGATCCTCACTCACCCACCGCTGATTGCAATCGAGATTCTGTCACCGGAAGATCGCCTGAGCCGTTTTCAGGTGCGCATCGACGACTATCTCGGTTTCGGCGTCCAGAATATCTGGATCTTCGATCCAGCAACCCGCCGCGCATGGACGGCGGACGCCGAAGGCCTGCACCTGGCGCAGTCTGGCGAACTCGGAGTTCCGGGAACGCCGATCCGCGTTGTGCTCAGCGAGCTGTTTGCGGAAATGGACCGGGGATGAAGCGCCGACTCGTCAGAACTGCTGGCCTCATCGCGTTTGCATTGGCTTTCTTTCTACCAGCAGTTAGTGACAGGGACGGGGGCAATGTTTATAGCGGCTGGCAATGCGCTGCCCTCACTCTTGGTTTGGTTATCCATCCCCTTGATGGCCGCAGCATCAGCAGCTTCAACGTGAGACAAGACGACCTCATAAGTGGGATCCTATTCACACTTGACGGGTGGGTGAACCCGCTAGTAGTCGCTTACCTGATTTTGCTCATGTTCCGCGGTTTTAGGCGGACGCGTCGAGTCCTGACTTGGGCGATTATCGCCTGCATGTTCGATTGCTGGATCGTGATCGGGATGGGGCTGGTACCGCTTATCGGCCATTTCCTTTGGGCGGGAGGAACTCTACTGATACTGTCTCCAGAGCTCTTGGCATTCTTAAAGGAATACAAAACCAGAGAACCGGCGTTACCCAAGCTGTAACTAACGTCTCTCTTTGACTTGACTTCCTAGCTTTTGAGCGCCACGCGAATGTGCAATTCCTTCAACTGCTGTTCTGTCACAGCCGTCGGCGCTTCGGCCATTAAATCAATGGCCTTCGCCGTCTTGGGGAATGTAATCACCTCGCGCAGGTTGCTTGCGCCCGCCAGCAGCATCACAATGCGATCGAGGCCCAGCGCAATACCGCCGTGCGGAGGCGTTCCATATTCCAGCGCGTCAAGGAAGAAGCCGAATCTTGCTTTGGCTTCCTCCTCGCTGATGCCGAGTGAGGCAAAAATCTGCTGCTGCACGTCCTTGCGGTGAATACGAATCGATCCCGAGCCGAGCTCAAGCCCGTTCATCGCCAGGTCATAGCAATTCGCACGCACGCTCGCCGGATCGCTCTTGAGGTTCGCCATATCGGCCTCAATGGGCGCAGTGAATGGATGATGCGCGGGCATCCACTTCGCCGAGGCCAGGTCGTACTCGAACATCGGGAAATCGGTGAGCCACATCGGATTGAAAGCCTTGCTGCCATCAATCAGCTCAACCTCAGCGCCTCGCGCCGCGGCAGCTGCCACCACTTCATCGGTTACGCGAAACGCGCCGTGCCGGTCCGCATACTTCTTCGCGAGCTCCGCGCGGAAGTTGCCGGCTGCCGCGTACACATTGATCTCGCGCTCCGAAAGCCTGCCCGGAAACTTGGTGTCGCTGGCCTTGATGTGGTGCGCCGGATCGCCCGCGACCACGATCACAAAGTCCGCATCAACCGCACCCGCCAGCTCGCGCACCTTCACGGCCGCCTCGGGAAAGCTCTTCGCGAGCCGCTTGAAATCGTCAATAAACTTCGCGCCCTTCTTCTGGTCAAAGAGCGGATGGTTATCCTCGCGCTCCTTGCGGCTTAGCTCGCCCACGCTCGGAATGCGCAGCGCCACCACCGGCAGCGCGGGATCGATCTGCAGCGTCGCCAGCGCGTCGTCAGTGAATGCCGACCGTACGTCGGTCAGTCCCGGCAGCCTCAGGTCAGGCTTGTCAGTGCCGAACTGGCGCATCGACTCGTCGTAGGTGATGCGCGGAAAAGGAATAGGCAAATCGATTCCCGCCGCCGCAAAACCCGCGTTCATGAACTGCTCCACCACGCCGAAGACCGTGTCCTGCCGCGGGAAGCTCATCTCGAGATCTACTTGCGTGAATTCGAGCTGGCGATCGGCGCGCAGGTCCTCATCGCGGAAGCAACGGGCGATCTGGAAATACCTGTCGAACCCCGAGATCATCAAGATTTGCTTGAAGATCTGCGGCGACTGCGGCAGCGCGTAAAACTCGCCCGCGTGCACGCGGCTCGGCACCAGGAAATCGCGCGCGCCTTCGGGCGTCGACTTGGTCAGAATCGGCGTTTCGATCTCCAGAAACCCCTGCTTGCTCAGGCTTTCGCGAATGGCCAGCGTAATCTCGTGCCGCAGCTTGAAGTTGTGCTGCATCTCGGGCCGGCGCAGATCGATGTAGCGGTACTTGAGCCGCACTTCCTCGTTCTGAATCGCCTCTTCCGACGGCGAAAACGGCGCCAGCTTTGTATCGTTCAGCACGCGAATTTCCGTTGCCTCAATCTCTATCTCGCCCGTCGGCATTTTAGGGTTGATGGCATCTTGCGAGCGCAGCCGCACCTTGCCCACCGCAGCCACAACGTACTCTGGGCGCACCTGCTCGCCCTTGGCGTGGCCTTCGGGAATCAGGTCGTGGTCCAGCACCACCTGCGCAATTCCTGTGCGGTCGCGCAGATCGAGAAAGATCAGGTTGCCGTGGTCGCGGCGCCGGTTCACCCAGCCCATCAACACCACTTGCTTGCCCGCGTCGGCGGCGCGCAATTCGCCGCACATGTCGGTCCGTTCCAGATTGCCTAAAAAGTCGAGCACAGTATCCGATCCTTTATCCCTGAAGAGCTGTCATCCTGAGCGAAGGCCGCTCGCCGCGGCGAGCGGCTGAAGTCGAAAGATCTGCATTTTCCAATTATTGTGCGCGCAAACTCATTTCGCGAGCATCGCAGCCAACTCGCTGCGCGGCACTTTGCTTTGCACTCCGCTCGCAAAGTGCTTCACTGTCAGGATACCGGATTGGTGCTCGTCCTCGCCCAGGATCACGATGCTCCGGGCAACCTTGTCGGCGGCCTCGAAGGACTTCTTTAACCGGAAGCAGCCGTCGCCAAGCTCTACGCGCAAACCCGCGCGGCGCAGCTCGCGCGCCAAAACGAGCGCGGCCGCGTTGAGCGATTCTCCGATGGGCGCAATATACGCGTCAACTTTCGTCGGGGCTGCTGCGGCAGCCCCTCGATCGTGTTCCGCGGCCTGCAGCGTCAGCACCAGCCGGTCCAGCCCCATCGCAAATCCGATCCCCGGCGCCTTCGGTCCGCCGATGGCCTCGCTCAGTCCGTCGTAGCGGCCGCCGCCGAGCAACGCGTTCTGCGCGCCCAGTCCGCCATGTGTGAATTCGAATGTCGTCCGCGTGTAGTAGTCCAGGCCGCGCACCAAACGCTGATTCAGCTTGTAAGGCACGCCCGCCGCGTCGAGCGCAGCAAGAACAGCCGCAAAATGTGTCTTCGAGTCTTCGCCGAGCGAATCGCCGATCTTCGGCAGCTTCTCAATGATCGGCTGGTCTTCCGGCACCTTGCAGTCCAGCACGCGCAATGGATTGGTCACGGCGCGCCGCTGGCAGTCACCGCACATTTTTGGCGCCACATCAACCAACGCCGCGCGCAGAACGTCGTTGTACTTCGCCCGGTCGGCACTTGACCCAACAGAGTTCAGCTCGAGCGTCCAGCCGCTGATGCCCAACTCTTCGAGCAACGCGGCCAGCATCTCCAGAACTTCCGCGTCGCGCAGCGGCGATTCACTGCCCGACGACGGCGGCCCGATGACCTCCGCGCCGATCTGCCAGAACTGCCGGTAGCGGCCCTTCTGAGGGCGCTCG
>CAVXMJ010000019.1:0-83156 GCA_963762905.1 uncultured Acidobacteriaceae bacterium | reverse complement strand
GAACTCCGGAAGCGCATCGGGAAGAATCGCCGCCATCGCCCCATAAGCGCCGTCCACATGAAACCACAGATCGAATTCACGGCATATCGCCGCCAGCTCGCTGAGCGGATCAACGGCGCCGGTGCTCACGGTTCCAGCTGATCCGACAACGAGGAACGGACGATCTCCACTGGCGAGGTCATCCTCAATTTGCCGCCGGAGAGCGGAAACTTCAATCTGCATCTGATTGTTTGTTGCGATCCAGCGGATCGCGTTGGTGCCCATGCCCGCAATGTCTGCGGCCTTTTGAACCCACGTGTGCGTTTCCTTGGAGCAGTAGACGCGCAGCCGTGCATTGCCCAATCCGGCAGTGCGCACATCGCGGCCGGCCTTAGCCTGCCTCGCGGCGAGAAACCCGACGATGTTGGCCATGTTTCCGCCGCTCACAAACAACCCTCCGCAGTCGGCCGGGTAACCGAGCATCTCCGCGATCCAGCGAATTGTTTGCGCTTCGATTTCGCTTGCCATCGGCGAAAGCGGCCATGCACCCACGTTCGGATTGACCGCCGCGGCGAGCATCTCGCTGAGCGCTCCGATGGGTGCCGCGGATGAGGTGATGTATCCCCAGAATCGCGGATGCCCATTGAACAAGGAGTGGTCAATCAGCAAGTCCGCAGCGCGACGGAGCAACTCAGCTGGGTTCGTTCCGCTGTCGGGCAAGACACGATCGGCTTCAAGAGCCTTGCGAACATCGAGCGGTGACTCGCCCCGCGTAACCGGGCGGTCGGGCAGCGATTCGAGCATCGCGGCGATGCGGTCGACCAATTCGTGACCCAACAATCGGAATTGTCCAGGATCAATTTCCAACGGCGAAACGCGCGCGCGTCCGTTGCTTCCTTCGGCCATCGCGAACCTCCACGAGATTCCCTCTATATAGTCAACCCGTCAAAGCGCTCGCCGCGCGCGCGTTCTCGATGAACGCCAGCACCTTCGCTGCATCCTTTCGCCCCGGAGCAGCTTCCACGCCGCTCACCACATCCACGCCCCAAGGGCGCAGCACCGCAATTGCTTCGGCCACATTTTCAGGAGTCAGGCCGCCGGCCGCGACTTTGTTCTTGCCGGTGACCTTGAAGAGTGTCACGGCCGCCAGCCCCCAGTCGAACCTATTGCCCGTTCCACCGCGCGTCGTCAGCGAATAGGAGTCGACAAGGACGGCATCTACTTGCGGATCTAAGAATGGAGCGGCGAACTCCAAACCTTGCGCGGCAATCTCCATTGCTGCGTTGTGGTCGAAGCTATCTCCCGATCTTAGAGCCGGCAATTCAGGCTGAGCGCCAAATCGAACGACACCGAAAATCCTCAGTTCCGCCCCGAACCGCGCCCGCAGCCTCGCCGTCTCCTCGGCCGTCACTTCGGAATGCAGTTGCACTCCGGTCAGGCCCGCGCCTTCAATCGTCGCGACGATCTCATCCAGCGCCGCATCCACAAACACGCCGATCTTCTCAATCTTCGCCGGCAACTCCCGCACAATCGCCGCCGCCTGCTCAGCCGTCACGCGGCGTGGGCTCGGCGCAAACACAAATCCCACCGCATCGGCCCCGGCCTCAGCGGCAATCATCGCGTCCGCAAGCGAAGTGTTGGCGCAGATTTTGATCCAGAGGCTCATGACGTGCTCGACGCGCCCTTCAGCAACTCCGCCAGCGCCACGCCGGGATCGGGCTGGCGCATCAGGCTCTCGCCGATCAGGAATGCATCGAACCCCGCCTTGCGCAGGCGAGCAATGTCCTCGTGCGTTGAGATTCCGCTCTCCGTCACGCGCACCACGCTCGCCGGAATTCGCCCGGCCAGCGCCATTGAAGTCTCCGCGCTCACCTCGAAGGTCTTCAGGTCGCGATTGTTCACGCCGATCGCGTCCGCGCCCGTCTCGCCCAGCGCATCGAGCACGCAATCCAGTTCTTCCGCCGTGTGAACCTCAACCAGCACGTCGAGCGAGAGCGCATGCGCGGCCTCGGCAAAGCGCTTCATCTCCGCATCGTTCAGCGCCGCGGCGATCAGCAGAATCGCATCGGCCCGGTGCGCGCGCGCCTCGACAATCTGATACTCGTCGACGATGAAGTCCTTGCGCAGGCAGGGAAGCGGCGCCGCAGTCGACGCCATCTCCAGGTTGCGCAGGCTGCCCTGAAAATACGGCTCATCCGTCAGCACTGAAAGCGCAGCCGCGCCGCCTGCTCGATATCTCCGCGCCAGCCATGCCGGGTCGAATGCAGAGCGAATCAGTCCCTTCGACGGAGACGCCTTCTTGATCTCCGCGATCACCGCGGGTCCCGTCGCAGCCATTTGGCGCAACGCCGCGGCCCACCCGCGCGGGCGATGCTCGGCCGCGCGTCGTTCCAGATCGGCAACGGGCACATTGGCCTTCGCCGCCGCCAGCGTGGCGCGTGTCGAGGCCAGAATTGTCGCCAGGAATGTGTCCGTGCGGATCGTCATGCGTCTCCGTAAAGTATACGGGGAGTGCGGCTAAGGTTTAGCGACAGGAAGCTGGCTTAGCTGTTGGCGTTTTTTCGATTGAGGAACTTGCGGGTTCGATGAAGGCATGAAAAAATCGCCGCCATGAAAATCAATGGGAATGTGGGTGGATGGTTCGTCCTACTGGTATGGGCCTATTTCTCTTTCACGATGTGGCGCATTGGAATACGGCCCCGCGCAACCGATCCCCAAGGAATAGTGCACCGCGTGATATACATTCTCGGAGCGATCTTGATGACGACGGTAACTGTCTACTTTATCGGGTACGGTCTCGGCTTTTATCGTCTCGTCGGTCACTGAATTCAAACTGACCCACTATCGCGCGCTGCTCATCTCAGCGCCTGCCGCCACCAGCTCCCGCGCCGCCTGCCGGCCCAGCCGGATGCAGTCCGGAACCCCGATGCCGTCGTAAGCGTTCCCCACCAGCCGCAGACCATGCAGCTCGGCGACTCGCGCGCCAATCCGCCGTATCCGCTCCTTATGCCCAACGGCGTACTGCGCCATCGCACGCCGCCACCGCGAAACCTGAGCATGTTCCGGCTCAACCGCGGCGCTGAAAACACTCGCCCCCAAAATCTCGCTCATCTCACGCCGCACAACGCCAATCAGAGCCTCGTCGCTCTCTTCCAGCATCGACTCGCGATTCATTCCCCCCAGAAAAGCGCGAAACACCGCTTTGCCTGGCGGCGTCCGCCCCAAAAACTTGCGATGCACAAACGTGCACGCCAGCATCGCGCGGCCCTCAACTGCCGGAATCAGGAATCCAAATCCCTCCGGCAACGTTCCGATCTTCGTCTCGTCGTAAACCAGGTTCAACGTGATCGACGATGAATACGGAATCCCCGCGAGCTCACTGCCGAGCACGGCATCGACCGGCTTCAGCAGAGTCGCCGCAGCCCACGCCGGCGCAGCCATGATGAGTCCGTCAAATTCTTGCCGCGCTCCGCCGGCATCCACCGTCCAGCCGCCGGCCGTCTTCCGAATCGCGCTCACCGGCGTCCCGATACGCACGTTGGCCAGATCAATCCGCGCCACCAGCGCATCCACCAGCTGGCTCATGCCTCCGCGCAACGCTGTAAATATAGCCGGCGCCTCGCGCTTCGTCCCCCCCTGCTTTTCGGTTGCGGCCTTTTTCGTTGCGTCTCGCATCCGCTTGTGCGCTGCCAGCATCCCGCGCGTCAGCGAGCCGTGCTTCGTTTCCATCTCCACCATGCGCGGCAGCACCGTTTGCGCGCTCAGTTGCTCGGCGTCGCCGCCGTAAATCCCACTCAGCAGCGGATCGGCCAATCGGTCCACCGCCTCCTGCCCAAAGTGCCGCCTCACTAGTGCCGCCACAGATTCGTCGCCGGTGCCGGGCCGCGGAGGAAGCAGCAACTCAAGCCCCATGCGGATCTTGGTGCGCAAGCCGAATAACCGCGTCAGCGCCGTCGGCACCAGCTTGGTCGGCACCAGAAACATCAGCCCGTCGGGCAGAGCCACCAACCGGTTGCGCACCACAATAAAGGTCTTCCGCGCCGTATCGTTTGAGGGCAGCAGTTCTCCGCCCAGTCCCAGCTCGCGGCAGAGTTCCGCAGCGGCAGGCTTTTCGGTCAAAAATGAATCCGGGCCGCGCTCCAGAACCGTGCCGTTCACAATCTCCGACGACAGCGATCCGCCCAGCCGCGCCCGCTCCTCGTAAAGCGTGTAATCAACGGAAGCTCCCGCCCCGCGCGCCTTTTCCAGCTCATAAGCCGCCGCCAGCCCGGCTGTACCTCCGCCGACGATCGCAATCCGCATCCTTTGGCCTCACTTTATCTTTACAGCATTGGACGGCCTTCACGCATTCCCAACGAGCCCGCCTCAAAGGCGAAAGAAACGCGGCGGCCAGTAATATACACTGCGGATCAGTTCAGGAAATTCTTCTCAAACAAAATGCGCCCTGTCATCCAGGTGTCTGGAGTCCGCAAGAGCTATGGCAAGACGGTCGCTGTAGCAGAGGCCTCGTTTGAAGTGAACGAGGGCGAGATCTTCGGCCTGATCGGGCCAAATGGCGCCGGAAAAACCACCACAATGGAGTGCATTGAGGGGCTGCGCAAACCCGATCGCGGCTCTATCGTCGTTCTGGGGCTCGACCCCTTTCGCGAAGTCTACAAACTCCAGAACCGCATCGGCGTGCAGTTGCAACAGGCGCAGTTGCAAAAGCGCATCAAGGTCTGGGAGGCGGTGGACCTGTGGGCTTCGCTCTATCGGAAAAAGACAGCCGACGCGAATCGGCTGCTGGAGCAGCTAGGCCTTGAGGACAAACGCAATGCCTGGTTCATGAATCTCTCCGGCGGCCAGAAGCAGCGGCTCTTCATTGCGCTGGCGCTGATCAACGATCCGGAGGTGGTGTTTCTTGACGAGCTGACCACAGGACTGGACCCGCAGGCGCGCCGCGCGATCTGGGATCTGGTGCGCGGAATTCGCGAACGCGGAAAGACGGTCTTTCTAACGACGCACTTGATGGAAGAGGCCGAAAGGCTGTGCGACCGCGTGGCCATTATGGAGCATGGGCGCATCATCGACATTGATACGCCCGCGAACCTGGTGTTTCGCCATTGTCCCGAGCGATCCGTCGTGCTTGAAGTCAGCGATCCAGGCATTGCGGAACGCTTCAAGAGGCTTCAAGGCGTTGAGAGCGTGGAACGCAACGGGAACCGGCTTACAATTTGCGGACGCGGCGATCTGGTGACTGAAGTGATTCACTGCCTGTCAGAGGATCGGGTGCGAGTGACCGATTTCCGCGTCATTCTGCCCAACCTTGAGGACGTTTTTCTCAAGCTGACCGGGCGCTCCATTCGAGAGTAGGAAGTTACGATGCTGCGAGGACTGGGAAAACTGACCTGGATTGAGATCAAGATCTTCCTGCGCGAGCCGCTGGGGGCGATCGGGACGATTGTGGTGCCGGTACTGGTGTTTGTGGTGGTTGGCCGGGTGATCACTACAAAAGCACAGTCACCTTCGATGAGCAGTTTTGCGCGGGTGGGTCTTCCCGTCATGGTGTCGATTCTGATTGTGATCAGCACAGTGCTTTCACTGGTCACGATCATTTCAATCTACCGCGAGGGCGGCATCCTCAAGAGGCTGCGGGCCACGCCGTTGCGGCCGCAAACCATCCTAAGCGCGCACGTCCTGGTCAAGCTGCTGCTCACCGCTGCGTCGCTGCTGCTGATGTTTTTGGCGGGCAAACGCTACATTCTGCCGAGCGTCCACCCTCCGATCGTCTCTTTCGTTATTGCGCTGACAATCAGCACCTGGAGCCTCCTGTCGATCGGTTTTGTCATCGCCAGCATTGTTCCTACCGCGAGATTCGCGCAGCCGATCGGAGCTGTGGTGTTGTACCCGATGGCCGGGCTCTCAGGATTGTTTGCGCCCGTCGCATCATTCCCGCCCGCGATTCGCGCGCTGGCACATGCATCGCCCATGACCTACGCCGTGAGCTTGCTCCAGGGCATTTGGGTCGGCGACGCATGGTCGGCGCACCTTGGGGATGTGGCCGCGCTGATCGCGTTCTTCCTCTTGTTTACCGCGCTTTCGGTAAAGATTTTCCGCTGGGAGTAGAAGACGGCGATGTCGTGTGCGGTTTACGTCTACAGCCGATTCAAGGGAAATGCTGACGCCCACGCCGAAAGCCATTGACGGGTAGATGGCAGGGAGGTCTGGCTACAACGAAAGTTGCGCAAAATGCGTAACTCCCGACGCATTATGCGCCTACAATGAATCCCGTGAACAGCGCCGCTCCCATTCGAAACAACCCTTCTTTCCATCCGGGCCAACATTCTCTCGGTCGTCTTGCCCGAACCGCGACGCTGGCGGTTTCTAAACGAGCCGACACTACACGATTGCCCCGGCGCGCTCCGTTGGCCTTGCGGAGTCAATTGGTACGGACATGAAAATCAACATTCCCGACGCTCTGAATAAGACCCGTCGCTGGATTGGCAATGAAACGCGCAAATATTTAACCGATACATCCGAGATTAATGAACCGACCGCTGGTGCTCTGTGGAGCAAGATTTCTCCAGATCTGGAAAAAGCCCTCACGATTTACGACATGAAGGAATCTCCGTCCACCCCAGATTCCACCTGGATTCCTCTTCGCGAATCGAAGGCGAGCTGCCAGAGGGATCTCGACAAAATCCTTGACAAGCTCCTGGAAGTCCTCGAAATGTGCGGAGCGGTCGGATACAGGGAGCGCATCCGGAGTCTTCAGGCCGACATCACGACGTCGAATGGCCGGATCGGCTTGTGCAGAGAACGGATGCCCTCGGCTCCGTCCGAGGCCTCACTAAATCCCGTTGAAGGGCTCTGGACCGGGAGCCGTGAGGGCTTGATGGACCAGATTGCCGATGAGAATGACCGAATAGCGGAAAGGGAGGGGCAAATCGGAAGCCTTAAGACCGCCTTTCACGAGCACCTGCAGGCGCTCGGTGTAGACCTCTCACCAGAGGAGGCTGACTCATTTCTTCTGCCCCCGCAGGATGGCGTTGTTTCGATAGCTGCGGTCATTACTAATATTGGGCGCTTAACCGAACAATTGCAGCGCCTGGTCGATCAAAGCGGGGAGAATCCATCGCACACTAAGAAGTATTACGGCGTTTATGTGCTCCTTGTCCTTGCTGTCGATCGGATTCAGAAGCATTTTGTGAATGAGGTGGACGAGAACTTCATTCCGAAGCTGGGCCGATACGAAGAGGAAGCTGGCGAGAATATCGCAAGAGCACAAGCCCTAATCTCCAGCGGAGGGTCGAAGGAACTGCTATTGGGAAATATTTCAGCGGGTATGAGGACCATCGAAGCCTGTCGCATTTTTGCAGACACGCTCCGTGACCAGAAGCGCACGATCGCCGACAGAAACAGAGAGACGCAGCGGACCCTCGCTGAGGCAGCCAACACTTACAAGACTGTCCGTCTCAGTCTTGATGTTGCGGAACTGATAGGCCAGTGCCAGGCCGCATTTCGGGCGCTCCGCGAACTTCGGCTCCCGCCGCTGAGAACATTCCAAAACGTTCAGCTTAATGATGAAATGCAGCGACTCGCCGAGCGCATAGTTGAGAAGGAGTGAGCAATGGGCTGGTTCTTCAGAAAGTCATTTCGCTTGCTGCCGGGAATCCGAATTAATCTCTCGAAGAGCGGCCCGCGCATAAGCGTCGGCGTTCCCGGCGCCCGCGCCAGCATCAACATGCAAGGCAAGGCGAGGATTTACGGCGGCAAGGGGCCTCTGCGATACCAGAAAGCGCTGCAAATAGCGGCCCCCGATAGCAGAGGGTCGCGGAGTACAGGCGGCCTCCTCGCGTTACTTAAAAAGATGCTGAGTTGAGCGAAGGTAGCTTTGTTTCGAGTGGGTCTCGACTATCCGCCCCAGCCTCGAACCCAGGATTCCCGAAGCGAATCTGGATTAACTAGGGAAGCGCCGCATGACATCGGAGCCGATTTTTCGCATCCTACCGCCTGAGATCCTAAGCCACGCTTCCGAGTACTTGAAGTGGGACCCACTGGTCTCAACCTCGCAACCGAAGCTCCTGTCTCAATGTAGTCCAGAACAGCGATTGGCATGGTTGGATACGCATCGCACGGAACTGGAGCAACATATCTCTTGGGTAGGCACACCAATCTTCTCTTATGCGGTTGGGAATTCAAAGAACTATCAGCAGATCGTTGCGGATGTCGCGACGCAGCTCGGAGCGCCTGTGCGCCCGGATGAAAACATTGCACAAATCGAGACCAAGCTTCTTGGAAAGGTGTGGTCTGACACGCTTTCCCGCCTGACCAACGAAGAACGCGAGGCACTCCTCGCGAAGGTCGAGTCAATGGCCGCACGATATGGGTCCTCGGTAACGAAGGAAATGGCGGGGTTTGCTGGGCTCGCTGCGGCGCAGATGTCGGGCTTTGGCGTCTACATGTTGGGTTCTACACTCCTCGGGGCCTTGAATTCCGCACTTGGTCTAGGACTTGGCTTCGGAGCTTTTACCGGACTCTCTTCAGCGATTGCAATAGCGATCGGCCCAGTCGGATGGGCTGGCCTGGGTCTTTACACAATCAAGAAGCTGGGAGCTCCAAACTACAAGAAGCTCCTACCCGTGATCATTCTTATCGCCGCTCATCGCGCAACAGGGGAAATTGCCGCAAGCGCGACGCAAAGTCGAGAATTAAACGTCGAAGCGGGGGCGCTGAAGCGCATACGAATCACCTGTCTCTGCGGCCACGCCACGGACGAATACTTATCCGAAACGGCGACGGTCCGGGAAGTTGAATGTTTGAATTGCGGCCAGCGATACAGGTCTAGCTTTGGTGCTCTCCTGAGGCTGGACCCAACGGGACGGACCGAAAAGATGGTCGAGGGACCCGTCCTAGCCGCAGCCGCGCAGCCTGAGAAGATGCGAAATCAGGTGCCGCCACCGGAATCTACCCCCGTAATATCGCAACCGGACCATTTTCCGGGAATGCCGACTAGGCGTTACTCCAGAACTGAAAAGACGATGTTCCAATTACATCCCGAGAATCGAGTGCTGTGCCAAATCACCGAGGAATTCTATCCCAGCTGCCATTTCCTCGAATTGTCAGACGAGGACCAGCAAGTAATCCGTGACCTGAAGACGGAGCGAGATCAAACAGAGCAGAAAGAGAAAGTTATAACGGACGACGAGACAGTCTCGGACCAGAAGGAGGCTCGCAGACGAAGGAAGCGCGAACAGATTGAAGTACGGGCTGTGAAACGAGGAAGAAATAGGGCTCAAGCGACTTTAGCTAGAAGATCCAAAGAGTACGCCCGTCTGCTTCGAAATCTCGAGTTCGACCCACAAGCCATCGAAAGGTTGGAGTTGTTAGGGAGTTCCGGCGCCGCCTCTCAGATTGACGAAAAGCTCGGATTAATGAACGCGGGTCAGGTGATCTATCGCGATTCTGTATATGGAACTGACCCAACCATTTACGAGGCCAAAGCTGGCTATGACTACAGAATTTATTACCTAAGGAGTGGCCCGAAAATTCGCGTTCGGCTTATCGGAGACAAAGGAACCCAAGAGGCAGACATGGCCCAACTTCGTCGCAAGGCCCGCGCTCAGGCGTGAGACTCGCTGGCAACGACCACGTCGCTACTTTGTTGCGTTCTTTTCCGGCCACGCATGTGGAGCCGCCAGCCTTACAGCGTCACCAGCGTCTCCGCCGCTACATGGCGGTACGTTTCGGCCTCGCTCTCCAGCGCCGGATCCCAATTCTTCGGCTGATAGATGCAGCAAAGTTCCTGCGCCAGCGGATCTCCCGTCACCGCGTACGCCCGCGCCCGCGATCCTCCGCAGATCTCCTTGAACTCGCATGCGCCGCACTTGCCCTTGAGCTGGCTGGTGTCGCGCAGCGCCTTGAAGATCGGCGCGTTGCGATAAATCTCTCCCAGCGGCGTCTCGCGCACATTGCCTGCGTGAATCGGCAAAAAGCCGCTCGGATATACGTTGCCCATGTGCGAAATGAAGACAAACCCCTTGCCGTCGTTTACGCGGCGCGTGGCCCAGCTTCTGTTGCGCGTTGCTGCGTCGGCCGTCGGAGTGCCGGGCTCGTACGCTGCACCATGCGGATGTCCCGCCCCGTTCCCGGATCCATGCCCCATCCGCCGCTCTTCAAGATTGTGTTGCAGCAGATAGCGGCGATAGTGCATCGCCTCCGTCGTCTTGATCTGGAAGTTTGCCCGCCGGGAAAGCTCGTAGATCTTGCCGAAGACCTGCTCAAACTCCTCGCCGCTGAGCAAATCATCCAGCTGGCCGCGGCCTACCGGGACCAGGAAGAACACATTCCACATCACGATCGCCAGTTTCTCGAACAGATCGCACAGATTGTCCAGATCGTTTACGTTATGGCGGCTGACGGTTGTGTGCACCTGGATCGGAATGCCAGCCTCGTTAGCCCACTCGATGGCCTGGATCGTGCGCGCCCACGCTCCCGGCAATCCGCGGAATGTGTCGTGAATCTCGGGGCGTCGAGCCGTCAAGCGAAATGCCCAGCCGAACCAGCCCGGCTTCCTTCATCTTGAAGATCGCCTCGCGGGTCAGCAGCGGCGTGGCGCTCGGAGTCACCGCAACATGTACATCCTTGCTGGCTGCGTAGCGGATCAGCTCAAAAAGATCCTTGCGCTTCAGCGGATCGCCGCCTGTGAACACGAAGATGGGAATGTGCATCGCGGCAATCTGGTCGATCAGCGCCTTGCCTTCCTCGTGGGTCAATTCATCCGGATGCGGAATGGGCTGTGCGGCGGCGCGGCAATGCTTGCAGGCCAGGTCGCAGGACTGCGTAATCTCCCAGATGGCGAGGAACGGCGATTCGTCGTAGTCGATCTCGCCTCGTGCGGGAATCTGGCTCATCGGCTGCATCGGCATGGGGACCTCCCGGTCGAGTCGTTGGGGGGGATGGGAACCACTTTACGGGTCCAGAAGAACACCCATCAGGTGGGTCAAGCTGTGATTGGGATCACTTTATGAGGCCAGATTCGGGGCCATCACCGGGCCCTTCTGGACAAAATTGGGAAACGGGAACACAATTCTGTCACCGGCAGGGGCACTTGCCTGGTCTCTGGCCGATAAGAACAGTGCGGGAGTGCGGCAGTTAGCTTCCGAAGCTCGCCAACCGCCGTAAGGTGAGGCCAATCACGTTCTCACGTGCGGCAAAACACCGCAAATGCAGCACTGCCTCTGGCACTATTTGAACGCACCAAAGGAGGTATCCATGGCCGCCTTATTGAAGTCAGGTTGGACAAAACCCTCCACCATCCTTTTCGCTACCGAAGTGCCCACAAACGAAAAAGCCTTCTCGTTTGCGCTCGCCCAGGCCCGGGAATTCGGTTCCGATCTCATTCTCTTCCACGCGTATGACACGCTCGTGGCCTCCGCGTCGGAGTCCTCGGGCATTCGTTATTACGACTACGCAGCCGCCGCGCGGACTGAGAAGCAGCACCTCGAGCCTCTCGCCGCGCGCATTCGCGAAGCGGGCCTTAAATGTGAAGTGGTGGCGCGGCCCGGTTTACCTGCCGACGAAATTCTCGCCTTTACGCGCGAGCGCATGGTCGACCGCATCGTCATGGGCACACACTCGCCCGGCCCCATCGGGAAACTGCTTGTGGGTTCGGTCGCCGAGGCCGTTTTGCGCACCGCCACGTCGCCGGTTTACGTCATCGGACCCGAGGTCGTTGACGGCAGCTATCGCAACTTTGCCACGCGCTCCATCCTCTGCGCCGTCAGCCTGCATGAGACCAGCACTGTTGTGGCCGCGTTTGCCGCGGAGCTCGCTGCGCAGCATGGCGCGCGCCTCATTCTGCAGCACGTCATCCGGCCGCAGGACCGCGCTGATTTTCTTGCTGGCCGATCCCTCGATGAGGTCGAGGCCGGCATGCTCGCACTGGTTCCGCGCAATCTCCAAGGCCAAATCGCCATCCAGACCGTTGTTGTGCCCGGCGACCCCACTGAAGAGTTGCTCTATCAGAGTCGTGCGCAGCAGGCCGATCTCATTGTCCTTGGTGCGCAGGGTGCGTCGGCATTTGCCGCCATTACCCGGCACGGCGTGGTTTACAAAACGCTGGCCCACACCCACTGCCCGGTCATCACGCTTTCGCCGGTCGTCCTTGCGGAGTGTGGCTCAAAGGCGGAGAGCCTGCATCCCGCTGAAGCGTACATGGCCGGAGTCTTTTAGAACCTTTTCTGCTCCGCCAGACACGCACTCGCGTCTGCGAAAGAATAACCGCGTGCCTTCCGGCGCCGGCGTTGTGTCGTGTCCCTTTAGATCACTTTCAGCAAAAGCAGAATCAGCACGATCGTCAGGATCAGGCTGATGCCGCCGCCGCCGTAGTATCCCAACCCCGGTCCCATTCGATAGCCGCCATATCCAAATCCAAAAATCAGCACAATCAGAATGATCAGCAAGATCATGTCGCTCTCCTTCGCGCGCTTTCTTTGTTCCTCGGCGCGCGATTGCACAAACCTTCTGCTGTGATGCCGTTATCCATATTCGCGGCTGCTCAGCGAGCGAATAGATTCACCCGCCGGGCAGTTCCCCAATCTCGGCACGCGATGCGCGGCCTTGTGCAGTGGTTGCATCGCCTGGCTGTTGCGCAGGAAGAGTCAATCCCGTTTGTCGACTTGAAAATGCGGAACGAACAACCCGCGCACTGGCCGGGGCGTCAAAGCGTGAGTGGTTGAGGAAGAATCACCGGGAGGTGAACGATGCTTTGGACGATCTTTGTAATTCTTTTAGTACTGTGGCTGATTGGCGTTGTTTCGTCATACACACTCGGCGGATTCATTCACATCCTTCTCGTGCTCGCGCTGGTAGTGCTTGTCATCCAGCTGATCACGGGACGCAGAGCCGCCCTTTGAGCGCGAATTCAAATTGAACGACTGCGACGGCGCCCTCTCCAGATTGGCCATAGGGGCATCAATAGATCTGTTAGATAAACCGAAGCAACAGTCCACGGAGGTGGAATCATGGATAAGGATCGGGTAAAAGGCGCAGTCAACGATGCAGCAGGACGTGCGAAACGCCAAGTCGGCGAGTGGACCGGCGACACCAACACACAGGTGGAAGGCGCCGCCCAGCAGCTCAAAGGCAAAGCGCAGAAAGTTGTCGGCAACATGAAGGACGCGGCCCGCGATGCAAATGCCAACAATGCCAACGTCGACCGCGAGCGCGAGCAGGAAAAGGGAAGAGAGCAGGAACGCGAGCGTGAACACGCGCACCGCGGCTGATCTTCAAACTCCATCGGGCGTCCGGCAGTCAATCCTCTCCTGGCGATCCGATGCAATGTGATCGAGAAAAAGCTCGCGGGCAGGTGGCCGAAGGGAACGCAAAGCATCGCTTCTTTCGGTTTCCTGCCCGCGTCGTATTTGTGCAAAGCTTTTGATTGCGCTTTCAAGCCGCCAACTTGACCGAAACTCCGCCGATTGCATGTGCGGGTTTCGCCGTCGAGCGAGGTTTTCTGCTGTTGCGCTATACTTTCGGCATTGGGCCCAATCTTTCGGATTTCGCCCGGTTCGGTTCGCCCCATAGCGAGGTGCGTCTTCTCAAGAGACACTGCCAGCCGCATGACCGACGTTCCACTGGCGCAGACAACGCGCTGGCGCGCCGTAGCTCGCGTGCTCCGAAGTCCAATCGATAGTTTGAGTTGCGCCCTTCTCCCTTCTCCCTGTGATCTTTGCGGCTCGCCCTTGCCCGCGCTCTCTTCCGTTCCAATCTGCCCTGCCTGCTGGTCGGAGTTTTCCGTCCCTGCAGATACCGCCTGCGCACGCTGCGGCGACGCCATTTCTTCGTCCTTAAGACCCGCGAATTCAACCCTTTGCCGCGCTTGCCGCCTGGCACCCCCACCCTTCGTCCGTGCCGTCTCCTACGGCCTATACCTGGGCCGCATGCGCGAAGCCATCCACGCTCTCAAATACGATCGCCTGCATCCCGCTGCTGAAGGCCTTGGAGGCATGCTGGCCCAGGCCATCGCGCAGCTCGCCGGCGAGGCTCCCATCGAAATGCTCGTCGTTCCTGTGCCGCTCCACCGTTCCAAGTATGCGGAGCGCGGATTCAATCAGTCGCGCTCGCTTGCCTTCGAAGCGCTCAAGTTCCTGCGCAGGAGCCATCCTCAATGGCGCCTTGCTTTGGCCCCCAGCACCCTCATGCGGCTGCGCGCTACCGATACCCAGGCCGGCCTCACGCCGCGCCAGCGCCGGCTCAACGTGCGCGGCGCATTTTCGGTCTCCGATCCGTCTCTGGTTACCGCGCAGCACATTTTGCTCGTCGACGACATTCTCACCACCGGCGCAACCGCGCGGGCAGCGGCGCAAACCCTGCTCAAAGCGGGAGCTGCCTCAGTCTGGGTAGCAACGCTGGCGCGCGCGCAACGCGCCGTGGCATTCGGCCGATCGTCCGCCGACGCCAATTTGGAAGAAAGCGAGTTCGAAGAAAACGAAACACCGGAACACAACCGAACATTTGCCAACGCAATCACGCACGCAACACCGTCGAGTTCGTCGTCTGTGGGTGAAGGACCATCTTTTTAACCGGGGGGAAAGAGATGTCGTTGGGAAAAGCCATGATTCACGCGCGCAAGCAGAAAGCGATTGCCAAAGCTGTCGTACTGGCCGCCGAGCACGGCCCCGCGCCCTTCGCTCACGCGCACATTTTGCAGATGCCGGTTCTTGTGCTGAATGCCTCCTATGAGCCCATTAATATATGCGGTGCGCGCCGCGCCCTCGTGCTGGTGCTCAAGGGAATCGCGCGCACTGAGGAGGAGCACGGCCTCTCGCTCCACGCGCAGCGCACCATTATCGCCATGCCCTCGGTCATTCGCCTGCTCGAATATCGCCGCATCCCCCACCAGACCCGTGCCCTCTCGCGCAAAAACATCCTGCTCCGCGACCGCAACACCTGCCAGTACTGCGGCGAAGCCTATCCCCCCAGCGATCTCACCCTCGATCACGTGATTCCGCGCTCGCGCGGTGGAAACTCTACCTGGGAAAATCTCGTCGCCTGCTGCCACGAGTGCAACCGCAAAAAAGGCAACCGCCTGCTCGATGAGATTGACGACATGATCCTGCTGCGCGAGCCGCGTCCCTTCTCGCTCCACACCAGCCGACAGATCATGCGCATGCTCGGCCGCAGCGACGACCGCTGGCGCAAATACCTCTTTTATTGATGAGTGGGCCGAGAGAACTTGAATCTGGAAATCCCGCGCAAAAAAGGTCGGAGGTGTTTCAAGAATTGGCTTTGTAACAAGGGCACGGCTTTAGCCGGGCCGAATGGGGCAGCAGGAATTTGGGGCTTTAGCCCCTGAGGGTAAGTCCCTCCAACTGATCCATTACACTCACACGTCTTTTCATTGACTCCGCCCGTCGATTCCAGTATGTTCACCATGCGCGGGTTGCGCTGAAGTTGCGTCTGCCCATTCCCCCTCGCAGCAAACCTCCAGTCGCTCTCGTCGCAATCCCCAGCGCGCGGCCCATTATCGAGCAGCCGCCTGTGCCCCTCACAACGGCATGCTCATTTACCAAGACCGAAACGCATCCACTGCACTCTCCGGGGGAAGATTCAGATGAAGATTCGCAAGTCAATATTGTTGTCGATCGTTCTGCCCGCGGCCTTCGCCGGCTTCTGCGCCGCGCAGAATCCGCTCGCCGCCCTCGAAGATGCGGCCAAGGAAAAAGCTGCGGAAACAGCTATTGAAACCCTTCTCAACAATCAACTTCCGCTCACGCTGAACGCCAAAGACGTGTATCCCACCGCCACCACGCTCCCCGGCGGCCCCTTCAGCCCCACGCCGCTCAAGCTCTCAGCCGACCAGCTCGATCAGCCGCTCGCTCCCGGCGATTACACCATCAACACGCTCGACTTCTGTTCGGAGTATTCGGTCCACGTCCCGGGTGCCGGTGTCGCTTACGTGCTCGGACCGTACGAGGGCAAAGCTGCCGGAGCCATCGGTGCGCTCATCTGGCGCGGAACGGTCCAGTACCAAATCAACCCCAACTCGCTGCAAGCCGTATCCTGGGCCATCCAATCGGGGCTCTCGTACGAGCAAATGCCCAAGACCTATCAGGCCATCGTCGATCAGGTCATTCCCGACTTCAAAACCGAAATCAACGGCGACTTTGTCTCCAACCTTGAATCCACCTACAACAACGCCGCGCGCACCGCGAAGCTTCCGCCGCTCGACACGATTCTTGCCAAGCTGGGCACGCCCGGCGAGCTCGCGCTTAGCGCCGAGCGCCAGCGCGCGATCCTGACGTCACAAAACACCAGCGACCAGATCCGCGAGCAGACGTTGTTTCAGGGCCAGGAGAGCGGCCTCTACACTCCCGTAAAAGCGGAGAACGGACCGTGGACCGAACGCGTCCAGGGCCAGGTCTACATGAAGCTGCTCATCGCCGGCGGCAACATGGCCACCAATAACGTGATGCAGATTCGCGTCATGTCCTCACCAACGGCAAACGCCCGCAACGCTCCGGGCGGCGCGCACCTTATCCGCGCCTCAAACCGCGAGCCTCAAGCCGCGCCCGCCGGCGAAGGCTCGGATTCGAGCATCGCAGGCTTGATGCAGGGCACGCTCGGCTATTCGCAAGGCCGCGGCGCGCAGGCCCTCGGCCAGGTGCCTGTCGTCTCCCAAAACCCGGCGCCCTCGCCCAACCCCATCGGAGTGATGCAGACAAGCACGCAGGGTACCGTCACCGTTATTCACGCCGGAACCACCACGCCCGTTCCGCTGGACCCCGGCGACACCATTGGCATCAACGACATCATCCAAACCGGCCCCGGCTCTAAGACCTCCATCCTTTTCGACGACAACACCGAGATCACGCTGGGCGAAAAGACAAAGCTGAAGGTCGATGATTACGTCTACGACCCGAACGGCAATTCGAACCATGCAAGCTATCGCTTTCTTGAAGGCGTCTTCCAGTACGTCGGCGGCTTGCTCGATAAAAAGGATCCCGTCAATATCGATACTGCGGTCGATGGAATCGGTATCCGTGGCACTGAGTTCGTCGCCAAATCCGACGGCACGCCGACCAATCTCGAGATCGACTTGATCTCCGGCGCCGTCGCCCTCACCCCAACAGGTTCAACCGCCGCGGGGCCAACCATGTCCGCTCCGATTCAAATCGAAGTCACGCCGAAGGGCACTCAGGCACTGCCTCTCACTCAGGATCAGTACAACGCGATTCTGGCCCAGCTCAACCCGGCCGTGCCTACCACCTGATTGGCCGCAACCGCGAACTTCTTTTCATCGCAGCAAAATCGCGTGTTCGCCGCGCGCGCCGCTGAACCTGCGGCAACCCGCTGAATCTACGCTTCTTGCCGCCCTGCACCTCCCCTCGCCGGCGCCTCGCGATTGAATCTCGCGGTCCGTTCCGCACGTCTAACTGGTCAGTATCGGGTTGGAAAGATCAGGCGGACGAATTCGCCGGAAGCACATAGAAGGAGCAATTTAAATGCGAATCCAAAAGTTTCAGCTCGCGGCCCTGGCGGCCGCTGCATCGATGCTTGCGGCCATTCCTGCCTTGGCGGCCGGCAACAGCGGCCAGCAGCAGGGCCACGCGGTCGTCACTATTCTGCCCGGAAATGAAATCCCCGGCGGCATTCCCCAGGACGCCTTGCATCTGAAAGTCGACGGAAAAGATTCGACCGTCACCGGCTGGTCGCTCCTGCGCGGCCCTCAGAGCACAGTTGAAATGGTCGTGCTCATCGACGGTGGCGCGCGACAGAGCATCGGCTTGCAGTTGCCGGAAATCGCCAAATTCATTCAGGCCCTGCCGCCAGATACAAGAGTCGCTGTTGCGTACATGGAAAACGGACGCGCTCTCTTTGCGGGGCCTTTGAGTTCCGATCGCGCAGCTGCCGTTCGTGAGTTGCATCTACCTCTGGGCGGTGGACCAGGCGTAAGTGCAAGCCCTTACTTCTGCCTCTCCGATCTCGCCAAGCACTGGCCTTCGAATGACGCTCATGCGCGGCGCGAGGTCGTCGCGGTCACAGACGGCGTCGACTACTACAACATGCGTTACGATCCTGAGGATCCATACGTCCAGGCGGCCATTCAGGATTCAGTGCGCGCCCATCTCATCCTCTACGCCATCTATTGGCGCAGCACGGGTTTCGTTGACCGTACCAACTACGGCGCATTTTCCGGCCAGAGCCTTATGCAGGAACTCACTGAAGCGACCGGCGGCAACAGCTACTGGATGGGAAATGGAAACCCGGTTAGCTTTCAGCCCTACCTCGCTGATATCAACCGGCGTCTCGACAACCAATACGAGCTCGACTTTATGACACCCGTAGGCGGCAAGCCGCAAATGGCGAACCTGAAGTTGAAAGTCGCCTCGCAGGTCAAGTTCGACGCGCCGCAGCAGGTCTACATGCATCCTGTCGCGCAGTAATCGCTGCGCCCTTAGTTACTCACTATGGGTGCCCCACCCTCGCCGCGTTTTTGTTTTTGCGGCTAGGGTGGGCGGGGCCCCCTTCAAACGCTAGTCTTGGGTGCCCCCGGTCCCTCGCCTGCCGCGGCGGAGGGACCTGGGGTCGCATGCGAGAACGCGGGTTGCCCCATCCTTTCCGCATCTTTCTGCTGTGATCGAATGCGACAACGCCGGGTTGCCCCATCCTTTCTGCATCTTTCTGCGGAAAGGGTGGGAAAGCACGAATCCCTCAATACGCCAGCGCCACCGCGTCGCAACGCATCTCGCTGCCCGCCGCATACACGCGATCCGTTCCTTGCTTGCGCAGTTCGATGCATTCGTAGCGCCCGAATCCACCATCGCTTTCGCCCATCGGCCAGCCCAGATCTTCGAGCGCCTTGCGCGTCGCCATCGGAACACCCGCTTCGAGGCGCAGAACGCCGCGCGGCCCCATCCCCGGCCGGTCTTCGCCCATCGATTGCGACGAGCCTTCGTGGTGCCAGCGTGGGCTGTCGGCCGCGGATTGCACATCCAGCCCATAGTCCATGCGATTCACAATGATCTGCGTCTGCCCCTGCGGCTGCATGTCGCCGCCCATCACGCCAAACGAGAGCCACGGCACGCCGTCCTTCGATGCGAACCCCGGAATGATCGTCTGGAACGGCCGCTTGCCCGGCGCGTAAATGTTTGGATGGCCATCCTGCAACGAAAACAACTGCCCGCGGTCCTGGAACATGAAGCCGAGTCCATCGGCCACCAGCCCCGACCCCATTCCGCGGAAATTCGATTGGATAATCGACACCATCATGCCGCTGCTATCGGCCGTCGTAAAGTACGTCGTATCGCCGTGGCTCGGCGCCTGCCCCGGCATCACATGATCGTTGATTGCGTCCAGCCGGATCAGCTTCGCGCGCTCTTTCGCATACTCCTTTGAGTTGAGCCACTCAATCGGAATCTTCGCAAAGTGCGGATCGGCATAATACCGCGCGCGATCTTCATAAGCCAGCCGCTTGGCTTCAATCTGTACCTGCAGAGATTGCGCCGATTGAAATCCGTACCCGCGCATGTCGAAGTTCTCAATCATGTTCAGCATCTGCAGCGTCGCCAGGCCCTGCGTGTTCGCGGGCATTCCATAAACATCCACGCCGCGATATTTCGTCACCAGTGGCTCAACCCACTCCGCGTGGTGCTCGCGCAAATCGTCTGCGCTGAGCCATCCGCCGATGCGTTTGAAATACGCGTCGATCGTCTGCGCAATCGGCCCGTCATAAAACGCGTCGCGCCCGCCCTCGGCAATCATCCGGTACGTGCGCGCCAGGTTCGGATTCCGCCGCACGTCGTACTCGCCCGGCGCAACGCCGCCCGGCAGCATGTACGTCTTCATCGCGTTGGCCGTCTCTTCAATCGCCGAGCCGGCATGCTGAAAGAACTCCAGGTTGCCCTTGATGTAGTAGCCGATAATCTGCGGCGTGGGATCGCCGGCCTCGCAGGCATGAATCGCCGGCTCAAACAGCTCCGCCCACTTCAGCTTCCCGTAGCGCTGGTGCAGCGCCCACCATCCGCCGAGCGCGCCCGGCGTCGAAACGCTCACAGCTCCCACTGACGGAATGTGGCCTTTCACCGCGCGCGATCGCACCGTTGCCAGCGAAAGCGATTTCGGTGACCGGCCCGAGCTCGCCATGCCCATCAGCTTCGCCGCTTCCGGATCCCACACGAACGCAAAGCAGTCGCCGCCCAGCCCGCTGCTCGTTGGCTCAACGAATCCCAGCACGGCATTCGCAGCCACCGCCGCATCCACGGCGGACCCTCCGCGCTTCAGCATCGCGATCGCCGTCTGCGTCGCCAGCGGATGCGCCGTCCCCGCCGCGCCGTTCAACCCCAGCGCAGGCGACCTCGACGCAAAGCTCGCGCCCGCGGGCCGGTCGCCGGCGTGCACATCGGGGCGAATGAACCGCTCCGCGCCCGCCGGTTGAAATTTCGCCAGATCGCTTGTTTCAGACGAACCTGGATCGGTTGTTTTGTCCGAGCCGCTTTGGCCCACGACCGCTGCGGGATTCTGTAGCGTAGCGGCTGTCGCTGCGACAGCCAGGGGAAGTGTTTGAATAAAGGTTCGGCGACGCATGGCAAGTTCCCTCACCATCAATCTACATGCATGCTCCACCCCCAAAAAATCGAACAGGGAGAGAATGAGAGTCCACAGCCATCTGAATGAATTGAATCAACCTGACGCACTGTCATCCTGATCCCGCCTGGGCGGGAGAAGGATCTGCGGTTGCCTTTCGCTTTCTCAACTCAGCACGAAATGGGGTGCCCCGTCCAAGCTTCGCTTGGGCGGGATAGCACGATCCCTGATGCGCCCCGCTCATTCACCACAACATAGGCGAAACTTCGCGCGTAGCGAGGACTCTTAGGGAGGCAACCACGAATCAACCTGACGCACTGTCATCCTGATCCCGCCTGGGCGGGAGAAGGATCTGCGGTTGCCTTTCGCCCTCTCAACTCAGCACGAAATGGGGTGCCCCGTCCAAGCTTCGCTTGGGCGGGATAGCACGATCCCGACGAGGCCTCCGTCATCGCTTCGTCGAGTCACTCGCACAGGCAGCGTAAAATATCCGCGATGACTCCGAACCAAAAGCGGATGACCGCAAACCTCAAGCTTCTAACTTTTGCCGCACTGCTTTCCGCCGCGCCCACAGCCTTCTGCGCCACTCCTCAAGCTCCCGACCTCGGCCCCAACGTATTCGTCTTCGATCCCTCCATGCCGGCCGCCGCAATTCAAAATCAGATCGACAAGGTCTACGCAATCCAGCAGCACAGTGAATTCGGCCCGGCACGCGATGCCTTCCTGTTCCTGCCCGGCAGCTATCACGTCGACGTGCCCATCGGTTTCTATACCCAGGTCCTCGGCCTGGGCGTCACGCCCGATGCCGTCCACATCACCGGCAATGTGCATGCCGACGCCAGCCGTCCGCGCAATAACGCCACCTGCACGTTCTGGCGCGCCGTTGAAAATTTCTCTGTCACTCCGTCCGATGGCACCATGCAGTGGGCCGTCTCACAGGCCGCGCCATTCCGCCGTATGCACATCTTCGGCAATCTTGTGCTTCACCAGAATCACGGCTGGGCCAGCGGCGGCTGGATGTCGGATGCCTTAATCGACGGCACCGTGGACTCCGGCTCGCAGCAGCAATGGATTGCGCGCAACAGCCAGTGGGGCAATTGGACCGGCTCAAACTGGAATATGGTCTTTGTCGGCGACCTTTATCCGCCCGAAGGCAGATGGCCCGCGCTTCCCTACACCAAAGTCGCGCGCGTCCCCATTGTGCGCGAGAAACCCTTTCTCTTCGTCGATGCGCGCGGACGCTATCTTGTCCGCGTGCCTGCGCTGCGTCTCGATAGCTCCGGCATTACCTGGAGTGGAGGCATCACTCCCGGCCGATCCATTTCGCTTAGCCGCTTCTTCATCGCGCACCCCGGCGATTCCGCGGCCGCAATCAACGCGCAACTCACAGCGGGCAAAAATCTCCTCTTCACTCCCGGCATCTACGAGCTCACTGAACCGATTCGCGTCACGCGGCGAAACACGATTGTCCTCGGCCTTGGCTTCGCCACACTCAAGCCCATCAACGGCACGGCCGCTCTCACCACAGCCGATGTCGATGGCGTGATCGTCGCCGGCCTGCTCATCGATGCAGGTCCAGTCGAGTCCCCGGTGCTAGTCGAAGTCGGCCCACAAGGCAGCCACGCCAATCACGCGCGTAACCCGATCTGCCTCGATGACATCTTCTTCCGTGTCGGCGGAGCCGGCGTAGGCCGCGCCGTCGTCGACCTGCGCATCAACTCGAACGACACCATCGTCGACCACACATGGATCTGGCGTGCCGACCATGGTTCAGGCGTCGGCTGGAACCTGAACACCAGCGCCAATGGCCTCGTCGTGAACGGCAACCGCGTTACGGCCTACGGCCTCTTTGTCGAGCATCACCAGCAATACCAGGTCTTGTGGAACGGCAACGCCGGGCGCACTTACTTTTACCAATCTGAAATTCCCTACGATCCGCCTGACCAGGCCAGTTATTCGAGCGGCGTCGATGCCAAGGGGCAGCGTATCAACGGATGGGCCTCCTACAAAGTCGCCGCCGGAGTTATCAGCCACGAAGCCTGGGGCCTCGGAGTCTACTCCGTCTTCCGCCATCCCAACGTTGTGCTCACGCGCGCCATCGAAGTGCCCAATACGCCGGATGTCCGCTTTCATCACATGATTACCATCGCGCTCGATAACCTGGGCGAAATCTCTCACGTCATCGACGATGCCGGCGGCGCTGCAACGGCACAGCCGCACGTCATTCAGAAACTCGCCGAATTTCCTTGAGCTGCACACCCCCGTAGTCGAACCATACTGCCCGCAGCCACTGACCCTGCATCGTCCTCGTCCCGGAGGGACGGAGGAAATTAGCCCAGGACAACCCTGAGCGAAGTCGAAGGGGCAGTCCTGGGATAGCGAACCAAAAGATCCTCAGCCCCGCAGGGGCGAAGGAAATTGGACACTGCAACCTTCGGGCGCCCTAATGAAACCGCCCGCGAAGCCCCCGAATCCCTGCACCCAAATCGGCTTTATGCGAATCTAGATAGAAGCACTTTCGTTTGTACGCCGCATTTCCCCGGCCCTTACGCAAATAAAGCTCCAGCCAACCCCGGAGAAAACTGTTGTCCGCGATCGATTCCACACTGCCCGCACTGCCCTCTGGTCCTGCCGCTGCCGGCAACGGATCGGGGGCCGCGGCACGGCCTGCGCCGATTGAGAATCCGAATCTCGCGCTGCATGCCGCATGGAAGCCGAGGGTAAATCCGTGGCTGATCGCCATGACCGTGGCCCTTGCCGCGTTCATGGAAGTGCTTGACACCTCCATCGCCAACGTCGCCCTGCCGCATATCGGCGGCTCTCTCGGCGCAAGCACTGACGAAGCCACATGGGTGCTCACCAGTTATCTCGTCTCCAATGCCATCGTTCTGCCGCTCGGCGGCTGGGCCTCTTCGCTCATGGGCCGCCGCAACTTTTTTGTCTTGTGTATCACCATCTTTACCATCGCCAGTTTTCTTTGCGGCATCGCGCCGTCTTTGCCCATCCTTTTGCTTTGCCGCATTCTTCAGGGCGCCGGCGGCGGCGGCATGCAGCCTATGGCGCAGGCCATCATGGCCGACAGCTTTGAGCCGCATAAGCGCGGCCAGGCCTTTGCTCTTTACGGCCTCGTCGCCGTGCTCGCCCCGTCCATCGGCCCCACGCTCGGCGGCTGGATCACCGACAACTTTTCCTGGCGCTGGATCTTCTTCATCAATATTCCCGTCGGCATTCTCGCCTTCATTCTCGTTTCGCGCCTCGTCGAAGATCCGCCGTGGATCAAAGCCGACCCTTCCAAGCTGCGCAACATGGATTACGTCGGCCTCGGTTTTCTCACCCTCTCCATGGGCGGCCTTCAGATCATGCTCGATAAGGGTGAAGAGAATGACTGGTTCTCCTCGCCCTTCATCTGCGTCTTCGGTGTTCTCTTCCTGGTGGGCATCATCGGCCTCTTCGCCTGGGAGTGGCGACAGAAAGATCCGCTCATCAACCTGCGCCTCTTTCGCTATCGAAACTTCGCCATCTGCTGCTTCCTCATGATGCTGGTCGGCGGCGTGCTTAACGCCAACACCGTTCTTCAGCCGCAATTTACCCAGCAGTTGCTCGGCTACACCGCAACCACTGCCGGTCTCGCTCTCACCTATGGCGGACTTACGCTCGTTTTCATGATGCCCCTGGCCGGCATTGCCACGGGCAGAATCTCCGCGCGCTATCTCGCCGCTTTTGGTTTCCTGATGCTTGTCATCACTTTCCGTTACGCGGCAATCGTTACCAATCTTCAGATGAGCTTCGCTGAGGCGTCGTGGCTTCGCGTCGTGCAAATGTTCCCGCTCCCGTTCTGTTTCATCTCCATCACCAACGCGGCCTATGTGGGCATGCCCAAGGAGCAGAGCAACCAGGTCGCCGGGCTCATCAACTTCGTCCGCAACATTGGCGGCTCCATCCTGATTTCCATCACCAACGCCCAGGTCACCAGCCGCGCCATGTGGCACGAGCAGCATTTGCAGCAGGCCATGCAGTCCGGATCCATCGGTTTTGACCTGCACAAGCAGGCGCTTACCGCGGCCCTCAGTCACGCATTCGGCTCGGCCAACGCCTCTGCCTTGGCACTGGCCCAGATGTACAACCAATTGATCGCTCAGGCCACCACGCAGGGTTACCAGGATGTGTATATGGAGCTCTCCTACGCCTCCATCGTTCTCGTCTTCCTCGCCTTTCTCCTCAGCAAGAACAAGCCCGGAGAAGGCGGAGGCGGCGGGGGCATGCACTAACACTGCCTCGCCTCCACGCCTGAGGCGCGCGGGAGTGTTTGCCTGCGAGTAAGTGACGGATAGCCTGCGATTCGCCCTGAACCGCAAATTCCAGCTCAATTCGAGCCTAGGCGATAGCGCCTGCGGACGGTGACGAGCGCACTTCCAGGCTCTGCACGGCAACATATCCAAAGCAAAACAGGAGGACAGCAAATCCCAAAGGGTCCAGGATCTCGGGCGGGCTCGGGAGTCCCAGCGGAAGCGACAAGTTGCCATACACCGCCTCCAAAGCGAAAACAAGGATGCCAACAGAAAGGACAGCGCGGTTGGGAAGGACGATGAATCTCCGGCTGAGTTTTGGCACAGCGACGACGATTGCCACGACTGTGAGCGAAATGGCTGCGAGGAGATGATTGAATGGCATGACTTTGAACGAAGAGCCGGTGAATAGGAAAAGGGCGACGCCTGCAACGGCGATCACGAGCCCCACGACAATCGCTCCTTGAAGAAAGAGCCGCAGTTTGTCCTGGCTTAGGCCGAGAAAGGCCAACAAAGCAATCACCACGACCGAGAACGACAAAAGATTGCCCACGTATGGAAGACTGGCCAGAAGCCAATGCGGCAAAAGTCCGAGGTCGGCCAACGAACCAAACAAATATTCGGTTCCCTCAATCGCACTCCAGATTCCAAGCCAGATGAAGTATTTCCCCGCGCTCCGGCGCCGCATTATGGAGATAGCGCAGACACACAATCCGATAAACAGGAAAACTGTACCAAACAGAATGTATGGGATTCGATCGCGAAGTATTTCAACGACTGGATCTGTCAGGGCAACACCTCCAGAGTCCGTGTTAACCCGCGCCTGCGTCCGCTGTCGGTGCCCCGCATCACGGGGAAGTCGTGAGGCCCATGAGGCCGTGTCCGTGCCGCACTGGGGCCGGATCGAAAATCGGGCAGCCGTATCCGAAAATGCCGCGCTGAAAACCCCTTGGAACCTCAAGTGTGGCTCTATAGCTCAGATGAACAGTGCGGGAGTTCTCCAAATCCAATTGAAGCAATGCCCTTTCAGCCTTACCCACAACGCCTGTGCGCGTTCCCATAGCCCTTTCCAAATATTCGGCCTATAATTCCTCGCAGAATTCCGAATGAACTAAAAGATGCCCGATCGTTGACATCTTCCGAGGAGGCTTCCATGTTGAAGTCAGTTTTGCTCTTTTTTGCGGTGGCCCTTCTGGCCGTAGCGTGTTTACCGTTGCAAGGCCGCGGTGCGCAGCAAACCGGCGCCGCCCTCACTCCGCCGCAAACCGTTACGCCTGCGCCGGCTGCGGCACCCAAGAATCCCGTCAAGCCCACACCTGAATCGCAAGCCAAGGCCAAGAGCCTGTATCAGATCGACTGTGCCATGTGCCACGGCGACAACGGAAACGGCAAGACCGATCTCGCCACCAGCATGGGCCTCACCCTCGACGATTGGACCAATCCCGCAACGCTCGGCAACAAGCAGGACTGGGAGATATTCAACGCCATTCGCGCTGGCAAGGACAAAATGCCTCCCGAGACGGACGGCCGTGCTTCCGACACCATGGTCTGGAACCTCGTCATTTACATTCGCAGCTTTTCCAAAGGACAATCTCCGGCGCCCGCCGCTCCAGCTCAGTAGCATCGAGACTGGGTGACTCCGTAACGGCATGAATGGACCGTCAGCCTCCAGAGCGGCCAGCGCGTTCGTTCGCGCGAGCCGGCGCCCCCAAAGCCCTCCCGGAGGGAGGGACGAGAATAGCCCAGGCCGGAGTCCGCGGCGGCGGACGACGTCCTGGGAAAAGCAAACACAGCGGCGCAGGGCGCCCCGTAGGGCCGCCCGATCCGCGTCCACCTCCTCTGTCATCATTGAAAGATGGCGAACACGACTGACTTTCAAGGCAAGTGGGCTTTAATCACCGGTGCCAGCTCCGGAATTGGCGTCGCCCTCGCGCGTGAGCTCGCCGCGCACAGCGCAAAACTCATCCTCACCGCGCGCCGTCGCGATCGCCTCGACGCTCTCGCCGCTGAGCTAGCCGCCCGCGGCGTCGAGACCCGCATCGTCGTCGCCGACTTCAACGATCCTGCCGCGCCGCAGCAAATCTTCGACGCCACCGAAGGCGCCGGCCTCGTCGTCGACATCCTCGTCAACAACGCAGGCCTCGGCCAGTTCGGCGCTTTCGTCACCAACAATGCCGACCAGGAATTCAGCATGGTCCGCGTCAACTGCGAAGCTGTCGTTCGCCTTTCGCGTCTCTTCCTTCCGCCGATGGTCGAGCGCCGCCGCGGCTGGATGCTCGTCGTTGCCTCCGCAGCCAGTTTTCAGCCGGTTACCTATCTCTCCACCTACGCGGCCACCAAAGTCTTTGACCGCTTCTTCGCTCTCGGTGTCGGCGCTGAAGTCGCCCGGTTCGGCGTGAAAGTCACTGCCCTCTGCCCTGGAACGACGGAGAGCGAGTTCATTGACGTCGCCCACGCCAACCAGTTCCTGAACCGTAATCAGCAATCGGCTCAAGACGTCGCGCGCATCGGCATCGCCGCTCTCGCGAGAGGCCAGCACACCGTCAGCACCAATCTCGTCGGCAAGCTGCGCTCGTTTTTCGTTCGCTTCCTGCCCGTCGACCTCATCACCGGACTTTGTTGAGAAAGTCGCCCGGCCCGGCCGGAACACCACGCATCATCAGGTCGACAACAGCTCGGGCGTCGGGCCCTCTGAAAAGTAAGAACCCAGGTAGAAGGAGATCCCCTCATGACATCGCGTCGTTTCTGGCTCCCGGCAGGCACATTCTTGTTGGCAATCTTAGCCGCCGCTGTTTTCATCCACTCCCAGAGCCCGAATCCGCCGGCTGAGCGCCTCACCACGCCCGGCCCGGGTCCCTTCGGCGTTCCGCAGATCATGTTCTCCGTTCATCGCCTCGGCACAGACCACGCCGAAGGCGTCACTACGCTCGACATGAACGGCGACGGCTATCCCGACATTCTCAGCGGAGCCTATTGGTATCAGAATCCCGGGCCAAAGGGAGGAACATGGACGCGCCATCAATACCGCGAGGCCGGAATCTCTGACGAATTCGTCTCCGACTGCGGCGAGTGGACGATCGACGTGAACCACGACGGCCTGCCCGACGTGGTCACCGTTGGCTGGATGACGAATGGGATTTTCTGGTGGGAGAATCCCGGAAAACTCGGCGCCGTGTGGAAGAAGCACTTCATCACCGACAGCTATAACACTGAGGGTGGCTGGATGGCCGACATCAACGGCGACGGCAAGCCAGACTTGATCTTTGGCCACTACAACCCATCGAGCATTCTATGGATCGATTTCTCCGGCCCCGAACCGAAAGTGCATCACGTCGGCGGCCGTGAGCAGGATGGCCACGGAGTCGGAGTCGCCGACATCGATGGCGACGGCAAGATGGACATTCTTACCCCGCATGGATGGTTCCGCCAAATCGACGCCGACAAGGACCAGTGGGAGTGGCACGGCGATTGGGAGTTGGGCGACGCGGGCTTCCCCATCATCGGCTATGACGTGAATGACGACGGCAAGACCGACATCATCTACGGCCAGGGCCACAGCTATGGGCTGTTTTGGCTTGAGCAACAGGGAGACCCGGCGCACCGCCGCTGGATCAAGCACGTCATCGACGAGTCGTATTCGCAGGTCCACGCTCTCAAGCTCGTCGACCTCGACGGCGATGGCCAGCCGGAGCTGGTCACCGGCAAGCGTTACCGCGGCCACTCCGGCCACGACCCCGGCTCCTACGATCCTCTCGTCGTCTACTACTACAAAATCGACCGCAAAACTGCTACATTCACGCGCTACCCGATCGCGGTCAACGGCACCGCCGGCGTGGGTGCGCAGATTATCGCCCAGGACATGGATGGCGACGGGGATATCGACATCGTCACTGCCGGAAAGACCGGCGTGCACTTTTTTGAAAACCTGACCATCGACCGCGTGTCCAAAGAACAGCGCGAAAAGGAAATTCTGATTGATACCAACTGGCCGTTCCCGGGCGAAGGGCCGGTCGTGAACTGGGATCAACTGCCGAAGCAATAGCGACAGATGGTGCGCACGCGCCATCTCCGCGTCCGTAACCCGGTAGCTTCTTGTTGGCCCGGCGCCGCACAAGAACTGCTGTCATCCCGAACGCAGTGCGGGATCTGCGGCTGTACGACCAGAGTGCATAAAACTGCTGTCATCCCGAACGCAGTGAGGGATCTGCGGCTCTACGACCAGAGTGCATAAAACTGCTGTCATCCCGAACGCAGTGAGGGATCTGCGGCTGTGCGACCAGAGTGCATAAAACTGCTGTCATCCCGAACGCAGTGAGGGATCTGCGGCTGTGCGACCAGAGTGCATAAAACTGCTGTCATCCCGAACGCAGTGAGGGATCTGCGGTTGTTCCTCGTCACACTCCATTCGGCCACCTCGGCGTACGATCAACCCATGCACGAGGGCTCCTATTGCACGTATATGATGGCCAGCCGCAGCCATACGCTCTACATCGGAGTAACGGGCGATCTCTTCAAACGTGTATTCCAGCACAAATGGAGGGCGCACGAGGGGTTCACCGCGCGCTACAACTGCGATCGCCTCGTCTGGTTCGAGCGCCACCAGGACGTGCAGAGAGCGATTGCACGCGAGAAGGAAATCAAAGGCTGGCGACGCTCGAAAAAGATCGCGCTGATCGAATCCGCCAACCCGGCTTGGATAGACCTGAGCCGCGAATGGTACGACGCGGAGCCTGCCGATTACAGCCGGGCACTTGACCGGATGGATTCCTGAAAAGCAACCGCAGATCCTTCATCGCCCGCAGCGGCGGGCTCTTCAGGATGACAACTCGAATGGAACTATAGCCTTGACCCAAGCTCGTTGGGCCGCTCGTTGCCAGCACACCCAAACTGGATTTATCTCGGGGTAACTTCCGGACCGCAGGCGCTACGGCTGGCAGAACACAAAAACAGTTGTCATCCCGAACGCAGTGAGGGATCTGCGGTTGTTCTTCGTCGCATTCCATTCGGCTGGGGGTAGGATTGTCGTCAGAGAGGAAGCGATGGGAGAAGAGCAACGCCAGTGGAAGCTTCTCGGCCAGCGGTATAGAAACTTTGAAGACCGGAAACTCGCCGGATCGATTTTCCGAGATCACCACGGTGCGTTCGGATGGCTTCTGCATTGGTTTGGGCAGGGCCGGATACTCGATGAGTATTGGTTTGACAAGGGAGATTTCTTCGAGACCGTCAAGCTCGACAATGACGGCCACTGGAAAAGCGGTAATAAACTAACTGAAATCGATCCGTCCTTAGAGTCGTGCATGCGCGAAACAATGAACATTTGGGGAAAAGAAGAACGCGAGCGCAAAGGCTAAGTTCAAATCTGTGCATTTGTCGGCCCACCTCTGAGCCGTCCGTCGCCAATCCGGCGGTAAGAATTCGAGATAGCGTCCGTTGGTTATTGTCGTGAACCCTCCGTCAGCTTGAACGACTCGAAGAACCGGTTCACGTCCTCTTCGCGCCACTCCTCTGTCCGCGGAAACGTGGCCATCATCATGTACAGGTGCGTTCGTTCCAGCCAGTTCGCCGGCAATCGTCCCGAAACTCGGGTTGTATTCTCGTATCAGATTTTCATCCTTCAGCTGCGAGAGGACTTTATGACCGCCGTTCGAATCTCCGGAGGAGTAGTACATAACCTTCCCGCCGATCTCCGCAAGGCGCTCGCCTCCGACGCAAACGCACTGGCAGCTTGGGAAGACATCACCCCGCTCGCGCGCAACGAGTGGATCTGCTGGACCATCTCCGTCAAGAAGGACGAGACAAGGCGGCAGCATGTCGAAAGGGTGTGCTCCGAGCTCAAAGAAGGCATGCGCCGGCCCTGTTGCTGGCCCGGCTGTCCGCATCGATGAGCATTCTGCGGCGTGACCCACGCCCCCATCATCTTCAGACAACAAGCGTTCACCGTGTCGATTCACCCAATCTCCTGTATACTGGGTGTACGCTCAGTTGTTTGGACGCGAGTTGCGATTTGCCCTTGAACAGGGCCCCTCGACCTGGCACGATTTCCCCAAGCCCCTACAGCGTGTACCCATTGGTCTCCTTCCCGGCGACTACGGCAGAATCCGGGTGATGCGCGTGAACCGCGCGGTTGTGGAGCGGGTAGCCTGGCGGCAGTGAGCCGGCAGGCGCAAAACAGCAGCGTGGGTCAGCTCCGGGCGGCAAGCACCGAATGTGCATGTCAGCCAGTCCCAGGGACGAAATTGGTTCTCTCTTACGCATAATTTAGTGCAGGTGTGTGCAGGTGTATTTGCGCGTGCCTCCAGTCAGGTTCCGTCTGCAGGCCCTCGGGAAACAAGGGCTCCGGGACCGAAGGAAAAGACATATTTTGACGACTCAATTCTCACAGTTTTCACTTTCGCCAGCGCTCATGGCGCGGCTCAACGCCAACAAGTTTGAAATTCCCACGCCGGTGCAGGCGGCAGCCATTCCGCCCGCTCTCGAAGGCCGCGACGTGCTTGCTACCGCGCAGACTGGAACAGGCAAGACCCTCAGCTTCCTCATCCCGATCATGGAGATGCTTGAGAAGACCCCGGGCCGCGGGGCGCAGGCCCTCATCCTGCTGCCCACGCGCGAGCTGGCCATGCAGGTTGAAGCCGCGTTTCGCGCGCTGCGCTCAAGCAACGGACCCAGTTCGGCCGTTGTGGTCGGCGGATTGTCGGAACACACGCAGCTTGACGCCATCCGCCGCGGAGCGCGCCTGATCTTCGCCACTCCGGGCCGCTTGGAAGACTTTCTCAAGCGAAAGCTGGTGCGGCTCGACCAGGTTAAGATTCTGGTGCTCGACGAAGTGGACCGCATGCTCGATATGGGCTTTCAGCCTGCGATTGCGCGCATTGCGGGCATGCTGCCCAAGACAAGGCAGACGCTGTGCTACTCCGCCACGCTCGAGGGCGCGGTCAGGGATGTAGCGCGCAAGTACCTCAACAACCCGGTGCGGATCGAGATTGGTTCGGTGCTCAAGCCGGCCGAAAATGTTGAACTCCGCACCTTTGAAGTGGATCACGACAAGAAGCAGGAGCTCCTCGAGCACCTGCTCGACGCAGAGCAGGGCAGCTTCCTCGTCTTCGTGCGCACCAAGCACGGCGCCGATCGCGTTGCCCGCCGTCTCACGCGTTCAGGCTGGTCGGCCACGCAGATTCATGGCGACCGTTCGCAGGCACAGCGCAACCAGGCGCTCAAGAGCTTTTCTGAAGGCCGTCACCGTGTGCTGGTCGCCACAGATGTTGCGGCGCGCGGCATTGACGTTGCCAACGTGGCGCACGTCATCAACTTTGACATGCCCAAACTCGCCGAAGATTTCGTGCACCGCGTCGGCCGCACCGGTCGAGCTTCCGCGCGAGGTGTGGCCTCCACGTTTGCCATTCCGGCTGAGCGCGGCGACCTGCGCAAGATTGAGCGCACACTCTCAATCTCGATGAAGCGGTTCCGTGTGACGCCCGTGGGTCAGAGGGCTGCCTAGCCCGGCTTGATGGTCCGGCTGCCGTGAGGCGGCCGGACTGTGAATGCACAAAAATACTGCGACCAGCCCGAGTGCCTCGGAAGCGACCCGCTTCCGCGCCGTATTCACAGTCGGTCACCGCCGCAATTATCTGAGATTTCCGCCTTTGACAAACCTGCGTTCGCCGGTTCTTACTTGGAACCAGGATGAGCCTCGGCATGAAGGGGAAAGTTGCAGTCGTAACCGGTGGCGCGAGCGGGATCGGCCTTGCCATCGTGGAGATGTTTGTACGCAACGGCGTGAACTGCGTCATTGCCGATCTGGACGCTTCCGGTGGAGAACAAGCCGCCACGAAACTTCAAGAAGCTGGAGCAGACTGTCTATTCGTCGCGGCAAATGTTTCTGAGTCCGGCGACGTGCGTCACCTCGTCGAGGCCACCGTCGAAAGATTTGGCCGACTCGACATCCTGGTCAACAATGCGGGCCTGCAATTCGTTGCGCCCGTGGTGGATTTCCCTGAAGAGCGCTGGGACACTCTGATCGGCGTCATGCTTACGGGGACTTTCCTTTGTTGCAAATACGCATTGCCGCACATGATCCAGCAGAAGTGGGGCCGGATCATTAACATCAGCTCCGTCCACGGCAAAGTGGCGTCGCCCTTCAAAGTCGCTTATATCTCGGCCAAGCACGGCGTGTTGGGGTTGACGAAAGTTGTCGCGCTCGAAATGGGCGAGAACAACATCACCTGCAATGCCATATGTCCCGGCTACGTCCGCACTCCGCTCGTTGAAAAGCAAATTGCGGATCAGGCACGCGTAAACGGCATTTCGGAGGAGGACGTGGTCAAAAAGATCATGCTTGCACCCGCCGCCATCCGCCGGATGCTGGAACCCTCCGAGGTAGCTTCGCTTGTCGCTTACCTGTGTTCAGACGATGCCGCCGGCATCACCGGCGCTGCGCTGGACATGGACTTGGGCTGGACCGCGCGCTGAGACCCTATGCGTCACAGCCTGCCGGCTCCGACGGCATGGGCTATTGACCGATGGCTGAGCGTCTGCAAAGTTCTAAGGTAGCTTCACCATGTCAGTCTTGAATTCATGATTGGCGGGCACCACCGCTTCGTCCCGTTCATAGCCATCCTTACGCAAATAAATGTGAACCGTCGCCGGCTCGGGCTGTGGCAGTTGGACGGTGCACGTGCCGTCGCTGCCGGTGGAGCATGTGTTCATCTTGCCCTGGCCGATTTGGACATCGACTTCTACACCCGCAATAGGGACTCCAGAGACACGGTCTGTAACCTGCGTGGTGAACTGCCACGGCGGTGGCGGGCGCAGAGCGAACCACCAAACCGCAACGCCGAGAAGAATCGCCGCGAGCACTCCCAGCGCGGCCTGCAATTTGCGCCTGTTTGCCAATGGCCAACCGAGTGCCGGCTTGAGCTGCGCGGCGGCCTGCGCGGGGTCGGCGGTGGTGATGCCCTGCACCTCAAGCATTGCCGGCAACGGCGTCTTGTCCAGCAGCCACGGCAGAATGGGCTTGTGCAGCGCCTCGCCGCGCGAATACTCGAAGGTGATGTATTCGGAGCCGCGCGTGTTTTCTGACCAGCACAGCACGATCGCGCGCGAGTCGGCAATCGAGCGCTCCAGCCGGCGCTTCCACTGCTCGCCGGGATCGATTGACTGCACGTCGAAGAAAACCTCGTAGCCGAGGCGACGCAATTCGTCGCGCAGCGGCGCAACGCGCTCGGTGTCGGCGCGCGAGTAGCTCAGGAATACGTCGTATTTGGCCATCGTCGTAGGCTCTATTGTTGCAAAATCGGCTCAAGCTGGTGCAGCGCCGCGGTCATGCCGGCGGCATCGCCGGTGTAGAAACTGTTAAAGAACGCGATCCATGAAGCGCGGTCGTTCGCAAATGCAGGCGAGTTCGCCAGCAGGGAGTTTGTCGCAGTAGCGTCCCAGTAATAGGGAGTGTCTTCGGCGGCTCTTGATAGCAGGGTCTTCTCTGTCTCCCGCGCCGCGCTCTTGTTTCCGGCGCCCCACTCGCAGAGAAAAAGTAGCGCGTCTTCCCGAAAGACCTGCCTCGGCGGCAGCAGGCCGTCTGAGATTTGTCCGAACTGCTGCACGCAGACGTCGAAACGAGATGTATCGAGGCTGATCAGCGCCATCGCCAGCTGACCTTCGGCCCAGAGCCGGGACAGGTTGGTCTTGGAGACGACCTCAAATCCATTCTGGTAGGCCTGCGCCGACTGATTAAACAGCGCCTCGGCTTCGGCCCCGCTGGAGCGTCCAGCCTCATACTGCAGCGCGTCCCCCATGAAAAGTTGAGTAATGGCCCATTCCTGGGGCATATCGGCTTTGGTGCGCACTTCAAGCGCATTCTGGTAGGCCGTCAACGCCTGGCTGAAAAGCGCGAGCGCCTTGTCGCCGGTGGCGTCTTCACCTTCTACTGTCAGCACATCGCCAAGGCCGCCTTGTACGCTCGCCCACTCCTTGGGCCGATCGGCTTTGGTGTAGACCTCGAGCGCATTCTGGTAGGCCTGCATAGCCGCATCCAGCAGCGGAGTTGCCTTGTCGCCGCGAGTGCGACTTCCTTCGGCCTTCAGCGCGTTCCCGAGGGAGCTTTGGGTCCACGCCCAGGCTGCCGGCTCATCGGCTCTGGTGTAGACCTGAAGCGCACTCCGGTAAGCCTCGACCGCTTCATCGATCAGGGGCATGGCCTTGTCCCCATCGGCGTTTCCGCCCTGATTCATAAGCAAGTTGCCGAGACTGTTTTGAATGCGCGCCCAGTCCTTGGGCTCATCGGCTTTGGTAAGGATCTCCAACGCGTTCCGGTAAGCTTCGACGGCCTGGTCGAACAGCGCGGGCGCCTTGTCTGCGCTGGTGCGAAATCCCTCGTCCAGCAACGCGTTTCCGAGGCTAAATTGCGCCCACGCCCAGCCTTTGGGCTCCTCGGCTTTGGTGTAGACCTCGAGGGTACTGCGATACGCCTGCGCCGCCTGGTCCAGCAGCGCAGCAGCCTTGTCTCCGCTGGCTTGCGCTGCCTCCTGCTCCAGCAACATTCCCAGAACGTTTTGCGCATTGGCCCATTCCCGGGGCAGATCGGCTTTGGTGTAGACCTCGAGCGCGCTGCGATACGCCTGCACAGCCTGATCGAATAACGCTGCGGCCTTCTCTCCGCTGACGCGACTCGCTTCGTCTCCCAGCGCACTGCCGAGGTTGGTCTCGGTCCACGCCCAGGATGTTGGCAAATCGACTCTTGTGTAGACCTCGAGCGCACTGCGATACGCCTGCACTGCCTGATCGATTAAGGCATCGGCTTTTTCCTTGTCGGTGGAGCGGTCGCCCTGTGACATCAGCACCGATCCGAGGGAGTTTTGTGTCCGCGCCCAGTCCTGGGGCAGATCGGCTTTGGAGTAAACCTCGAGCGCGCTGCGAAACGCCTGCGCCGACTGATCGAAAAAGGCAGCAGCTTTGTCTCCAGTGGCCCGCTTTCCCTCATCCTGGAGCGCTCGTCCCAGGCCCGTCTCTGCCATGGCCCAAAACTGCGGCTCATCGGTTTTGGTGTAAATCTCAAGTGCGCTGCGATACGCCTGCGCTGACTGATCGAGCAACGCGGCGGCTTTGTCCCCCGTGGCCCGCTCGCCCTCTGCCATCAGCGCATTTGCAATACTGCTCTCGGTTGTCGCCCAGTCCTGGGGCAGATCGGCTTTGGTGCGCACTTCCAGCGCATTCTGGTAAGCCTCGACTGCCTCTTCGATCAATGCAGTGACTTTGTCTCCGCTCGTGCGCCCCGACTGATCCATGAGCGCATTCCCAAGGTTGCTTTCCACCAGAGCCCAAAACTGGGGCAGATCGGCTTTCGTCAAGACCTCCAGCGCACTGCGATATGCCTGCACGGACTGGTCGAGCAGGCCTTCGCCCTTATCGCTGCTGGTCCGGTCACCCTCCGCCATGTATGCATTTCCCAGGTTGTTCTCGGTTCTCGCCCAGCCCTGCGGCAGATCCGTTTTGGTATCGACCTCCAGTACGTTCCGGTAGGCCTCAACTGCCTGGCTCAGCAACGCGGCGGCTTTGTCTCCGCTGGCGCGAATCCCCTCATCCCATAGAGCATTCCCCAGAACGTTCTGCGCATTGGCCCACGCCTGGGGCAGATCGGCTTGGGTGTAGACCTCAAGCGCACTGCGAAAGGCCAGCGTCGACTGCTCGAGTAGGCCGATAGACTTGCCTCCGTTGGTCCGCTCCCCCTCCCTTAACAGCACTTCTCCCAGGCCGATTTGCGTGTGCGCCCAGGCCTGCGGCTGGCCGGTCTGGGTGTAGATCTCCAGCGCGCTGCGATACGCCTGCGCCGCCTGATCGAAGAAGCCCACCGCTTTGTCTCCGCTTGCCCGCTCTCCCTCGTCATTGAGCGCATATCCAAGGCTGCCTTGGATCTTGGCCCAGTCCTGCGGCTGATCGCCTTTCGTGGCGACCTCGAGCGCGTTGCGATACGCCTCGACCGCCTGATCGATCAGCACAGCGGCCTTGTCTCCGGTCGTCGCGTCGTCGCCCTCGGCTTCGAGCGCGGCCCCGAGTTCCCTTTGGGTGCTGGCCCACTCTTGAGGGTGATCGGCTTTCGTGTACACCTCGAGCGCGTTGCGATACGCCTCGACCGCCTGATCGAGCAACCCGGCGGCTTTGTCTCCGCTGGTCCGCAATCCCTCGTCGTAGAGCACATCCCCAAGTTCGTCTTGCGTCTTCGCCCAGTCCTGGGGCAGATCGGTTTTGGTGCGCACTTCAAGGGCGCTGCGGAATGCCTGCACCGCCTGATCGAGCAAAGCAGCAGATTTGTCTCCGCTTACCCGCGCACCCTGCTCTTCAAGCGCAACGCCAAGGCCGGCGTGTGCCGCCGCCTCTTCCTGGCGATCTCCGAGCACTGCGTATTTGCCCGCCAGCGACTGGAAATCGCTGACGGATTGTTCGAGCAATGCCAGGCTCACATCGGCTGGAGCAACAGCGCCCTCGCGAACCCTTGCCGTTGCGGCGTTACCCACCGCCTCCAGCCAAAGCTCGTTGAAGCCCCTGTCATCGGGAAACTTGTTGAATTCCGCGTCGATCGCCGTTGCCGCGCTCTCCAGCGTTTGCGTGGCCTCATGGTACTGGCCGTTCAGGCGATACGCGCCCGCCGCCTGATTGCTGTGATCGAGAAGCTCGCGCATCGGGGTTCGAAGCTTGTCAAGCAGAGACTGCTGCGCCGCCTGCAAGGCCTGCATCTGCGCCTGAAGAGCTTTTTCCTGCGCCGCGAGAGCTTGCTCCTGCGCGTCCTCGGCGTTGATCGCCTGGCGATCGGCATTGCCGGCCTCATTGAACAATTGAGCAGCGTTGGCGTAGTGGTTAAGCGCAAGCTCCGCCAACGCCTTTTGCTCTGCCGTCGCTTCGCCCGATTGCTTTTCGATTTCCTCGGCCCACTGCTGCACCTGCTGATCGGCCTGCCCGGCAGAAAATCCATTGGCCTGCGCCCACTCGGCCACTGCCGCGCCCAGGTCCGGCTTCTGCGCCTGCGCTGCATTCGCCTGAGGTGAATTCGCCTGAGGTGAATTCGCCTGCCCGGCGAGCGCGACATTCTTTTTCTGCAAACCGGAAATCTGAAGCGACATCCGGTGCAGCATGGCCTGAATTTGCGCCGGCCCCAGCAACGCGGGCGAGCCCTTGGGCAGCATGCTTACGCTGATGGTCGCGGGCAGCGCCGCCAACTGGCCGTCAGCCGGCTGATAGATCACCAGGCCGCTGGCGCCGTCGATCTGGATGCGCAGGCCGCCGCGCTGCGCCGCATCTTCCGAAACATCGAGCCACGCCTGGCCCTTCGGATTGGTCACATCGCGCGCTTCGGTTACCAGCACGGAGCCGTCGAGATAACCAAGCGAAATGCGCACCGTGGGCACGGGCTGCGAGGGCTCGGTATGCGCATCCGCCACCACGACGGCTACGCTTCGCTGAGCGGGAGGCTTTTGCGCAATGCCAGCGCCCTGCGCCACGCACAGGCACAGCAGCAAAACAGCCCATGAAACCTGAGTCTTCAAATGGACCTCTGGCGCGGCAGGACTGACTGGTTGGGGGGGACCCTGTTGATTAGGAATTCTATCTGAATCCAGGTCGCCGGAATAAGGCAATTCTCGGTCAGCGGCCGAAGCTCCAATTTGCGCGCGCGGGTCCCACGCATTTTTCTATATGCAGTCGAGGCCGTAGGGCCACCTCGCGCAATCCCCGGTTAATCAGTTGCAGGTCCAAGGCAGCCTCCATCTGACCATCGCGCCCGGCGGCTCGCCTGATTCTCAATGATCGGACCTTTCTTCAAGAAACTTCTCGCACTAGAGCGGGTGGTGCTCAAGGTCGAGGGCGAGTTCGTGGCCGATACCGGAAAAGTCCTCCTGGATTTCGCGGGCGCGAGCGAGGGCTAGCTTCACGTTGGGTAGAACATTTTCAGGTCCGACGCGCTCGAGAAAGTCGGAGCGGGCCAGGAGTTGCGATGGTTGATCGCGCGCGCCGCATAGCAGGAGCGCTTTGCCGGCCTTGTGCAGCCGCTCAGAGAAGCCTTCGAGAGCATGGATGCCGGTCGCGTCGAGGGCCGTCATATTTCGTAGGCGGAGAATAACAACGTCGCCAAACTGGCCGAGATGACGGGTGGCTTCGGCAAGCTTCTCTGTAGTTCCGAAGAGGAAGGGGCCGTGGATGCGGAGGATTGTGACGTTGGCCGGGATGTCCTTGTCCTGAAGGATGTGAGCTTGGCCGTCGCGAAGATAGTCGCGCGTGACAGGAGCGACAGTGGTGGTTTCAGCGATGCGGTAGATGTACAGCAGCGCAGCCAGCGCCATGCCCACGCCGACGGCGACGGTGAGATCGGCGACGACGGTGAGCGCGAAGGTCGCGAGCCAGACCGCAATGTCGGTTGCGGAGAGGCGGAGGATGGAACCGATTTCGCGCCACTCGCCCATGTTGTACGAAACGACAAACAGAACTGCGGCCAAGGTGGCGAGGGGCACAAAGCGTGCCAGAGGCGCGGCGACAACAAGAATCGTGAGCAAGGTAAGCGCGTGCGTCATTCCGGCAACGGGCGTGAGTGCGCCGGAACGAATGTTGGTGGCGGTGCGCGCGATCGCGCCCGTGGCGGGAATTCCGCCAAAAAGAGGCGATGCCATATTGGCGATGCCCTGCGCGACGAGCTCGACGTTGGAGTTGTGATGATCGCCGCTCATGCCGTCGGCAACAACAGCGGAGAGCAGGCTTTCAACGGCCGCAAGCAACGCCACCGTGAAAGCGGAAGGGAGCAGGGGAAGAACGTGTTCGGAGTGAAACGCGGGGAAGGCGAAGTGGGGAAGTCCCTGCGGAATACCGCCGAAGCGGCTGCCGATGGTTTCGACCGGCAGATGGAAGAGCGCTGCGGCAGCAGTCGTGAGCACAAGCGCGACGATGGAGCCGGGAACGCGGCGAGTAATGCGCGGCCAGAAAAGAATAATGGCCAGCGATGCGGCGGCGACGGCGAGCGATTGCCAGTGGACAGTCGGAGCGTAGCGAAGCAGCATCGCGATGCGCGGCAGGAATTCGCTGGGAGCAGGCGGCGTAGCGAGGCCAAAGAAGTCCTTGATTTGGGTGGAGGCAATAAGAACCGCGATGCCGTTCGTGAAGCCGATGGTCACGGGGCGGGGAATATATTTGACGGCCGTGCCGAGTCCGGTTAGGCCCATGATGAGCAAGAGCAGACCCGCCATAATGCTGACGAGCGCGAGGCCGGAGACGCCGAACTTGGCAACAATGCCGGCGACGATCACGACGAAAGCGCCGGTCGGGCCGCCGATCTGGGTGCGCGATCCGCCGAGAGCGGAGATGAGGAAGCCTGCGACGACAGCCGTATAGAGGCCTGCTTGTGGCGAGACACCGGAGGCGATGGCGAAGGCCATGGCCAGAGGCAGCGCGACAAGACCCACCGTGATGCCTGCGATGAGGTCGTGAGAAAACTGCCCGGGCGTGTAGTCATGCAAACACTGAAGGGACCGGGGAAGCCGCCTGTCAGACAGGTTCAATGAACGATCTCCAACGGCTTTTCCATTTCCTCCAACATCCCCTGAGTCTCTTTCAGCTGGGAGTGGAAGTATGCGCGCATGAGATTCAAGACCTCGATGATGGTGGGATCACGGACGGAGTAGAAGACCTGATTTCCGGCGCGGCGATTGACGAGGATCTGCTTGGCGCGTAGAACACCCAGGTGCTGTGAGACGTTCGCTTGCTCCATGCCAAGTTTTTCGATGAGAGCGCCGGCGGAGAGCTCACCTTCGCTCAAGAACTCCAGAATGGCGATGCGGGTCGGGTGGCCGAGCGCCTGGAAGATGTCCGCTTTGAAGCGGCGCAGTGAATCTGGCATGGCTGAATATTAGCATATTCGAATATTTAATGTGGCCGGATCACGAACCAGACTGCCGCGTCTCATCAGCCATATCGGCGAAATGGCTCAAAATGCCCCCAAAAGGGCACTTTTCGGCCCTCAAATCGCACGTCTTGCAATGGGTCTTCTATCGCCTCCCCAACGTCTCTAACAAATCGGCTTCTAGCTCTCGCTTCTGCATCAGAGCCCGGGCACGCCGTTTGGAGATCTCTCATGATCAAGAAACTCGGAATCACACTCGTATTCCTCGCGCTCGGTTCCGTCAGCGCGCTGGCCGCCGACTTCAACGGCAAATGGACCGGCGACGTCCAGGGCCGCATGGGCACCCAGACCCTCACCTTCGACTTTCACGTCGACGGCGCAACGCTAACCGGCAAGGTCACCACACCGCGCGGCGATGTCGACATCACCAATGGCAAAGTCGACGGCGATAACATCTCCTTCGACCAGGTGCTGAACTTCAACGGGAATTCGTTCACCATCAGCTACAAGGGCAAGGCCGACGGCGCTGACTCCATCAAGTTCACGCGCACCTTCGGCACCGACGGCGATCGGCCTCCGCAGGACTTCGTCGCCAAGCGCGCTCCCGCTGATGCCGCTCCCGCAACTCCGGCCACGCCCGCTGCGCCAACAGGCACGACGGGAACCGCAGTCCCGCAGTAATCAAAACTTCTGGGTGCCCCCGGTCTCTTGCAGTTGGAGACCGGGGATCGGGATCTCAATCTTCGCGCTCGATCCCTGCTCCTTCACCCTCGTCTACACGTCCGTTACCCGGATGCGCGCGGCGAAGTTGATGCTCGCCCACTCCATCGGCGTCAGCGGCCGTCTGCCGCCGCGCCCCGGCCACGGGTCGCGGACAATCACCTGCTCGATCTCGTACTGTGAGGTGGCCGTATCCACCTGCGAAATAATGGCCGTCAAAACGGTCGCATGGCCCATCGCGCCGATGATCAGCGGGTGATCCTCGATCAGATCCTGGATCGCGGTGTTCACATCCACTGAGAACACGTCGCCCTGGCACTCAAAGACCTTCCCCGCGTCATCCGTCCATCGCTTGTTGAGATCGCGAAAAATGTCGCGCGGCATGCCTGGCATGTCGGCCACGGTTCCCCACGTCTCCTTTACGATGCGCTGCTGATCGACGCTGTGATGGTAGTACTCAAACACCATGCTGATGCACGCCGCCCAGCACCATTCGTTCTGCTGCTGGAATGCCTGCTTGAACGTGATGGAAGAAATTCCTGCCGTGCACGTCTCGATCGGCTGAGGTCCCATCGGCGTCATCGTCGAAACCGGCGTCTCGCATTGTTTCGCCCCGAACAGTGTCCGCGACGCAGCGATAAACCCCGCGCCGGCAAAAGCCGTGCGCAGAAAGGCCCGTCGTTCCATTTCCAACCTCCAGGTTTTCTCGGGGGACGGCGTTTCGGGGGGACACAACGGATACGCACCATGAAACGAAATCGTTCCACGCCTGTCAAGCTGAACGTCAAGGCAACGCGGCTGGATTTCGGAGCCGGGATACGCCTAAGCCGTAGCCGTCTTCGCCTCGTCCTCTAAGCCACGCGCCTCAATCTCGAACTCGCGCATCTTGTACTTCTGGATCTTCCCTGAAAGCGTCGCCGGAAATTCTTCAACGAACCGAACATGCTCCGGCACTTTGTAATACGCGATCTGGCCCTGGCAGAACGCTCTGATCTCTTCCTCCGTCGCTTCCAATCCGGGCCGCAAACGAATCCATGCCATCACAATCTCGCCCAGCCGCGCATTGGGAATGCCGATTACCTGCACCTCGCCAACTTTCGGGCAGGTGTAAAGGAACTCCTCCACCTCGCGCGGATAGATGTTCTCGCCGCCGCGAATAATCACGTCGCGCGATCGGCCTGTGATGTGGATGCATCCGTCCTCGCGCATCACTCCCAGGTCTCCGGTGCGCAGCCAGCCATCGGGCTGGATCACCAGCGCCGTGCCTTCAGGGTCACCGTCGTAGCCCTTCATCAGCGCGTAACCGCGTACGCAAACCTCGCCCTGCTGCCCGAAGGGCAACGTATCGGCAGATTCAAGCGCAGCGATCTTGATCTCCGTCTGCGGCATGGCGCGGCCCACCGTCTTCACGCGCACTTCAATCGTGTCTTCAGCATCGCTCATCGTCACCACCGGCGACGTCTCCGTCTGCCCGTAGGCGATCACCAATTCGCCGATGTGCATCTCTTCGAGCACGCGCTTCATCAACTCCACCGGGCATGGCGCGCCGCTCATCATGCCCGTGCGTAGGCTCGTGGTGTCGTAGCTCGCAAAGTCAGCCAGTCCGAACTCCGCCACGTACATCGCCGGAACTCCGTAGACGCTCGTCGCACGCTCTTCGTGGACAGCCTTCAGTGTGGCCCGCGCATCGAAGGTCCAGTTCGGCAGAATAATCGCCGCGCCGGAGTTCACCGCGCTCATCGTTCCAATCACGCATCCATAGCAGTGGAAGAGCGGTACCGGCACTACAATCTTGTCCTGCTCGGTGTAGTGAAACCCCTGCGCCAGGAACTGCCCATTGTTCACCACGTTGTGGTGCGTCAGCATCACGCCTTTGGGCAGGCCGGTCGTTCCGCTTGTGTATTGGATGTTGGCGATATCGTCGATCGCCACGTGATCCGGCCGCCGTCCCTCAGCCTCCAGCAGCGCCGGCCACTCCGGCGTATCAAAGTAGATCGTGTGCTCGAGCTCGAGGTCGAGCCCGTGCCGCGCCCGTCCAAGAATCTCCTCGTAGTCGGCGCGCTTGTCCTTGTGCCACAGAAAGAGCGCCTTCATTCGCGATCGTGTCAGCGTGAACTGCAGCTCGTGCGAGCGGTAGGCGGGGTTCACATTCACCAGCGCCGCCCCGGCCCGCGCGCAGCCCATGTGCATCATCACCCACTCAATGCAGTTGGTAGACCACAGGCCCACGCGGTCGCCGCGCCGAATCCCCAGCGCCCAAAGCCCTTGTGCCACTCGGTCGGCCTCGGCGCTCAGCTCAGCCCAGGTCAGCCGCTTTTCCTGGTGCCGCGATGCAACCGCCAGCCTGTCCGGAAACCGATCCGCCGTCCGCTTCAGCAGGTCGCCAATCGTCAACTCCAGCAGCGGCCTTGCCGGGCCACGCGCATAGCTCCGGGTCGAAATCTGCTCTTCAAGTTTCGTCGTAACGGCGGGCATGGTTCTACCTTTGTTTCAACGATGAAGAGGCAGTGTACGCCACAGGCTTTCTCTCAAAAGTGATCCAGCCCACAGTCCATCGCCGCCGAACCCTGACGCGCGCAGGGTTGCAGTTTGGCCAGGTTTTGAAAGGGCACGAGTTCACTCGTGCCACTAAATTCCGCAGAATGATCGAGGGCTTTAGCCCCTGAGGGACGAATCCCTTTGAGACTGCCCCCCACTCCGCCCGAGAGCCGCAACACCCGGATTTAGGTATCATCAATACATGGCGCCGCTTGCCCCCCAGACCGAAACAGCGAAAACCCGGGTTGAATCGGCCGGTCCGGCCCACGCGTTTCGGACCAACGCCTTTCGAGCAGATGACCCGCGTTTGGAACCAATCGCCGCCAAGGTCCTGGCTCAGCAACGCCTGAGCGCCGAAGACGGCCTCGCGCTCTACGCCTCTTCTGACGTTTTGGCCGTCGGCTGGCTGGCCAACCACGTCCGCGAGCGGATGCACGGCGACCTCACCTATTTCAACGTGAATCGCCATATCAATCCGACGAACGTCTGTGTAGCCGCCTGCAAGCTCTGCGCCTTCGGCCGCAAGAAAGGGCGACCCCGCCGGTTACACCATGGCCCTCGACGAGGCCTGGGAGACGGCCGCTTCCGGCTACTCCGAGGCGGTTACGGAGTTTCATATCGTCGGTGGCCTGCACCCCGATCTGCCTCTCGAGTTTTTTCTCGATCTGATCCGCGGCCTCAAAGAGCGATTTCCCAAGGTGCATATCAAAGCCTTCACCATGGTCGAGATTGCGTTCCTCGCCCGGCGCGCCAAACTAACCATCGACGAAACGCTCATCAAGCTTCGCGAGGCCGGCGTTGACTCCATGCCCGGCGGTGGCGCGGAGATTTTTGCCGCTCGCGTCCGCTCCATCATCTGCGATCACAAGATCGACGGCGAAGAATGGCTCGACACCGCGCGCGCCGCCCACAAACTAGGCTTCAAGTCGAATGCGACCATGCTCTACGGCCACATCGAGAACGACGCCGACCGTGTCGACCATCTGCTCAAGCTGCGCGCACTCCAGGACGAAACCGGCGGTTTCCAGACCTTCATTCCTCTGGCGTTTCACCCCGAAAACACGCCCCTCGACCACCTGCCGGTGACCACTGGGCTGACCGACATCCGCCAGATCGCTGTCAGCCGCCTCCTCCTCGACAACTTCCCGCACATCAAGGCTTACTGGCAGATGATGACGCCGAAGATCGCGCAGATCGCGCTCCGCTTCGGCGCCGACGATCTTGACGGCACCGTGATCGAGGAGAAGATCTACCACGACGCCGGCGCCACCACCCCCCAGGGCATGACGCGCAAACAGCTTTGCCGCCTCATCACCGAGGCTGGCCGCGTGCCCTTCGAGCGCGACACGCTCTACCGCGCCGTCACGCGCACCGAAGAGAGCTTCACCGTCGCGGTGTAGCTACTGCCGCACCACCACGCCATCCTTCATCACAAAGCTCACGCGCTCCACCACGCTGATGTCGTCAAGCGAATTGCCAGGCACCGCAGTCAGTACGCCCCAATCCCCGTCAAGCTTTGCCCCAGGATCAGCGTATGAATGTCGTGCGTTCCCTCGTACGTCTTCACGGACTCCAGATTCATGCTGTGCCGCATGATCGGATAGTCTTCCGTCACACCATTCGCGCCCAGAATGTCCCGCGCCATGCGCGCGCACTCGAGCGCCATCCACACGTTGTTTCTCTTCGCCATCGAAATGTGCTGATGGCCAACCTTGCCCGCCTCCTTCAGCCGGCCCACGTGCAATGAGAGCAACTGCGCCTTCGAAATCTCGCTCGCCATCCACACCAGCTTCTCCTGCACAAGCTGGTGGCTGGCAATCGGCTCGTTGCGAAACTGCTTTCTCGCCTTAGCGTAGTTGAGCGCCGTGGAATAGCAATCCATCGCCGCGCCAATCGCGCCCCAGCTGATTCCGTAGCGCGCCTGGTTCAGACACATCAGCGCGGCCTTCATGCTGTCCGCGCCCGGCAGCAAATTCGCCGCCGGCACACGCACATCCTCAAGCGAAAGGGAACTGGTGATCGAGGCGCGCAGCGACCACTTGCCGTGAATGTCGCTCGACTTGAATCCCGGACGATCGGTCTCGACGAGGAATCCGCGCACGCTCCCCGCGCCGTCTTCGCCCGCGCCCTCCAGCTTCGCCCACACCACGGCCACATCGGCAATCGATCCCGACGTGATCCACATCTTCTCGCCGTTCAGGATGTATTCATCGCCCAACTTGCGCGCGCGCGTGGTCATGCCCGCCGGGTTCGACCCAAAGCCCGGCTCGGTCAGCCCGAAGCAGCCGAGCTTTTCCCCGGTGGCCAGCGCCGGCAGCCATTTGTTTTTCTGCTCGTCTGAACCGAAGGTGAAGATCGGATACATCACCAGCGCCGACTGCACGCTCACAAAGCTGCGCAATCCCGAGTCACCGCGCTCCAGCTCCTGCAACACCAGGCCGTACTCGACATTCGACATGCCGGCACAGCCGTAGCCTTCCAGGTTGGCGCCGTAGAAGCCCATCTCGCCCATAAGCGGCACGATTTCGCGCGGAAACCGCCCCTCGCGAAAGCACTCTTCAATGATCGGAGTTACGTTCGCGTCAACAAAATCGCGCGCCGTCCTGCGGACCAGAAGTTCCTCTTCCGTCAAGCTCGCATCGAGCCCGAGAAAATCGAAACCCTGGAATTTGAAGGCCATAGTCGTACCTGCCGTCTCGGCGCTTCACCGGGACAGATGAGACTACCAGCCCGTGGCCCTCTTTTCAACGCGGGTCGGAATCGGGTCGTAGATCACTCTGAAGAGTGAGGGCTTCAGCTTGAAGCGAATGGGCTGGTAGGCCGGGGATTCATCCCCGGCATCCAACCCGCAAAAAAATGATCCTGGGCTTTAGCCCCGAGGGAAGTCCATTTCAAAACGGCCCACCATCCGGATCGGCCTTCAGCTTGAAGGGTACGGGCTTCAGCCCGTACATGATCTCAGCAAAATGATCCTGGGCTTTAGCCCCGAGGGAAGTCCATTTCAAAACGGCCCACCATCCGGATCGGCCTTCAGCTTGAAGGGTACGGGCTTCAGCCCGTACATGATCTCAGCAAAATGATCCTGGGCTTTAGCCCCCGTGGGAAGTCCATTTCAAAACGGCCCACCATCCGGATCGGCCTTCAGCTTGAAGGGTACGGGCTTCAGCCCGTACATGATCTCAGCAAAATGATCCTGGGCTTTAGCCCCCGAGGGAAGTCTTTCTAAACCGGCCCATCGGGATCGCCCTTCAGTTCGGCCTTTGCATCGGCTTTTCGTGAATCACCATCCAGTTCACGCCAAACTTGTCGCGGAACTGCCCAAACCGGTGCGCGAAAAACTGCTCTCCCATCGGCATAAAGATTTCGCCGCCTTCAGTGAGCACTTTGTAAATGCGCTCTGCCTCTTCGTTGCTATCCACGCTTAGCGACAAATACGCGCTCCGCATCGGCTCCACTTTCGGTCCGTCGCTCGCCATCACAATGGCGTCTCCAAGCGCGAAGCGCGCGTGCAGAATGCCATCCGGGCTCAGACCCGGAGGAAGATGCTGCGGAGCGCCCGATGCGCTCATTTCAGCAAAGGTCGATTTCATCAGGATCTTTGCGCCCAGATGTTTTTCGTAAAAGTTCAGGGCTTCCAGGCAATTGCCGGGAAAATTCAAATACGTGTTGACCTTCATCGCTTCGGTTTTCCTTTCGGGGAATTTGATTCTAAGCCTGATGTAAACGGCGGCAGGAGCGGCGTAGGGTCGCGCTGCTCCCAGCGGCGATAAGCCTCGGCGATCACCGCGGCCCGGTTCTGCTCCATCCCTTCAATCACCGCGCAGGGAGCATCCGTCTCCTCATGGTGCGCGCCCCAGATCAAGACTTCGAGAAGAACAGGAGCAAGCGCGATGCCTTTCGGCGTCAGCCGGTAATAGCTGCTGCGCGCATCCTCCTTCGCCTTCTCGCGCACCACGATGCCGCCGGCCTCAAGCTTTTGCAGACGGCCAGCCAGAATATTGGTGGCAATGCCTTCGCCCGAGCGCTGGAACTCGCGAAAGGTCCGGTAGCCGCGCACCATCATGTCGCGAACCAGCAGCAGCGACCAGCGGTCTCCCAACAAGTCCAGGGACACGCTTACCGGGCATCCAGAACGGCGTTTCGCCTTCGCGATCTTTACCACAACGGAATCCTACGAAATTCACTTGCATTTTGCAATCTACAAATGATGAAATGAAAAGTCGGCTGCCTGCCTGCCCGCCCGCCCAGGGCAGCCAGTCCCTAAACCAGGTGAACCCATGAGCACCTTCGCAGACTCCCCCCGCATCACGCCCTTTCTCTGGTTCGACTCGAATGCCGAACAGGCCGCTGATTTCTACGTCAGTATCTTCCCCAACTCGCGCCGCCTCGGCGAACTGCGCAATCCCGGCGACGCACCCGGCCCCAAGGGAGGCGCGCTGACCGTTTCCTTTGAGCTTGACGGTGCAAGATTCACCGCGCTCAATGGAGGTCCGGCCTTCAAATTCAATCAAGCGGTCTCATTCGTAGTGAACTGCGAAACGCAGGTGGAGATCGATCACTACTGGTCAAGGCTCACCGCCGATGGCGGCAGCGAGGTTGCCTGCGGCTGGCTGACGGACAAATTCGGCCTGAGCTGGCAGGTGGTGCCGCGCCGCATTGCTGAGCTCGTCAGCCATTCCAAAGCCATGCAGGCCATGATGAAAATGAAAAAGCTCGACATCGCCGAACTGGAGCGCGCCGCGCAAAGCTGACGCGAAAACGGATTTGTCATCCTGAGCGTAGCGAAGGATCTGCGGTTGTTCTTCGTTGCTTTGAAAGGGCACGGATTTATCCGTGCGATAGGCTGTTAGAGCGGACAAGAACGATCCTCCCTCAATCGCCAGATTTGTCATCCTGAGCGTAGCGAAGGATCTGCGGTTGTTCTTCGTTGCTTTGAAAGGGCACGGATTTATCCGTGCGATAGGCTGTTAGAGCGGGCAAGAACGATCCTCCCTCAATCGCCAGATTTGTCATCCTGAGCGTAGCGAAGGATCTGCGGTTGTTCTTCGCTGCTTTGAAAGGGCACGGATTTATCCGTGCGATAGGCTGTTAGAGCGGGCAAGAACGATCCTCCCTCAATCGCCAGATTTGTCATCCTGAGCAAAGCGAAGGATCTGCGGTTGTTCTTCGTTGCTTTGAAAGGGCACGGATTTATCCGTGCCATAGGATGTTAGAGCGGGGAAGAACGATCCTCCCTCAATCGCCAGATTTGTCATCCTGAGCAAAGCGAAGGATCTGCGGTTGTTCTTCGTTGCTTTGAAAGGGCACGGATTTATCCGTGCGATAGGCTGTTAGAGCGGGCAAGAACGATCCTCCCTCAATCGCCAGATTTGTCATCCTGAGCGTAGCGAAGGATCTGCGGTTGTTCTTCGCTGCTTTGAAAGGGCACGGATTTATCCGTGCCATAGGATGTTAGAGCGGGGAAGAACGATCCTCCCTCAATCGCCAGATTTGTCATCCTGAGCAAAGCGAAGGATCTGCGGTTGTTCTTCGCTGCTTTGAAAGGGCACGGATTTATCCGTGCGATAGGCTGTTAGAGCGGGCAAGAACGATCCTCCCTCAATCGCCAGATTTGTCATCCTGAGGTCGCCGCGGCGACCGAAGGATCTGCGGTTGTTCTTCGCTGCTTTGAAAGGGCACGACCGGGGTACCCACGCAGTGCGCGGGTTGCGTGCCGTGAAAGCCGCATGAACATTGGGGCTTTAGCCCCTGAGGGAAGTTTCTTCGTCTCTCAGGCAGTGGATGCAACCAGTTCTGGGAATCTGAACGACACCACTGCGCAATCACCGCGGTCAGGAGTTATGCCCAATGAAAAGCATGTTTGAAGCAGCGTGCGTCGAAGAAGTAAAGCAGCGGCTTGAAGCGCTGAAGCCCAACCAACCGCGGCAGTGGGGCAAAATGAACCCAGCGCAGATGCTGGCGCATTGCTCGTTGGGTCTCGAGATGGCCGCGGGAGAAATCCGCCCACCGCGTGCGCTGATGGGGCGCATTCTTGGACCGGTCATCAAGCCAATCGCCCTCCGCGACGAAGAACCGATGCGCCGGAATTCCCCGACATCAAAAGAACTTGTTGTCGTTGGCGAGGAAAGAGACTTTGTAGCCGAGCGAAAACGCCTGGTTGACCTGATTGATCGGTTCGCCGCGGCCGGACCGGCCGGCTGCACCTCGCATCCGCACGCGTTTTTCGGCTCCCTTACTCCCGACGAATGGGCAATCCTGATGTACAAGCATCTGGACCATCATCTCCGGCAGTTCGGCGCGTAATTCGGCGCGAAAGCAATGCAGTTCTTCGGCCGTCGGATCCAAAACGAAACCGGGTGTTTCCCCAAACTCCCTCGCCATGATCCAATGACTGGGTTACGGGAGGATCCTTCTTTGGGCACCCGCAGAGAATTCGTGAAAGGGTCGGCGCTTGCCATGACCGGCAGTCTTTTGCCGGCGGGCGCGGAGCGAAGTCTGCTCGCGTCCGCAACCGTAGCCGAAGCGCCGCAAGCCGCAGCCGGCGCAGGCAGCTGGTACGACCGCCCCATGCGCTGGGCGCAGCTCGCGTTCGTTGAAGACGATCCCGGCAACTACGATCAGCAATTCTGGCTCGACTACTTTCGCAGCGTTCATGCCGACGCGGCCTGCCTCAGCGCGGGCGGCGTAGTTGCGTTCTATCCCACACAGATTCCATTGCAGCAGCGCAGCGCCTGGCTCGGCGATCGCGACGCGTTTGGTGACCTGCTCGCCGGCTGCCGCGCCATGAGTATGAATGTGATTGCGCGAACCGATGCGCACGCCTGCTGGCAGAAGGTCTACGACGCGCATCCAGACTGGATTCGTGTCGATGCCAGCGGCCAGCCGGTGCGCCACCCCTCCGATCCGCGCTACTGGGAAACCTGCGCTCTTGGTCCCTACAACTTCGAATTCATGACCTCCGTTCATGAAGAGATCATGCGCATGTACAAGCCGGATGGCATCTTCACCAACCGCTGGGCCGGCAGCGGCATGTGCTACTGCGAGCACTGCCGAGAGAATTTCCGTGCTGCTTCAGGTCTTGACCTGCCACGCACCGGCAACCCCCAGGATCCAGCGCGAAAGCAATACATTGTCTGGCGCCAGCAACGCCTCTTTGATCTCTGGCGCTTGTGGAACGAAAAAATCCGGGCGATCAACCCCGGCGCCAGTTACATCGCGAACGCCGGCGGAGGAGCGCTCAGCGATCTCGACATGAAGACCATCAACGAGCTCGCTCCCACGATGGTTGCCGATCGTCAAGGCCGTCGCGGTCTCATGGCGCCATGGGCCAACGGCAAAAATGGCAAGGAATATCGCGCAACCATGGGCAACAAATCCATCGCGGGCATGTTCAGCGTCGGCATCGAAGACGAGCATCGCTGGAAAGATTCCGTGCAGAACGGTGACGAGATTCGCATGTGGGTCGCCGACGGCATCGCGCAGGGGCTTCGTCCGTGGTTCATCAAATTCAATGCAAAGCCCATCGACAAGCGCTGGCTTCCGGTGGTGAAGGAAATCTTCACCTGGCACTACACCAACGAAAAGTATCTACGCAATCTCCGGCCGCTGGCGCGTGTAGGTCTCGTCTATTCGCAGCAGAGTGCTTTGTTCTATGGCGGCGAACAGGCTCGAGAAAAAATCGACGAGCCAGCTCTCGGCTTCTACGAGGCGCTCGTCGAAGCACGCATTCCTTTTGAAATGGTTCACGACCATTGCCTCGACGCCGAGCATCTTGCGCCATTCCGCACGCTGATCCTCCCGAACATCGCGGCGCTCAACGACGAGCAGTGCGCCACCCTCCGAGCATTCGTCGAGCATGGAGGCGGTCTGATCGCCACCTACGAAACATCGCTCTACGACGAGTGGGGCGTGCGGCGCAAGGATTTCGGTCTGGCTTCTCTTTTCGGCGCATCTTACGCCGGCAAGCTCGAGGAAAATATGCTCAATTCGTATCTCAGCCTGGAAAAGGATCCGTCAACCAACGCATTTCATCCCCTTCTTCGTGGCTTTGAAGACGCGGGCCGTATCGTCAACGCGGTTAATCAGGTAAACGTGACTCCCGCCGACCTCAGCGGATTCACTCCGCTCCGCATCGTCCCCTCTTATCCTGATCTGCCAATGGAGTCCGTTTTCACTCGGTCCGGCGTTGCCCACCCTCCCGGGGTCTTCGTGCAACAGGTTGGCAAGGGGCGCGTCGTGTACTTTCCCGGCGATATCGATCGCACCTTCTGGCAGGTTCTCTGTGTGGACCACGGAAAGCTGCTCCGCAACGCGGTTGAGTGGGCCACAAACGAACCAACGTCTGTGACCATCGAAGGCAAGGGCATTCTGGATGTGGCCGTCTGGGAGCAGAAGAATTCCATGACCGTGCACCTCGTCAACCTCACCAACCCCATGATGTTGAAGGGTCCAGTGCGAGAGATCGTTCCGATCTCCGGGCAAAAAATCTCTTTGCGGATTCCAGCGGGCAGGCGAGTCAGCCGCGTTCATCTGCTCGTCGCCGCCAGAGCCATTCCATACCGCACCGAGCGCGACACCATCTTTCTCGAGACACCGCCAATCGGTCTCCACGAAGTCGTTGCAGTGGATTTCTCCGCCTAGCCTCCGCAAAGCGCCGCCCCTCCCGCGCAACTTTCGCCTCTGTTATGCTGAGAGGTTTACGTGGGCTGATAACAGGCCCCACAGATTGATCCTCGCCAACGGGGATGGAGGAGCGTGCCATGCCAGAGCATCGAGCGAGAAAACATCATCAGGACCGCGTGACCGAAGCGCTGAAAGACGAAATCGGCGCCATGATTGAGGGGGAGCTCTCCGATCCGCGCATCGACTTCTGTCACGTGAGCGAAGTTGCCCTGAACCCGGGCGGAAAGTCAGCGCGCGTTTATGTTGCCCTCGACACCAACTCGAAAGATATCGCCAAGGCCGAGGAAGAGACCATCGCGGGTCTCGAAGCGGCTAAGGGCTATATTCGAAGCGAGTTGAAGTCGCGGATGGGCGTGCGCCACGTGCCTGAGCTGAGCTTTCTGGCCGATCGCTCCGGACGCTTCCAGGCGCGCATCGAGCAGTTGATGAGCCGGGGCCGCAAATCCCCAGCTGCGGGCAAGTCCGCCAGCACCGCTCGCGGCCCATTGGAATCAGGCTCCGCCGAGGCGAGCCCATCGCAGGAAAAGGAACTGCCGCTTCGCTGAAGGCATCCGGCGGCGCCGGATTGAAGCCGTAGAAATGCCATCGGTTTTCCCGAATGCCCCGGCTCGGCGCGGCGTCCTCCGCCCGCTTGAGATTCCGCCTGAATCTGTTAGCCTTGACCACTGAAGGATCTCCGCGCTCTGGCGCGGAAGGCGAGCAGGCTTGGCCTGAATTCCCCTCCGCCTTGGTTGGAACCACGACTTTCGTCCTGCGCAAAGCAGGCTGCCGCGCTTTGGAGTATTGCCGGAGATGGAGAACCCCGTGGAACCGTCGGTTCCGGATCAAGCTGCACGCTGGTCGTGGCGGATGCCGCGCGGAGCCACCATCGCCGAGGCAGCTGTTTTTCTCGCCTTCAGCGTCTTCTTCATCGTCTATGGGGTCACGCCCATCCTGGGGGGTGACGGCCTCGGCCTGGTCGGTGCCGATGAACCGCGTTATGCACAGATCGCGCATGAAATGCTGGTGCGCTTTGATGCCGCCCCCACCCTCAAGGACAGGTTGAGCGCCTGTGTCACGCCCTATCTCTACGGGCACCCCTGGCTCGAAAAGCCCGCGCTTTACTACTGGCGCGCCATGTTCGTTTTCCAGGACTTCGGAGTCCACGACTGGGCCGCTCGTCTGCCCTCGGCCACCTTCGCCTTTATCATGGCGGCGCTCATCTACCTTCACATGAGGCGCTTTCGTCCCGGCGGCCATCTCGATGCCGCGCTCATCACCGTGTCGTGCGCGGGCATGATGGCCTTCGCGCGCGGTGCATCCACTGATATGCAGATGGCCGCTCCGCTGGCCATCGGGTTGCTGGGCTGGTATGCCTGGTATGAAACCAACTCCAAATTCTGGCTTTACGACATTTACTTCTTTACCGGCCTGGCCACGCTTGCCAAGGGCCCCGTCGCGCCTCTTCTCGCTTTCCTCATCATTGCCGCTTTCGCTTTCCTGCGCCGCGAGTGGAGCATCATTCGCCGCTCATTCTGGTGGCCCGGCGTCGTGCTTTACTTTGCCATGGTGCTGCCGTGGTTTATTGCCGTTCAGCATCAAAATCCCACATTCTTCCGGGAATTCTTTCTCGAACACAACCTGCAGCGTTTCGCCACCGATCGCTATCAGCACAATCAGCCGTTTTGGTACTACTTTGTGGTTGTGCTCCTTGGCCTCATGCCTTGGACCGTCATTGCGGTTCGCGCTCTGATCGACGGCATTCTCACCTCCGTCGCAGAGTGGAGGCTCCGGCGTTCCCGCGCGGGAAAGCCATTGCCTAAGCGGCCCGGCGACGCATTCCCCGAGTTCCTGGTGCTATGGGCGCTCATTCCCGTTGTCTTCTTTTCCTTCTCGCAATCCAAGCTTCCCGGCTACATTCTTCCCGCCCTTCCGCCCATCACCATTCTCACCGGCGACTACCTCTACCGGCGCAGGCAGCCAGGCCTCAACCGATGGATTCTCCTCGGCCACGCCCTGGTTTGTGGCGCCATGACATTGGTCGCGCTGCTATTGCCATGGTTTGTCGTTCATGGTGCGGCCGTACCGCTCGCTGACGGCAAGGCCCTGCCGCCCGCTCATGCGCTTGTCGCAGTTGCCCTGGCCGCAACCGGCGCGATGCTCCTGATCCTCGTTGTTACCAAGGGGTATGGCGTGGCCCGGCTGCGGCTGGCAACATGCTTGGTTCTCGTGGTGCTGGTTCTTTTTGTGTATGGTGTCGGCCCGCTCTGCGGTATCCCCGGGGTCGATTCCACCAAGCGCGTCATTCACCTCCTCGACCGCACGTATTCCGCGCGGCCGCTGGCCCAGCGAATTGCAGATCTGGTTCCGGCCAATGAGACCGTTGCGGTCTTCCGTGTCCGCCGTGACGCCGAGTTTGGGCTCTCCTTTTATCGCAACCACGAGGTGGTCAACTACGACGAGAACGGCGTTCCCGCCGAGCAGCATATCCTGGTGGCGCGCATTCAGGGCCGCGGCGTCGATCTCGATACGCAACTCGTGCTGAGCGAGCTTCTTGAAGGCCGCCAGTATGAGCCGCTGTTCGCCTGGCCGGAACAGGGGCTTGAAGTTTACCTCGTAGGCGCCAAATAGCTGCTCACCAACTTGCAGCGGGGCGCGCACTCGTGTCAAAGTGACCGGAAGGGCTTTTCTGACCGCGCCGTCCTTTGAAAGTGATTTTCGCTAAAGTCTTTTTGATTCCAATCGTTGAAGGTCGGCGCGCACCATGCGATGCGGACAGGTTTCCGCAAGACAAAGACTGCGGACACCGCTCAGTCTTGAGCTGACCAAACCCGGCGCCCTCTAGAGGACGAATGCTGACTTCGGGCGGTTCCATCGAGATACTCGACCTTCGGCACTTCGCAGCCCCAGTCCTTCGGCCAGTGCTGGAGGCCGAGGGCCAGCTGTGGTCGTCTCGCCTCCACTGGGACTACCAGGCCTCGGCGCGTCTCCTCATGCAGTATCTCGACAACCATATGCTGCCCGGGTATGCGGCGCTTGCTTCGGGTCGCGTCGTGGGCTATGTATTCTGCGTCTATGAGGAAACCAAGGCCGTAATCGGCGACGTATTCGCGCTGCCTGCTCACACGAATGGACAGGTTGACACGAACGGGGCGGCATCAACGATTGAAGAAACCTTGCTCCGCCATTTGTTTGAATTGCTCCTCAATTCACCACACGTCGAGCGCATCGAAGCGCAATTGCTTCTGCATCCCTCAGGCACATTCGGCGCCATGTTTCGAGATGCTGGATTTGAGATCTTTCGCAGGCTCTTTCTGGTGCGGCCACTGCAGGGCAATTTAAAGCCGCCGGCGATGGATTTGCCCGCCAACCTGGAGTTTCGCTCGTGGCGCGAAGCAGATTTGGCGCCGGCCGCACGTTTAATCTGCGAAGCCTACCGCGACCATCCCGACAGTCTCATCAATGACCAATACCGCTCGGTTCACGGCTCCATGCGTTTCTTGAACAACATCGTGCATTATGCCGGCTGCGGCAATTTTGCTCAGCAAGCATCGTATGTTGTGGTGGAGCGGACAAGTCGCGAACTGGCTGCTCTCGTCCTCGGCTCGCGTGTTAGCGCGCAGAGCGGACACTTGACCCAGGTCTGCGTTCACCCCGCCTTTCGCCGCCGCGGGCTGGCTCGAATGCTGCTCTCTCACGCCGCGCACAGCTTCACGCGCCTTGGCGCTGCGGAAATCTCCCTAACCGTCACCGAGGCCAACACCGAAGCCATCGAGCTCTATAAGGATGAGGGTTACGCGCGCGAACACAGCTTCGACGCGGCCGTCTGGCAAAGACACTCACACGCCTGATCTCACTGGGCCGGCGGTCAATGGAAATGAGAACCGCAGCAGGCTTGAACCAGGTAGACGAATCGTGATAGGTTACATGTAACCTATGGAGGTGAACATGCCGGCACGATCTCAAGCCACGCCGTCTCGGGACAAGGTTAGGGCGCACCGTCAACGGCTTCGCCGACAGGGACTCAGGCCCATCCAGATCTGGGTGCCTGATGTCCGCCTCCCTGCGTTCGCGAGGGAAGCTCGCCGCCAGTCCCTTGCTGTGGCCAGAAGTCCGCGCGCAAGGGGCGACCAGCAGTTCATCGACGCCATTTCCGATTGGGGCAGCGCATGAAGCGTGGCGAAATCTGGACAGTTGCCGGTGGCAAGGACTACGCAGGAAAGCCCCGTCCGGCGGTGATTCTTCAAGACGACCGCTTCGACAAGACAGAGTCGATCACCATTTGCGCGTTCACGACGGATCCAACCGATGCACCGTTGTTCCGGTTGGCAGTTGAGCCCAGCACGAGCAATGGACTTCGCGCCGTCTGCCGTTTGATGGTCGATAAGATCTCGACCGTTCCCAAGTCAAGGATTGGAGCCAGGGCCGGGCGCCTCAGCGATGAGGATATGGTGCGGCTGAACCGCGCCGTCCTGGTTTTTCTGGGCATTGCAGCTCCCGGCCGCAAGGACTGACGCCGAGAACGCAATGAGCTGAGGGTTGAGGGGCCACGGATTATTTTGCCGATGTGAGCACGAATCGTATCCACGATACGCCCATCCATTTCAGAATCATCTTTTGCATCCGTGATCCCGATCCAGCCATTTTGCAGAAGAACAACGAGGTCTGTACCATCGCCTTGTCCTTCATATCCGCCATTGCGACAATAAACCCGCCATTCCCTGTCGCTGATATCCAGAATTTTCATGCCATGGCGCACGCTTTGCACCGCAATGTGGCTAAAGGCAGAATCCTTAATATCGTCGCCGCACTCGGCGTCATATCTCCATTCCTCGCCGCACCGCACCAAGCCGTCTTTCTCGGTCGGCCGGCCAACGTGCTCGGCGATGGTGACGTCCGTGTCGTATGCCATCTCTTCGGGATCAGGACAGATGAGGCGAAGGTAATCACCGGGTCCATCGTGTTCTTCCACTAAATGCCACGACGCCGGATACGAGAAAGAGAAGGGCCATTTAGGACTATCGAATCGCTTCCACGCACCCTTCCCATTACATTCGGTTTTGGGAACAACGGATAGGCGAACCGGTTCGGGATGCGTCCCTCCTGTTGGAACCCACTTTCCGAGAAAAACATTTCCTTTAAGCTGCACTTGAAGTTGGCCGATGGGAGCCAGAGTATCAGGATCAAAAGCCGCACTGTTAGCCCCAGCGGAGAGATCGATTCCGCTCGACTTCCACATTCCTCCTAGAAGGACCGGCTTCCAATCGCCCTTCGGCTCGTAGAACAGGCCAACAACGCCAGAGCCACCGCGATGGAGGTACATTTTCACGGTCCTGGAGCCAATCACGCCCTCCAGCCAATACTTCGCCGATGGCGCCGCCTCCAAATTGTGCGTCCTTGGACAGAAGCCGGTCTGCTCGTCGGCAGTTTCATCTGGCTCTTTGTTAGAAGCGCTTTGAGCCGACGCCGATATTGTAATCACTAAGAGAGCTAGCACACGCACCAGGATTCGCATGGCGAAATCTTAAATTACGGCGCGACTCAAGTAACGCGAACGTCCTTAGAACAAAACAAGAAGCCCGTCTCTCTTGCGAAGGACGGGCATTTTGTCGGTTTGGGGCAGTCTCTACGCCTTGGCGCTCGTCAGCGCGCCCAAATCGGCAGCCAGCTTCTCCGTACTGAACGCCTCGATAATGTCGCCTTCCTTCACGTCGCTCAGGTTGGCGATGCCGATGCCGCACTCCATGCCGTTGGTCACTTCGCGGGCATCGTCCTTGAAGCGCTTGAGCGACGCGATCTTCCCCTTGAAGACCTGCGCTCCATCGCGCATCACCCTCACTTCCGCGTCTCGGCGGATCACGCCATCCTGCACACGGCAGCCGGCGATAGTGCCCACCTTGGGAATGCGGAAGACATTGATGACTTCCGCGCGCCCTGCGTAGTTCTCCTTGAACGCCGGCTCCAGCAGGCCCAGCATGGCCAGGCGAATCTCGTCCTGCAGCTCGTAAATGATGGAGTGCAGGCGAATCTGGACGTTTTCCTGCTGCGCCAGCTCGGCCGCCTTGCGCTCTGGCCGCACGTTGAAGCCAATGATGATGGCGTTCGATGCGGTTGCCAGCAACACGTCGCTCTCGGTGATGGAGCCGACGCCGGAGTGCAGCACCTTGACCCGCACCTTTTCTGTCGACATTCTCACCAGCGAGTCGGCCAGCACTTCAACCGATCCCGTCACGTCACCCTTGATAATCAGCGGCAGATCCTTGATTCCCGATTGGCGAACCTGCTCCGCCAATCCTTCAAGTGACACACGCGAGCTCTTGGCCAGTTGTGAGTCGCGCTCCTTCATCTTGCGATATTGTGCAATGCCCTTGGCCTTGTCACGATCGGCCACCACAAGGAAGGTATCGCCCGCGTCAGGCATGCTTTCAAGCCCCAACACTTCGACCGGCGTAGACGGTCCGGCTTCTTCGAGAGGCCGCCCAAGATCGTCGAACATCGCGCGAACTTTGCCGAACGTGTTGCCGACAATGTAGCTGTCGTTCAGATGCAGCGTTCCGTCCTGGACGAGCACAGTGGCAACGGCGCCGCGGCCGCGATCCAGCTTGGCTTCGAGAACACTGCCCAGGGCCTTGCGTCCTGGCGTGGCCTTGGGAGCTTTGATGTCGCTCACCAGGCAGATCATCTCCAGCAGCAAATCCAGGTTCATGCGCTTCTTGGCTGAAACCTCGACAAACACCGTGCCTTGCTGGCCTGCGCCCGCCCATTCTTCCGGAATCAGTCCGCGATCCGCCAGTTGCTTTTTCACGCGATCGGGATTGGCCTCCGGCTTGTCGATCTTGTTCACGGCCACAATGATCGGAACCTCGGCCGCCTTCGCGTGATCGATCGCCTCCAGGGTCTGCGGCATCACGCCGTCATCGGCCGCAACCACGATTACAACGATGTCCGTCACCTTCGCGCCGCGTGCGCGCATGCGCGTAAAGGCTTCGTGACCCGGCGTGTCCAGGAAGACAATCTCGCGCCCTGATGCAGGCGATCCTTCCTTTGAAAACTTCACCTTGTACGCGCCGATATGCTGCGTAATCCCGCCCGCTTCGCCCGCCGCAACGTGCGTCTCGCGAATCGCGTCAAGCAGCGATGTCTTGCCGTGATCCACGTGCCCCATCACCGTGACCACAGGCGAACGCGGCACTTCGAGCTCGTCGGAATTGTCAGCCTCGAGCACCTCTTCAATGGCCTGGTTGGCAATCTCCTCTTCGTAACTGATGACGGTGGCCGCCGCGCCGAATTTGGCCGCAACGTCCTTCACCATCTCGGCATCGAGAGACTGATTCACCGTGACAAATACGCCTCCCATCAGCAGCGTCGCGATCAGGTCCTTGGCACGAACGTCGAGCTTCTCGGCCAGGTCCTTCACGCTGATGCCTTCGGTGACCGTGATGTCCTTGGTGATGGGCATCGGTTCCGTGCTGTATTGTGCGCCGCCATAGCGTGGCGGCGGCACAAAGCCCTTCATTGGGCCTTCTTTGGTCTTGGGGTACTGCTGCTTGCCTCGGCCGCGGCCTCGCGAACTCGCGCGCTGCGGGCGTGGAGCTTCGCCGGTCGGTGGTGCGCCGCCGGCGCCTGGGCGCGCTCCAAATCCTGGGCGTGCTCCGAATCCTGGGCGCGCGCCAAAGCCGGGCCGTGCGCCGGGAGCTGTCGAGCCGCCGGGCCCCGCAAATCCTCCCGCGCCTGCGCGTGTGGGATGCTTGGGTCGCGGGCCTCCAGCAAATTGGCCGGGAGCGCTTGATCCACCGGGGAATCGTTGGCCCGGCCCCATCGGTCCACTCGTCGGCCTGCGATCGAAAATTGGTTTTCCGCGCTGCAACCCGGTTCCAGTGGCGGCAGGCGGAGGGGTTGAAACAATGGACGCTTTGTACACCGGCCGCGGCCCGGTTTGCGGCATCACCATGCGGCGCGGTGCCGGCACGATGGGCTTTGCGATCTTCGCGGCCGCCGATTCTGCGGCAATAGCGGTCACAGCGCCTGCTGCTCCGCCACTCGGTGCTGTGCCGGCTTGCGGAGCTGCCGCTGCTTGCTCCGTCACCGCTGCCGGCGCCGCCGGCGCTTCAGCAACTGGAGGTGCGGCGACAACGGGTGCTTTAACAGCGATCTTTTCATCGCGCGCAGCCGGAGCCGCGGGCTGCTTTACTACCACGCCGGCTGGGGGAGGCGCCACAACAACAACCGGGCGCGCCGGAGCAACGCCCACCGGAGCCTTGGCGACGACTGCGCCTGCGGGCGGACGCGATGCAATGGCCGGAGTGGACGGCGGAAGAGAAACGATGGGAGGCGCCGAGCGCGGTTGTGGAACAATCTTGCGTGGTTCTGGCCTGGCTGGCGCTGCCTCAACGGGCCTGGCGGCAATCGGCGCAGCCGCGATGGGCGCGGTCGGCTTGGCGGGCGCAACCAGCGTCGGCTTTGCCGGAACACGCGCGTGGCGCGCCTCTTCTTCCTCTTCCTTCTTCTTGGCTTGGATAGCCTTCAGCACGTCTCCCGGTTTGGAGATGTGCGACAGATCGATCTTGGGTGCAACCGGCTCAGCGCCGTGGCGAGCGTGCGCGCCGCCCGCATGCGACGCGGACTTTGCCTCCCGCGCAAAGTGCGCACGAACCTTCTCCGCCTCGTCCAGCTCCAGCGAGCTGCTGTGCGTCTTCCCGGCAGGAACGCCGACTTCCGGAAGAACGTCGAGAATCGCCCGAGACTTGACTTCCAGCTCTTTCGCGAGATCGTTGATTCGAACCTTACTCATCCGCCTCTTTTCAATGTGTGCCGCCAAAAGGTCCCTAGTCGTTCATAACTACCTCATGGCACTGGCTGCATTTAAAACTTCTGTGATCGAGAAAGTCAGCCCGGAGAACGCTGCGCAACTTACGCGCCGCCCTCTTTGTCCGGCCGCTCTTCTTCAATTTTGCTTTCGACTTGCTCCGTTGCTTCTTCGGCTTCCGCACCCGCCGCACTTTCAGCCTCTTCAATCACCTCGGCAGAGTTTTCCGCCTCGGCTTCTTCCGTAGCAATCTCTGCCGTTTCTTTGCCTGCCAGCGGCGGTTCGGCGTTATCCAGCGATCCTTCCGATAGTGCCGCGCCGGCCAGGGCCGTTTCTTCCGCTTCCGTCCCGGCAGCTGCTTCCGCTTCCACTGCTTCCGCCGCAAGCGCTGCATCAGCAGCAGCCTGCGCCGCCTCTGCCTCAGCTTCAAATCGGCTGAAGTAGCTCCGCACCGCGACGCCGATCTTCTCCAGCGTCTTTTCGCCGATGCCCGGAATCTCCTCAAGCTGCTCCGGAGTCATGTCGGCCAGCCCCTCGACCGTCGTGATCCCCGCCGTGATCAGCTTTTGAATAATGCTTTCACCCAGCTCGGTCAATTGCTCAATCGGAGTGGTGGCAGGACCGGCCAGAGCCTGCATCTGCTGCTCCACCTCCTGGCGCTTCTCCTCTTCGCTCTTGATGTCGATCTTCCAGCCCAGCAGTTTCGCCGCCAGGCGCACGTTCTGGCCCTTCTTGCCGATGGCCAGCGAGAGCTGCGTGTCGTCGACGATCACTTCCAGCTGCTTGTCGGTAAGGTCGGTAATGGAAACGCGGCTCACCTTTGCCGGCTGCAACGCTTTTTCTGCGAAGGTCGTAATCTCGTCGCTGAATTCGATGATGTCGATCTTCTCGCCGCGCAGTTCGCGGATAATTGACTGCACGCGCATGCCCTTCATGCCTACGCATGCGCCCACGGGGTCAACGTCCTTGTCGCGGCTCTGCACGGCGATCTTGGTCCGCTCGCCGGCCTCGCGCGCAATCGCCCGGATCACCACCGTGTTGTCGTAAATCTCCGGAACCTCGGATTGAAATAAATTCGAAACCAGCTCCGGCGCGGCACGGCTCACAATCACCTGCGGGCCCTTGGCTGCGCGGTCAACCTTGATCAGCACCACGCGCACGCGCTCGCCCACGCTGAATTGCTCCAGCCGCGACTGCTCGCGCTTGGGGCAGCGGGCCTCCGCCTTGCCCAAATCGAAAATGACGTCCTGGCCCTCGAGCCGCTTCACCGTCGCGTTCAGCACTTCCTTCTCGCGGTGCGCATACTCCTGGAAAACCGTGTCGCGCTCCGCCTCGCGCACCTTCTGGAAGATGATCTGCTTGGCCAGTTGCGCGGCGATGCGGCCCAGCGGGCTGGTATCCCGATAAATGCGGATCTCGCTTCCCACTTCCACGCCCGGAGCCATTTCATTGGCCTCCGTAAGCGTGATCTGGTTCACGGGGTCTTCGATCTCTTGGTCGTCGGCCACCACCGTCTTGTAAATGTAGGCGGTGATCTCGCCGGTATCCTTGTTCAACTCCCCGCGCATGTTCTCCTGGGTCTTGTAGAACTTGCGCGTCGCCAGGGCAATCGCTTCCTCGACCGCGCCCACGACGATGGCGGGATCGATGCCCTTCTCGGAACTCAGAAGCTCGATGCTTTGATACAGTGCGCTGGTTGCCATACTCGTTTTTTTTGACTCTCTTATGTTCGTTCCGCGCCGCCCGGCCTGTTTCCGCCCACATAGCAGCGCTGTTGTTTTTGCATTTCCTGTGCGAACCGCAGCTTCAGGTCCGCGCACTCACAAGCTGAAAGCGAATAGCTAGCCCTTCATATCTCCGGTACCAGATTCGCCTTCTCAATATTGCTCAGGGCGATCTCCACCGTGTTTACTCCCGCTTTGCGGCTCTTGCTGTTCTGCTTCACGGCCGCCAAATCAATCACGATACTGGGTGCCCCCGGTCTCGATTCTGAGACCGGGGATCCCGCCATCAATCTTCCCTGCCAGTGCCGGTTGTTGCGGATCGGTTCAAAGGTCTGCACTTTCACCAGACACCCGGCAAATCGCTTGAAGTCCTCGGGCCGGCTCAGCTTTCGATCCAGGCCAGGCGAGCTGGCCTCAAGCGTGTACTCGGCGCCGGGAACCAGATCTTCTACGTCCAGCAAAACTCCAAAATCGCGGCTGAACGCCGCGCAATCTTCGTGCGTCACGCCAGAAAGCTGCTCGATGCTGAGCGAACCTTCCCTCAGCCTCTCCGGCAACCCTTCCGATCCAGCCGCTGCGGCAGCCTTCAACTTCGCTCTGCCCTCGGCGTTCTTCTCGAGAGCGACCCGCAACGTCCGTTCTTTCTTTGAGCCGGCAAACTCGATGTCGACCACATCGAGTCCATGCGAAGCGGCCACTCGCTCCGCAGCCTTCCGGATTTCGTCCAAGCTAACCGCCATCGATTCCCGCGCCGACGACCGGCATCAATTACCCGTATCCCATTGATTTCAGGTGATTCCCGGGCGATATTTGCCGCAAATAAAAAGTGGGCGATGAGCCCACTCCTCTCTCCGCCAGCCGGTGCGCACACGGAATAACCTGACGGACAAATTCGTCTGCGTAGCTAGAATACCGCGAAATGGGCCGAATTTCAATGGGGTGAGTTTCGGAGTAGGGTGATAACCGATGGCGTTTCCTTCCGGCCCTGACTCGCTTACGCCCGTCACGCGGAGCGTCAGCGAAGAACTGCTTGCCGGGATTTCGCTGGGAACGGCGGACCCCGACGCAGGCATCTTCGGTCCTGCGTCCCTCAGTTGGCGCATCAATCGTGAATCGGCATTGTTCCTCGGCGCGGGCCGTGCTGCGCTCCTCCAACTCGCGCACCCATGGGTAACCGCCTCCCTCGCCGAGCATTCCTACCGTGATGGATCGGCCCGTTGAGCGTTTTCACAACACATTCCGCATCGTGTTCACCATGATCTTCGGCTCGCTCCCCCAAGCCCTGGCCGCGCTCGCGCCAACTGCATTCCCTCCACACTCGGATTCAAGGAGAAATGCCCGAGGAAGTCGCCCAATGGAAGCGTGGCTCGCATTATCACGCCAACGAGATCGGTGCGCTGCGCTGGGTTTTTGCCACGCTTGTCGAGAGCGCCATCTTTGCCCGCGACTGCGCGCTCCCGGCATTATCGGCAGCGGAGCGCGATCGCTACTATGACGACTGCAAAACGCTGGCGGGCCTCTTCGGCCTTCCGCCGGCATCGCTGCCAGAGAACTGGCATGCCTTCGCCGACTACAACCGCAACATCCATGCCTCCAGCGAGCTCGGCGTCAGCCCAACCGCTCGCCGCATGGCGCACAACTTGCTCCGTGGCGCGGGATCGTGGGTCCGGCCGCCATTCTGGTATCGCGCACTCACCATCGAGTCACTTCCCGAGCGCTTCCGCGAGGAGTTCGATCTTCCTTTCGGCGCGAGAGAACAACGATCCGCCGCACGCGCCCATCGCATCCTGCCGCAAATCTACTCCCGGCTTCCTGCATCCATCCGTTTTATCGGCCCGTGGCATGAGGCTCATGTACGGCTAGCCCATCGAACTCCCGGCCCTCTCACGCGATGGAGCAACCGCTTCTGGATCGGCCGTCCATTACTACCGTTTGCATGAAGCAGGTTACGAGCGTTCGCCTGTTCACGGCCAAAGTTGCAGCCAACTCATGTGATTTGCTTTGCGCGCCGTCGAGCCGAGGCGAGACAATAGCGGAATGAAACGGCTTCATTTTTCTGCCCTGGCTCTGCTTGTTTCCTTTTCCGCATTGCACATCCATGCATTGGACAAGCAGCCTGCCGGCGTCTTCCACGCCCGGCGAGTTGCGCTCGCGGGCAGGCTCAATGGCGGCGTGGCCATCCTCTTCGCAGCAGAAGAATCGCAACTTGATTTCACGCCCTATCGGCAGGATTCGGATTTCTACTATCTGACCGGCTGGAATGAGCCCGGCGCGGCCTTGATGATCGTGAGCAACGCGCCCCAGGCAGCCTCGCCTCGCACCTACAAGGAAATTCTCTTTCTCCCGGCGCGCAATCTGCGCATGGAAAAATACACCGGCGAGAAGATGGATGCCGCTACTCCAGGAGTGGACGAAGCTTCGGGCGTCGATCAAGTTGAGCCGTTGGCCGAGCTACCCGCCGAGCTGAACCAGCTTGTTTCCGCCGACCGCTCGCTCTTCAACAATCTGTGGACACAACCGGATTCCGCTGCGGCCAAATCTCTTCTCGGCTTTGCCGGCGTCGCGCTCGGAACGTCGGCCACTTCGCCGCTGCATGACGCCACCAGCCTCGTCATGCCCCTGCGCCAGGTTAAGGACGATGGCGAGATCGCGCTCATCAAGAAAGCCTCTGCGGCGTCTATCCTCGCTCAGCGCGTGATGATGCAATGGTGGGTCAAGCCGGGCATGACCGAACGCGCTATCGCCGGCGCCATGACCGCTGTGTGGATGGAAAACGGCTGCGAGCGTCCCAGCTACGCGCCCATCGTCGGCTCCGGCGTCAACTCCACCATCCTGCATTACTCGGCCAACGATCGCACCATGCAGGACGGCGATATTCTTCTCGTCGATGCGGCCTGCGAGTATTCCATGTACGCCGCCGACATCACCCGCACCGTCCCTGTGAACGGCCATTTCACCCCGCGGCAGCGCGAGATCTACAACATTGTGCTCGGCGCTCAGCAGGCGGCCATCGATGCTTTTGTGTCCGGCAAATCCACTATCAATGATCGCGACCGCCAGGACCCGAACTCGCTGGACACGGTGGCCTACAACTACATCAACACCCACGGAAAGGATCTGCACGGCCAGCCCCTCGGCCAGTATTGGCTGCATGGCCTGGGCCACATGATGGGCATCGATGTGCACGATCCCGCCAACTACCCTGCGGTTCTGAAGCCGGGCATGGTCTTCACCATCGAGCCGGGAGTTTACATCCCCGAAGAAAGATTGGGCGTTCGCATCGAGTGCGATTTTCTGGTTGGTCCAGACGGCAAGTTGATCGATCTCGATGCCGCGCTGCCCCACACCGCCGACGAGATCGAAGCCGCGATGCACGCCAAGTAAAATCCGGCAAAAAGCATCCCGTAGGCGCCAGAACCGGATCGACAAATTTCGGGATCAGTTTTGAAAGGGCACGCCCGGGAAACTCACGCTGTGCGCGGGTCGCGTGCCGAAAATTGATGAAAAAACCGCTGCTTTGAAAGGGCACGGATTTATCCGTGCCACAAGTCCAGCGAGATCATCGCTGCTTTAGCCGCTGAGGGAAGATTTTTCGGAATTCGATCCACTGTGGTGACTTTTTCACCCAGCTGTTTAGCCGACCCTCAACAAGCATCCCGTAGGGATGAAGGAAAATAGCCTAGGACAAGTCCGCGGCGGCGGACGCAGTCCTGGGAACGCATCAAAAACGATATGCAGCCCCGTAGGGGCGACAGAACCGGATCGACGAATTTTGGGATCAGTTTTGGAAGGGGCATGACTTCAGTCGTGCCGTATATGCGCTCATCTGAATTCGGCTTTAGCCGCTGAGGGATGTTCGCAAAGCAGGCAGAATGAACACCGACCCGCGCGACGAAATCCCGCCCGATCAACTCGAAACGCTCAGCCGCGTCTTCAGCGATCAACTGCTGGCCTGTCTCGACGAGTGCGCGCGCGGCCGCACAGGTCTTTTCGCGGAACAGATTGACGAAGAGAATTCATGGCCTGAAGCGGCGCGTCTCCGCGAGCTTGCCGTCGCGATCCAGAACCTCTTCGCCCAGCATGAAGAACGGAACGACCTCTGCGACGAGTTCCTTGACCTTTGCACCATTCATGGCGAGAGCCATCCGGGCGAGCGCAAACTGGCGCGGGCTTTTTTGGCGCGCATCGAGCGCGGCGAAGTGGGCTCGCCGACGGAAGAAAAACCGCCATGGTGACGGCAGCCAGCCGGTGCATCGAGGTTTTTTTGACCGAATGTCCCCAAACTGTCAAGCCCCGCACCCCGGAATAAATCCGCCTGCCTCCCGTAACCCCCTCATTCTCTGATCTCTGTTCTCTAATCTCTTTTCCCCCAAGTTTGCCGATCATTACGACCAAAAGGCGCACACTGGAACCATGATCAAACCTGATCGCCATCCAGCCGCCCTCCCCATGCCAACGTGTATTGCCCCTCTGTCCGGAGCGCAGCGGAGCCCGATACCGAGTCCCTCAAACGGCAGCTCACGAGCCACCCCCGCTCACAAAAATCTCCGGCGAGGGACGGAAATCGTCAGGCAAGTGATTTTTATGCCCTAAAAACGGTGCAAATGCCACGTAACCAGTTTATAATCAACACAAATATCTCAAAAAGCGTCGACGAATTTGGTTGATTTTGTTCGAAAACCAGCCCGATTCACCCCTCAATCACCCTCGCCCGAGCCGTGTGTCCCGCCCTCTTCGTCCCGTCGCTCCCTTGGTCCCTTGGTCCCTTGGCCCCTTGGCCCCTTGAAGCCATGCCCTGACACAAAACAAAAGCAACCGCAGATCCTTTGGCTGCGGTCGCCACGGCGACCTGCGCTCAGGATGACAGCGGGAAAAGGTGGGATCGTGCAGCCAGTGTCGGGGATCAATCCTCGACCTACCGTCATTTCTTGGGGCGTTTGTAGAACGGGAGCGGGACCTGCCTGGCGCGGACCTTGTTGGCGCGGCACTCGACGATGACGTCGGCGCCGCTGGCGGCGACGGCTGCGGGCACAAGCGCCATGGCGATGTTGGTTTTGAGGAATGGCGCGGGTGAGCCGGAAGTCACCACGCCGATGGGCTCCTCCGAAAGTGAGTGCACGGAGTACCCGTCGCGGGCGATGCCGCGGTCGAGCATTTCGAGGCCGATAATTTTGCGCTTGGGGCCGCCGGATTGCTGGACGGCAAGAAGCGCGTCGCTGCCGATGAATGCGCCTTTATCGAGCTTGAGCCAGCGGTCGAGACCGGCTTCGAGGACGTTGATCTCCTCAGAGATTTCGTGGCCGTAGAGGCTCATGCCCGCCTCAAGCCGCAGGGTGTTGCGCGCACCCAGGCCGCAGGGGCGAATGCCGAAGTCTTTTCCAGCTTCAAGCAGCGCGTCCCACATTTTCACGGTGGTGGCTTCGTCCGACGGGATGTAGACCTCGAATCCGTCTTCGCCGGAGTAGCCGGTGCGCGCGATGAGGGTGTTCGGAATGCCGGCGACTGTTCCCCACGAGAACCAGTAATTCTTGATCGCGGCGAGATCGACCTTGGTGAGTTTGGTGAGAGTTTCAAGCGCGCGCGGGCCTTGCAGCGCGAGTTGCGAATAGTAGGCCGAATAGTTGGCGAGATGAATGCCGGGCCGGCCGCCGACCTGCTGCTTGATCCACGCGTAGTCCTTGTCGGTGGTTCCGGCGTTGACGACCAGCAGGTAGTCGTTTTCGCTGAGGCGGTGCACGAGAATGTCGTCGACAAAAGTTCCCTGGGGCGTGAGGAGCGCGGAGTAGTGCGCCTGGTTGTCGGCGAGGCGCGAGGCGTCGTTCATGGTGATGTGCTGGACGGCGGCGAGAGCGCCCGGGCCGCGAAACTGAATTTCGCCCATGTGCGACACGTCAAAGAGGCCGACGGCGGTGCGCACGGCGAGGTGCTCGGCAATGAGGCCCGCGCCCGGGCCCGGATACTCGACGGGCATGTCCCAGCCGCCGAAGTCGACCATTTTGGCCTTGAGCGCGCGGTGCGTGGCGTTGAGCGCGGTCTTTTTGAGCGGTGCGGCGGGTGCGGTGATGTCAGCCATGCTGGCTCCCCTTCGAACGTGGTTGCGTCCTCTTTCATCATAGGGACTTGGAGCGCCAGGGTCGATGCTGCCGTGAGACGTTTAGCGGCGCCCGCAGCAAATTAGTATTGTTGCGGCTGCGGCTCGCTTGACGGGCGGCGCCAAAAGGATGCGCGCATGAATCCCGTTCGAGGCATTGTGATGATTCTTGCAGCAGCAATTGCGTTCTGGAAGGGCTGGCAGATTCATCACGGAGAAACGGCGGTGCTCGCTTACGGGCTTGGCGCGCTGGCGCTGGCCATGGGAGTGTGGCACCTGACGCGCGAGCGGCGGCGAACGCCGCGGCTGCGACGGTAGCGCTGTCGTTCGCCCGATTCGGGCTCCCGCGCGGAGATTGATCCTATTTATCGTCTGTTCTATCAACACGATGCAGGATTCAAGCTGTCTATACTTCGCGTCTCGAATAAAATCATGATAACCTTCCATCGGGAGCGTTTTGAGGCGGATGGCGACGCTGCGCGAAAAACTTGCTGATCAAAACGCGATTTCTGGTCGCGACGGAGTTGGTGTCGGTGCGCGGCTCGATGGCCGGAGTGAATGCCATCAAGGCGCGCGACTTTGCCAACGACCTGGTGGCGTGCCCGGAGATTGACTGGATCTCGATTACGGACAACGCGGGAGGCAATCCGCAACTGGCGCCGCTGGTGATGGGCCGGCCGATTCTCTATGCAGGCAAGGAAGTCGTGATTCATTTGACCTGCAAGGATCTGAACCGCAATGGCCTGGAGAGCGAAGCCTGGATGCTGAACAGCGAGGGCTTCAACAACATTCTGGCGATGACGGGCGACTATCCTGTCGCGGGCAACGATGGACTGGCGCGGCCGGTGTTCGACATTGATTCGATTGGCCTGATTTCGCTGCTGAACACAATGAACGGCGGGCTGGGCGCGGAGGCGGCGAACGGCAAGCGGCTGCAACTGGAAAAGACGCAGTTTTGCGTGGGCGCGGTAACCACCAACTTCAAGCTCCGCGAGGGCGAAGTGATTCCGCAATACCAGAAGCTCGAGAAGAAGGTGGAGTGCGGCGCGCGGTTTGTGATTAATCAGATTGGTTTTGACTCGCGGAAGATTTCGGAGCTGCGCTGCTACATGGATGCGCACGGGATGATGGAGACCCCGTTGATCGGCAACGTTTATCTGCTGAGCCCGCGCGTGGCCGATCTATTTCATGAGGGCGGGATTCCGGGCGTGGTGGTGAGCGACGCGCTGTGGGAGCTTTGCCGGATGCAGAGCGGATCGCCGGATCGCGGCAAGGCATTTTTCCTTGAACTCGCGGCAAAGCAGATTGCCGTCTATCGCGGGCTCGGGTTTCGAGGCGTGTATCTCGGTGGCGTGCACAGCCTGGCTGCGATTGAGCGGATTCTGGAGATTGAGCGGAGCTTTGCGCCGGATGACTGGAAGCAGTTCGCGCGCGAAGTCAGATTCTCGCGACCGGAAGAATTCTTTTTCTACGCAGAAGATGAGGCGACGGGACTGGCGAATCCGGCGACAGAGACGCCGCGGAGCAAGATGGCGGGGAGGGGGACTCCATCGAAGCATGTGACGGCGGTTTATCAGATTTCGAAGCTGGCGCACGCAACGATGTTTGCTCGCGGGACGGCGTTCGCGCGGTGGGGTGCCAAGGCCTGCGCGCACGCGAAAGATCCGATGCAGGGACCGAAGGCGCTCCGCGCTCTAGAGCACGTGAGCAAGGCCATCCTTTACCAGTGCAAGGATTGCGGCGATTGCTCGTTGCCGGACATTGCGTATCTTTGCCCCGAATCGCAATGCGCGAAGAACCAGCGCAACGGCCCATGCGGCGGCACGCGCGAAGGCCGCTGCGAAGTGGACGGATACGGTGACTGCATTTGGCTGCGCGCTTACGAGCGCCTGAAACACGACGGCCACGAAGAGACGCTGCTCGACCATGTTCCCGTGATCCAGAACCAGGGGCTGCGAGGAACATCGGCGTGGGCGAACCTTTGGCTGGGCCGCGATCACAGTTCAAAACGAGAGGCCGCAAAAGCGGAGACAAACTCTTCCATTCCGGAGCTACAAAACAATGAATAGGAAACTACATATTGTCGGCGAATTGATGAACAACTCTTATGCCCGCGCGCGCAGGGCATTTACTGCTCGCGATCCCGAGGGCTTTGGGCAACTGGCCAAACTGCAGGCCGACCTGGGCGTGGATTATTTGACGCTCAATATCGACGGGACGCAACGGATTCAGGTGCGGAGCCAGGAGATGCTCGACTTTTTGCCGGACGTGATTCCGGCCATTCAGGAAGCCACGTCGACGCCGATCGCCTTCGACAATCCGTCGGTCGATTACCACAAGATTGCGCTCAAGCATTACGACCGGAAGAAGAGCGGGCCGCCGATTCTGAATTCGCTGGCGGCATCGCGCGAGCGGCTGGACGAGATGGTCGAACTGGTGAAGCACTACGACACGCTCGCCGTGGTGATGGCTTCGGAGATGTTTGCGGCCGGTGGAACTTCGCAATGCTTGGATCCGCGGGATACCTATCGCGCGGCGAAGCAGTTCGTTGAGCTGCTGGTGACCAAGGCTGGACGCCGCAACGATCAGATCATCATCGATACCGGTCTTGCGCCGGTGGGCGCGGATACCTATGGCCTGGTGAATATCGGACTGGACGCGATGCGGCTGATCTCGGCCGACAAGGATTTAAAGGGCGTCCACATGATTGTGGGCCTTTCAAATTTTGCATGGGGCACGCCGAAAGAGATTCGCGAGGATCTGGAGAAGGCGTACCTGACGCTGGGGATGGGAGCGGGTTTGGATTTTGCGCTGGCGAATCCCGAGAAGAACCCTGCGCCGCTGCCGCTTGACCATCCGATGGTGGAGAAGTTGCGTGAGGCGCTGGAGCAGGGCCGTCGCGGAGAAGGGGAATCCGCTGAAATGTGCGGCTTTCGCCAGGCAGAAGCCATCCTGAATATTTGCAGAGAGGTTGAGGCCGTCGATTTCTGAGCCCGGCTGTGACACATGCTCAATATTGATCTGCTTGCTCCTGAGACTGCTGAGCGCCGCGTCTGGCTGCGCGTTGGAACACTGCTGGACGGCGTGAGTGCTGTGCCTCTGCACAATGCGCATGTTGTTTACGACTCGAAGTCGATTCTTTTTGCCGGTGCGGATTTGCCGCCAGCAGATCTTCTGAATCATGGACAGACCGAGCCGAACCATGAACTGCTCCAGTACACATTGCTGCCGGGATTGACGGATGCGCACACACATTTTTTCCTGGAGGGCGGCGAACTGGATCCGGACAAGCGGTCGGCATATTTGAAGCGAACTTCGGCGCAGTTGTTGGACCACGCGAAGCGGCGGCTGGAAAAGCTGGTGCGGCTCGGCATCATTGCTGCGCGCGACGCCGGCGACAAAGACGGTGTTGGACTGGCGCTGAGCAAGCTTTGTTCGAGCGCAGAGCGGCCGTTGATGCCGTACATCGACAGCCCCGGCGCGGCGATTCATCATCGCGGCCGTTACGGCAGCTTTATGGCCGAGCCGTTTGAGGATTGCTTGACGCCGTACCAGTGCGTGGAAGCGCGGGTAAGGGCGGGGGCCGATCGCATCAAACTGATTCCGACCGGGATCATCAACTTTAAAAAAGGCGCTGTGACATCTGCGCCGCAAATGTCAGCGGAGCGAGTGGGCGAGTTTGTCGCAGCGGCAAAGGAGTTTGGCAGGCAGACCCTGGCGCATGCATCCGGTGACGTCGGCATTGATCATGTGATCGACGGCGGAGTGGACTCTATTGAGCACGGTTTTTTCGTTCGCGACGATCAGCTGGCGAGGATGCGAGACAAGGAGATTGCGTGGGTGCCGACGTTTGCGCCGGTGCAATGCCAGGTGGATCACGCGGACCGGATGGGATGGAATGCCGAGATCGTGGGAAATTTGAAGAAGATCCTGGATGCGCACGCGAAGAGCCTTGTGAAAGCTCATGCGATGGGGGTGCAGGTGATCGCGGGCGCCGATGCAGGGTCCTACGGTGTGGCCCATGGATTGGGGCTGCTGTACGAACTGGAGTTGATGCAGCGGGCTGGGCTATCGTCGCTGGCGGTAATCAACTCGGCGACGGGTGCCGGATCGAAGAGACTGGCCTTCAAGGAGAAGTTTGGGAAGATCAAGCCGGGATTCCTCAGCCGGTTTATTCTCACTCACCACTCTCCGCTCGAGGACGTGGCTAACCTGCGCAAAGAGCGGATGGTCGTGTTTGACGGGGCGGTGTTCGCGACGGGCGCGGATATAGACGCAACAGGTCTGTGAAAGAGAACCGACCGCCCCATTTCCCCCATCGGTGACAATTGAGAACTGCGATCGGCGGGGCTTCGCTATCTTTGCCGTGCACGCCAGAATGCAGTGATTCCGAGATAGAGAAAGACCGCGGCCGCGCCGATTGATAAATCGCGAGAGATTGCGCCGATTCCAGACCAGTTCTGCCAAAGACGCAGAGCGAAGAGGCTTGCGAACAAAAGAAAAAAAGTGCCTGTGGCTTCGAGCCACACGATTCCGCCAACGCGGCGGAAGGGGCGCAGGAATCCACCGATACCCTTGCTTACGTTGCGTCCGGTTTCGGTTACGATGCGCGTGGCGGCTTGCGCCTGAGGAACAGCCTGGGACATGGGGCCGGGGCCGACAGCGGGCGATGGCGATTTGGGCGGCGGTGGGCTCGCGTTCGAGGGCGCGGGACCGACAGCTCGCTGGCCTGCAATTCGGCCGGCGACGCGAACGCCGATACCAAGAGCGCGGCCGATGTTTCGCGGTTCCATACCGTTTATGATGGTAGCAGTGGCTTACGTTACTTATCGCGGAAGAGCGCGGGTCCGGCGTGCGCCCTGGGGTTGCTCTCAACCCTGAATCGAAGTAAGGTTAATAGATTCCGCGTTGCGACCCGCATTCTTTTGGCTCGTGTGCGCCGGTCGTGTTCGCGATCATGGAGGTAGCAGTGACATCCCGTCTGCGTGAATTGATCCAGCAACTGGGCGAGGCCATCCATGAGTCAGTGATTGAGAGCGAACAGATTGCCGGCGTGGTGCAGGACATCCGCAAGCATGGATTCGATGTGCTGCTGATGCTTGAGGCCACGATCGGGCTGAATGAAGTGACGGAGAAGAACGCCGCCGCGGGAACGGACGAAGCAAGCGGAGGCGAGGTGGGAACCTTCACGCCCAACGACCTGCATTTTCTGCGCTCGCTGCGCATCGCAGTTGAAGGCGAACCCGACGAGGATGCAACGGATGTAAAGTAGACGCGTTGGGCGGGCGAGTTGAACGCGTCATTCAGCCTCGCGAGCCTGTTCATTCCGTTTTCCGGTTTCGTTTAGAGATTCCTTCCAAAATGACCTGTCTTTGCGCGGGCGCTCGTTTCCCGCTCGATTGACCCCCACCCATCAGCTTGATAAGATGGAAGTGCGGGGTGGAGCAGCCCGGTAGCTCGTTGGGCTCATAACCCAAAGGTCGCTGGTTCAAATCCAGCCCCCGCAACCATCCGAATTTGCTATCGATCCCTTTCAGTACACCCCTGATCGAGTCTGCGGCGTAAGACTATGGATTCTCAGGGGTTTTTCATTTCAGAGCTGCCAATCGCCTGAACTGCACGGCTCAACAGATGTTCCGATGTCGGAGGCTAACATCAATGGATATGGAAGCCGTTCTTATCCGGAGAGATTGCTATTTCGTTACAAAAATCGAATCGAGAAGTCTGCTTCCTGCGCCGACGAGCTTGCTAAGAACCCTCAATTGTTCCTGGTGAGATCTGACTTTCGTTTTGTCGGGATAATTGAGAGTGTGATCGACCTCTCCCCAGATTTCCTCAAAGAGCGTTCGTATCTGGATTTCACACACGAGTTTCGAATGTTCATTTGGACGAATCGTGAAATGGACGCTGGTGTAGAAGGTATCTCGCACCTCGGCTCGAGGCCGAGGGATAGAAAATATGCGGCAGACTCAGGGTCCCAAGTGAACGCTTTGGTCTCGACCGAATACCAATCGCCAGAATCAATTTTTGCGCAAAGTAGCTCTTTGATCTTCGTAAATTGAGTCTGATGCAAGTGCATGACGCGAACACCCGCCAAGTCTGTTACCCGCTCACCAAGACTTTCAGGCGGGAAATTTACTGCTCCATCGGCAACGTACTTGCGGCGTATCTTTTCACGAAGGTGGTCGTCGTCCTTCAGTCGGCTCTTTACCGAATGAGATCAGCGGAGGTTGACCTGAAGTCATCTCGGGATGAGTAGCAAACCAGTTCGCGACAGTATTCATGAACAATGTGAGTTCGTGCTTCATCTTTGTAAATTCAGCCGTGTAGGGTCTGAGATCCAAACGGGGCGGGGCCATTACAGTGCCTCCGTGCGTTTGAGAAGATCGTTCGCAAACTTCTCGTAGTTGGCTCTCGTCCCTTCGTAGCTTGCCCTATTTCCACGGATGGTGGAGGCGTCGTCCGGGGTCGAATTGTCCGATGACGGTAGCTTCCATATAGGGAGATGGTATTTTTGAGCCATTGAAACGAGCGTGTTGTGGGAGTGCATGACAGCCGTTCCGCCGATTGGCTCCGCCATGGTTTTTTCATCAAATGCGCCTCTGACCTCAGCAGGCACAAAAGTACGTATCGCCTTGGGAAGCTGACGGGCATAGTTCAGATGTCCAGTGGCCAAATTCCAGCGATTTCCCTGACCGGCATATCGCTTTGCATTGTAGATTGTGTATCCAAGCAGCCTAACGAATGTATCAGGAAAAGCTGCTCGTTTACTCTCCGAAAGCAGTTGATAGATGGTCTCAAATTCCTTCTTCCAATACCCTAGTGCCTTACCGATGTTTCTGATTCCGTAAACTGAGAACAGATCCGGAGCACAAGGAATCAGGAAGCCATCGGCTGTTGAAATTACCACTTTGTTCAATGTGCCGAGGCTGGGAGATGTGTCGATGATCACGAACTCATAGCCAAAATGCTGTGCGTAATCGCACGCCAGCTCACGAATTTTCGTGGCTGTTCTAATCGCGAGTGGATCTCCCTGATAAAGGTCACTCCAGCGTCTCGAAAGCTTGTCTTCGTAGAGGTGCATGGACAGTCTGCCTGGAATCAGGGAGAGGTTCTTCGCAAGTCGTTTCGCGGGTGGCAGAACGTCAAGGTCGGAGATTCCATCCTCGGTCGGCTTCAGGAGAAAGTGAACGGTCCGTGTTTGATGAAGCACGGCCTCATATTGCTCATGCGTCAACTTATTTCTTGTGGTCTTATAGTCATCTATAAATGGATCTTCAGTCTCCCATATCTCGTGGATTGTTTCCTCTTCTAAACACTCGATTGTGAGATTGCATTGTGGGTCGACATCAATCAATAGAGTCTTGTGCCCCATTTCGGCAAGACAGTGGGCGAGATGAAAGGTGAGTGTGGTCTTTCCGACGCCACCCTTATTGTTAAAAACAGAAATAAGCTTCATCGTAAATGGAGTATACAAGGTGGCTACTTGATAGCAGCGCTTCTCTCATTGTCCCCGCAGCGGACAGTCATTCTCGTCATTTTCCCGCCTGCGTGAAGCCCTTCCAATTACCTTGAACGAGATCATTTGTGAGTAGGTCTGACGCGACCGGTCAGTGTTAGGGAGAACTCAGCGGTATGCTCTCCGCATCTGGACATCCACACCTGTCATCCGCAGTCGCCATTCAATCTCGAAGAGTGATTTGGCGATTTCGCGTCAACTGACGACGACTTGATAGGGACCCGTACGTTTCGCGCTATTTGTACTCTGTGCGCTCCAAAACGCAGCTTTCTCTCGGTCATCGATAAGCTCTCCTCATTTGGACATCAACGCCTGTCATGCGCAGTCGCCACTCGCACAGTGCTTCGCTTACGCCGTAGCGATTCGCAATCTCTGAAGTGGTCTGACGAGCGGAACGCAGCTGTATCAGACCGTCGCGGGGCAAAAGAAGAGCGGCGGCGAGCCAATCGGCTTCCTGTTCTTGCTCGTCCGAATAATCACTGAGCAATAACAAACCTGTTTCTGAAACCTCGACGCGCGCCGGCGTATGCTCCAATTCAACATGCGCGAGTTCGTGCATCAAGTCATTGCGCCGCCGGGTGATGGCGTGGGCTGGGTTGAGTACGATTGCGAAAACTCCATCCTGCTGCAGCGTCATTGCCGACCAGCTATCGCCGTCGATCACGGTAAGTTGGGAAGTTTCTTTTGCAGGCAGTCCAATTTTGGCGAACTCCAGGACCCGAACGCCAAGATGCGCGGCATAAGCCCAGGGGTCAATCGGCGCATTTGGGGGTAACCCCAAAGCTGCTCTAGCGGCGGCGGCGCCGCGTTCCGCTTGTGCTTTGAACCCGCGCCGCACCGATCACCGACCAACCAGATCTTCAGCTGCAAGGATGGCTCTTTGAGCTGCGAGGATAAGTTCGCCAAGGGCTTTGGCGGTCTCAATTCTCACGGTTTTCTTCTTCTTGAAGTGAACGACCGCTCGGGGTCTCTCGGGCGCTTCGCTCGTCTCCATGCCCAGGAACTCGCGAGGGTCGCGGTCGAGCCATTTACAGAGACTCGCAAAAGTGTGCAAATCCGGCATATGGCCGTTCTCCACCCGTGAGAAAGTAGCCGGGCTGACGCCCGCATCCAGCGCAGCGGCGCGAACGCCGCGACTACCCCTCTTTTTTGCCATCAAACGACCGAAATCGTCGATCGTTAGAGCCATCCGCCCTCCCAAAGCGAATATCTCCTTGACGGGAGCCAAGGACCGTGATTCACTGTCTTACAGATAAGACACATTGTATCTGATGCAATACGTCTTATCTGTGATGCCCACCAGCATCATAAAGCAGATTTGTGAAAGCGCCAGCAAAAAAGAAGACAGGATTGCCTGGGGAGGCACATCGGGACCGCAGTGAACGAACAAATGCTGATTACGAAGTAATGCGGACGCGCAGACAGCGAGAGCTCCGCACTAGGAGATGAAATGGCGACGAACGATTTGGCGGTTCGTACAGATGCGTTGGATCTCTTGCTTTTTGATGTCTGTGACAACCTCCAACTTTCTCCGACGCAGCACCAGAAGGCGGAGGACCGCTACCATTCGATAGCGAAGGTAATCAGCGCCGCCAACAGCCCATTTAGATTTTGGGATTCGGACATCTATTCCCAAGGCTCGATGCGGCTTCGGACGACTGTGAAGCCCATCGATACCCCGCACGATCTGGATCTTGTCTGCGAGATCGATGTATCTCATGCCGAAGTCAATCCGATGTCTCTCCTCGACGACATGTTAAAGCTTTTTAGTGAACATGGGGTTTACGGAGGCATGGTCAAAAAGAAGAATCGGTGCATTCGCATCGAGTACAAAGATGAGTTCTGGCTCGATATTCTTCCGGCGTGCCGCGACGACTATAACGGCGGCACCTGCATTCAGGTTCCAGATCGCGATCTCCGCAACTGGAAACCGAGCAATCCAATCGCTTATGCGGAGTGGTTCAAGAACGCGTCTCGCCGCATCATTGTGAAGTTCAGCGACACTCGCAAGGCGTTGATCATTGCCGAAGCTACCGTCGAGCCGCTGCCTGCGTTGCAGGCGACGGAAGAAAAAACCATGCTGCAGCTGGTTGTTCAACTCCTCAAGCGGTGGCGGGATATCCATTATGCGAACTCCGACTATCCACCGATTTCGATTGTTCTCACGACCCTGGCGGCCGACTTGTACACAGGGGAGCAATCCATATCAACGGCTCTGCTTGAGGTCCTGGACGGAATTGTTGGGCGGCTGGATGCGGTGCACGCGCAGGGCAGGAGACTGTCGGTGCTGAACCCAGTTCATTTGGAAGAGGACTTCAGCGAACGCTGGGACTCCTGCCCCGCAGCGTATCTTGCGTTCAACGACGGAATTCGTAAATTCGGTGAGGCCTGGCGTGCCGTCTGCACCACTCAGGTCAATCCGGGCAAGCTTGCAAAAGGCGTCTTTGGCCAGGTGATCGATGAAGCGATCCTGCGGGAAGCGAGAGTGATGCAGGCGGATCGCAGCAATTCTTTGTTGGGCGTTGCGGCGACGGGACGGATCGTTCCAGTCGCGGCGTCTGTAGCCCCCATGATTCACAACACCAACCATGGCTCGCTCTGAGCTTCATCAAAGGCGCATCCAGCTTACGCCGGCGCAACAGATTGGCCGTATGCGCTCGAAGTTTCCAGGCCTCGCTGTCGCCTTAAAGCGAGGACGAGTCGTCTGGACCGGAGATTGGTGGCCGCATCCACTAAGCGACACTTATCGGATCGAGGTCTCTTACACACTTGGACGTCGTCCTCGCATCGCCGTGCTGAGCCCAAAACTGGAACTCGCAGAAGACAAGGTCCGACTGCCGCATGTATATTTCGATGGCCAGATGGATATTTGCGTGCATCGACCTGAGGAATGGACGCCGGGTAACTTTATCGCAGATACGATCATGCCATGGATATCGCAATGGTTGAGGTTCTATGAAGTCTGGCGACAAACCGGAAGCTGGGAAGGCGAGGGGACGCACCCCGAAGCTGAATCCCATCGGCGAGGCGAAGCGTAGCGCAACGAAGAGTTCGCGCTACTATGATCCCCAGACGATGAAGCTCTTATGGGGGCGGGCGGCGGGTCGTTGCGCTATAGCCGACTGCCGCGTCGAACTCTTCGTGACGGAAGATGATTACAACCCTGTTTGCGTGATAGGAGAAATGGGGCACATCGCCGCGTCGAGCAACGCCGGTCCGCGGGCGCATCTCGAACTTAATATGCGTGCCCGAGACAGTTATGACAACCTCATACTTCTCTGCCGCAATTGTCATCGGAAGGTGGACACACTAAAACTCAGCTATCCGCGTGAACGTCTCCTCGAAATTAAAGCCAATCATGAGGCCTGGGTTCGCACTGCGCTTCCCGAGCGGGGATTCACCAATCTTCGCTGGAATGTGTTGCGGCTGCAGGGTGACTTTCCATTCGATCCAATGACGATCGCGGAGGCGCTGGCGCCGGATCAGGACGCAGGCGTTCTGCAAATCAGCGTCGCCGCTGCACGCGAACCTTGGAGTTCGATACAGGAGAGCCTGAAGACACAAATTCATGCTTTGATAGCAAAGAGCGATGCAGTAGCCTCTCGCGTTGCGGTTTTTCCGCTCGCTCCGGTCTCAGCTTGTGTCTACACCGGATATCTGTTGACAAACCGACTCAATGTCCGTGGCTTTCAATATCACCGGGACCAGGCGACATGGATCTGGCCTAAGAATTCAGAAGATCTGACAATGCCTGTGGTTGTCGGGCCAACTGGCTCTGTTTCGACGTCCGCAGAAATCTTCTTCTTATTTGAATTGTCCGCGCCCGTTGATGCTTCAGAAACTTTGGTGACCTTGGAAGCTGCTGGAAAAAATTGCGCAATCTATCGATGTTCTGTCCCCGATCTGTCGACCGGCTGGCTCAAAAGCAAGAGCCAATTGGACGAACTGGCACGGAAGGCGAGAGAGATGTTTGAAGCTGCTGCCATTCGCTATCCAACCTCTCCCCGGTGGCACATCTTCTATGCTGGTCCTGCCCCGGGCGGAATAGCTATCGGACAACAGCTAAACCCTACTATGATTCCGGATGTGCAGCTTTATGAGTTCCAGCGCCCTCGTCACATACCGAGCATCACAATTACCCGACACGACTCTTCGCTCACTCGGTGGACTGTAACGGATGACTCTGGGTCAGCGTGGCCTGCTAAGAGCTCTTGACGCCAAAATGAATTTGAGTCCAGCAAGAAGTGAGATCTCGCGAGGGACAGTGCGATACGCGTAACATGACCTGCATGTCAGAACAACTTGGAACAAAGTTGGAATGATGACAACAGGGCGAGTCGCTCATCGACAACACCGAATCGTTATTTGATCTGAAGAGGATAGTAGTACGCAGCCTGGTCTTGCTCGTGTGTGGTCGAGAGGAAGTACGCACCCGTCTTCGCACTACGCAAATCGAGATCAACGGCGACCCTTTCTTGAGCCCCGCTACTTGTAGTGCTAGCGGCGCTTTCCGCGACGACTCCGTTTCCGTTTTGATCGCGAGTGACTGCCACGAGGTACTGGCCGGCCACGCTGAAGCGAGGCAGGATGATCGTTAGGTGGACGCGCGCGGCGGGGAGCAAAACAGACTGCAACTGGCCCGGTTGCTGGCCGCGATAGGTGGCCGCGTTCCATAAATCGACAACCTCGGGGATGGGCTGCGCCTGCGCGAGCATCCGCTCTCGGCTTTCATAACGAGACCATGCGATCGACCCCGCGATCACAATAATGCACGCGGCGCCTGCAAGTGCCCAGGCCGACTTCCGTCTCTGCGATTTGCGCTCCCGCCGAAGCGCCAACAATCGATTCATGCAGTTGGCACACGTTGCCGCGTGATCGACCCGCGGATCAGAGAGCGAAATGCTCTTGGACTTGCGGGCAAGATCCTGAAGGAACCTCTCGTCGGGGCAAGGCCCTGAGGGAGTCGTTTCGCCGGCGAGGACTCGTCGCTGATGCTGCTGCGTGATCCAGGACTCAAAGCGGTCTTCCACGCGGGTTGACCGGCGCCAGCTTAACCGCATTTCGGGGAATCTCCAGACCGGGACAGTTCTTGGAGCACCGACTCCAACTCCCGCAAGTATGCACGACGGACCGCCGTGTGATCCATCTCCAATTCTCCTGCAATCTCTCGCCAGGTGTATCCGTTCCAGCGCCGGTTTACGATGGCCCGTGCGAACGGCGACATCCGGGAGAGCAATTCAATTGCAAAGACGCCTTTTTCTGCTTCCAGTTCACCGGCGAGAAGCGATTCCATATCGAGCATCGACCCAAATGACAGTTCGCGGCTCCGCCTCGCGGAAAGCTGTCCCGCCCGGCGGCGAATGACGCTTTTGATACGGGCGATGAGTTTTTCGGGAGGAGCATCTGGATGACGCGCCATGTACCGGGATGCGTTGTGGACAGCGTGCTCCATCAATTCGCGCGCGGCATCCAGGTCGTTCAGGTAGGTCCGTGCGCACAGGAGAGAGTACGACCATGCTGCTTTCGCAGCGGCCTCCAATTTCTGATCAGAAGCCGGGTGCCCGGTCGTATAGGCCCAACTCCAAGTCAGCTCTTCCCGGCTAGGACCTGTTGGCGGCATTCGCGAGCTTCTGCCCGTGGGGGGATTTAACCACCGTCTTAACAGTAGTATAGGCGAACATCTTTTCTTTCCCGCATAAAGCCGTGCCCCAAGATGCCATTTCAGATGCCTTTAGTAAGTAGGAGGCTCCACAAAGCCTCCGTGGAAAGCCGCACGAGATTTCGAGACATCAGGGGTTTGACGGCGTCCTCGACGCGATGAATCGGATCGCGCTTCTGCTAGCGACGTGAGCCATGGCTTTCGCGTTGAGAGAGCGACTCCTCCAGAGGTTCTGCAGACCCAATCACACACTTGGCCTTGGCGATCACCGGAAGATCAGTAATCGAGGCGCATATGGCAACTCTCCCCAAATTGCCAGAGCGATCCTGCGAGTGGAGTCCCGAAGCTTTGGCCATGGCTGCTCAGGCCAAGGTGCTTTCAGGCAACAAACTCGAGCAACTTGTAGTGCGCCTGCAGCGCCACACAGGGCGCCCCAAGGAGGCTTGCTGGCGCTTGATCATCCAGCACGGGATCAAGGGACGGAAGGATCACCGACGATGGACGGAATCCGAATTGGAGATCGTTCGAGAGGAACTGGTTAAGGGTTCCATCGAAGAGGTCGCAAAGAAGATCGACCGAACTCCCAAAGCGATCCGCAATATGCTCAGGAGAAATCGCCTCAGCTTGCGTGAAATCCGGTGCGATCTATTCTCCGTGGAAAGCCTGGCGAGCGCGTTGCATGTTCGGAAGGCGGAAGTCGTTTTCTGGATTGAGCAGAACTGGCTTCAGGCTTCAGT
>CAVXMJ010000018.1:0-46077 GCA_963762905.1 uncultured Acidobacteriaceae bacterium | reverse complement strand
TCTGTCAATTCGAGCAGCATCTCCTCATCCACGAGAAACCACTCCGAGCCGTCTCCCACCACGAAGATGTTCTCGCGCACTCGCTCAAAATCCATTCCGATTCTCGATCCCAATCGACAGAACAACATTCCGCCGGGCCGCAGCGCTTGCCAAAGGCCGTTGAGCATCGCACGAAAGTGCTTTTCGTCCCGAGCGAAATGGAGAACCGAGTTGCAAATCGCGACGTCGGCAAACTCGCGCGGGAAGGGCATTTCCTCGATGAGGCCGACTCTGAAATTCTCCGCCGGCAACCTGGCATCGAGCGATCGAGCGAGTTGGCGAACGTGGTCAACTCCCGCGGCATCCGCGTCGATTGCAAACACCTCGCAGCCTTCCCGAAGCAGGTGAACGAGATTCCGACCATATCCGCAACCGGCGTCGAGAACGCGCGTGCTCTTGTCGATGTTTCCGCGGAGGATCTGATCGAATACGTAGATATCGATCTGGCCGAATTGGTCTTGTATGGTCAGCGCCGCGTCTCCGTCTTCCTGTTTGTTTCGGTTATAGACCCTCGCGCTCGATGAATTGCGGTCCCTAGGTTGCGACCAGAGCGTTTTTCAAAAATGCCGGCGGACGATCCGGTTATTATCCCGCAGGGGTTAAAACCCCATGCGTTTGCTGCTTCTTTCGGCCCGGCTAAAGCCGTGCCCTTGTTACAGAACTGATCGTTTGAAACACGCGCCAAGCATCTTTCGGCCCGGCTAAACAGCTTGGTGAAAAAGTCCCCGCGGTGGGTCGAATTCTGAAAAAATCTATCCTCGGGGGCTAAAGCCCTCGATTATCCTGCGGACTTTAGTGGCACGAGTGAACTCGTGCCCTTTCAAAACAGCGGCCTGAAATGAGTTTTTCACCAAGCTGTAAAGCCGTGCCCTTGTTGCAAGACTGATTCTTGATACGCGCTAGGGAAAGATCCCGTGAAAGCAAGCTGCGGTCAGGGGGGCTCCCTGACGAAAACAAAAAGCGAGAACAACAAAATACGTGGCCCGCGCGCCGCTATTCGACTGTTACGGACTTTGCGAGGTTGCGCGGCTGGTCCACATCGCAGCCGCGGCGGACGGCGATGTAATACGCCAGCAACTGAAGCGGGACGATCTCAATGAGCGGCACCAGCAGCTCAGGCGCGGGGGGAATTGCGATGACGTGCTCGACGAGCTCGCCAATCGTCGTATCCCCCTGGGTTGCGATTGCAATGACTCGTCCGCTGCGCGCTGTCACTTCCTGGATGTTCGAGAGCGTCTTCTCATAGCGGAGCTTCGATGCGGGGTCTCTCTCGTCGCGCGTGGCCAGCACCACGACGGGAAGCGTCTCGTCGATGAGCGCGTTGGGGCCGTGCTTCATTTCGCCGGCCGGGTAGCCCTCGGCGTGAATGTAGGAGATTTCCTTCAACTTGAGTGCGCCTTCGAGTGCCATCGGAAAGTGAATGCCGCGACCCAGGTAGAGGAAATCGCGCGCGGTGGAGAATTCCTTTGCAAGAGTCTCGCACTGCGTCGTGCAGCCACGGAGCGCTTCCTCGATCTTCACGGGGATGCGGCTCAGCTCTTCGATCAACGTGACGCTCTGCGCCTTGTCGAGATGACCACGCAACTGGCCGAGCTTCATCGCGAGCAGGAAAAGCGCGACCAGTTGCGAGGTGAAGGCTTTGGTTGAGGCCACACCGATTTCGGGACCGGCGTGGGTGTAGATAGCGCCATGTGCTTCGCGGGCTACCATTGCGCCGACCACGTTGCAGATGGCCACGGTCTTTGAGCCGAGGGCCTTCATCTCGCGCTGCGCGGCGAGCGTGTCGGCCGTTTCGCCGGATTGCGTGATGAGCAGGCCCAGCGTGTGCGGGCCGGCAATGGGATCGCGATAGCGGTACTCGCTGGCGTAGTCGACGTCGACGGGCAGACGCGCAAGGCGCTCGATCATGTACTTGCCGGTAAGGCCGGCGTGCCAACTGGTGCCACAGGCCGCGATGCTAATGCCCGCGGCGTGCGCCAACTCTTCGTCGGCAAGCTCCATTTCGCCAAGGAAGACTTTGCCGGAGTCGAGCGAGACGCGGCCCAGAGTCGTGTCAGTAACGGCGCGCGGCTGCTCCCAGATTTCCTTGAGCATGAAGTGCTTGTAGCCGCCCTTTTCCGCCTGAATGGGATCCCACTGAATGTGTTGCAGCTCGCGCTGGATCGGATTGCCGTCGAAATCGGTAAGCTTGACGCCGTCTAACGTCAAGATCGCGACGTCGCCATCGGCGAGGAAGTAGACGTTGCGCGTGTGATGCAGAATTCCAGGCACGTCGCTGGCGACGAAGCTCTCGCCTTCGCCAACGCCGATGATGACCGGCGGCCCGAATCGCGCGGCGACGATCTTGTCGGGCTCGGCAGCACTCAGCACGCCGAGGGCAAAGGCGCCCGTTAACCGCTTGACCGCCGAGCGTACCGCGGCTTCGAGCGGAACGGGTTTGCCGGCGGCTTCAGCGTCCTTCTGGACCTGTTCGATCAAGTGCGCGATGATCTCGGTGTCGGTTTCGGTGACAAACTTGTGGCCCTGCGCGGTCAGCTCGCGTTTCAGTTCAAGATAATTTTCGACAATGCCGTTGTGGACCACGACAATGCGACCGGTGCAGTCGCGGTGCGGGTGCGCGTTTTCCTCGGTTGGCCGGCCATGCGTGGCCCAGCGCGTGTGTCCGATGCCGAACGTGCCGTCGAGCGGGTGCTCGCGCAGAACCTCTTCCAAATTACCCAGCTTGCCCGCCGCGCGCCGCAGCTCGAGCTTTTCGCTCCCGGGATGACCAACGGCAATTCCCGCCGAGTCATAACCGCGGTATTCGAGGCGCCTTAGCCCCTCGATGATGACTGGAACGACTTTCTTTTTGCCTACGTAGCCGACGATCCCGCACATACTTCAATTCTAAGCGACCTGTGACCCGCTCACCTTTCCCCAAAGGGGTTAGGCGCTCCCTCGGGCCGTCTCCCCGGATTATTGGAGTACGGGGGGGAGGCGGTTGAGCGGGGATGAGCGGGCCGAAAGTGTTCGTGGGATTCGTCGCAGTTCAGGACATCAAGGGCCTTCTCATCCGCAGTCCTGGTCCGAAGCGTGTCTCGGAGTGCCCGATCGTGCTAAATCCGCACGAGAGATAGAACTCCTCGGCATGCGGATTACCGATCACATAGATGGCACGAGAGCCCTTGGCGAGGGCAACTCGTGCACAGCGTTCAACGAGCGATCGCCCGACGCCGTGCCGACGTAGGCCGGGTTCAACAAACAGTCCGTCTAACTCCGCATCTCCGTCGGGCTTGGATTCCAACGCGGCAAAGCCGGCGATAGACCCGTTCAATACAAGTACAAAGACATCTCCGGCAGCGATTTGCTTTTCTGGCAAATCAATCGCATCTGGATGGGCGAGGATTGCCTCGCGGTCGCCCGCATTGGACAGGGACGCACGGAGTTGGATGCCCTCAAGCGCCGGCTTCTCCGAATGAACAGCGTTGCGAATGGTGCATGCATCCATGCATTAAGTTTAGTCGGCTGCCGCTGAGCGGCGAGCGTATAACTGTCTTTACGGAGCGCATCCTGCTTGCCGCAATTCATTGTGAGAATTCAATTCATCGTTGACCGAGTCCGCGTTTCTCCGGCGCCGGCCGTCCTATTTCTTTCGCTGGCGGTGGCATCGCTGGTTCATGCGCAGCTCGCGATTCAGCTTCCTCCGCTGTCTTCTGACGAGCCGCTGCCAAAGATTCTCGACCGATATCCCGAGAAACCCACGCTGCCACCCACATTCACCATCGCTGTGGATCCGCTGGGCTTTTCTGTTCCGGGTGAATACTATCTGCTGCGTGGCGAGAGCCTCGTAAGTCTCGATTTCCTCGATGAAGACCGGGTTCTTTTCACTTTTCGGTTGCCCAGTCTGATGCAGCGCGATGGCGGCGACCTTCAAAGTAACCAGAAACAGCAGATTCAGGCCTTTGTGCTGGCCCTTCCGAGCGGCGAGGTGGAGGCCCGGGCGACGTGGACCGTGCCCGATCATTCGCGGTATCTGTGGAAGTTCAACGACGGACATTTTCTTTTGCGTGAGGCAGATGGTCTGGATGAAGGCGATGCCAAGCTACAAATGAAACCCTATCTGCATGTCCCAGGCCGGCTGCTCTGGATCGCGATGGATCCCGGGCAACACGTCGTGATCACGAATTTCCTGGAACCGGCAGGTGCATCGCAGAATCCGGGGGAGCGAGGACCTCTTGTCGCGGGGCCTTCCACTGCGGCAACAGATGAACAGACGTCTGGCGAGCATAAGGTTCTTGTGGCTCGCACGCAGAAGCTCGATTCGGGCGAAGTGGTGCACGAGAGCCGAGTGCCGTGGACGAACCAGACTACCGATTGGCCCGTGAATTCCGAAGGCTACCTTGAAACGTCGCAAGCCAAAGGAGTTGATTGGGTGCTGACGTTGAATGCCTTTTCTGGCGGGGATCGAGAGCTGGCTCGGATCGAGTCGACTTGTCCGCCGGAAACCAACTTTGTGTCCGAATTGGAGTTCCTGGTGACGACGTGCAATGCGAACAGCGGGTGGAACATTGGCGCCATGTCGACGCGCGGCGGATCACTTTGGGAGTTGAGGACGGCGATGAATGCGATGATGCCGCTGGTGACGATCGCACTGAACGGCAAGCGCGTGGCGCGCGAGACACTGCTGCTCAAGCGTCCAGCCGACAAATATAAACGCATGGTCGGCGTGCGAGATCTCCAGGGGCAGATTGTAAAAGTGTTCGATGCTGCCAACGGCAAGGTCATATTGGAGTCGCCACTGACCCCGATTTTCGATGGCGGCGGTAATGTTGCGATATCGCCATCGGGGGAGCGAGTTGCCATCCTCAACGCCGGAGCGATACAGGTATTTCAATTGCCCGCGCCGCCAGCAGTGCCGCGGGCTCACTGAACACAGGGAACGCCAAAGCACGCGCAGGATTGCCTAGTCTGTCCCTTTACGCTGCGCCAATGAGCTTGAGGTATTCCGGCTCATCGGCGATCGTCCGATGGCGAAACGCGCGTACGATCTTTCGATCCTTTAGAAAGAACACGCCCGGCATCTGATCCGCGTCATCCTTGATCATGCCAATTCCATACTTGATCATCGCTCCTTTGAGCCAGCCCTTCCAGACCGTCGGATTGAAGAAGTGCAGGTAAGGGTTGGTGCGCGATAAGCGGAACGCAGGAAGCTGATAGAGCGTGGCGTCGGGGTTGCTGATCCTTTCAATGTTAGAGAGGCCGTAGTAGTCGAAGTAGGGCTTGGCGCGTTCGGGTGAGCCGAGATGCACAAAGACAAGGCGGACACCTCTGGCCTCAATCTGCGGCCGGAGCTGGGATACGTGGTCCAGAGCCTGTGCACAAAAGGCGCATGCAAAGTGGCGAAGGAAGATGAGCAAAACCGGCGACTCGTCTACCAGATCGAGCAGCGAGCGGCCTGACTCCGTGGAAAATCCTCGCAAGGAATCGGCGAAATCGGATCGCTCAGTTGACTGGAGTGGTTCGGTAGTCATTCGGTGTACTCCGATGCCGCCATTCCCGTGGAAGAGCTCGATTCTCGACGCGATCCCGCGAAGCACTAGACCGCGCGGCCAGCTGCTGCCCCAGAGGCCCATGCCCACTGGAAGTTGAATCCGCCGAGATGGCCCGTGACGTCTACTACCTCTCCGATGAAGTAGAGGCCGGAAAGGTTACGGCATTCCATGGTTTGCGCGGAGAGTGCGCTCGTGCTCACTCCACCAGCAGTCACTTCCGCCTTCTCATAACCTTCCGTACCGCTGGGCGTGAACGCAAAGGAATGCAACCGCCGCTCCAACTCATCGAGCGCGTGATTGGTCCAGCTCGCGGGGGCTGAAACATCGCCCAGCTGATCGGCTAACCGGGCCGGGAGGTGGGAACGCAGCGCCGCTTTCAATGCGGCCGGATCGCGGGGAGCATTCGCCGTGCGCAAAGGCGCCAACACTTGTTGGCCGGGCGCCCAATCGATAAGGATGGTGCTGGGCTTGTTCCAGTAGGACGAGATTTGCAGGATGGCTGGACCGCTCAAGCCGCGATGCGTGAAGAGCATTTTTTCATTAAAGCTGCGTTTGCCGCAGGCCACACTGATTGGCGCGGAAACTCCAGCGAGGCGCGTGAAGTGCGCGTGCTCGGCGCCGGACAGCGTGAGCGGAACCAGTGCCGGTCGGCAAGGCTCAATGGGAATTGAAAACTGGCGGGCAATGTCATAGCCGAATCCTGTTGCGCCCATTTTTGGAATGGACAGGCCGCCGGTAGCGACGATAAGCGCGGGCGCGATGAAGACGCTGTTGCCGGCGACGATCGAGAATGTTTCGGAAGAACCATCGCGGCGCACCTCGGAGATCGCGGTCGAGAGGAACAGGCGCACGCCTGCATCCGCACATTCGCGCATGAGCAGGTCGACAATTTGCTGCGCCGCTCCGTCACAGAAAAGCTGCCCCAGCGTCTTTTCGTGATACGCGATACCGCGCTTTTCGACAAGGTGGATGAAATCCGCGGGTGTGTAGCGCGCCAGCGCTGATTTCGCGAAATGAGGATTGGAGGACAGGAAATTGTCGGGCCGCGTGTTGAGGTTGGTAAAGTTGCAGCGTCCGCCGCCGGAGATCAGGATCTTCTTGCCCGGGCGCTCGGCACGCTCGATGACCGCGACATGACGCCCGCGGCGGCCCGCTTCCATGGCGGCCATGAGGCCTGCCGCACCGCCTCCGAGGATGAGGACATCGAACCTGAGCTGATTCACGGTTGCCAACTGCATTGATTAGAGCATCCACGCGGGATTTGGCGGCAGCCGAGAAACCCAGCAATAAGAATTTGTGGGAAGATAGTGGCACCGATTTCTCGTCCCCTTGCGAGGAGGCTGGCTTGAAGAATGGAAGAAGAGGCGCTGCGCGCGAAGTGCGAATGGCGGTGTTGTCCCTCGGGGTTCACGGATTCGTGCTGGTGTTGGTGCTGGTGGCGGGAGCGCTGACTCGAGCCAGGCTCCGCATGAACGCCGAAAACTTGACAGTGGCTAGCGTTGAGATTGCGGGCGGGGCGCATGCGGTGGAGATCCCATTACCGCCGAGGCTAACCGCGGCGGACACGAACAAGCCGGCGCGGTATGCCGACGCGGCTGTGCCGCCGGCGCTGACGATGAGGCAGCTACGCCCACAGAATGATGCGGGAGGCGGCGAACCGCCCGCGCCGCATTCAGGCGAAGGGCGAGGCAACGCCGCGAATGGAAATGGGAACGACTCCGACGACGCGCTGCCTGCATTTCCCGTCTTCGCGCCGAAGCCTGCAGTGACCGACGCCACGCTTTTGCCGGCGGACGAAGAGAAGATTGTGGTGGACGTGAAGGTAGACGAAGAAGGCGCCGTGGTGAGCGAGGCGCTGGTGAGGGGATTGGGGAATCGGCTGGACCAGATTGTTCTGGATACGGTGAAGACGTGGCGTTTTCAGCCGGCAACGGTGAATGGCAAGCCAGTGCCGACCGAGGCGGAGATCGTGTTCCCGTTTGATCAGCAGTATCCGGTGGATGGGGGATAATGCGGTAGGCCGTGGACCTTCAATGAAAACAGGAAATGCGGCACCGACACGGGGGGTGCAATAAGGCGTGCGAGGACTGGCTAGCGAAGGTGCCAGAGATTCCAAGTGGCAAAGATGACGAGCCCCGCGGCACCTTCAATGACGAGTGCGCAGACGACGCCTGCGACCACATGCCTGAGGTTCGAGACTGCCTCAGCGGCAGCCCATTCCGGGCGGGGCGTGACTACGTCGCCTGGCCGCGCGAATGGAGAGTAGCGATTGACGGTGAACGACGACCGGAGGAGCGAAGGCGAAGCGGTTGCGAGCTTCAGGTTAACGAATTCCGGAATTGCCATTTAACCCTCTGGTGGCGCGGAAAAGGGGGGTGCGCCAGAAATCCGATCAGCTGGGTCGATCTGAGAGGACTTCCGGCAAACAGTGCAGCAATCGGTTTGCCACAAGGGGAGCAAGACCGTCGAATTCTCTATCTCGCTCACGGTAAGCGAGTTAACTTACGTAAAAGGTAAGAGTCTGGGAATGACGGCGGAATGGCCCCGGCGCGGAACCGTGTAACTTCTGAGTTGGGAATGTAAACTTTACCCGGAGTTCCTGCATGCAAGGCAACCCGCGGGGGCCGGGAGCAAGGCCCCGCGCGAGAGGTTGGGATGCGGGTGGAAGGCTACTCCTCGATGCGGTAGGTGTATTCCTCAATGACGGGGTTGGTGAGGACCTCGCGGGCGATGCGCTCGACTTCAGCGCGGGCCGCGTCGGAATGGAGTCCGTCGGATAGCGAGAGGGCGAAATATTTGCCCTGACGCACGGCGGTCACATCGGCGAAACCGATCTTACGGAGTGCGTTGTGGATGGTCTGGCCCTGGGGGTCGAGGACCGATGTCTTCAGCGTGACATAGACATGCGCCTTCATGATCCCTGATTATAGAGGCAGTGGACAGTGAAACAGTGCACAGGGTCAGGGATCGAGTGAATCAGTGAAGTGAGTGAACAAGTGAAAAGAAACTTGAGCCGCCGCTAGTGAAAGGTGAAATGTGTAGAGCGGCGGCGACCGAGCGCGGTCATTGAAATGGACTGACGAAATGATCGGGGTAGCGCGATTCCCCAAAAGGCGCGGCTCCCGAAACTATCGAAACTCCCCAAGGAGAGATGAGACGCAATGGTAAATTATCTGGAATTGCCGGTGGGTGATCGGGCCCCCGAGGTCTTTCGAGTGGTCATCGAGATTCCGCTGGATGGAACGCAGAAGTTTGAATATGACAAGCAATTGCACGTGTTCAAGCTTGACCGCAACCTGCATTCGCCGGTCCACTATCCGGGCGATTACGGGTTCATTCCGTCGACGCTGAGCGACGACGGCGACCCGCTTGACGTGCTGGTGCTGGTGCCGGGGCCAAGTTTTCCCGGATGCGTGCAGGAGGTGCGGCCAATCGGCCTGCTGGAGATGCTGGACCAGGGAATTCTGGACGAAAAGGTGCTGGCGGTGGGGAAGAACAATCCGCGCTTCGCGAATATCTGGAATTACACGGATATCTATCCGCACATGCTGAAGGAGATTACACATTTTTTCTCGATTTACAAGGATCTTGAGGGAAAGCGCGTGGAGATGAAAGGATGGCGCGACGCTGCCTACGCCCGAGACCGCGTGATGCATACGATCAAGCAGTTCGAATTGAGCAAGGCCAAGCATCACGAGGCGAAGAAGAAGGTAGCAGTGTAAGGCACTAGCGCGCACGGAATGTGGCGACCGGCTCGCTTCGCGGGTTCCGGTATAATCCACTGAGGGCCGGAGAGATGGCCGAGTGGCTGAAGGCGGCGGTTTGCTAAACCGTTGTACGGTCAAAAGCTGTACCGGGGGTTCGAATCCCCCTCTCTCCGCCAGATTTAAAGGTCCTTCGACCCCGCTCAGGATTTCGCCAGCGGGCTCCCGCTTCGCTCACGCCCGCAAAACGGCTCAAGATTCCGCTCTGTCCCGCCTTTTCCAGATGCTCCGAGCATGATGCGAATCGGGTTTGGGCCCAGGAAAATCCGGCGTCAAATCCTGTTAATGAAGCGTTTATCACTGCTAGCTTCAGCCAGCCATTCGATTTTAAGTGCTTGTTTTGGCCAAACGCACAGCAACTCATTTGGGTATTTCTGCGTCTGTTCTCTTGTAACTGCGGCGATCTTGGCGTCCGATTCAAACGAACAGCTCCAGACGATCGGGCACCAATGCCTTACGTGTCGCAGAAACAAGGTGCGGATTTTAGATCGAAGCGGTTCGCACGAGCTCGACTCGCTAGACGTGCGAGGACTGCGCGATTTGTTGCCAGAATCAGTGGTTCCGGCGGACCGCGCTGAAGGCATTCATGTAAGGCGGAATTTCATCGCGCGTTCCGCGCCGGCTTAAACCGTTAGCCATCCATTTTGGGAATTGAGCTCATCCAAGTGAGGATGGCGAAGCCATGACCAAAATCGATCAATCGCGAGTACGATATTTCGAGGCAGGACACTGCGCCGTTCAACCGGCGACGAAGCAATGGTTCGCTGTATACACCATCTGCCGGCACGAGAAACGAGTAGCGTCTCACTTTGAACGCAGGGCAATTGAGCATTATGTGCCGCTGTATCGTTCGCACCGCCGATGGAAAGACGGCTCGAAGGCGGTCGTCGATCAGCCGCTCTTTCCAGGTTATGTATTCGTCCGCATCGGCCGTGAACAGCGGGTTCCCGTCCTTGAGGTACCTGGAGTCCTATGGGTAGTAGGAAAATCGGTTTCGCAGCCGACACCTTTGCCGGAATTTGAAATTGAGACTCTGCGTTCCGCACTCGACCCAATGCGCGTGGAACCCTATCCCATGCTTACAGTCGGGCAACGCGTGCGCATTCGAAGCGGCGCTTTCAGTGGAATCGAGGGCATCGTTGTCAGGCAAAAGAACAGCTTTCGGGTTGTCATCACACTCGAGCTCATCATGCAAAGCATCGCGGTAGAAGTGAATTCGGATGATTTGGAGCCGATCGATTCCAATTCAGACCCATTGCTGATGACGCACGACGACATCTCCAATCCGGCAAAGTCGCTTACTTCCTGACAACCGTGACGCACCGAATCGATATGAATTTACGCGAACGCGTCGTACGGGATGTGAAACGCCCGTGCTGAGCTCTGAAAGCCCGAAGTCAAACCTACTCTCACTGCTCCACGGCGAACGCTTAATTGACTCCAAATCCGCAGGAGAAGCCTGGCGCCAGCCGGGCGATGCAGTATTTGACTCATTACACATTTTAGGAATGAGGAATTCTATTTATGGATGCAGGCAACACGGCACGCGCCATTGAATCTGAGGAAATCGAAACGCCAGTCGTAGAGACCGGGCCCTTTCAACCTGGTGCAATTGTCTATCCGTGGAAGCAAGCTCCGGGCCATCTTGCCTCTGCGTTTCAGCGAGCCTTCTCAATCCGCTACCAGTTTCTGAAGCGCGCTCTTGACGTCGTTCTTTCTCTTTTCCTGATGATCCTTCTTTTCCCGCTAGGCTTGGTAGTTGCGCTCCTGGTCAGGATGACTTCGCCAGGCCCCATCTTCTATAGCGAAAAGCGGGTCGGACGTTTTCGCGTTGCCTTTCGCATCTTCAAGTTCCGGACGATGTATGTTGCGCGGCCACATTCAAATGTGCTCAACATCAGTACCGCACAGTTGCCGCGCCCGGCGGCGAACCGCCTGAGGAAGAGAGTCCACGATGATCGCATCACGCCGATTGGCCGCATTCTACGCCGAACAAGCCTGGATGAACTGCCCCAGCTTTGGAATGTGTTCGTCGGTGCCATGTCGCTCGTGGGTCCGCGGCCGATTGTGGAGGCGGAAAGTTCACTCTATGGCCGTGACATGCCCTACTACGATCTGTTTTGCCCTGGCATCACGGGCTTATGGCAGGTGTCGGGGCGCAGCGATGTGGAATACGACCGACGGGTCTGGTTCGACAGGGAGTACGCAAGCCGGTGGAGTTGTCTTCTCGATTTTGCAATCCTCGCACGAACGATTCCTGCCGTTATCACGATGCGCGGAGCTTATTAGCTTGCATGCGCGATTTGCGCGGACCGTTCGCGCGGCGCATTGAATGACTGCCAGAAGAAATGACGTCCGAAAGAAACAGCAAGACAGAGAGAGAATGACTGCACGAGCTCGCTTTTTCGCCACAATCTTATTAGGTGTTGCCGCCGCGGGTGCGTGTGCTCAGGCGGGCAATACCTCCATGACCCCCGGCAGCCAATCGTCCGGCTCAACCACAGATGACTGTCCGCTGGCGACGGGTGAGGGGCAGGGGTGCAATCCAATCGGCTCAACAGACACCCAGTCCGCGGTTTACGGCGGGCCAGGAATGCAGTCTGCTTTGCCAGACCTCACCGCCAGTTCCGCAAGCCGAAGCATTCCCAATGTGTACACGGACAACGCGGGCGAAAGAGGGAATCGGAGCGCAATTCAGGGGACGCGGAGAATCGCCGCGAAAGAGCAGCCGCTCACCGAATTTCAGATCCTCGTCGCTGGATCTGTCGGTTACATCGTCCCCATCTACGGATCGGATCTGTTCGATGAAGTTCCCAACACGTTTGCTCCAGTGGAGCGAATCCCGGTCGGCCCGGACTACACGATTGGTCCGGGCGATGAAATCCTTATCAGAACCTGGGGACAGATCAGCCAGAACCTTCACCTCACTGTGGATCGCACGGGATCAATCTTTATTCCGCAAGTGGGCGAGGTTCAAGTCGCAGGATTGCAATTCAGCCAACTGCAGGATTTCCTGAAGTCGCATTACGCCTATGTCTTCCGCAACTTTGACTTGAATGTGAACCTCGGCCAGCTCCGTTCCATCCAGGTGTTCCTGACGGGAGAGGCACAGCGCCCGGGCAGTTATACGATCAGCTCGCTCAGCACGCTGGTCAACGCGATCTTTGCATGCGGCGGCCCAACAATGGCAGGGTCCCTGCGGCACATCGAACTGCGGCGCGGCGCGACGCTCGTCAGCGACTTTGACCTCTACGACCTTTTGTTGCGCGGGGACAAATCGAAGGACGTGCCGCTCGAGACCGGCGATGTCATCTACTTTCCCCCTGCCGGGCCCCGTGTCGCAGTGACAGGCAGCGTGCAAGTTCCCGCCATTTATGAACTGCGCGACAAGGAAACCATTGCCCAGGCGCTCGCGCTCGCAGGCGGCGTTTCTTCGGTCGCTGACCATTCTTCACTCGAAATAGAGCGCACCGAGAGTCAGCCCGGCGGCAGCAATTCGCGCATTGCGATGGATGTGGCCATGGACAGCACCGGCTTGGCCCTTCCTCTGGACAATGGCGATTTGATCCGCGTTCGCGAGCGCGCACCCAGCTTTGCGAAAACCGTGACTCTGCGCGGCAACGTTGCGGAGCCGGGTCGCTTTGCGTGGCGCGCGGGCATGCGCATTCGCGATTTGATTCCGGATCAGCAGGCTCTGCTTACGCACGATTATTGGTTGCGGCGCGAGCAGCTTGGCCTGCCCGTCGCCGACTTTCAGCCGCTGCTTCCGCCGGTGAGGGCTGGATCTTCACAAGGCGGCCCACAAGCAGGGCAATCTGCGCAGCGGACACAGATTGCTCCGCAAGATGCCCAGGCGCTATCGAGCGGACTATTTCCACAGCTTGAGCGGGGCATTCCCGCAGACACGCAAACAGCGAGCGGTCCTCATGCCCAGTATGGGCCGTTGGCGGCTTCGAGCGACACGCAGTCAAGTTCCGGCCAGGTGGTTCCAGCTTCCGCTGCAGGAAGTCGTCCGGAGACACTTGGCGTCGGCCCACGTCTCGTCACCACGCCGCAGTTTCCAATTGAGACACAGGTTGTTCGAACGGCGCCGAACATCGACTGGAGTTACGCGGTCGTGGAGCGCACTGATCCGCAGACTCTGCAGCCGAGGTTGATCCCATTCAACCTTGGTGCAGTGGTTCTACAACATGACGAAAGCGCGGACCTGGACCTTGAGCCAGGAGATGTGATCACGGTCTTTTCTGACGCGGATATCCGCGTCCCGCGATCTCAGCAGACGAGATATGTTCGGCTGGAAGGCGAATTTGTTCATGCCGGTGTGTATAGCGTGCAGCCTGGCGAGACTCTGCGCCAGCTTGTCAATCGGGCTGGCGGTCTAACGGACCAAGCCTATCTTTACGGTTCGCAATTTACGCGCGAAAGCACGCGACTCGAACAACAGCAGCGCCTCGACGAGTATGTCGCAGCGCTCTCTTATCAGATCCAGATCACCGGATCGAACCTGGCGGCTTCAGTAGTAAGCCCGCAGCAGGCGGCGGCGGCCGGCACGTCGGAGGCAAGCCAGCGCGAACTCATCAACCGGCTCCGCGAGGTCCGCGCTACGGGTCGCATTGTTCTACACATCGACCCGGAACACGCCACGATCGACTCCTTACCTGATCTTCCGCTGGAGGACGGCGATCGATTTGTGGTGCCTCCAGTACCATCCACCGTGGGAGTGGTCGGCTCAGTGTATGACGCTAATTCATTCGTGTATCTAGCGCACCACGACGCGGGCAGCTATCTGAAGACCTCGGGCGGGCCCAACCGCAACGCGGACCGGCGGCAAATCTTCATCATTCGCGCCGATGGGTCGGTCGTCAGCCGCCAATATCTTTCGCACACCCTCTGGGAGGGAGACGGATTCGATCGGCAGCCGATTTATCCCGGCGACACGATCATTGTGCCTGCTTCGGTAAATAAGGCCACTTTCCTGCGCGGACTTACGGATTGGTCATCGGTTTTCTCCCAATTCGCACTTGGCGCGGCTGCAATCCAAATCCTGAAGTGATTTCGAAAACATGAAGAACCACATTCCATCGGCAATGCAGCAGGACTTCCAGCCCTCGCGCGCGCCGATCACCGTTGGCGTTCGGCAGCAAACCGGATCGACATTTCTCGCGGTTCTGGTCGTCCTGGCCCGACGGAAGAAGTTCATCCTGTGGATGACCGCGGCTTTCGCGCTGGTGGCGTGCGCTGTTTCGTTCATCATTCCCGCGGAGTACACAGCGACCGTTCTAATCCTGCCCCCGGAGCAAGGCTCTTCACTGAGCTCTGCTCTTGGGGAACTTGGGGGCCTGGGATCGATCGCGAGCCTGGCCGGCGGATTGGGATCAAAAAACCTCGCCGAAATGTATGTTTCGATGTTGAAGAGCGAATCGGTTGAAAACGCAGTTATCCAGAAGTACGACTTACTCGCGGAGTATCACAAAAAGTACTACTTCGACGCGCGGAAAAAGCTGGAGTGGTACACAACGATCGACGGCTCTAAGAAAGACGGCTTGATTCGTCTCTCATTTGAGGACCACAACCCAGAGCGGGCCGCAGAAATTGCCAACGGCTACATCGAAATCCTTCGCTCGCTCTCACAGCACCTGGCTATCACCGAGGCTGCGCAGCGGAGGGTGATATTCGAGCAGCAGCTGGAAAAGACCAAAAACGATCTGGCCGACTCTGAGGAAGCACTGAAGCAGACTGAGCTCTCCACTGGATTTGTGCAAATTGACGCCCAGTCTCGCGCGCTGATTGGGACAGCGGCGACCCTCCGCGCACAAATGGTCGCCAAGCAAATACAGATCGACGCTATGAAGGCTTACGCCGGCGACGGAAACCCTGATTTGCAAGAACAAGAGAATGAACTGGCCGGCCTGCGTTCCCAGTTCAATCAGCTCGTAGGCTCGAATGGCTCTTCGCCCGACGATTTATTTCTCTCCAAGGGGAACGTGCCTGAAGCCGAACTCGAGTACGCGCGCAAGCTCCGCGACGTTAAGTACAACCAAGCCATCTTCGATGTCCTGGCCCGCCAACTCGAGCTGGCCAAGATTGATGAGGCGAGGGAAGGCGGATTCCTGCAGATCGTGAATCCAGCTCTCACTCCGGAGCGCAAGTCGTTCCCGAAACGCATGTGGATTACGCTAGGGGCGGCGGCGTTTGGACTTTCGCTAGCAATCATGATCGCGCTGTTGCAGGTCCGGCTGGAACGCATGCGCGCAAATCCCGTCGAGGCAGAGCAGCTGGCGCAGTTGAAGGACGCTGTTTTTAGAGGCGCGCACACGGCTGAGTCGCACGGCCGAAGCAGCGTTTCTCGCGTGGATGCGGATGAATCAGTGGGCCTGACCGAAGAAGATCCTCTCTATCACGACGCCGCGCATCGGTAGTGCCGGCATCGATATCCATTGTCAAAACTTGCAGATGGTGCCAGTAACAGAAAAAACTCCGGAGTTAAAGGCGGATGCGGATCAGCCGGCGGCCGCGCCGCGAATGATTGGCCGGATGGCACATGCCATCGGCCTGGACCGCGCGGTCGGGTTCACCGTCTTTGGGCGCATATTCCAGGGGCTGGGCAGCGTGGTGAATGTGCTGCTGATCCTGCACTTTCTTTCGCTGCCGGTTCAGGGCTACTACTACGCGCTCTGGAGTGTTGTCGCACTGCAAAGCGTATTTGAACTTGGATTCTCGTTCGTCATTCTTCAGGTTGCAGCTCACGAGCGAGTCAATCTTCAATTTCATCCGGACGGCGCCCTCACCGGCGATCCTGTTGCCCGCATCCGCCTCGCCTCGCTTTTGCAGCGCACCGTTCGCTGGTACACGGTTGCGTGTCTGCTGATGGGCGCTGTGTTGCTGACAGGAGGCACGCGGTTCTTCAGCCTGCATCGGATCGCGAGCCATCCCGACCTTTGGGTTTGGCCGCTGCGCATGACGGTGCTGGCAATCATGATCGGCTTCGCGTTGAATCCGGTGATGTCATTTCTGGAGGGTTGCGGGCAAGTCGTTCCTGTTTCTCGCGCCCGCTTCTTCCAATCTGTGGTGAGCGCGATGGCGGCGTGGACCGCGATGATCATGCATCATGGCCTTTTCGCGCCGGCGCTGGTTCTTTTTGGACAGTCGGCTGTAGCGTGCGCGATGCTGTGGTCGCGACGGTCGCTTCTATTGCCCCTGATGCGCATGCACGCCGGTAATCGCGGAATCCGCTGGCGCGAAGAGGTGTGGCCGTTCCAGTGGAAGATTGCCGTGAGCTGGCTGTGTGACTATTTCATTTTTCAACTGTTCACGCCGGTCATTTTCGCATTTCGGGGGCCGGCTGAAGCGGGCCGCATGGGTTTGTCAATGAACATCGTGATGCAAATGAGCGGCCTGATGCTGGTCTGGATGACGACCAAAGCAGCGCCATTCGGAAGCTTGATTGCACGGAGCGACAACGCCGGCCTGGATGCGCTCTTCTTCCGCGCCTTGCGGCAGTCACTGCTTTTACTTTCAGGCGCGTCCGCCGTGGTCATGTTGGGAGTGCTCGCGATTCCTCACATCGTTCCGAGCCTCGGCGGCCGAATTGTTCCCTGGCCTGTGTTCCTGCTTCTCCTGTTGACAGCCATTGGCGGCCACATCGTCCAGAGCGAGGCAATTTATCTTCGAGCTCACAAGCGCGAGCCTTTTCTGATGCAGTCCATATTGATTGCCGCGGCAACGGCGGCAGGCGTCACATTTTTCGCGAAGACATCGGGGACCTTTGGCGTGGCCATGGCGGCCTTTGTCGTGCTGGGTGTTTGCGGAACTGTTTCAGCCACGACAATTTTCTTCTCAAAGCGGAGATCGTGGGGTTACGCAGCGTGAATTCTGCGCAACACCTTGCCGGCTTTCGTTGAACGCGATGAGCGACTTCACCTTCATTCCGGATTCAGGCAGTTCTGGCGATTCCGCTTCGCTGGTTATGCCCGACGTATGGCAGGAAGGCGTGCGAACGGGTTCAGGTCACACCTTCGTGAGCGGCATATTCAGGCCGCGACGAGAATTGCCTGTTTATTGTCATCCGATCGCCCTCTTCTTCGCGGTTTGGGTGCTGATGCTCGCGTGCCTAAGCTTTCATGTGTCCTATGTCATCTATCCCTACTTCGGCATCCCGCTCCTGATCTTCATCGTCTCCGCGGCCTCACTGCTTCTCGGTTACTTTGCGAGTACAGCAGTCCTTGAGCGGGATGCGCTGCAAGACGACGCAAATTCTTGTGTTCTGGATGTCACTCGTCTATGGCGCTTGAATCTGCTTTTCTGCGCGTTCGCCATGGCGCTCATCGGGTTCAACTGGTTCACTTCCGGGCCGCCACCGGCCATCGGCGATCCAAGCTCTTATCTGACTTACGGTAACCTCAAGCAGATTCTCTTTCCCTTGCTTACGTGCATTGCCGTCAACGCCACGCTCGATCCGTCGCGGCTGCGCCGGTATCTTTTCATCGTCTTCGTATTCGGCTGGCTCGGCTTCTACCTTGCGCGGGGAATCCTGCTGGTTACCTTTCTGGAGATGTTTTTTCTTTTCTCGCTCAGATCCGTGACGAGCCGGAGAAAGCAGTATCTGCTCGCGCTCGGCGCTTTCGCACTGGCGATATCCGGTGTGACCATCATCGGCAATCTGCGCACTGCTCACGATATCTTCATTGAGTTTCTTCAGATTCGCGACAAATACTCGAACTGGCCCATGGTTTTTCTTTGGGCTGTCTCCTACATCTCGATACCATTTTCGAATCTCTGCTGGATGGTGGCTCACGGTTCGTCGCACGGGCCGACATTCGCGTTTCTCTATTCTCTGCTTCCCATCGTTTATGACGCCGCTCCGACCCCTATGCCGAAGTCTACGGAAGCATGAATATCATCGATGGCGCCAGTACGTATTTGCAGGCCTGGGCGCTCGACTTCTCTTACCTCGGGATCTATTTCGCGAATCTCATCATCGGCATTGGCTGCGGATGGCTGGTTCTGCGTTCCTATCCGCGACACATCCTCATCCTCGCCATCTTCCTCACGTCGATATCTTTGCACTTCTTCGCTAACACGTTTTTCCTGCTCTCAACCGTCATTCAACTATTTCTTCAGATTTTCGTTCAGAGGCGTTGCCTTTACTGGGCGCAACCCGGGATTCTTCATGCTGACGAAGCCTCTTAGCTCGATCCCCGTCAGGGCTTTTTGCCCATTGCAGGCTACCGCGGTCATCGTTTTGTATGGTATGACGCCCGAGGATTCGCCCGCCTATCGCAGCCTGATAGAAGCTCGCACGAAGGCCACTGCACACCACGTATCGATCGTCTTATGGGACAACAGTCTATCGCAGCCAGCGAGGGTGGCGCTTCCCGAAGACGTTGTGTACATTCACGACCCGCGCAACCTTGGCCTGGCATTTGCGTACAATCAGGCGCTTGAGATTGCCGTCCGCCAGGGATCGCATTGGCTCATTACGCTCGATCAAGACACCACACTACCGGGCGATTACCTTCTTGCCATGGCCTCCGCCGCGAACCTTTGTGCCTGTCATCCGGACGTCGGCGCGGTCGTACCTCAGATCGCGTTCGGCCGTAAGCGTCTCTCGCCCAACCGATTCGTGCTTGGGGCGATTCCTCAGTGGTACCGCAGTGGATTTCGCGGCACCCCGGACGAACCGGTTTTCGCAATGAACTCCGGTGCAATGATCCGCGTGGATGTACTCAAGCAATTGGGCGGTTACGACCTGCGTTTTCCGCTCGATCACAGCGACTTTGTGATGCTTCTCAATCTGCACCAACGTGGAAAACGCGTTTACGTCGAAGGCAACATTCAACTTCATCATGAGTTTTCCATGATGGATATGAATCGTCTGGTGAGTGAAGGGCGTTACCGCAGAGGGCTGCTTACAGAGTCGACGTTCTGGGATCTGCATATGAACTGGCTCGCGGGGTGCGAGCGGACTGCGCGGCTTGCTCTGCGGATGGTCCGGCACTGGATGCGCGGCGACCGCACGGAGCTGCGGCGCGTGACGCTGGATTTCCTGTTTTTTCGAATCTTTCGCTCGAAAAGTGCACGTTTGCGCAGATGGCGCGAATCGCTGGAGCATTTGCCGGGCCTCGCGCTGGAGCGCAGGGAGAGACTGCGACCGAAGGTTTCAGTCTGCATGGCCGCTTACAACGGGGCAAAATTCATCGAGGCGCAGATTGCTTCAATCCTTCCTCAGCTCGCGGCCGATGACGAGATCGTGATCGTCGATGACGGCTCGCAGGATGACACGGTGGCGCGGATCAGCGAGATGCATGACGGCCGAATACGGCTCTTTAAGCACGAGAGGAACGAGGGCGTCGTGGCGACGTTTGAGGATGCGCTTCGCTGCGCCACTGGAAACATCCTGTTTCTTTCAGACGACGACGATCTGTGGGCTCCGACCAAGGTCGAGAGAGTTCTGCAGGAGTTCGAGCGGCACCCGGAAGCGCAGGTGGTTGCAAGCAGGGTTGCGCTGATTGATGAACGAGGCGATCTGTTGCCCGATGGCCGCGTGAATCGTTATGGCGTATTCCAGCCTGGATTCTGGCGCAACATCGTCAAGAATCATTACCAGGGCTCGGCGATGGCGATCCGCGCTTCGTTTCTTGGCCGGGTTCTTCCGTTCCCACGCGGCAAGCTGTTTTTGCACGATGCATGGATCGGCACCCGGAACGAGATCCATGGTGGGAAAACAGTGTTCATTGACGAGCCCCTCGTTTACTACCGCAGGCACACACAGAACGCCAGCCAACGGCACGACCCGCTGCGGCTGCTTAGGGTGCGAATCAATCTATTGATCGCACATATGACCCATAGTCTCTAGTGTGGTGAGCCTTAAGTTCGCAGGATTTAAGAACAACCGCAGATCCTTCCCCTTCGCGCCGCTCAGTGTCAGGATGACAGCCGTATTTTACGTCACGAACTTTAGATTCGAGACACTAGTTACTAAGTACATAGTTCTCAAGTTACTGCGACTTATAATCCCGAGCGAGCCGGGATTCAAAGACGGCTCGCCCTTCTTCCCCCATGAATATTGCGCTCATTATCCCCACATTGAATGCGGCCCCGCATTGGAAGGCGCTGGTCAGCGGCATTCAGCGCCAGAGTCTCATGCCAGACGAGATTATTGTGGTCGACTCGTCTTCGACCGATGGGACCGCGGATCAGGCGCGCGCCACTGGATTCACGGTGATCGAGATCGATCGCATTGCGTTCAGTCATGGAGGCACGCGCCAGGCAGCGGCGCTGGCCGCACCCCGCGCCGACATTCTGGTTTATCTCACGCAGGACGCAATTCCACGCAGTACCGAGTCGTTTCGTCATCTTGTAGCCGCATTTCAGGATCCGGCTATTGGCGCAGCCTACGGCCGCCAGCTTCCTCGGCCAAACGCTTCAGCAATTGAAGCGCACGCGCGCCTCTTCAACTATCGTCCCGTGTCACATTTGCGTTCCTGGGAGTCGCGAACGACTCTCGGTTTCAAATCGATTTTCTTTTCCAACACTTTTGGCGCTTTCAGACGCGATGCCCTCATGAGGGTGGGGGGATTCTCGCCGGAGGTGAGCTTCGGCGAAGATACTCTTGCGGTCGCACATCTGCATCGCGCCGGCTGGAAGACCGCATACGTGGCGGAAGCCATGGTCGAACATTCGCACGCACACTCAATCAGAGCCGAGATCCGCCGCTACCTGGAGATTGGGATTCTTCACGAACGCGAGCGCTGGCTGGTTGAAGAGTTCGGGGCTGCCGATGGCGAAGGATGGCGGTTTGTTATGTCCGAGCTGCGGTACCTTTCCACACGTGCGCCGCTCCATATTCCTTCGGCCGTGTTGCGGACATTGGCAAAATACATCGCCTATAGAAGTGGCCGGCTCAAAGGCTCCGCTCGAACGCCTGCCAGACGAAACCTGACGGAGAAGGCGGAAGGCTAGTCAGCTAGTTCCGTTCGCCGTTCCCGCATCGACCATCCCTGACGATCTGCAATCTGCATCGGTTTCAGCTTCCCATCTCTCTCCCTTCAAAACCCTTTCATTCAATTTCTGCTACCGAGGCTGGCACAAGGCGTGCCAGTCAACGCGCAGGTGTGCCCACAATACTATGTGCAAAAGCGATACGCCCTCTCGTGCCAAATCCTGATTATTGGTATAGAACTCTGAATAGCCCTGTGCGCGATTTCGAGCCAACACGAACGGAATTCCAGGAGATACTCGCAAAGCCCATTCGCGACCTCGGGCTCAAGCTCGAGGGATCTCCGCTGGAACGATTCGTTCAGCAGCTTTATCGTGAGTTGGAAGCCAAGGGTATCCACAAGTTCCGCCCGCCTTGCTATCTCACCGACGAATGGGGATGTCCGTCGGGCGAGCCCGTCATCGGAATGCCGTTCTACCTGGCGAACCCCGACCTGGCTCAGCTTGAACGCGAGATGAACGACCTTGAAGACGCTCGCGAAATCATGATGTACATGCGCCATGAGGCGGGACATGCGTTCAACTACGCGTATCAGCTTTACAAGTCGGCAGAGTGGCGTGATCTTTTTGGTCCGTTCCGGCGCGCGTATCGAGACAATTATCGACCCATTCCGTTTTCGCGGAAGTTTGTTCGCCACATGGCGGGGTGGTACGCGCAGAAGCATCCCGACGAGGATTTTGCCGAAACGTTTGCCGTGTGGCTGACGCCAAGGTCGCAATGGCGCAAACGCTACAAGGGCTGGGGCGCGCTCGCGAAGCTTCGATATGTCGATCGCATTGCGCGAAAAGTGGGCGATGCGGAGCCCCTTCGGCGCCGTGGCCGCACCGACATTACCGTCGACGAGATGGAATCGACAGTCGGCGAATTCTACCGGCTCAGTCTGCCGGAAGAGGTTCCTGTCGAGGAGTTGGCGCTCGATGCCGACCTCGCGGACATCTTCAATACTTCTCGCCGAAGAACGAAAGGCGTGCGACTCGCCCATGAGATGCTGCGCCAGCATCGCAAGGCGATTATCGACAAGGTCGCTTACTGGAGTGGCGTGCAGCGTCCGATCGTGAAGCGGCTGGTGGAGGCAATCTGCAAGCGTGTTGAAGATCTGGGCCTCCGCGTGGACGCTCGCAGGGAGCCGGAGCATTTAACGGAGTTTACCGCGTACACAACGGCACTAACCATGAATTACCTGGTGCGCGGAAAATTCACTCACCCATGAGGCGCGCCGGCAGGCCGTCGCTCCGATTGGAGGTAGCATGACTGGAACGAAGCTGAAAGTAACCGTGCTGTACGATCTATGGGAAGAAGAGCCCGCTGAGACGCCGGAAGAAACTCCTGTGCCGCGCAAGCGCAAAGGGCAAAAGAAGCGCAAGAAAAGGCCGGTGAAGCACGACCGGGAAGAGATCTTCGAAGCCCTGGAGAAGCTGGGTCACGAGCCTTCGTACTACGTCCTCGACGGCCGCCCGCAATCATTGCTGGGCCTGGCAAAATGCGGTGCAGACCTTATCTTCAACCTCACCGAATCCTACGCCGGCGATGACACCAAGGAAATGCACGTAACTGCATTCCTGGACATGCTGGAAATCCCTTATACCGGCGCGGGGCCGCATGCGCACATTCTTGCGCAGGACAAATCGATCGCCAAGAAGATGTTCGCATTTTACGGAATTCAATCGCCGTATTTTGCGACATCGTATCGCGGCGCCATTGACCACGCACACGATATTTCGTTTCCGCTCATCGTGAAACCCACGTCGGAAGATGGATCTATCGGTATCGGAGCCGATGCGGTCGTGAACAGCGTGAAAGAGCTTATGGAGCGGGTCTCCTATATCCAGACGGAATTCGATTCTCCCGCGCTGATCGAGGAGTACATTGAGGGTCGCGAAATCTACGCAGCCATCCTCGGCAGCTACGAGAGTGCACATGCGCTGCCGCTGGTGGAACTCGATCTTTCAAAGCTTCCCAAGGGCGTGCCCAGAATCGCCAGCCAGGATGTGAAGTTCGAAAGAGAAACTGAAGCCTACAAGCTGACGAAATCGGCGATCGCCGAAGATCTGGATGAAGAGACGGAGGCCAAGCTGACTGAGATCGCGGTGAAGGCTTATCGCGCCGTCAAGCTTCGCGACTACGGCCGCATTGACATGCGCTTATCGAGCAAAGGCGATGTTTATGTGATCGAAGCAAATCCGAATCCCTGGCTCTCAAGCGGGCAGGAGTTTGCCATGGCCGCGAAGAAATCAGGTCTCTCCTACACGCAAATGATCGGCGAGATCGTGGAACTTGCGATGGCCCGGCAAGCGTGAATGGAAGCGCTGGACGTTCGGCTTACCTGCCTGAATGATTATGGGAATGAGCCGCTGCATCGGGCGGCGACGGTCGATGCGAAGGATGCTGCAGATGCTCGATCGTACTTTGTATTTCGAGCAGAAGCTCTTCGGTCATTTTGCGCGTGAACCCGTGACGGATGAGGATGCGCTGGATGACGAGGTCTTCGCGGTTGGGAGGCATGGAGTAGGCAGGAACCAGCCAGCCGCGCTCGCGCAGCCGATCGGCTACCTCATAGAGCGTGAATGGCGATGAGGCAGGGTCCTTCAGCTTCCAGCAGAGGCCGGGGATGCCGCCGGCTCCGTCATAGATGATTTCGAATGGGCCAAGCGCGGCGATTTTGGCCGCGAGTTCTTTTCCGATGGCCGAGCATTCCGATTGAATCTCGCGATAGCCTTGCTTGCCGAGGCGCAGGAAATTGTAGTACTGGCAGATAATTTCGCCGCCGGGCCGCGAGAAGTTGAGCGCAAAGGTGGGCATGTTGCCGCCGAGGTAGTTGACGTCAAAGATCAGTTCTTCAGGGAGATCGTGCTTTTCTCGCCATAGCGCCCAACCGACGCCGAGAGGCGCGAGGCCGAATTTGTGGCCGGAGGCATTGATGGACCGGACGCGTGGCAGACGAAAATCCCAGATGAGATCGGGCTGCAGGAAGGGAGCGAGGAATGCGCCGCTCGCGCCGTCGACGTGGATGGGGATGTCGAGGCCTGTCTCGGCCTGAAGCTTGTCGAGTGCCATGCTGATCTCGCGCACTGGCTCGAACTGCAGCGTGAAGGTGACTCCCAGCGTGACAACGACCCCAATGGTGTTTTCATCGCAACGCTTCAGCACTTCCTCGGGAGTGAGCAGGAGGCGGTCGCCCTCCATGGGGACTTCGCGAATTTCGACGTCGAAGTAGCGGCAAAACTTGTGCCAGCACACCTGAACCGGGCCCATGACGAGATTAGGTGAATCGACAGGTTTACCCTCGGCGCGCCCGCGCTTACGCCAATTCCATTTAAGAGCCAGTCCACCGAGCATTGCAGCTTCGCTGGAGCCGGTCGCGGAGCAGCCCATGGTGCTTGCCGCTTCGGGCGAGTTCCAAAGATCGGCGAGCATGTGGACGCAGCGCTCTTCGATAGCCGCGGTCTGCGGATATTCATCCTTGTCGATCATGTTTTTGTCGGCAGACTCGTCCATGATGCGCTCGACTTCGGGCTCGATCCAGGTGGTGCAGAAAGTGGCCAGGTTGTGCTGCGAGTTTCCGTCGAGGACGAGCTGATCGTGGATGGTCCGGTAGACGGCTTGCGAGTCGCGCGAGACTTTCGGGAAAACGTAGGTCTGACCATTGCTATGCAAAGCGTCCGACTCGATTGTGCTGGTCGGCCTGGCTTTCAGCTTGCGGGTGTTGTGCAGGGCCATTTGCTCTCCTGGTTGCGGGATTGCGTCCGTGGCGTGACGCCGACGCCTGGTGTTCTTTTTGATGGATCAACCTTAGTCTTTTACTTTAACCGCGAAGAGAGCGTGGTGGGCGAGAATGAACAGCGTGCGATGATCGGGGCCGCCAAAGATGATGTCGATCGGACGCTGAGGGACGTCGATCTGGCCGATCACTATGCCCGACGGGTTGTAGACAAAAACTTGCCCGTTGGCAACATACACATTGCCTTGGCCATCGACCGCGACACTCTCGCCGCCGCGCTCCGCGAACGGCTGAAGATCGGTCAATGTGCCGTCGGCTGCGACGCGCGCCCTGTACGTGCGGTCTTCCGATGCGCTGCTGACGTAGGCACGCTGACCGGGAAGAGCGCTGATAAAACCGTAGGCGTCGAGATTGTCGGAGAAGCGCCAGCCGGTTGAGTCCGGCGGGCCCTGCTGAAAGACGCGCCCAGCGGGCAGGAAGACGCTGCCGTCGGGCGAGACGTATTCCATTGTCTTCGGCGTCGACACATCGTCGGCAAACATTTCGGCCAGAGTCTTGTAAGTGAGCGTGCTGAAGTCGAGCTGGTTCTTGAATTCGCCGTTGTTCCAATAGATGGCTGGCAGAACGACTCCCGCTCCCGGATGACTGGCTGCGGGTTGTGGCGAGAGGATTGCGATCTGATCCTCCGGCGATCCGGGGCGGAACGAGTAGACGGTTCCTCCCGGCCCAGCAGAAGAGACCACGAGCAGGTCGCCGGACTTGTCAAAAGCGAGATTGACTGGATCGAGAGGATTGTCCCGCTCGATCGTCAGCCCCTCGGCGGCCGACCATCCATAGATGCGCTGTTCGTGGTGGTCGACGAAGTAGAGTTTTCCGGAGTCATCGACCGCGGCGCCAGAGATGGAGAAGAAGCCGTCTTGCAGTTTCTCAATTGTGGCGCCGGGTGCGAGCACGGCGGATGCGTCGGCGGGCGCGGGAGTTGGCGGATCATCCGGAATGTCGAGCACGGCAAATTCTCGCTCGCGGACTTCAAGATTGTGCGTTACATCCTGAATGGCATTTTCGTAAGGGAATTTGCTGACACGGAGAAACGTGCCGCAGCCATTGTCGTCGCAGATGGGATAGCCGCTCTCGGCATTGATATGCACGTTGCGGAAGTGAATGTTCCCGGAATGATAAAGCCGAACCGCAGCAGGGAACGGCGCGCGCGAACGCGTGACGCGATAGCCGTGATAGTTTGCGACCGTGATGTTGTGGGACCAGTTGAATTCAAGTGACAGCGAATCGGGACTCTCGCCGGCCTCCTCTTCGGTTTGCGGTGCGTTGATATCCCAATTCTCGACGTGATCGAAGATGATCTCGTTACGCACATGATGCTCGTTGGAGAGCTCGTAAACGTGGCCCGGCGTCTTTGTGTCCGAAACATAGAATCCAGCCTGGGCAAATGTATCCGGAGTCCAGATGTCCGCGAAAGTGCCGCCACCGCCGTGAGTCACCCAGAGGCTGGGATATTGACCGTCCCAACGCTTGGTGAGAACGGAATCGGCGGTGTGATTATTGTTGTAAGGATTGAAGCCGGAGCCGTGTCCGCCGAGAAAGCGAATGTCGTCGATTAGGGAGCCGGTGCCGGCCTGCCAAAGCACTCCGACGGCGCGCGCATTGATGCCTCCGGTGTAGACTCCGAAGCCGCTGATGATGTTGACGCCGCCAGCGGGAGCTGAGATCACGGGCCTGGGCGCGCCTACGCCTTGGAATCCCCGCGTGGAATCTTCGAGATCAAATTGGGTGAGCGTGGGATGCAGCCCGATAAGAATCGTGTCCGGTTTCAAGTTGATCGTGTCGCTGACGCGGTAATGGCCGCTCGGAAAATAGAGCACGCGATGCGTGTTGATGGCGTTCTGGATTGAAGCGGTGTCGTCGGTTTTTTCGTCTCCCACCACGCCGAGCGTGTGGACATTGACCCAGTCGGAGGTGGGCGGCAGCGGAGGAATAGCGGGCGGTAACGGAGCGGGCAACGTGCTTAGAGCGGCGGCATCATAGCGCTGGCCGATTGTGCCGGTCGTTCCTTCACCGGGCACGATGAGACCGTAATTGAAATTCGCGACCTGGTAGATCGCGCCCTTGCCTGCGACCGTTCTACCGCTTTCGCGAAAAAGGGCGAAGGTCGGCACGTCCTTGAGCACCGCATTCTCGAAGCCGATTTCGGTAAGAGGACTTTTCTCGTTGCTGATGATGACGGCGGCTTTTGAGACGTGCTCAAAGCGGCAGTCCTTGGCCCACATTTCGTCGGAGTAGTGCGGATCGATGTCGATAGCGACGGGGACATTGCGGAATGTGTCGCGGATGAGGGTGAGGCCCACTTCGTGCTCGCGCACTGCGGCATCTCGCTGACCATCGAAAACCGAATCGATCAGCGTGAACTGCCAGGCGGGCGAAGTTTTGTCGGTGAGAATACCGTAGCGGCCCCCATAGAAATGGAGATCCTCGGCCTCGTTTCCGACTTCAGTGAGCGCTGCGAGGCCTGAGCCGGTGTGAAAATCCATGTGGCTGAGATAGGCGTGCTGAGCAACATGGAAGCGGATGGCAATCGCTGCCGGGTTGCCCGCACCAATCTCAAAATCGATGTTGCTCATCGCCGAATAGAACGTGTCTTCGTCCGCGTCCGCCACGTTGTCATTCGGCGGCACGCTGCCCGGAGGCGGAAAGGGCACGCGTCTGCCGGAGCGCTGAATGGCGGCGGGACTCGCGCCCGTAAAGATGACCATGACGCCCACGCCCGCTTGAAACCCCGGCGTGTTGTCAGCCAAGACGAAGACGGGGCGGGCGGCGCCATAGCCGATGAGACGCACTCCCGGCCAGAGAAAGACCGTGCGCGTGAGGCGGTAGCGGCCCGAGGGAATGAAGACAATTCCCTCGCGAACGCCGCCTTCCGCCTTGTCGATGGCCGCCTGAATCGCCGCGGTGTCGTCGGTGACCCCGTCGCCGTGCGCGCCGAATTCCTGCGCCGTGAGATACACAGCTTTAGGATCGTCAAGCCGCGTGGTGAAAACGGATGAGGCAGAAGCAAAGGAAGAAACGACACCAGGTAGCAGGGCGCATAGCAGAAATTTTTTCATAAGAATAATCCTTGCGAGCTTCCTGGCTCGCGTACAGCGCTAGGCGCGCTCGGCGGCGTGGTACTCGCGGCGAATCTTTTCAATGTTGACCGTAGGCTTCGGATATTTCATGTGCATCGATTCCAGGTGCTCGACGACAATGCGCGCGATGGCCAGATCGCGGAACCATTTGTGATTGGATGGAATGACGAACCAGGGCGCGTTTGGCGTGCTGCAACGGGAGAGTGCCTCTTCGTAGGCGGCCACGTAGTCCTTCCAGAAGGCGCGCTCTTTATAGTCGGCCTCGCTGATCTTCCAGTGCTTCGTCGGATCGTCGAGGCGCTCCTTGAAGCGCTTCAGCTGTTCTTCCTTTGAGATGTGCAGGCAAAACTTAAGAATGTGGGTGTCATGCGCGACGAGTTCCGCCTCAAAGTTGTTGATTTGATCGTAGCGCCGGGACCAAACATCCTTGGGAACGAGATTATGCACGCGCACGACGAGAACATCTTCGTAGTGCGAGCGATTGAAGATCACGACCTCGCCGCATGCAGGCGCCGCCTTGTGGGCGCGCCAGAGAAAGTCGTGCGCGGCCTCTTCCGCGGAAGGCTGCTTGAACGGCGCAACGCGGCAACCCTGCGGGTTCATTGCACCAAGTACGTGATTGATCACGCCGTCTTTGCCGCCGGTATCGACGGCCTGAAGACAGATGAGGAGTGAATGCCGGTGCTCGGCGTAAAGCAGGTCCTGCAACTCGCGGAGCTTCTTCTGATAGTGCTCGATTTCAGCGGCTGCGGACTTGTGGCTCTTGTGCCCGCCGGTGAAGGCCGGGTCGAACTTCTTGAGCCTGACTTTGCTTCCTGGCTCGATCTTGAATTTCTTCAGGTAACTCATTTCGATTCTCCGCTTAGCGAATACGATTTTGACTGGACAAAACCGCAATTGAGCATGCGAGGCAGATTCGTTTCGGCCGACGCACGCGGCGAGCCCATTGATGGCGACAGAAGAAATGCTAACAGGCCAGGAAGGAAAGCGGGGTTTGCCGCCGGAAGAGGGAGAACCGGTCCTTAACACGCGCAGAACAGATCTAGACTATAGTCAGGGCGGATGCGCGGCCTTCGCACCGTCAATCGATTCGCATTCACTGCGACGCGATGTTTGAGGTCGCAGGAGAGGGGAGATGAATCATGGAAGCAACACTATCGCCAGACTTGTTGCGGAGGATGGATGCCTATTGGAGAGCCTCGAACTATCTCTCGGTTGGCCAGATTTATCTCTACGACAACCCGCTGCTCAAGCGGCCGCTTGAGATCGAGGACATAAAATACATGCTCCTTGGGCATTGGGGCACGACCCCGGGGCAGAATTTCATTTATACGCACTTGAACCGTGTGATCAAGAAATACGATTTGGACATGATTTATGTTTCCGGCCCTGGGCACGGCGGTCCGGCCGTGGTCAGCCACACATACTTAGAAGGAACCTATAGCGAGATCTATACCAATATCACTCAGGACGAAGACGGACTCAGAAAGTTATTCGTCCAGTTTTCATTCCCGGGAGGTATTCCGAGTCACGCTTCGCCGGAGACTCCGGGCTCAATCCATGAAGGCGGAGAGTTGGGTTATTCGCTGAGTCATTCGTTCGGCGCAGTCATGGATAATCCCGAGTTGATTGTGGCTTGCTGTGTGGGCGACGGAGAGGCAGAGACCGGGCCGCTGGCAACAGCGTGGCACTCGAACAAATTTATCGACGCGGCAACCGATGGCGCGGTGCTGCCGATTCTGCATTTGAACGGGTACAAGATTGCCAATCCAACAGTCCTTGCGCGTATTACCCACGAGGAGCTGGAGCAGCTGCTCCACGGTTACGGTTGGAAACCGTATTTTGTGGAAGGGCACGAACCGGATCTAATGCACGAGGCGATGGCGACAACGCTCGACCACGCGGTGGAGGAGATCAAGAGAATTCAGCTGGAAGCTCGTACGAACGGGAATACCGCGCGTCCGCGCTGGCCGATGATCGTCCTCAATTCGCCCAAGGGTTGGACGGGACCGAAGGTGATCGACGGCCTGCAGGTTGAAGGCACGTTCCGCTCGCACCAGGTGCCGCTGTCCGATCCGCGAACAAATCCAAAGCACTTGAAGCAACTGGAGGAATGGCTTAAGAGCTACCGGGCGGAGGAGCTCTTCGACGAACAAGGCCACCTGCGACCGGAACTCGCCGAGCTTGCGCCCGCGGGCACGCGGCGGATGGGGTCCAATCCACACGCCAATGGCGGCATTTTTCTGCGCGATTTGAGGATGCCCGATTTCCGGGACTATGCCGCTACTGTGCCTTCGCCTGGAGCACCAGGTATCGGAGACACGCATGTACTTGGGCCGTTTCTGCGCGATGTGGTGAAGTTGAACGCTGGCCCGAGAAACTTCAGAATCTTCGGACCTGACGAGACGATCTCCAACGGCCTGACCGCGGTATTCGAAGCGACCAATCGGCAGTGGGATGCGGCGACAGTGGCCAACGATGAGTTTCTTGCACCAGAGGGACGCGTAATAGAGATGCTGAGCGAGCATCAATGCGAAGGGTGGCTGGAAGGCTACCTGCTCACGGGGCGTCATGGGTTATTCAACTGCTATGAGGCGTTCATTCACATCGTTGATTCGATGTTCAACCAGCACGCCAAATGGCTAAAGGTCACAAATGGCCTGCCGTGGAGGCGCAAGATCTCTTCGCTCAATTACCTGCTGGCGTCGCACGTGTGGAGACAGGATCACAACGGTTTCACGCACCAGGATCCTGGATTTATCGATCATGTGGTGAATAAGAAGGCCGAGGTTGTACGAGTCTATCTTCCACCTGACGCGAATTGCCTTCTTTCGGTAATGGACCATTGCCTCCGCAGCCGTCAGTACGTCAACGTTGTGATTGCGGGCAAGCATCCGGCGCCGCAGTGGCTCACGATGGACGCGGCCATTAAGCACTGCACGGAGGGAATCGGCATCTGGCAGTGGGCGAGCAACGACCAGGGCGGCGCGCCCGACGCAGTGATGGCGTGCTGCGGTGACGTGCCCACGCTGGAGACGCTGGCCGCAGTGAGCATCTTGCGCGAGCATTTGCCGGAGTTGAAACTACGTGTGGTGAATGTTGTTGACCTGATGAAGCTGCAGCCGCAGACGGAGCATCCGCACGGGCTGAGCGACGCGGACTTCGACACGCTCTTCACAAAGGACAAGCCGGTCATCTTCGCATTCCACGCGTATCCTTGGCTGATCCACCGCCTCACCTACCGCCGGACTAACCACGACAACATTCATGTGCGCGGCTATAAGGAAGAGGGGACCATCACCACACCGTTCGACATGACGGTGATGAACGAGCTCGATCGCTTCCACCTGGCGATGGACACCATCGACCGGATTCCGCGTATCTGGGAGAAGGGTGCGTACCTGAAACAGACACTCAAAGACAAATTGGTCGAGCACGGACAATACATCCGGAAAGAGGGAAGAGACTTGCCGGAGATTCGGGACTGGAAGTGGAAGAGCAATTAGGATCGGATCGGCAGACCTGATGCGCGACGCCGGCCGCGCCTGTTAATCGGCGATAGTGTGATTGTTTCTATACGGCCAGCGATTCAACCGAACGTTCTTCGACCTTTTCGTGCGTGTCGAATTCGAAGCGGGCAAAGATGTGCGCAAACTCGCGGACGATCTGCTCCCGGGTGAAGCCCATGGCTTCGTAGCTATATTCGTGCGAACTCGAGTGGGCCCGGGCCGTGGTGGCGGCGTCACGCAAAATCGCTTCGAGCACATCGCTCTCTGGATAGCCAAAGCGGCTGTAAATGGAACGGAAGACGGCGTCCGGCGATTGCATCAGGTCGTCATAGGTGACAATCATGCACTTATCGGGCGGGGTTCTATCAATGACTTCGAGCGGGTGATCGTACCAGTATTTTGTCCAAGCCAGAATCTCATCACAGTGAGGATACTCTTGCGGAGGATGGCTGAAAAGGCGATCCATATAGCTGAACAGCGAAATCGTCGAAGGCAACATCTCCAGCGGATTGCGGACCAAATAAAGGATGCGCGCATCGGGAAATGTTTCGAGAATCGATTCGATCCTGGCGCTGAAGAGCGGATTCTTGGCCATATAGTGCCGGCCGCCGGTCGCGTAAAGATGGCGTTTGATGCAGTTCTGGTAGAACGACATGATGCGCCGCCGCTCGGCGCGCGGAATCTCCGTGTCGAAATACTGATAGGGCGGCAATTCATCGAGATAAGGAAACACGAAGCCGGCGAAAAATGTTGACCATATATAGAACAGCAGGTGCTCGTCCTCTTCGGGATCGAACAAACCAAAAGAATGAATCTTGAGTTTGCCGAGTGAAAGGGTGTCGAGCTTTCGCAACGTTCTTTCGCAGATGTGGCCAAGCATCGCGTCCACGCGGGAGAGAAGGCCGAAGATTCGCCGCTGCGCGATAGAGGGCGTTAGATAGATTTCGCCAGTACGCAAGCAGGTAAATGTGGATTTATCGCGCGCCAGGGTTCGCTGCACAAAAGTCGAGCCGCTGCGAAAGTTCGACACAATGAAAAGCGGCTTCTCGACTCGCTGTCTCCGATAGGCCGGGAAGAGGATTTCATCCGCGAAGAAGCCCATCCAGGCCGCTAACAGAATGCCGCCCCAAATCGGATAAAAAAGCAAAAGGAAAATGAGCCGATCGCGGTTGAGGGGACCGTCGGTCCCGGCGCTCCGATAGAAGGAGCGGACCGTCTGGCGCCAGAACAGGCGAAAGTTGAACGTCATGGGACCGTGCGAACCTCTGACCTGAAGATGCTGCGACTGATTGGCAATTGCGTGCGGGTCATGGGCCTCGTGGGAAGCCAGTGCGCACCCCGCACACCACGATTCTTCAGAATGCCATTTACCTCACGATCAGGGAGAGAGCGGCTGCTGTCAAGAGAAAGTTAGCGAATCAAGGCCCGGCATATGCAGTCGACACATTCATCGGGGGTTTGGAGCGTGGTGCGGAGATGAACTTCTGGCGAGAGTGGCGGTTCGTATGGGCTATCAATGCCGGTGAAGTTCTTCACCTCGCCGCGTCTGGCTTTGGCATAGAGTCCTTTCGGGTCGCGGCGTTCACACTCCGGCAACGGCGTGTCCACAAAGATTTCGAAGAACTCGGCGGGTTCAAAGAGCGAGCGGGCGCGGTCGCGCTGAGCGCGGTAGGGGCTGATGAAAGAGACGATGGCGATCAGGCCGGCATCGACAAGCAAGCGCGCGACCTCGGAGACCCGGCGGATATTTTCATTGCGATCGGCTTCGGTGAAGCCCAGATCCTTGTTCAGTCCGAGGCGAACTTCATCACCGTCGAGCCGATATGTGTGATGACCGGCAGCGTACAAGCGCTTTTCAAGCGCGTCCGCAATCGTGGATTTGCCGGCCGCAGGAAGGCCTGTGAGCCACAGGCACAGCGGCTGCTGGAGCTTGAGCTTGGCGCGGGCCTTCTTGTCAATGTCCATCGGCTTTCGAACAAAGGCATGCCTGGACGCACAGCAAACGAGTCGATTCAAAAGCGGGCCGGCGTTTGTTGGCAGTCTCAGGCTTGATGAACAGTATAAGGGCGAAGAGGCCGGGGAGCGCGAATGTCGCTGCCGGCATGATAGTCTGCCGCCAGCGCATTTTCTTCGACCCAAACCCTATGAAAATCCAATCGATTCTTCTTGGAACGTATCTCGCCTTCAGCGTAACCTTTGCGGCATTACCGGCCCAACAAACAGCAGATAAAAAGCAGAACCGGTGCGGCGCGGAGGCGTGTCCGTACCTGAATCCCGCGTTGACGCCGGAAGACCGCGCCAAGGACCTTGTGAGCCGCATGACGCTCGAAGAGAAGGTGAGCCAGATGCAGGATGTTGCGCCGGCAATTCCGAGGCTGGACGTTCCCGCATACAACTGGTGGAATGAGGCCCTGCACGGAGTGGCGCGCAACGGATTTGCGACGAATTTTCCGCAGTCGATCGGCTTGGCGGCAACGTGGGATACGGCGTTGATGCACCGGATTGCGACGACAATCGCTGTCGAGGGTCGCGCCAAGTACAACGAGGCGATTCGCGACGATGATCACAGCCGGTTTGCCGGACTTACGTTCTGGTCGCCGAATATCAATATCGTTCGCGATCCGCGCTGGGGGCGGGGAATGGAAACCTTTGGCGAAGATCCGTTTCTGACCGCGAGCCTGGGCGTGGAGTTCGTCAAAGGGCTCCAGGGCAACAATCCAAAGTATCTTGAACTGGTGTCGACGCCGAAACACTATGCGGTGCACAGCGGGCCGGAGCCATTGCGCCACGGATTCAACGTGGATGTGTCGGAACACGATTTAGAGGATGCATACCTGCCTGCGTTCCGAGCCACGATCGTCGAAGCACACGCCGACTCGATCATGTGCGCCTACAACGCGATCGACGGCGCACCGGCGTGCGCGAATACGATGCTGCTACAAAAATATCTGCGCGACGATTGGGGATTCAACGGGTACACGGTTTCCGATTGCGACGCGGTGGGAGACATCGATCGCGGGCACCACTTTGCGGGGAGCCCGGAAGCGGCGGCTGCGAAGGCGGTGAAAGCGGGCACGGACCTGGACTGCGGCCGGACTTACGCTGCGCTAACCCAAGCGGTTCATGAAAACCTGCTGGCGGAGAGTGACATCGATGCGGCCGCGGTACGGCTATTCACGGCGCGCATGAGGCTGGGAATGTTCGACCCACCCAATGCGGTGCCTTTCAACGCAATTCCAATCTCCGAAGTGAATTCGGCGGCGCACCGCGAACTGGCGCTCGAGGCAGCACGCGAGTCGATCGTGCTCCTGAAGAATCGCAACAACACACTTCCGCTGAAAGCGTCGATACGGAGAATCGCGGTCGTAGGGCCGACCGCCGATTTGCTCGAGTCCATCGAGGGAAATTACAACGGAACCGCACCCGATCCGGTTTCGCCGCTTAACGGATTGCGGAAGGAATTCGGAAGCCAGAACGTGATTTTCGCTCCCGGATCAATTCTTGCCGACGGGGCGCCGGCGCCGATTCCGTCGGTCTACTTGCGGACCGATGCTTCGCTCAGAACGGCAGGTCTGAAGGGCGAGTACTTTGACAATGGGGATCTGACAGGCGCGCCGAAGTTGGTTCGCGTGGACGCGAAAATCAACTTCGACTGGAATCGAGTCGCGCCCGCGGCAGGTTTCCCGAGCAAAACATTTGCCGTGCGCTGGACTGGAGAGCTGGTACCGCCCGCGCCAGGGGATTATGTGCTGAGCATGCGTGGTCCGCGGCCAACCATGGCCAATTTGATGACGGGCGAGGCCGGCGGAGGACAAGCGCCGACAAGGGCGCCGGACCGCGTGCGACTTTACATTGACAACAAGCTGGTGATGAACAGCTCCAGTAGTCCTGCTGAAGCGCGGTTGAATTTTGCCGACACGAATCCTCACACGATTCGCGTGGAGTATACGCACCTTCCCAACGATCGCAACGTCGAGCTCGTTTGGACGCCGCCGGCGGATAGTTTGCTCGGGCAGGCGATCGATGCCGCGAAGAAATCGGATGCGGTGGTCGCTTTCGTGGGACTCTCTCCAAACCTTGAGGGCGAGGAGATGAACGTCCACGTGGCCGGTTTCGACGGTGGGGACCGAACCACGATCGAGCTGCCAGCGGCCCAGGAGCACTTGCTTGAGGCGTTGGGCGCGACAGGCAAGCCGTTGATTGTGGTGCTGACTGCAGGTAGCGCGCTGGCGGTTCAGTGGGCTAAGGAGCACGCAGATGCGCTGCTCGACGCATGGTACCCGGGCGAGGAAGGCGGAGATGCCATTGCGGAGACGCTGAAGGGTAAGAACAATCCCGCTGGACGGCTGCCGGTTACGTTCTATGCGTCGACGAGCGATTTGCCCGCATTTACCGATTACTCGATGAAGAACCGGACTTATCGCTATTATCGCGGGGAAGTTCTTTATCCATTCGGATACGGGCTGAGCTATTCGCGATTCAATTTTGGCAGGCCAGAAGTGAATGCCAACAGAGTCGCGGCGGGCACTTCGGTGGTTGTAACGACGATGGTCCACAACACCGGCGCACGCGATGGGGACGAAGTGGCAGAGCTTTATCTAAAACCTCCGCAGACGACGGTGTCTCCCGCCCTGGAGCTTGAAGGGTTCAAGAGAATCCATTTGCGGGCAGGCGAAGCGAGGCGAGTGCAGTTCACACTTTCTCCGCGACAATTGAGTGAAGTGGATGAGAAGGGAAACCGGGCAGTGACGCCGGGCGACTACGAGATTTACGTTTCGGGCGGGCAGCCGGAAGCGGGAACGCCGGTGGCGAAGATCAGCATCTCGGGGACGATGGCGCTGCCGAAATGAAATCGGGCAAAGAGAGCCATGACCTCGTGGCCGTCAGTGGGCGAGCACCTGAATCTGTGCTGCGACAAAGTCGTGGACGAACATCAGGCTGGTGGAAGACGCCACGGTTGCCGCATTGATCTGTCCGGCCGCATGAATGAGGAGAAAGGGGCGCGGATCCCACTCGCCTCCATGTGACACGCGCTCGTCCTCTTCGCTCCATCCGGGAGTTGTGCGCCATATTCCGGTGCGCCAGGAGTGGTCTCCCTGGATGACCAGGGTCGTTTTGGCCCAGCGCGGCTGCGACTCGAGGACGTCGAGGATTTGGCCGAGGAAGCGATCGGAATAATCCAGCGAGTCCAGATAGGATCCGCCCACGCCGTAGTTATGCGTGTGACGATCCCAGAAGGCCGGCGGATGCGGTGTAGGCAGATGCAGGTAGATGACGTCAGCCTGGCTGTTGGCGAGCGCGGCGAGGGCGTGCTGACTCAGATCCTTCACAGACGCCACGTGGCTTAGAGATTCCCAGTGGGCGACATCGGCTACAGCCACGCGAGGCGCAACGAGTTGTTCGGCCACGATGCGCAGGGGAAACCAGACGTCGTCGGCAAAACTGGCATTGACTGACGGAGGGGCGCCGTCTTCTGTGTCGTCGTTGCTCCAATAGCACTCGCTGGCCGTGCCCGCAAAGATCGGACAGTAAGGCAAGTACCAACCAACAATCGAGGTCGAGACGCCGCGCTTGCTGGCCATGCCGAACAACGAAGCGTGCGTGTCAAAAGGCTCCCAATGGGGATCGTCGGCGGTGCGAACCAGAAATTGATTTTTCGCGGTGACGGTAGAACTCGTTACGATTTGGCCCAGGAGCAAGCTCGGCACAACCAATCTGGTATGGTAGCCAATCGGGCTCACGTTGGAGTACACCGTACTTTGCGAACGTAGCCGATCGAAGTTGGGAAGGTCGAGTGAGCGATCGCGAGCCTCGAATACCGGCTTGTATGCCAACTCGTCAAAGATGATCCAAACCAAGCGTGGAGTGGAGGCAGACTGCGTGGGAACGGGGCCGCTGAATGCCTGTATGCCGGGACGCCAGAATGCCGCGCTTACCAGCTGAGCAGTCATGACAAATGCGAACACCACAGAGCCGGTGAGCACCGCGCCACCAAAGCCATAAAGTTTCGACGCCATCCCTGGAGCTCGGAAGACGAGAAACGCAAGGATAGCAATCCACGCGACAGCGGCGATTGCAACGGAGATATATTGAACTCGAAACGGAAAGATTCTGAGGTTGCAAACGAGCAGGTAAATGGGGAGAAAGGCAAGAGCGAACCAGCGGATTCGCACCCAGCTTTTCAAATTACGAAGGATCGCCATCAAGGCCGCGAATATGAGACCCACAATCGCGAGATCGACAAGCTGCGCCAGAACCAGGCGGGTGAGCGGCCAGGGAACGTGCATGCGCTCATCGCCCAATGATGACGTCAAGTCAACGTAGCCGGGCAGAAGGAGAATGGCGGCAAAGCCCCAGGCCTGAGCGATCCGTTTGATCATGCCGTGGTCCCGCCCGCGCGTTGAAACTCAGAAGCGAGATCTGTGTTGTCCCGCCTGTGAAGGCGTTCGAATAAAAAAAGAACTCGGCCGTTGCCCAATTCGGCGCGGTCAACCACGGCGAAACTTGGTGCGAATGCGCGCGTCAGGTCATCCTCAGTCAAATGGCCGTAGAGATCGTCGCGGCCACGCAGCCACTCCTGAAACATGGGGTCAGAGGGTGGCACCCACTCCAGCAGGAGCCAGCGCCGCGTAAGGGCCGCGCAGAGACTGGCGATGTGGGCGAGCGGCAACTGATGGCGCAGAATGAGATGATGCACGACCGCGAGCATGAGAACGAGATCAAATCCGCCGGTGAGGCGATCGAGCAGCGACAGGTGTTCGCGATTGCGCCATCCTGCCGCAGGCGTGGGGCGGGCGATGTCTGCGATCAGAGCGGTGATCGGCTTTTTGCGGTCCAGAGCAGCGCGCCAGAGTTCTTCGAGAGCGGCGGCGTCACTGTCGAGGGCGACGACACGCGCGCCGGCATCGGCGGCCAGCAACGAATAGGTGCCAGTGTTGGCGCCGATATCGAGCACATGTGCGGGTTTGCATCGCGCCAAAATGCGCTTGACGAATTGCTGCTTTTCTTCGACGTCGGCGATCCCATAGTGCCCGGCAGTTTGTTCATAGCGGCTCCATTGGCTATGGCCGCGCTCGGCGGCAGCGTAACGAATTTGCATGCCGAGGCGCGCGATGCGCTTTTGCAGGACGTGCCGGGCGAGATCGGGATCGGTGGTGGATGGAGCCTTTTTTGAGGCGGCACTGCGCTGTCCCGGCCGCTCAAACACGGTAGCCAGCGTAATGACATCAAGCAGCTTGGGATTCATCCGGCGCCAACGCGGCAGCGCCTCGTAAATCTGGCGTGGCTCGTAACCATCGCGCGCAAACAGAGTTGCCTGCAGGGGCCAGCTCAAATACTTTGCCGCCAGCAGCGGCAGCAAAAATGTGCGCACGAACTGGCCGTAAGCCAGCCAGACACTGGAATGAGGATCGCGGCGCTCGAAGGATAGGACGTCCACGAGGATGGGTCGCGGGCCGGAAAAGAGAATGTTGAGTGGCGTGGCGTCTTTCAGGGTCCAGCCCGCGTCGATGGCCTGGCTGGCCACGCGCAGGGTGAGTTCGGCGGCAGCACGCCACTGAGCGGGAGACCACTCCCATGGGTAGCTGATGGGATCGATGCGTGGATGTTCAAGCCAAAACTCGCCAGATGAGACGCAGGGATGAGAACCCGGCTCTGCGATGCGGCTGGAAATCAGGTCACCGCTTTGTTCGAGAGTCTTTCGCAGCGGGGACGCGAGAAACGCCCGAGTCTCTTTCTCCGCCGCGGGGCGAATCCGCCGCAAGGCGCAACCGTCTGCGAGCCGGAGTTCGCCAGCCGGATCGCGAAAGGTCAATTCCAATTCAGTGTTTACGGGCGGGAAGGCTGCCACTCGAACAGAATACTACTCTTCGGAACCATCACGAATTTGACAAGTCGTCGCTCTCCACGGCAACGGACTGCTTATCCGGTTCGGAAATGGGAGCATCGCCGGAGCGGAAGAGCGAGTAGATTTTCCGGCGCAAATACCAGCCGGTGGCAACGAGCGCGGACCCGGCGGCCTGAACGGCCAATAGACCCGTTCCCGGATCGGCGTAGGCGTATGCAGGGCGCTCGAACAGCAGGACTGCACCCACGAGGATCAAGATGACCGGGACGACATTAAGCAGTTTTATGCGGCTCACGGCAACTCCACAATCTGATGGAAGGCTCGGCCGGAGGCCAAACGACATGCGATCCGGAAGTCAAATCGAACAACCATGCCCTCACCAAAGTAGACGGAAATCACTCCGTCGGAGTTTACAGGATCCCGTAAATGGTGCACTTAAGGAAATGTAACTTTCGGCTCGGGGTACCTCTGAAAGAAATAGCACCTTCGAATCACGCCGACTCAAGTTCCCGTGCCGGCATGGCGCTTCTTTTAGTTCGGATCACGCACAAAGTCCTGCACCCGCTGACGGCTGTTCCGCGATCTGAATAGATTCAGATATTTAAGCTAAACACTCCGTCAAACTTTAGACGGCAGAAATGGCAATTAGGGTTGCCTCCGACAGCTAAACGTGTGCGGCGGGAGCGGCTGCATCTCCCTTTGACTTGGGTACTTCTTTGCGGCCCGGGGCAAGGATGGCGTGCAGAATGGTGCCTTCCATGCGGGGCATGAACTCGACGATGCCGGCAGTGCCAATGTCCTGGATCAGACGGTTAATGATCTTGTAGCCGAGATCGCGGTGGGCCATCTGGCGGCCTCTGAAACGCAGGCTCGCCTTCACCTTGTCGCCTTCGGTGAGAAAGCGGACTGCCTGATTCTTCTTGGTTTGGTAATCGTGCTCGTCGACGGTCACCGAGAATTTGACTTCCTTGACGGTGATGACCTTCTGGCGCTTGCGCGCTGCGCGTTCGCTCTTTTCTTTCTCGTAGAGAAAGCGGCCATAATCCTGAATCCGGCACACGGGCGGGACGGCATTGGGCGAAACTTCAACAAGGTCAAGGCCGCGTTCGCGGGCGATTTTAAGGGCCTCGAAGGGCTGAAGGATTCCTAGCTGTTCGCCATTTTCGTCGATGACGCGGATTTCGCGCGCACGAATTCGGTCGTTGATGCGAATGAAGGACTTTGCCGCTCGTTTATCGAATGCGATGGTTCTCCTCCGAGGGCGTGCCGCGCGGGCCAGGGCTGAGAGCCCCAATGGGCCGCAGAGCAGCGACGCAAACTGAGTATAACATTGGCTCGGCCATGCGAAAGAAGAGGTTAGTGGACCGGAAACCCGACCAACGACCCGTCTGAATGAAGGGCAGTGACGCGCATGTCAAGCAACTGATTGGCCGGCAAATGGCCACGGAGATTGACGGACAGAAAGTTCTCGGAAAGGGCGGCGGTGCAACCGAGCGCGGCGACTGCCTCCGGCGTGTGAAGCGTGATGACGGCGAGGTCCCGGCCGACAAAGCGGGTGCGGTGGGCCAGAGTCCTTTCGGCGGCGACGACGCGGAGCGCGGCCATTCGCTCTTCGACGGCGGCGGGCGGGACCGGCGAAGCGGCGTGGAGGGCCCATCCTGGCGTGCCGGGGCGTGGCGAAAAGGGAAACAGGTGCAGGTAGCCGAAGGGCAGCTTACGCACGAAAGCCAGCGTCTCCTCGAACTCGCGGTCGGATTCGCCGGGAAAACCGACCATGACGTCGGCGCCGAGGGTAAGCTCGGGGCCGGCAGCTGATAAAAGCGCGGAGACCTTGTCCGCATAGTGCCAGGGGCGATAGCGGCGGTGCATGCGGCGGAGTACAGCGTCGGAGCCGGATTGCAGCGGAAGGTGGGCGTGGCGGGCGAGACGACTGCCTCCGAATTCGCGGAGGAGATCGATCAGCTCGTTATTCCAGTCCATGGGTTCGATGGAGCTGAGCCTGAGGCGAGGCAGCGGCGTCTGCGAGAGAATGTCGCGCACCAGCTTTGCAAGCGAATCCTGTCCAAGTCCAGAAGAAAAATCCCGGCCCCAGCGGCCGAGATTGATTCCCGAGAGCACAAGTTCCTTGCCGCCGGAGGCGACGAACTCCTCAACGTGGCGCATGACCGCCGCGTGGGGCAAACTCCTGGACGGACCGCGAGTAAGAGGAATGACGCAAAAAGTGCAGCGATTGCCGCAGCCTTCCTGAATCTTCAAGTTGGGCCGCGTCTGGGCGCCGGGCGTGAGGCGCAAATCCTCAAGGAAGGAGTGGGCGAAGCTATCGTCGGCCCAGACGGGAGCCGAATGCGGAGTGCTCGCGGAGAGGAGCGAGGCTACGGGAACAAATGTGGGCGGAGGGTTTGTGACCGAACCGTGCGCCAGGTTGAAGATGATCTCAGGTACGAGTGCCTTGTGACTGTTGCCGACGACCGCGGCGACACCTGGAAGCCCGTGGAGTTCATGAGGCGCACGCTGGGCGTAGCAGCCGGTGACGACGATTCGGGCCGCGGGATTCCGGCGATGCGCCCGGCGAATAAAGGCACGCGCGGCACGGTCGGCTTCGGCGGTGACGCTGCAGGTGTTGACGACGACGATGTCGGCAGCAAACGGCTGGCGCTCGGCTTGCGCCCGCAGATGCCCGGCGATGGCCTCGCCGTCAGCGCGCGCCGCGCGGCAACCGAAGTTCTCAATGGAGAAACCCGCCATCGATCCAGTTTAGTGAATATCGGCTTGTGAAGCGACTCGCAAGAAGCAGGGCCGGCAATTTAGGCTTGGAGCGGATTTCAGCCGAGGTGAACCTATGCGCCCTTCCCTCCAACTCTCGCGAATGGCCGGTCTCGTTGCCTGCCTCTTTGCAACGTCGTGCGCGCCATTGTTCCTGGCGGCGCAAACGGCGCCGACGCGCCGCATTCTGGTTTATACGCGCAACTACACGCCAGACGGAAAAGGCTACGTGCACGACAATATCGCGGCCAGTGTGGCGGCGATCCGGAAGATGGGCGACGAGGCCGGATTCGCGGTCGATGAGGTGGACGCTCCGGGCGTCTTTACCGATGAGAGCCTGCGCCAGTATGCCGCGCTGGTGTTTTCAAACAGCAACAACGAGGCCTTCAGCGACGACACGCAGCGCGACGCCTTCAAACGCTACATTGAAGCCGGCGGCGGATTTGTCGGCATCCACTCGGCGGCGGGCTCGGAGAGGAACTGGCCTTACTTCTGGTCGGTATTGGGCGGGAAATTCGCGGCCCACCCGCACCAGCAGCCGTTCACCGTTCGGGTCGTCGATCCAGACTTCGCGGCCGTCAAGGGATTGCCCGCGCAGTTTACGTGGACTGACGAGTGCTACTTCCTCGACCATCTGAACCCGGATATCCATCCTGTCCTGGTGACAGACCGGACAAAAATCGCACTTGAACCGATGACGATTGACGGCTCGAAGTTCCCCGTCGATCTGCCACTGGCGTGGTACCACACATTCGACGGCGGTCGCGAGTTTTATCTGGCGCTTGGTCACAACAAGGAAGACTACGCGAATCCAATTCTGTACGGGATTATCAAGAACGGGATTCTGTGGGCGATGAAGCCGGCCCGGTAGCGATCGCGCACGATTTGGCCGCAGGATCAGCAGCAGGGCGGCTTCTGTCGGCGACAGGTTGAGGCAGACTCGAGCGATCGGCCGATATACTGGAACGGAAGAAAACTCTGCGCGCTTGCTCTTCCCTATGTCGAATTCCTCGACTGCTCCTGTTCCGGTTTCTGACCAGTCTGCCGCGCGGGGCCGGACGTTGCGCCTTGCGGGTTACGTCTACTTCACCTTCATCTGCTACGTTTCGGTCGGCTTGCCTCTGGCGGTCCTGCCGCCGTTCGTGCACCTGCGCATGGGCTACAGCGCAGTGCTGGCGGGGCTGGCCATCAGCATCCAGTACATTGCCACACTTGTGAGCCGGCCGTGGGCGGGACGCATCTCCGACCACATGGGCGCAAAGGTTTCCGTGATGTGGGGTATGGCCGGTTGCACGGCGAGCGGCGCATTGCTGATGGGTGCGGCGGCGCTGCATGGAGTGCACTGGCTCAGCTTTGCCGTTCTGATCGTGAGCCGGCTGGCGCTGGGAGTGGGCGAGAGCCTGGGATCGACTGGATCCACGCTGTGGGGCATTACCAGCGCGGGCCATGAGCACACGGCAAAGGTGATCGGGCTGAACGGCATCAGCACTTATGGCGGCATGGCGCTGGCTGCGCCGCTGGGAGTGATTCTGGATCAGCAGTGGGGCCTGGGCTCAATCGGCCTGCTGACGATTCTGATCGGCGCGGTCAGCTTTGTGCTGGCGTGGCGCAAGGAGCCGGTAGCGGTTGAGCCAGGCGAGCATTTGCCCTTTGCTCACGTGCTGGGGCGCGTGGCTCCGCACGGCATGGGGCTTGCGCTGGGGGGCGTTGGCTACAGCGTGCTGGCTACGTTCGTCACGCTGTTTTATGTCAGCCGCCACTGGAGCGGCGCGGCTCTGTGCCTCACAGCCTTTGGGGTCGGGTTCATTATCGTGCGCGTGTTGTTCATCAGGACCATCAGCCGTTTCGGCGGCTTTCCGGTGGCGATTGCATCGCTTGTGACCGAAGCCGTGGGGATGATTCTGCTGTGGCAGTCGGATTCTCCATGGATGGCGATGGCGGGCGCCGCCGTGGGCGGGTTGGGGCTGTCGCTGGTTTTTCCCGCAATCGGCGTCGAAGCTGTGAAGCGGGTTCCGGAGTTCAACCGCGGGACGGCGCTGGGCGTCTACACGGCTTTCTCCGACGTATCTTTTTTCCTCGTTGGGCCGATCGCCGGAGCCATTATTGGCTGGTTCGGCTACGCCAGCGTGTTCCTGTTTGCGCTGATCAGCGTGCTGGCGGCGTTGGGGATTGTGGTGGTGCTCAAGGCCGCCAGCGCTGGTGGCCAATAGTCAGCGAAGTGGGAAAAGCGGAGCTGACGGAGTTAGCGGTGCTAGCGGGGCTGGAAAAGCCCAAACAGACAACATGGATCGGGCGGGGGCGGCGAGCCCTCATGGGCTGACCCATGGGCTTTTCCGAAGAAATAAAACTCTCGATATTTTGAGGCTAAGTCCTTTAAATTCAGCGGATTATGCGATGGATCATTTGCTCTAATCGTATGAAAGCAAAGAGGTTAGGATGCAAAATACCTGCAATCAATGACTTAGATGTGCCTTTTTGGGGTTTTGCGAGGGTTTCGGCGAAAACTCTCTGCAAAAAAAAGGATGGGCGGCCGCGGAGACCTGCTCGCGAAAGCCTGTCTCTTGACCGCCCCTTCCTTTGAAAGGAGGTTCGCTTTTTTGACTCTGAGATAAGGATAGCGATTTCAGAGAAATAATCGGCAAACCTGGGTGGAAATATTTTGCGCGGAGATTAGATTTGGAATGAGCGAGTTGGCTGGCCCGTGAGACGGCGAACTGCCTCGCGGGATCTTGACAGCTTGTCTAGGCGAAACAGACGGTGGGGCAGGATGATCGGGGAACGTTCCGTCTGTCCCCACATTCTCCCCCACATTCTCCCACATTCTCCAGAACAAACTGTGAGGTGAACTATGAAGCGAACTATCGCCGATTTGTTGATTGTGCTGGTGCTGTCTCTTGGAGGCTCGATCTGTCTGGTGGCGCAGAACCCCTCCGTCGACGGCTTCCTCGATAAAGTGTCGGCACACCCCATCGGAGATGAAGCGGAGCAGGACCAGTCCACTGAAGTCTATGAATCCTTAAACACCGCTGCGCCTGCGGAAGTAGAGAGGGTGCTGCCAGCCGTGCTGCGGTACGCGCGTAGCGGCAATGAGGTTCACGCGCGCTTATACGCAACACTACTTTTAAGCGCCATCGCAATGCGTCCAGACGGGGCGGACCTGCTCTCCGCTAGTTCTGAAGAGATTTCATCGTTGATCCTCGACTCAAATCCGGGTATCCAGCACGGTGCCCTCGCAGCGATGGACTACGTGATTGGCAAGCCTGGAACGAACAATCAACCCTACCTGTCAGCTCTACAGACGGCGATACAAAACACGCAAACCCCTCAGAGCGCGGATTTGGAGATGATCATGCCTCTCCTGGTCTTCGATCGCGGTGATCCTGCAGCTTTAAAGTCGGTGCTCGCATTCATGCAACGCGACGATCTCACTCGCTCGACACGTGTGGATTTGCTGCATAACCTGGGCGAGTCCCCCGCCTACCGGCAGAAGTGAACCAGACGCTAACCAGGGAACTGGACGACCCGGACCCGTGGGTCCGCGCAACCGCAGTGACTACTTTTGCGGATTCGACGACCGAATATCACGCCCTGGCTCAGAATCGTGTTGAGGCAATGGCTAATGATCCCCAAGAAAACGCGCAGGTTAGAGAGCTGGCAAAGGAAGCGATGGCAGGCAAAACTCACTTGAGCCCCAGCATGGACTTGCTGCATCCGCCCGAGCCCCAACATTGAGTTGCCGCCTGAAAATCGGAAGAATGACGGATCCGGCCCT
>CAVXMJ010000017.1:0-80151 GCA_963762905.1 uncultured Acidobacteriaceae bacterium | reverse complement strand
CTCCAGGCCCGGCGACACGGTAACTTCGGAAGCATCTTCATCTGGAGGTGGATTTCGTGAGTCCATGATGCCAGGGTGTTCTTCTCTGGAGGTTTCCCGGAAGCAGGAGTTTTCACAAGCGATTCAACAGCGTTGCCGGGAGTTACCGAGCCGCATGCTTCTGGCAGCGGTGAGCATAGCGGGAAACCGGAGGAGGAGAGCGATGAGCGAAGAGATACGACCGGATCATATTGAGCGCGAAGCGTGCGCTACATTCGGCAGTCGACGATGCAGCAGGCGCGCACGCCTGGAAGGACAGCGACGCCAGTACGATCTGCGCGAGAGGGCTCAGGCACTCGGGTTTCGACGAGTTGTTGTCATCGACGAAGACCTGGGCCGCACTGGAACCGGCTCCGTGGAGCGTCCGGGATTCGGCCGCCTGCTGGATGGCGGTTTGCTCAGGCCGCGTGGGCGCGGTGTTGGCGCTGGAAGCGTCGCGTCTGGCCAGGAACAACCGTGACTGGCATCATCTGATCGATCTCTGCGCCATGGCGGGCACGCTGGTCATCGATCACGATGGCGTCTATGATCCCTGCCAGCTGAACGATCGGCTTTTGCTTGGGCTGAAGGGCACCATGAGCGAATTCGAGATAAGCTTGCTTCGGCAGCGAGCCATGGAGGCCCACCGGCAGAAGGTACGGCGCGGTCTGGTGCTGACGCAGGTTCCTGTTGGCTATGTTCGGACAGAAGATGAGGGCATCGAAAAGACGCCCGACCGTCAGATACAGGAGGCTATCGCGGGCATCTTCCGCAAGTTCCACGAACTGGGCAGCGTGCGCCAAGTGTTGCTCTGGTATCGGGAAGAGAAGCTGCCGATCCCTGGCGCTTTCGCGCGAGTCCGGCAACCGCAAAGTCGTCTGGACCGAGCCGATTTACCCAACGCATCTTCGGCATCCTGAAGAACCCTACCTATGCCGGCGCCTTCGTCTGGGGCAGGAGCATACCCGGACCTCCATCGTTGATGGCCGTGCGCGCAAGACACGCGGACACGCCCGTCCACAGGAGCAGTGGGAGGTTACGATCCCGACCACCACGAAGGGTATATTACATGGGAAGAGTTTATGCGTAACCAGCAACAGATTCGCTCCAACGCCGGTTGGAACGCGCGCATGGGGAGTCGCAAGGCGCGGCCAGGAACGGCCCGCGTTGCGGCAGGATCGCTTCGCTGCGCCCGCTGTGGACGCGCACTTCAAGTCAGTTACACGCTCAGTAAACAACATGGACCTCTCCCTCGTTATTGGTGCAGTGGAGACCGCGGTCGCCAGATGGTGCGTTCCTGCATCACCTTCGCCGGCACGCGAGTCGATCAGTCGGTCGCCATCGAAGTCCTCGAAGCTTTCCGGCCACTCGGCGTTCAGGCAGCTCTCGACGCTCTTGATCGAAGAACCAGAGCCAGACGGACGAAAAGCGGCGCTCGCTCGAACTCGCTGTCCAAAAGGCACGCTATGAAGCCAGCCGCATCGAACGGCAGTATCAAGTCATCGAACCGGAGAACCGGTTAGTCGCAGCGGAACTTGAGAAGCGTTGGAACAGCGCCTCTGACCCATGCGGCCGACATGGAACAGCGGTTGGTGGAAGCCAGTGCTCAGGCACCACAGCTCACTGCCGAACAACGCCAACAGCTGCTTGCCCTGGGCGACGACCTGGAACAACTCTGGGATCATCCTCAGTCGCCCGTCACCTTGAAGAAGCGCATTCTCCGCACGGTCTTGCAGGAAGTCGTCGTCGATACAACGGACGACCCGCCATCGGTTCACCTCAAGCTGCACTGGGCCGGTGGGTCCCACACGGAACTTACCGTGCGCAAAAACAAGACCGGCTATCACAACCACATCAACTCCGACGAAGTAACCGAGTTGATTCGCGAACTCGCATTGGTCTGCCCAGACACGGCGATTGTCTCTATCCTGAATCGGTTGGGCTATCGCACCGGCACAGGCAACACCTGGACGGAGAAACGCGTGCAGCATGTCCGCCACAGCAACGGCTTTCCTGCCTGTCCGCCTCCGGACCAGCGGCTGTGGCTCACCATGCAACAAGCAGCCGACGCACTTGATGTAAGCGACATGGTCATCCGCAGGCTGGTTGCACAGAAAATTCTACCGGCGAAACAGATCGTGAAGTTCGCTCCATGGATGATCGAACGCGCCCATCTCGACATCCCCGCAGTGCGCAAAGCGGTCCGCATGGTCCACACTGGCCGCCGCTCTCCATCGATCGATGCCAGCAACGCGCAAACCCGCATGTTTACTGACTCCAGCGAGGTGTAGCAATATGTCACTGCTCTCTGCCGCGCAATGGCAACGATGTTGCCAAAGCTGTAATTGTGGAACCGCGCCATCGCGGTAAGGTACGCGGCGAGTGTTTCGCTCTTGCCTGCCTCTACCTGCCGGATGAGGAAGTCCACGGCCTGCTTGATGATGAGTTGGGTTGGGTTGTCTTTCTGCGCTGTCCGCCCCTGATAGGGCGAATCGCTGCGGTTCGCGCTGCGCCGCATTTTTCCTGTGCGGCGCGGCTTGGCTGCTGGCTGTGCCATTGCTGGCGGTGGTGGCTGCGATGCTGGTGATGTTGTTCCTGCGTTTCATGACGATGCTCCTGCGATAGCCCCGTGGGGCCGATTGGCGTCCAGAAGCAAGAGCACCCAAACCAAATTTCTTTCGTTGAGTGCCCCCGCTTCATGGCTCTTCGCAACGGGCGGAGGCGGGAAGGTTCTGTCCAGGCCGCGGGTTCGGTGCGCGTTCATCGAAGCGAATGCGGAGAGCCTTGACAGGTTCTTCCCGCCTCTGCCAGACCGTTGCCTGAAGCGGGGGCGCTTAACGAAGGAAGAAAATTGGTCAACTTCCTTATTGCTGTACGCTGGTACGCACGTAGGGGCGGGCGTCGCGGGGCTGGAAAAGAACCCGCTGAGATAGGGAGCGGAAAACGCCGGCAAAATCGGCGGTTGCGGCGAAGGGCAGAGCATCCTTCCCGGCACAAAGAGGTTGGAACTGCACGAAGAACAGCCGCCAGCGGCGGCTCGTGCGGAGATTTGCCGCTAAGAACGCCCCGGCGGGGCAGCGGCAAATCAGAACCATCTCAGTGAGGAGTGTCCGGGCCGGACATTGGGACGATTACCTCCCTGCGCCAGCCTCCGCCAGCGGCTCCGGCAAAAGACGGCTTCGGGAGGTTCACGGTCAGCGCGGCCTGTGGCGCTGACCTCGTTTGCCTTTATCGTGTGTCTCCGCCGCCTTCGACGCCTTGGCCTTGGCGTCGTCCGGTTGCGGCAGTTCCCATCCCGCCATGCCCTGCAACACGCGGTCGGCGTGCTTGATCGTGTTCACATGCCCGTAGTGGCTTTCAATCATGTGGACGGAAGTTCCCATCTGCTCGGCAAGGAAATACACGTCCACGCCTTCCTGCAATCGCAGCGTGGCGTAGGTATGCCGGAAGCAATAAGTCGAGCGCGGAACGCCCTGCGTGCCTTCGCGCAGATTCGCTTCGTTCAGAAGATCGGCAATCAGCGAGCTGTAAAGAGTTTTTGCGGGCTTGCCCGTGATGTTGGTAAATACTCTGTCGTCCGGTTCCGTGGCTTTGGAGATCGCGCGGATGCGTTCCAAATAATCTCCGACGCTCTTGGGCGCGACCAGCTTGCGCGATTTGCCCTTGCCCTGCACGAACAAGACAACGATCTCGCGGCCCTCGCGGTCTTTTGCGGGCATGATGTCGCGCCAGCGGAGATTCTTCATCTCCGCTGGCCTCATGCCGGTATTGCAGGCAATCAGAATCATGTTGTAGGTAACGGTGCGATACCAGATGCTCGAAGGCTTGTCCGCCTCGCCAATCCACTTGCGGCCTACGGTGTGGAGTTTGCGATACTCCTCCAGCGTGAACTCGTCACGCCGCATCGTCTTGAGCTTCGGGCGCTCGTCGAAACGCTGGCTTGCGGGAACATAGCGCTTCTTCACCGCATAGTTCATGATCGCCCCGAAGATCGACATCTCGAAGCGGATGGTGGAATCGCTGATGAAGGGAACCGCGTGAACATCCTGCGGTTTGACGGCAATCGGCTTCAAAACCCTGATGCCCAGGGTGTGCTGAACCTTGGTGCGGCGTGCGGATTCGTGGTCCGCGAAAGACTGCGCTACGTCGGCGGTGACTTCCCGAACGCCGTTGCGCTTGTGGCGTCCCGCGCCGTTCTCCCGCCGCCATGCCGGATAGCCGCCCCAGCGTTCGTCACCGATAAGATGGACCTGCGTTGAACCTGCATACCTGTCTAACGTGCCTTCGATGACGGCACGGAGTTTCTTGGGCCGCGCGGCGCTGATCTCTCCGCGCTTCGCCCGCGCTTCCTGCGTCAACAGATACTCGTGCGCCACGTCGCGGAAGGGGCGGTTGAACACAGGAACGTCATGCTTGATGCGAAACCGGACGTCGGCGTCCTGATCGAAGGCGCGTTCCCGCGCCGCTTCTATATCGGTTGTTTTGAGCGAAACCGTCTTATAGCGGTCGGCCTTCGGCATCTTCATGCGGCAATACCACATCCGATGCTCCACGTCGCCGCGCCGGAAGAGAATCAGGCCGGGTTTCAGCTCCTCTTTCTCGGTAATGAAGGCCATGTTCGCCTCCTGCTGTTTATTCCGTTCTGTGCAGTTTCCGTGTAGATTTTCTCGTGCAAGCCATTGATTCTTCGTGGCTGTGCAGACTTTGTATGGAACATTATAGAAAATTATGTGCTTTATTTATAGTTATTTATGATATAGTTCTCATCCTGAGCGAAGGTCGCCGTGGCGACCGAAGTCGAAGGATCTGCGGTTGCTTTTTGTTGGATCAGCACATTGCATGGGTTCCCCATTCTAAAACTCCACGCGCAGCGAGGAGTTTTAGGGTGGGGTCGCTCGGACCCATGTCCGCCCGCCTTCAATCCACCACGAAAATGGGTGCCCCAGGTCCCTCGCACCTGGGGACCTGGGATGAGCACGAACCCATTTTTCGCAATGTCATCCTGAGCGAAGGTCGCCGAGGCGACCGAAGTCGAAGGACCTGCATTTGCTCTTCGCTCAAATCGTTATCTACCGTCTGGCTTCAATATCGAGCATTCACCGCCGTCCCGTAATAGTCTCAATACGAGCCTGGGTGCCCGTCCAAGCTTTGCTTGGGCGGGAATGGATTCCATCCGCCATGTAATCTCCTTATCGGCCCACGAATGACGTTGGGTGCCCCGTCCAAGCTTTGCTTGGGCGGGATGGATTCTCGCGCCATGTAATCTCAATACCAGCCTGCTAATGACGCAACCCGCCTCACCACCCGCAACTCTCGAGCGCCGCATCGGCCTCAGCTCTGCCGTCCTCTTCAACATGCTTGAGATGATCGGCGTCGGTCCCTTCATCACTCTGCCGCTCGTCATCGCCGCTGCCGGTTATCGCCTCTCCGTCTGGGCATGGGTGCTCGGCGCCGTCATCGCCATCGCCGACGGGCTCGTCTGGGCCGAGCTCGGCGCAGCATTTCCGCGCGCCGGTGGCAGCTACGCCTTCCTCGAAGAAATCTACGGCGCCAATGGCCCGGGCCGCTGGCTCAGCTTTCTCTACGTTTGGCAGGTCGGCTTCACCGCGCCGCTCTCCATCGCTTCAGGCTGCATCGGCCTCTCCGGTTTTCTCGCCGTCTTCTGGCCCCATCTCGACGCGGCTCCCATCGCCGCTCTTCCCGCGCTCCACTACTCCAACTTCGCCGCCGCCGCCGCATGTCTCCTCGTTACCGCGCTCCTCTATCGAAACCTCAGTTCCATCACGCGCCTCGCCTGGGTGCTCTTTGCCGGAGTCATCGCAGCCCTCACCGGCGTCATCGTCTCCGGCTTCGCGCACGCTGCGGCCACCGGCGGTTTGCACGAATTGGGGTGCCCCATCCTAAACGGGTTTTACGCGTTTAGGGTGGGAGCGTGCTCTGCTCTCCCGCCTGCGTCCAGCTCATTCGGCGGTCTCGCCCAGGCCACGCTTCTCACCACCTATTGTTATTGGGGCTACTACAACGTCACTTTCTTGGGAGCTGAAGTCCGCCGTCCCGAACGCACCATCCCTCGCGCCATACTGCTCTCCATCCTCTTTGTCGCGGCTTTCTATGTCCTCATGAACCTCGCGGTCCTGCCCTCGCTCCACTCCGCCGCAACGCATGCCGCCGAATCCGCAGCCCTCCGCGTCCAGTTCGTCGCCGACATCGCCGCCTCCGCCTTTGGCCATTGGGCCGGTTATTTGATCGCCGCCCTCATCGTCTGGACCGCCTTTGCCAGCGTCTTTTCTCTGCAACTCGGCTACTCGCGCGTACCATACGCCGCTGCACGCGACGGCAACTACTTCCGCTTTCTCGCCGCCGTCCACCCGCGCTACGGCATTCCTCACCGTTCCCTTGTCGCTCTCGGCCTCGTCGGCGCTCTCTTCTGTTTCTTCTCGCTCGCGCAGGTCATCACCATGCTCGTCATCACCCGCATTCTCTTGCAATTTTCTTTGCAGCAAATCGGCGTCATCCTTCTTCGCATCCGCCGCCCCGATCTCCCGCGCCCCTTCCGCATTCCCCTCTACCCGCTCCCGCCCCTCGCCGCCCTGGCCGGCTTCGCCTTCATGCTCTTCGATCCCCGCCGCGCCCAGGCAAAAGGAGGCAGCGGCCTCTTCGAGCTCTACGGTGCCATCGCCATCGCCATCAGCGGAACCGCCATCTATCTCTTCCGCGCCCACCGCCTCCGCCAGTGGCCCTTCGCGCCGCCATCCGAATAGCCGCACCACGCCCGCCGCAGACCCCCACCCCCCCCAACCCAACCCCTAACCGAACCCCCAACCCAACCCCCAACCCCAACCCAACCAATAAGGTGTCATCCTGAGCGCAGGTCGCTCGCCGCGGCGAGCGACCGAAGTCGAAAGCCTGCCCTGAGCGAGTCCGTGTAGCGGGCGAGTCGAATGGGGATCTGCGGTTGTTCTTAAGCAAACAAAAGATTCGATGTCCCATTTGTTCAATTCCTGTAACGTCAGCGCCTTCCGCCGTGTCTAATAAACGTAGCCGCAAGCTTCCCCTTGCTGAGGTCATCATGCTCATCGGCAAACCGCCCGACATACCATCGTCCGAAATCACATCGCGCGACGACTACTTCCGCTATCTCAGCCGCCGCCGCTTCCTCAAAGGTGCGGCCGCGGCAGGCGCCGCTGTCCTCGCCGCAGATCGCCTCAGCCGGCTCATCTCGCCGCGCACCGCGGCCCACGCGGACCCAACCAAGCTCCAGACCGTTCCCAGCCCGCTCACCACAACCGGCGAGCAGCTCACTCCCTACGACGACATCACACACTACAACAACTTCTACGAGTTCGGCATCGACAAAGGTGCTCCCGCCAAGAACGCCGCCGGCCTGCCCACGCGCCCCTGGTCGGTAAAAGTCGAAGGCAAAGTCGCCAAACCCCTCACCTTCGATATCGATGACCTCCTCAAGCTCCGTCCGCTTGAAGATCGCGTCTATCGCCATCGCTGCGTTGAGGCGTGGAGCATGGTCATTCCCTGGGTCGGTTACTCGCTCTCTGAATTCATTAAGCAGTGCAACCCGCTGCCCAGCGCCAAATACGTTCAGTTCATCTCCTACTACAACTGGCACGTGGAGCAGTGGGCCGCACAGGATCCCGGCATCTACTGGCCCTACTCTGAAGGCCTGCGCATGGACGAAGCCATGAACCCGCTCACCCTTCTGACCTTTGGCCTCTACGGAGAAACCCTCCCCAATCAGGACGGCGCGCCCGTTCGCATCGTCGTCCCCTGGAAGTACGGCTACAAATCCGCCAAGTCCATCGTCACCATCCGCTTCGTTGACAAGCAGCCGCCAACCACATGGAACGATCAGGCTCCTGAGGAATACGGCTTCTACTCCAACGTGAATCCCAATGTGGACACCGTCCCCTGGAGCCAGAAAACTGAGCGTCGCATCGGCCTGCCCTTCTATGCGCAGAGCCGCACCACCCTCATGTTCAATGGCTACACCGATCAGGTCGGCTCGCTGTACTCCGGCATGGATCTCAAGAAATACTACTGATGCGAAAAGCTCACTCCGCCAACCCGCCGGGTGCCCCCGGTCCCTTGCATTCGGGGACCGGGGATAGCACGAACCCAAATGAACCGCGAACTCAGCTAACCCGTGGGGTGCCCCATCCTTGCCGCGTCGTTGTTTTTGCGGCAAGGGTGGGATAGCACGAACCCAAATGAACCGCGAACTCAGCTAACCCGTGGGGTGCCCCATCCTTGCCGCGTCGTTGTTTTTGCGGCAAGGGTGGGATAGCACAAACCCAAATGAACCGCGAACTCAGCTAACCCGTGGGGTGCCCCATCCTTGCCGCGTCGTTGTTTTTGCGGCAAGGGTGGGATAGCACAAACCTCAATCGACCGCCGAGACGCCAACTCGCTAACTCGCTAACTCGCTAACTCGCTAACTTGCTAACCATGTCTCGTCCAACTCTCATCGTCCTAAAAACCCTCGTTTGGATCGCCTGTCTTGCGCCCATCTGCTGGCTCGTCTGGGGAGCGGTCACCAACAATCTCGGTCCCGACCCCACCGGCGCCATCGCCTTCGCCACGGGCCGCGCCACGCTGCGCCTGCTCGCCATCACGCTGGCCATCTCCCCGCTTCGCCGCCTCATTCCGCGCCTCGCCTGGTTCATCCGTTTCCGCCGCCTGCTCGGGCTCTTCGCTTTTTTCTACGCCACGGTCCACGTACTCACATGGGTCGCGCTCTACAACAATTTCGACCTGCATAACATGCTCGTCGACGTCGCGCGCCGCCGCTACATCACAGCGGGCATGGCGGCTTATTTGTCGCTTCTGCCTTTGGCGCTCACTTCCACCGCGTGGGCCATCCGCAAGCTCGGCGGCAAAAACTGGAGCCGCCTGCACATGCTGATTTACGTGGCCGCGATCTGTGGAGTGGCTCACTACTGGTGGCAAATGAAACCCGGCGTTCTCACGCCCCTCGCCATGACCGTCATCATCGCTGCGCTGCTTCTCGCTCGCCCCATCCTGGCCTGGCGTCAGCGCAGCAAGGCCAGCACCGTCGCCGCCAACGGCTAGCCCATTGTCGGTTTCCGATCTCAGTTTCGACACAAAGATGGGTGCCCCACCCTCGGCGCGCATTTGTCCTTGCGCCCAGGGTGGGATAGCACGAGCCTCCGCTCGTCACTCTCAATCCAGCGCAAAAAATGGGTGCCCCATCCAAGCTCTGCTTGGGTGGGATAGCACGAGCCTCCGCTCGTCACTCTCAATCCAGCACAAAAAATGGGTGCCCCATCCAAGCTCTGCTTGGGTGGGATAGCACGAGCCTCCACCCACCACTCTCAACCCGCCACAAAAAATGGGTGCCCCATCCAAGCTCTGCTTGGGTGGGATAGCACGAACCTCCACCCACCACTCTCAACCCGCCACAAAAAATGGGTGCCCCATCCAAGCTCTGCTTGGGTGGGATAGCACGAACCTCCACCCACCACTCTCAACCCGCCACAAAAAATGGGTGCCCCATCCAAGCTTCGCTTGGGTGGGATAGCACGAGCCTCCACCCACCACTCTCAACCCGCCACAAAAAATGGGTGCCCCATCCAAGCTCTGCTTGGGTGGGATAGCACGAGCCTCCGCTCATCACTCTCAACCCAGCACAAAAAATGGGTGCCCCATCCAAGTTCTGCTTGGGTGGGATAGCACGAGCCTCCGCCCGTCACTCTCAATCCAGCACAAAAAATGGGTGCCCCATCCAAGTTCTGCTTGGGTGGGATAGCACGAGCCTCCGCCCGTCACTCTCAATCCAGCACAAAAAATGGGTGCCCCATCCAAGCTTCGCTTGGGTGGGATAGCACGAGCCTCCACCCACCACTCTCAACCCGCCACAAAAAATGGGTGCCCCATCCAAGCTCTGCTTGGGTGGGATAGCACGAATGCAAATGAAGCACTGTCATCCTGAGGTCGCCGCGGCGACCGAAGGATCCGCGGTTGCCTTTCGCACTCTCAACCCACCTCAAATATGAGGGTGCCCCAGGTCTCGCATTTGAGACCCCGGATACCTCCAACCTGCAAAAGTCTTTATTGTCTTTCTCAGGGATTTGCCGGCGCCGCGCCCTGGCTCGGCTTCGGATCGGGAACAGAAATACTCACGCCATCCAAATCGCTGGTCACGGCCAACGGCATCTCCGTTCCGTCCCCATTGTCCCCGCCCCCCGGCTGCAAGGTAAGAGAGTAGCGCCCCATCGGTGGCCCCGAGCTCGAATCGTCCCCACCGGAATTCACCTGCGGCCAAAGCGCCGGGCTCGCTGCGGCCCGCAGAATGAAGCTGTCCTCGGGCACGTAATGAAACTCGAACTCCCCGTTCGGCGCAACCATCGATCGCGCCGGTTCTCTCGTATCCGCGTAAAGCAGCCGCACCGTCGCAGCCGTCGGCGGCTGGTTCGTGCTTTTCAGCAGCACCTGCCCGCGAATGGTATGCAGCCTGCTCAGCGGAATCGTAATGTCGGCGTCTTTCGATGCGCCGCCCGTGGTCACTTTAATCGTCTCTGCCTTGCTCGCCCGCTGCCCGCCGCCGACATAAATATCCATTGACCCGATCGACGATTGCATGACCTCGGCCAGCGGATTCGCACTCGTGTTCTGAGCCCATCGCACCGGAACGGCGACGCTCACCAGGTACACTCCCGGCAGAACGCCAGGAATCCTGAAGCGGCCGCGATCGTCCGTCGTCTGTGGGCCATTTCCTGAGTAAATCGGAGGCTCCGCCGACGATGGGGCCGCGGCTCCATTGCTCTGATCGCCGGTTTTCAACGCAACGCTCACATGCAGGCCAATGGCCGGGCTGCCGTCATCGTAGGTCGCGGTTCCGTCGATCTCCGCGCCACGCTCCAGGCGAATCGAAATTTGCGCGGGCTGGTTGGCAGACACGGTCACGTTCGGCACCACGGCCAGCAGCATTTTGCGATCGTCGGCCGCCATCCGATCCAGGTACGACTTTGTCATCACGCTCATCAGGTTTTCGTAACCGGGCAAGACAGCCACCACGTAGTAGTCGCCCTCCGGGACGTGGTTGAACACAAATCGACCGTCCAGGTCAGTGGTCGCCGTATCCTCCATCGCATAGCCGTATTTCGCAGTCTCAATCAGGTCCACGGCGGCGATCCGCGCGGGCAAATCCGTGTCCGCGCAGTAAGCGGCGCCTGTAATCGTCCCGGTCGAGATCCTGGGTGGGGCAGCGGCTTGCGGCGGCGGTGCATCCTGCGCCACGCAGGCGAGCGCCGCGCCCATCGAGAGCATCGCGCTCAAAACAACCCCTTGCGCCAATCGAGTCTTCACCAGAACCAGCTGCGCCAATCGAGTTTTGAAAGGGCACGACTTCAGTCGTGCCGAAAACGCCAACAAATTCGAGGGCTTTAGCCCCTGAGGGAAGAACCGCAGCCCGCTGAACCGCCTCGATCCAACCTGCTCCCGTGCGGAGAATCCCTTCATTTCAGCGCCTCTGCCACTTCCATCGCCGCCTCAAAATCCAGCATCTGCTGCGCCACCGGCATGTAACTCTTCCGATGCAGCGGTGTCGGCCCCAACCGCCGCAGCGCTTCCATATGCTCCCGCGAGCAATAGCCCTTGTGCCGCGCCAGGCCATACCCCGGGTACACCGCGTCCAATTCCACCAGCAGCCGGTCGCGATGAACCTTCGCCAGCACGCTCGCCGCTGCAATTGAAATGCTCCGTCCATCGCCGCCCACCACCGTCTGCTGCGCGCACGGCCAGTCGATCGTGTCGCATCCATCGATCAGCAGATAATCGGGCAGTACGTCCGGCATGGCCGCCAACTGCTCCACTGCCAGCCGCATGGCCAGCAATGATGCGCGCCTAATGTTGATGCGGTCGATCGTCTCCACGTCCACCGCCGCAATCGCCCACGCCACCGCGCACTCGCGAATCGCCGCGTCGAATTCGTTTCTCTGTTTTTCGCTCAGTTGTTTTGAGTCCGTCAAACCCCGCAGCCGCCGCCGTTCAGGAAAAATCACTGCCGCCGCCACCACGGGTCCGAACATCGGCCCTCTGCCCACTTCGTCGAGGCCGGCAACACGCCGCGCTCCACCCCGCCGCGCCGCGTTCTCCAGCACAAATCCGCACACGGGGGCCTTGGTCATGCTCACAGTATATGAACACTCAAGAATCGCGGGTGGAAAAAGCGGCGCAACTCCTCATTCCCGCTTGAAGCTGTAATCCCGCTCCACGCGGCAAATGCGCACTTTGAACTCCTCGTACCAGGCATCGCGCCCCCGCTCCTGCGCAACAAGGTGCCGCGAATTCTGCTTCCAGGCCGCAATCGATTCCAGGCTCTCCCAGTAAGACACTGTGATTCCCAGCCCGTCGCGCGCCGATTCGATCCCTAGAAAGCCCGGCTGCGTCGCGGCCAGCTTTTCCATCGCCTCGGCCATCCGTCCGTAGCCGTCATCTCCCCCAGCTTCCAGATTCGCCAGCAGGGAAGTGAAGATCACCGCATAGTAGGGAGCCGCCGGAGTTGCTGCTATCGCCATCTCCGCAGTATAGGGAACTTCGCTTGAGCCGCACCTTCCGGGATGGCAAGTCAGAGCCGCATGGACCCACGACCCAACAGCGCGAAACGATGGCGAACTCTGCGGAAAACCCTGTGGAAAACTTGTGGATAAAGACGCTGGAGAAGAGCAGGGCTCGAAGCCGCCAAACACGGAAAAGTGACCAGACTGCCTGTTAAATCGTTTCAGTAAATCCATTTATTTTCTACTTGCCAACGGATCAAAAATTACGATAGTTTGCCCGTGGTCGATTGCAGAGCGAACTTCGGTTTCGAACGGCATAACCGAAGTAACTCGAGGGCCAAAAGCCGCGAAATGCAGTTCTGACGTCGTTCATCCCCGTGCCTCGTTTCCTTGGCTATAAGTACAGCCGGGGTGGCGCGGCGATCCCTTGCACGTAATCCGATTTAGGAGCACTGGCCAGTCCACTCACGCGGACAGGCCTGCGGGATTTCCCCGCTTCCTGAACGGAGAACGATTCAGGATCGCGGCGAACGTAAGCAACGGTGCAGCGTTTCGGAGTTTCGCACGCGCGATCTCCGGAACATCGTAAGAAAACTTCAAAACCGAATGCGAAAAGGAGATTGGCATGTACTCAATGAAATTGGCTTCCGCTCAAGTTCGACGTGGAATCCTCGCCGCTCTCATTGCGGCAGGTTGTGCAACGATGGCCGCCAATGCCCAGACCGTTTACAACAACGGAACCGGCACAAACAACGGCTACTACTATTCGCTCTACACCAGCAGCGGCTCGGCGACCATGACGTTTCCCGAGGCCGGCTCCTATCCGGGCAATTACGCCATTTCATGGTCCGGCGTCGGCGACATGGTTGGCGGCAAAGGCTGGCAAACCGGCAGTGCCCAGACCATCGGCTACAACGTCGGCTCCGCCAGCGGCTACAACACAATCTCGATCTACGGGTGGCTCACCAACCCGCTGGTGGAGTATTACATCACCGAACTGGGTTCGCTCTACACCGGCAACGCTACCTACAAAGGCAGCGTCTCCAGCGACGGGCACAACTACAACACCTACGAACACCAGCAAGTGAACCAGCCGTCCATTGAAGGCACCCAAACCTTCGAGCAGTACCTCGACTCCTGGGGCGGAGCTGGCACCGGTTCAAATCACACCGTCACAACGGCCAACCACTTCAACCACTGGAAGAACCTCGGCATGTCCGTGGGGAATTACAACTACCAGATCCTCGGAACCGAAGCCTATAACGGCCTCAGTGGAGAAGTGAACGCCACCGTTTGGTAAACCAGTCTCACCGCAGATCAGTTCAGAACGCTAACGCCGGCGGTCGCGCGGCCGCCGGCGCTACAAACGGAAAATCGCCAACGGAAAATCGCCATGAAAAAAGGCTTCATCGTATCTGCATTTGTGCTTGCCGCCGGCGTTTGTTCGGCACAGCTTCCGAACAGCTTCGTGCTCGTCCACGGCGGCGCCTTCAAAAACACCAAGTCCAATTACTACGGCAAAGGCGTAACCGTCTCCAGCTTCTACATCGGCAAATATGAAGTCACTCAAAAAGAGTGGACCGCCGTCATGGTGAGCAATCCGTCTCAGTTCATCGGCGCCAATTTGCCGGTAGAAAAAGTCAGCTGGTACGACGCCGTTGAGTACTGCAATCAGAGAAGCATGAAAGAAGGCTTGAAGCCGTATTACAACATCGACAAGACCAGGAAAGATCCGAAGAATCTGCCCGACCCGAAGTTCGGCGACCTCGATCGAATCAAATGGACTGTCACCATCAATCCGCACGCCAACGGCTACCGGTTGCCGACCGAGGCCGAGTGGGAGTATGCCGCGGGCGGCGGCCAGCTCAGCAACAGTTACACATATAGCGGTAGCAACGATGTCGATGAAGTCGCGTGGTACTGGAGAAACGCCGGAGATATGAAGCTTGGGGGATTCTGGACCTGGTCTGAACTTCAACAGAATCACGACAAGACGCAACCCGTCGGCGAAAAGAAACCCAACGAGCTCGGGCTCTACGACATGTCAGGCAATGTGAGGGAGTGGTGCTGGGACTGGTTCGCGCCCACTCTGCCCATCAATGCCGCAGACCCCAAAGGAAGTGAAAAGGGTTTTGGCCGGGTTTGGAGAGGCGGTGGTTGGATCGGCGATGCCCCCTTCACGGAGTCGGCTTTCAGGGGCAGCCTGGCAGCCAACGGCTCCGGACCCGATCAGGGCTTTCGTCTCGCCCGCAACAAGTAAACCGCAATCACGATTCACGATCCACGACCCACGACCCACGACCCACGACCCACGACCCACGATCCACGACCCACGACCCACGACCCACGACCCACGACTCACGACCCGCCGTCGCGCAGCAAAAACCCCGGCCTCAGCCGGGGTTCTCTGATCTCTCTTCTCTGTTCTCTGCCTTTACGCCCTGACCTTGCCCGTCGCGCGGTCCACTTCCTTCAACCGCGCCGCCTTGCCGCGCAGTCCGCGCAGATAAAACAGCTTCGCCCGCCGCACCTTGTAGCTGCGCACGATCTCCACTTTATCTACCACTTTGGAGTTGAAAGGGAAGATGCGCTCCACGCCTTGGCCGAAGCTCATCTTGCGCACGGTAAACGTCCCTTGCGGTCCCTGGTTAATGGCGATCACCAGGCCCTCAAAGGCCTGCAAACGCTCTTTATCGCCTTCCTTGATTTTTACTTGGACGCGAATCTGGTCTCCCGGCACAAACGCCGGCAAGTCGGTGCGCTTCAGCTTGTCGGCCAGGCGCTGCATTACGGGATGAATGGACATTGTCGTTTCCTGCGATTGAAGTCAGAATGTTTAGTTTATCAAAGATCGCCGCCCTCTGCCTCGCGCGCCGCCGCTCAATTTACGGGTGTTTCGGCCCCCGCTCCATGCGCTATATTTCCCCCATGGATGAGAAACGCGATCTACTTCGCCACACCCTTGCCACACTGGCTTACCGCACCAATCGCGCTTTGGAAAACGCCCCCGCCTCCTTCGCTGAGTTTGATAACGCCGGCCGCCGCCCCGTGCAAATCCTCGCTCACATGGGCGACCTTCTCCAATGGGCGCTTTCCATGGCCCAGGGCAATCCCGCATGGCACAACTCTCAAACCCTCGCCTGGCCGCAGGAGCAGCAACGCTTCTTCGGCGCGCTCTCCGCATTCGACGCCTACCTCGCGTCGTCGAATCCCGTCCACGCGCCCATTGAGCGCCTCATGCAGGGCCCTATCGCCGACGCGTTCACCCACGCCGGCCAGCTCGCCATGCTCCGCCGTCTCGCCGGCTCGCCCACCCGCGGCGAAAACTTCTACGTCGCAGCCATCGCCATCGGCCAGGTCAACTCCGTCCAGCCCGAGCCGGTAAAGCCCTTCTAACGCCGGGACGCCCCCAACCCCCCCGGTTCAATCCCTCGAAACACCCGTGCGCCGCTTGGCGCAATGCGGTCCTGCGCCTCTTTTGCCCTGTGGAAAACTCGTAATATTCACCTCAATATTTTAACAATCCTGCCATTCTAATCAACTTAACCCATTGAAAATTAAAATCGCAGCTTTTTTGCTTGACAATCGTTTCTATTATGGATAAAAATGATGACGGTGACTATCGTCGCCATGGAGGTACTTTATGCGCCGTATACTCGCGACCAGCACACTGCTCTCCTCGCTGATTCTTCCCGCAGCGGCTTTTGCCAGCACGCCCGTGGACGACGCCACTGCCCCAACCCCCATTCGCATCAGCTCCGGCGTTACCCAGCCGGTCCTCGTCAACTCCGCCTACCTTGACGTCCCTCAAGGCTACTCAATTGACGCCATTCCCGCCGATGCCCAGGTCGGCCTTTCCCTCACCGTCGACGAAAAGGGTTCGCCTAAAAATATCGAGATCACCAAATCCTATGGCAAGTTCTGGGACGCTCGCGTCATCTCCACCGTTCGCCAATTTAAATTCAAGCCCGCCACCGTCGACGGCGAACCCACGCCTGTCGATATGAACCTGACCGTCAACATCACCCGCTAAACAAACTCAAAATCCGTCGGGATGCTGCGCCCGAAAGCACCAGCGGCCGAGCCCAACCAGCTCGTCCTCAGGAAAGCTGCACCTTCAGCTCAGCATCCCTTCGGAATCCTTCCCACCTCGGATCTGGCTGCGGAAATCCTGCCTTGAAGGGCACGACGTCACAGCTTGGTGAAAAACTCATTTCGGGTCACCGTTTTGAAAGGGCACAAGTTCACAGCTTGTTGAAGAACTAATTTCACGTCACCGTTTTGAAAGGGCACGACTTCAGTCGTGCCACTAAAGGCCGCAGAATGGGAGAGGGCTTTAGCCCCTGAGGGGAGCGCTTCGGACTACAACCGCCTCATCTCCTCCAACCGAATCTCCTCGACCATCCGCAAATCTTCCGCGCTCAGCGCCGCACGCTCCAATAATTCCGGCCTGTTCGTGAGCGTCTTGCGCAGTTGCTGCGCCCTCCGCCATCGCCTGATCTCCGCGTGATCCCCATTCATCAGCACCTCCGGCGCGCGCAATCCGCCAAACTCCGCCGGCCGTGTGTACTGCGGATAATCCAGCAGCCCTCCCGCTCCGTGCTGCGATCGCGGAACCCCCTCCACATCCGTATCGATGTCCGCATCCGCCACGCCAAAGCTCTCAAACTCGCCTGACGCCTCATTGCCCAGCACTCCGGGAATCAGCCGCATCGTCGTATCTACCACCACTGCCGCCGCCAGCTCGCCCCCGCTCAGCACGTAGTCGCCGATCGAGAGCTCCATGTCGCAATAAAGCTCGTTGATCCGTTCGTCCACGCCCTCATACCGCCCGCACACCAGCACCACCCGCTCTAACGTCGCCAGCTCCCGCGCCACGGTCTGCGTAAATAATCTCCCCTGCGCCGACAGCAGAATCACCCGCGTCCCACCCACAGAATTGTCATCCTGAGCGGAGATCGCGTCAGCGATCGAAGTCGAAGGACCTGCTTTTGTTTTTCCCGCCAACTCGCTGACTTGCCGACTCGCTGACTTGCCCTCTCCCCGCTCCGTTTTCGCGCGGACCCCCAATCCCTCCAGCGCCTCCGCCAGCGGCTCCGGCTTCAGCACCATCCCTTCGCCGCCGCCAAACGGGCGATCGTCCACCGTGCGGTGCCGATCGTGCGCATACCCGCGCAGATCGTGCGCCTTCACCGTCACCAGTCCATTCTTCAGCGCCCTGCTCACAATCCCGTGCGCAAACACGCTCTCAAAGAACCCCGGAAAGATGGTAACGATGTCGAACCGCATACTCACGATGATAGTTGCTGCGCGCCCAACCTCGCCGCCCGTCTCCAGACCGGTCGCGACCCTCATGCCTCGGGTGCCCCCGGTCCCTCGCCTTCGGGGACCTGGAATAGCACGAACTCAGTGGGTGCCCCACCCTCGCGACGCTTTTGTTCTTGTCGCTAGGGTGGGATAGCTACGACCTCAACCCGCCGCATTCCACCCAGCACAAACATGGGTGCCCCGGTCCCTCGCCTTCGGGGACCTGGAATAGCACGAACTCAGTGGGTGCCCCACCCTCGCGACGCTTTTGTTTTTGTCGCTAGGGTGGGATAGCTACGACCTCAACCCGCCGCATTCCACTCAGCACAAACATGGGTGCCCCGGTCCCTTGCATTTGGGGACCTGGGATACCACGAACTCAGTGGGTGCCCCACCCTCGCGACGCTTTTGTTCTTGTCGCTAGGGTGGGATAGCCACGAACACTCAACTTCGCGGCATTCATCCTGAACAAACATGGGTGCCCCCGGTCCCTCGCCTTGGGGACCTGGAATAGCACGAACTCAGTGGGTGCCCCACCCTCGCGACGCTTTTGTTTTTGTCGCTAGGGTGGGATAGCTACGACCTCAACCCGCCGCATTCCACCCAGCACAAACATGGGTGCCCCCGGTCCCTCGCCTTCGGGGACCTGGAATAGCACGAACTCAGTGGGTGCCCCACCCTCGCGACGCTTTTGTTCTTGTCGCTAGGGTGGGATACCACGAACACCAACTTCGCGGCGTCATCCTGAGCCGGGTGCCCCCGGTCCCTCGCCTTCGGGGACCTGGAATAGGCACGAACTCAGTGGGTGCCCCACCCTCGCGACGCTTTTGTTTTTGTCGCTAGGGTGGGATCCCACGATCCAACGTCAGCAGCCTTTGTAACGCTGGCCTCCGCCCGGCTGTCGTCCGAGTGCCTGCCCCGGGCGGAGTCGAAGCGTCCTCGACCGAACTCAAGGGGTTCATCTGAAATTTCTGTCAAGAGTGGCCCTCCCCGCCCGCGCGCCGCATCTATTGCAATCACGCAACTTGTCAGCTCAAAATTCTTCTCTCAAGTTTGCCGATTATTTCTCGCAACTCTCTACACTTGTATTAAATGAGCCAACTCGCCAACCCGCCGACTTGCCAACCTGCGAAAAGGGCCACCCGCACGCTCACCGGCTCGCTGTCACGACTGCGGATGGGTCGTCCACAGCGCACCGTTCGCCTTCGACCTGCAACCGAAAGGAGTCCGAGAAATCGGAAGAGTGATTTTCCTGCCCCAGAAATGGTGCAGATGGCACTTAACCCTTTTATCATCAATGAATATTTCCTAAAATCGCCGACAGATTTCGTCGTTTTTTGTCGATTTTATGCAGCAAACCGGCCCTTATTCATCCCAAAACGGCCTCTCGCGGCCTATCATTTCAGCCAACCACCATGCCCGACATTGAAGCCCTTCTGACGCGCTGGCAATCCGCCGGCGTCCTCGACGCGGTGACCGCCGCCCGCATCCGCGCCCACGAATCGCAGTCCGCTTCCAAAGATAGCCATGGCCTCAAATGGCAGGGCATCACCGCGCTCATCCTCGGTGCCATCCTCCTCGCCTGCGGTGTCGTGCTCTTCGTCTCCGCTCACTGGGATCAGCTCGGCCCCGCCGCGCGCTTCTTGCTGGTCATCGTGATGGTCGCCGCCTTTCATAAGGCCGGCGCATTAGCGCGGCCCAAATTCCATAGCCTCTCCACCGCGCTTCACGCGGTCGGCACAGTCTCTGCCGGCGCCGCCATCGCGCTCGTCGGCCAGATCTTCAACATGCAGGAGCACTGGCCCGCCGCCGTGCTTCTCTGGGCGCTCTGCGCTCTCGCCGGATGGGCTCTTCTCCACGATCAGGCGCAGCAAACCCTCGCGCTCCTTCTCGTCCCCGCGTGGATTGTTTGCGAGCTCGATTTCCGCATGAGTGGCCATATCGGCGAAGGCATCTACCTGGGCCGCGTCGTCTTCGCGTGGGCCATCCTCTACATCACGTTCTTCATCGGCTCGCGCCGCCGCGCGGTGCAGGGAATCCTCTTCGCGGTAAGCGTCATTGGCGCTGTCGTCTCCATTTACGGAATGCTCTCGGCCTGGGAGTCCGGGAACTCGAGCCAGACCTTCATCCCCTTCGCTGCCCGTGTCTGGGCCTGGATCGCCATCGCCGCTATCCCGCTCATCATCGCCGCATTCCACGGCCACAAGGGCCTCGTTCCCATCGCCGCCGCACTCGCCTTCGTGATTGCGCTTCCTTGGTGCTATCACACCATCACCGAGAGCTACACAGCGCCCAACGGCATCACCAGCAACTGGGTCCGCACCGATCCCAATCTTCTCGCCTACGCGCTCGTCGCCGCCTTCGCCGTCTTTCTCTGCGGGTGGGGCGTGCGCCTCGCCTCTCGCGCGCTCGTCAACCTCGGCATCGTCGGCTTCGCCGCAGCCGTCGCGTGGTTCTACTTCAGTGACATTCTCAACAAGTTGAACCGCTCGCTCGGCCTCATCGGCCTCGGCATTCTCTTTCTCGCCGGCGGATGGGCGCTCGAAAAAATGCGCCGCCGCATCCTCGATCGCATGCCTCCGCCAAAACCGCCAGATCAGATCGCCGTCGACGCAGCCGACCTGACTGGAGGTGCCCAATGAAAATCGGCCGCTTCACGCTCTCCGGCGTCTCCATCGCGCTGCTCATCATCCAGTTGCTCATCGTCTCTTCCATCGCCGGCAAGTATCTCTGGCAGCGATCGCGCTGCCCGCGTGTCTGGACCCGCGCCGCGGCCATCGATCCCGCGCTTCCCATGCGCGGCCGCTACCTCTCACTCCGGCTCATCGTCGACGGCTGCCAAAGCACTCTGCCGTCCGCGAAATTCGCCGCCTTCCCGCGTGATGTCAACGGAGCCGTCAAGCCCGGCCCCTACGTTCTCCGCCCGCAGCCCGTATACTTCCGCGCCAACCTGAAAGTTGAAAACAACGAGCTCGTCGCCCTGCGCCCCGAAGGTCAGGAAATCAGTGGTCAGGAAGATTCAAACATCGGCGAAGAGATCTCCGCCGCGCCCGGCGCGCCTTGCAGCCAGATGCAGCTATCTGATCCTGTCAATTTCTACATCGCCGATACCGCAAAGAGCCCTCTACCACTCCAGCCCAATCAGGAATTGTGGATCGAACTCACCGTCCCGCCCACCGGCCCACCCCGCCCCCTTCAGCTAGCGCTCAAAGACAACGGCGAATGGAAGCCATTGACGTTTTGAGCGCGTGGCATGGTTGCAGGCTAGATGAATGGAAGTGGCTTGAAATTAGATCTGTCATCCTGAGAGAGTCGCCGAGGCGACGAGTCGAAGGATCTGCGGTTGTCTTTCCGCAGCGCACTCACGCCTCGGAATCTGCGGCTTCTCAACGGTCGGCCATCAGGCCCGGACTTGAGGCACGTCAGTAAAAGCACGAAGTGTCAGGGCACGACTTCAGTCGTGCCGCAAATAGCGCCAAATGAATGTGGGCTTCAGCCCCTGAGGGACGTATCTTTGTGAATTTCCGCGGCCGCCCGCACTCACGCCTCTTCCGCTTCGCTCAGATCCACCAATCCCACCGGCAACTCCATCTCCACTCTCTTCGCCGCGAGATCGATCTTGCGCAAATAACTCTTCGTGAACGGAACCAGCACTTCGCCCTTTGCGCCGCGCACCACCAAGAGCGGCGCAGCTCCTCCGCTCCTGTCCACGTTCTCAATCTCGCCCACGCGAACCGCCTCTGCGCCCGCCACATCCACCAGCACGCATCCGATCAGGTCGCCGACGTAAACCTCGTCCGCGCCGAGATCCGCTCGCTCCTCGCGCGGAATCGCAACCGTCATTCCCTTTAAACCCTCGGCCGCTGTGATCGAATCCACCCCTGCGAAATGCAGCACCACGCCGCCCTTGTGCAGCCAATGATTCACGAGTTCTACCTGCCGCGGCGTCTGCGCAGGCCTTCGCGCAACGGCCCCCGCAGACATGTCCCCAGCGAGCAGCCAAAGCTGCCGCCGCTCTTTAAACTTGTCAGGAAAGTCAGTCAGAATCTCGGCGAAGACCTCGCCTTTGCGCCCCTGCGCCTTGCGAATTCGCGCCAGCCATACCCACGTCTCGGTCGGTTCCGGCACAGCTACCTCCGGCCACCGAAAATGAAATCGGCGCAAACTAAAGCCATCCTAGGCTTCGTCGTCCTCTTCCAGAATGTCGAGCGTATAGCGGTGATGCAGCTTCATGCTCACCGCTCCCAGAATGGTGCGAACCGAGCGGGCTGTGCGCCCTTGTTTGCCGATCACCTTGCCCACGTCTTGCGCCGCCACGCGGAGTTTAAGTACGGTGTTCTCGTCCCGGCTCACCGCTTCCACTTCCACGGCGTTCGGCTCATCCACCAATGCCCGCGCAATCTCGCGGACCAATGCGTCTACTTGCACCATATCGACCTGGGTCATGATCGTGCCTCTGACCTTCTGCGTTGGGTTTCAGTGATGTTGATTCTGTGCGCGAATAGTAACACTTGAAACCTGCCGCGAGCAAAGGCTTGGGTATAAACCCGCGGAGCACCGTCTCGAGTCCGGTCCCGTTCAGCCCGCCAAATCAGGCGGCTGTGGGGTCTTTCACTTCGGCAGCGGCTTCTGCGTTCGGCACAGGATTCTTCGCCACGATCTTTTCCATCGTTGGCGAAAACTGTGCGCCTTTGCTGCGCCAGTACGCAATCCGCTCGTGCTTCAGCGTAACGCTGGCTGGGTTGGTGCGAGGATTGTACGTGCCGACAACTTCGATGGAACGGCCATTGCGGGCGCGATCCTTCTCAATCACGACAATGCGGTAATAGGGCTGCTTGCGGGCGCCGACGCGCGCCAAACGTATCATAACCACGATGAATCATTTCCTTTCGGCTTCCAGAACTTGAATGAGGCAATCCAGGGATTTTCCCGGCTGGCTTACATTCTGCATCCGCCCCAAGGCGTTTCGCTTTAAGACTTTCGCCCTTGGACTTTCGCCTCTTGAGTTTCGCCCTTTTGGGGAGCGGGTGTCGCAGAGAGGATCCTGCCAGGCAACGGTCACACAAAGGCGCCCGGCCGCACACTTCGCAACACCTAAGTATCGCCGAAACAGGGCATTTGAAGCAAATCCCCCAGCCCTCCACATGGGATTGGGTCAGTTTGAAGGGTACGGGCTTCAGCCCGTACATCAATGGGCCCACATGATTCGGGTATTTTGCCCCCGAGGAAAGATTTTTCGGAATTCGACCCACCGCGGTGACTTTTTCACCAACCTGTTTAGCCGGGCCAACTACGGAATAGCGTTGTAACAAGGGCACGGCTTTAGCCGGGCCAACCAACGCACTGAGAAGACAGGGGTTTTAACCCCTGAGGGAGATCAATTGGACAACGATGATCGAAACACCGTCTGGCATCTTCATTCGCTTATCATGGCAGAACCAGCCCGCAGATTCGTCCGCCGCCTAAAACCCATGCCGTCTCCAGGAACAAAACCATGAATCGCGAATATCACAAGTGCCGATCCAGCCGCCTGGGCCGCGAGATGGAGCTTCTCGTCTTCGGCCACGCGGGTCTGCCTGTGCTCGTATTTCCTACCTCCGGCGGCCGCTTTTACGAATTCGAAGATCGCGGCATGATCCCCGCCGTCGCCGGCAAGATCGATGCCGGCCTCCTTCAGTTCTTCTGCGTCGACTCAGTGAATGACGAAAGCTGGTACAACCGTCACGCGCCGCCTCGTCAACGCATTGCGCGCCACATGCAATATGAGGAGTACTTGCTCCACGAGCTGGTCCCCCTCATCCTGCAAAAGAATCGCGACCCACGCCTGATGGCGCTCGGAGTAAGTTTCGGCGGCTACCACGCGGTCAATATCGCCCTGCGCCATCCGGAAATCGTGAGTGGTTTCATTTCGCTTTCTGGAACATTTGATCTCACCGGCTTTCTCGACGGCTTTTACGACGAGAATTGCTACTTCAATCTGCCCACTCACTATCTGCCGCGCCTCGCCGACCCGCGCTTCCTCGATCGCCTCCGCCGCAGTCGCTACGTGCTTGTCACCGGGCGTGACGACCATTGCCTGGCCCGGAACCACGATCTCGACCGCATCCTGAGCGAAAAAGAAATCCCCCACGAATTCCACGTGTGGGACCTCCCGAATTCTCACGACTGGCCTGCATGGCAGCAAATGATCCAGGAATACTTGTGACAGCGAGTCGTGATTCGTAAATCGTGGGCTCGCCGTCTGCCGCAATCACGATCCACGAACCACGGTGCACGAACCACGGAAAAAACGTAATCACTCAGGAGGAACAGCAATGAGCCAACTCAACCCCTACGACAGCTTCCTCGACGGACGGCCCGTGGACGCGATTCTAGCCTCCACTCCCGATGCCATCGCCGACTGCCTTTACGCCATCGGTCCAAACAAAGTCAGCAACCCGTCCGCTCCCGGCAAATGGAGCGCCGCCGAGATCGTCTCGCACCTCGCCGACTGCGAATTGGTCTTCGGCTTCCGCCTGCGCCAGACCCTCGCCGAAGATGGCCCCACCATTCAGCCCTTCGATCAGGACAAGTGGGCCGCGAAATACTCCGGCATTCCTGCGGACGAAGCGCTCACCGCATTCACCGCGCTACGCAACTGGAATCTGCGCATGATCCGCTCCGCGCTTCCAGCCGCCGCCGCCCGTACCATGACCCATCCCGAGCGCGGCACCATGACCTTCCAAACCGTTGTCGAAACCATGGCCGGCCACGACCTGAATCACCTCGGCCAGTTGCGCCGCATCGCGGGCCAAAGCGCTTAGTCTCCGCCAAGTTCATTGCAGCCTGACGTACACTGTTGCCGGGCTTGAACGCGGCGCCGCGTCGGTCCCCATGGATCGCGGAGGACGAGTATGAAGACGATCGGTGTCCTCTTCGGCGTTGAGAACAGTTTCCCCAGCGCCCTCGTCGAGCGGATCAACAACCTCAATCCACCCGGCATTCAAGCGGAGTTTGTTCAAACCGGCGCTGTGCATCTCCTTCAAGAACCGCGTTACGCAGTCATCCTCGACCGCATCTCCCACGACATTCCGTTCTATCGCGCGTTCCTCAAGCACGCCGCGTTCAACGGAACAGCAGTCGTCAACAATCCCTTCTGGTGCTCGGCCGACGACAAATTCCTCAATTACACGCTGGCCGCGCGGCTGGGCGTCGCCGTGCCCCCTACCGCGCTGCTTCCGCACAAGGAATATCCGAACGGGACCAGCGAAAAGTCGCTGCGCAACCTCGAATTTCCGCTGGATTGGGACAGTGTCCTCGCCGCCATCGGCGAGCACGGCTTCCTCAAGCCAATCCACGGCGGCGGCTGGCGCGATGTGCACGAGTTCCGTGGCCGCGACGAATTCTTCCGCGCCTACGATCAGACGCGTGACCTCTCCATGGTGGTTCAGAAAGCCGTCGAGTTCGTGGAGTACTTCCGCTGCTTCGTCGTCGGCCAAAAGAAAGTTCGCATCATGCCTTACGATCCGCGTCGCCCCCACGCCGAGCGCTACCTGCAAGGCGCCGCGCGTCCCGGAACGCTGCGCGCCAAGCTTCTTTACAGGCGCATGGAAGACGACGCCCTCAAGCTCTGCCGCGCCTTGGGCTATGACTTGAATTCAGTGGAATTCGCGGTCGAGAACGGAATCCCCTACGCTATCGACTTCATGAATCCCGTGCCCGACGCCGACGTGCACTCCGTCGGCGAAGCAAACTTTCAGTGGATCGTCGAACACGTGGCTGATTTCTTGATTACAAAGGCGCGAGCCCCTAAAATACCGGCACGTCGTTGGCCAGATTTTCCGGAGCCGGCCGCAAAGCGTTCCCGAAAAATGAAACGCCGCGGACCAGCCAGGCCCGCGGCAACTTCATCTTCAGCGTAATCGCCGAACTCAGCTCAGTGCGATCTTCACCGCCGCCCCATAGCTGTTTGAGGCGGGCGACCCGTAAGGCAACTGCAGATGCAAAGCATCCGCATCCTGCGTCCACTTGATCGGCATATCCAGGCCCAGCAAGGTCACATTCTGCACCTTCCCAGGGTTGATTTTGCTCGATAGTCCCAGCGAAGCGATCTGTGCATGCCAGTCCGGCCAACCCATGAAGATGGCGTAAATCACGTTGTTGGCCTTATTGCGCGTGAAGCGGATGTCTTGGCTTCCCAGTGCGCTGATGCTGCCGCCCTGAAAGGCCCCGCTCTTGATTGAATTCGGTCCCTCGCCGTAAACCGTCCACGGCCGCGTTTCGAAGATGGCCTCGCCGTTCACTTTCAGCCACGCGGCGATCTCATCGAGCACCGCAATTTCTTTGCTGTCGATAGTCCCGTCCGGCTTGCCGGGAATGTTGAGAATGAACGTTCCATTCTTGCTCACCGTGTCAACCAGCCAGTGAATGGCGTCGCGTGGCGCAAGGTAGCCGCCATAGGCTCCGGGCCCCTCGAAAAGGCTGCGCCGGTAGTGCCACTCGCCGATGCAGGTTTCTGATTGCCACGCGTACGGCATGATGCTGCTCGTCAACCCCCGCTCGTAATCGGCGACGACCGATTTCGCCAGCTTGTCCGGCACGTTCTTGACGTTCAGCACCGCTTCCATCTTGCCGCGCGTTTTCAGATTGTGGTTGTAGAAATAGGCCCCCACGTTCATGCCGCCCCAGCCCAGCGGCAGCAGGTCATTGTCGAAGTAAAGTAAGTCCGGATCGTGCTGGTCAATCAGGTCCCGCGTGCGATCGTAGAAATTCTTGACGTACGAAGCATCGGGCAGCGCATTCGTGGGATGCTTCGCGCTATAGAGCCGCTGCGGATCGAGTCCATCCCACCATTGTCCTTTTCCTTCGGCTTTTGTCATGCGCCCGTCATAGGGAACGCCCGCCAGCGGGCCCTTCTTGTCGGCATTGTGCGAAGTCTGGAACCACCACCAGTTGCGCGCCTGGTGCACCGTCACGCCAAACCGCATCCCCTGTTTGCGCGCGGCAGCGGCCCATTCCCCAACCACGTCGCGATGCGGCCCATGATCCAATGCGTTCCACGGTTGATGTTTTGAGCCCCAGGCATCAAACCCGTCGTGGTGGTTGGCGAGCGAAATAAACAGGCGCGCGCCCGCGTCCTTGTACCTTTGGATCAAAGCCTCAGGTTCCCAGTTGAGCAGCGTCCACTGCGCCGTCAGATCCTTGTAACCAAATTCAGATGGATGACCGTAATGCGCATTTTGATAGACGTAATTGGGAGAGCCCTCCTCATACATGTTTCGCGCATACCAATCGCCGTCTTCTGGAACACACTGCGGGCTCCAGTGTGCCCAAATACCGAACTTGGCGTCCCGGTACCACTCCGGCGCGTCATAGTTGAGCAGCGAATCCCAATTGGCCTGGTACGGGCCCTCGCCGCTGAGCCCGCTGACCGGCGCCGTCATGGGAACGCCGTCCCACGAGCCGCCAGGCAACTCGGGTGGCTTACCCCAGTCCGTGGGCGCCCACGAAGAGTCTTCTAGTTTCGTCTCGACAATCTTGCCGTCCACGAGAGCATAAAAGACGCGGTCCTTCTCCGGCGTGGCGCAGAATTCCTCATAGGTCTGTCGAAGTGTGTTGAAACCCGAAGGCGCGCCCGCAGCGGTTTGCGCCTTTCCGGCAATCGCATTGGCCGCGGCCGCAGCCGCGACTAGTTTGCAAAATTCTCTTCGTTGCACGGTCCATTCTCCTTTTCATCCTGGGTCAGGTTGACTCCCGTGTACCGCTTTCGTTGCGGGATCGCCGCCGAATCGACGGCTGCGGCAGTGGCGACATTCGACATGCTCAAATTACCTTCTCGGACAGTGGCTTCGAGAAAACGTTATCATTAAACTCTCGGAAGCATAAATTTGGCGGGTGCGAGTGTCAAATTCAAGTCCTTTTAAGTTTTTTGAGGCTGTAAAAACGATTCTTGCTCGCCGGTCGCCTGCTGGCGCCTCGGGGCAGCATCGGGCCAAGCCATTCCACGAGCTGGTCTGGCTTATGATTCTGCCCGGACCAGAAGGCAAGTGATGTTATCGTTTCCGCCTGATTCATTGGCAGCCTCGACCAGCCGCGTGCACATTTCCTCAAGAGTCAAATCGAGGCGTAGCAGGGTCTCGAGTTGGGAGTCGGGAACTTCGCGAATCAGTCCGTCGGAACAGAGAAGAAACAGGTCGCCCGGCTCTGTCTCGAATTCAAAGATGTCTGGCGTCACCACGCTCTGTGTTCCCAGGGCGCGCGTGATCACGTTCTTGAGCGGTGAGCGAAGAGCTTCCTGCTTGCTCATTTGGCCCAGGCGCATCTGCTCTTCCACAAGGGAGTGATCGAGCGTGATTTGTTCCAGGTGCGAATCGCGCAGGCGATAGCCGCGGCTGTCGCCTACATTCACCATCCATGCGCGGCGATCCTCCACAAGCAACGCGACAAGAGTGGTGCCCATGCCATTCAATTTCTGGTTGCGTTGCGAACGCGAAAAAATGGCCTCGTTGGCGGCTGCCACAGCCTCCGCGGCCTCAACAGGCGGGGGCCCGGTCCGGGGACGCTGGGTGAGCCACTGCATCACCTCCGTAACGGCGAGGTTGCTCGCAACCTCGCCTGCGGCAGCGCCGCCCATACCGTCGCAAACCACATACACGCCGTGCTCGACGGAAAGTCCGAATGCATCTTCGTTTGAAGGGCGCTTGCGGCCGCGGTCGGTGAGCGCCGAGGCAGAATAATGGACGACAGCCGAAGCCAAGAAAGAAACCCCCGTCGCTCAGTGTACCTAAAAACAGCGGCTTGGGTTGCCACAAATGGACCTCAAATATGCGGGCTATCGGCCGGCGAGCGGCGAAGTGGGGGCGCAGCCTGATTCCAACGGGGTCATGGAGCGAGGAAGACGGCGCTTCTTCGCGATTTCTCTAGGGAAGGCCGTTCGCAACGTGTACAGGCGGGGGCGCGGGCAGGTCGAAGATCTGGATTGCGCCGGCATTGAGCAGTGCGACGCGCCGGCCGGAAGGAGAGACGGCGACGTTTCCGCCGGCGTCGAGGATAGGGCTGACCGGCGAAACCATGGCGATGTCGCCATTGGCCGCATCGAAGATGGTCACCGACTGCTCTTTGACGTCGCTGGCATCCATCGGCGCGTAGGCGTAGATGGAGTGGGTGGTGTCGAGCGTCTCCCAAGCCAGGCGCGAGCCGTTGGCCGCGACGGCGAGTTGGGGCCACACCTGCGTTGATGGCGCCCTCGTCTCCCAAAGTGTTTTGCCCGTGGTGGACACGGCCACAAGACTGCTCTCTCCCGATGGCCCGCATGTGGTGGCGAGAATCTCCTGCTCCGAGAGGAATTCGTCATCGGGCTCGCAGGTCGATTCGACGCGTCCGAGCATCCTGCTTCCGCCAGTGAAGTAGCGAAGGTTCAAGATCCAATCCATTCCGCGACTCCGCAGATTCTCGAGGTAACCCACGGAGTTGATGGGTAAATGAACGGCGGTCCGGACGCGGCTCACCAGCATCACGTCGCCCGAGTCGTGGCGAAGAATGCGGATCACGAGATCGGGGGTGTCGCTGCTGGCGCCGGAATCCTGGTCGGAGGGGTCGGCGGCCAATGCGGTCGCGGAGCCAATGGTCCCTTCCGATTTCGAATCTTTAGCGGCCGGCTCATCGGAGTTGGTCACCAGAAAATGTTGCTCAGGATCAAGCTCGATCCAAAGCAGTGAGCCCGGGAAGTCGAGATAGGGTTTCAGCGTGAGGGTGCTATCGCCTTCGAAAAGGGTATTGCGGTCGCGGACCAGAAAGTGGCCATTGTTAAGCGGCCACAAGTAGCGCACGCGGTCGTGGACGGTCCAGGTGGCTTCGGCTTCGACAATACCCTTGGGCAGCGACACGACCACGGCCCGAATTTGGCGTTCATTGCTATCGTCGTTGTGCAACTGGTCGCGATGCAGAAGGCCGGGAATCCGGAAGGTGAAGAGCAGCCGATTTTCGTCAAGAAAATCGAGAGAGGCCATCGAATTGCGCGCTCCCATGTAGTTTGAGCTGGGCGCGCTGAAACCCAGCGGCCCAATGGGAACGGTCGAAACAGGGGGCAGCGAAGGCTCGCTGGGGAATCGGTCCACGAGAAATCGCTCTTTGACCGGAGGCGAAGGCTTGGGCGCGGGCTCGGCTGAGCTTGGCGCTGGTGCGGTCACAGTCGGCGCAGGCGCGGGCGGAATCTCTTCTTGCGCGCCCAGCGGAGCCACCGCCAGCGCGGAGAAAAAAAACAGCGCGCCGCAGATCAGGAAGGCGTCGCGACTATGACCTGACTCCACGATTCCGCGCGCCCTCACCATCCATGATCATTCTCGCCGATGCGGGGTTGACGGCGAAAGCCCGCAAGCTTCTAATTATGGACCGTCCCTCCAAGGCACATGCAATGGGTAGCCACCGCCTGCATTTCGGGGCCGCTCCTGGTCATCGCCGCACTGTTTTTCGCGAACTGGATGGCGCGCGCGAAGCTGCGCACCACCCACTAATACGCGCACTCAGGGTGCCCGACGGCGTCCGCCCGATGAGCCAGCCCGCGAGGGAGAGCCTGCACCCGCGGCATGTGCGACAGTAAAAGGGTGATGGCAGGCCCCGCGACGGACGGTCGAAACCTGGCGGCTGAAGCCCGCGACGGAAGACTCAGGTTTCTCGGTTACGGTGCCTGCGCCCTCGCCAGCTCGTTGTGGGGCACCGGATTCTTCTGGGGCCGGCTCGCGCTCAACGAAATGAACGTGGAGCACATGGTGCTCTACCGTTTTCTGTTTGCTTGCCTGGGCATGGCTCCGGTGATGTTTTTCCGTCGCGTTCGGTTGACGGCCGGGGAAACGCGAACACTTTTGCTGGCCGCGCTCTTTGGTATCCCGATTCAATTCCTGCTCCAGTTCAATGGCCTGGCGCGGACTACGGTAAGTCACGCATCGCTCATGGTGGGCGCGATGCCAGTGTTGCTGGCCGCGGCGGCAGTGGCTTTTGCCGGTGAAAGGCTCGACTGGTTGGGATGGCTGGCGCTGGGAGGCTCGACTATCGGAGCCGCGCTGGTAGTTCTAGGCGGAAACCGCGCCACTACCGGGCGCGAAACGCCTTCGCTCGCCGGCGACCTGCTCGTGATTGCTTCGCTGGCTTGCGCGCTTGTTTGGATTCTGCTCAGCAAGAAGCTGATGGAAACCCACAGCCCGCCAGTGGTCACCGCGTACACAATTTATTCGGGGACCGTGATGCTGGTCGTTTATTTGGCCGGCTCGTGGCTGCTGGCGCAACTCACCCATCGGAAAGTCGAATCGTTCCCCTTTGCCCACGTGAGCAAAACGGCGTGGATAGCGCTGGCCATCAGTGGACTCCTCTGCACGGCGACGACGACGCTGCTTTGGAATTGGGGCATTCACCACGTGCCGGCCTCGCGTGCCGGCGTCTTCCTCAACATCGAGCCGGCGATGGGATCGATCCTGGGCGTCGAGCTGCTCGGCGAAAAGCTCGGCCCATACGCCTGGTTCGGCGGCGCATTGATTCTTGTCGCGGCCATCACGCTCACCACACGCAGCCACAAACCGGATCCCATGATCATTCTGGAATAGCCAACTGAGCTTGCGATATTGCGGTTCCACACTTGCTGTGCCTGGGCCTTCACGCAAGCTAATTGGAGCCGCTTTATCATCGGGATAATGGAGCATGTCGAACCATTCCCTCCCGCACCGGGCCATCCTTTAGGCACCCGAAGCAAGCGCCGCGACTGGATCGAGATCGGCATCGCCTACGCACTGATCGAGGCAGTGGAGTGGACCCCGCGCCCGTGGCAACGAGGCTTATGGCTCGTCGCCGCTCTGGGAATCGCTTTTATTATCTGGAGATCGTTTGACGGCTGGTCCGCGATGGGTTTCCGCGCCGCAAACCTCTGGCGCTCGGCGTGGATTGTCGCAGCCGCGGCTGTCCTGGCTGCTGCAGCCATGCTGATCTCCGCTCGCGCTCACGCGCTGCTCATGGTTGACGGTCTATGGGTTTTTCCTGAGACCTACGGCGCATATGCCGTATGGTCCGCCGTTCAGCAAATCCTGCTGCAGGGCTTCTTTCTGTTGCGCTTGCTCCGCGTCACGCCCAAACCGTGGCAAGCGGCGCTTCTCGCGGCCGCCCTGTTCTCCGCGGCGCATATTCCCAATCCCATTCTGGTTTCGCTTACGTTCATTTGGGGATTGATCGCCTGCTTGCTGTTCCTGCGTTACCGCAATGTCTATCCGCTGATGTTGGCGCACGCGTTCCTGGGGATCACGATCGCCATGACCATCCCCGGCCCCGTCGTGCACAACATGCGAGTAGGGCGGGCTTATCTTGCCTATCGGCCGCATCTGCATGCCGCGCATACGAATTACCTATCGCAGCCATAGCGACCAGATTGCGTCGATGGTTGCGTGCGTCACCGCCGATGCTCCCACGCGCCGCTCAGCGCGCCAGGCGCGGCCGTAAAAAATTCCGGCCAGCGCAGCCAGCAGCACGTAACGCCAGTTAAAGCTCGTGGTGCGCTTGTTGAAGTGCGCCAGGCCAAAGAGTCCGGCAGTCACGAGCAGCGCGCCGTAGCGGCCAATTCGTTTCTCAAGCAGATTCTGCAGCCAGCCGCGGAAGAACAGCTCCTCGGGAACGGCAACGAAAAAGAAAGTAAAGAACCATGCGCCGGCAATGGCCCATATCCCCGGCCAAACCTTGTGTGCATGCAGAAAGCCGAGTGCCAGACCGAGAGCCAGCGCGATGGGAATGTAAAAAGCGGCCTCGCGCAGCCCGATTCCCAGGTCCTTCCCGCGCAAGCGAAGCTCGAATCCCGTTCCTTCAAGCCGTCGGATCAGCACGAAGCCGTAGATTCCCGCATTGAGAAGAAGAATCTTGCCGAAGATGGCCAGGTGTGCCGGCCACGCGCCCTCAAACCAGCGCAAGTCGACGGCTAAACCCAGCGCGCCCAGAACCAGAAAGTCGCGCCAGTTCCCGCGCTGCTCGGGATCAACCTGCCCCGCCTGCCCAAGAAGCGCGGCAATCGCCACGGGGAGCAGCGCGTAGCAGCCGAGCCACTGATAGCGGAACCTTCCCGCGCCGCACCCAACCACAACATACGGAATGCAGAAAAGCGCGGGCAGTCCGAGCTTTGCCCAAGGGGGCAGCTTGCTCATCAGGGCCGTAACGGCCTTCGGGAAGAACCCGACGCAGAGGAAGGGAATCAGGTCAAGCAGCGCGGCCACAACGTTGGCGGGAGTGATCATCGACAATACATTTATTCTGCTCCTCCGCGCTCACACTGGCTCAATGAAACCTTGGTCACCTGGGAGCCGCGATCAGGCGTAACGCTGCGGCACAGAACGCCGATACTTCCTTTGGTCATTCGCGGAGGTTCATTTGACTCTTCTCACCTGGAACCACGCCTGCTCGGTGGGCGTTCGCGCCATGGACGATCAGCACGGCATCCTCATGGATGCCATCAACGACCTGCGTTTGGCGTTGCTCCGCGGTTGCAGCCACGAGAAGACTTGCGAACTGCTGGACCAGTTCATCGAATTTGCGCGCATGCACTTCTGGAGCGAGGAGCAACTGATGGAGCAGACCGGTTTTTCAGGCCTTGCAGAGCATCGCGCGGTGCATCATCAAATGCTTGCGGAGATTCTTCAGGCTGCGCACCGGCTCCAATACGGCGAAGCCCTCCAGTTGCGTCCGCTGCTCTCTCAGTTGCACGATGGATTCCTCGAACATATCGAACAGGTAGACCAGGAATATAGTCCATGGCTCCGCGAGCGCGGCATTTGCTGATGGTTAGCGTGCGCCGCCCTCTCGGCGCTCGAATGCCAAGCCAGCCGAACTCTGCTGAGATCCGCTCAAGGCGACTCGAATCTCGCCGATAAACTACACTCCGGCGATCGCCGGCGGGAGAAGTTCATGGCGCTCTTAACATGGAACAGCAGTCAGTATTCGGTAGGGGTCAAATCGATCGATGGCCAGCACAGCGTGCTCTTTGGGCTGATCAACGATCTTCACGAGGCGATGCGGAAGGGGCAAGGGCAGAGCCAGACCGGCCCTCTACTGAGCAAACTTGTTGACTACACGGAGACCCACTTTACCGCGGAAGAGGAGATGATGGCGGACGCAGATTATCCCGGACTGGCCGACCACAAGCTCAAACATCGGGATCTGATTAAGCAGGTGCAGGATTTCAGTTCGCGTCTCGAAAAAGGCGAAGCGGCTCTGAGCCTGGATTTGATGAACTTTCTGCGCGACTGGCTCACCAACCACATTCAGAAAGTCGACCACGATTACACCCCGTGGATGAATCAACACGGCGTGCATTAATACTGCAAATTCGCGTCTTGAATCTAAAATGCGCGGAAAAGGAATTGGCGCGGCGTCAGCTCTCGAAGGAGAGTTGAGCCGCCGCCCACACCGGCGCGGAGGGTTTGGGTTCCGAAGCCAGCTCGTAGACCAGACGCTCAAGCACCAGGCGCTTATCGGGCGGAGAGGAGCGCAATTCCAGGTCGGCACGGGCCACCCGGCGGAGTGCGCGCGTCAGCTCGCGGCGGCTCTTGTAGCGGCGTGCCTGCCGGATAAGATCGTCCGCGGCGAACGGCGGCATGCGGAATCCCTGCCAAAGCGCCTGCCAGATGGCGCGGGAATCGCGCACGTTCTTCTCCAGAATCACCAGCATTTGGCGGAAGGTCCGCGCCAGCATGTAGAGATGGCCGATGGCTGCGTCCTCGCCGGCGTCCGAACTGTTCAGAAGCCCCTGCAGCAGTGCCAGTGCTCGCACCCGGTCACGCGCGCTGATGGCATCGGTCAGTTCGTAAAGCGTGCGCTGCTTGGCGCTCAGCACCATCGTCTCCACATCGCCGAGCGTAATTCGTCCTCGGCCCAATGTGTAGAGCAACAGCTTTTCCAGCTCCGACGCCACCAGCATCATGTCCGCGCCAAGCGCATCCACCAGTTCGCGCGCGGCGTCGGTTTCCATCTGCAGGCCTGCCTCATGCGCTTTGGCCACGGTCCAGCGCATGGCGTCTTCTTCGTTTACGCGTGCCAGCTCCACCATGCCGCAATGCACGCCCAGCGTTTCGGTCAGCCGCTCGAACCGGTTCTTGTCGTCCAGGTCCATGCGCCGCGTATCCGCGGGAATGCGCAGGAAGTCCGCAATGAACAAAAGCAGCGCCTGCGGATTGGGCGATTGAAAGTACCGGTCGAGTGCCGCGAATTCTTCCTTCTTCGCGCCGCGGGTATAAAGCTGCCGCACATTGCGGATGAAGATTACCTGGAAGGGCGCCATCAACGATGGCGTCTGCGCGCGGTCCAGCACTTCAAAGATGGAAGTTTGCGTCAGATCCAGGTCGGACAGGCAGAAGTCGCGGAGATCGGGCGGGACGAAGGCCTTGAGCACCGCGGCTCGGCAGCGGTCAAGAAGAAAGATCTCGTCGCCGGCAAGAACGTACCCGGGCCTGAGCTTGCCCGTGCCCGCCGCGGCAGCTTCAATTTCCGCGGTAAAGCGGGCAACCGAGCTGAAACCTGCCCCCCACCGCGAGCCGGTCAACGCTCCCACTCCGCTTCAGCGCGTTTCAACGCCGCATTCTTCATGCGGCTCCAGAATACAGCCCTTTGGGGCAGGTGACCAGCGCGGAAAAGCAGGTAGGAATCAAGAAATAAGCGGGTCCCGAATCCGGCTCAGAAGCCCTCAAGGACGTCGGCCACAAGCTGCCGCGCGAACTCGCGCGACAGGCGCTGAATGGCGGCGGGATCTTCCTGGATGAACGTGGGCAGGTTGGTCGTCGATTGGTACTGCTCGCGGAAGACGTAGTTCTTGTTCTCGTAGAGGATTCTGCCGTCGTGGGCGGTCAGTGTGACAGAGGCGACGATGGTGATGATGAAGCTGGACGACTGCTGCGTGGCGGAATTGTAGGTGAGCGGCGTGGTTACCTGCTTCAGGATCGTGCCGTGGAGAATGGCGTCTGCATCTTCTCCAGAATCGGCGGTTACCCGGAAGCGGGTGCGCGCCGCGAACTCGCGGATGACGGCCTGGGTCATCGCCAGCTCAGTGCCGCTGGCCTCGGTGCGCGTGGCGAAGACGGGAACGGCAAGCGTCTTGATCTCGGGAGGAAGATGTGTGGCTGCGCCCAGCGTGTGATAGCCGCATCCGCTCAGGCTGAGCAGACAGAGCGCAGCCGAGACGAAGGGCAGGAATGCGGACAGACGCATGACGCCATTCTATCGCCAGCGTGGTAGCCCTCGCGGCCCATCCGCTAAACCCATCCAGTGGCCAGCCTGCCAAGGCCTGGCGTGGGCAACTTGAGCCCGTCGCTGCGGCGTGCAAAGTAGAGTTCGTTGAGCTCCGCGCCGCCGAGTTGCTCAGAGCGGCTGAATCCCGCCCGGACGAACTCCGCATCGAGCTGCTCAGGCGTGAAGAGCAATTGAAAAGGCTCTCCGGCTTTGGCGACGCGCCGCGCCAAAGCGCGAAAGGTCATGCGGTGCAGAACGCTCAGCGCGTGCGGTGACAGGGCGTAATCGAAGCTGACTGCTGTTCCAGGCTGAAGCGCGGCAATGGTTTCGAGCGTGGCGCGAAAAGCCGCAAGCCTAAGGTATGGAACCACGCCGAGCCAGCCAAAGAACGCGGGCTTGCTCGAGTCAAAGCCCGCGTTGGCCAGTCCCGCGGCGAGTGTCATGTGCTCAAAGTCGAGCGGCACAAACGTGAGGTTGCCGGGCGGCACAATTTTTGTCGCGGCGAGGAGCGAGTGCTTCCACTCCTGTGTGGCAGGGAAGTCTACTTCGAAGACGCGCAGTTGGGAAAATGGATTGCGATAAGCGAAAGTGTCGAGGCCGGCGCCGAGAATCACATACTGCGTCACGCCGAGTGCGACGCACGCCGCCAGACGGTCCTCCGCATAGCGACTGCGCGCCGCCATGAAGGCGCGAAAGGCGCGGGAGAACGGATGCATCTCGCGCACGGCGTCGTAGCGGAACTCGGGGCCGAGCAGTGGAATGGCGATGGGGTCCGTGAGGACGCAGGGCTTGTCCAGAACCTGGTGAACGGCGCGCCGCTGAGCCACGCGAAGGGCAGTTCTGCTGGCGCGGCCGGTCTGCATGTTCAGGAGTTTAACTTACGAATCAAGATTTACGATTCACTTGCCCGTCACCCGCGTAAACGTAATTGGCCCCGTCTGGTTGGACAACGTCATCGTATTCGGGCCGTTAAACACATACACGTACTCGGAATTAGGTGGCTTGGGCATGTTCTGTACCCGCTGTACATTGCAAACCGGGTCATTCGGAATTCCGCAGGGGACCAGCATCACCTTCGACTTAGGTGACCAGTTTGTGACCGTAAAGATAATGCTGTTGGGCGCCACCAGCTGGTAGGGACCGGCTTGCATCGTCTGCGTGCCGGTATTTGTTACTCCTGTTTGGTCGTATTGACCGTTCGACGTGAACGAAATCGTAATCGTGCCAGACTGAATCGTTGCCCGCCACTCTCCGATCAGGCTGGATTGTTGTGCCTGCGCAACGTGTGTTCCGAAACCGACCGTGAGGCTGCATGCGAGAAACACCGGAAGAACCAGGCGTACAGCCGCGTTGCTGGTCCCCATGGAAAGAAGAAAAGCTTTCATAGAAACCTCCTGGGTTTTGGTTGGAGGGGATGCACGCATAATAGCACCGGAATTTTGGACCGGAAAACGATTTTTGTATGAAACGGAGTTTGCGCCGGGCCTGAGAGCAACGCGTATCCTGATTGCCATGAGCTGGACGAGTAGCTGGACCCAAAGCTGGATTGGATGGGCACTTCTTTCGGCCGTGTTTGCCGCCGCCACGGCCTTGCTGGCCAAAGTGGGCGTGGCGCATGTTGACTCTAACCTGGCCACGGCGCTGCGCACCAGCGTGGTGGTCGTATTTGCGTGGGGCATCGTGCTGGCGCTAGGCAGCCACGGCGAGATTCGCGCGCTCGATCGGCGAACGATTTTGTTCCTCGCGCTTTCTGGATTGGCGACGGGACTGTCATGGCTCTGCTACTTCCGCGCGCTGCAACTCGGGCCGGCTTCGCGCGTGGCGCCGCTGGACAAGCTGAGCGTGCCACTCGTCATGGTGTTCGCATGGCTGCTCCTGGGCGAGAAGCTGAATGCAGCGGCGGTCATCGGCGGATTGATGATTACAGCCGGAGCGATGGTGATGGTGTTTGGGTGACCGCGAGTCGTGGATCCCGGACCGCGATTCGTGAATCGTGGGCAGGGAACAGAGAGAGGGCTTCTCGCCATCCACTTTTCATGAATCATAAGCCGCGAGCCATGGGCCACATATCACAAGTCACGAACCACGACCCACGACTCACGAGCCAGGGACCGCTGTATCTGCTCTCCTATACTGGAACGAATGAAACTGCCTGAAAAAGCTACACGCCGCATCGTGCTCACCGGATTCATGGGTTCGGGAAAGACGACTGTTGGACCGCTTGTAGCCGAGCGGTTGGGCTGGAGCTTCGTCGATGTGGACGACGTGATCGCGGCGGAAGCCGGCACGACGATTCCCGAGATTTTTCGGAGCGAAGGCGAGACGGAGTTTCGCAGGCGCGAGCGGGAGACGATTGCCAGCACTTCTCGCGGCGACGGCTTGGTGCTCGCCCTCGGCGGTGGCGCGATTGAAGACGCGGCGACGCGCGAACTCATGCTCACATCGCCGGAAACGCTGCTCGTGCATCTCGAAGTGAAACTCGAGACCACGCTCGCGCGGTGCAAGGGAACCGCGCATTTGCGGCCTGTTCTGGCCGATGAAGCGAATCTCAAAAATCGTTATGAGCGCCGCCTGCCGCTCTACCGCATGGCGCATGTCACGCTTGAGGTCGACGCGCTCACTCCGGACGAGGTTGTGGAGGCAATCGTGCAAGCCGCAAGGTCACGAAGTTGAGCAGGCAGCCCCTCGAACTCGATGAGATTGACTGCAGCCTTCTTTCTAACGCCAGCCGAGAGCCGGAGCGACGTGGGTCAAAATTGCCTCCAAAACATGGACATTGTAGGCAACGCCGAGTTGATTCGGAACGGTGAGCAGCAGCGTATCGGCCTCCGCAATCGCCGTGTCTTTTCTTAGCTGCTCGATGAGCACATCGGGCTCGGCGGCATAACTGCGGCCGAAGATGGCGCGCGTGGATTCATCGATCAGGCCGATCTGGTCTTCTTCATTGCGCTCGTGTCCGAAGTACATACGGTCGCGGCCGTCAATCAAAGCGAAGATACTGCGACTCACCGATACGCGCGGAGTATGGGCGTGGCCAGCCTCCTTCCAGGCTGCACGGAAGGCGCGAATCTGCGCTGCCTGCTGGATGTGGAGCGGCTCGCCAGTCTCGTCGAATTTGAGCGTTGAAGTCTGCATGTTCATTCCCAGCTTTGCGGCCCACTCGGCCGTGGCATTGGTGGCAGATCCCCACCAGATGCGATCGCGTAATCCTTCGGAGTGTGGCTCAAGGCGCAGGAGCCCGGGCGGATTCGGGAACATCGGACGCGGATTGGGCTTGGCGAAGCCCTTGCCGTCAAGCAACTGAAGAAACTCTTCGGTATGCCGCCTGGCCATGGCCGCATCGTCCTCGCCTTCCGCGAGAAGGTGGTCAAAGTAGCGCCAGCCATCGATGACCTGCTCCGGCGAACCGCGGCTGATTCCGAGCTGCAGCCGGCCGGTGGCGATCAGGTCCGCGGCGCCTGCGTCCTCCGCCATGTAATGAGGATTCTCATAGCGCATGTCGATGACCGCAGTGCCGATTTCAATCTTTCGCGTTTTAGCGCCGATGGCCGCGAGCAACGGAAACGGCGATGCCAGTTGGCGCGCGAAATGATGAACGCGGAAATAGGCCCCATCCATCCCGAGGCGCTCAGCCTCAATGGCGAGATCGATAGACTGCAGGAGCGCGTCCGCGGCGGTGCGCGTTTCCGACTGCGGCGAAGGTGTCCAATGGCCAAATGAGAGGAAGCCGATCTTCTTCATGTTCTTCAGATTCCCATGCCCGCCTGGAGGTGCGGCCATTTCTATGAAAGTTCCGAAATCAACGGGTTTGGCGCGCGATGGGCAGAGGCCGTAAACGGTGGGTCGTCGATTGTCGATCGAGACTGCCTACCAACCCATTTGCCGCATGCGTTCAAGAATAAGCCCGCTATAGTGAGTCATGCGCTCGGGGCGGCGCTTGAGTGGAGCGGGAAGAATGGCGGCAAGATCTGCGGCCTGTTGGCGGCCGAGATGGCGCGCCGAGGTTCCGTAGTAATGCTGTGCCGCAGCCTCCGCCCCGTAAATGCCGGGACCCCATTCGACCACGTTCAGATAAAGCTCCAGAATGCGCTGCTTGCCGAGAACGAATTCGGCGACCGGGACGAGCGTGAACTCGGCGCCCTTGCGGAGAAAGGAGCGGCCGGTACCGAAGAAGAGGTTCTTCACCAGTTGCTGGGTGATGGTGGAACCGCCGCGTATGCGATGTCCGCCTTCCATATCTTCATCGGCGGCGAGTTCCATGGCCTGCCAATCGAAGCCGTGGTGCTGGTAGAAGCGCGCATCTTCAGCGGCGATCACGGCGTGCTGGAAGTCGGGCGAGATGTCGCTGAGGGGAACGAATTCGTAATGCTCGTGGTAGGGCTTGCGGTGAATGAAGGCCTGAAGCCGGCGTTCTATGTGGACAGCGGTGGTGGGCGGGTCAATCCATTTGGCAGCCACGAGGGTGAGCGCGGCGAGCGCCCAGGCAGCCACGAGCGCAATGCCGACGCAGAGAAATAGGAATCGGACGAAATGCTTGCGGCGCGGAGGCTTGACCGCAGAGTTGAGCTTGGGAGGCACACTTCAGGATAACGGGGAGGCGGCGATAGTGATCTACGAAAAGTGCTGCCAGCCTTGCGGCGTGAGCGGGACTGAGCCCGCGGGCGTGATGAGCGTGATCGGCGAACTGGTACGTTTTGACGCCCCTTCGCGCGCGACGACGATGCGGCCGATGCGCGTGACGGATACACCTACAATGCTTGCCGGCACGCGGGCAGCGGTTGGCGCCGTAAACAAGAGCTCGTAATCTTCGCCGCCGTGCAGAATCTGGGCTGCGTTTGCGTTGGGCGCGACCGGCAGGGAATCAGCGTCAAGTTCGGCGGCAACGCCAGACTCCGCGCAAAGGTGGGCGAGATCGGTGGAGAGACCGTCGCTCAGATCGATGGCCGAACTGGCCATGGCTTTGCGCGCCAGCCAAAGGCCCTGCGCGACTCGCGGCTTTGGATAAAGGTGCGGTTTGAGCACGGCCATTGATTTTGGAGGGATTCGCGGAAGCTCCTTGAGCCGCGAGCCGGAGCGATCCCGCTTGAGCGCAGCGGCCAGTTGAGAGAGGTATGCAAACCCGACGGCTGCGCCGCCAAGACTTCCTGTCACATAAATAAGGTCGCCCGGGCGAGCGCCGGAACGGAGCAGAGCTTCTCCTTGCGTGACCGCGCCGGTGAGCACGACGTCAGCAACCGCGAGAGTGGACTCGGCAAGATCGCCACCGGCAAGCGGAACCTTGTAGGCCTGAGCGAGAGACAGAAAACCGTTGAGAAACCTGTCGACCCAGACTTCCCGGGCGGCCCGCGGGCCTCGGGGCGCACGTACGGCGCTCCGCGCCTCAGTGCTTTGGACTAATTCTTTGGGTAGTGCCAGCGATAGAAACGCCGCGACGGGTCGAGCGCCCATTGCGGCCAAATCGCTGAGTCCGCGGGCCAGGGCGCGGTGGCCGACCGATTCGGCAGGGTGCCAGTCGAGGCGGAAGTGACGGCCGGCGATGGAGAGATCGGTGGTAACGGCGAATTCCTCATTCGGAGCGGGACGAAGGAGAGCACAGTCGTCGCCAATGCCGAGGCGCAGCTCGGGGGCAGACATCTGGGCGGCGCGGAGGCGAATCCTCTCAAGCAGAGCCAACTCGGCGAAACGAGTCGGACCTGAGCGAGCAGAAACTCGGCGTGCCGGATTCGATTGCCTGATCGTGCGTGGCATGGTGAGCATAGGATACGTCGCAGCGAGCCGGGAGTCTCGAATCGAGGCAAACTGAATGCTTTGAACGGATGGCCGATGTTTTGGGCAGAGCATCAAAAAGAATGGTGCCGAGAGGTATGGTGGGCTCGCAAGTGGCTTATTTGAAAGGGAAGCTGCCTGTGCGGATCATGTGCAGACCCTAAGGACCAAAGGTGGTACCCTAGTAATGCCTGTGGAAGCTTTTCGTTGACCCGATTTTGGACGGTCTGCTAGGCTTGACCAACATTCTCGCATCTGCCCTAAGGGGCGCACAGGTTCAAGTTTGGGTTCGCAAGGCCCGTAACCGATCGACTCTCCCCGATCTGGAAACTCGATGACTGGCTGGTCGCCGGGGATTGCAGGCAAAGATGTTACGCAGAAAATACTACATACTTTTTGTTGCGCGAGATGGGGACGGCCAACTCAGGAAAATTGCGCTTCCTCTCAGGTATGTGTATGGATTTGTGGCTGCGGCGATCGTGGGCGCTTTCACGATTGTGGGGCTGGCCGGGTCGTACACGCGCATGGTTCTGAAGACTGAGAGCTTTAACCAGGTGCGCGCGGATCGGGAAACGCTGCGCCAGAATTACCAGCGCATGGCAGCGATTGCGCACAACCGCAGCGTGCAGGTAGCGAGCCTGGGCGCGCTGGCCAATGAAGTTTCCGCACTCTACGGGCTCAGGCAGAACAAGCTCCAGGCGGCGTCTGAGGCCAAAGCGGAAGAGAGCAAGGCAGCAGCCCCCTCAGCGCCTCCGGCTCCGATGCAAAGCGATGACGTGAACTCGCAACAGGTAGCCAACTCCATTGACATGTTTTATAGGCTGCGCTCCGAGGCCATGTCGGGCGCGGTTTCGCGGGCGCTGGAAAGCGGGTTAACGCCAAACTTTACCGGCGACTGGACGGAGCTGGCCGATGCGCCGTCGATGTGGCCAGTGGAGGGCCGAGTGGCGTCGAGCTTCGGCGAGCGTGAAGATCCCATCAACGGCGAAGGCGCATTCCACTCGGGAGTGGATATCGACGCTCCCTACGGAACGCCGGTACGCGCAGCCGGGGACGGCAGCGTCACCGGGGCGCAAATGGGTGCCGGGTATGGGCGTGAAGTGACGCTGGATCACGGTCACGATGTGATGACGCTCTATGGACATCTTTCAGCGGTGGCGGTGGTTCCTGGGCAGCACGTCACTCGCGGCCAGATCATCGGTTACGTGGGCGAGTCAGGACGCGCCACGGGCCCGCACCTGCACTACGAGGTGCGCCTGCATGACGTGCCCGTGAATCCGTACAAGTATTTGCGCGTGACCTACGAGCAGGCAAGCAACCTGGACGATGGATCGTCTCCGGGCCAATAAACGAACTTGTGGGGAAGGAACAAGCGGCTCCCGGAAAACGGGGGCCGTTTTGCTTTGGGGCCCGGGCTGCAATGATTCTTTGCGTCTGCGCGTGATATCGTTATCGTTGTTTTTTGGGGAGGATTTCCGTGCATCTTCGTCTCAGCTCTCTTGCCCTGCTTCTTGCTTTTGCGATTCCAGCGACAGCTCAAAATCCGCAAGATCGCGCCGCTGGCGTGCAAACGGCCTTCGCCCGCGCCCAGCACCTTAAGCACGGGATTAACGCTTCCGGTTGGTTCGCACAGTCGCGCGATTATTCGGCCGAGCATATCCAGAGCTACACCGACGACGCAGACATCGCGCTCATTGCGAAAATGGGATTCGACCATGTGCGGCTGAGCATCGATCCCATGCCGCTGGCCGCGGCCATGTACGGCTTTCCCGGGGCGAACGCTGATTTTCTGAAGCAGCTGGATCATGCCGTGGACACGATGCTGTCCAATAAGCTGGCGGTGATCGTCGACCTTCATCCCGGCGACGATTACAAACAGAAAATGCGCACCGACGACCAGGCGGTGGAGCGGTTTACATCGATCTGGCGGAGACTGGCAGCGCACTATGCGGATCGCGATCCGAACATGGTGTTCTTCGAGATCCTGAATGAACCGGAGATCTACGATGCATACCGGTGGGCCGGGATCCAGGCGCGCACGGCGGCGGCAATTCGCGAGCAGGCGCCGCACCACACCATCATTGCCGCGGGCGCGGTCTGGTCGGACATCTGGGATCTGTTGGCGATCGAACCGCTAGCCGACGGAAACGTGATTTACAATTTCCACTTCTACGAGCCGCACGAGTTCACGCATCAGGGCGCGACGTGGAGCACGCCCTGGTTCAGCTACGAACATGACATTCCCTATCCGGCAACAGAGAGCTCGATGCCGGAGCTGCTAAAGGAGGTTCCCAATGCGGTGGATCGCTACAACATGCAGAAGTACTGGCTCGATGGGTGGAATGCGCATCGCATCCAGGTCATGATCGACGATGCGGCAGCGTGGGGGCGCGACAACCATGTGCCGCTCACCTGCAACGAATTCGGCGTTTTTCGCGATCACAGCGATCCCGTGTCGCGGGCGAACTGGATTCACGACGTGCGCACGGCGCTTGAGACAGACGGTATCGGCTGGGCGATGTGGGACTATCGCGGCAATTTTGGCGTGGTCACCAAAGAGAATGGGCAGCCTGCGCAGGTGGACGAGTCGGTTGTGAGGGCGCTGGGATTGCAAGGCCACTGATAACGCAGCAAGTCCAGGAGCTGGCAATGGGAGCGTTTGTTCGGGTCGGCCCCCCGATCCAGGGAATAACGAAGAAATATCGCCGGCACAACTTAGCCTCTATAATGTGTAAGCTGCTCCCGAGACGTTGCCTTCCCATCCCGATCCTGGGATGGAAAGAATTGAGGAAATCGTGCGAGCGTGTGCGGTTTTTCAACTCGACCGCGTTCCGACTTCCTAAAGGGAAAAATGAATCCCAGTTCCCCCAAAACCGGCCTCTCTGACAATGCCATTGGCGCGATCGCCTACTTCACGCCGGTCCTGGCGGTTTTTTTTCTGGCCATCAGGCGCTACAACAAGCGACCCTATGTGCGATTCCACGCGTGGCAGTCGCTGGTATTCAACATTTACGCAATTTTCTTGGGATACGTCCTGATCTATGCCCTGCGGTACACCGCCTTTCTCGGCCCACGTGTCTTGATGGGTATCATTTGCCTGATGGGACTGTTTGTCTTCCTGGTTTGGCTGTGGTGCGTAATCGGCGCGTGGAATGGCAAGCGCATCAAGCTCCCGGTGATTGGGGATTGGGCCGAAAAGCAAGGCTACATGTAGGCTGTCTGCCGGCAGTACGATCCCGTTGTGCCGGGTCCGCAGCCTTGCGCGCGAGGATGCGCTTTCGGTGAAGCGGGAGCGCAAACGCTGCCTGAATCAAGAAGTTGTTGAATCTGCCACCACCCAGGCGGCCCCGGTCACAAGGAAGTTCAGGGCGCATTCAGACCAGTTGAAATGCGCTTTCGGGTGGGCGATCAGGCGCGGAATCCAAACCAATCCGCCAAACAGGGCCAGCATGAGCGCCATCAGGCGTAGCGCGAGCCGCACATGGCGGTTGATGAGGATGGCGATTGCCGCCAGCCCGAACCCGACCGTTGTAAGGATCACCCAAAACATCTGGTTGGGCGGAATCCACTTTGGAGTCAGTTGAGCTGTTTCGCGAGGCAGCAGAAACTGACTCAGCCCAAAGGAAACGGCACAGATGCCCAGTCCAATGCGTGCAAGGCGGCCAAGGATAGTCGCCACTGCGCCATTTGTTTCGGTTGAGGCATAGACCGCAATGGCGCCGCAAAGCAAGGAAAAGAAGAGAAAAAAGCTTCCGCCGAACTGGTCGTAGAGATTTGTCGCGGCAATGATGTCAGGCACGCAGGCCAGCGAGAAACACAAATAAACGATGCAAAGTGCCGCCGAAGCCCAATGCGCCATGCGCGGTAGAAGTATTCCAGCCCCTCCCGCAATTTGAATGCTCATGAGACCCGAGCCAATGATGACGCCGAAAGGCAAGCTCCATACATGTTGCAAGTTTTGCCAGGTATCGGCGTCGTGCCACGTCAGTGCGATCACGCCGAACAGCACCGCCGACGAGCCGAAGACGATCCGCCCATACAACGCCGTCTTCATGCAGAAACAGCAACGCCGTCGTTGCTGCGGGTTTGTGGCAAACGCAACGCCAAATTGGCTCCAACTCTCCGTCTCGTACCGGCTTCTGCCCGGCGCCGGTGAAATCGCGGTTCGACGCGCGATTATTCCGGTTTGAGGCCGGCGGCGGATAGCAACGCAAAGAACTGCTCCTGCGTGCTTTGGTCGATGGCCATTCCCACCAGTTTGCCGTCGCGATTGAAGACAAAGGTCCTGGGAAGCCCAGTGACGTGGAACTCCTTGCTCACCTTGCCGCCGCTATCGACGAGCACAGGCGGGTGAAATTGCCTTACGAGCGGGAATGAATTCACTGTGAAAGCATCTTCGGCACTGATGCAGAGAACCACCAGTCCCTCATTCTGATAGTGCACGTAGATCGCGTCCAGAGCAGGCATCTCCTTATGGCAAGCGTCGCACGTGGTGGCCCAGAAATTCACCAGCACGATTTTGCCGTGCAACTGGGAGAGGGTCCAGGTCTTATGGTTCAGATCCTTGAGCGTAAAGTCGGCTTTGGAGATGTCGGCTTCATTGGCAGCCAGGATCTCATTGGCCTTCAGGTAGAGCGGATCCTTGAGCGAAACGGTGACGCCTTCGTAACGCATGAGGCGAGCCAGGTCCATGTATGGGGCCGGTGGCTGATCGCCTTTCGCCGGAATGGGCGTCTCTGCCAGGGCTTTTGAAAGCGCGTCGGCCACCGCCTGTAAGGCGTCATGGCCCTGATCGCCCGCGGTCACCAGGTTTGCTGCCTGGTCGGCGAACCCCACCTTGTCTTTTCCGGGTGGCAGTGCGTCGATTTCTTTGGCGATGTCTATCGTTGCTTTCGGTCGCTGCTGGTCAGAGAGCGCGGGAAGACCGCCTAGCTCGCCCTTGATTCGGGCGTTAGCGCTGGCGTGGAGATAAGGGATGGATGTAACGGTGGCGGCAAGAAAGACAGCGGATGAGATGCGAGTAGAGATCCTGGTCGAGATACGCAAAATGGAGCCTCGTTCGAAACGGAATTTAACCGACATTTCTATTCGTTGAAATTGTAACCCTCAGCGCGCTGCTGATGAAAATCAGGTTTTCCGCGTGATGGCAAGGATGCGCTCGGAGACGGACTCGATGATCTGCTCATGGACCTCGTCAATGGTGAGGTCGCCTTCAATGAGGACGACGCGCCCGGGCTCGCGGGCGGCAATTTCGCGGTATTTTTCCCACACGCGGCGGTAGAAGCTGTCCTGCTCAGTTTCGAAGCGGTTTTCATCGCGGCCGGTTTCAGATTCCATGCGGTCGTTGCGGCGGCGCGCGCGGGCAAGCGACGACTCGAATCCGGGCAACAGCAGGAGCGTGAGGTCGGGCTGGAGTCCGCGGCAGATCAAGCGGTGCAGATCGAGAACAACCTTTGAGCCGAGCTTGCGGCCGCCGCCCTGGTAGGCTTCTGTCGAATCGGTGAAGCGGTCGCAGACAATGATCTTGCCGGCGTTGAGCTCGGGCTCGATGACCTCGGCAATGGCCTGCGCGCGATCGCCAAACATGAGCGCCATCTCGGTCATGGCATCAAGCGAACGTGAGCGGGAGTCAAGAAGCAGCTCGCGAATGCGGTCGCCGATGGCGGTCCCGCCGGGCTGGCGAAGCAAAACAGGCTGATGGCCGCGGCGTGTGAGCCATGCCGCCAGGCGCTTGATCTGCGTGGTTTTGCCCGAGCCATCCAGGCCCTCAAGGGTGATGAAAAGACCGCGCGGCATGGGCTGAGTCTACCACTGAGCCACGAACTCGGAGGTTCAATGAAAAATCTTCGTCAAGGCTAAAACCCTCAGTCAGATTGGGCGGTTTATTACGGGCTAAACCCCCCACTCTTTAGCGCGTCCCGAATCGTTCAGCATGACTTGCCGCTGAGTGCCGTGGGATAGAGACAAACGCATTCTGGTTGTGATAGAAGAAGTCAATTCCCAAAACTATGCTCGGGCGCAGGCCAAATGCGGCCCATGCACCCTTGGAGTGGACCATGAATGTTCGCAGCCCGTTCAACATCTTCCTTTGTGCGGTAGCGATTGCCGCGGCGCCGGCGAGCCAGCTGGCCGCACAACACCTGACGTTGGAGGGCCAGACCGGCGGGTTTCTAACGCCAACGGCCTATGTGGTCTATGCGGAGAAGGGAAGTATGTTCTCGCATCCGGCCGTGGGCTTCCACTTCATCGATGCTTCGTCGGTCATCGGCGACGTTGAAACCTTCAGCATCACCGAGGGCTTTGCCAACCGCGCAGAGGCCGGCTACACCCGCAGCGTTCACCAGTTCGGAGACCAGCCCACCACAACCTCCACGCCGCTGGGCCTGAGCAATCTGTGGAACTACTCCGGCATGAATGTCTTTCACGGCAAGGTTGTCGTTTTCAAAGACGGGCAGTTCGGCCCGTGGATGCCGGGGATCGCGGTCGGCGGCGTGATCCGCACCAACGACCATTTTGTTTCAGGCGCGGCCAACAAGACGCTGACGGGGACAGATAAGTCGTACACCAATGGCGACGCCTACATTGCCCTGACCAAGACCTGGGCGAAGCCCCCGGTGCCTTTCCTGCTGAACATTGGCTGGAAGGCGACCAATGGCACCATCTTCGGCCTTGGCGGCCAAAGCACTCGCTTTGGCGGGCGGTTCTTCGGCGGTTTGGGAATCCCGCTGCCTCTCGGCCACGGCATCGTAGCCGTGCCCTCGGGCGGATTCACGCAGGAGCCAAAGACCGCGGTGAACCTGAACACCCTGCTGAATGCGGCGCTCTATCAGTGCGAGGCTGAGTTGGCTTGTAATCCTGCGTCTTACCCGTTGATGAGCGCCCATATTCCCACAACCCTGGACTACGCCGTGCGGATTACGCAGAGGGACAAGCCTCACTTCGCGTTCGATATTGGCGTCGGACAGGTGGCCGGGAACATTGGATCCATCTACGTCCCGAATCCGTTCTTCAATCCTCCTGTTCCCGCTGACGGACCTCCCGTGGTGACTACGCCCGTAAACCTACAGGCGCGTCACGTGGTTGGCATGGGGCTTAGCTACAGGTATTAAAGCGGTTACATCAGTTGAGATCCCGGCTTTCATAAGCAACTTCTTCATGCCGGCTGGGTTCCTAGGAGCATAGACTGGATTGGCTCCGGCTTCGCAGCCAATTTCCGCGACGCTGGATGCACGATCCGTTCGACTCTCAAGGAGGTTCCCCCCATGCTAAGTTCCCGATGGAAACGGGTTCTTGTGCAGGCGATTATGCTCGCTCTGCTGGTTTGTCTGATTCCCGCATCTTCAAACGCAGCGGTTTTTATCAGCGTAGGATTTGCTCCGCCAGTGCTGCCTGTTTATGTGCAGCCGCCTTGCCCTCAAGATGGATGGATGTGGACGCCGGGCTACTGGGCCTACGGCGATGACGGCTACTACTGGGTGCCTGGAACGTGGGTTCCGGCGCCTTATGAGGGCGCTCTATGGACGCCCGGTTACTGGGGCTGGGGCGGCGGCCTGTATGTGTGGCATCGCGGCTACTGGGGACCGCACGTGGGCTATTACGGCGGCGTGAACTACGGCTTCGGCTACATGGGCATCGGTTTTGTGGGCGGCGTGTGGGCCGGCCATTCCTTCCGCTACAACACTGCGGTCATGCGCGTGAACACGACGGTCATTCACAACACGTATGTCGATAACACGATCGTGCGCAACAACACCATCGTGAATGATCGGCATGTCGCATACAGTGGCGGACCAGGCGGCATCAATCATCAGCCGACGCCGGATGAGAACCGGTACTCGCACGAGCAGCATGTGGCGCCAACGGCGTATCAGGCGCATCAGGAGTCTGCGGCCAGAACCAATGTGAACAACTACGCCAGCCACAACGGCGGCCATCCGGCAAACGTGGCGACAGACCGGCCGATGACAGGCGGCCCGCACAACAACGGCGGTGGCGCGCCGAACGGGGCGCATGCACCGGCGGGTTCGAACTCGACCTATCGCGGAGGTGGCCCAGGCTCAAACCCCGGCGCATCCCATATGAACAACGCCGATCGCCCAACGCCGGAATCCCGCGAATCGCGTCCGGCGCCTGAATCGCGGCCTTCGCCCTCGCACGCAGGTGGCGGCCAACCCCATGGGCAGCCGCATCCAGAGGGCGGTCACGAGAAAGGGCACTAAGTCAGGGCTGGTTCGAAGCCGGCACAAAATAGGCCGCGTTCCATCCGGAATGCGGCCTATTCATTTGCGGCTTGGATGCGGAATCAAGAATCAATCGTTGCCGGCGTTCGCGTAATAGCCTTCACGGGTGATGATGGTCAGATCGGGCTTGTCGGTTTTAAGAGCGATCTTGTGAAAGTCACCGTCGGTGTCTTCTTTGTCCGGAGTGTAAGTGAGCAAGTACTCCTGGCGAAGCGCGCCGGCGATAAGGCCGTAGATGTCATCGAGACTTTCTTTCTTTTTGGCCTCAAAAAACATTCCCCCGGTGCGCGATGCGATCTCCTGCATGATTTTCTTGCCATCGAGCTGCGGCGCATTGGTACCGCCAGGGTGCCGTCCACCGCCGCCCCCGCCACCGGGCCAGCCGCCTCCACCACCGGGATAGCCGCCTCCGCCGCCCATTCCGCCATGGTGGCCGCCGGGAAAGCCGCCCCCGCCGCGCTCCTCTTCGCCCTTGAAGTAAATGGTGTAGACCTGTACGCCGGCGCGATCAGCCGCATCGATAGCGTCGTTCATCGTCTCCTTGCTGCCACGATCGACGCCGTCGGAGAAGATGACGAGGGCCTTGCGGCCGTCCTTCGGCTTCATCAGCTCGTCGGACGAGAGATAGATTGCGTCATAGAGCTGCGTTCCTCCGCCGTGGCCGGAGTCACCATGGTCTCCGTATCCGCGGTTGTCGCCGCTCGACTCCGGGCCCTGGGAGTTTTGTTCGCGAGAGGTCGGTGTCATGGCGTCGATCTCGTGATCCAGCTTTTCGCGGGAGTTGGTGAAGTCCTCAAGCAGCTCCACTTCGCGATCAAAGTGGATGAGAAACGCCTCGTCGCCTCGAACCCCGGCTTTAGGATCGGCCGGGAGCATGAGCTCGACGAATTTTTCCGCTGCCTTGCGCTCCGCGTCGATGGCCGTATAGACGCTGCGGCTCGTATCTACGAGCAATCCGAGGCGGAAGGGCAGATTGCTCTGGGTGGTAAAGCTCTTGATCACCTGAGGGCGGCCGTCCTCGGTGAGGGTGAAGTCCTTGGCGGTGAGGTCGGTGACGAGCGCGCCTTTCTTATCGACGACCGTAACCGGGAGCAGCACTTCGCGCGCCTGCACCTTCAGGTTAGTCATCGGCTGCGTGCCCGAGGGTTGCGAGCCCGACGGCTGCTGGGCGGCGTCTGAATCGCGCAGGCAAAGAAGCACGGCCAGCGCCAGGGCGAGAAGCAGGAGAGTGGGGCGAACGGAAGGCCGAATCTTCATAGAATCTTTGAGCTATACACTTTCCGGGTGTTTAGACGCGGCAGAGCGCTGTCCGTTGACGGGCGGCGGCGCGGCCGTGGCAGAAGATTCGCGATGAAGCGACCTTTTTATCGCAGTAAATCCTCGAGCGCGGTGCTCAAGTCGGTCTTGTCGTCGCGGTACTTGACGATGGCAGGGGCGTAAAGGCTGAGGCCCCACTCCTGACCTTTTCCCTTGTTGACTGCGCGCGCGCCGGGCACGACCACGGCGTTTTCAGGAACCATGAGCGGCAGATCCGCAGAGGCGCGAAGGATCGTTCCGTTCACGAGATCGAAGAGGGGTGTGCCGCGCGTGAGGATCGAGCCGGCCCCCAGCACCGCGCCCTTGCCCACGATCGTGCCTTCATAAACGCCGCAGTTGCCGCCGACGAGGACATCGTCTTCGATGACCACAGGGCTGGCGTTGACGGGCTCAAGCACGCCGCCGATCTGCGCTGCCGCGCTCAAGTGAACGCGCTTGCCGATCTGGGCGCAGGAGCCGACCAGCGCATGCGAGTCGACGAGGGTGCCTTCATCGACATACGCGCCCACGTTGATGTACATCGGCGGCATGCAAACAACTCCACGGGCAACATAAGCCCCGGCGCGAACCGAAGAGCCACCAGGGACGACGCGAACGGCATCGGAGGCGCTGAAACGGCGTGCCGGGTAAGTGTGCTTGTCGACGAATGTAAGGACCGGTGTCGGGCCGGAAGAGCCGATTTCAGCGGCCGGCATTTCTTCGAGCGTGCCAAGGCGAAAGCCGAGCAGGATGCCGCGCTTGACCCATGCATTCACGCGCCAGCCGGTCGGCGACGACGAGTCGGGCTGGGCAGCGCGTACCTCGCCACGCTCAAGTGCGGAACGTAGTGCGAGGAAAGCGGACGATGCAGCGAGATGGGCCCCGGGATCGCTGGCAGCAGCCGCTCCGGCCGCAAAGTGCCGCTCGATTTCCTGCTCCAGTTGGCTCAGATTCATGGCAAGTCGAGTGTAACAAGGCAGGGACCAAGAGACCGAGGGAACATGGCAGAGACGGTCCGAGGAAGCAATAAACCGTGAGTCGCGGACTATCGGCCGTCTCAGGCGGGGTTGAGGGGATCGAGGGTCGGCTCTATACGCGTGCGGCGATGGGTCAGGATGGGCCGAAGGCGGAAGCAGTTCTTTCCGGAAGGGATCATTGCGAGTGGGATGGGAGCCTCGCCCCGGCGGCCATTGAAGTTTTTCGATTCGAGCCACGCGCTCAAGCGGGGATCGGAAATCTCTGTCTGGCCATGCCAGAAATCGGGACTGAGGCCGCACTGGATCAGCAGGTGGTCCAGGTGCAGCTCGATTACGTCGATTTCTTTGGGGAAATAGCGGCGGACGTTTCCGGCTCCGATCTCGACACCCGTGTAGGCGTGTCCCTTGCAGTGCGTTTTGACGACCATGAACTTCCACCCAATGATTCGGATGAGTTGCGCCGGATGTAGCGCGGCATCAACGGTGCAACGGAACCGGATGAGGTAAGTCTAGGGAGGCGAATTGCATTTTCCGTGAGACGGCGGATCAAGAAACGATCGATCTTCCTGATTTGAGAAAGGTGCGACTGCGGGGCCAAACTGGGAATCCAGAGTTCGCGCTCGTCCCGCGGGCACAGACCCGGCGGCGGAAGCCGAAACCGCCATGCGTATGCGATACTCGAAACGACATGTTCAAGAGAATCGTGCTGAAGCTTTCAGGAGAGGCGCTGGCCGGAGAGCGCGGCTTCGGCCTGGATGCCGACAAAGTTTCGGAAATTACCGGTGAGATCTCGGATGTCCACGCCCTGGGCGTGGAGATCGCGATCGTGGTGGGCGGCGGCAACTTTTTCCGCGGCGTGGAAGAACAAGCCAAAGAGATGGATCGTGTGAGCGCGGACAACATGGGCATGCTCTCCACGGTCATCAACGCCATCGCGCTGCAGGACGCGCTGGAACAGCTCGGCGTGCAGTGCCGGGTGATGACGGCGGTATTCATGAACCAGATTGCGGAGCCGTATATCAGGCGGCGCGCGGTGCGGCATCTTGAAAAAGGGCGCGTCGTGGTATTCGCCGCGGGCACGGGGAATCCGTTCTTCTCCACAGACACCGCGGCCAGCCTCCGCGCCATGGAGATCAAGGCCGACGTGCTGCTGAAGGGCACCAAGGTGGAGGGCATCTACGACGCCGACCCGGTGCTGTTTAAAGATGCCGTGAAGTACGACCAGATCACGTACATGCAGATCCTGCAGCAGGGCCTGAAGGTGATGGACCTGACGGCGGTGAGCATGTGCAAGGACAACAACTTGCCTATGATCGTCTTCAACATGAATCACCCGGGAAACATCCGGCGCGTGGTGCTGGGCGAGAAGGTGGGATCGCTGGTAACTGCGTAAAAAACAGGGAACAGGGATTAGGGAACAGGGAACAGGAAGAAACCGCACATCAAAAGACGTCTAAGCCGGCGTTGGACTTCAGCAACTTCAGAGTTGGCTCAACCTGACTGACGCCGCTGACTTGTGCTTTCCTAAAGAGAAAGACATCCAGCCCGATATATGCCACAGCACGAGACCTTAGATCAGCTAGTGGCCTCGTCTTTCTGTTCCCTGTTCCCTAATCCCTGTTCCCTGCCTTTCGGAGACGTCTAACAGCACGTGGAAACGAGCAGGCCAGCACAAACGATCAAGCCGGCGCCGCTGAAGGCACTGACGGGGTTGCGCTGCTTCGCGGCCGTCAACATCGTCCTTTTCCATTTTTCCAATCCCCAGTGGTTCGGTTTTCTGGCGCCGGTGGTCAACGCCGGATTCATCTCGGTGAGCTACTTCATTCTGCTCTCAGGATTCGTGCTGGCCTACAACTACTCGGAGCGGGCGCGCAGCGGGGAACTGGACCGCAAGCGCTTTTGGGAGGCGCGCTTCACCCGCATCTATCCCATCTACCTTCTCAGCCTGCTTCTGAGCCTGTGGGGGTTGAGCGGGGAATACCAATCGCACACCAAAGCCATGTTCTGGACGGGTGTGGTGCTGACACCGCTTCTCGTGCAGGGCTTTGTGCCCGCGGTTTCGACGTTCCTGAATACTCCGGCGTGGACGATGTCGGCCGAGGCTGCATACTACGTGCTCTTTCCTTTCGTGGCAAAATGGAAGCGCCCGGAGCGCATCGCGCCCCATGTGATGAAGATGGCCGGGGTTTGGGCGCTGGGATTGGTTCCGGGCGCGCTCTACATGGCGTTCAGTCCCGACGGCATCGCACACCCTGACCGATGGAGCTACGGGCCGTGGCTGGAGGCGCTGAAGTACACGCCCTACACGCACGTTTTCAGCTTCGTGTTCGGCGTGATGCTGGCCGACCTGAACCGGATGATCGCGCGGACCGCGCGCTTGCGGCTGTGGCTTGGAATCTTTGGTTTCGGCGGAATCTACGGGCTGCTGAGCCTGGGATCGCTGGTGCCCTACGCGATCATCCACGACGGATTGTTGATGCCGCTGTTCGGCTGCATCGTGCTGGGCCTGGCGGGAGAGAATCCTTTAGCCCATGCACTGGGTATTCGTCCGCTGGTTTTTGTGGGCGAGGCCAGCTACTGTCTTTACCTGCTGCACTTCAGCCTGTGGAACCTGATTCACAACTCGCATGTGCTCGACGCGCTGGGGCTGGCACGCTTCGATCCGTGGATCAGCTATGCATTGCTGATTGGCCTGGCCATCTTCGCCCTCTACTTTATTGAGAAGCCGGTGCAGCGAAAGCTGCGGGAGTGGATGCATGCGACGACGGTGGTGAAGACGGCAGGGAACGGCGGACGCTGAACGGTGGACAAAAAAGCCCAGCCGCGAGGGCTGGGCTTTTGGCTTTAGCAAGCCGGCGTTGTTATTGAGGGGTTGACAGGGCATGGTTCCCATGGGGAATCGCGATCAGGGCTGTCGGATTCGCGCCGGTGGGGTAAGGCGTTGCCTGGGTTTGCTGGATTGTTCCGTCACTGGGATTGAGTTTGAAGCCGGAGACGGAGTTGCCCAGATAGTTGGCGGTGTATACGTAGCGGCCGAGCGCGGGCTCGACGACAATCGACACCGGGTCAGTGTCGGTGGCGATCGCACCATTTCCGGATACGCCGGTGTCTGCCGACGGCGTGCCAGTGGGCAGGGCTATCGAGTAGGCCGTGACGTTTTCATCCAACGAGTTGGTCAGGTAGATGAAGATTCCACGCGGGTCAACGACGATCGACGTCGGCTCGTTGCCAGTTTTGAAGGGGCCGTTCACCATGAACTGAAGTTCACCGGTCGAGCGAACCGTGTATCCGATCAGTTCGTTGGATGCGTAGTCGGTAACGTAGACGAAGCGACTGACAGGATCGGTGGCCAGCGCGGACGGCTTGACGCCGGCCTGGTAAGGACTGCCGGTCACAGGCGTCAAAGCGCCCCCGGAGCCGGCGGCAAATCCAAACAACCAGCCCGGATTGGCGTCGCTGGTGGTCGTGCCTCCGGGGTTATATGCGGACTGGTCGTACGCACTGATGTAAACGGCGTCGCCATTGGCCAGTACGGTGACTCCGGTAGGAATAATCGTGTCGCCGGTAAAGCCTGGAACGCTGAGTGGGAGCGTGGCAGTGGCGGAGCCAATGGCGCCCGAGCTGAGAGCGTATTCAGTCAGCGTGGCGGAAGTAGTGCCCGCGACGACGTAGAGATATGTGCCGGCTGGATTCACGGCAATCGAGACTGGCGTCGCAGCGAGGGTAATGGTGTCCTTCAAGATGAGATCGCCGTTGGTAGCGATGGCGAAATGAACCACTGACTTATTGCCGGTGTTGGCGACATAGAGGTTGTAATAGTCAGAGGTGGTCGCCATGGCGACGGGGCCGGAGCCGCCGGAGGAGACAGGCGGATTGGCGGTGCGCAGCGCGCCTGATTTGGCGTCGACAGCGTAAGTATAGATTTGTCCGGCGCTGCCCTGGGAGCTGCCGGCGGAAGAGGCCACGAACACGTAGTCAATGGTGACCAGATTGCAGGCAGTAAGGATTGTGGCCAGGACCAGGCCGATTGCGGAGACCAGAACGAGCTGGCTCGATTTACTCAACTTCATGCGCTTCCTTCGTGATGGGTCCGCCGAGCGGAGCCCCCAAAAAACTCGTTAAAGTTGCCCCGTGTTCATTGTAAAAGCCGAATACGGGGAATTGCCACCGGCTTCCGTGCCGGAACGGAGCGAACGCCGACTCTTACGGCTGAATGCCGCCCCCAGTGCCGTTGTGCGGTATGGCGGCCACCGCGGTTGGCTGGTCGTTGCTCGCATAAGGAGAGAGCTGCGAATCGAGAAGTGTTCCGTCGGTGGCGCTCAGCTCAAAGCCGGAGACGGTGTTGTCAAGAAAGTTGATGGTGTAAAGGAAATGTTCCGTCGAAGGATCGATTCCGATCGCGATCGGCTGCAGGCCGGTGGCATATGTGCCAATGGAACTCAGCGCGCCCGTGGAAGAGATCGAATAGGCGGTCACGTTGCTGTCCTGCGAGTTGGTCACGTAGGCATACGGATAGGCCGTGTCGACGACGACGGCGGAGGGCTGATTGCCGGCGTGAAATGGGCTGCCGCCGAGCGGCGCCAAGCTGCCCGATTTGGCGTTATAGCCGAACACGTCGCCGCCGGAAAAGTCAGTGACGTACACGTATGTGCTGGTCGGATCGCTGGCAATGGCGGAAGGCTTGACGCCGGCCGCAAACGGAGAGCCGGGCAGCGCGGCAAGAACCCCGCCGGAGCCAACCGAAAATCCAAAGACATAGCCGACGTTCGGCGTGACGGAAGTGTCGTATGCCGTGACGTACACGTCTGCGCCCGATGCGAGAACGTTGACGGCGGTGGGCACGATCACGTCCGTAGCTTTGGGGCCGGTGAGAGTCAGGGGCCAGTATTGCCCGTTCACCGCGGTGTTGGTGGCGGCCGTTCCAATCGCGACAGGTGTGGAACCGCTGGGTGCGGAGAGGGGAAAGACGCTGATGGAGCCGGAGCAAGGCTCGGCGTCAGAACAGATGGGAAGCGGCTGATAGAGGTCGACGACGAACAGATTGGACTTGGTGGCCGCGACAGCCAGCGGAAAGATCCCGGGAGTGTTCACGGTGTTATAGGGATACAGCTTGCCGTCGGTGCCGATTCCGAATTGCTCGATGGTGTTGTCGTCCTGATTGACGACGAATAGGCTGCCGTAGTCGACTGAGACCGCTTCCGCCACGGGATCGCGCCCCTGCGACGGAAAGGGCGAGCTGGGAATCTGGCGCATGCGGCCTGACTCGGAGTTGATCTCGTAGACGTTGATCTCGCCGTAGCTGTTGGCGCCTTCTGCTTTGGTGCATGCCACGTACACGAAGTCGACGGTCAGGGTTTGCGTCAACTGGGAGCAGGCGGTGACAAGCGAGGCCGCCAGCAGGCTGCCCGCGCCGACCAGCAAAAGCTGGCTCGATTTGTTGAACTTCATGCGCATCTTTCACAAACGCAGCCTGCAGGCAGGCCACCCAAAAACGGTCTAAGGTTCGAATTCCGGCCGCGGCTCAAAAGCAGCGGAACCGGCATTCAGTCAAGGCCTGTGGACAGGCCTTCAAATTCCGCAGGCTGCGGAAAACTCCGAGCCTGGCGTAAGGACCGGTCCGCCAGGCCGTGAAGCTTCGCAACTGGCGAGCGCGGCGCTGCACTAACTTGTGCGTCCATCGACCAGGCACCACGACGCCGGCCCTTCGAGCTTGTAGTCGCTGGTAACAACCAGGTTGGTAAGGTCGCCCGTGGATGGATTGAGCACCCGCCCGGTTACTGTGGAGTCGTATTGGTTGGCTTCATAAATGAACTGGTCGGATGGATCTTCAACGATGCATTGCGGTCCCGATCCGGAGCCGTACGGTTCATCGTCGGAGTAGCTTAACTGGTAGGCTGGCGCGGTGAAAATAGCGTACCCGGCAATACCGCTCTCAGGGTTAGGTCCTGTCACGTTGTTTCCCTGATTGGCCACGTAGAGAAACTTGCCCTTGCTTTCAATCATGATGTAGATGGGGTTTGAAAGCGCCGGATCATCGGGAATGGCGCCGCCGGGTTCCGCCTGGAGCGCACCGCCTGTACCGATGGTGAAAGGAAGAAGCTGACTGGCGTATATGCCTGCAGGGAAGGTCGAACCGGATCCGAGCACGAGTTGTTCGTTATCGAGCACATAAATCACGCCCCCGGCGCTGACCATCGCCGTGGCGTTGATGCCCGAATCGCCGAGTGGCTGTACGCTGTTCTGGCTCAACGTCAACTGGCCGCTGGAACTGGAGTAGTTGTAAGGAAAAGCGAAGCTGCCACCGACGTATGGGTAAGAAGTCGGGTTGGGAGCGCCGGCGAGCGTGAGGATTGTGGAACTGGATAGCAGGAAGTCGACTGGATTGGCCGGCACCGGGAAGTAGGTGATGGGTTGGCTGCTGGTCGTAGCCGTCACCTGGGCGTTCACAACGAGCGAGAGGCGGCCCGTGTCCTGGTTGATCTTGAAGACCGTGATATCGCCACAAGTGGTCACCGAAGTCCCGAGGGCGAGCGCGCAGTTGTCGGTACTCGAAGGGGCGGCATTATCCGGTGCGTCGTGGTCCAGGACAAACAGAAAGTTGCCGGAAGGATCGGCAATCAAGCGAAAGGGATTGATTCCCGATGTGTAGAAAGTCTCCTGTGGCGTAAGCGTGCCATTGCCGCCCACGACAAATTGAGTGATGTTGGAGTTCAGGCAGGCGTTGGCGCCCGTGCCGTAGCAATCGGGGCTGCCCGAGGCCGTGACTCCGCGGTTCAGCACATAAAGGAACCGGCTGCCGAGAGTGAGGACGGCGCGAACCGGGTTGGCGCCTCCGGAAGCAACGGGCAGGGTGTTGATGGGCGTCAAACGGCCCGTGTTGTGATCGATCTTGAATCCGGAGATGATGCCGTTACTGCCACTGGAGACGGTGACGGTTCCCGTCACAAACAAATAGCCAACCGTATAACTCTCAACGCAAGACGTTACGCCAAGTACGACGGCTGCCGAAAGTGCGCCCATCGCAAGCGCCTTGCCGAATTTCATGAACTTCATGCTATTCCTTCATCCTGGTCAGGGTTGTCCCGCCAAGTTCATCGTTCCCTAGCAAAGCTGGGTTGGGATGGAGTCCCTGATGAATTGTAAAAGGCGAGGGCCAGTTGTGCCTAGTTTACCCAACGGACTGGTAAATACTTTGCCCATCGGACGGTTAAATCCCCTCGATCTGAATCGCTTCGGCGAATCGCGCACGGCTCTTCTCCGCGCGCCAACACATAGTTTTTGAGTTTTTGGGCGACGATCGGCATTTGGACGCGCGGAAAAGCGAAAAGTCAACGGCGAAGCCCTGTTGCGGTCAATCGCGTCGCAGTTCTTTACATGCCGCCCCGCCCCCTGCCAAACTGGAGCGTGGACACCCAGACAATTGTCATCCTCGATTTCGGGTCTCAATACACCCAGCTCATCGCCAGGCGCATTCGCGAACAGAATGTTTTTTCGGTGGTGTTGCCATGCACGGCGCCGCTCACCGAAATAAAAGCACTCAAGCCGATTGGACTGATTCTTTCGGGCGGCCCGTCTTCGGTGTACGACGACGATGCTCCGGCTGCCGACCCCGAGGTCCTTCAGCTTGGCGTGCCCGTGTTGGGCGTTTGCTATGGATTGCACTTCATCGTGCATCACCTGGGTGGCAAGGTGCTCTCCGCGCCCAAGCGCGAGTATGGCCATGCGGAAGTAACGCTCGAGGACTTGTCGACTCCACTGTTTGCCGGGATGCCGGCGGCGATTCAAGCGTGGATGAGCCACGGCGACGAGGCCGCTCAGCTGCCCGCGGGGTTTCGCCGCATCGCCGTTACTGAAAACGCGCTGGCCGGAATTGCGAACGAAGGCCGCGGCATCTGGGCCGTTCAGTTCCATCCCGAAGTGCACCACACACCGCTCGGGCCGCAACTCATTCGCAACTTCCTCACCATCTGCGGAGCGCGTGGCGATTGGACAGCAGCGCACTTTATCGAGAGCACGGTAGCCTCGATCCGCGAGAAAGTAGGCGGTGGGCACGTCATCTGCGGGCTTTCTGGCGGCGTGGATTCCTCGGTAGCCGCGGTGCTGGTGCACAAGGCGATCGGCGACCAGCTTACGTGCATCTTCGTGAACAACGGAGTCCTGCGCAAGAACGAGTTCACCAGCGTGCAGGCGAATCTGCGCGGCAAGCTGGGACTTAAGATCGTTGGCGTAAACGCGAGCGCGCGCTTTTTGGAGAAGCTTGCAGGCGTGACCGACCCGGAAGTGAAGCGCAAGCGTATCGGCGCGGAGTTCATCGCGGTCTTTGAGGACGAAGCCAATCGCATCGCGCAGGCGACCGGCGGTGTCGACTGGCTGGTGCAGGGAACGCTCTATCCCGACGTCATCGAATCATCGAGCGTGAAGGGTCCGAGCCAGACCATCAAGAGTCACCACAACGTAGGCGGCCTGCCCGAACGGATGAAGCTGAAACTGATCGAGCCATTGCGCGACCTGTTCAAGGATGAAGTCCGCCGCATCGGGCGCGACCTCGGCATGCCGGAAGAAATCCTTGGTCGCCAGCCGTTTCCGGGGCCGGGCCTCGCCGTGCGCATCCTCGGCGAGGTCACGCCGGAACGCGTCGCTCTGCTACAGGATGCCGACGAAATCGTTGTCGCCGAAATCAAAGCCGCCGGCCTCTACACAAAAATCTGGCAGAGCTTTGCCGTGCTCCTGCCAGTAATGAGCGTGGGCGTGATGGGCGACCAACGCACCTATGCGTATACATGCGCCATCCGCGCCGTGCACTCCGAAGACGGCATGACGGCCGACTGGACGCCGCTGCCCTACGAGCTCCTGAAGCGCATGTCGAATCGGATCGTCAACGAAGTCCGCGGCATCAACCGGGTAGTCTACGACGTGACTTCGAAGCCGCCCGGCACGATTGAGTGGGAGTAATTTGCCATTAAGGCAGCCGCGCCCGCAGCGCCATTCGTGGGATCAACCGAGTGAATGAACTCTGAACTAGCATTCGCGGTCCAGGCAATCACGCAGTGCAGGGCTTTTCGTGCGCCCGAAGCTAGTTGAAAATCAAATCGAGTACTCAGCTATTGCAAAGAGGATCAGGCCAACTCCATTGATCGAGAGCAGTGCGATCGAGCCTCGTTTGATGATGCTGGAAGTGAAACCTGATTCTGTACGCGTTTGAAAAAGAGCAGCCAGGAGGAGCACGATGCTTGTGACCAGACCAACGATGATGATTACGTGCACAGTCTCAAACTCAAGGATGTAATCCCGAAGAGAAAGGGCATCGCGGAAGACGAGTGTGCCGCATGCTGAAAAATTCGCGCATACCGAAGCCGTAAACGCTGTGAGCGACCTGGGGAGTGCCTTCTCGGACCTTGCATCCGCATCAGTCGCGATCTTTACCCAGCAGCGCACGGCGATTAGAAATCCCGCGCAACCGGCTATGAGGATCGTCAGCGCTGGGATGATCCAATTCAATCCTTCGAGCCCCAAAGCTCCACCTTTCCCGCACAGCGGCATTAATCAACATTGACCGACGAAGCTGGCTGCGCAGTTTCTGCCGAGGATCTCGAACGTCGCCGCTACCGCCCACCCTGCGCCGCCTTGGCGAAATGGAACACGCAGTTCACCTGGTGCGAATCCGGGTCGGGCTTCACATCGAACGTCACGACGACGGATTGCATCCATTTGGAAACGATGCGGTCCTGTTTTTCTGCGCGGGCCGCGAATCCCACCACGTAGGGTTCGTCAAATGTATCGCCGCGGGCCATTTTCCAGATGTGGGCGAGCCTGGCGGCCATGGCATCGGGTGCTCCATCGAAATGAACCGAACCCATTCTATAGAGCGGTCCGGGATCGATCTCGATCGTGTAATTCACAATGTGCGTGCCTTCGTTGAATGAAGGCTGCGGAACCACGATGCAATCGATGTAGCCCCGGGCGCGATAAGCATCTTCGACGGCAAATAGGAACTGATCGAGCGGGCGGCCGGAACCGGGCTGGAACCTTGCCAGAATCTTCTGAACGTCAGCGCGCGAAACCAGGGCATCGTTTGGGTAGGTGATCGCACCGAGCTTGTAGATGCCCCCTTCGGTCACATTGATGAAGAAGGGAACCTCGATGGCTTCGTTTGACTCCTGAGAGGAAGGATCGATCTGGCTCACGTCGACCGCGGCGGCCGCGTAGCCCTGATCCTGGTAGAGATCCTCAATCGACCGCTTGAGCCCGAGAGCAGTGTTCTCGGTATCGAAATCGTTGCTACGCTGGCCCTCGACGAGAGCATTGACTTTGCTTTCCATCGCGGGCGAAACGCCGACGAGCTGAATCGCGCCGATTTTCACTGGCGGAGTGACGACGGAGAAGTCAACCGCTGTGACTTTCTGTGGACCGAGGCCGCTGGCGAGAGCTGCTTTTACCGTCGCCTTGAAGCCTTGACCGGCGAGCATTTCTTCAAGCATCTGGCAGATACCATCGTCCGTCGAGCCGCTCGCGGGCAAAAGACCGTGATAGAGCGGGAAGCGCGCATGGATTCTGTCATCCAGATCTTTACCCGGTTTGAGCGGCAGATTGTCGAGATGTAAAGGGTAGAGCTGGCTGGCGGGGGTCAGCGTGAAGAGCAGTCCCTTGCTATCGTTGCCGAACTTGACTACCGCAAAGAAGCCCGTATCGTTCAACTGCCTGGCGTGCGCTTTTACGTCGGCTGCTGTCAGGCGCGCGCTCGGCTTGATGCCGGCGGCCGCGAGCAATTCATCCTGCGAGTATTGCGTCGCACCCTGGAAACGGATCGCCCTCGGCGGAGCCTTTTTTTGCGCCGGCAACTGAAGCGAGTAGAGAAGAAGAACAGCGGCAATCAGTCGAGCCTGTCTGATCATGTTCCGCCAAGATTAGCAAATCGCACACCCGCAGCGACAGAGAATCGCAGTCAATCGCCGGCAGCCTCCGGACGCAGCGCGGCAATCTGGCTTTGCAGCGCTTCCAGCTTGGCCAGCAACTCGTCATGCTGCTTGTCGGCCAACGAGGGTTCAAAGGCTTCCACGTAGAACGTCCCGTTCGGCTCCAGCTCGCACCTTTGCACCTTGTGGATGCTTTCCAATCCCTGTCGGTGAATCACGTCGAGAAGCTCCTGGCCGGTGAGCGACTCGCGCTTCAGCGCCTTCTGGTCGACGAGGCCGTTGCGGACCAGAACCGTGGAGCGGCCCTCGAACATCCGCGTGAGCTTCGGCGAGCTGAAGAGAGCGCGGACCACCAGCCAATTGACCGCCAGCAACGCCACGGCGCCGATGATTCCTCCGGAGAGAGAGTTGTCGTTGCCGATGATGGCGTTCTGCACGGTGTTCGAGAGCGAGAGCAGAACGACCAGGTCGAACGGGTTGAGCTGCGCCAGCTCGCGCTTGCCGAAGATACGCAGGAGCACCACCAGGGCCAGGTAGACGATGGCGGGACGAAGCAGCTTCTCCAGTAAGGGGAGCTGCATTTGGAACATGTCGGTGAAGATCACGGAGTGGGACATGGAGAGAGGATACCCGCCGACCGGCCTGTCGCCGAAGGATTTCTCTTGAGAAGGAGCGCTCGATTGAGGCCGGCGATTCGTCTGCTAGAGTGAGGATGATAAGAGAGTCCGGGCAGCCCGCATGTGCGCAGCAATGGCAGAAATGGCGCCGTTTCGCATTGACCCTGTGTTTACGGCGCGGGTGTGGGGATTCCGCGATCTGCGGCCCTGGTATGACCGCGTCGCTGAGGCCGATCCCATCGGCGAAGTCTGGCTCACGGGCGATGAGTGCAAAGTTGCGACCGGGCCGCACGCCGGCAAAAAGCTTGGCGCGCTCTTCAGCGAAGAACATGCGGCCTTGCTCGGCGCCAATTCTCCGGTCGTCGATTCGCCTCTATTGATCAAGACAATCTTTGCCAAAGAAAAGCTCAGCGTCCAGGTGCATCCTGACGACGCGATGGCGCGCAAATACGGCGAGCCGCGCGGCAAGACCGAGTGCTGGTATGCGCTCCAGGCAGACCCGGGAGCTGAGGTCGCCGTCGGGGTCAAGCCAGGGACGACTCTCGACCAAATTGAGGAGGGCATTCGAGCGGGAACGCTCGAAGACAGATTGAACATGCTCCCCGTTGCCGCGGGAGACATGATTTATGTCGACGCGGGAACCGTGCACGCGATCTGGCCAGGCTCGATACTGCTCGAGACGCAGCAATACTCCGACGTGACCTACAGAATGTACGACTATGGCCGCCCGCGCCAGCTTCACATCGAACGGTCTCTGGAAGCGACGAAGCTCGTTACCCGCGCTGGAAAAGTAGCCCCGGTTGAGCTCGCCGACCGCACCGTTTTGATCGATGTGGAGTACTTCCGCATGGAGCGGATTCCTATGGTCCGGAACCTGTCGAGTGGAAGCTTGCACGGCGTGGGCGGCAAGCGCGGACTTGCATACCTGTTTGCGGCTGCGGGAGCGGGGCGGCTGTCGGGCGCCCGGTTTGAGGCATTTGATTTGCCCGCGCGCGGTATTGTCGCGGTCCCGGCGGTCTCGCCTGAATTTATGCTGGAAGAAGCAGGCGGCACCGGCGACCCGCTCAATCTCATCCGCATCACGCCGAACTGGCCGTGAGCCCAGGTCTCGAAAGCGAGACCTGGGGCACCCTGCAGATGGGGCCGCCCGCATGCATTGGCGAATACTTTTGCACAATCTTTGCTTTGCAACTTGGCGGATGAGGGAGAATCTAAGTTGATATGAGCTTCCGACTCGCAGTACCCTCCGATCTTCGCGGCGCCGTGGATGCGGCGACCGCCGACTGGCAAGCCAACAATAAAGTCGATCGCTTCTGGAAGAAGGATCCGTCCCTCTGGACTCAAGACGGCGAAGAGAAGTGGATGGGATGGATCGACATTGTGGAGCGGCAGCAAAAGGATCTGGGCACATTCGCGGAGCTGGGCGGAGACGTGGAGAGCGCGGACTTCCGGTCGGTTTTGCTGCTGGGTATGGGTGGCTCGAGCCTGTGCCCCGAGGTGCTGGCCAAGACTTTCGGGCCGCGGCCGGGATTTCCTGAGCTGCACATCGTTGACTCTACCGATCCGGCACAGGTGAAGGCCGCATGCGATTCGGTTGACCTGGCCGAGACGCTGGTCATCGTCTCCAGCAAGTCTGGTTCGACGCTTGAGCCCAACATCCTGAAGCAATATTTCTTTGACCAGATGCGGCGCGCCGTGGGCGCCGACGATGTGGGTGGCCACTTTATGGCCATTACCGATCCCGGCTCGAAGATGGAGCAGGTGGCGAAGGCCGACAGCTTCAGAGGCATTTTCTACGGCGATCCAGAGATTGGCGGGCGCTATTCGGCACTATCGAATTTTGGCGTCGTAGCGGCAACCGTGATCGGCCTGAACGCGGAAACGCTTTTGGACGAGGCGGCCAAAGCGGTGGCCAGCGCCAAGCTGCCGGTTGCGGACAATCCCGGCGTGCAGCTTGGTCTGCTCCTGGGGACGGCAGCCAACGCCGGCCGCGACAAGATCACCATCTTCACCTCGCCTGAGATTGCTGACCTGGGCGCGTGGCTGGAGCAACTGATCGCAGAGTCGACCGGCAAACAGGGGAAGGGAATTACGCCGGTGGATCGCGAGGCGATTGGCGCACCCGCGGTATATGGCAAAGATCGGGTGTTTGCCTATGTTCGCTTGAAGGATACGGCCGACGCGAGCCTGGATGCGAAAGTAGCTGCGCTTGAGGCCGCTGGCCATCCGGTGGCGTACTTCGAGATTGGCGATCGCTATGAAATTTTCGGCCAATTCTTTACGTGGGAGATTGCGACGGCTGTGGCAGGCTCGGTGATCGGCATCAATCCCTTCAACCAGCCGGACGTTGAAGCAGCCAAAGTGGAAACGCGAGCGCTGACGACCGAATACGAGAAAACCGGCAAGCTGCCCCAGCGCACTCCGTTCCTCACGGGAAAGACCGATTCGGGAGGTCCGTTTGCGCTCTACGCAACCGATGCCTATGCCGCAAAACTGAACGGCGCCGCTTCGAGCCAGACTCTGGCCGGAATTCTGCGCGCGCATCTCGACCAACTCGGCGCCGGCGACTACTTTGCGACTGTCGCCTTCCTGCCCATGTTTGAGGAGCACGTGGCTGCCATCCAGAGCTTCCGGCAAAAGGTGCGCGACCAAAAGCGTGTGGCCACCTGCGTCGGCTTCGGCCCGCGCTTTCTGCACTCCACTGGCCAGGACTATAAGGGCGGCCCAAATACTGGAGTCTTTCTGCAAATCACCGCCGACCACGCCGACGACATGGATATTCCCGGCCAGAAGTACAGCTTTGGCGTGGTCATCGATGCCCAGGCGGCGGGCGACCTGGCTGTACTGGAGTCGCGCGGGCGCAGGGCCTTGCGGGTGCACCTTGGCGCCGATGTGGCCGCGGGCCTAAAGGCTTTGGGTGCAGCAATCAACGCCGCATTAGCCTAGGAAACTTTTTCGCCGAGGCTGGGTTTAACCCGTAAGCGGTTCCAGGATTGCCGTACCCGGAGCCAACACCGATCAGTCGTCCCGACCTCAAGGAGGGACGACCCTGTAGTGAAGCTGGATAGAGCAATTCTATTCTGGAACCGCTCTAACTGGCTCAGGCGAGGCTCGTCTAACCGTTTGAGTCGACGGCACGAGTTGAGAAGGCCGCTCGCCCCGCGTGAATGATTGCCGCTGGACGTGACGGAGCAGACACAGGAGAAATCGATATGAACCGTACTTTCGTGAGGAAAGTGGGCACGCAGCTCACCGGCTGTATGGGATTGGCCATGCTGTGCGCCACGTTCGCGTTGGCGCAGGATCCAGGCGCGGCGCCGCCTCCAGATCAGTCGTCCGCGGCTCAACCGGGGCAACGCACCGACGGACAAATTGAAATGGATGTGGTGCACGCTTTGGACGCTTCCGCGGCGTTGAAAAACGATCTGATCACCGCGGCAACAATTCAGAGCGAGGTCACGCTATCAGGAACGGTTTCGAGCGATGCGTCAAAGCATCTGGCCGAGTCGATTGCTTCGCACGTTGACGGCGTAACCAAGGTGCACAACAACTTGCAGATTGGCAACCCGGGCCCGGATGCGCAGGCCCCACTACCGGCGCCCAGCGCCGATGAAACGCCTGACCCGGACCAAACGCCGGCGCAGCGGCAAATGGCGAACCTGCCGCCGCCGGGACCAGCTCCGGACGCGAGTTCGCAAGGCCCTGACCCGGCTGCAGTCAACAATCCGCCTGCATATCCGCAGCAGCCGGCCTACCCGCAGCAAGGCGGTTATCCTCCGCAAGGTGGGTATCCGCAGCAGGGCGGTTATCCTCCGCCTCCACCTTCGCGGCCGCAATACCAGAATCCGCAGAACTCACAATACCCACCCTATCCCCAGCAACCGCAAGGCCCCCAGTACCAGCCGGCACGCGGCCCTGTGACCATTCCGCCGGGAATGTTGCTCCAGGTGCGCACCAGCGAGCCGGTGGATAGCAAGAGGGCCAGGGACGGCCAGCCCGTGCAGTTCACGGTGATCCAGGATGTAGCCGTCGGCGGCGTTCTGGCGATTCCGCGCGGCGCGGTTGTGCACGGCGTGGTGACCGAAGCGAAAAATGCCGGCTCCGGCAAGCTGGCCGGGAGCTCAGTTCTGGCACTCACGCTCACATCGCTTGACCTGGGCGGACAAACCTATCCGCTCAATACCGATGAATTCCGGGTGAAAGGGCCGAATAAGGCCGGCCAGACGGCGAGCAATGCAGTGGGCGGAGCGATAATTGGCGCCATCATTGGCTGCGCGATCGGCCGCGGCCCGGGCTGTGCCATCGGCGCCGGCGCTGGCGCGGCGGGAGGCACAGCCGCATCGGCAGCTTCAGGCGGACCGCGCGTCTGGATTCCGGCGGAGGCTCTCGTCACCTTCCACATCAATGCGCCGCTCACCGTAAACCCGGTTGGCCCGCAGGAAGCTGCGCGGCTGGCCGAGGGTTTGTATCCCGGCGGCCCCAGCCTCTATCGCCGCGGACCTTACGGCTACGGCCCGCATTACGGCTACTATTCCGGCTACGCATACCCCTATCCGCCGGTCTACTACCGGCCCTACTTTCTGGTCGGCGGAGTGTACTACTGGCGGTAAAGATGGACAGGGAACAAGGGTCCAAGGGAACAAACAAGGCAACAGAAACGGGCATCCCGCCAACGCGGGATGCCCGTTCTGCGTTTGGCTCTTTTGCGCTTCAATTAGGCAATCCGTCAAGCGCAAGGCCGTTGCATGCGGTCGTCTATAATGGCAGAGTCGCATCCAGCGAGAATCGCGCATACGCAGGCGCCGCGCACACGGCAGATGAACGCCCGCCGGTCAGGCTTGCCCGCGCTCAGAAGGTTGAAGTCCATCCATGATTCGTTTCCTGCAAACAGACAACCGCATGGTCAAGGCGTTGATCGTCGTCATCATCGGCGCAGCGTCGGTCACAATGGTGCTGTACCTTATTCCCGGCCTCGGCGGCATGGGCTCCACATCGGCCGACACATACGCGGTGGTTTATCCGCACTGGTATAGCCGCTATCTTTCTTCCGGCGACAGCATCAGCCAGGCGCGCGTAGAGCAAATCACCGAGAGCCAGCTGCAGCAGCGCGATCCGCAATACGCCGGCAATCCGATGATCGTGAAGCTCTTTGAGCAGCAGGTCGGCCAGCAACTGGTGCAGCAGCAAGTGCTCATCGTAGAGGCCAATAAGCTGGGCATCTACGCGACCGACGAGGACGTGCGCCACTGGCTTCGCACGGGGCCTACGGCAGAAGTGCTCTACCCTGACGGAAAGTTCATTGGGGAAGATGCCTACAAGCAGCTGATCGACGAGCGCCTGCACGAATCGGTGACGGATTTCGAGAGCCAGATCAAGGACCAGATCACGATCCAGCGCCTGGAGGCATTTATTACCGGCGGGGTCACGGTGAGCGATCAGGAAGTGCGCGACACCTACCTCAAGCAGAACATCAAGATCAAGTTCGATTACGCTGTGATCTCGTCAGACGATTTGCGGAAGACAATCAATCCTTCCGACAGCGATTTGGAAGCGTTCTTCAAAAGCAATGCGGCGCGCTATGCGCAAGCGGTGCCCGAGGAGCGCAAGATTACGTACTTCGCGTTCACCGACAGCCAGATTCCGGGCGGCGTTCCACCACCGAGCCAGCTGGCCGTGCAGCAGTATTACAACGAGCACATGGCCGACTATTCCGTTCCAGAGCAGGCCAAGTCGCGCCACATCCTCATTAGCGTGCCGCCCAACGCCAACGCCGCAACCGATGCCGCGGCCAAGGCGAAGGCGCAGATGGTTCTCAAGCTGCTCCAGGCTGGCGGCGACTGGACCAAGCTGGCCAAGCAATACTCCGACGACCCGGGCAGCAAGGACACCGGCGGCGAGCTGGGATTTGCGCAGCGAGGCAAGATGGTGCCGGCGTTTGACAATGCAATCTTCACGCAGAAGATTGGCGAGATCGACATGATTAAGACCAACTTCGGCTACCACATCGTGCAGGTTGAGGAGCGGCAGTCGGCGCATACGCAGCCGCTCAGCGACGTCCAGGCGGCCATTGTTGCGTCCCTCACGCGCCAGGCACAAGCGGCGGCCGAGGACAACTATGCGCATGAGCTGACCAGCGAGGCAGACAAGAACGGACTGGAAAAGACGGCTGCGGCGCACCATCTCGATCTGGTGACCACGGATCCAGTGGCGAGCGACGGAGTGATTGCGGCATTGCCTGACAGCGCGCAGATTCTGACCAAGGCCTTCCAGGCCAAACAGGGCGACCCGCCGCAATCGGCGACCAGCGGCGAAGGCTATGCGATCTTCCAGGTGGCGGGGATTGTGCCGGCGCACGCGCCTTCATTTGCCGACTGGAAGAGCCATGTGCTCGACGACTACCGGCAGGAGCAGCTTCCGGCGTTGCTGAGCCAGAAGACAAAGCAACTGGCCGATCAGGCGCAGGCTACCAAGGACCTGGCCAGGGCGGCCAAGGCTGTGGGCGCGACGGTCAAGACCAGCGACCTGGTAGGCGAAAGCGGACAGGTGCCCGATTTTGGCGAGGTAGGCCAGGTTGCTCCGCAGCTCTTTGACATGAGTGTGGGCGCCATCAGCGGCCCCATCAACGCTGGCCGTACGGGCGTGGTGGTGAAGATCGACGACAAGCAGGCGCCGACCCCGGACGAGATCCAAAAGAATCTCGACCAGACGCGCGATCAGCTTCTGGACCAGCGACGCAACGAGGCCTTCAGCGTATTCGTGAGCAATGTGTGGAACGACTACAAGAAGCGCAAGCTCGTGGTCATCAATGCCAAGCAGCAAGGTCCGCTAGTGCCGGGGCAGCAAGCGCCGGGCACGTAAACTCGATTCCGATGTAAAAACACGAGGCCCGCAGCCGCCATGGTTGCGGGCTTTTTCTTTGCGCTCAAGACGATCCTCGGGGGCCGGGTCACCGGCAGCCCGCGCAGCGGGCTAGAGATGGTAGCCCCAGGCGTGAGCCTGGGGTATCGAGGTCGCGTTTTATCGTTGCAGCCCGCGCAGCGGGCGTAAGAATGGTTCGCGCGGCCCCGCAACTACCGCAGTCCCGCGCTCGCAAAAGGCAGCCCAGTCGCCGGCCAGCGGTCTGGCTGCGCGTCGAGGTTTGGCTTGATCGATGCGGTCGGGAATGAGGCCGGCGCGACGGTCACATTCCATCCGTCGACGACGATGAGAGCGGCTTCGCCCTTGAATTCGCTTGTGGCGGCTTCCATCTCGATGGTCCTGGTTTCCCCGGGCACCAGCGAGACGTAGTTATCGCTGTAGAAAACAGGCAAAACGCGTGCGCCCGATTTTCTGCGCAGTTGCACGTGCGCCATGAGGGCAATGCTCTGCGTGGGGTTATGCAGAATCACGCGCAACCTGCGTTGGCCTTCTAAGTTTTCTTTCGGCGTCTCTACGGTCGCGGTTAACTTCACCATGCGTAGTTGGTTGAGATCTGTCAGGTTGTCGGGGTCAGCGGCCTGCGCCCGCCAATAAAAGTTCGTCGAGACTAATTGGCCTGCGCCATCGCGCAGATCGAGCTTGATGAAGTAGAGGTTCGAAGCAGTCGCTGGAAAATCAATCGGCCCAAGATCGGTGGCGACTTCGGCAGCGGCATCGAGTTTAGTCTCGTGCTCGTACGCGAGCGAGCCATCGAGGTTATAGACGGCGACGTGTGCGCGCAGATTTGTCTCCGGCTCTGGCTTATTGTTGATGACCTGCACATGGCTCGTAGCTTCGTTGAACTGGATGTGCTCGAGCTCCGACGCGTGCATCACGGCGAAGTAGGAAGACATCGGCTCCAGATCGTAGTGATAAATCTGCCATACAAAGCTGGGCTGCGCGGGGTTACTCATCCACGTGATGACGGCCGTAGTGGGATGGAAAAGCAGCGCGTTGCGGCCCTCGTACATGGCGCGGAAGGCTTCATAGTTGGCCAACTGCGCTTTGCGCACAAAGTCGGCAAGATTGGCAAAGTTGCCGTAGCGCCCGGCGAGGATGAGCGGATACAAATCGCCGTGCTGGTTTCCCTTTGCCAAATCATGCCCGGCCCAGTCGTCGTCGATTGTCTCCCAATCTTTCTGGGGCATCATGCCGCGGATGGATTCAAGCGTGGGGATGGAGGCGCTCCCCGTTTCGGTCTTGAAGAAATCGTCGGTCACGGTATAGAACTCGCGCGGCGCGCGCCAATAGTACGGCCCGTGAGAACGCACGCCGGGCCCATCGGTCGAATTCGGCCAATAGATTCTTGTGGGATCGACCTCAGCGAGCAGCGTGCGCAGAGCGGCGTCAATCTCCGGCGGCGGGTCGCCCTCGTTGCGCGCGCACCACAAAAGGATCGAAGGGTGGTTGCGGTAGCGCAGAACTTTGTCGCGCACGTTGGCAACGTAAGTGGGAACATCTGTGGGATCGGGGCCGTCAAGCGGATTGGGCTGGAAAAATTCATCCCACACCAGCAGACCGTACTTGTCACATAGCTCATAGAAATCTTCGCCGGTGCTCTGGCCCACCCAGTTGCGAATCAGATTGAGGTTGGCCAGCTTGTGCAGGCGAATTTCGGTGTCCAGCCGCTCCCGCGGAATCCGCTTCATCGCTTCGTCGAGTCCCCAGTCGCCGCCGCGAATAAAGATGAGCACGCCGTTCACGGAGATCGTGAGCGTGTCGGTGCCGGGGACAGAGTAGCTGATCTTCCGCACGCCGAAGTCCACATCCTGCGCGTCGGAGACGGTAGAGCCGACCGTCGATTCGCCCGTTCTGAACTCGAGGTGCAGCTTATACATCGGCTGCGCGCCGTAGCCGTTCGGCCACCACAGACGCGGATGCTCCAGATGCAGCGCCGGAGTGCTCTTGCGCGTCGAAGGTGATTTGTTGCGAACTGTTCGGTGCGAGAGTGACTTGCCGCCCGAAAACAATGCTCCCGATCGTGCCGCGGACTTCACCCGAGACCGGCTGGTCGCTAAAGTTCTCAAGGGTGGTCTTGACAGTGACGTCGGAGGAATCGGTCCTGGGCAGCGGCAGATCCGTGGTGACAAACGGATCTTTCAATTGCACAGGACCGGTGGCGGAGAGAAACACCTTTTGCCAGATGCCGGTGTCGCGATCGCGCACGGCATCCAGCCAATCCCAACCAAGGGTCGACAGAAACGTGGGGCCGTCGAGTGCCGTGATGCCGCCGTTCTGGCCGACACCGTTGCGAAGCGTGTGCTCGTGCGGAACGCCGGGATGCGGCTCCGGAGTGATGAGCACTGCCACGACAGCAGGCTGGCCCGGCGTCACTTGCGCAGTCACATCGAAGACGCCGCGAATAAATGCGCCACGCATCGTGCCGACCTGCGCGCCATTCACCCAGACTTCCGCGGAGTAGTTGATGCCGTCAAAGTTCAGCCACACATGGCTATTCTTGTAAGCGCCCGGAATGCGGAAAACCGTCCGATACCAATACGAAGTGTGAACAAGGCTCTCGGGAATGATCTCTGGGCGCTCGTTTTCACCGTAGAGCGGTTCAGGATAGACGCGATCGTTGACCAGCGTCGTCAAAATCGTGCCAGGAACGGTGGCCGCGAACCAGCCGTTGGTGTCGAAGCCAGCGGACGAGACCTGCGCCCCGGGTTGCGGCACTTTTGCAACGTCCTGCAACTGCCAGCCTGAGCCGAGTGTTACAGTCATCGGAGCCGTGACGGCTGCGGCGGCCCGAGAGGCGAGCGCGGCAGAAATCGAAACCAGGGCAAACATGCCAAAGGAAAAGCGGAGCAAACGATTCTTCGACAAAGGAGGGCCACCTCGTTCGGTTGATCGCAGCAAAAACCTGAGCGGGAACACGCCCAACATTGTCTCAAATGCGGCTGGCTTACGGAGGCCAGCGGCTCACTTGCAATAATTGCAGCATGAAGTTTCAACGATCGTCGGGCATTTTGTTGCACGTGAGTTCGCTGCCTTCCTACGGAGGAATAGGCGACCTCGGTCCTGCTGCACATGATTTTGTAAGCTTTCTGGCGCGCGCAAAGCAGCACATTTGGCAGGTTCTGCCGCTGTGCCCCACGGGCTACGGCAACTCGCCTTACGCGGGGTCGTCGGCATTTGCCGGGAATCCATCGCTCATCAGCCTGGAGTACCTTGCCGACTGGGGATGGATCGATGGCGCGCGCATCGCAGGCATGGCTGGCCGTTCCGGCGCCGTCAATTTCGAAGAAGTTGAAGCGCGGAAGCTGCCGTTACTTGAGGAGGCTGCAGGAAATTTTCTCGATCACGCCCTGGATTCGCCGGCGCTCGCCGATCAGTGGGCAGATTTTGAGGCATTCTGCCGCGACGAAGCGGCGTGGCTCAACGACTATGCGCTTTACGCTGTGCTCCGCCGGAAATTCAACACCGGCGCCTGGACTGAATGGCCGGAACCGCTGCGGCGGCGCGATCGGCCGGCGCTCGCGAAGGCTGAAGCGGAGCAGGAGCGCGCGGTGGCCATTGAGCGCGTGCTGCAGTTTGCATTTTCCCGGCAATGGGATCAACTGCGGGATGCGGCAGAGAAAAACGGCATCCGAATCCTTGGCGACGTTGCCATCTTTGTGAACATGGATTCGGCCGACGTCTGGGTTCATCACGGAATCTTCGAGCTTGACGACGACCTGAAGCCGATTCGCATTGCCGGCGTTCCGCCCGACTACTTTTCACCCACAGGACAGCGCTGGGGCAATCCCCTTTACCGCTGGGACGTTCTCGCGGCGCCCGATGCAAACGGAGTTCGATTTGGTTGGTGGGTCAATCGCATTCGCCGCGCGGTGGGGCTCTACGATATTGTCCGCCTCGACCACTTTCGCGGATTCGAGGCCTATTGGGCGATTCCTGCCGAGGAAGAGACCGCGATCAACGGCCAGTGGATCAACGCGCCGGGCCTCGCGCTGTTTCGCGCGCTTGAAGCAGCTCTCGGACCGCTGCCGCTTGTGGCTGAAGACCTTGGCCTCATCACGCCGCAAGTCGAAGCATTACGGAGAGAGTTGGGAATGCCGGGGATGAAAGTGTTGCAGTTCGGATTCAGCAACAAAGGAGCGCACACGCACTTGCCACAGCAGTTCACGGCAGGCACCGTCGCTTACACCGGCACGCACGACAACGACACCACGCAGGGATGGTGGAATGGAGCGAGCGAGAAGGTGCGCGAGGCCGCGGAGGCGCTGGTGGGGCCGGTGGCTAACCGTCCGGCGTGGCCGCTGATCCGCGCAGCCGAGGGGAGCGTGGCTGAGATCGCGATCGTGCCGGCGCAGGATTTGCTGGAACTGGGATCAGGGGCGCGCATGAACACTCCCGCCGTGCCGGCAGGGAATTGGAGTTGGCGCGCGCCGGAGAATTGCTGGACAGACGATTTGGCCGCGCGCCTGGCCGCGATTGCCGACGTCACCGATCGCGACAATGATCCGATGGGCGAGGCGAAAGAGCAGGGAGCCGGAAACAGCGAATAGGAAAAAAGGTGTTTGAGCAGCGTCTTGAAGTTCCTCACCCGGATGACTTGTCATTCTGAGCGAACGGAGCCCCAAACGTATTTCAGTTTTGGGGTGGTGAGTCGAAGAATCTGCGGTTGCCTTTCAATGGAGTTCGAGCCCGCGACACAAATCGAATGTTACCGGTAACTCGAATCGTCGAAGCGGCTCATGTCGACGGAGTCGTCAAGAACACCGAGAGTAACGATGGCGAAGGTGAAGACTGTAGTCTCCGGCTCCAGATGGCCGCCGAAGGCCTTGTCTCCGTTGACCAGCGTGATGTGCGGATGAATGCGGCCGTTCATCACGATCCCGCTCATGCCAATGATGTCGGCCGGCGCGTTCGGATTCTTGATGAAGAGCAGCTTCGCCGGCAAGTCGCGGTTCGAGACCATGTGCAACTGGTAGCCGCGCACCGATCCCACCGCGCCAAGAATCACGGCGTTCTTGATGTGTTCCTGGGCAATCATTTTGTTGAGACCCGCGAGCAGATCGGTGCCGAACTTGAAGCGCAGTACGACGATGCGCTCCAAGTGACCGCTCACAGCGAAGACGTCAGGCACATCGGGGCTGTTTGGCTTGGAGTCGGCGGCCGGATTGTCTGTGGCGTCGCTCACTTCGCGACGTGTCTCCTGCGCCGGCAGCGCCATGCAAGCCGTGAGCAGCGCAACGACAAAGAACATTTTCATGGGTCTTCTCCCTTGCGATAGATGCCGAACCATAAAAGGCAAAAGCCGCCCGTCCCCGGCGCGGCTTTTCCCGATCCTCGTTCCCTCGTTCCCTTGGTCCCTTGGTCCCTCGTTCCCTCGTTCCCTGTCTCTAGAAGGGAATGTCGTCGTCGGAGATTTCGGCGGATTGCGCAAAGTCGTCTGCGCCAGCGGGCACGCGCTGATCCTCGTTCACCGCGGCGTTTGCTGAGCTCGACGAACGGCTGTACCCGCCGCCGCCCTGCGAATCGTCGCGCCCGGAGAGCAGCGAAAGATCGTTGACGAGGATTTCAGTCTTGTAGCGCTTGGCCTTGGTGTCCTTGTCTTCCCAACTGCGGGTCTGGATTTTACCTTCGATGTAGAGCTTGGAGCCCTTCTTCACATAGTCGCGGACAATCTCAGCGGTGCGCTTGAACGCGACCAGGTTGTGCCACTCTGTGCGGTCCTGCCAGTTGCCCTGCGCGTCTTGAAAGCGGTCGCTGGTGGCGAGCGAAAAGTTGGCCACCATTGTGCCGCCAGGAGTGGAACGAATCTCGGGGTCCTTGCCCACGTTGCCTAGAAGAATGACTTTGTTGACGCTCTTGGCCATGATCTTGCTCTCCTCTTATCCCATTGCCGGCGCGGCAGTCCCGCCGCAAAAACCGGGTCGTTTCTGATCTATCGTTTTGACGTTCGCAGCCAATCGCTCAGCCGCCGGCGCAATCCAGGCAAAATCTTAATATACCTCTCGCTTCGACATTCTGCCCGGAGGCGACGCAAAGCTTGATAAGGCATTCGATCTTGCCGCGTTCACGCCTCAGCTCATTCGCGCCTGCTCGCGGAACTGGTGCGCCACCGCTTCTAGAAAAGTTTCCACGCTCGTTTCAGGCGGAATTGCGAGGCCCGACTTGGCGCAGAGAGCCGTGGCAATGCGGCCGGCAAGAGCGGCGCGCGTGGTCAGGTCCATGTCGAGTCGCCGCGCGAAAAAACCTTCCAGCACTTCAAGATCGGATGCGGACAGCTTGGCCAGCGCCGGCGCCGGCAACGAAACGCGCAAGTGCGGCGGACTTCCCCACCGCTCGGTATTCGCCTGGGCAGCCCCGGACGCAGCGATCGGCGGCTGTGCGACCAGCGTTGGCGCGGTGATGGTGCGCGAGGCGCTCTCGGACCAATTCGGCGAATCAATTTCGCGATCGCGAACCACGAGCGTTCCGGCCACCATGTCGCCAAGGCGCTGGCTGCGCTTGCTGAGAAACATGGCAACGACGCCCACCGCATAAAAGCTCGGCGCGGCATCGACGAAGCGAACCAGGTTGCGCGCCAGGGCTTCAACAAAATTGATGCCGCGACCTGACTGATGAATCACCCGAATGTGCGCAACCCTCTTGCCCGGCGTGCGCCCGTTGCCGAAGGCCTCAAACAAAGCGAAGTAGCCCCACTGCAAAAGGAAGACGATGAGAAGGGCAATGCCGATGGCCCAGTTGGCTGAAACGCCACCGAAAAAATGCAACGCAGGAATAATGATGGCCGCCAGAAGCCCGAGAACGAGAAAAACAAATCCCCAGATCAGATAGTCCACAAGAATCGCGATGAAGCGGCTCCCGATGCCGGCCAGCGGCAACTCGATCGCCACCAGCTCCGGGGTGTCGATGTTAAGCTGATCTCCAATCGGGCTCATGGCGACAATTCTCTCCAATCAGTGGCTCGCGAAGCGCCGCCCCTACTGGGACCGCCTTGCCGCGCTGCTGGGCGAGGCCACTGCAGGCGGTGTGCGGCACCTTTCACGCGCCGAGCTACGCGAAACCGCGCTGCTCTATCGCCAGGCGGCAAGCGACCTGTCCACGCTGCGCCAGGATTCCACGGCGCGCGCTTATGCCGAGCACGTCAACCAGTTATTGGCTCGCGCCCACCATATCATCTATTCCAGCCGCCGCAAAGGCTTCCTCAAGATTTTCTATTTTCTGCGCGACGAGTATCCGGCGACCGTGCAGAGGCAGATTCGCTATGTGCTGCTGGCTCTGGTGCTCACGCTGGCCGGCGCATTGCTCGGGTCGGTGCTCACGCTGGCGCGTCCCCAGTTCATGCGCCACATGCTGGGGCCGGCCATGGTTGAAACCATCGATCGCCACGAGATGTGGACGCATTCGATTGTCGGCATCGAGCCGATCGCATCAAGCGCCATCATGACCAACAACCTGACCGTCTGCTTTGTTGCCTTTGCCGGCGGCATCGTCTTCGGCCTCGGGCCGGTGTGGTCCATGTTCTTTAACGGCCTCATGCTCGGCGTCGTCGGCGTGGCTTGCGCGCAACATGGAATGTCGGTCGATCTCTGGAGTTTCGTCGCGCCGCACGGTTCGCTTGAGCTGCCATCGATCGTTCTTGCCGGCGGCGCGGGGTTGCGCCTTGCGCACGGAGTGTTGTTTCCCGGGCTCTATCGCCGGCGCGATTCCATTGCGCTCGCAGGCGTTGAAGCCACGCGGCTCATCTCCGGCGTGATTCCGCTTCTTGTGATCGCTGGATCGCTGGAAGGATTCTTCTCGCCCTCGAACGCGCCGGTAGCGCTCAAATTCATGGTGGGCGGACTGCTGTTCATTCTGCTTCTGGTGTGGCTGTTCCGGCCGCTGAAGCCGGTCACGCAGCCTTCTGAATCCTTGCCGTGAGTTTGATGTCCAACGCCTTCATGACGGCCAGAGTGGTTTTCAATGTGGGATTTCCTTTGGCGCTGAAGGAGCGATAGAGCTGTTCGCGAGAGAGGCCAGTCTTGCCAGCGATCTCCGACATCCCCTTGGCGCGCGCTACCACGCCGAGTGCATGTGCGATGTAGGCCGGGTCGTTCGTTTCGAATGCCTCCGCCATGAAGATGGCGATGGCTTTTTTTGTTCTCAGATCTTCGGCGGGATCGTAATTCGTCAACTTATTAGCCATTTTCTTCGCTCCATTCCGTTGCGAGGCGCTTCGCCGTTTTGATGTCCCGAACCTGTGTGCGTTTATCGCCCCCGCATAAGAGGACAATGACCGTTTTTCCCTGCCTTTGAAAATAGATTCGATAACCGGGGCCATAGTCGACTCGCAACTCGCTCACGCCTTGCCCGACCGGCTTGACATCACCGGCGTTCCCAAATGCAAGTCGATCCAGGCGAGACGCAATCAGCGCACGAGCACGCTCATCCTTAAGCTTCGCCCGCCACTTGCGGAATACATCGGTCTGCTTAAGTTCGATCATGAGCGACCGTAGTTTTTAGACTACTCAAATCCTGGCTCTGTGTCAAAACAGACAACTACCCGCTATTCCCCCAGCATGACCCTCTGGATCGCCGAGGCGCGGCCTGTCGCCGGATCGCACGTCACTACCGCGCCGCACATTTTCGGATTCCCCTTCGCCGCCTCGAACTTGCCCGGCATTGCGGTCAGGAATTTGTGCAGCACCAGGTCCTTTTCGACGCCGATGACGCTGTCATACGGCCCACTCATACCCACGTCCGTTTGGTAAGCCGTTCCATGCGGCAGAATGCGCTCGTCGGCCGTCGGCACATGCGTGTGCGTGCCCAGAACCGCAGTCACACGCCCATCCAAATACCATCCCATCGCGTTCTTTTCGCTGGTGGCTTCGGCGTGGAAATCCACCACGACCACCTTCGCGCGGATCGAGCCGAGCAGGGAATCCGCGGTGCGGAACGGATCGTCAATCGCTGTCATGAACACGCGGCCTTGCAGTTGCAGCACAGCGTAGTCCACGCCGCCGGCGGTCTTTCCTTCGTAGAAGCCGAAACCCGGCACGCCCGGCTGAAAATTTGCCGGCCTGATCACTCGCCGCGGGCGTTCATGCGTGTACGGCGCGGCGGTGTTCATATAGTCGACGAGTTCTTTCTTGTCCCACACGTGGTTGCCCGTCGTCAGCACATCCGCGCCCAGGTCGAAGACCTCTTCGGCGAGCCCCGGCGTTACGCCGAAGCCGCCGGCAGCGTTCTCCACGTTCACGATCGTCAGGTCCACCCGGTGCGACTCGCGCACGTGGCCGATGTGCTCGCGCACAATCCTGCGCCCCGCGCTGCCGAAGATATCGCCGATGAAGAGGATGTTCAAGAACAGCTCC
>CAVXMJ010000016.1:0-25348 GCA_963762905.1 uncultured Acidobacteriaceae bacterium | reverse complement strand
CGGCCAATGAACGTTTGAGGGATTCGGGATCGGAGAGATCACCGACGACCATGCTGCCGGGAATGCCTTCGAGGTTGGCGAGGTTTGAGGTTTTGCGGGTCAGGAGGCGAAGGTCTGCGCCTTCTGCGGCAAGAGCTTTGGCCACATGGTGGCCGACAAAGCCGGTAGCGCCGGTGAGGAAGATTTTCATAGCGAGGCAGCGGCGCTCGCGCGGTCAGCGATGTTAGCGGAGTGAGACGGGATCGCGCGGGAGCCTGATCTATTTTAAGCGGCGGGGCGGGCGGGGCAGCTGATCGGTGACTCCAGGCAGGAATTGCGAAGTACTCCGTGGATTTCAGGAGAGTTCATTTCCTCCGCTGGGAAGGCCATCGCGGCGCAGGCTCAAGCGTCATGCATATTTGCATTACTCGTTTCATGCGGTATCGCATTCCACGTTAATGCATTTTCTCCTTATGCATTCATGCGCTTTTGCATTACTAAATAATGTTATTACGCATTACCCATTTCATGCGTCTTCGCCTTACTTTCTCATGCGGAACCGCCTTATTACCTAAGTGCAAATTCTCCTGCCGTTTTCATGCAGAATCGCATTACAATAGCGCTACTGCACGAGTTCTGAAGGAGTTGCCATGGCAGAATTAACGGTTACCGCACGGGGGCAGGTTACTTTTCGAAAAGATGTATTGCGCCACCTGGGCGTAAAGCCGGGCGAGAAGATCGAGCTCGAACTGATGCCTGGCGGAAAAGGAATGATTGGAGTGGCACGCAAGACCGCGAGCATCGAAAGTTTCATTGGCGTGCTCGACGGAAAGACGCGGAAGACGGCAGCGATCGGGGATATCGTGAAAGCCACGGGGCGCGGATGGGCGGGCATGCGATGAAGGCAATCGTTGACAGTAATGTCTTGATCCGCGCAGCGGTGCGCGATAACGCGCGCCAGGCTCGCATCGCGGCCGGTATTCTTAGAGACGCGGAAGTCGTTGTGGTTTCGCTCACAGCGATCTGCGAGTTCGTTGCCGTGCTGCGGAGTGTTTACAAGATGGGGCGCGAGGACGTAACTGCCGCGCTGCGCGCGCTGCTCGATGCCGGGAACGTCGAGGTCAATCGGCCCGCGGTCGAGGCGGGCATGACGGTGATGAACGCTGGCGGCGAGTTTGCGGACGGTGTGATGGCCTACGAGGGCAAATGGCTGGGCGGGGAAACCTTCGTCAGCTTCGACAAGCAGGCCTTCCCTGTCGCTGCGGTGCTTGGAAACAAGGCCAAGCTGCTGGCTTAGAGTAAGGAGCAGAGACGAACTTCGCCAAGAGTTTTTTGCGGGTTCTCTTTCGCCCCTACGGGGCTTGGCGGATCAAATGCGCGGCTTTCCCAGGACTGCGCCCTGGGCTGACTTCCATCGCTCCCTGCGGGAGCTCGTTTTCAGCCGATTCGCGCATTTGGGCTCAAGCCGTCGACTATTCCAACGAATCTGGAACCAGGCCGATGTTCTTTTCGCCGGCGGCCTTCTTTTCGTTGTAGGCCTTGACCCAGTCTTCCCAGTGCTTTCCGGCGGCGCGATCTTTGCCGAACTCCAGATGCGCGATCTGATCGTAGGCAACTTGCGCTTTTCTTCTGATTTCGGAGTGAAGTACTGGACCCATGACTCAGCGAGCGTGGCGCCGGTCGAGCGATTGAAGATGTAGGCTTCGATTTTTTCGCCGGACTTGAGGGTGATGGTGACGTCGCCGCGAAAATCGAAGGCCTTCTCGAGAGCGTTCTTCAGATCCTCGTCGGTGGCGAGCACGGGCACGGAGCCTTCGAGCGCCTCATGCTCGAATCCGGGAGCGAGTTCGAGAGTCTCGATCTGCTCGCGCGTGTATTTCTGGACTTCAGCGGACATGAGTCTCAACAGCAATTAGCCAGTCAGCGTAGATTGTTTCGTCGTATTCCAGGTGCCAAAAAGCGTGGGACCTTGGACCAGTTTCAATTGCACGAATTTCACTTGGCGAGTTTCGAGCTCCGGTTCCTGCATGTTCACCAGCGACGACGGGCCGGTGGGCATGGGCTCGTTGAGAAGGTTGAGCGCATGCTGATCGGGGTATAGAGAGAAGTTGCCCTTGACCATGGCGAGGAAGCCCTTGAGCGAGCCGAAGCCTTCAAGAACTGCGGAGGGCTCGTAGCCGCAACTCACCATGCAGTTGGCGCACTTGGGATTGCCGGAGCCTACGCCGTATTCTTCCCAGCGCGTCGTTTCCATCAACTCCTTGAAGGTTTCGGTGTAACCATCCTGCAAGAGGTAGCAGGGGCGCTGCCAGCCGAAGATGTTATAGGCCGGCGAGCCCCACGGAGTGCAATCGTAGTTGCGGTCGCCCATCAGAAATTCGAGAAACAGCGGCGACATGTTGAACTTCCACGACTTCTTGCGATTCGAAAGGATGGCGCGGAAGAGCCGGCGGACGCGGGCGCGGCCCATGAAGTGTTTCTGGTCGGGCGCCTTGTCGTAGCTGTAACCGGGCGAGAGGACGATGCCTTCGACACCGATGGCCATCATCTGATCGAAATGCGCGCGGACATGATTGGGATCGGTGCCGTCGAAGAAGGTCGAGTTCGGCGTGACGCGGAAGCCGCGCTTCACAGCTTCCTTGATGCCTTCAATGGCGATGTCCCATCCGCCCTCGCGGCAGACGGCGAAGTCGTGGTCCTCGCGCTGGCCATCGAGGTGTACGGAGAAGGTGAGGTACTTTGACGGCGTGAACTCCGGCAGGCGGCGCTTCAATTCAAGAGCGTTGGTGCAAAGGTAGATGTACTTCTTGCGCGCGATAAGACCGTTGACGATTTCAACGATCTGCGGATGCAAAAGCGGCTCGCCGCCGGGGATCGAGACCATGGGCGCGCCACACTCCTCTACTGCAGCAAAGCACTGCTCGGGCGTGAGCTGCTTCTTGAGGATGTGCGGCGGGTACTGCACTTTGCCGCATCCGGCGCAGGCCAGGTTGCAACGGAAGAGCGGCTCGAGCATGAGCACAAGCGGATAGCGCTTTTGCCCGGAGAGGCGCTTTTTCAGTACGTACGTGGCCACCGTCGCCATCTGTGAGATTGGAACTGCCATTCGTTGTCTACCTCAGGGGCGGAGGCCCCGGTGTTACATCCGGGGCTAAAGCCCGGTCATTCTTTTGGGAGGATTCAGGGGCCTGAAGGCCCCTGCTCCCTCCGGGTCTCACGCAGGGGCTAAAGCCCCTCAGACTTTGTGCCCCTTATGGCACGACTAAAGTCGTGCCCTGACACTTCGTGCTTCTCTGGAGCAAATCTTCAAATCCCTCAAACGTGCTTCTCTGGAGCAAATCTTCAAATCCCTCAAACATGCTTCTCTGGAGCAAAATCTTCAAATCCCTCAAACGTGCTTCTCTGGAGCAAAATCTTCAAATCCCTCAAACGTGCTTCCCTGGAGCAAACTCTTCAAATTCCTCAAAGTCGTGCTCGTCCAAGAAAAGCAAAATCGCTCAACAATCGAACGAACTAAAACCATCAACAGCTGACTGAGCCGAGCGTGGCGCGCTCCATTGCCCGCTTGTAGGCCGTAAGCGCCATCAGCGGGAAGTACTGGCGGTACATCGTATACGCCAGATAGAAAACCTTGGGGAATCCGGTGCCGGTGATGATGGCCTGGCGCGTGGGGCCCTCGCCCATGGATTCGTCCCAGTCGCCGGCTGGGCGTTGATGTTCAAGCAACCAGCGGACACCTTTCGCAACAGAGTCGGAACGATCGTCGCCAGCGGCGAGAAGCCCGAGCATCGCCCACGCGGTTTGCGAGGGGGTGCTGGTACCAATGCCGCGCGTGTCAGGATCGTCGTAACTGCCGCAGGTCTCGCCCCAGCCGCCGTCGGGATTCTGCACCATGCGAATCCACTCCGCGGCCTGCTGAATCTGCGGCTCGAGGTGATCGACTCCGATGGCATCAAGTCCGCGCAGAACCAGAAACGTGCCATAGAGGTAATTGACGCCCCAGCGTCCGAACCAGCTGCCGTCCGGCTCCTGCTCGTCGAAGATGAACTTGATGGCGTGCTGAACGCGCTTGTCTTCCCGCGTGTAGCCATAGACAGCCAACATCTCAAGCATCCGCCCGGTAATGTCGACCGAGGGCGGATCGAGCATGGCGTTATGATCCGCGAAGGGGATGTACTGGAAGATCATCTTGGTGTTGTCTTTGTCGAAGCTGCCCCAGCCGCCGTTGCGGCACTGCATGGCGAATTCCCACTCAATGGCTCGCTGCGCCACCTGGTGCTGATAGCGCTCGCGGGGATTGTCGACCTTGCTGAGAGCGAGCAGAACCTGAGCGGTGTCGTCGGTGTCGGGATAAAACTCGTTGTTGTACTCGAAGTACCAGCCGCCGGGCTCGGTTTTCGGAACCTTTACGGCCCAGTCGCCCTTGTGGCGGACCTCTTTGGCGAGCATCCAATCGACGGCCTTGATCATGCGCGGATCGTTGCGCGGAACGCCCGCTTCGCCGAGCGCGTAGACCGCCTGCGCCGTATCCCAAACCGGGCTCATGCAGGGCGTCATACGGAACGTGGGCTCAGGCATTTCGGGGGTGGCCGGCTGCTCGATGCCCAGCTTCTCAAATTCGTCGCGGGCGCGGATAACCTGCGGATCGTCTTCGCTATAGCCAAGACAGCGCAGCGCGACGATCGCATTGAGCATGGCGGGATAGATGGCACCAAGGCCGTCGGTCATTTCAAGGCGATCGAGCATCCACTGTTCGGCGCGCTTCATCGCGTGCTTGCGCAGCGGGCGCAGGTGCACCATCTCAGACCAGTGCATGAGCCGGTCGAGAATGAGAAAGAAGTTGCGCCAGGAGATGAGGTGCTTGCGATCGATGCGCAGGCGGAGGATGGAGTTGGCGCGGCCGCCCACGAACAACTCATCGATTCCCTGCTCGGCCGGAATCTTCTTGTACGGCTTTTTGGCGTACATGATGGCGAGTGGCACAAGAATGGAGCGCGACCATGCCGAGATTTCGTAGATATTGAAGTAAAACCACTTGGGAAAGAGAACGATTTCCGGCGGAATGGCGGGGACAGCGTCGTAATCGTACTCGCCCAAAGCGCAAAGATACATTTTGGTGAAGGTATTGCACGCGGTGACGCCGCCATGAGCGAGCACCCACTTGCGGCACTTCGCCAGCCGCGGGTCTTCAGGGCCGATACCCATGAGCTTGGCTGCGGAGTAGCACTTGACCGAGAGCGAGATGTTGCCGGGGCCGCCGGGATAGATGCTCCAGCTGCCGTCTTCATTCTGGTAGCGCATCATCTCGGTGCAGGCGCGCTTGAGCCGGCCCGGATCGCCACTTTCAAGAAGCGTGTGCAGAAAGATGTAGTCGGCCTCGAGCATCGAGTCGGCCTCAAGCTCGCTGCACCAGTAACCGTCAGGATGCTGCAACGAGAAGAGGAACTCGCGCGCGCTGACCATCGCCGACTCGACATCCGCAAGGTCAGCGTCGATCCGGCCAAACCTCGGCTGGGCGAAATGGGACGGGGCAGAATGAGGCTGCGCAAAATGGGGGGTCGCGGTGTGCGATTTTGGCTGCTCAGGAGTCATAGATTCTCGAAAATCCGAACCCTTAGCTGAAACACGGAAAACAGTTTGAATGTCTCTGCAGTTTGCGAATCGTCATGGCGCGTGCCTGTTGGATGCGCCGCGAACTGTAGCGCCGCAAATTCGGTCATCGAACGGGGACAGGCTCTGCGCCGGCCGCGCTGCCGATGGCTTGCACAATCTCAGGAGGCAATCCGAAACGTACGTTCTCCGGCATTACCTCAACTTCTTCGACGTTCTCGAAGCCGTTTTGCCGCAAGTAGTTGACCACGTCTTCGACTAGGATCTCGGGTGCCGAAGCGCCGGCGGTGACTGCGACGTTTTCAACGCCGGCAAGCCATTTGGGGTCGATGGCCTGGGAGTTATCGATGAGATACCCGATGGTGCCGAGGTTGCGGGAAACCTCGACCAGACGGTTGGAGTTGGAACTGTTTGTGGAGCCGACGACGAGGACGAGATCGGCATTGTGGGCCACGTTGCGCACGGCCACCTGACGGTTTTCCGTGGCGTAACAGATGTCCTGTGAATGGGGGCCGACGATGTGCGGAAACTTGATTTTGAGCGCATGGATAATGTCGCGAGCCTCATCGAGCGAAAGAGTGGTCTGGGTGAGGTAGGCGACGCGATCGGGATTGGGCAGCTCGAGGGCTTCAACCTCGGCAACGTTTGAAACCACATGGGTTACGTCGGGCGCTTCCCCGAGCGTGCCCTCGATTTCATCGTGGTCGCGATGGCCAATGAGCACCAGGGAATAGCCCTCGCGGGCAAACTTGACGGCTTCAAAATGGACTTTGGTGACTAGCGGGCAGGTAGCGTCGATCACCTTGAGATTGCGGCCTTTGCTGCGTTCCCGAACCGCCGGCGAAACGCCGTGGGCACTGTAGATGACGCGCTGGCCGTCGGGCACATCGTCGATGTCGTGGACGAAGATTGCGCCCTTTTCCGCCAACTCATTCACAACATAGCGGTTATGGACGATCTCGCGGCGCACATAGATGGGGGCGCCGAAGGTCTCGAGGGCGATCTTCACCACGTCGATGGCGCGGACCACGCCGGCACAAAAGCCGCGTGGCTTAAGGAGCAAAACCTTTTTCTTGCCAGTGGAAGCGCCAGCGGAGCCGTGATGGGGAACGGATTCGACGACAGATGTGGTCACATCTTCAAGTATACCAATGGGCGGGTTGAAACGACAGGGATGGGAGGGTTGAATTCATGGTTCGCCGTTTTGTGCTTTCCCCATGCGGCCAGAGGCGAACGACGCGGGACTTGCTCGGATGGCGGGCCTGGGCCGAGCGAGGAGGGGGTCGCACGGCCCAAGAGTGCCGGCACTGGCCGGATTTGAGCCTATCGTTGGTCTTCGTCTTTGGCCACCTGTACGAGCCCATCGTTTGCCTGATTGAGATATCTCCCTACCGTATTGATATCGGCGATGATCTTGGTATTGCGTGGATATTCTCTCTCGACCACGGTCTCCTCATTCCATGCCTGGACAATGGCGCTCTGCGCCGCTCGCAGGTTTGGATAATTTGCTCCCAACGTGACCTGCGGCGGAGCCGACGGGGGCACGATAGTCTGGCCGATCAACACGCCGCCGGCAAAAATCGCCGTGGCAACGATGGAGCCGAATACAAACTTGCTTTTTGTCATTAGAAATCCTCCTGGGGCGAGTAGTACAGGAGGCGATGAATGTCTGGCAAGCGAAAAACGCGTGAACAACGGCGGTTTCGCGTGCCTCAACCGAGAGGCTCACACGCCCTTGCGCCGGCAGCAGAGTAAGCGCCCCACTTGCGAGGATGCGCGATGCTGCATCGCATTCGCTCAGGCGAAGGTGGTTCGCGGGACGGGGACTCGTTTGCTGCATTGATTTGCCTGCGCAGCCAGGTTCAGGGACTGCTCGCAGCGGTCAAAGTAGCTCTGTATTTTCATTTGCCGGGCGGCATACTGAGCCATGAAAAAGATTCTGCTTGGATTCATGCTCATCTTCTGTCTCGCGGTACCCTATGCGGCGCAGGCGCAGGTTGTCGTGGTGGTGCATCCACGCCACCATCACCATCACCACCATCATCATCCTCACTTCCAAGTCAATCAATAATCGGTCGAGAATCTCAATCGTCCCACCCTTGCCGCGATTGTTTCCTGCGGAGAAACGACAGGGATGGGGCGCGGACCGTGGCCTTCGCGCGCTCAACCAAAACGTACAAGGCTCTCCCGAGCCCCTGACAGAAGCACTGTTGAGGGACAGGGAAGAGCCTGCTTACTTATTTGCGGAAATTGACCCTACCGATCTCGCAAAACGGGCCGAGGTTGTGTCTTAGTGGTGGTTGGCCGCTTCGGATGCGAGCCTGATCTGCTCTTTGGCCTGCCCAAGCAGCTCCTTGGCGCGGGCTGCGTGGCCGCCCATATCCCATTCATTGGCCCCCTGAGCCGCGGTGATGCGCTCATAGGCCTGGTTGATCAGGTCCTGTGCTGCCCTGAGGTTGGGGTGACGGCCACCCTGCGCGACGAGCATGCCGCCGGCGAAACTGGTCACGCAAAGAATGGAACCCAGAACGAATTTGCTTCTTGACATAGGGAATTCCTCCGCAGGACACCATACATACGACGGGGAGGGGCTGGCAATAGAAAAATAGATGAAAATTCCGGAGGAGGCGGGCGTCGATTTCGCGCTTTGTCGCACCTAATGCTGTATCGCGCCTAACTTGTCAGACGTTAGCGTGCGGACCGAGGAGATGGATAGATGGCGAATGAGAAGAAATGCGAGAATCCTGCGTGTAGCTGCGTTGCGGACGCCGGGTCAAAGTATTGCAGCGCCCATTGTGAGGGCACCGCGGGTGATACCGAGGTGGTTTGCGAGTGCGGCCATCCCAACTGCCGAGGCGATGCGACAAACGTGTAGGCGGCGGCAGGACTCGAACGAGAGCGTTGAGGCCTGCACGGCTCAGGGGGATGCTCCTGTCTTTCAAAACCGGACCAGGTCTTTGCGGCGAAGGTAACGCTGGGGCCTGCATCGGACAGGTTTGCCGATTCGCTGATTGGAACCGCGGGCACGTCGATGGGGCCAACACGACTCAAGACACTCGCTATCACCGAAAAACGTTGGTGGCCGGCAGGTTTGAATTCGCATGAGGGCCGGGCTTGCGGGCCCGCATCGCGCTTATCTGAGCAGCCTAGATGATTCGCCCCGGTTTTCCTCAACCAAAGCTCGAAATTGAACGCGTCGCGTCTCGCCCATCGAAACAGACAGACGACTAGAATCAAGTCTAGTCATGTATGAATTCACTCATCTGCATCTGCACACGGAATATTCGCTGCTGGACGGCGCCTGCGACGTCTACAAACTCGTGGATCGGGTGGCGGCGCTCGGGCAACGGTCTGTCGCGATGACGGACCACGGAAATATCTATGGCGCGGTGCACTTTTTTGACGCGGCCAAGGAAAAGGGCATCAAGCCGATCCTCGGGTGCGAGCTTTACGTGTGCAAGGCGGAAGATCATCGCGCCGAGACCACGAACGACCACTACAACCATCTGCTGGTGCTGGCTGAAAACGAGGAGGGCTATCAGAACCTGATCCGTCTGACGTCAGAGGCGAGCCTGCACGGGTTTTACCGGAAGCCGCGGGTGAGCAAGAAGTACCTGGCGGAACACGCGAAGGGTCTGATCTGCCTGTCGGGCTGCCTGAGCGGCGAGTTGTGCGAGGCGCTGGGCGACGAGAAGATGGATGCCGCGGACCGGTATCTGAAGGCCAAAGCGGTGGCGCAGCAATACGAGGATATCTTCGGCAAAGGAAATTTCTTCCTCGAGATTCAAGACCAGGGGCTGGAGGAAGAGCGAAAGATTCGCGCGGATTTTGACCGGTTGGAGCGGGAGCTGGGGATTCCGCTGGTGGCGACCAACGACTCGCACTACCTGTGCGGCGACGACAGCCATGCGCACGAAGTGATGCTGTGCGTGCAGACTGGCTCCAAGATTCATGACGCCAACCGATTCAAGTTCGACAGCGACCAGTTTTTCGTGAAGAGCGCGGACGAGATGGCGCAGGTGTTCAAGGATTCGCCCGCGGCGGTGGCGCGAACCATGGAGATTGCCGAGCGCTGCAACTTCAAGCTGCACAAGATCGACAATCCCTTTCCAGACTTCGTGGTTCCGCAGGGACACACGGCGAACAGCTACTTCGAGGAGGTTTGCCGCGAGGGGCTGCGCAAGCGAGTGGAAACTGCGGTGCGGCAACTGGAGCTGCGCGGGGTTAGAAGGTCAACTCCGGATGAGTACGAGTCGCGGCTGAGCTTCGAGATCGACATCATCAAGCGGATGAATTACGCGGGCTATTTCCTGATCGTTTGGGACTTCATCAAGTATGCGCGCGATCATGGAATTCCGGTGGGGCCGGGGCGCGGTTCTGCAACCGGTTCGCTGGTGGCGTACGCGATGGAGATCACGAACATCGATCCGCTACAGAATGTGCTGCTCTTCGAGCGGTTCCTGAATCCGGAGCGCGTGACGATGCCCGATATCGACGTGGATTTCTGCATGAACCGGCGAGGCGAAGTGATCGATTATGTGACGCGCAAATACGGGCGCGAGCAGGTGGCGCAGATCATCACGTTCAATACGATGGCGGCAAAGGCCGCGATCAAGGATTGCGGACGCGCTCTCGATATGCCTTATGGCGACGTGGATCGGATCGCGAAACTGGTGCCGGCAACGATCGGCGTAACGCTGGACCAGGCGCTGAACGATTCGCCTGATCTGCGCAAGGCCTACGACAACGACAAGCAGGTTCGCGAGCTGATTGACACGGCGAAAAAGCTGGAGGGCCTGGTGCGGGGCGCGGGCGTGCATGCGTCGGCCGTGGTGATTGCGCCGCGTCCGCTGACGGAGCTGGTGCCGCTGAACCGGACCAAGAACGACGAAGTGGTAACGGCCTACGACATGAAGGCCGTGGAAAAAATGGGCCTGCTGAAGATGGACTTCCTGGGCCTGACCACGCTGACGGTGATTACGGATTGCATGAAGTTGATTGAGCAGACGAGCGGGGAAAAGCTGGACATTGACCTGCTGCCAATGGACGATCCGGAGACGTTCAGGCGCGTGTTTCACACGGCGCTGACGTCGGGGGTGTTTCAGTTTGAGTCTGGCGGGATGCGCGACATTTTGCGGCGTTACAAACCGGACACGGTGGAGGATCTGACGGCGCTAAACGCGCTCTACCGGCCGGGACCGATGGACATGATCGATGACTTCGTCGAACGCAAATGGGGAAGGCGCAAGGTGGAGTTTCTGCTGCCGGAGCTCGAAGCGGTTCTGAAGGATTCGCTGGGCGTGATCGTCTACCAGGAGCAGGTGATGCGGATCGCCAATGTGCTGGCGAGCTACTCGCTGGGCGAAGCTGATTTGTTGCGGCGCGCGATGGGGAAAAAAGATCCGAAGGCGATGGCCAAACAGCGGGAACGCTTTATGACCGGCGCGGCGAAGCTGGGTCATCCAAAATCCGCGGTCAGCGAAATCTTCGACCAGATGGAGAAGTTCTCAGGCTACGGATTCAACAAGTCGCACTCGGCGGCATACGCGCTGGTGGCCTACCAGACGGCTTACTTGAAAACACATTATCCGGTGGAGTTCATGGCGGCGCTGCTGACGTCGGAAACGTCGAAGCCCGACAGCGTGGTGAAGTACATCGGCGAGTGCCGAGAGATGGGCATACGCGTTGAGCCGCCTGACGTGCAGGTGAGCGGCGCGCAGTTCACGCCGCATTCGACCGAGGGGCACCAGGCGATTCGCTTTGGGTTGGCCGCAGTGAAGAATGTTGGCGGCAACGCGATTGAGTCGATTTTGAAGGCACGCGCGGAGGCCGGAGGGCGATTCAAGAGTCTTTGGGAGTTTTGCGAGAAAGTCGACCTGCGGCTGATGAACAAGCGCGTGATCGAGTCGCTGATCAAAGCCGGCGCGTTGGATTCGCTGGGTACGCGCGGGCAGTTGATGGCCGCCGTGGACAAGGCAATGGAGCGGGCGCAGAAAGCGCAGCGTGATGCTGAGCAGGGACAGAGTGGATTGTTCGGCCTGTTCGACGAAACTCCGGCGCGCGGGCGCGACGCCGATGCGCTGCCGGCCGCGGCCGATTGGGAAGAGGGCGAGCGGCTGGCGAATGAGAAGGAAGTGCTCGGATTTTTTGTGTCAGGGCATCCGCTGGACAAGTATGCAGAAAAGCTGCGGAACCTGACCGGCGTGATCACGGTCGCCGAAGCGCTGGAGCGCAAGCCGCCGGAACGGCGTTGGGGCGGACAGGCCGATCCGGCAGACGAGATTCAGATAGCTGGGATGCTTGTTGGGGTGGGCGCAAAGAAAAGCAAGAAAGACCAACGGATGTACGCGCAGGGCGCACTCGAAGATGCCACCGGCAAAATGGAGCTGATCTGTTTTGCACGCGACTACGAGAGGTTGGCGCAGCAGTTGAAGATTGAGGCGCCGGTGCTGATTCGCGGGCAGCTAATGGGCGAAGAAGACGCCGCTCCCAAAATCGCGGTGACCCAGGTGCAGGCGCTCGAAGAGGTGCCGGTGAAACTGCCGGGCGGCGTGAGAATCCGGATCAATCTGGATCGCGTGACGGAAGACGTGCTGACGGACTTGAAGAGCGCTACGGCGAGCGCGCCGGGGCCGGGAAAGGTGTTGCTGCAACTGGAAAAGTACGGCGAGTTCGCGGTGATCCTGGAACCGGAAGGAATGAGCGTGGCGGCGGACCGCGGCTGGGTGGAACGCGTGGAAAAGCTGTCCGGCATAGGCTCGGTGCAGGCGGTGGGATAGGGCTGCCTCGAGCAGCGTGCTCGCAGAGCTGAGGGCGACTCGGATCTCTCGAAGAGCAAACTGTCCTGTGTGTCTTCCGCGCTAGAATGATACCCATGCAAATCAGAAAGGCTGTAATTACCGCTGCGGGCAAGAACCAGCGAAACCTGCCCATGCAAACTCTGTTTGATCAGCAGGGCGTGGAGCGGTCGGTGCTCAGCCTCGTGGTGCGTGAAGCTGTGCGGGCCGGCATCACCGATGTGTGCATCGTGGTGTGGCCGGGCGATGAGGAACCCTACGCGCGGCTGCTCGCAGACGATGGCGCACGGCTCACGTTCGTGGCGCAGGCTGAGGCTCTGGGTTACGCGCACGCGGTGTTCAGCTCAAAGAACTTTGTGAAGGATGAGCCGTTTCTGCACTTCGTTGGCGATCATATATATGTTGGGCAGGAAGCGAGCGGCAGCGCGAAGAGGCTGGTGGAGGCGGCGGCGGCCGAGGGCTGCGCCATCTCCGCGGTACAGGTGACACGCGAAAGCCTGCTTCCCTTTTATGGAGCTGTTGGCGGGCAGCCGATGCCGGGCAAGCCGGGGTTGTATCGCGTGGAAACAGTGAGCGAGAAGCCGACACCGACGGAAGCGGAACAACATTTGATCGTTCCCGGGTTGCGCAGCGGGCAGTATCTCTGCTTTTACGGGATGCACGTGCTCACGCCGGCGATTTTTGAAATTCTATCCGGCATGATGGGCGCGGGACGCGTGAGCCTGTCAGCTGCGCTGGCTGTGCTGGCTGAGCGGGAGCAATACCTGGCGATGATCCAGATGGGCCAGCGATTCGATGTGGGCGTGAAGTATGGATTGTTTACCGCCCAGCTCGCCTTGGCCCTCAGCGGGCAGGACCGCGAGAACGTGCTGGCGCACATCGTGAACGTGATGGCCGCGCGCGAAGCGCTCTCTGCGAAGGGAGAGGGCGCGTGAGCGGACTGTGGACGACGATCACCGCGCCTGACGCCGAGATTCGCAATCGCTCCCTCGATGATTTTTGCCGAACCGCTTCGACGGAGCAGATCCTTGCCGAGTTGAAAGACCTGGAGCAGCTCAGGCACTCGAACGGAAATCTTTACGAGCGCGTGCGTGCGCTTTTTTTTCTCTACGCCATCCATCGCTTTCATCTGCCAGCGCGCAAGGACGCGTTTGCGGCGGGCAAAGCGCTGATTCCCTTTGATGGATACGAGAAGTTCCTGAGCAGAAGATTTGAAGAGGCGATCGGCATCTTTCTGGCCGCCGAAAAACGCGGCGGATTGAGCGACAGCCTTTCCAGCGCGCTGGCTGCGGCTTATCGCGGGCTCGCGTTCCAGACGCTGGCCGACCAGGTGCGGCGCAGCGTGCGGTCGGTGCGAGGCAACCAGTGGATGTTCCGCACCGGTCATCCGGCCGATTATGCGCTACGCTTGCGGCCGGAGATGCTCAAGCGCGCGAACGGCGATCCGTTTCCGATTCTGCACGAGGCCACGCCAGTGCGCATGGACCTGAGCCACAGCGGATGGAGCGACATCTTTTTTCTGGGCATGGATCTGCCGGAGATGGCGCGGGTGCTCAACGTCTCAATCGATCTGACGATTCATGGAGAGAATGCGGAGGCGCCGAAGCCTCCCGTGGAAACCTATCTGCGCGTGATCGATCGACCCGTGATTCGTCTGGTGAGCGTCGATCTGGGCGCGACTGCCGAGATCAGCGACCAACAGGAACTTTTCGACTTTGGCCGCGATTATCTTGGACTGTTGAAGGCGGCGGTGATCGCGTCGGGAGTTGTGCCCCCGGGAATGGAAGGCTCGGGGCAGCCGCTGGCTTTGGTCCTGGCGCGATTGACCGGGCGCGAAGGGCTGGGCATCGAGATTGTCAGCCAGGTGAACAACATACCCAAGGGATCGCGGCTGGCGGTATCGACTACGTTGCTGGCGTCACTGATTTCGTTGTGCATGCGCGCGACAGGACAGGCGAAATCGCTGACGGGACCGCTTGAGGAAGAGGAGCGTCGCGTGGTGGCGGCGCGCGCCATTCTCGGGGAGTGGCTGGGCGGGTCAGGCGGAGGGTGGCAAGATTCGGGAGGCGTTTGGCCGGGGATCAAAGTGATTGAGGGCGCACCGGCGAGCGAGGGCGATCCGGAGTTTGGCGTGAGCCGCGGCAGATTGTTGCCAAATCACCGCATTCTCGGCGAGCAAGAGGTGAGCGCAGAGACGCGCCGCAGGCTGCAGGAGAGCCTGGTGCTGGTGCATGGCGGCATGGCGCAGGATGTGGGGCCGATCCTGGAGATGGTGGCCGAAAGATATTTGCTGCGCTCCAATGCGGAGTGGACTGCGCGGCAGGCGGCTTGCAAAGTTCTGGACGAGATCATCGAGGATTTGCGCGAAGGCGATGTGCGCGCGATTGGCGGCGCCACGCAGCGCAACTTCGACGGGCCGATCCAGAGCATCATCCCGTGGGCGAGCAATCTATATACGGAAACGCTGATCCGCGAGGTACGCGCAGAGTTTGGCGATGCGTTCTGGGGATTCTGGATGCTGGGCGGAATGTCGGGCGGCGGGATGGGATTCATCTTCGATCCGAAGCGCAAACCTGAGGCGCAGAACCGGCTTGGCCCGCTGATGAACGAGGTGAGCACGAGACTTGCCGGCGGCGTAGCCTTCGCCATGAAGCCGGTCGTCTACGACTTCTCGATCAATGAACGTGGGACATTTGCCGAGCTGAAGACAGGCAGCGACGCGATTCTGCCCGATGGCTATTACAACATTGTGCTGCCTGCTCTGTTGCGCAAGGATCAGCGGCTGCTGTCAGCATGCGAGCGTGGCGACCTGGAACGGTTCAGCGCGCTCTCGGATGACGTGCCTGGCGCACGCGACCGCGCGCGGGGGCTGCTGGACAGGCTCTTGCCTCGCGCAAACGGCAGCGACGAGCAAGCGGAGACTTTGGAGTCGCTTCTGAAGGTGAACGGATTCGATCCCCTCCAGCATGAGCGGATCCAGGCGGAATTGCGGGCCGGACATATTGGAGTTGCGCAAAACCGTCTGCCGACGTCGATGCAGATTGAAGATGTGACACCGGAGAATCTCTTCGATGCGCGAGGAGAAGCGGACGCAAAATCTCGCCAGCTGGGCGAGGAGGCGCTCGCAGCGGGCGCAGTCGCGGTGGTCACGTTGAGTGGCGGCGCAGGCAGCCGATGGACGCACGGCGCGGGAGTGGTAAAAGCGCTGAGCCCCTTCTGCAAGCTTGCCGGAACACACCGCACGTTCCTGGAAGTTCACCTGGCCAAGAGCCGTCGCACAGGCAAGCGATACGGATGCGAGGTTCCGCACGCGATTACGACGAGCTATCTGACGCATGGGCCAATCGAGGAATTCCTGCGGCGCGAAAACGCATACGGATATATGGGCCCGTTGTATCTATCGGCGGGTCAGAGCGTGGGGCTGCGACTGATTCCGACGGTGCGCGACCTGCGCTTTGCCTGGGAAGATACGCCGCAGCAGTTGCTGGATGCGCAGGCGCAGAAGGTGCGCGAAAGCGTGCGCTCGGCGCTGGTGGCCTGGGCACTGCAAACGGGCGAAGCGGCGAGTTATACCGACAATCTTCCGCTTCAGTGCCTCCATCCGGTGGGGCATTGGTACGAGGTGCCGAATCTATTGTTGAGCGGCGTGCTCCAAAAGATGCTGGAGGCAACGCCGCAGTTGCGCTATTTGATGGTCCACAACGTGGATACGGTGGGCGCTGCCCTCGATCCGGGAATTCTGGGCCGGCACATCGCGAGCAAAGCAACCATGACCGCGGAGGTGGTGACGCGGCGCCTTGAGGACCGCGGCGGAGGACTTGCTTCGGTCGATGGGCGCGTGCGGTTAGTGGAGGGCATGGCGCTGCCATCGGAAGAGATCGAATTTTCGCTTTCCTACTACAACTCGAATACGTTCTGGATCGACATTGACGCGCTGCTCAAGGTTTTCGGGTTGAAGCGGAGCGATCTGCGCGATCGGGAAAAGGTGGCCACGGCGATCCGCGCTATGGCCGCGCGCATGCCTACCTACATCACACTGAAGGACGTGAAAAAACGCTGGGGCAAAGGGCAGGAAGACATTTATCCCGTGGCACAGTTCGAAAAGCTATGGGGAGACATGACGGCCCTTCCGCAGATGGCGTGCGAATACGTGATTGTGCCGCGAGTACGCGGACAGCAACTCAAGGAGCCTGCGCAGTTGGATGGTTGGCTGCGCGACGGGTCAGCGGGTGCCGTGACGGCGCAGTGCAAGTTTGGGAGCTGACACCGGATGCGGCGCTCTTGTTTCCGGGCCTGAAGGCCACAAGCTTTTGCTTGAGGATTTCAGGGGCCTGAAGGCCCCTGCTCCTTCCGCTTCAGTGAATCGCGGAGTTGGATGCGACGCGAATAACCGCATCGTAAGCCGGCTTGGGCTGACCGTTGCGGTCGAAGAGCAGCGGGTAATTCGTCCGGCCGGGGACGGGCCAATTATTCAACCATGAATCCCCGTCGGTGACGCCCCAGAACGTGACGCGCTCGACTTCGTTGGGGTGTTTCAAAAACACAGCGAACAACTCGGCGTAGCGTTTTGCCAACTCCTGCTGGACTGAATCGGGCAGCCCGCCGGCGTAGGGATTCAGTGCCGCATTCTGCTGGATTCTCAGATTTACATCTGCGGTAGGCTGCTGGCCGGCTTCGGGCAGCACCGTGATGTCGAACTCGGTGATCGAGACCGTGATCCCGGCTGCCTGGAATGCCGAGATGGTTTCATCTTCCTGCTGCGCGGTGGGCCAATCCAAATGGTCGTGACCCTGAATGCCGACGCCCGTAATGTAGACGCCGTCCGAGCGCATCTTCTTGACGAGCGCAATTGCTCCATCGCGCTTGGGCCCATTCTCCAGGCTGTAATCGTTGTAGACCAGTTCGGCCCGCGGATCGGCCTGATGCGCGTATTGGAAAGCCTTCTCAATGAAGTCCGGGCCGATGATCTTGTACCAGAGCGACTGGCGCATCGTGCCGTCGTCGTTCAGCGCTTCGTTGACGACGTCCCAGCTATTGATTTTCCCCTTGTAGCGACCGACGACCGTGTCGATGTGGTCCTTCATGCGAGCAAGAAGAGCGTCGCGCGTAAGGAGATTGCCCTTGTCGTCGTGAAAAACCCAGGCCGGAACCTGGTTGTGCCAGACCAGATTGTGTCCCACGATAAACATGTGGTGTTTTTGGCCAAAATCGACGTACTGGTCAGCGAGATCGAAGGTATATTGGCCCGGCTGAGGATGCACACTCTCCCACTTGAGAGCATTCTCCGGCGAGATGGTGTTGAACTGCGACTCGATAAGGGCGTCGCCGGTCACATCCTTCCCGGTGATCTGTGCCTCGTTGATGGCCGCACCGATGACGAAGTCGCCCTTGAAGGCCTGCTTCAACGAAGTGGGGGCATTCGCGGCGGTGGCGGTGCATGCTGCAATGAGAAGTGGCAATGCGACATAACGCACACCCGTGCGCGCCTTGGCCTGCATGATTTCTCCTGGCTTGAATCCGGACCTCATCATAAACCTTTTCAGGGTTTGCCAGCGGCAAAGCCCTTGCGCCGTTCCGTCAGCTCGAGGGCGATCTTCTGGTTGACTTCGCGCGTAATCGGATAGAAGAACATGCAGGCCGCCGCAGCGAAGAAGGCGAGGCCGGCATAAACGCTCGAGGTTAGCACGATGCCCTGCTGCGCATGAGCCGATTGCGAAGCGGCCTCGGAGACGAAGCCATAAAGCGAAAAGAGCTGACCGGCAACAAAGCCGCCGAGCGCGAGTCCAGCCCAAAGCGCAAAGACGACGGCGGCCGTGACCGTGCCACTGGCGCGCCGGCCCGTCTTCCATTCGCCGTAGTCCGCCACATCGCCCATCATCGACCAGATAATGGGTCCAGACAACCCATAGGAGAATTGGCGCAGGACTTCTGTCGCGACAATCAGGACCGTGGCGTTCGGCGAAATCTCGAGCAGAGCGGCTGCGAAAATGCCGGTCAAAACCATGCTGGCGATGAAGAGATGACGCTTGCCCACGCGTTTGGTTATCGCCGTGGAGCAGGTCACTCCGGCGATCAGCGCTGCGAGCCCGAATCCATTGAGCCATGAGAAGAGGCTGAGGTTGCCGGCAACATAGCGGCAATAGGGCAGCATCACATTACCGCGGATCACAATGGCGGCGAAATAGAAGAGCGTAGCCAGGAAGAGCACCACCCACGGACGATTCTTGAAGAGATCGGAAAGATCCTGGCCGAGATCGGATTTCTGCTGCGGATCGGGCTGGATGCGCTCTTTGGTTGTCAGAAAGGCGATGATGAAGAAGATGATGCTGAGGATTGAGAGCAGCCCCATGGTGAGTTGATAGCCGAGCGCGTCGTTGCCGTGGCCGAAGAATCTGACCATGGGAATGGCGAGGCTGGCCACGATGAAGCCGGCGGAGTTGGCCGCGACCTGGCGATAGGTTGAGATGCTGTTGCGCTCGTCGGGATCCGAGGTCATGACCGCGTTGAGCGTCGCGTAGGGCACATTGTTCATGGTGTAGATCACCCTGAGCAGGATGTACGTGGTCCACGCATAGATGATCTTCGCCGTCGGGCTGATGTTCGGCGTTGTGAAGGTGAGAACGCAAATGACACCGAAGGGCAGCGAAGTCCACAGCAGCCAGGGGCGGAACTTGCCCATGCGCGTGCTGGTGCGGTCGGCAATCACGCCCATGACGGGATTGAGGCAAGCCACGCCGAGGCCGACGACGAGGAAGAGCGTTCCCGCCTGCGCCGCCGAGAGGCCAAAGGTATGGGTGTAGAAGTCCAACTGAAGGGCCAGCAGGGCCTGGAAGACGAAGTTGGCGGCCATGTCGCCCAGGGCGTAACCGGTTTTCTCAGTGAAGGAGAGCTTCTCGATCATTGCTGCCTCTTCTTACGCCGGAGATCCCGTCCGCGATCGCTACGGGTCTTATTCTCGAAATACCTGTCTCTTGTTCAGCCGGGCCGGTCGAGCGAGCTTCGCGGTTTGAGCAGAAACCCTACTCGCAAGAAACTGTTTCTGTCCAGAATGGACCGGCCAAACCGCCCCCACTCGAACCGCAGACCAGTGTAGCGGCTCGATGCACGTCCGGCAACAGGAAAACCGATTTTCTTAAGAACTAAGGAGTCAGACGTGGTTTCGCCAACCGGGCCGGATGAGCCACAAACCAGCGGCAAGTTACACACAACATGGGTGCATCAGCGTCGGCTGCCGGCCTGCGCGCCTGACCTTGATGCCAAATACCCCTCCTTTATCGACTAGGAGAACGGTCGGGGCGGCTCACCCTTTCCTTTCCGGTTGACATGCTGAAGGGGCGTTTTTGATGAGCGAAAAATTACAAAGAAAAGACTTTCCAGCCTGACGATGTGCTGCTACGCTCTCCTACACGTGGAGAGATCGCCGCAACAGGCGATCCATTTTCCCGACTTCCCTTTCCCGCGGTTTTGAAGTTTGCGAATCCCTTTCGATGAAGAACTCCAGCGCTTTTTTTGCGCGGCGGGCATCGAATTTGGCGGCGCCGCCCATCCTAGGCAATGTTCCTGCACGGAGAAATGGGGATGGGGGGAACAGGCCGGCAAGCGGGTCATTTTCTGCTTTACAACCTAGCAACAGGACGTTCACTGCTTTTCCGCTTCGCATGCAGATGATTCCCTCAAGCGAGCTCATGGCGAGCTAGATGACCAGGGAATGGAAGGGGTAACGCGATGAAACTGCCGCATCGTCTCCCAGTTTTGTTTGCAATAGCATTTGCCGGATTTGGAGCCTGCCTGGCGCACGCTTTCGGGCCTGCATCTTCAGGAACTGCGACGGCCGGCGACGAATCGGCGGTGGCCCAGCCTGCGGAAACCATCGTGATTCCGGGCCCGCTGCGGTCCTTCCTGCGCATGGCCGGCATCAGCCAGGAGAGCACGCCCGCTGACGTGCTCCCCCTGCTGGCTCACAATGCATTCCTTTACGGCCATCAACTGGGGAAGAAAACGGAATACCTGGTGCTGGAAGACCGGTATGTACAGCAGGCGCGCGAGCTTCAACCGCTCGCCGTCGCGAATGGCTCGCTCCGCGTCACTGGTTGCGGCGACGCGGAGACGCTGATTCAGGTTCTGGGGTATCAGTTTGAGGCTGGCTGTGGACACGACGGCGCGACGTTGATCACCGCCAATGCGGAGCGCGCATTTCTGACGATGGACTCGGGGTTTCCCTTGACCCGGTTGGAACAGTCTCTGCAGCAGGGTACTCCTTTTTCGTATTCCTATCCGGCGACGCGCGTTCCGATCCTGTTTCACGAAAGCGACTGGCTGGCGCTGATTCCGGCAAAGGAGCGAGGCGGCCAGACGCTGCTCGATTATTTGCTCAACGATCAGGATGCCGATCGCCTTTACACCGCGCTTACAAAGCTCGATCCCGAAACCCGGAGCGCCCTGTTTCAATCGCCCGGACTCAAGCGGCTGCTCTTTTATGCGCCTGTGCTCGACTTTTACGGTAGCCGGCTCTGCATTCGTTCCGGGGCCGTGGTCTTGCCCGGAGGAGAAGCGGCGAGGCACGCATGGGAGGAACTGGTGGGCGTGAGCTCTCATTCCCCCGGCGAATTCGTCATCCGCCTGCTGGCCAAGGATCAGGGCTGGCTCGCAGCCTATTTTGATGCGCTGGCGCGCGTAAGCCCCGAGCAGCAGGCGCGGCTGACGCAGGGAAACCGGCTCAAGGACCTTTACACGGCATACCGGGCCGGGGTGTCCAGCGTTGACGCTGCAAGCAGCGTGTTCGTGAGGAATTCGACGCTTTTAAAGCTTTACACCCGACTTCAATGGGATGCGGCAGGCGAGCCGTTGATTCCGGGTAGTCTCGGCGTTTGGCTGCAGGCTTTTGCGTCGCAGCAAAAGCTTCACCATGCCCGCGATTGGAGCCGCCGCTTCCACGCTGTGAACGACGCTGAGGGTTTACTCGGTGCATTGGTCGCGTTTTCCAACTTTGAAACGGCAGACGGGCCCACGCAGGTTTATCTGGATTTGAGTGCAATCGACGGCGCGCGACCAGCGGACCGGCGATTGTCGAGCGATACCGCGCAACTGCTGGCGGCCAAATATCTCGATCTTTGCGACTGGTATCCGATCTTTGTCGAATTCCCGGCGCTCAAAGATGCGTCAATCCGTGACTTCATCACGACGGCGGATCGCATCGGAGGCATTTCAAATCTGACGCTACGGTCCAATACACTGGGCGCCTTTCAAGCCGAGGTTGGGATCTGGCAGATCCTGGCCCGGCAACACCAGATCGCCGAGGGCGATCTGAATTCCTCGTGGCAGAGCACGGTGCAGCCCTATGAAGGAGTTTCCTCGTCGACGCAGCTTTTTGACGTGGCACGCAAATCGCTCGAGGGCATTGTCGCGGCGGCGGGCGTCAAGGGGGACATAACCGAGGATCAGGTCGTCGACCTGCTGGCGGGTCCTGCTCAAAACAGCCCCGCTGCGGCGCAGATTCATGATGAGCTGGCGCAGAGAATGCGCGCAGTGCTCGGCGATCAGCGGCTGGCCTCGCTGGATACGCTTTTCGGGCTGTACGACGGCCTGGACGAGATGGCCAAAGGAGCCAACGTGGGTGACAGCCTGCTGACACTCGCCGGAACTTTGCACGAGTTCGAGCTGCCGCGGCCGATCTTCACAGAAGGCGAGCGAGTGACGTGGTCGCCTGCGGTCTACATCAGCCGCCACGCGGAGCTGCAAGTGCGCACCGACTTGACCAAGGTGATCAAGGCGCCGGGGACGCCGGCGCAGTTGGAAGCCGCGCGCGCAAAACTGACGCCGTTCCTGCGCGACACGCTAGTGGGTCTGAATTATGCGTACTACGAGCCGCCGGGAGCGCAGGTGCTGCACAGCAATCCCCTGTTCGTGCGCTCGCACGATTTCTCAGCGACTTCAATTCAGGGCATGGATCAGATATGGGCCACGCCATCGCTGATTGGCATTGGCGCGACTGCCGGCGGGGGCGCATACCTGATTGGATCGCTCGCGGATCTGCCCTACGTGCTGGCAATGACCGAGGAGGATTTCATCGCGCCGGAAAAGGTGCAGGCGCTGATTTGGCGCGAAACTGTGCCGCAGCTGCTGGTGAATGCGACGCTGCCCCGGTGGTGGGGCGTGAGCCGCGACGAACTGCACGCTGTGAATCTTTACCAACGCGCTGGAGAAGAGCTGCTGCGGAAATCGGTGGCCAATCCAGAGCTGCGAGAGAAGGTTGCGGCTATCTTCAACGAGCGCCTGGGCTCGGGCCGGTCGGATGAGTTGGCGCAGGCGCTCGAACACGAGGAAAGCGCGGAGAGCCTGATCGCGAAGTTGCTTCCGACCGACACGTTTTATCTGGAATCGGAGTTCCGCAAGAGGTATCCAGACCAGGTCGCTGGCTGGGGCCCGGCCAACAGCGAACTCGACGCGCTCGCGCGAAAGAATCCCGCGGAAACCACGGCCGAGAAGATTGCGAGAGACTTTGGCGTCCCGCACCTCACACTCGCGGATACGAACGCCTGCGATCTGCTTTCGGCAGGGCCGTTTCCCATTTCCGGAGGCACGGCAAGCCGGTTGTTCGGCGAGTCGTGGGAGTCCGGCAACCTGTATTGGGCTCGCTTGGCAGACGAAAAGGGCTACGATCCGGCGGCGCTCAATGTGCTGATTCCGGCGCTGACCCGGCAGATGGTTGCGAATCTCTCGGCGACCAGCATCGACGATTGGCCGGCATTGCAGCGAGCGATGGATCAAACAGGGGAGGAGTTTCTCAAGGGCAAGATTGCAATCCGCTCCGCGGGGGTGACGGTTGCAAGCAGCGAGAGAGCAAACGGGGGTAATTAGCGATGTTGAAGGGAAACAAGACCATCGTATGCATCGGCTTGGGGTTCAGCGCGCTGCTTCTCGTTGCCGGCGAGCCACGTTTTGCCGCTCAGGATGAGGCGACGCATTTGCGCGTGACAGTGAACCTGGTGCAATTGAATGTCGCAGTGACAGACAGCAAAGGAAACTACATCAGCGGCCTGAAGCCGGAGAACTTTGAGATTACCGAAGACAAGATTCCGCAACGGATCGCCACGTTCGAAGAGGGCAACGGGCCAGCGATCCGGCCAGGCCAGAGTCACGAGTCGCCGAGCCCAAGTGGAACGCCTGGTGCAACGCCGGCTGCCCAGGACGCGACGCCGGACGCGGCTCGCGATGAGGCTTCTGCCGAGCCATCTGATCGGATCTCGGGGGTCGCAGCGGCATCCGCAATGGCCGGAGCGAACGTCTTCATTCTGTTCGACACCAGCAACTACATGTACCGGGGATTTGTGTACGCGCAGGATGCGATCTCCGATTTTGTGCGCTCCATGGATACCGCGAACCAGATCGCCTTCTATTCGTATAGCCGCGATCTTTCGCGGGCCACCACGCTCACCGTGGACCGGTTCCGCGTGGTGAACGGAGTGCGCAGCACGGTGGCTGGTGACGACGCCGCGCTCTATAACAGCCTGCTTATGACGGTGAAGGATGCGGCCTTTCTGACCGGACGCAAGGCGATCGTGGTCTTTTCGAACGGGCCCGATAACGCCAGCTCGGTTCCTCCCGAGGACGTGGCGGAACTGGCGCAGGACACGGGCACGATCATCTACATTGTGAGCACGCGGCTGGCGCAGGACGATCCGGTTTCTGCTGCCGCGTTTGAGCGCATGAGCCGGGCCACCGGCGGCAAAGCCTACTTTGCCGGGAATTGGCGCAAGGAAAAAGAGGCTTTCAGTTCGATTCAAAGCGATCTGAGTCATCTTTATTCGGTGAGCTACTATCCGCAGGTCAATCCGAACCGCGGCTGGCGGTCGATCAGCGTCAAGCTGGTTGGCCCGGGCACGGAGAAATACCATATTCGGACGCGCGACGGTTACCGGCTGCTGCCGCCAACGCAGATCAACACCGGGAATGATCTTGCTGCCGGAGCGAGCGCGGATCAGCAGTGAGTGGATCTCCAGTGCGGGCGGGGACGCGCGCACGACAGCCGGGGGACGCCGGCGCTACAAACGGCTCATCCCTCGATTGGCATTTGGCTGCGATACCGGTACGCGATTCGGATCTCAGCCGCGCATCGCCTTGATCACTTTGGCCGTGGTGATCACCTGACCGGCGTGGCGCAGCGTGTGGTCGGCGACGTGGATCATCGCTCCGCCGATGGATGTGGGCAATTGCTTGCGGCCGACGAAGCGCGGAGTGTTGAGGTCGGCCGTGGCGAGGACGCGGATGCGGTCGGCGGCGTCGCTGAAAGCGATTTCGACTGCCGCAAGGAGTTCGGCCAAAGTTTCCCGATTCCCTTCCCCATCCTGTCCGGCATCTGCGTTTTCTGATTTGAGTGCGGCCAGTTGCTCTGGTGAAAGCTGATTTCCCTCTGCATAGGTGAGGATGCGATCGGTGGAGCGGGCGATGTGGCGCAGGTGGAAGGCGATGGATGTGAGGCCGAGCGGCTGGGAGTGGACTTCGGAGTCGGTCAGACCGGCGGTCCATTTTGTCAGGTCATCGAGCGAGAGCTCTAGCGCATGCAGGACGGCCCGGCCGGCGGCTGGAATGTCGGTGTCGTTCCGCGAAGCCAGGGCCCGGTGTAAGAGGCTGGCGCAGGGGAAGTGCTCATGGGAACAGCTTAGACATTCATTTTGGCATCGTGCAACATTTTCCACCCAACACAAATCCGGTATCATGGCGCCGAGCGAATTGGGGAACTGCCCCCCACTCAGGCCGGGAAAGTCGCAGTCAGTAGCAAGCTCAAGGGGACCCGTCATGACGAAAGACGCACGCACTTTGCTGCTGGCATCCGCGGCAACTCTGGTTTCATTCATCCTTGCTTCGCCGTGCTACGCCGCAAGCTGCGAAGATCTACTTTAATCTCAAACTCCCCAACGTCACCATCAAGAGCGCCGAGCAGGTGGCGGCGGGCGAATTCGCTG
>CAVXMJ010000015.1:0-224407 GCA_963762905.1 uncultured Acidobacteriaceae bacterium | reverse complement strand
ACTTTTCGGCTGACGACTGGCCGGCGGACTCGTGCGTCTGGCGCTGACTCGGATCGGCGGCAACGCCGGGGGTTGCCACGTCGAAGAGCTTTTCGCGGACCCAGTAGGCGGCCCAGTGATCTTCAATGGCGGTGGGGTCGTATGCTTTGGGCAGGTCGTGGGGCATTTTCTTCGATCGGTGACCCTTCAGGAATGCGCGGCAACACCCGGTGTCGAGAGGGCTTTGCGCGAGGGGACTACCCCTCAGGTTAGCAGACGAAGAGCCAGGCGACGCTTCGAGTGAGAACCGAACGAATCACGGATTCCGAATGATAAGGGCCGCAGCCGATTAGGCTGCGGCCCGTGGATTTTGGATGGACCGGCGATCAGAACGGGTTCAGCTTGCCCAGGCCCTTCTTCTTTTTCTTCTTGCTCGAAGATTCGTCGCTCAGGTCGGCCTTGGGCTTCTTGGTTTTGCTGCCGTTCCTGGCCACGTCGGTGGGCGGGGCTGGGTTTTCGCCGGGCTTGATGTCATTGACCTGGAGCGGCGCTTCGGTGGGCCTTTCAGCGGCCGGCAGGACGGTGCTCGTGGGGCCGACCGGCTTGACGATGGCGTTGGGATCGGCGGCGGCTGTGTTGCTGGGAGCGTTGACAACCTCGACACCGACGCCTGTGCCTTCACCGGGAGCCTGCATTTGCAGCGGAGCGGTGGATGGCTGATCGCTGCGCGGAGGCTCGTTGGGGCCGGTGGGCGTAACGGCAGCGGGAGGCGCGGACGGCTTGCCTTGATTTAACGCGTCCATGAACAGGGTTTTGTTCTGGTTCGTGACTTCAGGGGCAAGCGTGCGTTTGGGGTCGTCGAGAGTAGGCTCGCCAACGTGCACAGCCTCAACCACCGTTGGACCGCGCCTGATGATGCCGATGATGCTGTCGGTAAAGTGGAGCGGCTGGCGGCTGCGTTCCTCAGCGTCGCTTTCGGCAATAGCTGCCTGTGTGGGCTCGGGTACTGTCCGATTCATGGCTACGAGGCGGTCGCGGGCATCTTCAACGTGGGGCGCCAGTGGATAGCGCGTAATCACCTTGGCGTAGGCCGCCGCGGCCTTGTCTTCGTAGACGGAGCGCATGCGCTCTTTCACGGCGCCGTTCAGCCCTTGAGCCAATTCGATGGCGCGCGCCTCGCCGGCGTAGGCGTCGCCAATATCGATGAGCACCTGGTCGCTCTTGGAATAAAGGGGATAGGAATCGGTGACCGTATCGAGGCGAGCGATGGCGGCGATATAGTCAGCGCGGGTTTCGTAGTAACTGCCAATCTGGAATTCGCGCTCCGCCAGAACCTCTTGCACATCGCGCAGCCGTTGCTTGGCTCGCGGAATCAGGGTTGAATCGGGGAACATGTTGATCATTTCCCGATACTCCCGCTCCGCTTGCTCGGCGTTGGTAAAGTCACGGTCGGGCTTTTCCATCTGCTCGTAATAGATGTCGGCCACTTTCATCTTGGCTTCAGCGGCCTCGGGAACATTGGGGAAGAAGGTGATGAAGTCCTCGTACTCCGCCTCCGCCTGAGTCAGGGCAGCGGAGCCGCCTTCTTTGAACCAGGTGTCGCCGACCGACAGCTTGGCGCGCATGCGGTATTCCGACTCAGGATAGGTGTTGAGCATGGTTTGCAGGTCGAGGCGGGCGACGTCATAGCGGCCCTTCTTCATCGCGACCATGGCCTTGTCGTACAGCTCCTTATCGGGCTGCTTGGACTGCACGCCAGCCAACGGGTTGGCGTTCAGGTCATAGGGCTTCTTCGTCTTCCTCTTCCCTTTGAACTTGGGGTGCTGGACGTCGTCCTGGTTCTGGGCGGAACTCTTGGTCTGGGCGCTCTGATCCTGAGCTTGAGCGACAACTCCGCTCGAAAACAACGCCAGAACGGCAATCGACGCAATATTGAGAGACAACCGGTTCATACCACCTCTTGGGAGGAGGACCCTGGGGCGGGCCATCCGCAACTTGCGAGCGCTTTTAGTGAATTTTACTCTTTCCGACCGTTACCTTGCTGGCAATGATCCGGTCCTCTGCCTCGCGGGCCGCGGCCAGCAGCGCACGGGCATCGCGCTCCGGTTCGCCTGCGCCGAAGACGGCGTTACCGGCTACGAGCAGCTCCGCTCCAGCTTGGACGACTGCGGTGACAGTGTCGTGAGCCACACCGCCATCGACTTCGATTTTGAAATCGAGATCGAGATCGCTACGGAGTTCCACTAGGTGGCGGATCTTGTTCAGAGAAAAGGGGATAAACTCCTGCCCCCCGAAGCCTGGATTCACGCTCATGATGAGCACGTGGTGAACCATGGGGAGGATATCAATGATCAGGTCCACACGCGTGGCCGGATTGAGAACCACGCCCGGCTTCATGCCGTGATGAAGAATCAACTCCAGCGAGCGGTGCAGATGGGTGCACGCTTCGTAGTGAACGCTGAGCCAATTTGCGCCCGCATCGGCGAAAGCCTCGATGAAATCGTTGGGGTTCTCGATCATCAAGTGGCAATCGAGCGGCAGACGGGTGAATTTTCGAAGGCTGGCGACCACAGGCGGGCCCACGGTGATGTTGGGGACAAAGTGGCCGTCCATGATGTCGACATGAATGGTGGTGCCGCCGCCGCGCTCGGCTGCGGCTACCTGGTCGGCCAGGTGGGCAAAGTCGGCGGAGAGGATGGATGGCAGCAGCTCGACCATGGAATGAAGCGTACTCCTTGCGGGGACAGTTTATCAGTAGCTATGGGGAGCGGGAATGTCTACGCGGATGCGGGAATCGCTGCCAGCGACAGCGTGAGCACTGTGATGTCGTCCTGCTGGCCGAACTGGACGGCCGCATCGGCGATCTGCTGGGCGGCGCGCGAGCTGAGCTGGCGCGTGCGCTCAAAGCCGAAAAGCTCGCCCAGTGCGTTGCGCGCTTCGACAACACCATCGGACAAGAACGTGAGCCTGTCGCCAGGCGCGAGCTGGAGAGACGCTTCGGTGTATTCGGCGGATGCATCGATGCCGAGCGGAAGACCGACGGGAATCTCGATCTCCTGGCCGTTGCGATAGGGTGGCAACTGGCCGGCATTGGCGATGAGCAGGACGCCGGAGGACGAGAGATCGGCGCAGAGGCAGGTGGTAAAGCCCTCGATGCCGCTGTTGCGAAGGGCTGCATTCAGTTCGTGGAGCACGGCTGCGGGACCAAGATCGTCGCAGCGGTCGGCTGCGCCGAGAAGGAGCGCAGAAGTGAGCGCGGCGGCAACGCCTTTGCCGCTCACGTCGCCGAGCAGCACGCGCTGCGATCCGTTGGCGAGGGCGCGGCAGAGGTAGAAATCTCCGCCGACCTCCTGTGCCGGCAGAAAAGCCGAGCTGACGGTGACGCCGGGCGCGACCAGCATTTTTTCGGGAATGAGCAAGTGCTGCACCTGGCGAGCGGCCGTAAGCTCTCCGCGCATCTCGGCGCGCTCGTCTGCGGCGACCCGTTGCTGATGGAAGATGTGGCCGAACAGGGACACAATCACGCAAACGATGGCGAGTGACATCAAGTCTTGCACCGCGCCTCGCCAGGTTTCGCGGTTAAAGATCACCTGCTGGAGCTGGAACCAACCCTCGATGACAGCCCAGACGACGCAGAGCGCGGCGACCATGCGCATGCGTTTGGTGAGCCCGGTCCACGGCCAGAAAGCGACAAATGGAGCCGTGCACGCGAAGGTCCAGATGCACCAGACGGGCTTGAAGCAAGTGGCCTGGACGAAGATTGAAAGCGGAAGCGCTTCGCGCACTGGGAGAAGGACCGGCAAAACCGATCCGATAAATATGAAAACCCATGCCGCAAAGACGATCCAGTAAACGGCGGGAACTCTCCGCTGGCCCAATGCAAAGTTCACGCGAACCAGCGCCCACGACTCAAACATCGAAAGTCCGAAGAGAGTGGACTGGATGTAGCTCGGGTAGTCGTTAAAAAGGTAGGAGCCCATCATGCTCAAGCGCGTGATGCAAACCGCTGCGCAGTAGAGCCCAAGCCAGAATGCGGCTTTTTGCGAACGATCGAAGAAGAAGAGCCCAAGCAGAAAAAGGCCCGCTGCGCCAATCACAAGATAGCTGGAATAGGCCGGCACCAGGTTTCTTATGCCCTTACCGCGGTTGGCGTCGATGAGCTGCTGGATGAACTGGGCATCGGTGACAAAGAGGTACACCGGGCGGCCTGGCGTGTTGCCGGGTGGAACCGGATACTGAGAAACGCGCACGTCGATCGTATGCAAGGAACCGGCGGTAAGGGCGGGAATGGAAAAAATCGGATAGTGATTCAAATTGAGAACTGGCTGGTGGTCAAAATAAACCTGCCTCCCCTCTGGGCCATCGGAATCGATCACGAGCACCGGATTCTGGATTCCAGCCGTGTCGATGGCCCCGCGACAGCGCACCCAAACCACCGTAGCATCGCTTGTCATGTGGTATTCGCTGTAGGGCCGTGTGTCGCCGGGGTCGGCAGCGGCCGGAGTCCAGCCGGCCTTATCGCCGAGCCAGTAAATGCAATGGCTATCGGGAACCCGGACAAAGGGTCCGTTGGGTTCGTCCTGTCCGTAAAGAGCGCATGGTAGCGCCAGGAACAGGACGAGCAGCCAGTTTCGCGCTTGGGAACTTTGCATGAGAATCGGCGAACCCTGAAATTGACTTGAACGAATCATAGTCCGTGAGGGTGACTCGCAGCCAAGAGTTTGTTTGCGTTTTGATTAGCTCTGGGGTGGAACAATCGATTTTGCCGCGACACGGCCGATGCCGCGAAGAACTGCCTTTGTCGGCCAGTGGTCGTCTGCGTCGGGGAAAAAGATCTCGCCGGCGCGCTTTGCCTCAGGGCGGTAGTACCAGCGCTTGAACAGCGCGAGATGGCCCTGGCGGACTGTAGAAGTTGGCGCTTCCTTCGATGCAGCCAGCTCGCCCATCGCGGTTTCAAGCCGCGCTTCGAGCATCGTTCTCGGAATTCTCGCTTCGGTCGGCTGCTTTTCTGCTCCCTGTTCCCTGGCCCCTGATCCCTTTTCCTCCGCGCCCTGTTCTTCCGGCACCGCTTCCAACGCCAGCGGCTGCGCAAAGAGCGACGTCGAGCCGGACTGTTCGTTCTGGATTCGCATGCCGAGCGTTGAAAATGCGGCCGGGCCGCGAAGACGCCCGCCTTCAAACAAAAAGACCGCGACATCATCGGGGCTTGCGGAGGCCTGAAGAATCAATGCACGCAACTGGCTAAGCGGGCGCACGATCTCGGCGGCCAGTGCGCGCACGCTTCTCGACTCGCTGGACCTGCGCGTGGAGCGCGGCGGCGGATTCGAATGCAAGATCGGCCGAGGCCTGATCGCGGTCGGCGCGCAGCTTGACAAGCCGGCTCTCGCCACGCGTTGCGAGAAATCTTTCCACGGCCACGGACTCTTCGGCGTAACGCTCATCGGTGCAACCCTTGAAGCATGGCGCGAGGCACATCTTCATTTCGGAGTAGACACAACCGGGATAGCTCGGGTCAGGCGCGAGCTCAAAGGTGCAGCGGCGAAGCAAAAACAGCTTCAGCATCTCTTCGGCGAATCGTTCGGCGGCGACGCGCGAAGGGAACGGCCCATAGGCCCAATCAGCTTCGCGCAGGCTGGGCCGATGCGTGACGGTGACGCGCGGATAAGGATTGCTGCCGAGGAAACGGACGAATGCGGGGTGGCGCAGATGCATCCGCTCCAGCACCTTCGCGCCGAAAATCTCTTCCAAAAGAGAAAACTGCGCGAGCAGAGACTCGAACTCGGAGCCTGTAAGTCGCCATTCGATGCGGCGAACCAGGCCGGCCAGATGCAATCGACGCGGATGCTTTTGAGAGGGCTGCAGAAGACGCTCAAGCCTGGAACGAAGGTTGGGCGTGCGGCCAATGTAAGGCTCGGCGTGCGCGTCTGCGCCATGAAGGGCGAAGACCGCGGGCGATTGCGGAAGTTGGGCCAGCGCGGCCTTACTGTTGGCCGGGTCGAAGGGCGCGGTTTGGAGCTCGTTCGGCACGAACTGCGGTCACCTGGTAACGCACATCACAAGTACACGTGTTCAAAGTGATTTTACGGCTTGGCGCGCAGGGATATGCTGGACTGTGACGGCGCAATGAGCTCAACTTTCCGGGTGCCTTTCGCGTCTATATGGGGTGATACCGCAGTTTGCGGAGGTGGTATCGTGAGACGCTTTGCAGTTTTGCTTTTGGGGTTTTCCCTTGGTTTTTCGGCAAGTGCTTCGGCAATTCAGAATTCTTCCACGCTGACGCCGCCCTCCCCCGCAGGTTCAGCCACTCCCATCACAATTCCTGCCGGTACGAAAGTTGAATTGGTTGTGACGCGCCCCGAGTGGGCGCAGTCAGCCAAGGACGGCGACACTGTCTACGCGCAGACCTCGTTTCCGGTGGTTGCCGGCGGCAGCATGGCGATTCCCGCAGGCACCTACGTTGAAGGCACGATTGAAAGCGTGACGAAGCCCACGCGCAAGCTCGAGCGCGCCGAGATTGAAGTGCTCTTTACCAAGATCGTATTCTCCGACGGCTACACAGTGGAGCTCCCCGGCGCGGCAAATGCAACGCAGCAGCCCGCGCAGGGCGAAACACCGCCGGGGCAGAGTGAAACTTTGATCGCGATTGCGATTCAGGCGACGACGGCGAACGACCTCCTGCTCGATAACGGCGCAGAGGTGGAGATGACGCTGGGCGCGCCGCTCACGCTGAACGCAAAGCAGGTTGCGCAATCGATTCCGCTTTCGCGCGTGCCCGCGCCAGGACAGCTTCAATCGGCTACCCTCTGCCGCGACATTCCCGGCAGCCCGGGCTCTCCTGGAACGCCGGATACCGTGATTCCCGGGTCGCCCGGTACGCCGGACATCACGATATCGCAGGGGCCGGATCTGCCGGACATCACGATTCCGGGAACTCCAGCCACGCCGGACACGGTGATCCCCGGATCGCCGGGCACGCCCGATGATCCCGGGTACACTTGTCCGGCCAAGCCGTTCGTGATTTCATCCACGCCGGTCGTCACCAATCAGCCAGCAAAGGATTCTCAGCCTTTGGCGGCACGATGAAGCGCCGCCTTTCTGTGATTGAACTGCGCCTTGGAAGGGATACCAGCTTATGTTTGTAAACTCTATTACCGCACTCATGATTGCTTCACTCGCAATAGGACAGACTCCGGTTCCTGCAACGGAAATTGCGCCGCCAACAGCGCAGAGTTCACCGACGCAAAACGCACCGGCGGCAGGACAGGTTGTGCCGGCGCCTTCATCGCCGACCATCGTCGTTCCCATCGGGACGGCCATTCAGCTCACGCTGATGAGCGCCGTGAAAAGCAAATCGACAAAAGCAGGAGACACGGTGCGCGCGGTCGTGGCGTTTCCGGTCACGATCGGAACGCAGTTGGCCATTCCCGCGGGAACCTTCGTGGACGGCAGTGTGATCCGCGTGACGGCGCATGCGGCGGGCGGCCAGCAGCCGTCGTTTAGCGTTCACTTCACGCGGCTGGTCTTTTCCAACGGCTACTCCGTTCCGTTGAATGGCGAGAACACGCAGGCGCTGCTGTTGCCGGCCGAGAGCAGCGCTCCGGCGAATGAAGTGGCGGAGTTGACGCCACTGCGGCTGCCGGGCATGCACTTCGCGATGGGCGAAGGGCAAACCGTCGGGCCGCCATTGCAGGCGCCGCCGCAGGTAGGGCCTCCGAAGGGCCTTATCATCGGGCTGTCGCTGGGAGGCACTGCCGCTCTGGTGATTCTGGGTGCAATCGGGGCCCATCACCACGCGAACAGCACCGATTTCGTTCTCTATGATGCCGGGTGGCAATTCCAGATGGTTCTGGATAGCCCCGTAACGCTCGATGCGACGAAAGTGGCAGCGGCAGCCTCGACTCTCAGCACAAATTAGTTAGCGCGTCCCACTGGCCCGACCGGTCGCGAACAGAGGCTCCGCATTGGTGCTGACGAGCCGCCCGGCTTTTCCTGCTCTGCGAAAGCTGGTATGCTGCGGGGTCTATAGAAAATCGACTTACGGCGAGGAGAACGGCGATGTGGTTTTTGGGCATGGATGTCGGAACGGGCGGAACACGCGCGGTTGTGGTGGACGCAGCCGGCAAGCTGATGGGAAGTGCGTCGAGCGAGCACGCGCCGTTTCGCGCCGAGCATCCGGGGTGGGCGGAACAGGATCCGGAGGACTGGTGGCGTGCGGCGAAGCAGGCGATCCGCGGTGCGCTGGCGACAACTCTCGAGCCGCGAGAGCCCATTGAGGCCATCGCGCTCACCGGGCAGATGCACGGTGCCGTCATGCTCGATGAGGCAGGCGCGGTGCTGCGGCCGGCGCTGATTTGGTGCGACACCCGCACGCAGCCCGAGTGCGATTGGCTGACGGAAAAAATCGGCTATGAGCGGCTGATCGAGCTTACCTGCAATCCCGCGCTGCCCAACTTTACGCTCACCAAGCTGCTGTGGGTCAAGACGCATCAGCCGGAGATCTTCGCCAAGATTCGCCATGTGATGTGCCCCAAGGACTACGTGCGTTACCGGCTGACGGGCGAGTATGCCATTGACGTGCAGGAGGCCAGCGGAACGCTGCTGCTGGACGTGACGCACCGGCGCTGGTCGCGCGAGATGGCCGAGGTGTCGGGAATCGACATGAGCTGGCTGCCGAAGCTGTACGAGTCACCAGAGATTTGCGCGCGCATCAGCGAAGAGGCCGCGGGGCTGACGGGATTGAAAGCCGGCACACCGGTGGCAGCGGGCGCGGGCGACCAGGGCGCGGGCGCTGTGGGCATGGGCATTTTGCAGCCGGGCAGTGTGTCGGCGACGATCGGTACTTCAGGCGTCGTTTTCGCCGCGACAGCGGCGCCTACAAAAGACCCGAAAGGACGGCTGCACACGTTTTGCCACGCGGTTCCGGGCCTGTGGCACGTGATGGGCGTGACGCAGAGCGCGGGGCTGAGCCTGAACTGGCTGCGCGGCGCGTTTTTTGCAGGGCAGAGCTACGACGCGCTGAACGATGACGCAGAGAAGGTTCCTCCGTGCAGCGACGGATTGGAGTGGGCGCCCTATTTGCTTGGCGAGCGCACGCCGCATCTCGATCCCGAGGTGCGGGCCGCGTTTGTGGGCATCGGCGTGCAACACTCGGGAGCGCACTTTGTGCGCGCAGTGCAGGAAGGCGTGGCGTACTCGCTCCAGGATTCGTTCACGCTCTTTCACGAACTGGGCATTCCCGTCACTGCCATTCGCCTGGGTGGCGGCGGAGCGCGCGGAAGGCTGTGGAGGAAGATTCAGGCCGGAATCTATGGCCAGCCCGTGGAGATCCTGGTGGCTGAAGAAGGCGGCGCATTTGGCTGCGCACTGATGGCCGGGGTGGGCGCGGGGCACTGGAAGAATCTTGACGAAGCGTGCGGGCAGGCGATTAAAGTGGCGGAGCAGATTGAGCCCAGCCCCGCCGATGTGGCCGCATACAAGGCCGGCTACGCGCGGTGGAGAAAGCTGTATCCGGCGCTACGCGGATTGCGGAACTAAGCGGTTACCGCTTCCGCGGCGGGCATGGTGAAATCCGCGAAAGTGAATCCGTCGCGCGTAACGACTTCTCCTGTTGCGACGGGCAGCGGCCTCGAGAACATGGGCCCCGCATAAACGCAGGTGTGGAACTCGCCGCGCTCGCCGCAGGGATCGGCTTCGGGCGGAAGATCGCGTAACAAATCCGAATCGAATTCGCGACCGGCGAAGCTGGCGGGGAGTTGCTTTGTATCTACACAGGAAAGCCGCGCGCGCAGGCCGCCTGCGATCATCTCGCGCGCCAGCTCGTCGGTCGGGATTTTCCAAAGAGGGAAGAGCGGCTCGAGGCCTGTGGGACCGAGTTGCTTGATGCGATACGACCGCACATCTTCAAGAAACAGATCTCCGAAAGCCACGGCGTCGATCTTTTCGGCAACGGCTCGCGCGCAGGTCTCGGCCATTCGTTGCTCATAAATTTCATTCGGACACGGCCACGGAAGCGGGACGATCCAGAGCGGCAGCCCGGCCGCCGCTGCCTGGGCTTCAAGGACGGCGCGGCGCACGCCGTGCATGGCGACGCGGTCAAATTCGGAGTTGAGGGTGGTCAGCAGGCCGCAGATTTCGATGGAGGGATCGCGGCGCAGAACGTGCAAGGTCCACGCGCTGTCTTTGCCGCTGCTCCAGGAGAGAAGAACGCGCTTCATGGGTCGATGATAGCGGTTCCATACCGTCGGTCCAGCCGATCGCATCCTACCGATTGGGATCGCTTCACTTTTCCAGACGCGCGGGTTGAACCGGCGCGGGAGGTAGACTGATGCACTGGATAGGCCGCGAGTTTGGGGTTTTGGGATTGGCTGTATTGGCAGCAAGACCGGTTATTTACGGCCAGGAGGTCCAGCGAATTGTGGATCAGGCGGTGCGGACAGAATTAGCCGCTGATGGTTCAGATCACTCCCGGTGGATGTATTTTGAAGTCGACAAAAAACCGGGCAATACGGTGCAACAGTGGGTCGCGGAGACGAACGAAGGCGATCTGAAGCGAGTTCTGAAGCAGAATGGGCGGCAGCTTAGCCCCGCCGAGCAACAGTCGAGCATGAAGAGTTACGCGGACAATCCCGCCGCGCAAGCCAGGCAGCACAAGGGCGACCGGCACGACGACGGGCAGGCGAAGCAGATGCTGAGCATGCTGCCAAAGGCGTTTGTGTGGACAAAGCTGCAGGACCAGAATGGCAGGACGGTACTGCATTTCACGCCCAATCCGCGGTTCCATCCGCCAACCTATGAGGCGCGCGTATTTGCGGCAATGGAAGGGAAGATGACGGTCGACGATGCGCAACACAGGATCGCGAGCCTCCAGGGGCGCATGATCCACGACGTGAAATTTGGGTACGGATTGTTTGGTGATTTGCGGGCGGGCGGCACATTTGACGTGGAGCGGCGCGAGACCGGTAACGGCGTTTGGCAGATCACAGAGACACACGTGCACGTCGCAGGGCGGGCGTTGCTCTTCAAGGATATTTCCGACCAGGAGGACGACGTGAAATCACGGTTCAAGGAGATTTCGCCAAACCTGCCAATCGAAGGCGCCGAGAAGCTGCTGATGGCGCAAAAAGAGTGAGGTCATCGCGAACGACATACCGTCATCACACGCAGCTTGCGCCGCCCGACCCGGAACAAAACAACTCAGGGCAATTGGTTCATGTAATGCATAAATGTACCGCTCATATGTAATTACATAATGTGCTACAATCTTGCATGGAGTTGATACCATGCCGGTGACTGAAGACCGTGGAAAGGAAGCCACTCTCAATCTGCGCGTGGATGCCAAGCTCAAAGCAGAATTTGTCTCCATTGCGGAAGCTGAGGAGCGGCCGGCTGCCGAGGTCTTGCGCGCATTGATGCGCAGTTATGTTGAGGAGGCGCGCCGGCGACGCTTTGCCGCTGAGGCGCGCCGCCAGTCGCAGCTCATCGCTGCCTCAAAGGATGAGGCAGCGGTGATGCGCTGGATTCAGGACGTGAGCTCGGAGAAGCCGCGTAGATGAAACGCGGCGATCTGGTGACGGTCGCTGTTTCGGGAGACTACGGCAAGCCGCGTCCGGCGCTGGTTGTGCAGGCTGATGCTTTTGACCTGCACCCCTCGGTGATCGTGCTGCCGCTCACCAGCGAGTTGCACGATGCGCCTTTGTTCCGTGTGACAGTTGACGCAAGCCGGGAGACCGGGTTGCGCTCAACGTCGCAGATCATGGTCGACAAAGCAACGGCCGTGCCGAGCGGCAAAATCGGACCGCGAATCGGTCGCGTGAACGCGCGCACGATGCAGGCAGTCAGCCAGGCACTGCGCGGCTTTCTTGATCTATAGTGTCAATCGCTCACTTGCCGAAGACCGCTAAATCGATCGAGTCGGCCATCGCCTTGTAGCCGGCGTCTTTAGGATGCAGATGATCTCCTGAGTCGTACGCCGGATTGAAGTGCGTCGGATTCGCGGGATCCTGCGTGGCCTTGTCGAAGTCGGCCACGCCGTCGAAGGTGCCGCTCGATCGAATCCAATCGTTGACCGCCTGGCGTACCTGCTCGCCCTTGTCGGAGAAGTAGCCGGCGCCGCCATAGGGCGTGAGCGTTGCGCCGATGGCCTTGATGCCGTGCTCGTGCGCGGCATCGGCAATTTGCTTCAGTCCCATCTCCAACTGCCCGGCGGTAATGTTGTCATACGGCGTCTGCAGGCGCGCCAGCCGGCCGATGTCGTTGATGCTCTCGAGCACAATGACGTAGCGCACGCCGCTCTGCGAAAGCACGTCGCGATCGACACGAGAGAGCGCGCTGGGGCCGACGAATTCGTTGAGCACGCGGTTGCCGCCGATGCCCTCATTGAGGACGGAAACGTTTTTCAAGTTGGAATCGGCGTTGAGCCGCGCGGCCAAAACGTCAGGCCAGCGAAGATTGGCGTTTAGGGTTGAGTGCGTGCCATCGGTGATGGAGTCGCCGAGGGCGACGATGGCTTGCGAGCCGTCGACAGCCTGTACATCGATGCCATCGAGGAAGTACCAGGAAACAATCTTCGTTGCTTCAGGCAGATCCGGCGCGGACGACGAATCCCCGTTGGCGATGAAGTTGTCCTGATCCGCGAATGAGTGGTAAGTCTCGGCGCGCATTACCTGCGACGGAAGATAGAAGCTGACGACCAGATCGGAGAGCGGCTGCACGGCAAAGGCAATGGGATCGGAGAAAAGCTCGGCGCCGGGAGGGATGTTGACGGTTGTCGCTCCGCCGAACGTAATGGCGTGATCGCTTCCGGGTTGAATGGCCGCGCTGCCGGTGCTCAGCGCCACGTGCGCATCGCTGACGATCAGCGGATCGGCGCCATAAGCATTGGTAAAGCGCACGCGAATCTGCGCGCCGCCGGCGGAGAGGTGGACGATCTCGCGCAGAGTGACGCCAGTGAGGGGTCGAACGTTGAAGCCGCCGTCAGCCAGCATGGGCGCAGTGGCCCACGTGCCCACCCACTGCGGATGCGGCGCGGTCTGCGCAAGAGACGAAGCAGAAACGGCGACGACGAAAGCGACAAGAGCAGCAAAGCGGTAGCAGCGATTCAACATGACTCGGTTCTCCTCAGAGGCTGGAAAAATTTGAGCGAACGATAGATCAGTGAAGGTCAATGTCGGCGGTGAGTGGAGTGTTCTCGCTCGAGTCGCCGACACGAATGACGAATTTGCCCGGATCGACGATCCACTTTTGGGCGGGCTCATCCCAGTAACTGAAGGCACGCGCGTCAAGACTGAGGTTCACGTTCTTCGTTTGGCCGGGATCGAGACGGACCTTTTGGAAACCCTTGAGCTCGCGCTCGGGCCGGTCCGCCTGCGCCGATGGGTCGGAGACGTAGAGCTGAGCAACTTCAGCCCCGGCGACGCTACCGGTATTGGTGACGTCGAATGTGACGTCAACGGTTGAACCCGATTTGGCTGATGCGGGAACTTTAAGGTTCGCGAATTTGAACGCGGTGTAGCTGAGACCAAATCCGAATGGAAACAGCGGGTGCTTGCCGGTGGTGGTCCAGTAGCGATAACCGACCATCAGCTTGTCGCCGTATTCGATGTGCTCGATGGTGTAGTCGAGCGGCTTGCCGTCAGCGCCGATGGTGTGGAGCGTGGTGTTGTCCTTGGGATCGCCGTAGTACCACTTCGACGAAGGATTGTCATCCCAACTGCGGTCGAAGCTGATGGGCAGTTTGCCCTCGGGGTCATGCTGGCCGAAGAGAATCTGCGCGACAGCTGTGCCGCCTTCCTGGCCGGGGTACCAGGTGTGGAGCAGGACGGGAACTTTATCAAGCCAGCGGCTCGTGTCCATACCGCCTCCACCGGTGAGCGTGACGACGGTGCGGGGATTGGCCGCCGCGACCGCCGCGATGAGCGCGTCCTGGCCCGGCGGTAGCGTGAACGTGCGATCGGCGCCTTCGTGTTCCGTCTTGGGGTCGAAGCCGACCGAGACAACGACTACGTCAGCATTGGCGATGGCCTTCATCTGGTCCGGCGAGTCGGGCACGCCGGCGCTGTAGAAGACATGCGCGTCGGGACCGAGCAGGTTGGCGATGCCAGTGAGGATGCTGACCGGCTCAAATGCGTGCGCTTCAGACGACCCTCCGCCACCAGGGACGGCCGGATAAGCATCGGGGCCGATGATCGCAATGTTCTTGACCCTGGCGGGATCGAGGGGCAGCAGATTTCCTTCGTTCTTGAGTAGCGTGATGCTCTCAAGAGCGCCTTCGAGCGCAACCGCGCGATCGGCGACTGAATACGTAGAGTCCGCGGCGTCGAATTGCGGACGATCCATCCAGCCGTAGCGCAGCTCGGTGCGGAAGATGCGCAGAAGATGTTCGTCGATGGCTGCCTCACTCACCTGGCCGTTCTGGACGGCAGGAAGGAGATTCTTCGCGTTCATGAACTTGGGGCTGGGCATCTCGAGATCGAGGCCGTTGTTGACCGAGGCGACTCCGTCGTAGGTCGCGTCCCAATCGGACATTAGAACGCCCTGGAAACTCCATTCGCCTTTGAGCACTTTCACGTTGAGGAAGTTGTTCTGCGTGGCGTGGACGCCGTTGACAAGGTTGTAGGAATCCATCACCGCGTCAACGTGGGCCTTGGTGACTGCGGCCTCAAACGCGGGCAGATAGATCTCGCGCATGGTGCGTTCGTCGATGTCGACGCTGGCGTTGTGGCGATTGAATTCCTGATCGTTGAGTGCGAAGTGCTTGACGGTAGCGGCAACACCCTGGGACTGCACGCCCTCAATGAAAGGGACGACGAGAGCTCCGTTCAGGAACGGATCCTCTGAAAGATATTCGAAGTTGCGACCGCTCAGCGGCGAACGCGCGATGTTGACGCCGGGCCCCAGCAGAAAGTTCACGCTGCGGGCGCGAGCGTCGCGGCCCAGGCTCTCGCCGATTTTGCGGGCAAGTTCTGGATCCCAGCTCGCGGCCAGTGCAACGCCGCCCGCATAGGCCGTGGTCGGTCCCCACGTGCGAACGCCGAGAGAGGCATCGGACATCTTGAAGCGCGGCAGCCCGATGACGGGCATGGGACGCGTGAACATGTTGTCGACGCCGCCAAGCAGCTCGATCTTCTGCTCCAGCGTGAGCTTCGAGACCATCGCGTGAGCCTGCGCTTCAATGGCGGGCGAATCGGGCGCCGGCGCCTGGGCCGAAACAGGGAGGCTCGCTGCAAGAAGAATTGTGGAAACGAGAGAGAAAGACGAGAGAAGGGGGTGCAACCGAAGTGATTTCATAACGCGCCCACGTTAGCGCATTGGGCCGCCGGATGTACAGGGCACCATGGCGCGCTACCGGCAGATCCTGGCCTCTGCGCCCTGAAAAATCAAATCTCCTTCAAGAGCGTCCAATCGGCGCGAGGGTGAATCTAACTCAGTGTCGGAGGTCCCAGCCGGCCATGCGCGTTCCCCGCAAATCCTGCCTTTATTTAATGAGTCTGGCGCTAGCGGCGGGGGTGTGCGCTCATGCCGGCGCACAAGCGGCTCTATTCATGGAGGATGCAGACGGCTTTTCGCGCGCTCTGGATCCGACAGGCCACGAGGCTGTCTACTTTGCCCGGATTTGCGCCGAGTCTCCCACGCAGTTGCGCCGTTGCAAGCCGGGCGAGTCCGGCGTCGTCATCTCCCGCTACAAAGGGATCGAAGGCTACGACTGGCTGGCTATGCCCCTGATTCCGTATCTCTACTCGGTTGACCATGGATCACAGGTTCCCGCGCGAGTGAATCCTGAAACGGTGCACCAGATGCGCAGCCGGTACCATGAAGCGCACCTGATGAGCCTGGGCGAAGACGTGCCGGAGGGCAGCCGGATCCAACGAGGGTGGAACCAGTTGGTGGGCGCGGCCTATGAGCGCCGCATCTACGCCTTCCGGTTTGAAACGACCGAATCTCAGGACGACGCGTTCATTGCGCACATGAACGCAGGGGCAAATCGCTCCCACTTCAACATCCTGTTCGAAAATTGCTCCGACTTCGCGAATCAAGTTCTGAATTTCTATTTCCCGCACACGTTCAGGCGGCACATTCTTCCCGACGGAGGAATCGTAACCCCTCGGCAGGTGGCGTATGAACTGGTGCGCTATGCGCGGAAGCACCCAGAGATCGATTTGACACTGTTGGAGATTCCGCAGGTTCCGGGCTACCGGCGCCCGAGCCGGCCCGGCAAGAGCCTTGCCGAGTCGCTCACAGTGAGCGGCTATGTGCTTCCGATTGCCGTCCTCAATCCGATCGTCGCTGCAGGATTGGTTGGAGATTATCTGGCCTGGGGCCGGTATCCGCTTCCGCTGAACCAGGCGCAGATCGTGAAGCCGGCGGACATGGCCCCGCTGAAGAATTCCACAAGCACCGCTCAACCTGCGCCGCAACCCGGTGAGCCGGACGGTGTCTCATCTTACAGAGGAAGCGGTCTGAGTCCCCCCGACAATCAGTGAAGGTAAGAGCCTGCTCTGGGTATTCCCTCGCACCGGGAGGTCGATGCGTCGATGTGTTTTCCCCGCGTATTCTTCTGGTTTTGGACTAGCTTCTGTGTGTTGGCCGCAGGATCGTGTCCGCGCGGGTCGGCGCAGGCTGCCCTGCTGCTGGAAGACGCCGCTGGCTTCTCCAGTGTTTTGTCGCCGTCGGGGCACGTTGCGCTGTATTTCGCGCGCATTTGTGCCGACTCTCCCACGCGGCTCCGGCGTTGCGGCCCTGGCGAACTGGGCACGGTGATCTCGCGTTACGAAGGCATCAAAGGCCGCGATTGGCTGGTCATACCGCTGCTGCCGCACCTCTATGCCGTTGACGACCCTCTGGAGGTTCCGTCACGAGTGGACCACAAGACGGTTGCGGAATTGCGTCAGACCTATCACGATGCGAAACTGATGGTTTTGGGCAGCGATGTGCCGAAGGGCGGACGACTGATGCCGGGGTGGAATCAACTGGTGGGGGCGGCATACGAGCGCCGCATCTATGCCTTCAGATTTGAGACCACCCCCGATCAGGATGACGCCCTGATTGCCCGCTTGAATGACAGCCGTCAGGTTCCGCATTTCAATTTCATTACCCGGAATTGCGCGGATTTTGTGTCGGACATTTTGAATGAGTACTTTCCCGGCGGGTTCAAACGCCGCATCCTTCCGGATGCCGGAATCACCATGCCCCGGCAAACCGCGTATCAGCTTGATCGCTACGCGCGCAAGCACCCGGAGATCCATTTGCAACTGATGGAGATTCCGCAGATTCCCGGCTATCGACGTGAGAGCGGGTTTAGCAAAAGTATTGCCGGGTCGTTCGTGTTTACCGGCGATGTAGTTCCCCTGGCTCTTCTGGACCCATATGTCGCCGCCGGCGTGATTGCCGATTACCTGCTCTTTGGCCGCTACCCTCTCGCGCACAAGCGTCCGCAGGTACTATCGCCAGAGACGATGGCTATCCTGGCAGGTTCTGCGAGCCTGAGCCTTGCCAAAAAGACGGCAGGCAGCGAGGCGCTTGAGGCCAACGCGGCCAGACAGGCGCGCCACTAAGTCCGGCCGAACTACCCCCCGGCCATCGCCGTTCTCCAGCAAAATCAGGAATTTGCGTTGTGACTCGAATCACAGGTAGGGGTGAATGGGGTCACTGCTCTTCCTTGCGTGCGGAGCGCACACTCAGAGTCCAATGAGCGAGATAGCAATGGACCCGGAGGTGAGCTGTGAGTTTCGATCAAGGATTGAAGACGATTGTGGTGGCGACTGGCCTCGACGGCCACGCAGAGGCGGCTCTGGAGTACGCACGCAAACTGGCCACGAATTATGGCGCGCGCCTTGTCCTGGCGCATGGTCTCGATCCAATGGAATACGCCTCGGTGGACGGGCTGCCGGGAAGCGTGGCGAGCCATCTGACTGCGGAGGCGCGCAACGTTCTGGACAAGATGGCGGGCGACCTGCTGCGTGAGGGCATTCACAGCCACTCCGAAGTGCGGCAAGGGGCCGTAGCCGAGATGCTGGTGGATGTGGCGCGGCAGTACGACGCCGGGCTCATTGTGATTGGAACCAAAGGGATGCAAGGCGTCGGACCCGTCGTGGTAGGTGCCATCGCGGAACAACTGGTAAGGCTTGCCTCCTGTCCGGTCCTGGCTGTGGCCGCAGATTGGAATGCGGGCTCTCATCGGCCGGCGCCAGGTGGGCCGGTTCTACTGGCCGTGGAACGCAACGAAGCGGCCGCTGCCGCCGCAGCCACGGCATACTCGCTGGCGGTCACTTTTCAACGGCCGTTGCTGTTACTGCACGTGCGCACCGCTGCGGAGATCAAAGCGGGCAAGGATCCCTGCGCCGCCGTTCCGGCGGATTTTGGCATCAAGCTGCCGCCGCGCCCTCACTACGCGCAAAACGGGGGCTCAGGCTGGCTGCTCAACGAGGCGCCGGTACATTGCATCGTGAAGGACGGCGATCCCGGCGAGGCCATTCAGGAAGCCATTGCAGAATGTCACCCCTGCATTCTTGTAGCCGGGGTAAAACGCATGAGCGGGACGCATGGGCCGCACGGCACCGCTTTTGCTCTGCTCACTGCCTCGCGCGTGCCGGTTCTCTGTGTTCCGCCAGAAGGGTCGCGCGTCGAGGACGAGCAACTGGTTGCGCTCTCAGTCGGAGCAATGTAGATGGCAGGCCGGAACACTCCCGGCAGCGCGTTGCGCGGATGCCTCAAATGAATCGATCGATCGAGATCGATGGATTGGGAAAATGGGCGGGCGAAAGGAGAAACCGCACCGTTTGTCCGACCAAAATCGAGCACAAATGCGGAGTTCCATGGGCCTGGCGCGATGCCGCGTAGGTGATGCTTTGCGTGCGGTGATTGCCGGAAAATGGCAGCCGGACCGGATCTGCAATTGAGAGTTTTTTGAACCCGGGAACAGGACGAAGAAATGGTAAGCATCCAGTCCGATACGCGATTCGACCGCTTGGCCGCAGCAGCAGCTCATCCGCTTGCAGAGCTGTTGGAGTGTCCGCAGGAGGCCGGGGGCTTTCTGAGCCGAGAGACGCGTTGCCTGGGATTCGAGGCTGGTCAGGTGGTCTTTCGCCAGCACGAGCCCTGCGAGGGACTGTACGTCGTGGTTGCGGGTGATTTTGTGCGCAAGGCAGTGCGCTTTGAGATGCGCGTGACGCTGGGGTCGGCGCGACCGGGAGACCTGCTGGAACTGGCCGCCGTGTTGGGAGACCGGCACCATACTTACACTTTGAGCGCGGTTGGATCGGGATCGATGCTGCTGATGCCAATCGATGCTATGCACCGGGCCTTTGAGGGCTATCCACCACTGCGGATGCGGCTGCTGGAAGAGCTGGCGCGCGAGGTTTCGCGGGCAACTATCACGTGTTGCCTGACTCGTGTGATGCCAGCCCGCCGGCACAGCAATGGACCGGCGTCCGCATAGGGCGACCGCCTGGTCGGCAGCCAAGCCCCGGTAGAATCGTGCCCACGGCAGTGGCCGGCGTCCCGAATAGTGATTTGCGCTATACTCGGGGTAGCTTCTAGCGCCCCACGGTATAGTTATGGCCACGCTCCACGCTCATCACGCTCCGGAAGATTGCCTGAATTGCGAGCATCGCCATCTGCGGATGTTCTGCAATCTCACGCCCGAGGCCCTCGCCGACTACGACCAGATCGGCATCATGATGAGCCACGCGCGCGGGGCCAAGCTCTTCTCAGAAGGTGACGCGGCGCGCAATGTCTTTGTCATCTGCTTCGGGCAGGTGAAGGTTTCCTCCACCTCGCGCGACGGCAAGACGATGATCCTGAAGATCGCCGGTCCGGGCGATGTGATGGGGTTGAGCGCCGTCCTTGCCAACGTGCCTCACGAAGTAACCGCCGAGGCCATCGAGCCCTGCCAGGTAAAGACCGTCCGCAAGCAGGAGTTTGTTGAGTTCCTGGGCCGGCACGGGATCGCATCCATGCACGCCGCGCAGTCGCTCAGCGGCGAATACCTGACCGTCTTCCACGATGCCAAGCGGCTGGCTCTTTCAGGCTCGGCTGCGGGCCGCCTGGCCAGGCTGCTTCTGGACTGGGGACGCGCGTCGGCCAACGGCAAACCGGAGATTCGCTTCACCATGGCGCTGACGCACGAGGAAGTCGCGAACATGGCTGGAACCTCCCGCGAGACCGTGACCCGGCTACTGAATCAGTTCCGCCGCGACCAGTGGATCACGATCAAAGGCACCAGCCTGACAATCTTGAAGCCGGATCAGCTCGAGCGGCTGACGGCGTAGAGCGTCGGTTTTCCGTCTCTTCAATTCTCCCTGACAAATCGCAAGCCCAACAGCATTTGATAGCTTGAGGACATGCCTCAATCTGCTGCCCCCTCCAACGAAACCGCACTTGATCTCGAATCCCTCGTCGCTGACGTCGTTGCACAGGCCGTGAACGCAGGCGCAAGCGACGCCGAGGCAGTGGCGCGGGAAGGCGACGAGTTCAGCGTGAACGTGCGCCTTGGCGAGGTGGAAACGCTGAAGGAATCGGGCTCGCGCGGGCTGGGCCTGCGCGTATTCCTGGGCAGACGATCAGGCTCGGCTTCAACGAGCGACCTGACCGCGGAGGGAATCCGGCAGCTTGTTGACGGGGCGCTGGCACTGGCGAAGGTTACGGAGGAAGATCCCTTTGCAGGTTTGCCGGAAGCGGTTGAATTTGGCAAGGCGGACGGCGATCTGCATCTCTATTTCGACGATGTGTACTCGATCGATGGAGCGGAGCGCATCGAGTGGGCGCGGCGTGCCGAGGCGGCCGCGATGGCCGCCGACAAGCGCATCACGAACTCCGACGGCGGCAGCTTTGATGTCTCCACAGGGCAGAAAGCGATGGCCAACTCCCGCGGATTTGTGGGCAGCTATCGCACCAGCTATGCCGGCGTGTCGGCTGCGCCATTGGCGACGGATGCGAACGGCAAGATGCAGCGCGACGGCTGGTGGTCGGGCGCGAGGCGGCTCAAGCTTCTCGAATCGCCTGAAGCCGTCGGCGCTGAGGCGGCAAGGCGCACCCTGCGCCGGCTGGGAGCCCGGCGGGTGCCTACGCAGCGCGTTCCAATCGTGTTTGCTCCCGAAACGGCTCGGTCGCTCATCGGCTCAATCTTCGAGGCTGCTTCAGGCGATTCCATCTGGCGCAGCGCATCGTTCCTCGCAGGAAAGCTCGGCGAGACGATCGGCTCCGCAAACGTGACCATCGTCGATGACAACACCATGCTTCTGCCTTCCGGCGTGGGGGGATTCGGAACCTCGCCTTTCGATGATGAGGGCCTGGCTTCGCAGCGCACTGTTGTGGTCGAGAACGGCATGCTGCGCAATTACCTGCTCAACACCTACACCGCGCGCAAGCTCGGCATGAAATCCACGCACAACGCCGCGCGTGGGTTGGCGGGCGCACCCGGGATCGGTTGCGGCAACCTCTTCCTTGAACCGGGAGCGCTCACTCCCGAGGAGATCATCGCGGAGATTCCGGCGGGGCTCTATGTAACCGGGTTGATGGGCTTCGGCACCAATCTCGTAACCGGCGACTACTCGCGTGGCGCGACAGGCCTGTGGATTGAGAACGGCCAGCTGACTTACGCCGTGGAAGAGGTGACGATTGCCGGAAATCTCGCGGAGATGCTGCGCAACGTGACCGCGATCGGAAACGACCTGATCTTCCGCGGATCGGTGGCTTCGCCAACGCTGCGCATCGACGGCATGACGATTGCAGGCGAATGACGGACGCGGCCGCGTGAACTCCGGCAGGAGCGATTCCAGCTTACGCGGAGTGCAGCGTGAAAAGCGTGATCTCCGGCGGGCAATCGAAACGGACGGGTAGACTGACCGTGCCGAGACCGCGGTTGACGTAGAGTTTCAGATTTCCAAAGCGGAACCAGCCCTCGATATACTTGCGGCCCAACGGGGGAAGAATGAGAGCACCGGCGAACGGCAGGCGTACCTGGCCGCCGTGCGTGTGACCCGAGAGCATGAAAGAAACTGCCTGCCCCTCCGGAACAGTCAATAGGGTATCGACGTAGTCGGGAGCGTGGCAAAGGAGCACGATGGGCTCGCGCGGAATGTTGCAAATGGATGCGGGGATTGCCAACTCGGGATCAGGCACGCCCTCCACGGGGTCGTCGAGCCCGGCGAGCCAGAATCGAGCGCCTGCGCGCTCAATGGGCACGTGCGCATTGTCCAGCACAGTGATGGCATTGGAGCTGAGCGCTTCCGTAACGGCTTCGCGGCTCGTCAACACGTCGTGATTGCCGAGAATGGCATAGCGCACCCGGCACTCAAGCTGATTGAGGAGGTTGGCGCACTGCCAGGCCGTTTCGACGGCGATTTTCCTTGGCAGGAGCCCTCTGGTCACAAAGTCGCCCGTGAGAAAAATCGCATCGGGTTTCAAGCTGTTGATGTGTCGGACAGCATCGCGGACGAAGAACGGCTCCGTGTATTCGTCCATGTGGATGTCGCTGAGTTGCGCGATGCGGAAGCCATCGAAGGCCTGATGCAGGCCGGGCAGGAAAACGTCGCGGCGTGTGTCCTCGATCCAGTGCCGCTCGACTTCGCTCCCATAGAGCGCCAGACCCGCGCCGGCACACGCGCTTGCGATCAGAAAGCGGCGGCGCGTGATAGGCGCCTTAGAAATGGTCGGAGACACTGCCATGGTTCATGGTATCGAACCGGGATGCTTGCAGTCCTGCGCGCGGTCCCCGGAACGTGAGTTCGGAGGCTGTGGTTTTGCGTTTGATCAGGCGGGTGTTTAGGGCTGCGTGGGGACGGCGCTGAAGTAGTCGGCAACCTCGCGCCAGTTATTCACCCGGACAAAACCTGTTGCTGTGAGATTGTGCGGTGCGGTGTAGAGCAGCCCCTGGCCTTCGAAGCGTGTGAGATTCCTCGGCTGGTCGTCAATGAGGTAGTCGGCGCGAAGGATGGATTTGTTTCCGCAGAAGACGTAGTGCGTCGGTGGGATGAAGGAAAAATGGCGCTGCAACCATCGGTACTTGGGGCCGAGGGAGTTGGGCACGGCCATGGCCTGCGTCGCTATAAAGATTTCAAAACGCGACGAAAGATCCTTGAGCACCGGCTGCGCTTCGGGAATCACGTCCAGCACTTCGAAGAAGTCTTCGGCATCGAGAAAGGCGCGGAGCTCCGCCTGGCGGTCTTGCGGCGCGATCTCCCACAGGCCTTTGCCGGCGAGATCCTCCGTCGTCACAGCTTCGTCAAAAGCCTGGTTATAGCGGCGAAGATGCTCGGCGAGCGTGTCGGCCATCACTTCGTCCATATCGACACAGATGCGCTGCACGGATGCGTTCCTCAGAAGGGATCTTCAAGAAAAGGTTAACAGGCTGAGAGTGCCTAAACTGCGGGCTTTAGTCTGCGCCTACGAACACGCCAGCGCCAGACAAGCAGAATCATCAACAAGACGGCACCGGCCGCGAGATACACCAAGTGCGCGGCAATCCAAAGCGCCATGCCAAAAGCCATCACGTGCCGGTCAGCACGCAAGACCGACGCAGCGGGGATTACCACAGACGCACCCCAATCCATGGTCTCGAGCCGTGGCAGAAATCCCTGGCGCACGCAGCCTTCGAGGTTGTACACCCCGATGTGATGCGCGAAATGGCTGGCGACGAGCAGGTCGCTGGAGAACTCGTTCCAATCGAGCGGCCCGAAGCCGGACCCGGCTGGAGGCGGGCCATCGGTGACGCCAACGACGATGCCCTGCGCGGAGGGACCGAGATCCAGAATGATGGCTGACCCCACGGGTCGCGCATAACTCGTGTAGATCATTAGATCGTTCTCGTTGCTTTGCACGTCGACAGTGCCGAGGAGGCGATCAAGAAGCGTTGTGTGCAGGTCGCGCTCAATGGGACCGTAGGGCAAGGTATAGGTTTCCACCGGATAGCCCTGCGCCTGAATCTGGCCGATCAGCGCGGAGTAGGCCTCCTGTGCGCGCTCCAAGCGTTTGCCGTCGAGGCTGTTGTGGAGGACCGTTGTGACTAGGCGCCAGGGATGAGTCTTGAGCGATGCAAGCGCACCGTAGTTCGGCTCCATGTCCAGCCCGACAGCAGTCCAGCGCAGGTCGTTCTGCTGGGTCCACTTTTCGAAAGCGGCGAATTGCGCCGGGGCCTCGGTCGCATCATCGGCATTGAAATAAGGCCCATCTTTCGTTTGCAGCGTTAACCCTGCGATCACCGGAATCTGCTTCTGATTGAGGAGGCGCACTATCTGCGCGCGTTCCGGCGAGAAGTCTGCGATAGCAACCACTACCTGCGCATGCAAATTGCGAAGAGCTGCAACCGTAGCTGGATCGGCAAAGAGCGCCTGCATTTGCGAAACGCCCTGGTCGCAACACGCGAAGCCGAGCTGCGGTTCAATGCCAGACCCTTGAACGGAGATTGAGGCCGGCGAGTTTGCGAAGACTGACGGGGCGGTTATCGGAATGCAAAAGCAAACCAGGAGCGCGAAGTAGCTGGATGCGCGAAACTCTAATTGCCTTGGTCCCGAAGACTGCATGGGAATCTCTGCTACGCGCCTGCCTCGCGCGGTTTGCGTGGGGCGCGGCCGGCGCCTGGCATCAATTCCGGTTGCGGCGCTTTGGGAGCTGCAACCATGGCCGGATCCCAGTAGAGAAGGCGGCTGCAACTGTCGCAGCTGAGCAACTCGCCCTCGCGAAGCTGGTTCCAGACTTGCGGGCGCACGCCCATCCTGCAGCCAGTGCATTGCTGGTTCTCGGCGCGGGCGATTCCGGTGCCACGGCCTTTGGCGAGGCGGTCAAAGCGCGCAAGCCATTCCGAATCAATCGCGGCGCGGACAGATTCGCGTTCATTGTCCAGACCGGCGAGGCTGGCGCCCAGTTCCTTTTGGCGCGCGGCAACACGGGTGCGAACAGACTCCACCTCGGCGGCAAGCTGTTCCACCTGCGCACGGGACTGGGATAGCGCGGCTTCGTGCGCCTCGGTGCGTTCAAGGCTCGAGTATTCGTCGCTTTCCAGGCGGTCGGCTTCCGCCGTCGCAAACTGAATCTCGTGCTCGATGGCTGCGGCCTGCTCCGGCGTCGTTACCGTGTCGAGCTGGTCGCGGAAACGGGAGGCCTTCTTGCGATTGGAATCGATGTCGCGTTCCAGCCGGGTACGGAGCGTGTCCTCGCGGCCCAGCGCGGCAGAAAGATCGGCGGATTGGCGCTGAGCAGCAGCGAGCGCGGCCTCGGCCTGAGCGATCTCAGAAGGCAGAGCGCGCATCTCTTGATTCAGGCGGCCCCGGCTGAGTTCGATCGATTGGAGCTTTACGAGGTTTTCAATCAGAGCTTGCATCCGTGAGAAGAAGTCTACGGCATCAGGGCGCAAGGAACAAAAAGACCAAGGGTACGAGAGGAGCCGTGCCGCGAATCAGAGGTCTCGAGAAACCAGGAAATTGCACGTCAAAGGAATGAAGGGCTACGATTCCAGCGTAAAGGCAGCGTACGAGAATAGTCGCGGGCGAGGATGAGCTGTGGTAGCGGAGCGAGTGCGAAAACGGCGTAAGCACGCATGGCTGAAGTGGGCCGCCGGTGCGGTCCTGCTGGCATTTCTTGTGCTTGGCGTAGTGATCAATATTGCGATCCGCCGGGTTGAGCCCATGCTGCGCGCCGCGATTGTGGAGAAGCTCGAAGAGCATTTTCGAGCGCGGGTGGAGCTGGACAGTTTTCACGTCTCGCTCTCCAACGGAATTTGGGCCGAAGGCAAAGGGCTCCGCATCTGGCCGCCACCAAACCTGGCGAACGTGAGTGGCGCTGGCGCGAACCAGCCGCTCATCCGGCTGGCCGACTTCCGGTTTCACGCCCCGCTGCACTACAAACCGGGCCAGCCCATCAGAATTTCATTGGTGCAGTTAACCGGCTTGGACGTGGATGTGCCGCCAAAACCGCACGTCGGGCATGACGCGACGGAACCGCCCCAGGCCCAGCCCGGCGAGAGCCACCCTTCGATGCTGAGTTTTGTGGTGGACAGCATTGACTGCAAGAACGCACATTTGACGCTCGAGACCAGCAAGCCTGGAAAGCTGCCGCTTGAGTTTGACATCGCTCACGTGCGCTTGACTCACGTAGGAGTCGACAACTCGATGCACTTCGATGCGCAACTGACCAACCCTCGGCCAGCGGGAACGATCCTCACTTCAGGCAACATCGGCCCGTGGGTAGTCGAAGATCCCGGCGAGACTCCGGTCAGTGGGGACTACAACTTTGAAAACGCGGACCTTGGCGTCTTCAAGGGGATCTCAGGAATTCTGAATTCGACCGGCAAGTATCTGGGTGCCCTGCGGAACATGGAAGTGGATGGTCAGACGGAGACTAAGGCCTTCAGGTTGACGCACTTCGGAACCGCGATGCCGCTGGAGACAACTTTCCAGGCTACGGTCGACGGGACCAACGGCGATACCCGGCTGCACCCAGTGCGAGCGACTCTGGGACAGTCACGCTTTATTGCTGAAGGCGAGATTGTCGGTATTCCGCCGGAGACTCTCCCCAACGGAACTACCAAGCCTGGCGGGCACCGGATAGCGCTGAACGTGAAGATCGACAGGCAACGAATGGAGGATTTTTTGCGCCTGACAAGCACGAGCGGTACACCGATTCTCACAGGCGAGTTGACGTTGAAAACCAAGCTTGAGATTCCGCCGGGATCGCAGCCGGTAGAGGAAAAGCTGGAGCTGAAAGGTGATTTTCAGCTTGACGACGCAGCGTTCACGAGCACGAAGATTCAGAACGATGTGGGTGACTTGAGCATGCGCGGGCAAGGTGAGCCGAAGGATGCGAAGGATGCCGGGGACGGCGTGCGCTCCTCGATCCAAAGCAATTTCACGATGGCCAATGGAGTGATTACGCTGCCCAATCTCCAGTACACCGTGCCTGGAGCGGAGATCGATTTGAATGGGACGTATGCAGTCGACGGCGGAGTTCTAAATTTCATGGGCACGGCCCGAACAGAGGCGACGGTGTCGAAGATGGTGGGCGGCTGGAAGGGGTTCCTGCTCAAACCGGCAGACAAGCTCTTTGAGAGACATGGAGCGGGCACAGAAGTTCCCATTCATGTCGACGGCACCGAGCACGACCCGCACTTTGGCGTTGATTTCAAAAAGATCGGCCACACCTCGCCGCAGATTCCGGGCCAGGCTCAGTAGAAGAGCGCTGCATATCAAGGAAAACGCTACTCGGCAGCGGATGTCATCTGCGTGCTGCCCTCTACAACGGCCGCGTATGCACACAAGCGGATTTCATGCACGCGGCGTAGACTGGTGCCAGAATTCAAGACTCAGCGACCGAAGGATCGGCATTGAACGATCTGCCGAAATCCGACTTCACCGATAAGCGACGACAGCAGTATCGCGATGCTCGCTTCGCCATGACTTTGTCGTTGATCGTGGGCGTGCTCATGCTCGCCGGAAAGATGACGGCTTACCTCTACACAGGGTCGTCAGCCATCTTTTCTGATGCGGCAGAATCGGTGGTTCACGTAGTTGCCGTCGCATTCGCGGTTTTCAGCCTGTGGCTGAGCGCGCGGCCTGCGGTTGCGCATTTTCACTACGGATACGAGCGCATCACTTTTTTCTCCGCCGGCTTTGAAGGCGCGATGATCATGCTCGCCGCTGGAAGCATCCTCTACACCACCACCGTGAAATGGCGAAGCGGCCTGGTCCTTGAACACCTTGGCAGCGGGGTTCTTCTGATCGTCGCCGCCGGTGTTCTGAACGCGTTTTTGGGAGCATATCTGCTGCGCATCGGCCGGCGCAATCATTCGCTGATTCTCGAGGCCGACGGCAAGCATGTTCTCACCGATAGTTGGACGAGCTTTGGCGTGGTTGCGGGGCTGGCCCTGGTGATGGCGACAGGATGGAAGCCGCTCGATCCGTTGGTGGCTTATGCCGTAGCAGCAAACATTCTGTGGACGGGTGGGCGATTGCTTTGGCGCGCATTCAAAGGCCTGCTCGATTACTCCGATCCCAAAGTCGGCCACGTGATTCGCGCCAGGCTCGACGCTCTCTGCACGGAACTGGGCCTCGAATACCACGGAGTGCGATTCCGCACCACGGGCTACCGGCAGATCATCGAGGTGCATCTTTTGTTTCCCGATAACATGAGGCTCGGAGAAGCCCATCGCCTCGCAACGCAGATTGAAGAGCGCCTCGCGGTCGATCTGGAGATGCCTGCCGAGGTGACAACGCATCTTGAGTCGATTGAGGACCACTCCGAGGTGCACCACTCAGAGCACTACACCGGACGGCCCGACTAGGACTGCGCGGAAAGACGTTTAGTCTAAGGGAACACTCCCGCCACTTCATGCGAGTTGAGCGCAAAGCTTCTTTAAACTGAAGTCACCGATCTTTTCGCCTGATTGCGCGACTTGGCAGTCATTCTTTCGTCCAATGGAGTGCACGACCTTATCTTTCCGAAGGCTCCTTCACGCTCGAATGCTTTGGAGTTCGGGATGGGAGCTCAGTCAATCGCAAACCAGATGCATCATGGCGGACCCTCTCTGAGCCTGCAGCAGCTGGGCAGCCTGTGGCGGGGCCTGTTTTGGCTCGGAGTATTCCTGCTGGCTGCGGCTTGCATCCAGGCGCAACAGAATGCAGCACAAGCTTTGCCGGACGTGGATGCCGCAACGGGGAGTATCCACGGAACGGTTGAGAGCGCCGACGGCACGGTCTACGAGGGTGCGCGCGTGGTATTGAGCCACGCCGGCAATTCGACCCTGACAACTCAGCAGACCGACAGCAGTGGCGCATTCAACTTCGCCAATTTGCCCGTGGGAACGTTCAAGATCACCGTCTCTTCCGAAGGCTTTGTCACCCAGTCAGTCTCCGGCGACTTGCATGCGGGTGAGGCCTATGACGCGCGGACGATTGTTTTGCCCATGGCCGCCGCCGCAGCCAACTCCGTCGAAGTGTCGGCCGGCTCGCAGGAAGAGATTGCAGAAGCGCAATTGAACCTGGAGGAACAGCAGAGAGTTCTGGGCGTCCTCCCAAACTACTACGTCAGCTACGATCCAAACGCACTTCCTCTCACGGCGCATCAGAAATTCCAGCTCGCGTGGAGGACCTCGATCGATCCCGTGACGTTCATGATGACCGGAACCGTTGCCGGAATCGAGCAGGCCAGCCACACGTTCAAAGGCTACGGCCAGGGCGCGCAGGGATACGCGAAGCGATTCGGCGCCAATTACGCCGACGGCTTTGACGGCGACATGATCGGCAGCGCAATCCTTCCTTCGCTGTTCCGGCAGGACCCGCGATACTTCTACAAGGGGACGGGAAGCGTCGGCTCGCGCGTCATGCACGCCATCGCCAGCGCCTTCATGTGCAAGGGCGACAACGGCCACTGGCAATTTGCTTATTCCGGAATTCTGGGTGGGATTGCGGCCGGTGGAATCTCGAACCTTTACTATCCGGCCGGCGACCGCAGCGGCGTGCAGGTGACCTTCGAGAATGCGCTCATCGGCACCGCTGAAAGCGCGGCGCAGAATCTGATTCAGGAATTTGTAATCCGGCGCCTGACGCCGCGTGTGCCTTCCTACATATCCGCGCAAACCCCCTGAGCAGCGCCGATCATCCGATCGACTCGACCAGCCGGTTCATTTCATCTTCCTGCTGTTCGATTGACTGTACCAATTTGAACTGCGTGCGGCAGCGGTCGAGGTTGTGCCCCGCGCGATGGACTTTGAAGTACGTGTCGCCGGACAAGTAGTCCGTCAGGAAACGAATCCCGATTTCGAATGTGATGAGCTTGCCGGAGAAGGCGAGAAGTTTTCTCTCCGCGAGAGTGAGAAAAGCGCCGGCCGATTCAAGGTAGCCGCGCACCAGCGCCCCAAACATCGGGAACTGCATCGTCACCAGCGACAAGTCCTGCTCGTCCTCTTTCACTGGGCTGGTCGTTGTACGCACCATGTCGCCAAAGTCGTAAAGCGCCAGACCCGGCATCACGGTGTCGAGATCGATGACGCATACCGCTTCGCCGGTCTTGTCGTCGAGCAGCACGTTGTTGAACTTGGTGTCGTTATGCGTGATGCGCTCGGGAAGATTGGCACTGAGCAAAACGCCGGTAATCGATTTGCGGGAGCGGGCAAATTCGATCTCCGGCTTGGCGAACGTGGCGCGCCCGGCTACATCGTCGGAGATTGCCCGTTCCAACGCGGCAAAACGTTTCGGCGTGTTATGAAAATCGGGAATCGTTTCGTTGAGGCGCGGCGGGGGAAGGCTGGCGAGCTGCTGCTGGAAATGGCCGAATGCGCGCGCCGCCTGGAACGCCTGATCGGCAGACGTCGCGGTTTCATAGGTCCGCGCGTTCTCAATCAAACGATAAGCGCGCCATGTTTCTCCCTCGGCATCGACGAACCAATTGCGCCCATTTTTCGCGGGAATCAGCTGAAGCGCACGGCGAGCCCGATCCGGCTGGCCTGCTTCTTCGATGGCAAGATGCGCCGTCACGCGCTCAATGTTCTGCATGACCGCGATGGGATCGTGGAAAACGTGGCGATTGATGTGCTGCAGAATATAGCGAGCAGGTGCGCCCGCAATCTCGCACGTAACGAGAAACGTGTCGTTGATATGGCCGCCGCCGTGGGTCGCCAGGCCCAAAACCTTGCCATGGAATTCAAATTGGCTTGCCGCAATGCGCGCATCGGGCAGCGAGCTCATGCCCAGAGACTTTCGGGATAAGATCCTTCCGCGATCAGCTTGCGGATGCTTTCGACGACGCGTGGACGGTCCTCGCGATAAGTAACGCCGAACCAGGAATCGCGCGAGCGCAGCACTTTGACGCGCGCTTCACCGGAGCGAATCAGCTCGCCGACGGTCATGGGAATGTAGCACTCCGATTTCAAATCGGTGGGGTTGGCTTCAAGGAATTTCTCAAAGCGTTCGCGCAACTGATCGAAGATCCGTGGCGTGAATCCCCACATATTCATTGAGACCGGCTCGTCGCCTGTGAATTTCGTCACCGTTCCGGAGGCATCGGTATTGCGCGCGCCGTTTCCGTCGCGCTCGATCTTGGTGAGTTCCATAATGTGTTGGAGGTAGCCATCATCGGAGACCTGGCAAACGCCGCGCGCCACGGAGCCGAAGTCGGAGAGCGTGTTGCGCAGGACGAAGCCGACCATCGAATAATCCGGCGAGTCGGAGGTCAGGTGGCCAGCCAGCGAGCGGTAGCCGTCGGCACCGTAGAAATCGTCGGCGTTGATGGCGGCGAAGGGCTCGTGGATGGCATTCGCAGCAAGCAAAATGGCCTGCGTAGTGCCCCACGGCTTGGTGCGGCCGGCGGGAACGGTGAAGCGCGGAGGAATATCTTCGAGAGCCTGGAAAACGTACTCGACCGCAACTCGTTTCTCAAACCGCGCGCCGACGATCTCGCGAAACTGCTGTTCGATGTCCTTGCGGATGACAAAGACGAGCTTGCCGAAACCGGCGCGAAGAGCGTCGAAGATCGAGTAGTCGATGATGGTTTCGCCGGCGGGGCCAACAGGATCGATCTGCTTGAGGCCGCCATAGCGGCTGCCCATTCCGGCAGCAAGAACAAGAAGTGTGGGAGAGGATGTAGGGGTCATGAATCAGGCCTTTTCGTTGGTTAATCCAATCGAATGGTACAACACGAGGGGTTCTGGAACGATAGTGGATAAGGGACCATGGGCAGCGGGCGAAGGGGTCTGCTAAAGTGGGTTGCCATGAGAATTCTTGCCCTTTGCCGGCTTTTTGATTCGACTTTGCTTTTCGCCACGCTCGCTGCTTCGAGCGCAGCTTTTCCGCTTCATGCTCAGGCGCCGCCTTCAAATCCTCTGCCGCCGATTCCCGATTGGGCGCTGCCCGGTTCGGCGACGCACCAACAGGTGGCGCCGCCCGCGGACTTTCACCGGCCGAGTACGAATTTCGATGCGCCGATCGGAATTTTCGATGGCCAATCGGACGTTGGCAGCGCGCTGGTGCCCGGCAGCGCGAGCTACGATGCCGCGACAGGGCAGTACACGATCCATTCGGCGGGCTACAACGTCTGGTACACGCGCGACGAGTTCCGATTTCTTTGGAAGAAAATGTCGGGCGACGTTTCGCTGGCAGCCGATATCAACTTTCCCGATCCGAATGGCTACGGAGATCGCAAGGTCGTCCTGATGATCCGGCAAAGTCTTGACGATGATTCGAAAGCCGCGATGGTAGCCGAGCACGGCGCGGGAATGGTGCACCTGGCGTGGCGGCCGGAGAAAGATACGCGCGTGACCGACATGGAGTTTCGCATCGGGGGCCGTGGCCGTCCCGGCGGCGCGAGTCCCGACAGCCTGGTGACGATCAGCCCCAAGCGCATCGGGATCGAGAAGCGCGGCGACGAGTTTTCCATCTGGATGAGTCTCGACGGCGAGCCGATGCACCAGTTCGGCCCGCCGATCAAGCTGCATCTGGATGCGCCCGTTTATGTCGGCATCGGCTTCTGCTCGCACCAGCCGGAGACGGTGGACACCGCAGTGCTCGGCAACGTGGTGCTCGAGAACAAGGCGGGGAAGGTGCGGTAAGCGCGCTTCGTTCCCCAGAGCTGATCCGCTTATTCCTCAACTCCTCGCACGGGCATCTTGGCTGCAACAGTCAGGACGAGGCAGCTTTCCTCGTTTGTCTGCAAGAAGACTTGAATGTTGGTGAACGAGCCGCGAAGGGCGTGACCGGCGTGATCCGTGGTGCAATTCCCAATGCGCAACCAGATAACCTTTGGTGGGCTTCCGTGGAGCGCGCTCAGTTCGGAAAAATCGGAATCCTTGGAGACTATTGCGAAGTTATTCTCCGCGGCGAAACGCCAAACCTCTCCATCCGGCGCATTATGTAGTCCGCAGTCCTCGACATGACTGGATCCAGGATACAGATCTGCAATCAGCGCGGTCAGGCGCGGTGACAAGTTTTCATCGAGCAGGAGTTTCAAGCGGATAAAATCTCGAACTTACGTTCGCGGTCTGCTGCGAAGGCCAGACAGGCGCGAATATCTTCTTCACGCAGCGCCGGAAAATCGGCGAGAATCTGCGCTTCGGTCATTCCCGCGGCGAGGTAATCCAGCACGTCGTACACGGTGATGCGCAGCCCCCGAATACAGGGCTTGCCGCTGCGCTTGTCGGGCTCAATGGTGATGATCTTCGAGTAGTCCATGCACCTTTAGCATAGGCCAAGGCTGAAGCCTCCGCAATGCATTTCAATCCGACGAGCGTCTTGCTCCTAACCTGCCCTGCGTGTTTGACTGGTTGCCTGAAAGCGGGTGGCACAGATGGCGTACGTGTTGGCTTTGGACCAGGGCACGACCAGCTCGCGGGCGATTCTCTTCGATGCCGGCGGTGCGATTGTCGCCGTCGCGCAAAAGGAGTTCCAGCAGTTCTATCCGAACGCGGGATGGGTGGAGCATGATCCGACAGAGATCCTGACCAGCCAGCTCTCGTGCGCCGTTGAGGCGCTGGGCAAAGTGGGAGCGCGCCCGCGCGACGTGGCGGCGATCGGCATTACCAACCAGCGCGAGACGGTGATCGTGTGGGACCGCGCTACGGGCAAGGCGATCCATCCGGCGATCGTTTGGCAGGATCGCCGCACGGCTGCGCAGTGCAAGGCGCTTGAAGACAGCGGAGCCGGCGAAAGTGTTTCCGCGAAAACCGGCCTCGTGCTCGATCCGTATTTCTCCGCAACCAAAATCAAGTGGATTCTGGATCACGTGGACGGCGCGCGGGCGCGTGCAGAGCGCGGCGAGTTGGCCTTCGGAACGGTGGACAGTTGGCTGGTGTGGCACCTGACCAGCGGCCACAAGCACGTGACTGACGTGACCAACGCCTCACGCACGCTGCTCTTCAATATCGTGAAGGGCGAATGGGACCCGGAGCTGTTAAAGCTCTTCGGAATTCCCGCGAGCATGCTGCCTGAAGTGAAGTGGTCAAGCGAGCGCGTGGGCGAGGTGACGACCACGCTCGGCCTCGGCGGCGTAGCCATTGCGGGCATCGCCGGCGATCAGCAGGCGGCGCTCTTCGGCCAGTTGTGCTGGAGCGCTGGCGACGCCAAGAACACCTACGGCACGGGCTGCTTTCTGCTGCAGAACATCGGCACGGAGTTCATGCGGTCGAAGCACAAGCTCATCACGACGGTGGCGGCAAGCACGCAGAGGCGACTCGAATACGCGTTCGAAGGCAGCATTTTTATCGGCGGCGCGGTGGTGCAGTGGCTCCGCGACAATTTGAAATTGATCGGCGCCTCCTCAGACGTGGAAGCGCTTGCCGCGAGCGTGCCTGACACAGGCGGAGTGGTTTTTGTGCCCGCGTTTGTCGGCCTCGGCGCGCCGCACTGGGACGCGCATGCGGCCGGCATGCTGATCGGCCTGCGCCGCGACACCGGGCCGGGGCAGATTGCGCGCGCGGCACTTGAGGCGATCGCGTTCCAGGTGGCCGACGTGCTGGAAGCGGTGCACAGCGAAACCGGAGCGCCGCTCCAGGCTCTGAGAGTTGACGGCGGCGCCGCGGTGAACGATCTTCTGATGCAATTTCAGGCCGACATTCTCGGCGTTCCGGTCGTTCGCCCTCGCGTGACGGAGACAACTGCGCTCGGCGCAGCGTACCTGGCCGGCCTCGCGACAGATTTCTGGCCCAGTCCCGATGCGCTGCGCGCCGAACGAAAAGGCGACGTGCGCTTTGAGCCGAAGATGGACGCGTCCGAGCGTTCAGACCGGCGCGGCCGCTGGCAAAAAGCAGTGGAACGGGCCAAGGCATGGACCGTGTAGGCACATGGGAAGTGTCCCACTCGGCTGATTGTTTGGCCGATTCCTCTCTTTCATCGCATTCGGCGCGCTGCGGGCGAACTGCCGCGGTTCGGTTGAATCTCGCTTGTTGAACGGTACCGCCATGCCATTGATCGAATCGGGTATGATCTCAGTGGCCTGTTTCATTGCGATGCGGTTGCAGGCAATCTGGCCGGTCGCGCCACGCTTGCCGAGTCGTTTGATTTGCCATCGAGAAGGCCGGTGGCCGAAAACAACGCCATCGCAAGATGGCGGGAGCTTCTCCAATGCTTTGCGATTGAGCAACAACGGCGCCGGTCTCGTTGCGCTTGTATTTGAAGAGCCGATCTGCGGGATTTTGCCCTCAGCAACCCGCAATCATTAAGGATGTTATGCCGCGATTGAATTCGCAAGTCGTTTTGCTCACCCTCATCGCCACGTTGGGTGGATTGCTCTTCGGATATGACACGGCCGTGATCAACGGCGCAGTAGACAGTTTGAAAGCTTACTTCATCAATCCGCGATTCGCCGATCTGGCCGACCCCGCGCAAGCCAATGCCGCCAATTCGTTGCTTGGCTTTGTGGTTTCGAGCGCGCTCATTGGCTGCATCGTCGGCGGCCTCATCGGCGGCTGGGTCAGCACGCACGTCGGGCGCAAGCGCGGCTTGATCATTGCTGCGGTGCTCTTCCTCATCTCGGCGCTTGGCGCGGCCGCGCCGGAGTTTCCTTTTGCGCCCATCGGCCACGGCGGTCCCGGCTTCATGGCCAATTTCGTCTTTTACCGCATCCTCGGCGGCATCGGCGTGGGCCTGGCTTCCATGCTTTCGCCCATGTATATCGCCGAGATCGCGCCCCCGAAAGTCCGCGGCAATCTCGTCGCCTGGAACCAATTCGCCATCATCTTCGGCATGTTGGTTATTTACTTCGTCAACTTCGGAATCTCCAAGGCCGGCAGCGGCGACGCATGGCTCAACTCCATCGGCTGGCGCTACATGTTCCTTTCCGGAACCATTCCAGCCGTACTATTTCTCGCTCTCCTTTTTCTCGTGCCTGAAACCCCGCGTTTCCTGATGCTCAAGGGCGATGAAGCCGGCGCCCGCGCTGTGCTCGCCAGGCTGGTTACGCCCGAAGAAGGCGAGAGCGAGCTCTCGGAAATCCGTGCCTCGCTCAACGAGCATCACTCCGGCAAAATGTTTTCCTTCGGCGTGCTTCTCATCTTCATTGGCATTACGCTCTCGGTCTTCCAGCAATTTGTCGGCATCAACGTCGTGCTTTACTACGCCACCGACATCTTCAAAGGCATGGGCATGACCACCAATGCCTCGCTGCTCCAAACCATCATCGTCGGTGCCGTCAACCTTGTCTTCACCGTCGTTGCCATACTCAGTGTGGATCGCTTCGGCCGCAGGCCGCTCATGATCATCGGAGCGCTGGTGATGGCAGTGAGCATGATCTCCCTGGGCGTCGACTTCTGGCTCGGCGGCAAGGGTATGGTCGCGCTGGTCGCGATGCTCACCTACACCGCCGGTTTTGCGGTTTCCTGGGGGCCGGTCACATGGGTGCTCCTGAGCGAGATCTTCCCCAACCAGATCCGCGGCAAGGCCATGGCCGTTGCGGTCGCCGCGCAATGGGTCGCCAATTATCTCGTCAGTTGGAGCTTCCCCATTCTGGACAAGAACCCCTGGCTGGTGGACCATTTCAAGCATGGGTTCGCCTATTGGATCTACGGCGTTATGGGCATTCTCGCCGCGATCTTCATGGCAACTGTCGTGCCAGAAACCAAAGGCCGTTCGCTGGAGCAGATGCAAGCGCTTTGGCATGTAGCTGGCGAAAAACCACGGTAGGCAAACAACACCCCGGTCAAATCCGAGTTCCCGGCCATAGTGCGGCGGTAAAACTGTGAATCTGTTCCGAGGCTTACGTCCGATCCAGCGCGCAGCCGCTTTGCGCGATGCATTCGCCGGCGTTGTCATGGCGGCGATGGACACCCCGCAGGTGCTGGGATACAGCAAAATTGCGGGAATGCCTGTGGTGACGGGCCTCTATTCGCTGCTGTTGCCGCTGTTGGCCTTCGCGGCGTTTGGCTCATCGCGCTACCTGGTGGTAGCGGCGGACTCGGCGACAGCCGCAATCTTTGCCGATGGCATCTCGGGCGCGGCAGCGCCGGCCAGTGCGCAATACATCGCCTTGGCGTGCATTGTGGCCGTACTGACTGCGGTCATTCTGCTGTTGGCGCGGCTCTTGCGCCTGGGCTTCATCGCGGATTTTCTTTCGCGGACCGTGCTGGTTGGGTTTCTTACCGGCGTGGGATTTCAAGTAGGAATCTCCGTGCTGAGCGAGATGTTTGGCGTGCCCGTGGATTCGCGCCGGCCGGTCGTCGAGCTTTGGGAAGTGGGTCGCGGATTGCCGCGGGCGCACTTGCCCACGGTAATTTTGTCGGTTTCGGTACTCGCCTTTGTGTTGCTGCTACGGCACTTCGTTCCCAAAGTGCCGGGCGCATTAGTGGCTGTCGTGGGCGCGATTGCGGCGAGCGCGGAGTGGCATTTTGCGTCGCATGGCATTGCGACCATCGGGCCTGTGGCCCGCGGCTTGCCGCACCTCGGATTGATGGCCCTGCTCAGCCTGCGCGAGATGAACCGCAAAGAAATCGAGTTGCTGCTCACGGTTTCGGCCTCGTGCGCGGTGATGATTCTTACCCAGAGCGCGGCCACCGCGCGGGTTTATGCGGCGAAACACTACGAGAAGGTGGATGAGAATATCGATCTGTACGGGCTTTCGGCTGCGAATGTCGCGGCGGCGCTGAGCGGTGGCTTTGTTGTGAACGGCAGCCCCACGCAAACGGCGATGATGGAGGATGCCGGCGGCAAAAGCCAGATTGCGCAGGTATCGACAGCGGTCGTAGTGGGTGTGGTGCTGCTGTTTCTCACCGGGCCTCTCCAATACCTGCCTACTTCCGTGCTTGGCGTTTTGGTATTTTTGGTCGCGCTGCGGCTCATCAACCTGGTTGAGCTCAGGAACATTCGCTCGGAGAGCCCTCAGGAGTTCGCGCTGGCAGTCATGACGGCGGCGGTCGTGGTTCTGGTGGGAGTGGAAGAAGGAATCGTTCTGGCGATGCTCGTGTCGTTGGCGCGCATCGTCCGGCACGAATATCACCCGCACAGCGGCGTACTGCAGGCGAATCCTGACGGAAGCTGGAGGCTGACTCCGGTTGCTCCGCATGTGGTCACCGAGCCGGGCCTGGTGCTCTACCGGTTTGGCGCCGAACTTTTTTACGCCAATGCGGGACGGTTTATTGAAGAAGTCACGCAGGTGGTGCAGCCCATGCCGTCATCCGTGAAGTGGGTGGTGGTTGATGCGGAGGCGATGACGCACCTGGACTACACGGCGGCCAGGATTTTGCAGGGACTGAAGAAGAATCTCACTGATGCAGGAATCGAGCTGGCATTTGCGCGCGTGCCGTGGGACCTGAAATCCGACTTCGATCGGCATCACGTGACGGAAACGATCGGCCCGGACCGGATTTTCAACAAGCTGCACGAAGCAACTGCGGCGTTTGAAGCGTCTTTGAAGCCGCAAGAGTCTTGAACGCGTAATTAAGTTTCGGCTGCCGTCGCGCGATCATCCGATCTCCTGGTTCCAGCCTTCAAGCGTCTTCTTGAACTCAAGCATGAACTTGCCCCCGTCGGCGCCGTCGATCAAGCGGTGATCGAAGCCGAGGCAGAAGTATTGCATCGACCGAATCGCAATCGTGTCGTTGCCTTCGGCATCGGTGAGGACAGCCGGCTCTTTGCGCAGGCCGCCGACGGCGAGGATGGCCGACTCGGGCTGGTTGATGATCGGCATGCCGAATTCGCCTCCAAAAGCTCCGGCATTGGTGAGCGTGAAGGTCGATCCGCCAACCTCGTCGGGCGAGAGCTTTTTTGAGCGGGCGCGAAGAGCGAGATCGGCGATGGAGTGCGCGAGATCGGCGAAGCTGCGCTGCTCCGCATGGCGAATGACGGGCACAATCAATCCCCAATCAAGCGCCACGGCGATCCCAAGATCAATCGACCGATGATAGCGAACAGCCAGTCCCTCAACAGTGTTCTCGAGCGAGGCATTGACGATGGGGCAGCGGCGCAGCGCGGCGACTGCGGCGGCGGCGATAAACGGCATGAATGTGAGCTTGACTCCGTTGCGCTGGTCGAAGGCTGCCTTGCGTTGCTCGCGCAGGCGCGCGATGCGCGTCATATCCACTTTGTAAACGGTGTAAACATGAGGGCTGACGCGCACGCTCTCGAGCATCCGCTCGGCAATGATGGAGCGCATGCGCGTGAGCGGGACAGGATCGGCCGGAAGCGAGGCCAGCTCTTGCAGCGGCGCAACCTGCGCCACTTGAGGTGGAGTGGCCTTTTGGACAGGTATCTGCGCGGAGGCCGGCGAGTTCGCAGCGCGCAAAACATCGTCTTTGCTGATCCGGCCCTCGGAGCCGGTGCCGGTGATCCGCCCAAGCTCGAGGCCGTGCTCTTTGGCAATGCGCCGCGCGAGCGGCGAGGAGCGGATGCGCCCGCCTCGCGCCGCCTGAGGTGCGGCAGTCTTTTGCACCACCTGCGGTGGGGCAGACTCTCGGGGTGGAGTCTTAGTGGTCCCGGACGCCAGCGTTGTTGTGGTCTTCGAGACCGCCGGCGGAGCGGCAACCTTCGTACCAGCACCGCCGATCACCGCGACCACAGTATTGACCTCAACGGTCGCGCCTTCAGGAAATCGGATTTCAGCCAGCACGCCGGCAACTGGCGAGGGAATCTCCGCGTCAACCTTGTCGGTGGAGATTTCGAAGAGCGGCTCGTCGATGGCAACAGGGTCGCCGATGGCTTTGAGCCACTTGGTGATCGTACCCTCGAAGATCGACTCGCCCATCTGGGGCATGGGAACTTCAGTCGGCATGTGTTCCTCTCTTCGCGTTCCGGCGCGTGCCTGCAATGCCCTGTGCCACGCGCGCCGATGCTCCTGCCGGATTATAAATCGCAGCCGCGACGAAGCGGAGAACGCTGGCTGGCGGGCGCGCTCAGGCCGAAATCGGGCGGTCTTTGCGTTGACGCAGCCGCTCGATCTCAGGCGGGATCTGGAGCGGCGTGTCGTTTGCCGGAAACTCCTGCGCGGGAAACTCGCGATCTTGCGAATCGGTGCCTGCGTCGGCTTGTGCGCGCAGGGCAGTGAGATCTTCGACGAACGCGACCGGCTCGTTCAGCACCACGCCAAAGTGGCGCGCGGCCGTGTGGGCCAGGGATTCCAGGCTGGACAGCGATTTCGAATCGGCGATTTCTCTTTCAAGACTCGTCACCGGACGATCCGTAATGCCGCATGGATTGATCAGCGCGAAGTCGCGCAAATCGGTCGTGACATTGAAGGCAAATCCGTGCGAAGTGACGCCGCGAGCAACGTGAATGCCGATGGCGCCGATCTTGCGACCCAGTCCTGAGGACAGCGGCCCTTTAGATGAGACTGGCGCTTCACAATCGAGATCACCCGACGAAGGCTGAGGCCCGGGAAGACCGCACCAGACGCCGGTTAGCCCGCAGATGCGCCCCGCGGCGACGCCGAAATCGCCGCAGACGCGGATCAAAGCCTCTTCCATCAGGCGCACGAAATCGACAGGGCCAAGACGCTTTCCCTTGGCAGGGTTGTGCAGGCTGCGCAAGTCGAAAATAGGGTAGCCAATGAGCTGGCCCGGACCGTGGTAGGTAACGTCGCCGCCGCGATTGATCTCGTGGATGTTGACGCCGCGCCGGGCCAGGAGCTCATCCGAAGCCAGAATATTCGCGCGCGTCGCGTTGCGGCCAAGCGTGAGCACCGGCGGATGCTCGAGCAGCAAAAGCACATTGCCGATGCGGCCGGCCTGGCGCAGCGCGACCAGTTCCTGCTGCAGGCGGAGCGCCTCGCCGTAATCCACGCGACCGAGATAGAGGTATTGAATCATCGCTACTTGCGATTGTAACGAGCCGGTGACACTGAACGCTAAACGCGATGCGACCGTTAATCGGCAACGCGCTGTTGCAACAACGGCAAGAACGCCGTGCGAACGCGGTACGCGACCAAAATCCAGAGAATGGTGACAACGATTGCGACAGGCAGCGCCTTCGGGGCCATCAGCAGATTCACAATGAAGATGTTGACGATGATGGGACCCATCACGGCAAGGGCCAGCGGGACAAAGCGGTTGATCAGCAGCAAAAGCCCGGTCACCACTTCGAGGGCTCCGACAACGCCCATATATCCCGTGGCAATCATGGCTGCGAGAAACTGGCCCGCGACGCCCGGGGGCATGGGCTGTTTGGGAAGGAAGTTGAAGAGATGGTTGGCTCCGGCGAATACCATGAGCGCTCCAAGCAACAGGCGCGCGATGAGAGAGGCGATTTTCAAAGAGCTTCTCCTTGATTTCGAGTTTCACCGGCCATTCACGCCTGAAGATGCGGCGCCAAGGCCGGTAAGCATTTGGCAATTGGATGGTTAAGGGCGTTTGGGAGATGCAAGCGAATGAACCGGACATCCGGGACTACTCGCGGGTCGCGGGATCATCATCCCTCAGAAAAACGCGCCAGTCGAGCTTGATCAAATAGGAAATGTTACGGCAAATGACCGTGGAGGGGATATAACTCTCTATCGGCTTGATTTGTATATGGGTGCAGGCAAGGCCGTCTGCTCCAACTTTGACAACATTATGGCCGTCGGGGCTTGTGCTTCGCCATCCGAGTTCTGCCCCGCACTCGATATTCATTAAGGAGGAAGATCATGAAAAAGCGCCCCATGGTTCTTGTAGTGCTCGCCTTATTTGTAGTTTGCATCACGAATGCGTTAGCGCAGACGCCTCAGACAAAGGCAGTCTTCAGGATTGGGAATGACATTTACACGATGGCTGAAGATGGCGAATTAAGACAATTGACCTTTGACGGAAAACCCAAAGGATGGCCTATCTGGTCCAAAGGAGGCAGCAAGATCGCTTACTCCCCAGATGTTGACCCATCAATCGCGCTTGGCGACATCGCGATAATTGATGGCGAGTCAGGAAGACAGCTTCAAGAGATCCATGTCTGTCCAACCGACCCGAAGGTCGGGTATTCTGTGGAGAGAATCGATGGGATCGAGTGGCTAACCGACGATAGAATAGCGGCGGTCGGAAGTGTCAATCCTTCAACGGCAGAGACATTTGTCTACGACATCAAAACCGGATCCCAGGTTGACGACTACATCGATGATGCAGGCGGCGCGGTGTTTTCGCCGGACGGTAAACATGTGGCAACGCTTAGTGGAAGCCCGCATTGGACGCCTGAAGACAGTAAGGAACCAGAGCTCGATATCGATGATCAGAGAGTCTACCCGGCGAAGGGCGTGCATATGGAACTGGTATCAGGACCAACCTGGTCGGATGACAGCTCGAGGATAGCTGCCGTTTTCCGGAACTATCAGACCAATGAGATCAGTTTGGTTGTTTGTGGGCTGCACGGTCAGTGCATCGGGTCGGCGCTTCCGTCAGGGACGCAGAATACTGTGGATGACTACTTGATTCAGTGGTCGGGCAGTCGCGTCTACGTTACCAGTGATCGGTTGAGCGCGCTGATTGGAGCCAGTACCGTAAAGTCCTGGTCCTTTCAACAAGATGAAGCTAGGGCCATGCCTGACAAAGCGCCCCGTTACCTGCAACCGACAGCGTTAGATTCCCCCCAGATTCGTTTGGGCAAGTTACATCAAGTTGGCGGCGATGAGGCCGTCACGATTTTCAATAACATTCAGAAGCTCGGAGGCTCTGAGGCCGACTTTTGGTGTCAGAATTGTGCGCTTGCGACGATGCCGAGAAAAGCACCGAGGTAGAACACTAAACTCTGAATATGATGACGTCCCCGAAGGTCGCCTCGGGCAGGATGACGGTGAGAGTTGGATTTCGCATGAGACGGCTCTCCCATTGTTTCTTGCCGATGTGAAGAGCGTCGCGATGAGCCTTGTGTTGCTGGCCACGCCGGTTCGATGGCCGAATCTGCTAGGACGGCGGCCTATACGCCAAAGAGTACGCAGGATTTGTGCGCTGGCGCATGGATGCGTCCGGTTTGCATTGGCTGATGCCCGTCGTGAGGTACCAGTCAATTTCTGACCGGAGGCGCCTCGGCGCGGATTCCGTTTCGCCGGATTGCGCTGTATAACCGGACTGGCTGCGCTGATCGCCCTATTTTCCCGGATCAACCAGCGCCTGATCCACGAGCGCATGCACGCGATAAAGCAGATGGTGATTGTCTGGGCTGGTGCGGCGCTGGATCATGCCGACAAACACGATGTCGTTCGTCGGGTCGACCCAGAACCATGTCCCGGCAGCGCCATCCCAGAAAAACGTCCCTTTGCCGTCCGAGAGATCGGCGAGCGGCGGATCGAAGACGACGGCGCAGTTATAGCCATAGCCGAATCCGGGGCGCATGATGTGCTGGCCGATGCCGAATTGGCCGGTGAGCAGCGCGGCGGGCAGATGGTTGCTGGTCATCAGCTTCACCGTACCGGGGGCCAGAATACGTGTTCCGCCCAATTGGCCTTCGTTCAGGAGCATCTGCGCAAACCGGTAATAGTCCTCGGCAGTCGAAACCAGGCCGCCGCCGCCCGAAGGATTCGTCGGCTGGGTCGCATAGTCGTCGGGGACGCCATTCGTCGTAGGCTCTGCAACCAGCGCGCCGTTGACCTCGTGATAGCCGGCGGCAAAGCGCGCGCGCTTGTCGGCAGGCACAAAGAACCCTGCGTCCGTCATGCCCAGCGGCGTAAAGATGTGGTCGCGCATAAAGGCGGGCAGCGATTGGCCCGAGAGCTTTTCGACTATGTAGCCCTGGATGTCCATTGACGGGCTGTAAACCCATCGTGTGCCCGGTTGGTAGAGCAGCGGGGCCGTCGCCAGGCGGTCGATCCGCTCCTGAAGGTCCTTCGCGCCATCCAGCTTCAAGTCGTGCACGATCTTGTCGACAGGCGTATCACCGCTCCCGTAGGTGAATCCTGCGGTGTGGGTCATCAGCTCGTGCATCGTCGGCGCGTGGTCCGGGTCGGCCAGCAGCATCTTGCCGTTGGCGTCAAAACCGTTGAACACCTTGAGGTGCGCGAACTCGGGGATGTACTTCGAGATCGGGTCCGACGGCAGCCACTTGCCCTCTTCGTACAGGATCATCATCGCGACGCCGGTCACCGGCTTGGTCATGGAGTAGTCGCGGAAGATCGTGTCCTTCGTCATCGGTGTAGCGGTGGCCATGTCGCGCACGCCGTAGGTGCGGTAGTCCACAATTTTGCCGTGGCGCGCGAGGATCGTGACCGCTCCGGCCAGTTGCTTCTGGTCCACTTGCTCCTGGATGGCCGCGTGCAGTCGATCGAGGCGCTCCGGCGAAAAGCCGACGGACTCTGGCTGAACGGGCGTCAAGTCGATCGCGGGTGGGGCGGGCTGCTGAGCGCGCCCTGCGTTCGGACCGATGGTAGTCAGCAGTGCGATAAAGGCGAATGCGATGGGGAGCGATGCGGACCTTTTCATAGGGATCCTCTTGGATGAAGCACTTGCTGCGTAAACCGTCCGGCAATCTTTATAGCAGATGCGTCGGAGCCGCTTCTGGCTGGAGGCGAAGTACCTCAAGGTAGTAGACAACCCCGCCTCACATCGAGACATTGATTCATGGCTGTCTCGGTTGTTCGGCTCTGCGAAGGACTACTCGCGCAGATGGCTAAGCCCGTTGCCATGGCTTAGATGAGAAGGTGACGATAGAGGCGACTCTCGTGGCCGATAGAGTTGAGGATTGTGTACGCCATATCTCCGAAGTCGGATTGTTCATCTCGCAGTTTGTCCACTTCTATCTCGTCGGAGAACAGCTTGATTAGTTCTTCCTCCGACGCACTTGTCACTTCTAAGAAGCGCTCATACTTCCCAAGAAATTTGTTTATACTCTCGGCGGGGTCGGAACCTTCAAGCTCGCGCGCAACAAACTCAACCCGCTCTGTCGGAGTCATGTAAACCATTTTTTGTGCATCAGCCGGGCTAACAGTTCCATGTCTAACATAATTAAAGAGAAGAAAAAGCACTGCTGAATAACACGTCAACATCCTGCTGTGCTTGAGCTTATAGTTCTTGATTTTGCGTTTAGCGCGGTCAGACGGTAATTGCTGCGGCTTCGGCGTTCCTGAAGTGGCCGCTTCATAGTTGAGACAGAGAGTGCGCCAATACCGAAGGATGTCATTGGCCAAGTAAGCTGGCATAAAGCGGTCGTAATAATCGGGAAACTCACGCCAGTATCTCTCAATCACATCGTCAATTATTCTTGCGTGAACTTCACTTCCCGCAAGCGGTTTACTTTCGAGAAGGAGAAGAAGACGAGCAGTGAATGTGTTTTCAGCATCGTCATACTGGTTGCCTGTCGACTGGATAAGCTTCCTTGCCGTGTGGTGCTGGAGAAATCGTCCATCTTGGGAAAACTCAGGGAAGTGCAATTCCTTGGAGGCACGAATGAGTTCTGCCTTCAACAGAATCTCGTTCAGTTTTGAGAGATTACTTCGGTCCACTCCGTCTTTTTCAGAACTCAGCGAAACGATAAAGAGGTCTAAGTCGCTGTGACGGCTAGCTTCCCGCCTCCCGAACGACCCTGTTGCATATACGCATGCTTTATCAGCACATATCTCCGGAGTTTGCACCAACGTGCCCTGGAGCCGACTAAACCTCTCGTCTGAGAACTGCCTTCGCCCCTCAATAACTTTCCCCATTATGTCCGTCCCATTCGAACAGATTTGCAAATACTTCGGCCTGTTCAATTGCATCGTCGAGAGCATTGTGTGTATGAATCCCGTTCGAACGCAGGCTTGGCATTAGCTGTTTGCGGCCTGCAGTCGCGATGGGGATGCGCGCCTTAACCGCAAAAGCCGTCTTAATGTCAAAACACTGGGAATGATTGAACGGTGAACCCGCATTCGAAAATCTGGTGAAATACCAGTAAAGAAAGCTCCAATCAAAACTGAGCGGATAGGCCACTAATATTGGGCGTGCCCTACCTGCGAGCGCTGTCACCCACTCGGCCGCCTCGGTCATCGCAGCGCTGGGGGCGCTGCCTTCTCTAAGAAGTCGCTCGCGGTCAAGTCCGTTCACACGTAAAGCTTCGACTTGGAACTCGTCTGATATTGGTCGGAGTTCGCGGTAAAAGCTCTTGTCATACCGGATTGGTCGCGAAAAGACTTTGCCGTCGAAGGACCCCGCAACGACCAATCCAAACGACAGCATGGAGAATGGCCCAGGTATGGGCCCGTCAGTTTCGACGTCGGCAGAAAAATACATGTCCACAACGTCGGGACTTGTTTCGGCGGATCGGAGCAGCGGGGTTTTCATTTCTCGATCGCGAAGCTCCACAGTCGTGCCCATGTTGTCAGATCATATCAACAAAGGTTTGCCACTGAATTGCGGGTTGGGCTCGATGCGTAATCGCTTAGTAATAATCGACTTGGACTGGATCACTTCTTCGGCATTACTCCAGCGGTGAATGAAACGCCCAGCATTTCCACAATCAAGGCTAGGAAACGCACAGGTAAGCCACAAAGCCTTGGGAGCGGACTTGATTTCTCGATTCGCGGTACACTGAAGGCTGGCAGGAGGACCGGGCGGTCGCTGCCGGAAGCCCTTCTTTAAGAAGAGGCTGCCGGGGGAGGAAAGTCCGAACTCCGCAGGGCAGTGTGCCGGATAACGTCCGGGACGCGGGCTTTAAAACCCGTGGACGGCTAGTGCCACAGAAAACATACCGCCACTGCGTGGGGCAGCCCTTTGGAGCTGTTTCGTGCAGTAGCAAGGGTGAAAAGGTGCGGTAAGAGCGCACCGCTCCGGCAGTAATGACGGAGGCAGGGTAAACCCCACACGGAGCAAGACCAAATAGGGAGGGAAGCGCGCGGCCTGGAGCCAGGCAGGCGCTACGCATCGGCCCGATGCGGCAAGGCGGCTCCTAGCAATTGCCGAAACCTCCGGGTAGGTCGCTGATGAGTGTCCGCGGCAACGCGGCGCCTAGAGGAATGACCGCATAAACAGAATTCGGCTTACGAGTCCTTTTGCCGAATAAAACGACAGCCCCGACCGGAGATAAACCGGCCGGGGCTGACCATTTTAGGAGACGTAGACACAAGTTAGACCGCCTGCGGCAGCAGCGGGCGGCTGGAGCGCCAACAGGCCGGCGAGTCAATGCCGCCGAAGCGGCGTCTTGAGCCAGGTTAGGCCGATTTCCCCAGCGCAACCTCGGCGAACTGGTGGGCTTCGGTGATCTTGTCGGAGTACTGGCGAATCTTTTCACAGACCCCGATAACGGTCTCTTCAACGCACACGCAATAGACCTGGATGTCCCCGTCTTTCGGGCTGGCCGCTGTACCGCGCGCAACATCGAACACCCTGCGGGCGCCCTCAAGCACATCCTCATGGGCCAGTCGCCCATTCGACGTGTGCCCCTTGGCGGTTGAGCGCGCTGCATCGAAAACTCCCTGTGCCTCTTTGGAGCTGCACGGGTGTTCCCACACGTCCCAGACGCCGTTTTTGAATTGTTCCGCAAAGATTATTACTTTCATTCTGTCCATCCTGTGCAAGGAGATTCATGCTCGCGTCGGCCGCGGGTCAAAGAACTTGGTATTCGTTGGTTTGGGGCCCGTCCACCTATTGGCTCGCCATTCAGTGCCGGCATGCCTTGCAAGGTGTGAATCCGGCGAAACAGACGCTTGGGAGAGAATTGTTCAGCCCGAGTGTAGAGCACCAATTCTGATGCAACAATGCGACGAAAGGGTTATGCCGACCCTCCAAATGGCTCACAGGGCCCAAAGCCCCGGCCTGGGTAAGACCTGCTTGGCTCGCATTTTGCGGCGGCAGCTTCCAAGCCAACTCCGCTAGCTCCGCTAACCCCGCTGTTTTCCGCTACCATCAAACTCATGTTGCGAGTGAAGCTTTTAGAGGGCGGTGCCCGGGCGCCGGTCGTGGCCCATCCCGGCGAGGATCTGGGCTACGACCTGTTTGCCCTGGAAGACATTACGCTGGCTCCCCGCGCCACGGTAAAGGTGCGGACGGGTATCGCCGTAGAGGCCCGCGATCCGCACTCAGGCGCGCCGCTGGGACTGCTGGTGCGCGACCGCTCGTCGATGGCGGCGCGGGGGGTGGCCACCACCGGCGGCGTCATCGATGCCGGCTACCGCGGCGAGATTCTGGTGGTCATGACCAACCTGGGCGATGCGGCATTGGAGCTGAAGGTCGGCGAAAAGATCGCGCAGATGGTCCCTGTCCCCGTCCTTACAGGTCTGGTGGAAGAGGTTGAAAGCCTGGAGCTCTCTTTGCGGGCAGCAAAGGGGTTTGGCAGCTCCGGCAAGTAAAACCGGCAGGCACGCTAAAGGAAAAGAGGTTGCCAAATGATTACGATTCTTGGCGCAGGCGGCGCCATCAGCAGCGAATTGGTCAAGCTGCTCGCTGCGCGCCAGCTTCCCTGCCGGCTCGTAGGTCGAAATCCTGTCTTGAAACCCGGCGCCTCAGAGGCGGTTTCCGCCGATCTCTCTGACAAGGATCAGACCGAGCGAGCCGTAGCCGGATCGAGCATAGTCTTTCTTCTCGCGGGCCTGAAGTACGACCACAAGGTTTGGGCGCAACTGTGGCCGCGCATCATGGCGAACACGATCGAAGCCTGTAAGCGTGCGAATGCCAAGCTGATCTTCTTTGACAATGTGTACATGTACGGTAGGGTCGCCGGTGCGATGACGGAAGACACCCCATTCAATCCAACCAGCAAAAAGGGCGAGATCCGGGCGAGAGTTGCCTCAACCCTCATCAAGGAATGGAACTCCGGCAGCCTGACTGCGATGATTGCGCGCGCCGCGGATTTCTACGGGCCCGATGCCAGGAACGGGATGGCGAATGTATTGGTGTTTGAGCCGATGAGCAAGAAGCAGAAGGCGATGTGCCTGGTGAACGATGCCCTGGCGCACTCCTACACCTATACGCCGGACGCGGCCGAGGCCCTGGTGACTCTGGCTGGAGCAGAATCGGCATGGAATCAAACCTGGCATATGCCGACAGCGCCGAACCCTCCGACAGGCAAGGAGTTCATTACCCAGGCTGCAGAGGCGATGGGAGCGGCGCCGAAATACCGCGTGCTGCACCCTCTGATGGTTCGGATTTTTGGGTGGTTCAATCCGGTAGTCAGCGAGATCCATGAAATGCTCTACCAGAACGATTCGCCATACCTCTTCGATTCGTTAAAGTACGCGCGAGCCTTTGGATTCAAGCCAACGCCTTATGCCGAAGGGATTCGGGCGACCGCGGCAAGCTATCGCAGGGCTGGCTGAAAAGCGTATTCCCGCATCGGACGCCTCAGAACCATGGAGAGACCGGGAATCGGCGTAAATCTCAGGCTCAAGCCTAGCCGCCGGAACCACACCGCGCGCAGGTGCGTATCATAAACATTAAGGATCATGCCACTCCGAGAGGCCTTCAAACTCGCGCTGCAATCCCTGTGGGGCAACAAGATGCGCACCATTCTCACGCTGATCGGCGTGGTCATGGGCGTCGCGTCGGTGATCATGGTCATCACCATGGTGAATGGCGCCAACCGCTACGTCGCCACCAAGCTCTCCGGTTACGGCGCAGACGTGTTTCAGGTGTCGCGGATGCCGAGCGTGATCTTCAGCGCCCAGGATTATTTCCGCTACCAGAAGCGCAAGATCCTCCGCATTGAGGACTATAACGCCGTGCGCGAACTCTGCACCGATTGCAGTGACATGGGCGCGGCGCTGGATAAGTCGACCAACGTTTTTTACAACGGCCACTCCAGCGACAATACCGACGTGCGTGGGTATACCTGGACGATGCTGTCGCTCAACAACATCGACATCGCGACGGGGCGTGGGTTTACTCCTTCGGACGAGGAGCACGGCACGCACGATGCGATCGTGGGCTACGACATTGTGGATAACATTCTGGGCCCGGGCGACCCCATCGGCAAAGAGATTCGCGTAGACGGGATTCCCTACACCATTGTTGGCGTGGGCGAGCGCCAGGGCAAAACCCTGGGCCAGTCGCAAGACAATTGGGTGGCCGTGCCCATCACCACCTACCAGCAAATCTACGGCTACAACGATTCGGTGAGCATTTTTGCGCGCGTGGCGGGCGGCGCGCAGGTGATGGAGCGGGCCGAGGACCAGGTGCGCGTGCTGATGCGGACGCGCCGCCACGATGCGCCGGGATCGCCCGACGACTTTGAAATCCAGACCAATGACACCTTCCTCGACATCTGGAAGCAGATCAGCTCCCTGTTCGCCAGCGTCGTGCTGGGACTGGCATCGATCGCGCTCGTGGTGGGCGGCGTGGTGATCATGAACATCATGCTGGTGAGCGTGACGGAGCGGACGCGCGAGATCGGCGTGCGCAAGGCGCTGGGCGCCAAGCAGCGCGATGTCCTGATGCAATTCCTCATCGAGAGCGGCTTGATGGCGACACTCGGCGGAGCCATCGGCGTGCTGTGCGGAATCCTGGTGGGCAAGCTGATCACAATCATCATCGGCTTTCCGACCAGCGTCCCGTTATGGGCGGTTTTCCTGGGCCTGTTCCTGGCCGGCTCGGTAGGTATCTTTTTCGGCGTTTATCCGGCCAGCAAGGCTGCCAAGCTTGATCCGGTGGTAGCGCTCAGAGCGGAGCTCTGAATACAGTTCACAGTTCTTGGTTCGTAGTTCACAGTCTGAAGCGATGGCAAACAGGAAACACTGAATCTTGCAAGGCATCCCTGGATAGCGATTGAGATGGAAAGAGGCTCGTGTGGCGCAGTCGTTCAGGGATTTGCAGGTTTGGCAGCGTGCCATGCAATTGACCGTAGCAGTTTATCGACTAACCCAAGGTTTTCCGCGCGAGGAACAGTTTGGATTAACCAGCCAATTGCGAAGATCGGCGGTTTCGATTCCGAGTGATATCGCGGAGGGACAAGGCCGAACCAGCGCCGGCGAGTTCCGCCAGTTTCTCGGCGTGGCCCGCGGTTCAAACTGTGAGGTCCAGACGCAACTCGAAATCGCTCGGGCTCTTAAATTCGGGAATCCTGGCCTCATCGATGAGTTGGAATCGTTATCGAACGAGGTCAGAAAGATGCTCTTCGGCCTTATGAATTCGATCAAATCCCCAGCAGGCAGGAAGCAAGCCTCTGTGAACTAAGAACTTTGAACTACGAACTGCGAAGTGCGAACTTTGAACTCCACCGGCCAAACCCGTGAATCCGTCAAGATGGCGATGGATACGCTGCGCGCAAACAAGATGCGCTCCGGGCTGACGGTCCTCGGCATCGTGATCGGCGTGGCCACCGTGATTTCCATTTCTTCGGTGATCAGCGGGCTCAATAACCGCATTGCGGAATGGGTAAGCTCGTTGGGAACGAATGTGATCTGGGTGTACCAGATGCCGGTGATCGGGGTGCGGCCGACTGCGGAGATGCTGGCGCGCAAGAAAATGACACTCGAAGATGTGCTGGCCTTGCGCGCTCTTCCGCACGTCGTCGTTACCGACGGCGGATTCCAGCATGTAGCGGCCCAGTTCCGGGTGGGCGACGTAGCCGTGAAATACAACGGAAATAAAATCGCAGGGACAATTCTGTGGGGAACCACCTCCGAAGCCCCTGAAATGCTGGACATGAGCTTCTTAGAGGGCCGCTTCTATACCGATGAGGAGGATAAGCGCGCCGCGCACATATGCGTCCTGGGGCACGACACCTGGCAGGAGCTCTTCGGCAACGAACCGGCAGTGGGAAAAGATGTGGCCATTGAGTCCGGGCTCTACACGGTGATCGGCGTGACCGACAAGCGTAAGCAGCCCTTCGGAGGCGGCAGGAATCCTGAAGACAACGTTGTCTACTTTCCCATGGGCACATTCCACAATCTGCACCCGGAAGACAAGAACCTGTGGGTGAGCGTGAAGTACGACGACCCCAAAAACAAGGCACTGGTGCAGGAAGAGATTCGCGAGCTGCTCAGAATCCGCCGCAAAGTGCGCGTCGACAAACCCGACGACTTTGAGATCTTCGGGCCCGATTCGCTCAGCCGGCTTTGGGATCAAGTAACCGGGGGTCTGGTCGTCTTCATGATCGCCGTATCCAGCGTTGGACTCATGGTAGGCGGCGTGGGCGTGATGAACATCATGCTGGTGAGCGTCACCGAGCGAACACGCGAGATCGGCATCCGCAAGGCGATCGGTGCGACCAAACGCACCATCCTTACGCAGTTCACAATGGAAGCGGTGACGCTGTGCGCACTTGGCGGCGTTCTGGGAATTCTGATTGGCGCCATCGTTACGTGGATTGTGTATTTTCTTCCCATCGGGTTGCCCGCCACGCTTTCTACTACGTGGGTGCTGACTGGCCTCGGCGCTTCCTGCGCAATCGGGTTGATGTTCGGCATTTATCCGGCGTGGAAGGCGGCAAATCTCGATCCGATCGAGGCGCTGCGGTACGAGTAGAGTAGTTCTTAGTTCACGGTTCGTAGTTCTTAGTTCAAAGCAGTATCTAAAATCAGAAAAGCCTCGCCCTCCGGAATCTGTGAACCGCGAACTAAGAACTATGAACTCAAACTGAGAACTGTGAACTGAGAACTTAATGCGAAGAACCGGACAGACCAGCGAATCCGTGAAGATGGCGCTGGATACATTGCGAACCAACAAGCTGCGCTCGGGGCTCACGGTCCTGGGCATCGTGATCGGCGTCTCCACCGTCATCACCATTTCGTCGCTCGTCAATGGCATCGATAATCGTGTCTCGGGTTTCATCAACTCGCTGGGTTCAAATGTCTTCTGGATCGGTCGCTTGCCGATCATTAATGTGCGCCCGACGGCTGAGATGCTCGCACGCCGCATGCTCACAGTCGATGACGCGAGAGCCCTGCGCACACTGCCACACGTGATCACGACCGACGCCGAGGGCGCCTATATCAAGAGCTTCCAGGTAGGCGACGTCAGCGCAAAATACCAAGGCAAGAAGGTTGCAGGGGCGATTCTTGCCGGAGACTTCCCTGAGGTCATGGACGTCACCGAGTTGACCATGCGGGAGGGCCGCATGTTCACCGACGCCGAGGATCAACGTGCCGCGCATGTCGTCGTGCTCGGTATCGACACCGCGCAGGAGCTCTTTGGCGACCAGCCCGCAGTGGGCAAGGAGATTGCCGTCGAGTCCGGCCTCTATACCGTGATTGGAGTGCTGGATAAACGCAAGCAGCCCTTCGGAAGCGGCAAGAATCCACGCGACAACATCATCCTGTTTCCGTTTGGAACCTTCCACAACCTGCACCCCGAGATCACAGACCTGACCATCATCGTGAAGTACGACAGCCCGCAGAACAAGGATCTCGTCCAGGAGGAGATTCGCGAATTGCTGCGCATCCGGCGCAAGGTGCGCGTCGACAAGGGAGACGATTTTGAGATCTTCGGGCCTGACTCTCTCACCAAGCTGTGGGGTCAATTAACCGATGGACTGGTTGGCTTTATGATCGCCGTCTCCAGCGTTGGGTTGATGGTAGGCGGCGTCGGCGTGATGAACATCATGCTGGTCAGCGTAACCGAGCGGACGCGTGAGATCGGCGTGCGCAAGGCGATCGGCGCGACCAGGCGCACCATCCTCACGCAGTTCACGGTGGAAGCGGTCACGTTGTGCTCGGTGGGCGGAGCTATCGGCATTCTGCTCGGCGCGATCATCACTTGGATTGTCTATTTTCTTCCCATCGGGCTTCCGGCCACGCTCTCAACCACGTGGGTGCTGGTCGGTTTCGGCGCTTCCTGTGCGATTGGCTTGCTGTTCGGCATTTATCCCGCGTGGAAGGCGGCAAACCTTGATCCGATTGAGGCGCTGCGGTACGAGTGAAGCAGTTCACGGTTCATAGTTCGCAGTTCACAGTGCTCGTTCTCGTGCACTGCAATTGAATCGCGAAGGACGCGCGGAGAAAATCTGCGAACTGCGAACCGGGAAGTGTGAACTTGCAATCTGCAGCATCCGCTACACTTGTCGTTATGATGCCGCAAGCACTGGCGCAGGCCGTGGAGATCGCGACGACGGCCCTCGCCGTGGCCGGAATGGCATACTTTCTGGCATCGATCGTGGCGGCCCGCGTTTTCCTGCACGAGCGTCGAGCCCCCCAACCGGATTTCGCGCCCGGCGTCAGTGTTCTCAAATCGCTCAAGGGGCTCGACCCCGGCATGTTGGACGCCTTTCGCAGCCACTGCCGGCAGAACTACGCGGGCGAGTTCGAACTACTCTTTGGCGTCGCGTCGCTCAGCGATCCGGCAGCCGCGGCTGTGAAGGATCTCCAGGCCGAATTCCCCGAATGCGCGATTCGACTGGAGGAGTGCCCACAGCAGTTGGGCACGAACGGCAAAGTCAGCACGCTGGCGCAACTCGTCACTCACGCGCGGTATGATTTTCTCCTTATCAATGACTCCGACATTACAGTGAGCTCGAGTTATCTCGAGCGTGTGATGTGCCGCTTCGCTAACCCGCCCTTTCCGCAGAGGAACGCGGAAAGGATGGGGCAACGAATTGCTGAGGTCGGGATGGTGACCGCTCTCTATCGTGGCAAGGCCCACGGTACGCTTCCTTCGCGGCTTGAAGCGTTGGGGATTGCCACAGAGTTCATGCCCGGCGTGTTGCTTTCGAAGTTGATTGAAGGAGGCCTGCATTACGGGCTGGGCTCGACGCTCGCCATGCGGCGCGAAGCGCTGGAGAAATCCGGAGGCTTGCTTTCCGTCGTGGATCACCTGGCCGACGATTACGAGCTCGGCGCGCGCATCGACCAGGCCGGCTATCGCGTGGTGGTGAGTTCCGAAGTCGTCGAGACTTCAGTTCCCGCGTATGATTGGCGCGGATTCTTCGATCATCAACTGCGCTGGCTGCGGACTGTGCGCTGCTCGCGCCCGGCCGGCTATGCGGGGCTGATCGTCACCTACGGCCTCGGTTGGGCGCTCGTGAACGTTCTGGCGAGCGGATTGAGCCCTTTGAGTCTCTGGCTATTGGGACTGAGCTTTTTCCTGAGGCTGGCACAGGCCATGACGGTCGGCGCCTCGGTGCTGGGCGATCATGAGGTGCTCGCGAATCTCTGGCTGCTGCCGCTGCGCGACGTCATCGCGATGGGCTTGTGGGTCGCGGGCTTTGCTGGAGACACGATCGTGTGGCGCGGCGAGCGCTTCGCACTCAAGAACGGAAAACTCGCCAAGGTCTGAGGACGGCGCGAGGGTTTTGGAATCGCTCTGGAACTGGCTGCATAAATCCGGTTTTGAAAGGGCACGGCTTTAGCCGTGCCATTGAAAGGCTCATAAACAGCGGGGCTTTAGCCGCTGAGGGGAGTTTCTTCAAAACCTCAAACTATTTATGAAACCAAGTCTAATCCGCCGCGGCCAGCGCGTCAGCTTGCTCGCCCGCGCGCATGGCCGCGGTGTCAATGGTGAGGCACGCGCCGAGTTCGTTGAATTCTTTCTCCCAGCGCGGGCGATCGTCAGCGGCAAGCGCGGTGAGCGCGTAGCCTGAAGTGCGCAGAATCTCGTACCAGATATTCTGCGCCTGCCAGAGATTCAATTCGAAGGGTAGCTCGGTAAGCGCGCGCGCGAGGGTGAGCGCGCGGTCCAGCTTCTCTAATGATCCCGACGACATTTGCAGCTCGACCATGGCTCTCTTCATGCGCTGGTCGGCGTTGTAAGAGAGCGTCGCGATTTCAAGTTGAACCTGGTCCGCTTTGGCCAGCGCGAGGAACGACCGCATCTGCGCAACATCGATGGGTTCGTTCTCGAGCGTGCGGCGCAATCCGGCGTTGATGGCGAATCCCGCGGCCAGAGCGAGCGCGGGCGGCTTGGGCAGGCTCGCCTGCGAAAGATAGTGCAGCAGGCTGGCATGGTCCTGATAAATCGTGGTGAGCGAGCTTTCAATATCAGAGAGCGTCGACTTGAGAATCATCCCAATAATGCGCCGCTGCTCGTCCCTGAAGAGTGAGGTAAGCGAATAGTCGGCGTGGCCATAGAAGCGGTCGATCAGCCGGATAACCTCGGGGAAGTCCGCGCGCTGCACTTGACGGGCGGCCTCAGCAGAAAAAGCCTCAAAGTCCGCGGCGCCTGAGTCGTCATAGGGCTTTACGGCGGCGGTGATGTTCTGGTCGCCAAAGTGGAGAACGGCGAACGAGAAGCTCTGCGCATGGCCGGTGATAGCGCTGGCCACGTGCGCGCGTCCCAGGGAGAGGCGGCCGCGGCCGGAAGTGACAATCTCGTTGGAAATGCGGCTGATGCGATAGCAGAAAAGTTCCGTCTCATCGGCAAACGAAGAGAACACCGAACTGATGGCGTAGTGCGCGGCCACCTGCTCGAGGTGCAGCTCCATCGTCTCCACGCTCTTTTTGTAGATGCTGGCCCCGTCGCCGGCTTCGGGCACGTTGGAGTGCGCTTCAGCGAGGCGGGCGAGAAACGCGGGCTCGAGCGGCGCGGCTTGCTGGCCAAAGAGCTGCTGCGCAAGCTGCAGCACGCGCGCCGCGTAAGCGATAATCTGCACCGTCTCGATGCCGGCGATGTCATCGAAGAACCAGCCGCAGCTGGTGTACATCAACTGCGCGTGGCGCTGCATCTCCATCAGCTCAAGCGCGCGGACGCGTTCGGTCTCAGTGAGCGCCTGCTCCTGCTGCGCGGCAAAGAAGCGATCCGCCGACTCGGTGCCGCGGTCGAGCACCACCTGAATGTATGCATCGCGCGCGGCCCATACATCTTTGAATAGCTTGTCGCCCTCGCGCTCGGTCAGCGGGATCAGCGCGTCGCGCAATTCATCGAATGCCTGGCGCAGAGGCGCGCGCCAAGCCTGGTTGCAGCCCGGCTTGCCGCCGTTGCAGCCGCAACTGGATCGCCAGCGCTCGATGCCATGCTCGCAGCTCCATGAAGTTTCGTCGACAATCTCGCATTCGAATTCGGGCGGAAACTTCTCGAGAAAGCTGGCGTAGTTGGTCAGCTTGACCGTCTTGTCCTGTTCGAGCAGGCGCAGCGCGTAGGCCAACGCCATCTCGCCGTACTTGTGATGATGGCCGTAGGACTCGCCATCGGTGGCCACGTGAACCAACTGCGGCTCAGGCGAATCTTTGAATCCCGCCTTGAGGCGGGCAACATAGTTGTCGCCGGAATCGAGAAGCCCCTCGAAGGCAATGGCGCGCGAATCCGGCCCATTGTAAAAAAACACGGCAATCGACGCGCCCGATGCGAAGCGGACAAGATACGGATGCGTGGTGTCCACGCTGGCATTCGGCGTGTCGGTCCACCCGGCTTCATCCTTCAGCGGTCGAATGCGTTTGCATTGGTGCGGCGCGAGCACCGTGAACTTGATGCCGTTCATGGCCAGCGCTTCGAGCGTAGTCGTGTCTGCCGCCGTCTCTGGCAGCCACATGCCCTCCGGCGCCGAGCCGAAGCTGCTTTGATAGTCCGCAATGCCCCAGCGAATCTGCGTGTTTCGGTCGCGCGCGTTGGCGAGCGGCAAAATCATGTGGTTGTAGCCCTGCGCCATGGCCGAGCTATGGCCGTGGTAACGCTGGCGGCTACGGCTTTCGCCGTCGAGAATCATGCGGTACGTTCGCGGAGCATTTTCCTTGAGCCAACTCAGCAGCGTAGGCCCGAAGTTGAAGCTCATGCGCGCGTAGTTGTTCACGATGCGCGTGATCTGATTTTTTGCGTTGACGACGCGCGCGGCGCCGTTCGGCGCGTAGCACTCGGCGCAGATGCGCTCGTTCCAGTCGTGGTATGGAGCAGCCGAGTCCTGAGTCTCGACCGTCTCAAGCCACGGATTCTCGCGTGGTGGCTGGTAAAAGTGGCCGTGAATGCAAACGAAGCGCTTTCCAGAAGGCATGGGCACCAGATATATTGCGGCGCGCAGAGTGCTTGGCGGCTGCTCAAACCATTTTACGGCCAATCCGCTCGCGCTATCGGGACGAGCGCCCTGTGGGCGCAGTCTTCTTGGCCAGGTCGCACGCGCGCCAAAGGTACCAGCTCGCGATAGAGCGGTAAGGCGCCCAGCGTTTGCCGCGGCGCAACAGTACTTCCGCTTTGGGAAGATCAGCAGCCTCGAGCGCGCGGGATTTGGGCAGGCGCTGGAAGGTAAGCGCGAAGCCCTTGCGCACGCCGTAGTCGGTCACAGGCAGCACGTCCGGCCGGCCAAGGCGGAAGATGAGCAGCATTTCCGCGGTCCACGTGCCGATGCCTCGCACCGCTGTGAGGCGTTCGATAATTTCGGCGTCCGGCATCTTGCGAATCGCAGAGTGCACGGGCACCGTGCCATCGAGCGTGCGCGCAGCCAGGTCGCGCATCGCCTTGATCTTGTTGCCCGAGACACCTGCGGCGCGGAGCGGCTCATCCGGCGTGTCGAGCAGAAGTTGCGGCGTGGGATCACCGCCAAAGTATTCGCGCACGCGCCGGTGAATGGTGGCCGCGGCTTTGCCGTGCAGCTGCTGGTAGAGGATCGATTCGAGCAGCGACTCAAAGAGCGAGGCCGTGTGGTCGAGCCGCAGTGTGAAAGGACCTGCGCAGTCGATCAGCATTGCGAGTTTCGGATCGACCGCGCGCAAATGCTTCACCGCCGCGACAGGATCGAACGGAAGTTTTCGGCTGCGTCCATTGTGAATCATGGAAGGAGTGTATCGCAGGAGCGCTGCGATCTCAGCGCGCGAAGCGGAAGGACCTTCCGCCAGTACGCTGTACCGAGCGGGAGGCCTTCTGGCTGTCGGAATTGCTAATTTGACGAAGTGCCGGTCGTGTTCACAATCGTGATTTGCGTCTCGCCATTGTTTTCGTTTGCCGATTGCGCCACCGTCACAGTGACGGAGTTGGAGCCATTCTGCATTGTGATGATTCCGCCGGTCCCCGATGACATGATCTGGGCGTTGGGGCCGGCCAGGCCCTTGTAGAAGGTCATCACCTTGTCCGGCGAGTCGGGCGTGAGGAAGTTTGCGGTAACCATCGACTTGCTGCCCATGGTCATGCGCAGGCCGCCTTTACCCTGCGTGGCGCCTGGATAGATGGCAATTCCCAGATCGCTCGCCGTGAATGTTTGGTCGGGGTTGGCGGAGATGGCGCCCTTGGGCGTATTGATGGTGATTTCGCCGTTGGCATCCTTGTGGATGGAACGGGAGACGCGATAAACGCCGTAGCCGACAATGCTGGCGCCGATGATGCCCAGCCCAAAAAAAACGGCCAGGACAATGAGAATGATCTTGACGGCGCTGGGACCTGACTTGGGTGGAGGCGCTCCTACTGGCGGCGGTACGGGCTGAAACGAACCGGGTTGAGGAACTGGAGTGAATGTGGGATCGGACATGGTCACATCCTTTTGATTGCGCGTTCTGAGTGTGAATTCTGGCCCGGGGGTTCTGGAATCGCTCCACTATACCTGATCCAGCATTCATCCTGTAACTGGTTTTTGCGGGAAAGGATGACTCGCCAAGGCGCCGCTTCCTTGGCCATGTCAAAGGGAGTTTTGGGCTGCGGCAACTGTGAACATGAAGCGAAGCTTACAGGTTCATCGCCACGATGGCGACCACCTGACCATCAGCGCGGAAATACGGCGTCAGTGAGGCACGACCCTGGTGACGCGCATGATCGCAATGTAGGTCTCGCCGCCCGACCCATCGGGCACTCTCATCACTTTTACAGTTGTAAATTCTCCTGCGGCCCCGGTCACACGGAACTCTGAACCACGTGATGTCGTGGTGAGATGTGCGCTTGGCCCGGCCTTCTCCTTGTAAAAGGCGATCACCTTGTCCGCTGAATCTGCCGTGATATAGGTTGCGTTCACCATTGTCTTACCGGCTAATTCCGCGCGAGAGCCCCGAAGGCTTGGCTCGGCGCCCGGATAGATCGCGATGCCGAGGTCGTTCTCAGTGAACGTGGCGGACGGCACAGCGTGAAAGGATTTCGCCAGATACCACACTCCGAAGCCAACAGCCCCGACGGCGATGAATCCCAACCCGATAAAGATGGCGGCGGTAACGAGGACCGCCCTGAGAACCCGGGAATCCGAATCCCGAGCGGGCGTCCCGATGGGTTCTGGACGGATCAGCGGCTCAGAGTAGACATTCGACGATCGGCCCTCAGGCGGCTGACTACTGGATGAATCGAGCATCCACATCTCCCTCCTGAGTAGCTCTCTCAAGTCTGGAGCGGGCCTGTTCTTGAATTGCTGCCACTATACCGCATTTGTGGCGTGGCAACGCCTGTCGCGGAATTCATTCCCGAATCGCGATTCGGCCGCCAGCCGACACGACGCGTGAACGGACAGCACGGCCCCATCGGCTTTACCATCGAAAGCGTAGATACTTCGGGACAGGAGTTCCACGATGAAGATGCGGCCGGGAGAGCAAACCGGTTTTCTGTTGTGCGGCAAGGAATGGACCGAAGGAGAAGCGCTGGAAGTCCGTTCGCCGTGGGATCAGGGTCTTGTTGGCCGCGTCACCGTGGCCACGCGAGCCGATGCGCGCCAGGCTTTGAATCACGCCGTGGCAAGTCTGCGCCGTACCCGCGTTCTGCCCCGTTGGAAACGGCGCGAGATTCTTGAAGACGTGGCCGCGGCTCTCATTGAGCAGAAGGAGCGGTTTGCGCAGTTGATCGTGGCAGAGGCCGGCAAGCCCTTGCGAATGGCGCGGGCGGAGGTCGATCGCGCGGTGCTCACCTTCAAGACCGCTGCCGAAGAGGCCGTGCGAATGGGCGGAGAGAGCATTCCGCTGGATTTGACTGAAGGCAATGAGGGGCGCTGGGGCCTGGTGCAGCGATTTGGCATCGGTCCGGTTCTGGCGATTACGCCGTTCAATTTTCCGTTGAACCTGGTAGCGCACAAGGTTGCGCCGGCCATCGCCGCGGGCTGCCCGGTGATTGTGAAACCCGCGCCGCAAACGCCGTTTACCGCTTTGGCGCTGGGCGAGGTCATCTTGAAGGCCGGCTGGCCCGAGGAAGCGCTGGCCATTTTGACGCTGGCCGATGCTGACACCGCATGGCTCGCGGAAAAAGAAGACCGCATCAAGCTGATCAGCTTTACCGGTTCTGCCAAAGTGGGCTGGGAGCTGAAAGCGCACTCGGGACGCAAGCGCGTCCTGCTTGAGCTAGGCGGCAATGCCGCGCTCGTGGTGCACAGCGATTGGAAGAACCTGGATGATGCGGCGCAGCGCACCGCGCATGCGGCGTTCGGTTTTGCGGGCCAGTCGTGCATCAGCGTGCAACGCGTCTTTGTGGATCGCAGCATCTTTCAGACCTTTGTTTGGAAGGTCGTGGACGCTGCGGAAAAAATGGTGATCGGCGATCCCTCGAATGAAGCAACCGAACTGGGGCCGATGATTCGCCTCCGCGACGCGGAGCGCGTGGAAGCGTGGGTCAAGGAGGCCATCGCAGGCGGCGCCAAGCTTGTGACTGGCGGCGAACGCCAGGGGTCCACCATCACGCCAGTCATTCTCAGCGCAACCAAGCCCGGTATGAAGGTTCGCGATGAAGAGATTTTTGGGCCGGTGCTGATGATCGAGCCCTACGACGACTTCGACGATGCTCTTTCACAGGTAAATCACTCGAAGTATGGATTGCAGGCAGGGCTGCTTACGCGTGACTCCGGGCGCATCCTCACCGCGTATCGCGAGCTGGAGGTGGGTGCGCTGATCGTGGGAGACACGCCGAACTGGCGCCTGGATCCGATGCCTTACGGGGGAGTGAAGGAGTCCGGCCTCGGTCGCGAGGGAATCCGGTGGGCCATTGACGAGATGACCGAGCCGCGCATGCTGGTGATGGCATCGCTCGGATAGAGCGTAACTGCGCTGCTCGATCACGCGCCGCCATCGGCGCAATGCTCCGGCGTCAATCGACTATCCTTTTTTGGCCTTGGCTCGCACCGCTGCCCAGCGCTTGCGCTGTGCATCTGCAATCCGCTTGCGCGCGTCGGCACTTAGAACACGCTTCTTCCGCGGTTTGGCCTTGCTCGCCGACTTCGCTGCTTTGCGTCCGGATGCCGCGGAAGCTGTGCCAAGGTTGGCCAGCAATGCGCGGGCTTGCGTGAGCTTTGAGATCTCAGAGTCTATTTGGGCAAGAATATTTTCAATCGCCATATTGTCAGAATAACTCAGAGAATTCGCGTCCGCATAGCTTTATTCAAGAGAATCTTTTCTTCAGTTAGAGAGGTTACTGAACAAATCGACGACCCGCTGAGCTGAGTTACAACCCCGCAACGGCTCACAGATACTTGGTTCCAGCGAACAATCTAGATTGAAAGCAAATTAGGTTGCACCTGCCGGCCTAGAAAGAACTGCATTTCATGTCAGCGCTGTCGCCCAGCCGCCCAAAGACATCGAAGCGGGATAGGCTATCAGCCCATCCCGCCGAGTTACTACATAATCCCTCGACCACCATCCGCGGTAGTTTTAAGCAGTAACTGCCACCGGCGTCCGCCGCCAAGCGTAAAGCGGGAATTGGTTGGCTAACTCAGCCACCTCGCCGCGAATCCGCTCCAACGCCGCGTCGTCGTTGCGCTGGTCAAGAGCCTTGGCAATCCACGAGGCAATCGTGCGCATCTCCGGCTCCTTCATTCCGCGAGTGGTAAGAGCGGGTGTGCCCACGCGTATACCGGAAGGCTTGAGCGGCGGATTCGTATCCCATGGAATGGAGTTTTTGTTGACCGTGATGCCGGCTTTGCCCAGCGCCAGCTCGGCCTCGGAACCGAGGATGCCTTTTTCAAAAACATCCACCAAAAGAAGATGGTTGTCCGTTCCACCGGAAACCAACCGGAATCCCGCAGCACTCAGGGCTTCTGCGAGGACCTTGGCGTTGGAGACGATTTGCGCCGCGTAGTCGCGGAAGTCGGGCCGCAGAGCCTCAGCGAACGCAACCGCCTTGGCCGCCACGATGTGCATGAGCGGCCCACCCTGCTGGCCAGGGAAGACAGATTTGTCAATGGCCGTAGCCAGATCCTGCGTGGAGATAATCAGCCCGGCGCGCGGGCCGCGCAGAGTTTTGTGCGTCGTGGTCGTCGTGATTTGCGTGTGAGGCACCGGCGAAGGATGCACGCCACCCGCAACCAGGCCGGCAATGTGCGCCATGTCGAAGATGTAAATCGCTCCCACTTTGTCGGCAATCGCACGCATGCGTGCAAAATCCCACAGCCGCGGATAGGCGCTGGCGCCGCCAATGATGACCTTCGGTTTTTCGGCGAGTGCAACGGCCTCCATCTCGTCGTAGTCGACCGTCTCTGTGTCCTTGCGGACGTGATAGAAAGTGGTGCGATAAAGTTTGCCGCTGAAGCTGAGCCGATGTCCGTGCGTCAGGTGGCCGCCGTGCGAGAGATCGAGGCCGAGAATCGTGTCCCCCGGCTGCAACACTGCCGCGTAGGCCGAGGCGTTGGCCTGCGAACCGGAGTGCGGCTGCACGTTAATATGCTCGCCGCCAAAGAGCTGGCGCGCGCGGTCGCGGGCCAGGTTCTCGACGACGTCGGCATACTCACAACCGCCGTAGTAGCGGCGTCCGGGGTAGCCCTCGGCATACTTATTGGTAAAGATGGAGCCGGCCGCCTCTAAGACCGCTTCCGAGACAAAGTTTTCGCTGGCAATCATCTCCAGCCCCTCGTGCTGGCGGAGAGTTTCGTGGTCAAGAGCGGCGGCGACGTCGGGGTCAACCTGGGCGAGAGAAAGAGACATGCGGTCCGTCATACTTGGAATTTTAGCCTGTTCTCCCCTGTGGAAACAGGCCGGGGTACCGTCTCAGTTTGAATCTGTTTTGAAAGGGCACGGCTTTACTGGTTGATGAAAAACTCGTTTCGCGTCGCTTTTTTGAAAGGGCACGAGTTCACTCGTGCCACTAAAGTCCGCAGAATGATCGAGGGCTTCAGCCCCCGAGGGTGATCTTCTCCAAACTGAGAGATTACCTGGGCCGAGCGGACCATTCTGGAAGTGCAAATCCCGTAAACTGAATGCGGCGTCAACCTTCATCGCCGATCGAGGACTCAATGAAAGGCCGTGGCAGACAATCCGCTTGGTTCCGATTCACCTTGATCTTCGCTTGCGCATTTGCCCCGCTCGCTGCAAGGTCGCAGGATGCGGCCCCGCTTGCTGCTGCGGTCAATATAGACGCTGCCCTGCTAGCCAAAGCAACCGCCGGTGATCCAGCCGCCGAAGTGAAAGTAGGTGAGCAGTATGCGCACGCCGGGGCCACCGAGCACTACCTCACCGTCGCCGCCCAGGATTACCAGCAGGCGGCAGCGTGGTACCTAAAGGCCGCCGACCAGAAATCGATCGACGGAGAGCTTCATCTCGCCGCGCTCTACCGCGACGGCGGCAACGGCTTCGAGCGCGACATGGAGCAAGCCGCGGCTTGGTACTTGAAAGCTGCCAACCAGGGAGATGTATCCGCTCAGGGTATGCTCGCGGTCTTGTATTCGATGGGCCAGGGAGTGCCGCACGACGATGCGGAAGCTTACTTTTGGTTCGACATCGCGGCTTCAGTCAAAGGGCCCAACCAGGAGAAGTACGCGGCCAATCGGCAAATGATCGGGGAGCGAATCACTGCCGATCAAGTAGCCGACGTCCAGGATCGCGTGGCAGCCTGGAAGGCCGCGCACCCGCAGCCCGATTCTTCCAAATGAATTTCTGAGACGCTCCCCAGCGGCCAATCTGCAAAACACTCCGCGGAATGCCGCCCGGTATGCTGATTGCATGATCCGAGCGCGCATTCCGCGGTTTGCTTCTTGCTTGGTTTTGGCGGTGGTGATTTCCGCATCTCCGGGCAGAGCGCAATCAAGTGGCCAAGTAACAATCACCCCGGCTGCGGTCGTGGCAGGCTCGCCCGAGTTGATCCGCATCAATCTTCCGGCTAGCGCGAAGTTGGAAGGCGCTTGGCTGAGCCAAAAGCTCCAGTTTTTTCGCGGACGCGACGAAAGCGCCTGGTATGCGCTGGCCGGAGTTGACGTCCAAACGCAAACTGGCCCATCCAATTTGCAAATCTCTGCACGCACGGCGGCTGGCAAATCCATCGACCTCAGCCGCACGGTTCAGATTCTTCCCGCGCACTATCGCACAAGCACTCTCACCGTGTCTCCGAAGTTCGTTGAGCCGGGCCCGGATGAGCTCGCGCAAATCAAGTCCGAGAGAGCGCTCAAGGACAAAGTTTTTGCCTCGAGCGCGGCAACACCACTCTGGTCAGGCAATTTTCGCGCGCCGGTGCATGCCGCGCCCACAGACAGCTTCGGCACGCGGCGCACGTTCAACGGAAAACTCGCCAGCATTCACCAGGGGATGGATTTTCGCGCCGCGCCGGGAACGCCCGTGCATGCCGGCAACAGCGGTGTCGTAGTGCTGGCACAGCCGCTCTATTACGAGGGCAATTGCGTTGTCATCGATCACGGCCTCGGCCTCTTCACAATCTCGATGCACCTCAGCCGCATCGACGTTCACGAAGGCGACCACGTCAACACTGGCCAACTCCTCGGCCTGAGCGGAGCCACAGGCCGCGTAACCGGCCCGCACCTGCACTGGGCTGTGCGCTGGCAAGACGAGTATCTCGATCCCGCCAAACTGCTGCGCATGGACCTGAGCAATGCGCATTAGTGTAGTTTCTCGAGCTCGCAACTAAGCATTTGGTCATCCTGAGCGGAGTTTGGCCGGATTGTCGGCCAAACGGTGTCGAAGGACCTGCATTTTGGTCGGTTCAACTCATTTCTGTGGCGCCGCGCTCACTTACAACCCTCGTCGCCGATTCGTGCAGAGGAACGCAGATCTGATCGCTTCCCGCTCACGAATGCCGGTCTTGACACGGCGTCGGCGATGGTCTGTACTGTTGCGCATGCGAACATTCAGGGCTGCGCTGCTTCCTGTCGTCCTGGCTGCACTTCTCGCCGCTTGCGCGGGAGCTCAGAATTCGGCTCCGATTGCAACCGGCGCGCCTCCAACGCAGGCGCCGACACTTCTATTGGCGAAGGAGATGTGGATTCACACGCCCGACGCCTTCCCCAACGGTCTGGATGCGCTGGAAGTGCGAATGGAACTGCCGGGGCGGCATCCGCTCGTGGTGCTGACGCACGGCACGTCAAACGAGCCCGACGTTCGCGCGCATGTAACTCCCTGGGCCCAGTTTTCTCAGGCGGAGTGGTTCGCCGAGCGCGGATACGTCGCTATCGTCGTGGTGCGCAGAGGATATGGGCGCTCAAGCGGGCAACAGGACTCGGCCAACGGTGGCTGCGGCGCCCGGCTCGGCAGCTTTTATCAAACCGGCGAGGCAAGCGCCGATGATCTGCGCGCGGTGATGGAATTTGCGCGGAGCCTGCCGGAAGTGGATGCGGACACGATGCTGAGCGCCGGCGTTTCGACCGGAGGCTTTGCGCAGGTGGCCCTCTCCGCCGACCCACCCAAAGGTCTGAAGGCCGCCATCAGCTTCGCCGGAGGCCGCGGCGGCGACGGGCACGAGCACAACTGCAATCTCAGCGGGGTCATCGACGCATTTCACGACTTTGGCAAGGACGCACATAAGCACGGCGATCTGCCCATGCTGTGGATCTACTCCGAAAACGATCATTGGTTTCCGCCCGCCATGGCGCGGCAATTCGATGCGGCCTATAAAAAAGGCGGCGGCAACAACCAGTTTGTGATGGCCCCACCCGACGGAGACGATGGGCACCATTTATATGGACACGTCGCCGCGTGGTCCGATACGGTGGCCGCGTTTCTTAAGGCGCAAAACCTGCTTCCGCTCGGCGATACTGTGGTGCCCGCGCCTGCACCACCCGACGTGCCCATGCCGGCGCCTTTGGCCGACAAGGACAAGGATGTATGGAGACGCTTTCTGCTTGCCCCGCCCTACAAAACACTTGCCGCAAATGAGAACGGTGAAGTATTTATTTTTGCTGCTGGCTTCGATCAATCGCTGGCCGACCAGGGCGCAATGGATCGATGCAAGAAGGCACCAGGCGGGAGCAAACGCTGCACGATGATCGCCAGGACGCCCGGCGCGAAGTAGCCACGGCGGTCTCAGGTGCCTCAGCTGAACGGTGTTTGAAGGGTATGCGCTTCAGGTGAAGAGATCCGGCTCCCGCGCCGTAGGCGCAGGGGATGATAGCCCCGCGCTTCAGTGTGGGGAATGCAGCGACAAATTGACTCTCGTAGTCCCGTAGGGACGATGCCGCCCTAAAACGGCGCAACTGATCAATGACCGACAGCCCAGCCTTATCGCGACTGCACTTCTTCTTCCAGTAGTTGGGTGGCGCTCGGAACAGCCGCTTTTTCGTCGCGCAGCGCTTTGAAGGCGCGGTAGACAAACCACCCCAAATACCATCCGTCGATGAATTTGTATGGTGTTTCGCCCGTAGTGTAATGGCCGCACGGCAGCACGCGCACTTCGTAGTTCAATCCGGAGCGGCTGGCTGCTTCGACAACCTTGAGCGAGTACTCCAGCGGAAACGTAAGGTCGTATTTTGCATACACAAAGAGAATCTGCTTCTGCGGGCCCCCGGCTTCTTCGCTGGCAAACTTTGTGTAGTAGCTGACGGGGCTCACGGTGGCCCACAGCGCGCGCAGCCGGTCCTGCGAGAGCCCCGCCGCTTCAACCCCCGCGCGGATGTGCCGCGTGCTCTGCCCCGCCCACACCACATCGCCAAACGCTGTAGATGCATGGTTGAATGCATTCACACGCAGCCGCGCATCGTGCGCGCTGGCCAGGAATCCGTAGCAGGAACCGAGGCTCGTGCCCAGCACGCCGAAATGCTCATAACCCTGCTCTTCGAGCCAGTCCACGCAGCAGCGAATATCGACCACCGCCTGGCGGCAGGCTGAAATTGTGCGGCCCACATTGGAGCTCACGGCATAGTCCGAGCGCTCCAGCTCCGCAGGCCGGCGAATGTCGTGGTAAGGCTTCGACAGGCGCAGCGCCGACACGCCCATGCGATTAAACATCGTGCAGAGCGAGTTGTGGCTGAACCCGTCGGCGTTCCACTGCGGCATCACGATGATGGCCTGTTTGGGCCTTGCAGGATCTTTGTGCGCCGGTGCCGGAAACCAGCGCGCGTTCACCAGGTCGTTCTCCGGGTAGGGTGTGCGCTCGGGCGATGTAAAGCGCAGATATTGCGCCTTGGGCAGCTTGCCGTCGACGGCTTGCTGCTTGAGCTCCGCATCCTTGGCCAGCGTTTCAGGTCGCACGTTGGTCGGGAACAATTCCGGGTGACGCTCTTCCAGCCGGAAGTCCGTCGGGCGCTCGTAGCCGAAGAAGACGTCGCTGTGGCGAATGAGAATCTCGTTGATGCGGAGCATGGCGGCTTCGGCAGCCGCGGGGTCGCGGACAATATCGGGATCGGGCACAGCGGCGCCAAAGCCGTGCGACTCGAGGAACGGCGCAACCCACTCGAAGCCCCACTCCAATGGGCGCACCACGCGATTCTCGTCGCGCGTGCTTAGCCGCGTTTCCCACGCGTACATCTTGCGTGCATACCAGCCGGTCAACATGAATCTGGTTCAATTTTATCAGCGCGAAATGAATCAGAGACCGGTCGCGGGCGAGTGCCTTTCCCCTGCGGTTCTGATCGAAAATGAACTGGTCATCCTGAGCGAATTTTGGCGCGTCCCTTGCGCCAAAGCGAGTCGAAGGACCTGCATTTCGGCTTTTGACTTCTGCTACGAACATCTGCGTCGTCGCGTTACGCGCTCAACCTTTTCGCGGTACGCAACAGCCCGAAATACTCGGCGACAAACCAGCCGATGCTGAGCAGCAGAATGAGGCCAATGATGGCTTGCGAGATGGCGCAATACAAGCACCACACTCCGAGGCCATATTCCTCAATCATGGAAAGACGGAAGGCGAACAGGAATCCCAGCATAGCTGCAAGGAACGTGGCGAAGCGCAGGCGCGCAAAGCCAAGGCAACCAAGCACGAGGTATCCGGCGATGCCAATAGCCGCAACAGGGACTTTGGCCATGACTGCGAACGAGCTGTGATTGACGATGCCGCAATCCCAACGCGCGTTAATGTCGCATGGCTCCGTGCCGGTAGAGTAATGCACCCGGAGCGCGAGCGCGGAGACGATAACTCCGGCAACAGCGAGAATCAAAATGACATAGCGCATAGGAAGTGACGAAGAGACCCGATTTGCTTCATTTCGATTCTAGCTGACAGATCTCGGGGGCTCTCGCTCGGACGCTGTCTGGCCAACCCTGTACGATGAAGCCATGGCCATGGGCAGAGGCGCGCCGGGCAACGATGAGCTGGCTTGGCAACACGCGATGCGCGTCGCCTTCTTCGGCGGAAGTTTCGACCCGCCGCATCTGGGCCATTTGGCCATTGCTCGTGCCGCGCGCGACGCCTTCCATCTGAATATCGTTTTATTTGCGCCGGTCGGAGCGCAGCCGCTCAAGCCCGATGGCGCCGCAGCGGGTTTTGAAGACCGCCTGGCCATGACCCGGCTGGCCATCCAAGGCGAGCCTGGGTTTGCGGTCTCGCTGGCCGATGCGCCCAAAACCCATGGCAACCGCGATCTGATGCCGAATTACACCCTTGAAACACTCCATGCTCTGCGCGCGGAATTCAAGCCCGAGACAGCGCTCTATTGCCTGATGGGAGCAGACTCGTTTTTCGGACTGAAGCACTGGCATCGCGCCGCGGAGATTCCTTACGCGGCGTCGCTCATCGTAGCCTCGCGGCCCGGCCAGCCGCTCGACGGATTGAAAGCGGCGCTGCCTCAGGGCCTTACGCTTGATCCATTGCCGGCCGGCGATCGAAGGGCGGCCGGAACTGAGGTCCGCGCCTTCCATGTTCTGAATCCCGCCGGGGACCGTGCACCCTTTTATCTATTGCCGGGACTGGATGTGGAGATCAGCGCGACCGATGTCCGCGATGCAATCCGCGAAGCCGCCGCCAAAACCGGGTCGGGAGCATCGAACGCCACGCTGGCCGGTTCCACCGCAGTCCAGACCATGCTCCCCGTTACCGTTGCGGAGTACATCCGCAATCGTGGCCTCTACCGCTGACGCCGGGCCTCGACCCACGAATCACGATTCACGGCCCCTCCGCTTGCTCCCTGCCGAATCGACACGCTACCATGAGCTTGGGAGTTGCCAACCACCGAATGAATACATCGCCGGCGCAGAAGCAAACGCGCATTATGGTTCAAACCGCAGCCGCGGTTTGTGAAGAAAAGAAGGGCCAGCACACCCGCATCCTTGAGCTCGACCCCGTCGACTCTGGCCTGTCAGACTTCTTCCTCGTCACCTCAGCCACCAATCAGCGGCAGGCCGTCGCCATTGCCGACGAAATCGAGCTGCGCCTCAAGCACGACTTCGGCGCGTACCCCAATTCCGTCGAGGGGCGCCGCAACGGCGAGTGGATCCTGCTCGACTACGTGGACTTCGTGATCCACGTGTTCCTCTCGGAGAAGCGCGCCTTCTACGACATCGAACGGCTGCGCAAATCGGCCCGTCCACTCACGCCTGCCGAGTTCGACGCGGAACTAACCACCGCGCTCAAAGAAAAGACGCGCGCCGCTCGTAGCAAAAAAGTCGCAGCCGGCCCGACAAAAAAGCCCGCAAAGGCTCCGGCGAAGAAACCCGCCGCCCGGAAAAAAACGCCGTCCGCGAAAACCAAGAAATCCCCGGCCCCAAAACCTCGCGCGCGGAAGGCCGCCCCTAAAACACGAGCCCGGAAGAAACGCTAATCGCCCCGACGGAGCGATCGGTCACCAACACAAAGGGCGTCCGCCTTGGCGGACGCCCTGAGGTTGATGAAAAACCCATCGCCTTGAAAGGGCACGGATTTATCCGTGCCACAAACCCAGAAAAATCATAGCGGCTTTAACCGCTGAGGGATGGTTTCAACCTTCGTCAGCAGTCTAAGGGCGTCCGCTTTAGCGGACGCCCTCAGTGTTTTCAGCTCTGTGTGGCGGGTTAGAACGAGAACCGCAGCGAGAATTGACCGAACCGCCGCTGATCGTGGTTGCCGCTCGTAGCCGTCGTACCCAGACCGCCCTTTTCCTCGGTGACGTTGCTCAATGTGCCTGGGCCGAAGAAAGCGAGTGTGCTGGTGTTTACGAAGTAGTCGTGATGATTCAGGACGTCAATCCCGTCGACTTCGAATTCCATTCCCACGCGCTCGGTGATTGGGAAGGTCTTGTGAAGCGATGCGTCGACGTTCCATGCACCCGGACCACGGAGGGTATTGCGGTGCATCATGTCGCTCGGGAACGGGCCGAAGTCAGAAATACCGATGACCGAGTTGAGTGGATTGAAGTTCTTCGGCGACGGGATGTTCAGGCCATTGAAATTGTTGGGGCCCAATACCTGCGGTTTCTTTGCCACTGACTGGGAATAAAAATTGGTCGCTGGCTCCAGGCGGGGAACGGTGTAAAAGGTTTCGTCCTCGCTGTAATCGAATACCGAGAAGGGGACACCACCGCGAGCCGTGTAAATGCCCGAAACCGCCCATCCGCCCAGTACCTCACGCGTGACCATCGGTCCCTGTTTGAACCACGGCGTCTCCCAGATCGGTGCGACGCTCAGGCGCTGGCGAACATCGTAGTCAGAGCTGCCCCAATCCAGCTTGGGATCGGCTAATGACGTGTAACCCAGCGACCCGACGTAACCCGATCCGCCCTCCAGGCTGTCTCCGAATGTGGAGCTCAGGTCGTCAAGAGAATGCGACCAGGTGTAATTCGCGGTCATGCTCAAGCCTGTTTGATGAATGTTCTGGAATTGCACCCTGGCGTTCATGCCGTTGTAGAAGCTGCCTGCCGCGCTGCCGCGCATGTTCACGTTGGTATATTGCGCGTTGGGCCGCGTGAGGCACTCCGATGCGTCCGTGGACGCATTGGGGTCATTTTCCGCTGTGAGCGTGTTAAACGTGTTGATGTTATAGATCCCGGAGTTGGCGCAAGTTGCATTGATGTAGTTCGGATCGTTGAGAAAAACCTGCCCGGCGCCCTCCTGGTTTACGTTGGCCAGATCGTAGAGATGGTCTCCTTTTGCGCCCACGTAGCCGATCTCAATGATTGCGCCCTCAGCAATTTGGTGTTGGACCGAGAAGCTCCAGAACTGGGTTTGTTCAACTTCAATGTTCTGGTCCATGTGCCGCAACTCCACCGGCGGCAGGTATTGGGTCCCGATCGATTCACCGAGGGGGCCAAGATTTTGGTTGGTCACCACGGCATTGCAGCTTGCGTCCGCTGTAGAGCAGGAATCGCTGATGACAGCGCTGGCTGGCGGGTTGAAGCTGGCGTTGTAAGTCACGTTGCCGAAGTTCCGCTCGTAGCTGATGCCGTATCCGCCGCGCAGGCTGTCGTGGCCATTGCCGAAAAGGTCATAAGCAAATCCAACGCGGGGTGCAACCGTGCCCCAGCGCGAAGCCCAGAATCCATGCACCGGGCTCTTGTCCGCAATCTCCACCTGCCCGCTCCGCACCTGCGCTTCAACTCCTGTGCCGGCGCCAAAGTAGAAGTTTGAGTCGAGACTGGCGTTGTTGTTGTGCTGTACGCCATAGTGCTCGTAACGCACGCCGAGGTCGAGGGTCAGCCGAGGCGTTAGCTTGTAGCTGTCCTCTCCATACGCTGACCAATCCTTGTACCGATAGCTGCGGGCATAGCTCGCCGAGGAAAGCGGCGTCTGAATCGCGCAGGACGGGTCATCGACGGTATTGCCAAAACTGCCGTCGGTGTAATTCGTGGACGCAGGGCACGGCAGCTTGCCTTGCGCGTCGGCCCGCGTTTGGAAGCTGATGAGCGGCGCGCCACCAGGGTTACCGGCGCTGTTCACCATGTCTTCCATGCTTCCGGAGAATGCGGAGCCCAGCTGCTCAACTGCCTGCGCATACGCACCATACGCGTAGTTGAACTGGATGTAAGTATCAAGGAACCCGAAATGCATCGAATGCTTGCCCTTGACCCATGAGAGATCGGGTTCAAATTGGATGGTGTTCTGAGGACCGCCGACCGGAACTCCGCCCTCACCGGGCTCACTGGCGTTTTGCAGGCCCGGCATCTGAATCGTGCCTTGCGTATTCGGGTCGGTGGGCGAAACGAACATCAAGTTCGGCGTTGAAGTGAGCGCGGTGTCGAATGAGGTGTTCGAGTTAAACCGCGTATAGCTCGCCTTCGCTGAAACAAAGATGCTCGGCGTGAAGGTGTGGGACAAACTGAAGAGATAACTCTGATTCAGATATGTGGTTCCCGTATCGTACTGGGGATAAGCGCTGTAGGTGTCGGATCCGGGGAGCTGAATGGAGCTCTCGCGGCCTCCGCGGAAAAACATCTGGGTCTTATCGGTGGGGCTGTAGTCCATGCGACCCACCAGATCGTAGGTGTTTTGGGGAGTGCCGCCGCCCGCGTCGAACGGGGCCTTGAAGGTCACGGTATCGAATACCGGCTGCGTCGTCGGGATGGTTGTTGTCCCATTCACCTGGGGGAATGGGGTTGGGTTCTCGCAATCGGTCGTTGACGACGACCCGAAGGTGCATGTGGCCACGATATCTCCCACCGTGGACGCTGTTCCCGATGACTTCAATGTCGTTTGGCCATACGTTTTGTAGTAAGCCTGGATGTTCGCGGGCATCAAGGCGATGAAGCTCGGATCGAATACCTCTTCGGTTTCCGTGGCCGCCGAGCGAACGCGTGTCCATTCTGTGCTCTCAAAGATGAAGAGCTTGTTCTTCATGATCGGACCGCCGGCTGCGTATCCGAACTGGTTGCGGGTGTATGTGCCCTTCGGCTCGGGCAGATCGCCTGTGCCACCGCCCTGGATGAAGTCCGCATTTGCTGCGTCGTTGGCATAGGTGTTCGCCGTATATGCCGAAAGGCGATTGAACTCCCAGCCCGATCCGTGAAAGGTGTTGGTTCCCGCTTTGGTCGTCACGTTGATGACGCCCCCGGAGGCGCGGCCATACTGCGCCGAATAGTTACTGGTGATCACGCTGAATTCCTGGGTCGCATCCAGCGGAATGTCTTCGCCAATGCCTGCGCCGAAGATGGACACGTTCTCCACGCCGTCGAGCAGAACTTCAGTACCGGATTGCCGCTGACCGTTGATGGCGTAGCCGACGCCGCGATCGGTCTGGTTCTGGCCGCTGCCCGTGGCGTCGATAGCGGTGGCGCCGCTGTTGGTGCTGTTATCGCCTCCGGAGACGTTTCCGGCGAGCGCAACGAAATCGTACGGATTGCGCGTGAGGCTCGGGAGGTTCGCGATCTGCTGGGTGTCGACGACTTGTGACAATTCCTGGGTCTGCGTATTGACCTGCGAGCCGCCTTCGCCAACCACCTGCACTTCAGTCACGGCCGCGCTCACCGAGAGCTTCGCGTCGAGCGTCACATGTCCACCCACCGTCACTTCAACCGTCGCGGTAAAGGCTTTAAAGCTCCCGGCAGAGACGGTGAGTTGGTATGTAGCCGGCGTCAAGCCGGTCACTTCGTACCCTCCCGTCGAAGATGAGACCGTGTCGCGTTCCGCATTCGTGGCCGTGTTTTTGACCGAAACGGCCGCTCCCGGAACCGCAGCTCCCGTCTGGTCCATGACGGTCCCTGAGATCTGGCCGCTTTCCAGCTGAGCCGAGGCAACCGTGCCGCGAATAGTCATGATGGCGAAAAGGCCCAGGACAACCAGCGTTAGGGCCTTCAGCCGGTTAAATGCTACGCGTGCTGAAAGAACAGAAAGGTTCGACCCGAACTGCAATGGAAACGACATCATAAAGAAACTCCTCCAAAGTCGGTCTGAATTAGGAAACCTTCGACAAAAGACTTCACGATCCAGGTTGGGCGCTTTCGGTGGCTCGTTGGGGTGGGCAAGTCCGATCCCGCAAATTGATCCAAGTAGAGAAAAAGGCAAGATGATTAAGAATTTCTACACGACACCTCGGACGCGCAGGCTGGTGCCTGCCGGATTCGAATCCAGCAACGTGGAATGAACTTTGTGTTTCTTAAGGCAATTCACGGGCCAATTGAATAGGCGCGGGGAAATCCTACAACTGCATGAAAATAAATGATGGTTCGCATCTCCCCCAAAGATGGAATTGACATTCAAATATGAAAATATGTATGCGATGCCGCCAATATTGCAAAAAATGGACTTTGGGTGGAGACTCGGCTCGCTGTTGGGTCCGAGGTTTCGCCCCGGCAACCTGTTCCCGCTGGCTCCGTGTAGGCCGTATCTTCGGCCCCCCCACTTCGTTGGGGTTTTTGGTGTTCACGAGCCGAAGAAGAAAGGGCGTCCCGTTTGGAGACGCCCTTCAATCGATTCGTTTTGGAGTGGTTGCTTCCTAGAAAATAATCTTCCCGCCGAGAATCACAAATCGATTGCCGGAGGTTTCGCCGGGGACCGTCCCGGAGGTATTCTCCTGGTTGCTGGTGAAATTGCTGGCGCCGATGAAGGGCTCGCCGCTGCCCCGGTACATTTGGTTCAGCGCGTTGTAGGCGGCCATCGAGAGCTGCACGCCCACCCGTTCCGTGATGGGGAAGGTCTTCACAACGGTCAGATCGAGATCGCTGTAAGACTGGCCGTGAAGCAGGCTTCTGCTCGAGCCGGGATAGGGATTGTTCACCGACTCCGCATAAGCCATGTTGTTCACAATCCAGTGAGCGCTCGTTGGGCTAATGGGCGTACCCGGACTGTAGACCCCACCTGGGCCAAAGCCATCGCTTCCATAAACCACCCACTCCGGCGTACCGGGAAGCGGCGCGCCGGTGCTGGGATCCTGGCCACCGGTGTAAGCATTCAGGTAAGCGAGCGTATTGATCGGAGCTTTTGGGTTCGACTGGACAAGCCGGCAAGTATCAATCCCAACTACGTCGGCGTTGAACGCCCCATCGCAGAAACTGGTGTCGCCGGTATTCCCGTCGAGATCAATCGGCTGATACGGAGTGTAGGGCTGGCCGCTGCGGAAGCGGTAAACCCCGGTGAGCAGGAAGCCATTGACTGCTCGCGCCATCAGCGAGTCGCCCTTGGCAAACTTGGGAATATCATACGTAAAGCCGATCCCGGTAACGTTCGGGAAGTCGTTGCCGCTCAGACCCCGTTCGCCCGCACTTGCATTAAGCGGATCTTGCGCGAACGCGTTCGTGCTGCCTCCGCCTCCCGTGCTTCTGAATCCATCGGTAACGTTGGCGAGGTTCTTGCTGAAAGTGTAGGACGCTGTCCCGGTCAGGCCGTGAAAGTTCTGCGTGGTAAGGTTCAGTTCGAGCGCGTGGTACTCTGCCCAACCGCCATTCACAGTCTCAATCAGGTTAGAGGCGTTGCAATTCGGGCGTCCGTAGCCATCGGCGGTCGGATCCGTGCAGAGGGATAAGCTGGAGGGATAGAAGCCCGGAAAGGCCGAAACCACCGGCAGCAGGAACGGATTGGCATCGATCGACTGAAAGTCGTCGGTGGTCTTTGAACCTACATAACGAACCTCACCGACCATTGCGTTCCCGATCTGATGCTGAATCCCAAGAGTCCACGTTTGTACGTACGGCGTGCGGAAGTTGGGTGGCACCAGGTCCTCGAGATCCTGGCCCGGATCTCCGCCGGTCGGCAAGGAGGGTAGGTTGAGCGTTCGGAAGTCGCTGCTCATGATGGACCCGTTCGAGGGGACGCAGGCATTGGGACCGCACAGAAAGTTTCCGAGATTGGTCACCGGCGCTCCATCGCCGACAAGCAAAAGGATGTTGTAATACTGAGGATTCGCGTTGATTGCGTAACCGGCGCTGACGACAAGCTTCTTGTCAAAGTCCGGGTTCCATGCCAGGCCAACGCGGGGCTCAAAATTCGTGAATTTCTGCGCAACCTTGGGCACCGTACGATCGCTCAAGGGCAGCGACGTGTCCCAGAAGGCGGTGCTCGGGTCAGACTCGCGGGCGACGGTGTAATTGTGCAGCTCGTTGATGGCCTGCCCGAAGAACTCCCAGCGCATTCCAAGATGGAGTGTCAGCGTGGGAACCATCTTCCAATCGTCCTGAAAATATCCGGCTACGTCTGGCTCGGTGTAGGGAACAGTGATTTTACCGTTCGCTAAATACGCGTAACTTGAGACACCTGGCGCGCCGGTCTCTGCCTCCAGCTGTGCATCCGGTGCCCCTAGCAGGTTACTGAGAGTGCCGTAAATCCCGTAGCCGTTGTAGTAGAAAATTCCCGTGATCGGCGTGTTCTGGTAATCAAACTCCCCACCAAAAAGAAGTGTCTGGCGGCCATGGGTCCAGGTCGCGTTGTCCTGCAACTGGGTCACTTTAACGATGCGGCCCTGAGGAAAGTCGGCGTCGCCTCCGAAGGTTAAGTCGTCGTTTCCACCGTCAAAATTCATTGCCACCGGGCACGCGCCGAAGTTCGTAATTGTGCAGTTTGGAAAAGCCCCGCCCTCAAAGGGCGACGACGCTTGCTGGTAGCCGTAGCGCACCTGGTTGACCAGGTTGGTCGTAAAGGTGTGGGTCCAGTCCGCTCCTATTGAATAGCCAACCGCGGGAACCGTCACCCAGTCGCCGGATGCGATGCCGTTGCCGCCTCCAACTCCTCCGGAGAATTGTGGCTGGTAGAAGTAGCGAACAAAAACGCGGTCCTTCTCCGTTGCCTGCCAGTCCACTCGGGCGAGCTCCTCCTGGTCATTGAATGGGCTCGCGATCGCGCGCGTGACGCCTTGTTCTTCCACCATGGCGGTCGTGCCAGAAGCGTCGGTCACCGGCTCATCGCAAACCCCGTTCGCGCAAACGTCGCCTCCCGGTTGATTGGCGCCGTTAGGATACAGCTCCGCTGGTACCGGAACTGGCTGCGGATTGCCGGCCGCAATGGAATACGGGCCGAAGTTGAGAAGCGCCAATGCTCCGGGGTCGCCGGAAAACACCGACTTCAATGTCGCCAGCCCGGCTGCGTCCGGAGTCAAACTGGGCAGCGACTCCGCCGGTGTTACGCCCGTGCGGATCCGATCCCAGTAGGTGCCATAGAAAAAGAAGAGCTTGTCCCGAAAAATCGGCCCGCCGATCGTCGCTCCCGCGCGATTCTCGACGTAGCGCGGAAGAAACGGCGCCGCACAACCTGTGGTCGGGCTGACCCCGGCGGGGCAATAGCCGAAGAGCGGGTTCTTGTCTGTGTTCGACAGCGAGCTCATGAACTGGCCCTGGTAAAAATCAAAGGCGCTGCCGTGGAATGTGTTAGTCCCTGACTTTGTAATGTAGTTCTCTACAGCGCCGGCGTTACGGCCATATTGAGCGCTGTAATCGTTGGTGATCACCTGGAGTTGATCGATGGCATCCTGGTTGCCGAAGAATACCTGCGGGCCATTAATCGTGTTGTCGTTGTTTGACTGGCCATCAATTTCAAAGTTGTTGTAGCGTCCGCTCTGGCCGTTGACCGAATAGTTGTCGCCGTTGGTGTTGGAGAAATTATCGGAGCCCGTGCCAACCACACCGGGAATAAGCTCGACCACCGTATCGAATCCATTGTTGAGCGGCAGGTTGGTCATGCTCTCCGTGTTAAACGTCGTCGTCACCTGCGAGTCGGTCGTTTCCAGCAGCGCGGCCGCTGAACCATTGACCTCTACCTCTTGCGCCTCGCCCGACGCGACATGAAGCTTGATCTCGTTCAAGTTCGTGCTGGCTCCGGCAACCACCTCAACGTTGTTCACCTCTTCCTTGGCAAACCCGTCTGCCGTCAGTTGCGCCTTATAGGTCCCGATCGGAACCAGGAAGAACCTGAAAGAGCCGTCCGCGGCAGACTTTTGGTCCTGCTTGACGCCGGTCGCCTGGTTGGTCAGCTCAATTTGCGCACCGGGAACCACAGCTCCAGACGGATCGGTTACCGTGCCGGTCACTGTGCCGGTTGTGATTCCTTGGCTAAATGCCAGTGTCGAGGCAAAAAACGCACAAATGCTAAGCGCCAATATCGCAGACTGAAAACGGAAAACACGCATTCTAAAATCCTCCAGGGTATGCTGGGACGGTTTGTACTTCAACAGGAAACCCTTACGATCGGCCACCCGAACGGCTCAACATTGGAATGGACCATAAATGTAGGAAAGCGGAACAAAGATCAGAATCATTCCAAAGGCCTCGGATCCCGGTTCTAGAGCCCGACCACGTAATCCAGGAACAATTCCTTGGATAAGTTATTGCACGCGGTGGGCCATTCCACAGCCCGAACTCCCCTAACAGCTTATTATTAGAAAACAAAAGGGTTGTCCATCACCTGTTGGTGTCACGTGAGACTCTCATTGGCATGAACCGGAATGAATACTATGGATTTTCATATAAAATTTGCAAAATCATTCAAAAATTGAACATAAGTTCCAGATTCTGAGATAGATGCGGACCGCTCTTCGACGCAGTTGAAAGCCCTTTTGAGGTATTCTCCACTCCATGCAAATCATGCTGGCTCACATCGGCTCAGCACCCCGTTCTCAGGACGCCTACGACGGCTTGGTTCGCGACTATCTAAAGCGTTGTATCGGAGTTGCTCGTTGCGAAACAGAGGCCTTCCGGAACGAAGCTGCGTTCCTTGATTGGATCGGCCGGCAGAAGGGCCGAACCGAACCATCCGTTGTGTTGCTGGACGGGCGCGGCCGCCAGATGAGCTCCGAAGCGCTCGCGGAATGGCTCGGCGTCCGCCGCGATGAAGGAACGCAGCTTGTTGTCTTCGCCATCGGACCCGCGGATGGATGGTCAGAGAAAGAGCGAGCGGAAGCTAAACGACGCGGCCTCCTCCTCTCGCTGGGACCGATGACCCTCGCGCACCAGCTCGCCCGCCTCGTGATTGCCGAACAAATCTATCGCGCATGTACAATTCTCACGGGTCATCCGTACCACAAGGGGCATTAGACGAATACCGTTCACGGTTCATAGTTCGCAGTTCTCAGGCCTGGGTAAAGGCCCTGCTGCGAACCGCCAGGACTGGATCTGTGATCGACGAGGCCCATACTGTGAACTACGAACTATGAACTCAGAACTTTCTTCGCGCAAAGGCCTCATCCTCATCAATACCGGCCCCGGCAAGGGTAAAACCACAGCCGCGCTGGGCACGGCATTGCGCGCCGTTGGGTGCGGCATGAAAGTGCTCGTGCTGCAGTTCATCAAGGGCTCGTGGCATTACGGTGAGCTCGACGCAGCCGAGGCTCTCGGACCGAACTTCGTTCTCAAGCAGATGGGCCGCGGGTTTGTGAAGATCGGCGGCGCAGACGCCGACCCTGAAGACATTCGTCTGGTGCAGGCCGCGTGGGAGGAAGCGCGCGACGCGATCAACTCCGGCGAGTGGGATCTTGTGGTGCTGGATGAAATCAACTACGCCATCAGCTACGGGATGCTCGATCCGGAAGTGGTGGCCGAGGTTCTCAGGACCAAGCCGGAAATGGTGCACGTGATCCTGACCGGCCGCAACGCCCATCCGCTACTCGTGGAGCTCGCCGATACTGTGACGGAAATGCGCGAAGTGAAGCACGCCTACCAGAAAGGCATCCTCGCGCAACGCGGGATTGAATATTGACCCGCGCGAAAGGCACTCAATCGGTTTGAAGGGTACGGGCTTCAGCCCGTACATCAAATGAGAAAAACAATTGCGGGCTTTAGCCCCTGAAAGAAGCCAACTTGCCGGAAGCCAAACACTATCGCTGGGCCGACATTGAGCCGGAGCCATTGAATCCGCTGATCACGCGGCAATATGTTGTCGGCGTCAACACCATGCTGGCCCGCATCGTCCTCAAAAACGGCGCGCGCGTACCCATCCATCAGCACTTTCACGAGCAGATCAGCCACGTGGTTGAAGGCGCTTTGAATTTTCTCGTCGACGGCAAGGAAGTCGCAGTTCGCGCCGGCGAAATTCTCACCATCCCTCCAGACGTTCCGCATTCGGTCGTCGCGCTCGAAGACTCGGTGGCGCTCGACATCTTCAATCCGCCGCGGCAGGACTGGATCGACGGCGACGACGCCTATCTGCGCGGCTAGCATTACCGCACGTCAGGTTCTAAAGAATTTGCCCCGTTCCACGCTGAGGAGGAACGATCTACTTGGTCAAGTTGAACCATGCAGCCGCTCCCTCTTCAAACTTGTCGTCTGTGAGTTGTCGAAGCCCGGTCCCATCGGCGCGGATCGTGAAAATCTCGCCATACGGCTGATGATCCATCCCAACTGCTCGTTCATCCTTGAAGCCCATCCGCGCACTGGAGAAGATCAACTCGGTTCCGTCCGGCGACCAACTCGCATGCGCCTCGCCCGGCGAGCCCGTCAGCTTGTGCAGGCCAGTCCCATCGGGCCGGATAAGGTAGATGCGGTATTCCTGGTCAGCCTCGCGGTTGCTCGTAAAAGCGATCGAGTCCCCCCTCGGCGACCACCGGGGAAAGTTGTCGCGCTGCCCACCGGGGCTCGTCAGGTTCACACATGCGCCCGTCGCCAGCGTCTGGATCACCAGGTGCCCATCCTGTTCATACACAATCTTTAGCCCATCAGGCGACCACGAAGGGAATCCGCTGTTGCTGCCCGCTGGCGTGATCGTCCTGATTCCGGTCCCGTCACTATTCATCACGGCCACTTGCGCTGTGGGACGGTGCGGGCCGGGGAAGTATTCGCCCTCTGAAAACGCAATGCGGCTGCCATCGGGCGACCACGCCGGAGCCAGGACAAGGCCATCTTTTTTGTTGAGAATGATTCGCTGATCGCTGCCGTCCTGCTTCATCAACACCAGCGTCTTGAAGCCGATCGATATCGCAAAATCGTCGCTCTTCGGAGACTTCGTGGGAAAGAATATAGCGGCAAGCTCGACGAACCGGAACTTCGCATCCCGCGAATACGCCGGAAGCACCTCGGCCTTCTGATCGAAATACTTACAATAGACCACGTAATTTCCATCCGCCGTCCACGATGGCCCCTGGATCAAACCCGGTTTACTGTCTGCAAACGTGCCGTCAGCATGCTCGATCCGAATCGTGCGCGAGCCTTTCACGTTGACGAGGTATCCCAGTGCATCGCCAGCCAACGGTTCCGGGCTCACGCGCACGCCGTCGCCGGAGGTGTACTGCTTGAACTCGCCGGTTGAGACATCGACAGAGACGATCTCGGTGCGTCCTCTCTCCTCGTCGCCAACCTCAGCGTAGTACGCGCCGACTTCGTTGGTTTCGTAATAGAAGATTCTTTTGCCATCCGCCGACCAGCGGGGCGAACCTGCGACACCGCGGCCTCGTGTGACTTGACGCAGTCCTGAGCCATCGGGACGAATGACGTACACCGCCAGCGATTGCAGCTTTTCGAACTGCCCGGGAACATGGCCCGCGTGGCTTCCACGATCGGAGGAGAACGCAATCCACCTGCCATCAGGCGACCACGCAGGGCGGAAATCGCTTCCTTCGCCCGGGGTGAGAAGACGCGCGCGCCGTGAGGCCATATCCATGACCCAGAGCCGTGCCCGTCCAGTTCCACGTGTCGAAACAAAGGCCAGAGACTTGCCATCTGGCGAGAGCACAGCCTGGTCATCGAAGGCCGGATCGTCCGTGAGCCGCTCCAGTCCGGTGCCGTCGGGGCGCACGCGATAGATATTCGCCGACCCGTCGCGCTGCGAGGTAAAGACTACCCACCGCCCGTCCGCAGAGAACGAAGGAGAGTAGTCCATCCCTGAGGATGGCAAAAGAACGCGCTCCCCGGTGCCATCACCGTTAGCGATAAAAAGCTGGCAGTGCACAGGCGTCCTGTCCATGCTGAACATGACGAGTTGCTGCTGCGCGTTAGCGAGAGGGAATACAAACGGCGCGATAACCATAAGAAGCAGACGTATAGCGTTCTTCATCGATCTTCCTTTGCGGAAAGGATCCGCCTGAGGCTCAAAGTCAGATTTGGCTGAAGGTTGGCAGAACGATCGCACAACCGACTCGCCCGGAAGAATAACAGCTCAGCAGCCACTACCGGGATGTGCGGTTCGGGGTCGCGGTCAGATGGTCGGCAAATGGGAAGTAACTCGAATTCAGTTCTACCTCCGTTTGCCGGTGATGCGCCCAGAGCACGTGGCCATGCGTGACGCCGCGCCATCGGGAATGCTGTCACGCTAGTCGCGGAGTCATCTGCCTGAGGCCGAGGCTCGTTCCGCTCGATTTGGCCTCAGTCCGGCCTCTCGAGGAACCCTCGCCCGCTCAGGATCATGGGCACGCACTTGTCAGCCCGCGCTTCTTTGGTTTTTGCCTGCTTCGCGCTTGAGATGTGGATGATATAGGACTTCCTCCGGCCCGGCGTGAGCGCTTCGAATGCCGCCCTGAGAACTGCGTTGTCATCCAGCCTGTTCTGCAACTCCTCGGGAATTGCGTACTCTGAAGATTTCTTCAGCGCGACCTTCTTCCCCGACTCCTGCAATGCAATGGCTTCGTAGAGGTAATCCCTCAAAGTCGATTGCAAGGCCGTGATCTCTCTGAGCGAGGTGAACTTGATCCATCGTGCTGCCTGCGTATGCTCTCCGATCCTTTCGAGAATGTGCTTCGGGTCCTTGAGCAGCGCACCCTTGAAAAACGAGAGCGCGCACGACTCCTTGAGCGGGATGACAATCGCCACGTTCTTCTTCAGGAAGGTGAAGCACGATTTGCCCCACTTGCGTTCTTCGGTCAGAGAACAATCGAGCGCGATTTTGCGCAACTTGTCTGTTTCTCGCTGCCACTTCTTTGCGTACGGAACTTGCATCGTTTCAGCCGTGTCCTCCGTCTTCGAACATGAATAACACATTTGTCAGGACGCCTTCTCGACAGATCGCCGCCAATTGAGAAGGAATCTCGTTTCGAGCTACTTCCGGGCTAGCGGTAATCCGAACATCATCGTCCACGCCATTGCATCGCCGAGCTGAAACCTGACGCCTGAAAACCTGTTCCCCCATATACAATTGGGTTCGGTATGTCGTGGTTTAAGCGCGAAGACGGCGAGTATTCCTCCGGACAAGGCGGTCCCGGAGGCGACAACGGCCCCGAGTCCGGCGCGAGAAACGTGCGCACCGAGGGCCTCTGGGTCAAATGCCCGGGATGCCGCCAACCGATTTACCGTCAGGATCTTGAAGCCAATCTTCTGGTCTGCCCCAAGTGCCAGCACCACTTCAAGCTCAGCGCTCGCGAGCGCATTGACACGCTCCTCGAGCCCGGCTACACGCTCGTTGACACCGGCCTTAGCTCGACCGATCCGCTGAACTTCACTGACGTGAAGCCCTACAAGCAGCGCCTGCGCAAGGCACGCGAGGACACGGGCCTCGACGACGCCATCCTCAATGCATTGGGGCAGATGGGCCCGCACGAAGTCGTGATCAGCGCCATGGAGTACGCGTTCATCGGCGGATCGATGGGCGCTGTGGTCGGCGAAACCATCGCCCGCGCCGTCGATCGCGCCAGAGAGACCCAGAAGCCTCTGATCGTGATTGCCGCTTCAGGCGGCGCTCGCATGATGGAAGGCGTCGTGAGCCTCATGCAGATGGCCAAAATCTCTACCGCGCTCGCGCAACTGGACGACGCTCGCGTGCCCTACATCTGCGTGCTCACCGATCCCACTACCGGCGGCGTAACGGCCAGCTTCGCCATGCTGGGCGATCTGAATATCGCCGAGCCCGGCGCGCTCATCGGCTTCGCCGGTCCTCGCGTCATCGAGCAGACCATCCGCCAAAAACTTCCAGAAGGATTTCAGCGTTCGGAGTTCCTGCTCGAAAAAGGATTTCTCGACGCTGTAGTGCATCGCCACGCCCTCAAGGCCTACCTGATCCGCGCCCTGCACTTCCTCAAAACGCCCGCCGCTGCATAACAGCGCTGGCGCGTTTCTCACCCGGATTGGCTCGGAAACTGTACCGGCCAATACTTTGTGAGTTGAAGTGGCGAAAGTTGCACGCGAACCAATTCAGCCCGATTCTGGCTTTTCAGCGATCGCATGGCTTGTGTCTTCTCCTCGACCCCAACCTGTAGCTCGTCGAGGAATGCGCCTAACGAGTCTATATCTCCCAAACTTCGTGGCTCCATCGCGCCTCCTTGACCTGCATAGGGCGCAAACATCGCTTGATACGATGGGTTCTCGCCTGTTTCATTGGCGCGAATTCGCAGCGTCCCTTCGATCCGTTGCGCTGTCATATTGAGCAGTTTCAGGATTGCCAGCGCTGATGAAAGCCTGACGTCCTGGCCTGCCTCGAATTTCACGACCGTCGGCAGGCTGACCCCCGCAACAGCGGCGAGTCGGCGCTGCGTCAGTTTCATCTCTCGGCGCTGTCTCTTAGCAGCCTTTACGATCTCCGGCCAGTCGAGTCGACCACTGGTTTGAATGTTCCGTTCCATCTCTTCCTCATGTAGTCGGCAAGCTCATTTCGTAGTTCCGTAGATCCGTGAGCTGCGTTGCGCACGATTTCCTCGGCTTGGGCAATACGCCTGCCAAGGTCGTGTACCGCTTCTCGAATCGCCGCCGCCTTAAGCGAGAACGACGTGGCCAGTCCCCGCAAATGCACCGCGCCGATTCCTGCCAGCGTCGTTGGATTCGTTCCCGGCCCCAGCTTGAGTGCCATCCCTGTCTGGCTATAATCCGCATAAAGCGCGGCTGCCAACACATCGTAGAACGGAGAAAGCCTCAGTTGATCCTCTTCGTAGAGCAAGGCAAAGTTCTTCAGGTGCGCGTCGTTGTTTCCCAGCAGAATCGAAACGAGAATCCGGCGGAATAGCCGATCGACATCAAGAAGCGCACAGCGCGGATTCTCGCGCAGCACGCGCGCCATATCGCCGTAGCTTCCATCGTACTTTTCATCGCTCGTCCGGCCTAGGATCTGGTTGAACTCCTCGAAATGTAGCTTCCCGATTACGCCGTGTTCGACGGGACGGTCGAAGCGCCGCACCATGAGAGCTTGGTCCACAATGCCAGGAATGGGCGATATCTGCACCTGCACAATCTCATCGTCGGGCAATAGTACACGCGCCGCCTCGGTGGTCAGAAATTCAAGGGGAACAATCTGCGGGTGGTTCCCGCTCGGAAGCTTGGCAATGTGCGTGCTCAGTTCTCCTGCCTTAGTGGGACGAAAGCCAGTGCCGGTCTCCACGACCAGCAGTTTCGATTGAACGCCCGAAATGGAAGCTCGACTGTTCAGAGCGGCGAGCTCTGCAGGATCTTCCGGCGGTTCCCCGGCCGCTACCCGTGGCTTCGGATCGCGCACGGAAACAGCTCCGATGCAATCCTGCCCAAATGCAAGAAGTCGGGCAAAGCGGTCTTCAACAGGAACACCAAGCCAGCGCGCTTGAATCGCTGCTTGCCTGCCCTCAGCAAGTAAATTGTCAAAAAACGGATGCAACCTGCCTTGATAAATGTTTGCGTCGGAACGCAGCGGTAAGGTGATCGAAATCGCCTCACGGCTCTCGCTGATAAAGTCGGCGTCGTAGATGAAAGAACAGCGCTCTCCCGGCTCCTGCCGAAGCGTTCCCGCGAATCGCTCGCGAAAATAAACGTACCCATAGAGGAGTTCTGCCATAATTCTGTCTTTCTTGATTATTTCGATCAGATGTTTCTCGGATCACTTTTTGCTGATCAATGACGTATTTTAGCGGATTTAGATCAAATATAATTTATTTATTTGTATTCGTATATTGAGAGTCAATTATTGCTGTCTTTTTCTGGATCGATCAGGTATATGATCAATTAAAACTGATCGGATTTCGCCCCGATTCTAACTGAAATCCGAAGGGGTCCGCTATTCCTCCCCGAAGCAATTCATCGCCAGTGCCCCCTGGTTCGGCGCACTTTGCGGCTTCGGCTAAGTCGTCTGTTGCTCGTGCTTGCCGGGGAGTTGGCGCGCTTTGGCAAGCCAGCGCTCACCGTCGTCGATTCGAAGGGACCTGACCCGGACACGACCCATCTTGCGTTATAGGCCCTAGAAACTCCACACCAGCCCAGTCGATATCCGTGCAAATTTGTCAGGCAGGCCCGGCGTATAAATCGGGATGATGTTGTTCACGTTGTTGATCAGTTGGAAATTCGACCACTGGTAGCCGCCGCTGACACGGAAGGCGAATCGCCGGGAAATCGGCGTATCGAAACCGCCGCCCACTACCGTTGCGAATGACGCCGTTTCACCTGGACTGGCCTGCGGTCCCCAATATCTGTTAATCCCGCCATCCCCCGCGAGCGCCTCGACAAAAACCGACTCTCTGCCAAAGCGCCGTGTAAACACCGGGCCGCCCATGATGTAGTAAACATCTTGCTGCGCGCCCAGGTTGGCGCCCTTATAGCTCGATACATCCACTTTGAATCGGATGAATCGCCAAAGCGGCGTACCGAGCGCCGCATTCCATCCGTTCATGGGCTGGTGCTCTCCCGGCAGCCCGTTCGGTGAATTGCTCACGAAAGCGTAGCCGCCGTAGATCTGAAAACGCGAGTGGACCTGAAATTCCGCATCAGTCTGTGCGTGAACAGCGACGGCCATCCACAGAAGCACAAACATCACGAACAGACGAGAGGTCATGAAGGGAAGCGCTCCCCCAAAGGAATCCGATCAGATCCGCATGGGCATCAGCACGTAGCGATACTTGAACTCGGCCTCTGGATCTTCCGGCCGCATCTGCCCGGCAGACTGTGCGTCTTTGAACTCCAGCCGCACCTCGCCCGCGTTGTCGAGGGCCTTCAGGAAGTCCAGAATGTACCCGGAATTGAAGCCGACCGTGATCGCTTCCGAAGAGTATGGCGTGTCGATGGTGTCTTCGCTCTCGCCGGACTCCGTCGAATTGGCACTCACCTTCAGCTCGTTGTCTTCGAGCTTCATGCGAATCGCACCCGACCGCTCGTCGGCGAATTGCGCCACGCGCTGGATGGCCGCCGAAAGCTCGCTTGACCGCACCACCGCAAACTTCGTGTTGTCGCGCGGCATCACCGCTTCAAAGTTCGGAAACTGCCCGGTCAGCTTGCGGCTCGACAGCGTGCGATGACCCACCCTGAAGAACAGCGTGTGTTCGTCGTCGGCAAACTCCACCTTCTCCGCATCGGAATTCGCCAGCAGACTCTGCAGCTCCTGCAGCGCCTTGCGCGGAATCAACACGCGCTTTTCGCCGCTGATGCCTTCCAGTGTCTCGCCAGGCTTCTCGACAAATGACAGCCGGTGGCCGTCGGTCGCGACCATCGCCATCGACTCAGCCTTCAGCACCAGAAGCGCACCGTTCAGCGTGTAGCGCGATTCCTCGTTCGAGATCGCAAAGATCGTCCGCGCAATCAGTGTGCGCAACGACGGGAGTGAAATGCTGGTCGCTGCGATCGTCGGAAACTCCGGCACCTGCGGGTAGTTCGCGCGCGCCATGCCGACCATTTTCGTATTCGAACGGCCGCTCCTGATCTGCACCCAGTGATTCTCAAGCAGCTTGATCGAAATGTCGCCTTCAGGCAGCAGCTTGATGTAGTCGTAAAGCTTGCGCGCGGGGATCGTGCACGAGCCGGGCTTTTTCACTTTCACAACTGCGCTGGTGCGGATCGCCTGGTCCAGATCGGTCGCGGTAATGTTCAGCCGGTCTTCGTCGGCCTCAAGGAGAAAGTTGGAGAGAATCGGGATCGTCGTCTTGCGCTCGACCACGCTCTGCGTCGCTGTAAGTTCCTTCACCAGATCCTGGCGGCTTACGCTAATCTCCATTGCTGCCCCCTCGACTGCTGAACGCCCGGACGGCTTATCGACTTCGGCTTCCGCACTCGGCATATACCCACCCCTGCTCCAGGAAGCCGCGCCCTATGCCCCAACTTTATAACAGCTTGCGAGACATCGGAAGCGGCAGTTTTGCTTCCTCCCGATTGTAGCCATCCTGCGAACCGTGCGCGCGTGGAAAACCCGGCTCATTCTGTGAATTCTGACGGTTTAGCTTTATCACGAAACGGTCCGCCGGTCCCTCAGCTCTTCGCAATCCGGCAGGCGCTCTGCATGCGGTTTCCAGATGCCGGCTCTACGGGGGTAGTAAGTAGAGGAGAAGGATTAGATAAATACCCGTAGTACCCGTAGTTCAGTTCGGAAAAGTGGGAATCCGCGCAATGTCGCTTAGGGCAAGCGAGTTGGACAGCCGGCGAGTTTCCTAAATCGTGGCGCGCCAAGTCGAACAAGCCGGAAAACAAGATACATTCGCTTCAATTAAGGTCCTCTTACCCACGTCTCCCACACCCCAATGCAAATCGCCTGTGGATCGTGCTGACTTTGTGTGAATGTTGCGACCAACGCCAAACCAGGCAGCCAATTGCGGACGTCCCATCTTGCACAGCCGCTTCACAGCCCGCGTCAGCGGGCTTAAGAAGATAGCTCCAGGCGCAAGCCTGGGGAACATGAGCCTAATTAAATTGGCAAGCCCGCTTAAGCGGGCGAAAGAGCCATCCCAGTTCTTTGTCGCCCCGGACTCGCAGATCATGTTCCCATCCAAAAGTACCTGCCCGAGCATCTCCGCATCTGGCCTCATATACTTAACCTTTAATGCCATCGGCAGCAGCCATGTCCTACACAGACGCCATAGCCCAACTCAACTCTCTCGTGCCCGAGCTTTACGCCCCTCCCGGAAAGCCGCAGCGCCGGTTCTCCGTCGACGAAGTTCGAATCCTTCTCGATGCCGTTGGAAACCCGCAGCAGCATTTTCCTTCGGTGCTCATTGCGGGAACCAACGGCAAGGGCTCGACCGCATCGACCCTCGCGTCGATCTTGAGTGAGGCCGGCCTGCGCACAGGTCTCTACACGTCGCCACACCTGGAGCGGCCCAATGAGCGCATCCGGCTCGGCCACCCGGAAGTCTCGTCTGAAATCCCCGACGATGATTTTGCGCGCCTCTACTTCCGTGTTCACGACGCAGGCCAGCAGTTGCTGCTTTCCGGTCGCCTGGCGCAGCTGCCGAGCTATTTTGAGATCCTCACCGCGCTCGCGTTCCTCCACTTTGCCGAGAACAGAGTCGATGTGGCAGTGCTCGAGGTAGGCATGGGCGGTCGCCTCGATGCCACCAACGTCGTTGATCCGCTGCTCTCGATCGTCACTGACATTTCGCTCGACCACATGGAGTGGCTCGGCCCAACCATCTCTGCCATCGCCCGCGAGAAGGCCGGAATCCTCCGCTCCGGCGGAACGATGATTACGCTGCCCCAGCATCCCGAGGCCAACCAGGTTCTGGGCGAGGTGGCCACGGAGCTGGGCGTGCGCGGAGTCAGCGCAGCGGGCTTCGTGCCGGCGGCCGGAACCAGCGGCCCCTATACCGTGGACGCGTTAGGCGCCACCATCAAAATCGACTCACCGCTGGCAGGAGCTCACCAGCAGCGCAACATCGCCCTCGCCATCGCCGCTGCCGCCGAGCTTGCGGAACACCACAGTCTCCCCATCACACCCGCCGCAATCGAGAATGGGATTCGCCTCACCCGTTGGCCCGGGCGCCTGGAACGGATTCAGAAAATCGCCCGCTTGAACAAGACGGCGCGCATCGACGAAAACGCTATCGACCAGGAAAAAACGGAATGGATTCTCGATGTCGCGCACAACCCCGCCGGCGCGTGGGCGCTCCGAGCTGCCGTCCGCGGAATCCTTGAATCTCACCATCCTCGCCTGCTCGTCTTCAGTTGCCTGCGCGACAAACCCCTTAACGAAATGGCGCAGATTCTCTTTCCACTTTTTGACGAGGTGATTGTCGCCCCCATCCACAACGTGCGCGCCGCGTCTCTTGAAGATCTGCTGGCCGCGGCTGCGGCCACAGGAACGCCCGCGACAGCAGCGGATTCCGTGAGCGACGCTCTTCACATAGCCCAGCAGAGCATCAATCAGTCCCGCGCCGCCAACGGCATCGCCGTCGTCTCCGGTTCGGTTTATCTCGTGGGCGAAGCGCGCACCTTGCTCTTGTCAGGGGCAAACCGTCCTTCATGACCACGCGCCCCAATCCGCTGCCGCGCTTTTACGTCGGTCTCACCTATGGATTGATGGGCCCACTCATGCTCGTGCTCACTGCGGTCTGCGCAACCACTGCGCTTCTCGTGTCTCTCTTTGAGAAAAATGGCCGCATCCAGCATTCCATCGCGCATTTCTGGGGACGCACCTTTGTGCGCCTCTCGCTCTCCAGGCTCAAAATCGAAGGCGCAGAAAACTTCCACAAGTTTCCTGTCGCCGTTTACGTCTCCAACCACACCTCGTATATGGACACGCCGGTGATCTTCGGCTCCCTGCCCTTCCAGTTCCGCATCCTCGCAAAAAAAGATCTCTGGCAGTGGCCGATGATCGGCTGGTATCTGGGCCGCTCCGGCCAAATGCCCATCGACCTCGCAAATCCGCACGCGACACTCTCGAGTCTCGGCGGCGCAGTGAAGGCATTGCGCGCCGGCATGCCGCTCTTCGTCTTTCCCGAGGGCGGCCGCACATCAGACGGCGAGCTGCGTCCATTCCAGGCCGGCGCCGCGTACCTCGCCATCCGCGCGCAGGTTCCCATCGTTCCCATCGCGCTCTCGGGCGTCTACGATCTGCTTCCCATCCACACCAAGCATTTTTATCCCTGCCAGTTAACTGTGCGCGTCGGCGAGCCAATCGAGACAAAGGGCATGAACGTGCGCCAGAACGGCGAGTTGACGGAGCGCGTGCGCAACGCAATCGAAGACATGCGCATCCCGCCCGAGCGCTCTCACGCAGAATCGCCCGCGCCCGTCGCTTAATACGCTTGCAGTACAGAGCGCTGCCCGCAATCTCGAATTCAGCATATTCCACAATCTTCCGATGCACTGTCATCCTGAACGGAGGTCGCCGCGGCGACCGGAGCGAAGGATCTGCGGTTGCTTTTCGTGATCTTCACTCCCCTACAACGGTCGTCCTATTTTTCCGTATCCGCCCACTGTGCGCCACATGCATCGCAATGCCACACCGTCTTTCGTGGTGGCAGCGGAATCCCAGCGGCCCAAAGCCCCACGAATGACCGCCCTCGCTCGGTCCCGTCGCCCAGCGTAATCTCACGCGCCCCGCACTTCGGGCATGTTGGCTGTTCGTAGGTCTGGTCGTCTCCATACGCAATCGTCTGCGGAGCATCCTGTTCCAGAATCTCCCGCGCGGCCGTTTCGTCGTCTCCCGCAACCTGCAAACGCATGCCGCCCACCATGTTCGAATAGAACCAATCCATTCGCACGAAATTTTCGTCAGCAATCCACGCTTCAATCCCTGCTGATTCGAGCACGGTACGGGCCACCATCGCCTCTGTCAGATCGCGATAACGCCGCACCGTCACTACGCGACGGAACTCCAGTTCCCCCGGCTCTTCCACCAGAGGCGGTTCAAGCCCACGCCGCGCAAATTCCGCACGCAGTGCCGCTTGGGCAATTTCCACCAGACCGTCATAGGAACGAGCCAATCCCATAAGTTCAATCTCACTCATCTGTGCATACCGCGCCGCAAGATCTTCTTGGCCGTTTGTCATCGACTGGAATCCTAACAGCATGCAACCGCCGGGCGCGCAGCCCTTCGCACTTGGGCGCAGCGGACAGTACGAACACGCGCCGTACGCCCAAAGGAGAATAGCCGGGTGCCCCCGGTCCCTTGCATTTGGGGACCGGGGATCGCACAAATCTCACCGACGTTGGAACGAGCGTCCCTCAGGGACGCATCGAAAATAGCCCAGGCCGGAGTCCGCCGCGGCGGACGACGCCCTGGGTATGCAATACCGTGGCGATGGGCGCCCCGGAGGGCCGCCCGAATTCCGCGCGGCATTACACTTGTTCCATGGCCCCGCGCATCGCCATCCCCGAGCCCACAAGCGACGATCCCGAATACAACGCGCGCTCGCTGCCGCAATACGTCGATGCATTGAAAGCCGCCGGCGCCGAGCCAGTCGTCGTCCATCTCGCCGATACGCGCGAACGCATCTCGCAACTCCTCGCGGGTATCGACGGCATTCTCTTGCCAGGCAGCGGCCACGACGTTGACCCCGCGCTCTACGGCGAAACGCCAGCACCCGAAACCGCATCGAACGACGCCGCCCGCGCCGTCGCCGACCAACTCCTCTTGCAGGATGCATTCAACCATCGCAAACCGATCCTCGCCATCTGCCACGGCACGCAGACGCTCAACGTCTGGCGCGGTGGATCGCTCATTCAGGATTTGAAGACTCCGGTAAATCACCGGCCCGGACGCGACGTCGTTGAAGCACATCCGGTCCGCATCGAGCCAGGTTCACGCTTGACCCAAATTCTCGCCCACGCCGGCGAGTCGAACGCGCACGTGAACTCAAGCCACCATCAGGCCATTCGCACAGCCGGAAAAAATCTACGCGTGACTGCGATCTCACCGAACGACGGCGTCGTCGAAGCCATTGAGCTCGACGCGCCCGATCATTTTGTTGTCGGCGTGCAGTGGCATCCGGAGCGCACCTGCGAGCAAAGTGAATTTTCGCGCGCAATTTTCTCCGCGTTCATCGGCGCGGCAGAGAAATGGCAGAGCAAAGAAAAAGCCGGGAACGGAGCAGTTTAACTCGGTTTCGAAAGGGCACGGATTTATCCGTGCCGCTAAAGCGCCAAAGTCAGCGCGGCTTTAGCCGATGAGGAATGTTTTTCCATGACCGAAGGCTCCGCGGCAACCCGGCTCAACGACCTGCTGAAGAAGGCCGGCCTCGACCCCCTCGACGACGAAAAGGCCGGCAAATTCGCAGCCTATCTTTCGCTCTTTGTTCGCTGGAACGACAGGATCAACCTAAGCTCTGTTCGCGACGAGGATCAGATTATTTCACGGCATATGATTGAATCGATTGCAGTTGCGCGTTCCCTTCCCGCACAAATTAGCACGCTGCTCGATTTCGGCTCCGGCGGCGGCCTGCCCGGAATCCCCATCGCGCTCTGCCGTCCAGAGATCGCAGTTACCCTCGCCGAGTCGCAAGGCAAGAAGGCCGCGTTCCTCCAGGAGGCCATTCGCGTCCTCGGAATCAATGCAAAAGTCCACGCCGATCGCGCTGAAACACTTCAGGGCAGCTTCGACTGCGTAATTCTCCGCGCCGTCGAAAAGATGCCGGAGGCCGTCGCCGCCGCGGCAAAACTCGTCTCGCCGAATGGCTGGCTGGCCTTGATGACGACGGATTCGCACCTGGCCGAGCTTCACGCCGCTGCCGGGCCGCATTTCAAATGGGATTCGCCGATTCGTCTTCCCGAAAGTGAATCCCGTATTCTCGCTCTCGGCCAAAAAGTCAGTTCGCAAGCTTGATTTCGACGAGCTTGCACACCGACGCCAAATCTCCAGGTTTTCGAACCATGAGCCGGACGGCAGTCCCTTCGGCATAGCGCTTGCCTTCTGAAATCTCCTTCACGAGGCCTTTTGGCAAGCCGCTGGTCCGGGCCGCCTCAACCGCCTTGTCGCCAAGAACAAGGCTCACCCGGAAACAGCCCTCGCAAGGGCCGAGATAAAGAATCGTGCGCTTCTTCAGGGCCGGGCGTAGACCCCATCCATACTTCTTTGGAGAAACTTACCTCCATTCCCCGCTGGTGATTCCCTTTTCATTGAGCCAGTGAAGCAGCTCATTCCAGGTTGCCATGGCTGGCCCCATCTTGGCTGCTACATCTCCTTCCGAAGGAGGTTCGACTTGGCCAATAAGAGCGTTTGGAAGATCCATTCTTGCCTTCTCTCTGGATTCCGACCGTAGTCTACTCCCGCTCGACAAAATGTGGATGCCCTTGTTCGTCAAGCCCTATGAGGGTGGATTTTGGCCTGAACTTGCTGAAAGCAAACCATCAAAAATCTCCACGAAGTTTGCCGATCATTTCCCGCGTTTGGCGCATACTCAATCTATTGGCGTTCAAGAGAGCTCATGTCGGCCGATCTGAATGCATTCACGATCGCGGGGCTAGCCTCCGTTTTCAAAGCTCACATGGTGGACTTTCGCGTCGGTCGGCCTGGAAAAGATAGACAAAGGAGTGATTTTGGGGCCTAAAAGCACCAAAATTGACGATAACTCATTTCCTATCAACGAAACGACGAAGAGATCGTCGACAAATTTGGTCGAATTTCGTCGATTCTTGTGCATGAAACCCGCCCAAATCGCCCCCAACCAGGCAGAAAGGACACGCCACACTGGCTGTCGTTTTGAGACGAGCTTAATCCTAGCCTCCACCATTCATCGTGTTCCACGTGGAACACACCCAAATCAGTTCCCGGCCCCACTGCGCTCCTCCCGACTTGTTCCACGTGGAACATGGACAGTCCAGTTCAACGCTCAACCGCCTTAAAGCCGCAAGAAGTTCCACGTGGAACACTGCCCGCCCAAGCCCAAATCGGGCGAAGACCCAAACCGGAACCCGTCTCCCACCACAGGCAAAATGAGCCCCATGCGCTGGTAGTTTTCCACCGCAGACCCTTTTTTATGCCTTCAGTGGCCGTTCCCACCGGTCAACCTCAAAACCCTTCCACCGTAACAATTTGCCGCCCCTGGCCACGTTGGCCTTTTAGGCGCTTTCCACATCTTCGCCCCGTTCTCCACAATGCAAGTCCAAACGCGTTCACGCGCTCTCGTTTTACTCTGGAATGCCATGGGAAAGATCGTCGGACTCGTCAATCAAAAGGGAGGTGTGGGCAAAACCACCACCGCCATCAATCTGGCTGCCTGCCTCGCTCTCGAAGGCCTCAAGGTCCTCCTCGTCGATTGCGATCCCCAGGCCAATGCTTCATCCGGTCTCGGCCTCCAGCGCGATGACAGTCGCCATTCCATTTACGACGTGCTCGTAGGCGAAAGCCCGGCCGACCAGGTGATTCTCCCCACTGAAATCGATACCCTTTTCCTGCTCCCCGGATCCAAGAACCTCACGGGCGCAAACATCGAGCTCTCGGCCGCCGAAGATCGCGCCGTCCGCCTGCGCGCCAGCCTCGATCCCATCAAAGCCAACTATGAGCTCATCTTTCTCGATTGCCCGCCTACACTCGACCTTCTTACCCTGAACGTCCTTTCCGCCGCGGAGACGCTGATCGTGCCCATGCAGGCCGAATATTTCGCGCTCGAGGGCATCTCCGAGCTGATATCGACGCTGGAGCGCGTTCGATCCGCCTACAACCCCAACTTGGCAATTGAGGGCGTTGTGTTGACCATGTACGACGACCGCACCAACCTCGCCCAGCAGGTGACAGAAACTCTTCGCGAGCACTTCCGCGAGATCATTTATCAGACCGTCATTCCCCGCAACGTCCGCCTGGCAGAAGCGCCGAGCCACGGCAAGCCGGTTGCGCTGTACGATTCTCGATCGCGCGGCGCCCAGGCGTATTTCGAAATGGCGTGGGAGTTCCTGGCCCGCAATCAGATGGAGAGCCCGCGCGCGGCAGAACGACAGGCCGCTGCAGGCGATCGTCCTCGCGCCAAAGGCACTTTCTGGCCCTATTCCTGACGAGCCGCTGCTCCCCAGGAACGCAATCCAGTTCGGAAGTGATTACTTCGCTGCATTCAACACTCTTTGAGGTTCCAGCACCATGACCACAGCCGCCATTGACCCAAAGCGCCGCGCACTCGGCAAAGGTCTCGACTCTTTGCTGCCGCGCGCACAAGCCGCACCCGCACCTGAACCCGACGGAGGAAAGCCGCGCGAGATTCCTCTCGACCTGATTGACCACAACCCCTTCCAGACACGATCAACGGTAAACGAAGAGCAGTTGGCCGAGCTGGCTGCATCCATCGCCGCGAATGGCGTCGTTCAGCCGGTGCTCGTTCGTCCCCTGGCCGGCGGCCGGTTTCAGCTCATCGCCGGCGAACGCCGCTGGCGCGCATCGCGGATTGCCGGCAAAACCACTGTGCCCGCCATCCTGCGCCAGGTCTCCGACGAGCAGGCGATGGAAATCACCATCGTTGAGAATCTGCAGCGCGCCGACCTGAACCCCATGGAGCAAGCTCGCGCGTTCGAACGGCTCTCGCGCGAGTTCCACATGACCCAGGAGCAGATGGCGCAGCGCACCGGAAAAGACCGTGCCACCGTCGCCAACTTCCTGCGCCTCCTCAAACTCCCTTCGTCCGTCCAGGCCCGCGTTGAATCCGGCCAGCTCTCATTCGGTCATGCCCGCGCCCTGCTTGCACTCCAGGACCCCGAGGAGATGGAACGAGCAGCACAGCGAATCGCTGACAATTCGCTCTCTGTTCGCCAGACAGAAAGCCTCGTCCAGGAACTCATCGACCCCAGCCGCAAGGCAAAGAAAGATCCCAAACCGCCCGCGCCCGTTGACGCGAACGTGCGCGATGCCCAGGAGCGTCTGCAGCGCGCTCTTGGCCTCAAAGTGACCATCGAAGACCACAACGGCCGCGGCAAAGTGGTCATCGAATACGCTCGCCTTGAGGATTTCGACGCGCTGATGGAACGTTTTGCCGGAGAATAAGTAGTCAGGGAAGAATAGGTTGCCCATGAAAATCTGATAATCTGATCTCCCATGAGTCCAGTTTCTATCAGCGTCACTGAAGCGTCGCGAAACTTCTCCGACTGCGTAAACCGAGCGCGCTATCGGGGTACAAGCTTCATCTTGCAAAAGGGCGGCGTGCCTGTTGCCCGCATCGAGCCGGCAGAAACACAGCCAAAAAAAGGAAGCGAGCTGGCCGCTGCGCTCAAGCAGGCCCTCGAGGGCATTCACATTGGCGCGGATGAGGCCACTTCATGGCTGCATGACCTGGAGCAGGCGCGCGGATCGCTGCAGCCGCAGGTGAGGCCATGGCGTTTCTGATCGATGCCGATGTCATCATTCAAGCGCAACGAAGGGCCATCGACCTCGAGGCGTGGCTTCAGTCGCATCCCGACGACGAAATCAAGCTCGCCGCGATAACTGTGGCCGAGTTAACTCGCAGCGTCGAGCGCGCCACTGGCGTTCACCGCGACAAACGGCAGAAATATCTTCAAGCCGTTCTGGCAGTATTCGAAATCGTTCCCTACTCTGAGAAGGCAGCCGTTGAACATGCGCGGCTTTGGGCCGATGTTGAGGCCGCGGGACAACGGATGAGTCCGCACGATTTGATCCTTGCCGCAACCGCCAAGGAATCCGGCGCGACCATTGTCACTTTCAACACGCGGCGTTTCGCGGCGGTTCCCGGATTGACGGTGCTTAAGCCTTAGCCCGTCCAGGCGAGAGGTCAGAACACCCCGCGCAAGCGAAAGGTCAGAATCCTATGATGAAACCTTCGGCTTTATTTCTTTGTGCAGCACTCGCAATGGGTCAGGCGCCGCCGTCGACAGATCCGATCTCGATTCACGTCGATCTCGCCAGGCCCGTCGGAGTCTACAAACCAATCTCCAGTTGGTTCGGCTACGACGAGTCCAACTACACAACTACGAACTACGGCAGGCAACTGCTCGGCGAATTGCACGATCTGAGCCCAGTTCCCGTGTACATTCGCGCTCACCATCTGTTGACTTCAGGCAACGGCGTGCCCGAGCTCAAGTGGAGCTCCTCAAATGTCTTCAGCCTCGATTCGAACGGCAAGCCGGTCTACGACTTCACCATCACCGACCAGACATTTGACGCGTTCCAGAAGGCCGGCGCACGGCCCATGGTGGAACTCGGTTTCATGCCCCGTGATCTCGCCGCCTCGGTTCCGGGCATCACCGAATATCAGCTCCACTATCCGCACCCGACCATGGGAGGCGCATCCAACAATCCGCCCAAAGACTACAAAATGTGGGGCGACCTGGTGCGGCGTTACGTCGCGCACCTTGTCGATCGCTACGGTCGTCGACAGGTGAGTACCTGGTACTTCGAAGTGTGGAACGAGCCCGACATCATCTACTGGCACGGCACGCCACAGGAGTATTTCAAGCTCTACGACTATGCGGTCGCCGGTGTAAGAGCTGCGCTGCCCAACGCGAAGGTTGGCGGACCAGCCAGCACAGGCCCGGCCGGCGTAAAATCGAGCGCGTTCCTTGAGAGCTTCCTTGAGCATTGCTCGCGCGACAAAAGCGCGGCCGATGGCAAGCCGATTCCGCTCGACTTCATCTCGTTTCACCCCAAGGGCCATACCGCTCTGGTCGATGGGCATGTGCGCATGGGCATCTCCAACGAGCTCGAAGCCGCGCAAACAGGGTTCCAGATCGTGGCCAAGTTCCCGCGCTACCGGAACCTCCCGATCATCTTGAGCGAAGCAGATCCAGAGGGTTGCGCGGCCTGCTCCATGAAGGACAACCCAGCCAATGCCTACCGCAATGGGCCCCTCTACGCCAGCTACACAGCAACGGCAATGAAGGCCCTCTTCGAGCTGCAAGACGAGGCCAAAGTGAACTTGATCGCCATGCTTTCCTGGTCCTTCGAGTTCGAAAACAAGAACTACTTTGAAGGATTTCGCACGCTCGCAACCAACGGTATTGACAAGCCCATTCTCAATCTCTTCCGCATGGCAGGGTTGATGGCAGGGAATCGCGTGACCACCATAAGCACGGGTCAGGTTCGGCTCGGCGACCTCGTCAATACCGGTGTGCGCCAGGCCTCTGACGTAGATTCGTTTGCGACGCGTGCCGACCGTGAAGCAGCCGTCATGGTTTGGAATTATCACGACGACGATTTGCCCGCGCCTTCCGCAGACGTCCAAATTACCATCAGCGGAATTCCGGCAGGCGTCACCAAAGTTCTCCTCGAGCACTACCGGATTGACGAGACCCACAGCAACGCATACACCGCATGGAAGAATATGGGCTCGCCGCAGTCGCCGACGTCTGAGCAGCACGCCCAGCTCAAAGCCGCCGGCCAATTGCAGCTCCTCACCTCACCCGTCTGGCTCGACGTCGACAACGGAAAAGTCACCCTCGAAACCAGCCTGCCCCGCCAGGCCGTCTCGCTTCTGCGCCTCAAATGGTGAGCGGCGCGCCTCACCGCTCCCGGAGTGAGCGCCGAAAATAGCCCAGGCCGAAGTCCGCGCTAGCGGACTGAGCCCTGGGAACGGGGTGCCTCCACAAAGCGCCCGCCCCGTAGGGCCGGACGAACACCGCCGAAACCGTGCCCCATTTGCCGGGCGCTCGGGTTGCTTTGCGGCTGCCAGAGATTTATCCTTCATTTCTACTTGAGGCTCCTCCGCCCGAACGCGAGGAGCCCGTCTTTTCTCGCTGAATTCGTTTCTTCAGCGCTGTTGCGGAGTCGCCCCATGGCCGTTCAACCCGTCACTTCGAATCACAACGCGGCGCACGCTGTCCGATCCATCCCCGTCGTCCTCAATGGGCGCACCCTCGAACCCAACCGCCACATTCCGCTCAATCTCGATTGGGTTGAGGGCGTGCGTGTGAATACCAGTGCCGTTGAGCGGCGCGCGGCCACCCACGTAGCGCGGCGCACCGTAAAGAAGGAAACGCAGGCCGCGTGGCTCCTTCGCGCCATCGCCTGCATGGATTTGACCACTCTCAGCGGCGACGACTCCGCCGACCGCGTGCGGCGCCTCTGCGCCAAGGCGCGCAATCCGCTGCAACGCCACATTATTGAAGGCCTCGGCATCGAGGATCTGCACCTGACCGTGGGCGCGGTCTGCGTCTATCACGCATTTGTCGAAACAGCAGTAAAGGCGCTCGAGGGCTCCGGCATTCCCGTCGCCGCAGTTTCGGCCGGTTTCCCGGCGGGCCTTTCACCGCTGGCCGAGCGCGTGGAAGAGATTCATCGCAGCGTGGAAGCCGGCGCGCAGGAAATCGATATTGTCATTACGCGCGCCCACGTCTTCAACGGCGAGTGGCAGGCGCTGTACGACGAGGTCGCGGCCTTCAAGCAGGCCGCAGGCCCGGCGCACATGAAGGCAATCCTCGGCACCGGCGATCTGATGACGCTGCGTAATGTAGCGCGCGCCAGTTGGGTAGCGATGATGGCCGGCGCGGACTTTATCAAAACGTCGACAGGCAAGGAAAGCGTCAACGCCACGCTGCCGGTCTCGCTGGTCATGGTGCGTTGCATTCGCGATTATGCTGAGCGCACGGGCAGCGCGGTCGGCTTCAAGCCGGCCGGCGGCATTCGCACAGCAAAGCAGGCGACAGACTGGCTCGCGCTGATGAAGGACGAGCTCGGCCGGCCGTGGCTCGAGCCGTCACTCTTTCGGTTCGGAGCCAGCGGAATGTTGGGCGATATCGAGCGCCAACTGGAGCATCATCTAACTGGGCGCTACTCGGCCACGTACCGTCATCCCATCGCGTAGAGGTCTCGCTGAGGGTCACAAGGAGACGCTGTGAGCATTGCGGAAAAGTTCTACACCATGGAGTACGGCGCCGCGCCGGAGGATCCGAAAGAAGCCAACCAGTGGCTCGATCGGCATCACCGCCAGTTTCAGGAGTTCATCGGCGGCGCGTGGGTAAAGCCCGCAAGCGGCGAGTACCAGACGACAAGCGATCCCTCCACCGGCGAAACCCTCGCCGAAGTGGCCAAGGGCAACACCGCCGACGTTGAAGCCGCCGTCTCTGCTGCGCGCAAAGCGCTTCCTGCATGGCAAGCGCTTACCGGCCATGAACGCGCTCGCTACCTCTACGCTCTCGCCCGCCAGGTGCAGAAGCATTCGCGCCGCATCGCCATTCTCGAGACGATGGACAACGGCAAGCCCATCCGCGAAAGCCGCGACATCGATATTCCACTCGTCGCGCGCCACTTCTATCATCACGCCGGCTGGGCGCAGCTTCTTGAATCCGAATTTCCCAACTATCAAGCCTGCGGCGTCGTCGGACAAATCATTCCGTGGAACTTTCCGCTGCTGATGTTCGCATGGAAGGTAGCTCCGGCTCTGGCCGCTGGCAACACGGTGGTCATCAAGCCGGCAAAATATACGCCACTCACCGCGCTGGCGTTCGCGGAGCTCGCCATGGAAGTAGGACTGCCTCCCGGTGTGCTCAACGTGCTCACCTGCGACGCAAAAACCGGCCAGGCGCTCATCGAACATCCCGGCATCGACAAAGTCGCGTTCACCGGATCAACAGAAGTGGGCCGGACGATCCGCAAAGCCACCGCCAACTCCACGAAAAAACTCTCGCTCGAGCTCGGCGGCAAATCGCCGTTTGCGGTGTTTGATGACGCCGATCTCGACTCGGCGGTCGAGGGGCTGGTCGACGCTATCTGGTTCAACCAGGGGCAGGTGTGTTGCGCAGGCTCGCGCCTGCTGGTGCAGGAGCGCGTGGCCGAAACTCTCTACACAAAAATTCGCGCCCGCATGGAATCTCTGCGCGTGGGTCCGCCGCTCGACAAAGCCATCGATATCGGCGCGATCGTTTCGCCGGTTCAGCTTGAATCCATCCGCAAAATGGTTGATGCCGGTGTCGCCGAGGGCGCGCGCTGCTGGCAGCCGAGCACTCCAATGCCAGAGAAGGGCTGCTTCTTCCCGCCCACGCTGCTCACCGACGTTCATCCCGGATCGACCGTCGTGCAGGAAGAAATTTTTGGTCCGGTTCTCGTCGCCATGACCTTCCGCACCCCGGCCGAAGCCGCGGAGCTGGCCAACAATACGATTTATGGCCTCGCCGCAAGCGTCTGGAGCGAGAACATCAACGTCGCGCTTGACCTGGCCTCTCAAGTCAAGGCCGGCGTCGTCTGGGTCAACTGCACCAACCAGTTCGACGCAGCCTGCGGATTCGGCGGCTACCGCGAATCCGGCTACGGGCGCGAAGGCGGCCGCGAGGGCATGCTCGAGTACCTCACGCCGAAGTGGTTGCACTCGCTGCCCGCTGCTCCCCAATCCGCGGGTGCCCCCGGTCTCTCGCATTTGGAGACCGGGGAGGGAATCTCCGCCGCCGATAATCGCGAAGAAGCCGATGACAGCGAGGCCGCACCGGCCTCACCTTCGGCGCCGCTCTCAAGCTCCAATATCGACCGCACCGTCAAGCAGTACATCGCCGGCAAGCAGGCTCGTCCTGATTCCGGCTACTCGTTCCCTGTTTTTGGGCGCAAGGGCGAACTGCTCGGCGAAGCACCGCTCGGCAACCGCAAAGACATTCGCAATGCAGTCGAAGCTGCGCGCAACGCCGCAGGCTGGGCCAGAACGTCAGCGCACAATCGCGCGCAGATTCTCTACTTTCTCGCCGAAAACATGATCCAGCGCCGCGACGAAATCGCACAGCGTCTCGCCCGCGCCGTTCCTGAGGACCAAGCCGCCGTCGAGGTCGATCTGTCTATCGAACGCATCTTCACGTATGCCGCGTGGGCTGACAAGTACGACGGCCTGGTCCATAATCCTCCTGGCCGCAATATCGCCATCGCCATGAATGAGGCCGTCGGCGCCATCGGGATTCTCGCGCCAAGCGAAGCACCACTTCTGGGCCTGCTTTCGCTCGTGCTCCCGGCCATCGCCGTCGGCAACACGGTCGTCGCCGTTCCTTCCCATCGCTATCCCCTCGTCATAGGCGATCTCTACCAGCTTCTCGACACGAGCGACGTGCCCGCAGGCGTTGTGAATCTTGTGGCCGGCCGCCCCGTCGAGCTGCTCAAGACCCTCGCCGAGCATGACGGCATCGAGGCCATCTGGTGCTTCCGCTCGAATGAAGAAGCCGACTTGGCGCGCGCCGCTTCCATCGGCAACATGAAGCAGGTCTTCACGAACGACGGACACGAATACGACTGGTTCAATCCCGCGCAGGCTGAGGGCCGCTGGTTCCTTCAGCACGCCACGCAAGTCAAGAACATCTGGGTGCCATACGGCGAATGAGCGGCTCTCCCATCCGCTCATTCCGCCACGCATCAACTCGAAAGCCGAAAAATGCTAATTCTTCGGTTTCTTCTCTTCGCCTCTTCCCGGATTGCTGGCATGCACTAGCTCAGGCGTCGATACCGCGCCCAGCTTCATCTTTTGTTCTTCAGTTTCGATGTGATGGTAGCGATGGAACGGCGGCAGCGTGACTGATTGGCCGGTTTTCAGCGCCGTCAGGATTCCTTCCAGCACTCTCACATCCGCGTAGCCTTCCTCGCCGTCCGGCTCCGGCCGCTCGCCGGTAAGAATGCACTTGGAAAAGTACTTCATCTCGCCGCCAAAGTGGTCGGTGTTTTTGAACGAATGCTCCTCAGTTTTGTCGCCGATCGTCACCTTTTGCTGAATCCCTTTGCCGAAGGTGTACGAAGGATTCATCTCCAGCACTCCGTCAGTTCCCACCACCACAAATGAATTTGAAGGTTGTCCAAAATAGGAAAGATTGAATTGCGCAAGCCTGTTTTCCGGGAACCGCAGCGTCACTGCGACTGTGTCGACGAAGTCCTGCTTGAATCCCGATTCCGGATGTTTCACGCCGACCGCGGAACACACCTCCAGGGGCTCGTCTTCAAAAACATAGCGGGCCGCGTTCACCGGATATGGGCCCATGTCAAGCACGGGTCCCGCCAATTCACCATTTTGGACTCGATGGTTTGAAGTCTTCACAAGCTGGGTGAACGTAGATGAGAACAGCACAAGCTCTCCCAGTGCGCCCGATCGGATTCTCCCGATCATGTCGAGCGTGCCCGGTTCAAAATGCAATCGATATGCAACCATGAGCTTCGCCACCGAGGCATGTTCGGCGTCAAGAATCTGCTGGCACTTCTCTGTCGAGACTTCGAGCGGTTTCTCCACGAGCACATGAATCCCCGCCTTCAATGCTGGAAGAATAAATTCCGCGTGCCGCCAGTTTGGAGTCGCAAGATAGATTGCGTCGAATGTGCCGGAATGGACCGCCTCTTCAAACTGCTCATACGAATACAGTGCGGAGATTCCATATTTCTGTCCCAGCTCGGTCGCCTTTACCGGGTCAGAAGTAACCAGAGCCGTAATTTCCGAATTGCCGGTGTGCTCGACACCAGGCATCATGTCTTCCTGCGCAATATCGCCCAGACCAACGATCGCGTACCGCACTTTTCGTTCTGTATCTACACCAAGCATTTCTTTGATTCCCATAGTTGAATCTCCTATATGGTTTTGAGTGCCGCGCCGTTTTCATAATCGTCCCTTAACCCGTTTCGAGCGCATCGCGCCCTCCTCAAGCCTCAGATGCAAGCGATGGAGAGCACGTTGACCGCGAAACCCTCAGTGTGGGAAACACACGCCTGTTTGGTTCGATGTCGTCACAACGCTGGCATCTGAATTCAGCCTGGTTCGTGGCGTCCTGTATGGGCCTCAGCGTGAGTTCTGTCACGCCACTCGCGGATTGCCTTTGAACCGCGTGTACGGGGGGCTCAGATCGTAGCGAATTCCCGGTTCGCCCTGATCCCGCCGGTTGGAATAGAAGATCGCGTCTCCTTGCTTGATCAGATAATCTGCCGTTCGCGCCGCCAGCGCCTGGATGGTCAGCCCGGGATTTGCGGAGCCTTGCGTTGGCATGACACTTCCATCGCAGACAAAGAGGTTAGGAATGTCGTGAGTGCGTCCAAACTTGTCTACAACCGACGTGGCCGGATCTTTTCCCATGCGTGCCGCGCCAACCAGGTGTGCAAACCGCGACTCCTGAATCACCTTCTTTGCGCCGGCCGCCCACATGATCTCCATGACTTTTTCTTTTCCAAACTCAATCAGCTTTTTGTCGTTGTCATGCAGATTGAACGTGACTTTCGCAACCGGCAAGCCATAGCGATCTTTCTCTTCCGCCAGTTCCACGCGATTGTCTTCCCACGGCAGAATCTCCCCCAGCACTCCGATCGTCGCCCAGTGGTTGTAGTCCATCATCACGGTACGCAATCCCCAACCCCACGCGCCCATCGCGGAAATCATTTGCTTGGCGAAAGCCACCGGAAGTGGTCCCACTGTCTGCACTGCAAATCCGCGCGCAAACCCCCGCCGGTGATCCGTCTCGTAGAACTCTTCTGAGAGCGCATGTGCCGGCGGCGCCTTATACAACCGGATCAGCTCATCGAATCGACCTGCAACCACATTGCCGGCCTGCGCCATCAGATATTTGCCAAGCGTCCCGCTGGAATTCGCCAGCCCGTGCGCATGGCCGGGGCAAGCTGAGTTCAGCAGCAACCTTGGCGTCTCAATCGCATAACCTGAAACAATAACCGCGCGACTTCGTTGGAAATGTTCCTTGCCCTCCCGGTCGAAATAAACCACGCCATCCACCCGGCCATCAGCATGGAGGCTGATCCGCGACGCCATCGCGTGGGCGCGGATCTCGGCTCCATGCGTGATCCCATCCGGCACATGCGTGATCAAAGTGCTCGCTTTAGCGCCGACCTTGCACCCTTGCAAACAGAACCCGCGATAGATGCAATGCGGCCGATCTCCATGCGAGGCCGAGAGAATAGCGACGGGCCCTCCTGCGACCGATCGAATGCCAAGCCGGCTGCATCCGCGCACCAGCACGTCGCCCACGCCGCCTAAAGGGTGCGGTCCGTAGGGATGCCCGTGAGGATCGCCCCACGGAAACCATGCCGGCCCGGCCACGGGAATCTCGCGTTCCAGCAGTTCGTAATAGGGCTTTAGATCCGAATACGAGATTGGCCAGTCGGCGCCCACCCCGTCCTGTGTGTACACGCAGAAATCAGAGGGATGAAACCGCGGCGTGAAAGCTGCCCAATGCACTGAGCCTCCGCCAACCCCCTTGCCGCAGTTATTCTCGCCAAGCGCCAGCGGATGCGTCCCGCCGGTGATCCGCAGATCGTTCCAGTAAAGCTCATGCGAACCCTTTTCGTCGCTTACCCAATCTTTTTCCGTATCCCAGAATGGTCCAGCCTCCAGCGCGACAACACGAAATCCTGCTCGCGCAAGCCTCTGCACAAGCACTCCACCCGCGCTTCCCACCCCCACGATGCAATAATCCACCGTCTCAGATTCGGCGAATCTCCGCATCGGCGAAGGCAGTGTCTGCATGGGGCCCAGGTGATGCGCCATCAGTGGCTTCCTCCATGCCCGCCGAGCGAGCCATTTTCAGGAGGAGCGCTTTCCTCATCGAGCGCCGAAACTGAGTCAACCGGCGCGTTCCATTCGTAACGCTGTTCGTCTTTCTCCCACGGCTCAGGCAGCCCATTCTCAAGCCGCATGTATCCGCGTGGATACGCAGGCCCGCCAAATCCGATCTCGTCCCAGGCCCAGGGATGCGAGTAATACGCAGTGACGCAGTCTTCCATCAATAAAGCCCAGAATCGGCGCACCGGCATCCGTTTCCACGCCGCATGTTCCAGATCGGGCTTTCCATCGTGCAAAGTTTGGAGCAACAACTCCTGGCGATGCACGGTCAGTTCAACAAAAGGTTGACCATATCGAGAGCGCGCCATATCGTCGATAGCCTTGATTCCCAGCCTGTAGGCTTCCTGGTCCGGAGGCATGTCTTCGTAGCGAAAGCCATTCAACGAATTGTTATAGAGGCGTTCGTCAACCACGGGAAGAATCGGAATGGTCCGTTCCTCGGAGCGGTCATCCTGCGGCAGCACGCGGTCAATCACCGCGTCCAGTACCGCTGCTTCCTCCGGTGAAAAGAAACGAATCGGAGGAATTTTTTCTATGCGCTCGCTGACCACATCCTGCGTCGCCTCGTCCCAGCTCTTCTTCTGCGCCATGGTGCTAAAGCCGCAGTAGTACCCAGGCTGATCGAGATCTCGCAGGTCGCCACCAGTTGATCGAAATGGAAACGACTTCCGGCTCATCTGCGCTCCCGTCGAAGAAGGCTGGCCAACAGGCCCAGGAATCCGCACGCAGCGAACAGCAAGGGCGCGAAAATCGGCGGCCCATAGATCGCGTTATAGAGCGGCTTCTTCAAGCCGCCGGACCTTCGCGTTATTCCGCGTGCGTGATAGAAAAACCCCGCCGCGCCATCGGCAAGCGCCAGCGCCGAGACAATTGGAAGCGCAGAGTTCGCCATGCGGCGACTTTTGATGGCTCCTGCTGCCGCTGCCATCAGCAGCGGCGCCAGCAAAACGGGTGTCCATTGGGCCTTAAAGCGAAAGTTGCTCTTAAAGTGCGAATAGAGAGCTTCGAACCCACTGAAGAACGCCCATGCGATCGTCAGCGCCGAGAGATGCTTCTGAAAACGCCCATAGCGAAGGTCCGTGCGCCAGTCAGAACCGGACGTGGATTCTGCGGCTATTTCACCAACTCGCTCGCCCTGCTTATGAAGGTCTTCCTCACGCCGAAGATACGACGCCATCATGCCCAGATACGCACTGGTCCCGAACAGCAGCGGTGCGAAAATCGGCGGACCCATCACAATATTCGTGACGGGGAGACCCCATCCACCGGGCTTTCGCGCAATTCCACGTACATGGAAAAAGAATCCAATGATTCCGTCCGCCAGCGTTCCAACACTCACCCACCGCAGGATTGTGCGTGCACACTTGCGGTTGAAAACTGCTAGCAGACCCGATCCGGCAAGCGCGCCACTCAAAATCACGGGAGTATACATAACGGGATTGCTGTAGCTGCCCTTGTAATGCTCATACCCCACTTCAAGGCCGCTTGCCACGCTGGTGGCCGCCACAATCAGGCACAGGCTGCGCTGAAAGCAACCTTCGCGAATGTGTTCAAGAGCTGAACCTGCAACCGCGTTCAACGGCGCTGGCAGATTGCATTTTGCGCCGCGCTCGAGTGCCACGGTTAATGTGAACTTCGATTGGTTCGGTTCATCAATCATCGCGCGCCCATCACCAAAAAACGTTTCGCGTCCTTCCGCTTGAAAGTCAGCCCCAGCCCCGGTCGCGACCTGTCCGGCGTCAATTGCCCGTCGACGGGCGCAATGAATCCGTCGAACAGCATCTGCTCAATGCGTGCGTGATCGTGGAAGTATTCAACGTGGCGAAAACCTTCCACCGCGCAGCCCACGTGCATGTGCAGTGAAGGTGCGCAATGGGCCGAGATCGGGCATCCGAAGCTTGCCGCGATCGCCGCTCCCTCTAGAAACCCCGTAAACCCCTTGCAGCGCGTAGCATCCAGTTGCAAAACGTCCACAGCTTTGGCCTCGAGCATGCGCCGGAAGTAGAAACTGTCATAGCCGTATTCCCCTGCCGCGACGTCCATACCGCTCGGAGCACGATCGCGAATGCGACGCAAATCAGCCAGATGATCGGAGCTCACCGGCTCTTCGAACCACGAAACGTCATAGCGGACGAACTCTTCTGCGAATCGGAGCGCCTCACGCGCGTCGTAAGCCCCGTTCGCATCCACAAAAAGCCTCGTCTGTTCCCCGATCGCATCGCGAGCCACTCGTACTCGAGCGATATCGGCCCCTGGGTCCGCGCCGATCTTCATCTTTACTCGAGTGATGCCTTTTTCCACCCACCCGGATAATTGCCTCGCTAGTTGCTCATTGGTATAGGTCGTGAAGCCGCCGCTGCCATAGATCGCAACGCTTGGCTTCTCCTGGCCCAGCAAATCCGCCACCGAGCAACGCAGAAGCTTTGCCTTCAAGTCCCAAAGCGCGATATCGAGAGCCGAAATCGCCATCGATGCAATGCCGCGGCTACCATCGTTGCGCACCTGCCTCAGCATGGATTCATGTAGCGCCGGGATATCGAAGGCCGATCTCCCCAGCAGGCATTTTTGCCCGAGTTCATCTGCAACAACCGCTGTCGCCTTGTTCCCGTAGGTGTAGCCGACTCCGATCTCGTTCGCGGCGTGCACCTCACACAGAACCAACGTCGTCGAGTCCCACTTGAATGTTCCGTCACCCTCCGGCGCATCCGTAGGGATCGTGTAGGCCGAAACCTCCACTTCCCTGAGCGAGTTTTCCGGCGATTTCATAAGAAAGGCATACTTCCGGCCGCTTCTGGTAATGGTCAGTTCAGGCCGTCAAAAATTCAGGTCTCTTGGATAACCTTCGTGATTTGTCTATAAGAGCCAGTTGCGTCCAATCAGGCGCACCCTTGTCTTGGGATGATTTCCACGGTCCCGGAGTTGTGCTCTGGCAGAAGGTTCCGCACTTCTCAAACGGTCAACTCAGCTTCGGCCAGCGCCGCAAGCAGAGTCGTAACAGCCTGGCGCTGTCGAAGATTGGTCAACATCCCGGGCTCGGCGGCTGCCCATCCGGCCGCCAGCGCCAAAATTTGTTCTCGCAGCGCAGACTGGTTAGCCCATTGAACAGGATATTCTGATCGGAGAATAGCCTGCAGACCCGAGACCCCTGGCCCGCAATGTTGGATCGGAAGGTAACGGACACAGACATAACTCGCGCGTGAATCTCGAAGTGTCTTGGCAAGAATCCGGAAAGGCAAAATGAATATCCCAGTGGATACACAGGAATTTCTGAAGGTCGCGCGGCCCACCAGCCCGGAAACCAAACCCAGGTCAATTTCGCAGGCCGGTGTACGAGAAACGGTTCTCGAAGATATCGCGTTAAAGACTCTTTATCTCTCAGGTCCATTTTCAGTTCTTGAGCTCTCCCAAAGGACTCGGCTCAGCTACGAAATAGCAGAAGAACTTTTCCGCCGCCTTCGCGCCAAGCTACTCGTAGAAGTCACTGGAATGAGCGCTACCGTTGCCAACATTGCCATCACGTCTCAAGGCAGAGCGCGGGCGCTGGAACTCCTATCCCAGAGCCACTATGCAGGGGCTGCGCCTGTCACTCTGGCCAGCTATGTTGAGCAGGTTCGGAAACAGAGCGTCCGCAACGTGAAGGTTCACCGGGATGATGTCGAGCGGGCCTTCTCGCATCTGGTCATGGACACCAAAACCTTGGCGCAGTTTGGAGCGGCAATCAACTCTGGGGCGGGAATCTTTCTCTATGGCCCGCCCGGCGTAGGAAAAACCGCTGCCGCCGAGGCCTTGTCGCGTGTGCTTGCTAAGGATGGGGTCTGGATTCCCTATGCGCTGGAGGTCGATGGCCAGATTATTACTGTCTACGACCCGGCGATTCATAAGCGAACAGAGGAACCGGAATCTGAGAATCGAGACTTGCGTTGGGTACGCTGCCATCGACCCTCCGTTACCGTCGGTGGAGAGTTAACGATCGAAATGCTGGATCTGCAATTCAATCCAGTTTCAAAATGCTATGACGGCCCCCCTCAGATGAAAGCCAACAATGGGGTCCTGATCCTCGATGATTTCGGACGGCAGCGAATTCCTCCTGACGAATTACTGAATCGCTGGGTCGTTCCTCTTGATCGCGGCATCGAGTTTCTCACTCTGCTAGGCGGAATGAAGATTGAGATTCCCTTTGAAATGCTGGTCGTATTTGCCTCGAACATCGATCCCGCCAAGGTGATGGATCCAGCGTTTCTGCGGAGGATCCAGACGAAAATCAGACTCGGCTCAATTTCGGACGAGCAGTTTAGCGAAATATTCCGCCGCTTTGCCGGCGACCATGGCCTCGAAACCGACGCGGACCTGCTCAATGAACTGATCGTTATCATTCGCGACACAATGCATCATGAGTTGCGCGCGTGCTATCCCCGGGACATTGTGAACCAGGTCTTGTGGGCCGCTCAATACGAAGACCGGCCGCCGCAAATCGATCGTGCTGCCTTGATGAGTGCAATCGATGCCTATTTTCTGCCAAAGCCCTGAGCGGGTACGGGCGAGATGCGGTGCGGAGCTACAGTCACTTCCCGATGCAGAAAGTCGAGAAGATCAGATTCAGGATGTCGTCGGATGTGGTTTGCCCGGTAAGCGAGTCCAGAGCCCAAAGCGCGCGATAGAGATCCAGCAGAATCATCTCGTGAGGAATCGAGCTGGCATTCGCCTTGGCGGCATCGGCCAGAGCCGAAATCGCTGTCGCGACAGCCTGATGCTGGCGAAGATTGGTCAACATTCCCGGTTCAGACGCGGCGCCGCCGGTGGCGAGCGACAAAATTTTGTCGCGCAGCGCGGCGATGCCCTCGCCCGTCACTGCGGAGGTTGAGAGTGCAATGAGCCCTGTGAGCGCGGACTGGCCGCCGGCAGCAGGCTCCGATCGATCCGCAAGCAGATCACACTTATTCAGCGCAACAATCGCCGGCCGGCCTTCGACTGCAGCGAGCAAACGATGATCCTCATCGTTGAGCGGCTGTGTCGCGTCAAGAACAATCAGTACCAGCGCCGCATCGGCCAGCGCCTCGTGGCTGCGGCGAATTCCAAGTTGTTCGGCTTCTTCCAGAATCTGGCCTGCGCCTTCACGGAAACCTGCCGTGTCCACGAGCTCAATCGGAATGCCTCCGATCGAGATGCGTTCGCTGACCAGGTCGCGCGTGGTGCCGGGCGACGCCGTAACAATGGCGCGGTCGCGCTCGACGAGCCGATTGAAAAGCGAGCTTTTGCCAACGTTCGGTCGGCCAACAATCGCCATCGTCAAACCGTCGTGGACAATGCGGCCGCGCGCGAATGAGGCCTCAAGAGCAACCAGCGGCGGCGTAATCCCCTCGATGCGCCGCGCGATCTCAGCCTTCGGCGTCACATCGATGTCGTCTTCGGCAAAGTCAATGCCCGCTTCAAGCAGCGCAATCAGTTCCACAAGCGATTGCTTGGCCGGTGCGGCGCGGCCGCTCAGCGCGCCGCCCATCTGGCTCGCGGCCTGCCGCGCCTGCGTCAGCGTCTGCGCATCGATCAGGTCGCGAACCGCTTCGGCTTGCGTCAGATCAAGCCGGCCCGCCAAAAAAGCGCGTTGAGTAAACTCCCCGGGCTCAGCCAGCCGTGCGCCCAATTCCAATGCGCGTCGAAGCAGGATCTCCAGCACCACCGGCGAGCCGTGCGCCGCAATCTCAAGTAAATCTTCAGCCGTGTAGGAATTTGGCGCGGCGAAGAAAGTCACGAGCGCTTCATCGATACGTGGTCCATCTGCGTCTTCCGGATCCAGGACATCCGCCAATCGCGCATGAGCGTGCTCCAGGGGTTGATGCGGGCGGACGAGCTGAGCCGCGATCGACGCCGCTTGCGGCCCGCTCAGGCGCACAATTCCAATGCCGCCCCGCCCCGGTGGCGTGGAGATAGCGGCGATGGTATCGGTTACAGTGTCTGCTGCGGCCATGGGCTGCATTCAGTGTAGTGTTCCGTTGGTTAGGATGTATCGCAACTCGGTGACCGGGCCGAACGCCGTCCGTACAGATCGCTTTTCGGGTTGCGCATAAAGATTCCCCGCCTGAGATTGCAGATGTTTATGGCGAGTGCTTCCAAATCGGGTCTAAACTTCGGGCAGGAACAGCAACCTCCGTACCCCTCTCTCGATCCGCCCTGAGAATCCGGGCCGCCAATCTGGATTTCCTTGAGGTGAAGCGATGAAAACTGCGAGATTAGCCACGCTCAAGTTCTTCGCGCTGCTTTTTCTCTTGCCCGGCCTGGCTGGCCTCATCGTTTCCGCGATGATCTCCACGCACTACCTTGACACCATGCCCAGGTGGCCCGCGCCAGAGGTCAATCGCGTTGTCCCGCGCGGCATTCATGGAACCACTGTGTATCAAACTCCAGCCGAGGACCGCGATCTGAACATGGTTGAAGGCGCTTCTGTGGGGGTCTTCCTCGTCGGTCTCGCTCTTGGAGTGGTGTACCTGGAACAGTGGGGGGCACTGCAAAGCCGCATGGCGGAAGAAGAATCGGAATTGGCCGAGAATCCTCGGTAAGAATCAGCAGAATCCCGCAGCACTCCATTTTCGATCTTCTACAATAAACCGATGCCGGAACTGCCCGAGGTGGAGACAATTGCGCGCGGTGTTGACAAGCGCATTCGCGGCGATCGCATCGTTCAAGTCTGGTTTGGCCGCCGGCCTCAAACCTTCAAGACTTCACGCGTGCGCCAGGCCAAGGGGCTTTCAGGCCGCACCATCCTGGCCGTTCACCGCACCGGAAAGCACATCGTCATTGAATTAGGCACATCAGCGTGCGCGCCCGATGCGCACCAACGCGAAGCGCTCACGCCTTGCGCTCAATGGATCGTGCATCTCGGCATGACAGGCCGGCTGCTCGTCACGTCACCCGAAAGTCCGGTCGCGACCCATACTCATGCGCGCCTGTCCCTCGAAAGCGGCCGCGAGTTGCGGTTTGTCGATCCCCGAAGATTTGGGCGACTCGATTTCCGGGACCTCCGTCGCGAGGCTCCTTTCGGCGCACCAGGCGATGAGCCTCTCACCATTGGCCAGAGTGAATTTGCGGCTCTCTTCCGTGGCCGCCGCTTATCGATCAAGGCAGCTCTGCTCAACCAGACTCTGCTTGCGGGCGTCGGCAATATCTATGCCGATGAAAGCCTCTTTCACGCCGGCATTCGCCCGCGGCGGCGAGCCAACCGCGTAACACGTCCTGAGCTCGAACGGCTGCGGCTGGCCCTGCGCGAAATCCTCACTCACGCCGTCCAATTAGGCGGCTCGTCAGTCTCCGACTATGTCGGCGCCGACGGCGAGCGTGGTTTTTTTCAGCTTGAGCACTGTGTTTACCAGCGCACAGGCGAGCCCTGCCGCCGCTGTCAAACGCCAATTCGCCGGCTCGTCGTCGCCGGCCGCGGAACTCATTATTGCCCCGTGTGCCAGAGCTGATTGAATGCGACGCGTGAGCGCACTCACACCCCTCTATGCTTTTTTGAAGGATTTTCGCCCTTTAACTTCCAGATTCCAGACAATGCCGCGCCTGAAGCCACGCAAATGACTGCAAAGAAACAAAGTTGCGAACGGTACACTGATTGCTACTCTATTAACGCCAGTGATATGGGGTAGCTCAAGAAGAGAGCGCCCGATCAACAGAGGTACCCGGCAGAGCAACCGCCATTGAGCGGCCCTTAAGAAAGGGGATAAGCCAGCCGGGGAACCTGAAAACCGAGCGGAGCCATCGGCCCGCTCCGCTGGGAGGCCAGTGACCAGCGCAGCGTTCCAACACCACTGCTGAAACGCCACTCTCAAAGAAGTGGCGTTTCGGTCATCAGGGCTGATTCCCAATGCACTTTCAGGTCATTTACCCGCCGAACCTGAAGTTCACGAAGCTCATTACTTAAGGCGGTTCCTCCCCCAACCCCCTCTTGCCAGAGGGTGACCTTCCCTGTACTATCGGAGTTGCCTATCAAGCGGCTGACGCAGGCCACCCGGGTATGGGTAGAGCAAGCTCGCCGCGGAGCAAGCAAATCATCGTCAAACAGTCTGATTGCTATCAAGCTGCCCGCGATGAAGGCTCACATAGGAAAGGGCATTCTCCGAGAAAAGCAGAAACTGCGCCGGGAAGTTCCGGCGGCCGGATGGAGTTGATTAAAGACTCCCGCGCATGAAGCAGCAATCGCATTCTCTAAGACGCTCAAGGGGTTGAACCACAGAATCTGAGGCGCGGGCCAGTTTCAGGACCATTCGCGCAGCATTTCGTCGCTCCGCAGTCGAGTCTCTTGTTCCTCTATTGAGGAAAAGACCTCGCGGGGAAGGAAACGGTCTGCACCGGTTTAAGAATTGAGCGGTGGATTGACTTGTCCGCGCTACATCCCGGGGAATCCGGAGAGCATTTGCGCACGGTCATGGAACGGCTCAACCAAGAGTAAAACGCGCAATTCAATACAACGGAAAGCAAAGTCCCAGGAAGCATACGCATTATGACAACAGAACCGACGCAGCCCCAGCCTGAACAGGGGCCTTCTCCTGACAACGGTCAGGCGCAGTCGCATGGGCATCGGCGCCGTCGCCGCCGCCGCAAGAACAAGTCCAGCCAGCAGGCTGGTGTGCAAGCTCCACAGCCGCAAGCGCAGGCGCAGGAATCGCCTCTGCCTCAGGCGCCGCATCCATCGCATCCCGCGCATCCTGCGCAGCACAGGCCTCCCCACCAGCACCAGGGCCGAAAGAAGAAGAAATTCTTCCAGAAAAGCTCTGCTCCTCCGGCGCAGCTCGGCAACAGCATCTCCGGCCCGCCGCAGGGCAAGCGCAGAGGCAGGCAGAAAGGCCCCCGCGCATTTGTCGGTCCCATGGACCACAGTTATCGTGTGGCGAACGGCAATGTCGCTGACGGTCCGCCATCCACCATCCCCACATCGGGCAACGGCCATAGCAGCGGGTACTATCCCGACGTTTATTCAGCGCAACCCCCTGCCCCCATCCGCCAGGACGCCCCCACGCGCATCTTCTGCTTCATTGAGGATCTCTTTTTCCTGGCCAAGATCCAGGAGACGGCGCGCAAACTCGGCGTGAAAGTGGAGTTTGTAAAGGGCGAGAACAAAGAAGCGATTGCGCGCATCTATGAGTCGCAGGAAAATGAAAAGCCCGCGCTCCTGGTCTTCGATCTCAACAACCTGAACGCCAAGCCCATGACGCTCATTCCCAAATTCAAATCCAAATTCAAGAAAGCCGTCTCCATCATCGGCTTTCTGAATCATCTGCAGGGCGACCTGAAGATGAAGGCCGTCGAGGCAGGATGCGACTCGGTGATGCCGCGCTCAGCCTTCTCGCAGAGCCTGCCCATTCTTCTCCGCCGCTACGGCGTAGAAGAAGAAGAGGAAGTCTCGCAGCAACCCATGTAGTTGAATCTCTGAAGAACAAGAAGGGCACGCCGACTTGGCGTGCCCTTTCTCTTTTGTGGGTTCCGACTCCTCGATTTCTTGTTCCCTTGTTCCCTCGGTCCCTGCTTTTATCCCGGCGGCCATGTCATCTGCCGCCCGCCCATCAGGTGCAAGTGAAGATGGTTCACGGTCTGGCCGCCATCTTCGCCGGAATTAATGACGACGCGGTAGCCCTTCGCCAGGCCTTTTTCCCGAGCAATTTCCCCCGCTATACCTATAAGGTGACCGAGCAGTGCTCGCTTTTCCGCACCCGCTTCGGCGAGCGAACCAATGTGCTCCCGCGGAATGACAAGGATGTGCACCGGCGCCCTGGGATTGATGTCGGCAAAAGCGTAGGTTTGCCTATCCTCGTACACGGCGGTTGTGGGAATCTCTCCGGCGGCGATTTTGCAAAAGACGCAATCCATGGCGTGTCCAGTGTACATGCGCGGCCGATAGCCGAGTACAGCTTACAATGACGCCATGGCTGCTTCCCCTCCGTTCCGCGTCGTTCACACGGTCTGCTCGCACGACTGTCCGGACTCGTGCGCGGTGCTGGTGACGGTGAACGAGCAAGGCCGCGCGGTGAAGGTTGAGGGCGACCCCTCGCAGCCCGTCACGCGCGGATTTCTGTGCGGCAAGGTTGCCAAGTATCTCGACCGCGTTTACGCTCCGGATCGCGTTCTCTATCCGCTGCGCCGCAAATCCGGCGTCGCAAAGGGCCCGCTCCAACGCGGACAAGAGCACGAGTCCTTCGAGCGCATCAGTTGGGATGAAGCGCTCGACGCAATCGCCGCGCGGCTCAAGGAGATCAGCGATCGCTTCGGCCCCGAGTCGATCCTGCCCTACAGCTACGCAGGCACCATCGGCGTGCTCGGCTACGGATCGATGGATCGCCGCTTCTTCCATCGCCTGGGCGCGAGCCAGCTCGACCGCACCATTTGCTCTGAGGCAGGCGGCCAGGCGTGGAACCTGGTCTACGGCAAAAAGTTCGGCACGCCGACAGAAGATGTGCGCCTGGCAAAACTGATCCTCGCGTGGGGCGCGAACATCCACGGCAATAACATTCACCTGTGGCCATTCATTGAGGAGGCGCGGCGCAACGGGGCGCGTCTGATCGTGATCGATCCCTACCGCACGCGCACCGCGGCCGTGGCCGACTGGCATATCGCGATTCGTCCGGGCACCGACGCCGCGCTGGCGCTCGGCATGATGCACGTGATCTTGAACGAAGGCATGGAAGACCGCTCCTACATTGCGGAGATGACACACGGATTTGAGCGCCTTGCCGAACGCGCGCGCGAGTACACGCCGGAGCGCGTGGCCGCGTGGACGGGCATGACGGCAGCGGAGGTCGAGCAGCTTGCGCGCGAATACGCGGCGGCGAGCCCCGCAATGCTGCGCCTCAACTACGGCGTGCAGCGGAGCCAGAACGGTGGCACCGCGGTACGCGCCATCGCAATGCTGCCGGCGCTCACTGGCGCCTGGAAGCATCGTGGCGGCGGGGGACAGCTCTCAACTTCGGGCGCGTTTCAATGGGACAAGAAGGCTCTCGAGCGGCCCGATCTGGCGCTCGCTTCGCCCATCGGACGGCTTGCGCGCGTGGTCAACATGTCGGAGCTTGGCCGCGCGCTGACCGAGTTGGGACAAGACAGGGACCAAGACGCCGAGGGACCAAGGGAACAAGAAAACGGTCCGGCGGTTCACGCGCTGTTTGTCTACAACTCGAATCCGGGCGCGATAGCGCCGAACCACAACGCAGTCTGCCGCGGCTTGATGCGCGAAGATCTCTTCACCGTCGTTCATGAGCAGTTTTTTACCGACACAACCGACTACGCCGACTACATTTTGCCGGCGACGACGTTTCTTGAACACACTGACGTGCAGGGCGCATACGGCCACTACTTTGTGCAGCTCTCCCGTCAAGCCATCGCCCCGCCCGGCGAAGCGCGGCAAAACGTGTGGCTCTTCGGGCAACTCGCGCAGCGCATGGGGTTCAATGAAGCCTGCTTCCGCGACACGCCGGAAGAGATGATCCGGCAGGCGCTTGCCATCGGCGAAGACGGCCACTCAAAAAACGCGAACATGGAGCACATCACTTTCGAAGATCTGGAGCGCGAAGGGCACATTCCGCTGGCGTTTTACGCGGAACCGGAAGCGCGGCCGTTTCTTCCGTACACATCCGGCTCGGTGCCCACGCCTTCCGGCAAGATCGAGTTCTTCTCGGAGACTTTGGCGGCCTCCGGCGCCGACGGCCTTCCCAGTTTTGTTCCTCCGATCGAGTCGCGATGGGGCGTAGCGGCCAAACAATATCCACTCGAACTGCTGGCCCGCAAGAGCGACAACTACATGAACTCGACCTTTGCGAATCTGCCCGGCCATCGCAAGATGGAAGCGCGAACCAGTGAGCGAATCGAAATGCACCCCACCGACGCTGCATCTCGCAACGTCGCGGACGGCGAACGCGTGCGCGTCTTCAACGACCGCGGGTCGCTGGAGCTGACGGCGATGCTGAACGTGAGCCTGCCCGCCGGCGTGGTGGCCGCGCGGCTCGACTGGGCCAAGCTGCACCCGGACGGCGCGAACATCAACGCGCTGACCAGCGAGCGGCTCACCGACATCGGCGGCGGAGCGACGTTCTACTCGGTGCTGGTTGAAGTGACGAAGGCATAAAAGCGGGGAACGACGGACCAAGGGAACAAGCAAACACAACGTAGCCAGAAGAGCCTTCTGGTATTCCGAAGTACGAAGTCGGCATCACAAGTGAGTTGTCATCCTGTCGAAGCAAGATGTCATCCTGAGCGAAGTCCGCCGCGGCGGACGAGTCGAAGGATCTGCTTTTCAGCGATTTACACGCGGGCACCGCAGCTCCGCCGTTTGCAATGAACCCGGCGATCCTCAGCGTTTCCTCGCGCGTTCGCGCTGGAGTTCGCGGTAGACTTCGCTTTTTGAACGGCCCAATTCGCGGGCCAGGCGCTTAAGCGCCTCTTTCTCGTCGATGCCGCTTTCAGTCGTCATTCGAGCGACGCGCGCGCTGATGGTTTCATGCGCGTTTGCCGAGCCCGACGTTCCGGCCGACGATGAAGTTCGCGCGGGTGCCTCGATGAGCAACGTGATTTCGCCGCGGATCCGGTCGCGGGCGGCGAGTTCTTTGTGTACTTCGGCGACGCTCCCGCGCAGAAACTCTTCGTGAATCTTGGTCAGCTCACGCGCTACGGCGACGCGCAGCTCCGAACCAAAAACCGATTCCAAATCGACGAGTGTATCGAGCAGGCGGTGCGGCGCTTCGTAGAAGATCAGCGTCCGCGCACTCTCATGCGGCAGGGCGGCAAGATCTTCAAGTTTCGTTCGGCGCGCGCCTGCCTTCTCCGGAAGGAACCCGAGAAACTGAAATTCGTCGGCGGGCAGGCCAGAGGCGATTAACGCGCTGACAGCGGCGTTGGCGCCGGGAATCGGAAAGACAGGCACTCCTGCGGCGATGGCCTCGCGCACCAGCCACGAGCCGGGATCGCTCACGCCGGGCGTTCCCGCGTCCGATACAAGCGCGACCGGCCTCCCGGCGTTTATGTCCTGGATCAGTTCTGTGGCTCGCGACCGCTCGTTGTGCTCGTGGCAACTGACGGTTTTTTTCTCGATTTCAAAATGATTGAGAAGTTTTTGGGTTTGGCGCGTGTCTTCACAGGCGATGCGGTCGACGGCGCGGAGAACTTCGAGCGCGCGCAACGTGATGTCGCCAAGGTTGCCGATGGGAGTGGCGACGAGGTAGAGGCCGGGGGCGAGGGCGGCGTTGGCGGCAGGGCGATCCATGCTGTCGTAAGTTTACGTCGTGCTTTCCCATCCTTCCGCGATACAGCCGCGAAAGGACGGGCAACGTCATTCCCGACGAGTTGAAGGGTGGGCCATCCGCCTAACCTAGCTGGGCGTAAACCCTCCAACGTTTGTCAGATTGAATCATCAGTTGTATCTCGTGACTGGCGATTTGATTGCGCAGCGCTTCGAAACGCTGCTGCGCGCGCTGTGGTTCACGCGTATAGAAAACAAACTCCCTCATCCCGCTCGTAGTAATGACAGCCACAAAGAGGGACTCTGCCTGCTCCTCCAACGAATTGCAGATCATTTCTTCGATTTCACCAAGCAGTGCGTCCTCTGCAGGGCACGGAAGTCCAGTTGATTCAGCTTCTCTCAATGGCACGGCGATGCCGACCTGATGTTCGTAGCCGGGCACGCTCCCGAACTCGCGGTATCCGGTATTCGTGCGCACAAACATGACTTGACCGCTATGCTTTCCCTCTGCAAGCGACCAAGGGCCGTCTATGGGCAATCGATCCGGGCTTGATGTCTTTTTCTTGAAAGGCCACATTGGACCATGATAAGAGCCATTGGCGCACCGAACTGGTGCCCTGTTACAAAGCTTGCTGATTTGGCTTTGTGCTGCCCCACTCTAGGCGCAAGAACAAAAGCGCGCCGAGGGTGGGGTATCCGGGCCTCTAGTTCTCGGCTTCCTGCCGTTCGATGCGGCGCTGCTCGGCGAGCAGAGACATGGAGCTCATGAGGTTTTGCACGCTGACGATGCCGACGACTTTCCCGCTCTCAGTGATGGGGATGAGCGCGAGGCCGTGGCCTGCGGTGAGGCGGCGAATGGTGGTGCCAAGCGTGTCCTCTGGCCGGGCCACTTGAAACGCGCGCGACATGACGGACTGCACGTAGCCGTTGCCTTCGCTGCGCAGGGCCTCAAGGATGCGCTGGCGGGAAACGATGCCAACCAGTTGCGGGCCGCGCACTACGGGAAAGTCTTCCTGAAGAGAGTGCACGCACCGGTAGAGCGCGTCGGCCAGCGTGTCAGACGGCGAGAGCGTGGCAAAGTCGGTGAGCATCACCTCGCGCATGCGCACGGTGTCAACGACGGACTGGAAGAAGACGCCCTGATCCTCAATCTGCGCGCCGATCATGATGAAGAAGCCGGCGAGGATGAGCCAGGGCTCCTGCGCCCACATGCCGCCAAGGATTGCAGCAAGGGCCAGCACCTGGCCAAGGCCGGAGACGGCGCGGCTGGCGGGAGCAGAACCGTGTGTCCGCGAGAAATGGTTGCGGATGAGGCGGCCGCAATCGAGTGGATAGGCGGGGATAAAGTGCAAAATGCCGAGAGATGCCTGCATCCAGAACAACGAGCGCAGCAAGTGGCCGGCGGTGATGAAGGGATGATCGAAGAGCTGCACATTGCCGCCGGCGCCTAGGATAATGCCGGCAGCGGTGAGTGCCGCACCGATATTTGCCAGAGGTCCGGCCAGCGCGAGAATGAATTGGCCGCTGCCCTGACTGGCGATCTCCTGGCTCTCAGGCGTGGCGTAGGCAAACAGGCCGCCGATGGGTAGCAGCAGGATGGCGCGCAGGCGCAGACCCAGCCACGCCGCCACTATGAGGCGCGCGGTTTCACGCACGGCCACGGCCGCTACCAATAGAAGGAAGAGCGCCAGCGCGCGAGGCCAGCCGTCTGCGCCGCTGATGACGAAGAGCACCAGCACCAGCAGCGGGAAGAAGATGTGGACGCGCATCTCCACGCCAAACCATCGACCCAGCGGAATTGACCAGCCACGCATAGAACGATTGTAGAGCGAAGGCCACCCCAATGGCGTGGAACTTCCATTGGGGCACCGGTCGTGGGGCGGGAAGTGAGGAAGTGAAGGAGTCAAGAAGTGAAGAGGTGAACGAGTGAAGGAGTGAAAAGAGCGCGAGTCCGTTATGCTGGTTGGCGATGCGCATCATTGCTGGAATGTATCGTTCGCGCACGCTCGCGGCCCCGCCGGGAATGAGCACGCGGCCCACCAGCGATCGCCTGCGCGAAACGCTCTTTAACGTGCTCGCGCCGCGGCTAGAAGGTGCCGTGTTTCTGGATCTCTATGCCGGCTCGGGCGCTGTGGGGTTGGAGGCGCTGAGCCGCGGGGCCGCGCGCGTGACATTCGTCGAGCGTGCGCCGGCGGCGCTGAAAGTTCTCGACGGCAACCTGACGCGACTCGGCATCTGCGAGAGCGTGAGCATTCACACAAAAAGCGTCAGCGCGTATCTCCGCGGAGTCACCGGACCTAATCCAAAGCCAGAAAAAAATCCAAAACCAGACAAATACGAAGTGGTCTTCTTAGATCCTCCGTATGAAGCGGCCGAGGAGTACGCGAGCACGCTGGAATTGCTGGGCGGCGCGGCGCTGGGGATTTTGGCGCCTGACGCGGTGGTGGTTGCCGAGCATCGGCGCAAATCCGCCCTCGACGAGCGGTACGGCAGCCTGAAACGAACGCGTGTGCTCGAGCAAGGCGATGCGGCACTGAGCTTTTACGGGCTACGTCCCTGATTTCCCCGGAGCCGGCTTCGATAAAAACCCCCGCGACGCTCATCCGAGGGCCGTTTTCCTTCGCGCACGTTGACCTGTGAGCGGGGTCACTTCCAATTGCATTGACAGCGGCGGAAAGTAGATGAAAAATGGCGGGGCGAATGATTGCGAGCCGTTCAACGCTTTCTATTTGTGCGGGCCACTCAGGTGGTTGAGGGAGGAAATGTGAAAAACGCGGTGAAGGTGCAGGTTTTGGGAGTCCTGGTTTCGCTCGGAGCCGGACTAGGGATGGCGGGATGCAAGTCGGCGCCAGATCTGACGCAGGCCCAGGCTTTGACGATGATTCAAGCCAAATACGATCAGACTGCCGCAACGCCGGTGAGCATTACAGTGAACGATACCGGGATGCAGCAAGGGGACAATGCAAAATATTGGCTCAAAACCAAGAGGTATCCAAACGGCTATTGGGCAGACTTCACGTTGACGCCCGACGGCAAGAAGGTACTGACGTTGTCGGGCGGCGGAGACGTGATTCAGTGGCGGCCCGATAGCCCAAGCGATCCGCACTTTGTCATCGTCATCCAGTCCGTCGCGACGAGTCACTTGAAAGCGCGCGATGTGGGAGATATTCAGTCGGTGGGCGATACGAGGATCGCGTCGTTCACCGAAGATGTGAATCTTGATGGGCTTCCACAGCCGCTTGCGGATATGGCGCACAATCCCGGCAACAAACTGAGCTCGCTGCGGCAAGCTACGTTTGTCCTGACCAACGGGGCGTGGACGCTGCAGTCGATCGAGTAGAGCCCGGTTACCGGGGCGATCAATTTTGGGGCGGCGCGCTGCGCGGAGCCTGTGGCGAATCGCTGCGCGGGACCGAAGGCGTCTCGCCGCCCTGGCCGCCAAAAACATTCACGTTGGCAGCGGTAAAGACGCCATCCTTCACTGCGCCGTCTGCGCGCACGGTGTCTCCCACCTGGATATCCGCAAGCGTGATCGGATCGCGGCGTTTGCGGAATTCAGTATTTTCATCGGCAACAACAACGTGCGGCGCACTGTCGAGCACGCCGATCAGCGTGATCTTTGTGCCGTCAATCGCGGTCACCTTGCCCATCAGCCACGTCTTGCCAAAGTTCGCTTCCATGGCGCGAAGCTGGTCCACTGTCTGTTGGTCCATCAGCGCGACGGCTCTTGCGTTCACGGTCTTTGCCGTGGCGTCGGTATCGCCCATGACGTTGATCACATCGCCCGTCTTGATGTCGGTGGCAGCGATCTGTTGCGGTGGATTGCCGCCGCCTCCATAACCGCGGCCGCCTCCGCCACTTTGCCCCTGGCCGCCGCCCTGACCCTCGCCGGGCCCACCGGTTCTGGCCTGACGCTTGAATATCCGCGTGTCCGTGGTGAAGTGAACGGTGTAGACATCGCCTGCATCGGTCTTGATGGTGTAGTGATCGGCCGCGACCGCTGTGACCGTGCCCATCAGGCCGCGGCCCATCATGCCGCCTCCGCCGCCGAAGCCGCCACGTCCGCGATGCTGGCCGTAGCCGCCGCCCGAATCGGGGTTTCCATTCTGGGCGGCGCTCTGGCTTGCGCTTTGGCCGGATGCGGGAGCAGTGCCCGACTCCTGAGCGCAGGCTATTGCCACAAAGGCACCAGCAATCACGAGTGAGGCGAAGAGGCGGACGTTCATAGGAGGCTCCAGGGAAGGCAGAAAGGCCAACCTGCTCTGATAGACGTCCCAGATGCGGCGAGAGACGACGATGAACCCAAACGGGCGCGGCTTGAGTGGATTACTGGCTGCGCTGCTGCTCTTCGATCAACTGTTTGAAGGCCGGGTTCGAGCGCAAACTGGCGAATTCCACGTCGGTTGCGACCTTTTTGCGCGTGGTAAAGCCCTCGTCGAGCGCCATGCGCAGGTACTGAAGAGCACAATCGGCGTAGCCGGCACGCGCGCACCCAGCCGCCATGTAGTAGTTCATCGCGCCTCGCTCCTGAACCGAAGATGGATCGTCCACGGATGGAGTGTCGTGGTTGGAAAAGATCCCGGGATCAATGGCCAGAGCCTGCTGGTAGGCCTCCCAGCCCTTGTTGTACTTATGTTCTGCCAGCAGATTCGTGCCGAGATTCTTGAGAATCAGCGCGGACTGTGGATCGAGCTTGAGCGCCCGGCGGTAAAGCCGGTCGGCCTGGCCATATTCCTTGAGCGAGGCATAGACTGTGGCGAGATTGTTCAGAACCTGCGGTTCGCTCGGATCGAGCTGAATCGACTGTTTGTAGCAGCGTGCGGCGTCTTTGGAGTTGAACATCATCTGGTAAGCGATCCCCATCTTGTTCCAGATAGCGGCCGTCATCTCAGGTGCCTTGGAGTAGGCGGCAATGGCGGCCTGGTAGCGCTGGCGGGCGGAAAATGAGTCGCCAAGCTGTTCGGCAGTCGGGGTGGCGTGGGCTGGGGTCGCGGTTTCGGGCGCAGGCGGAGGGGCGGGCGGCTGGGACTGGCCGCTTGCCTGAGCCGGCAGACCCCCGGGAACAGCCAGGGAGAGCGCGAACAGCGCCGCGATTGGGATCCGCATTGGACCGAGTCTCGACATTCTCTCTCCTGCCCCGGGAGCGAACGACCTTTCAAAATCTCTGGCAGGGATTAAACCACCATTCACAGTCAATTGCCAGCACCACTACTACGATTAACGGTTAAATGGACCTATCCAGGCTGATCCTTAACGGTAGCTGGGCGTTCATGGGGTGGTCCCTTTTCATGGACAGGTGAGAAGTACGGGGAAGCGTGTTTTTCGGCGGGTGCTTTTCGCGATAAGGCGTCGAAATGGCGGTGGATCGCATCAAAATGTTCTACACTCAGCGGATGCGGAGGGCGGGGGCCGTGAGCACAACTACTTTTTCAGGCGCCGGAGCGGCGATCTTCAAGCGTTTCAACGAAGTGCGGCGCAGCTCCGCAGTGCTCTGCGAGCCGCTTTCGGCCGAAGACATGATGGTGCAGTCGTGCCCTGAGGCCTCGCCGGCCAAGTGGCACCTGGCGCACACGGCATGGTTTTTCGAGTCGTTCGTCCTGCGGGAGTTTCTGCCCGGTTACAAGCTCTTCAATCAAGACTTTCCCTGGCTCTTCAACAGCTATTACGAGGGTTTCTCGGCGTTTCCTGAGAAGCGGCTGCGGTCGTCGTTTTCGCGGCCCGGGCTCGAGGAGATTCTGCGTTATCGCGAGCATGTGGACGCGGCGATGGAGCGGCTGTTCGAGCGCGAGCCGGAGCCGGAAGCGTTGCGGCGCACCGAACTCGGCGCCAACCACGAAGAGCAACACCAGGAATTGCTGCTGACCGACATTTTGAACGCCTTCTTCACGAATCCGCTGCGGCCGAAATACAGGGACCAAGCCACCCCATCGGGCAACAATCGCCCGCCGGGGACACCGGCAGGGAACGAGGGAACAAGGGATCAGAAAAGCAGGGAACAAGGAAACAAGGGAGCGAGGGAGCCACTTCGGTTCATGCAGTTTGAGGGCGGACTGAAAGAAGCGGGGCATGCGGGCGACGGTTTCTGTTTTGACAACGAAATGCCCCTGCATCGCGTATGGCAGGAGCCCTTTTCGCTGGCGGACCGGCTGGTGACCTGCGGCGAGTACGCGGAGTTTATGGCCGATGGGGGATACCGCAAGCCAGAGCTGTGGCTTTCAGCGGGATGGGATGCGGTGAAGGCGAACGGCTGGCGAGCGCCGCTCTACTGGACCGAGCAAGACAGAGCGTGGACGGTGTTTACCTTGCGTGGCGAGCACCCGCTGGAAACGCTCAAGACTGTGCCGGTGAGCCAGGTCAGTTTTTACGAGGCAGACGCATACGCGCGTTGGGCAGGCAAGCGGCTGCCCACGGAGTTTGAGTGGGAGGCTGCGGTCGAGGGCCAACCGGTAGAGGGGAATTTGCTCGATTCCGGAAATCTGACACCGGTCCCTTCCGTCAATCTCGTCCAAAACCAGAACGGTGCGAAGCACCAAAACCAAAACGCCACGAAGTACTATGGGGATTGTTGGGTGTGGACGGCTAGCGCCTACCTGGGTTATCCGGGGTTCAAGCCGCTCAATGGCGCATTGGGCGAGTACAACGGCAAATTCATGAGCGGGCAAATGGTTTTGCGCGGCGGATCGTGCGTAACCCCGGCGCGGCATATCCGCTCAACCTATCGCAATTTCTTTTCCCCCGAGACACGATGGCAGTTTTCCGGCATTCGTCTGGCGACCTAACCGCGCCGGCCGCATCCAATTGAGAACACATGAGCGCAGCAGCTTCCCCTTCCCCAATTCTGCAATTCGATGAACGTGTTGCCACGGCGGTCCGCGAAGGACTGAGCACGCGGCCCAAGCGGCTGCCTGCGTGGCTCTTCTACGACAGCGCAGGGTCGAAGCTATTCGATGCCATCACCAGGCTGCCCGAGTACTACCCCACGCGCACCGAGCGCGGCATCTTCTTCCTGGCATCGGAGGAGATTGTCGATCAGGCGAGCCGTGGCCGGCGGCTGCGCATCGCGGAGCTGGGCGCGGGGTCGGCGGAAAAGACGCGGCTGCTTTTGCGCGCCGCGGTCGAGCGTCAGGATGCAGTGATATACGAGCCGGTCGACGTTTCAGCGAGCGCGCTCGATCTTGCGAAACGGCGTATCGAGCGCGAGATCCCCGGCGTTACAGTGACGCCGCGCGTGATGGACTACACCGTCGGTGACGGCCGCAGGTTTCACCTTGGAGCCATGAGCCCCGGCGAAAGACGGCTGATTCTCTACATCGGATCGAGTATTGGAAACTTTGAGCCAACCGAGGCAGAGCGGCTGCTCTGCCGCGTGCGCGCCGGTCTGGAAGCTGGCGACTCCATGCTGCTGGGTGTCGACCTGGTGAAAGACGAAGCAATGCTCGTTGCGGCGTACGATGACGCGCGCGGCGTGACGGCCGCATTCAACAAGAATGTCCTGGTGCGCCTGAATCGCGAACTCGACGCGGAGTTCGATGTGGAAACATTCGAGCACCGCGCCGTATGGAACAAGGCGAAGTCCCGCATGGAAATGCACCTGGTGAGCCGCTGTGCCCAGCAGATCAATATTAACGAGCTGGATATGACCGTCGAATTCGCTGCGGGCGAGACCATCCACACAGAGAACAGCTATAAGTACAGGCCTGGGCAGGCCGAGGCTCTGCTCGCGAAGACGGGCTTCAAGCCGGTTGAGACGTGGACAGACTCCAAGGGATGGTTCGCGGTGTGTTTGGGAAGAGCGAGTTAGGGCTGCAACGGGTGGGGCCGATGTTCACCGATTTAGGAGCCTTGCGCAAGGCCTAACCACCAGGCTCGGAGCGAGCCCAATTAGCTGTCCAAGACGAGCGGCGAGCGTCAGAAACCGCCCCGGAGGCGCAGTGGTTGTTAGCCCCTCGCTTCAGCGTGGGGAATGCGTTCGAAAATGCTATTGAGTCCCGTAGGGACGGCGCCAATTCTCGAAAACGGACAGTTTGGAATTCGGCCGGCCCTCCGGGCGGAGGCGATCGCACACGCGGTTTCCCAGGGTTCTCGTCCGCTTGCTTTATCCCATCGAGCAGGAATCGCTCGATGGGGATCCTGCCTGCGCGGACTTCACCCTGGGCTATTTTCGGTCACTCCTCTGGAGCCGAAAGTCGTTCTAACTCGACGACGAATCGTCGTCGACCGTTGAATCGTCCACGGGCGTGTCATCTACCGGCGTATCGTCCACGGGCGCGTCATCAACGGGTGCGTCGTCGACCGGAGCGTCTTCTGTTGTATCCGTCGGCGTATCCATTTCCTGACCAACCGAATCGCCGTACTCGCCCGATTCGGCGTCGGAGCCTGCAGTCTGCTCCTCGCCAGCGGCAGCGTCGCCGTAGAGCTGCGCATCGGCTGCATCCGTGTCTGGGTTCCCTGTCGGGTCGTCGGCGTATCCTGCGGCGGTTGTCGCATCCTCTTGCGCGGTCTGCTGGTCTGAGGCGGCGTAACTCTCGTCCAGCTGCGCTGTCCAGGTCTCGTCGGTGTTGTCAGGGCCGCCTTCGCCCGCCACGGTCTCCGATTGCTGATAGGCCTGCTGGGCATCCGTGGATGCGGCCGTGTAGTCGCCTGATTGGACGTCCTGAGCCTCTTGTTGTTCGTCCTGCTGCAGAGTGTCCTGATCGCTGGTCACCTGCGACGTATCAGTGGAGCTGGTCGAATCGGGGTCGGTTGAGCTAGTCGTGTCAGGATCGTTGCCGACAACTCCTCCCGCCGATGGATCGTCGGTACTGCCGGCGGTGGGGTCACTAGCGGTCGGGTCGGTTGGATCGCTGCCGTCGGGCGACGTCGATCCATCCCCAGGATCGGTCGAGGAGCTGATCGGATCCACGGAGCCCTCTGAGCCAGGATCGCCGGTTGTTGGTCCCTCGCCGGGGTCGGTGTAAGAACCGGTCGGATCCACCGATCCGTCAGGCGTGCCGTCAGGACCAGGATCGCTCGGACTGTCACCTGGAGTGGTCGAAATGGGATCGACCGAACCCGTGGGATCGCTGCCGGGATCAGTTTGGCTCGTCGGATCCGTTGTCGGATCCGTTCCAGTGCCGGGGTCAATAGCATCAGGATCGACAGCGTCGGGGTCGACGACGAATACATCTTCCTGGCCATCCGGAGCTGCTTCAACGACCACGACTTCGGGATCGCTGCTTCCGGTCGGGTCGGTGACGGCGTCAATGACCTCGACTACGACCGGTTCGTCGGAAGGGGTTGAGGCGTCGGGTGAATTCGCGTCGGCATCGGGGACAATCACGACTACTTCATTTGGATCGTCTGGCATAAGTTAACCTCTCTTTTCTTCTTGGTCACCTGGCTTGTTTATGCTCTGCTGCAGAAACGGACGGCCGAGCAGGCAATTTTGTTGTTGCACTCGACTGCGCGGGCGCGGCGGCCGGTTTGGGCTTTGATGCGGCAGACGCGGGTGCAGCCGATTTTTGCTGTTGAGACACGGACGGCGGGGGGGCGACCGGTTTTGCCGGTGCGGAGGGGGACACCGGCGAGGCAGTTGGATTGGTTCCCGCAGCGGGCGGAGCCGACGCCTGAGAAGCAGACTTCGGCCGCAGCGTAAAAATGTTCTGGCATTTTGGACAGCGGACATTGAGCGACGGTTTGCCGCGCAAGGCGGAAAGCGGAATGCGCATGGCCGTCTGGCACTTGTTGCAAAGAACACGGACAGAGTCAGAGGGCGGAGGTGCGGGTGGTGGTGCAAGTGCGGGGACGCGCGCCGATGCGGGAACCTGCGCTGTCGGCGCACGTCGAATGCCAGGCGCGGCAGCCGTCAGGCCCGAGATTGGCGGCTGGGGCGGCGGAGTGAGCCGTTTGCGAATGGGCTGAATCGTCTGGCTCCAGCGCATGAGCTCGGGCTCGCGGGCCGACTGGCCGAGCAGCCGCAGGCGCCGCGTGGTGTACATCGAGGAAGTGGTCGTCATCTCTGAGAAGCGCGTCATCTGATCGTCGCTCGCCTCTTCCTGCTTCATCCATTCCTCGATGTTGACCTGCTTCAGGAGCCGAGCGGAGCGGATAGACCACGCCAAAATCACGCGGCGAGCGAGGGCTTCGTCACCGATGGCGAGCAGCGCGGCGCGGTCGGCGGTGATATCGGCCTGGCGCGACCACGCCATGAGCGGGATATCCACCGCATCCTGAACCCACTTCGTGGGGCTGAAGCTGATGGCGTTCAAAACTCCGCCGGAGAGTAAGCCTTTGCGCACGCTATCGTCGCCGACAAGGAAACGAGCCACCGTTTTCCAGAGTGCGTGGCCGGCGCAGCAGTGCCCCATCTCTCGCGCGAGAACGAAGAGCAGATCGTCGTTCTGGAAATTGTTGAGGATGGCTGTGCCCAGGACAATAAACGCGCTGGTGTCGGTGCCGTAGGTGTAGGTGTTCCATTGTGAATCGCCTGAAATGTAGACATCGGGCATACTGGACAGGCCAAGAATACGCGCGGCCAGAACGGCTCGTATCCAAATATCGGAAAACTGCCTGGGGCCGAGGCGAATGCCGTTGAATGTCGATTCGATCCAGGGACGGCCCACCTTTTCCGAGACGGACTTGGCGGCTGTATGTAAAGCGGAGATGCTTTGCAGATGGGTCATCGCCTGGCCGTCCTGCGCCCACAAGAAGACCGAGCGGTCGAGCTTGTAGCCGGGAAGCAGAGGACGCAGCCAACTGCATTCCGGGCAAACCAGGACGTCTTCGCCCAGCCCTGCGCCGATGTTATGACACGTCTTGCAGGGAACTGGCTGGTTTGCCACGATCGGCGCTCCCTGCGCCGGTGACGCCGCGGGAATTGGACCTTGCGAGGGCGGCGGAACAGGTGCTACGGGCGAGGTTTGCCACTGCGGGGGTTGGACAGCCTTTGCTGGCTGGCTCTGAGGCGCGGTAGAGGCTTGAGGCGGAGCGGCGGGCGTCGCCGGGGGTGGTCCGGCATTGACAGACTGCCATCCGCCGGCGGCCGCTGGCTGCGCCGTCGCGAGCGGCGCTACGAGCACGGTTCCGCAGAAGGTGCAGAACCGCGAACCAGGCACTCCGGGGCCATGTCCCTGCGGACAAATCAGCGGAGGAGCGATGGTTGCCATTGGAACTCCTTTTCCGGTTGAACGGCGGAGAGATCAGTAGCCCGCGAACTGAAACTCCGCCAGCTTGAAAACCCAGCTCGCAAACAAAAGCGCGGTTGAAGCGTAGATAGCTGTGTTAAACCAGGCGTGGTCAGTAATCCGGCGAAATGAAATGCGGCGCCAGAGCAAGACCATCGCCAACGGAATGACAGACACATTGCCGAGGAAAACCAGAATGCCGAACGGATTGGCGAAGAACGCTTTCCGGAATTGAAGGCGGATGGCCCACGCAAAACACGTGGTCATCCCGCACGTGGGGCACGGCAGATGCGTCAGGCGCAGAAAATTGCAGGGAGGCAAACCGAGCTGCATATGCGTTCCATAGCCGATCGCCGCTGGTTTGAGCCAGGCTGCGACGGCAAGAACCGAGCAGGCAAAGGCCAGCAGTCCCACAGCAACCGATTTGTCGGTGCGGCCGTACATGCACGCTCTCCCAGTGAACTCAGAAAGCACGAAATCCCCTACCCCAGAAGAACAAGATCCCGATCACGGAAAGAATCAAAGCTGCGATGTTCAAGTAAAAGGCGAGCTTGGCCGAGCTTTCGTTCAAATGAGGCGCGCGGCCTGAGGCAAATGCATCCATGTCGCTTTTGGCAAGAAAAAGGCCCGGAATTGCCGTAAAGGGTCCGCAGCAGAACAAGGCCGCGATGCCCAGCCCGATGGCCCACTTGGTGTTCTGGCCGGTCACGTTCGCGCCGGGGCCCATGGGCGGATAGACGCCCGGCGGCGGCGGATAGACTCCGGGCGGCGCAGGAATCGCGCCGGGCGGTGGCGGCGCATACGCACCCGGTTGTGGCGGCTGGTTCCATGCGGGTGGCTGCGGCGCGCCAGAAGCAGGCTGATTTGCGGGCTGCGAAGGCGGTTGCGGCTGTTCAGTAGCAAGCGGCGTTCCGCAGGTTCCGCAGAACGCAGCATTGGACTCGTTGGTCCCCCCACAGCGTGGGCATTTGACGTCGCTCATTGCAAGGCCCCTCTAACGAAGGTTGAAAATAGCTCGGGTCACGGGCTGACAGCGCACCCCGCAGCGGCGCAATCAAAGCGTCACAAAGGGTGCGGCGGGAGGGAGCCGTTGGGGATTACTCTAACCGGTTTTGGCGGCAAGAAGAAATAAAAATGTGAGATTCCAGAGAGGAGATCGTTGGCCGGACGGAAAAGCTGAATGGTGATCCTGCATTCGGCCTACCTGGGCGAAGTGATGCGGACCAGCAGAACGTCGTGGCTCGCGATTTCGAGCGGCATGTCGTTGCTCAGCGTAATTTGCTTGCCCGTCCAGAGGTCCTTGCCCTTTTGCGCGCCGTGCAGGCCGAGTTTCGCCAGGCTCAGATGAAATGGATGCGTGGCGTAGCGGTCGGAGCCGGCGTTAATGATGGCGATCGCCATGGCGCCCCCGGAGAGATGCCGGGTCCAGATGTCGACCTCGCCTTCGGAGTAGGCGCGCGTGGCTTCGCGGCCCAGGCGATCCTGATCGATGGCGATGACGTCGCGATTGGTGAGGAGGTCGCGGACTTCTGGCGTCATGTTGGGCAGGTCGTTGCCGGCGAGCAGTGGCGCGGCCAGCATGGCCCACATGGAGAAGTGCGTGCGATCCTCCGCCGGCGAAAGCCTGCCGTTGCCGACTTCGAGCATGTCAGGATCGTTCCAATGGCCGGGTCCGGCATATCCGGCCAGGCCCGCCTGTTCATTCAGGATAGAGTAGATGCTTTGCCAGTTGGGCTGTATATCGCCGGTGGTCCGCCACAGATTTGCGCCGGCGTTCGGGCCCCACTCCCACACCGCGTCCCAGCCGTATTGGCACAGCGAGTAGACGATGGGGCGGTCTGTCGCCTTGAGCGCCTTGTCCATCTTCTTGTAGGCCGCGACCATCAGTCGCATCTGCGCGGCTTTGTCTCCGGGCGCCTGCTTTTGCATAACTGCTGGAATATAGCTGCACAAGTCGTACTTCAGGTAGTCGACGCCCCATGAAGCGTATAGCTGCGCATCTTGAACCTCGTGATCGAGCGAAGCTTCGAAACCCGCGCAGGTCTTTGGCCCCGGCGAGGAATAGATGCCGAGCTTGAGCCCCTTCGAGTGCACGTAGTCGGCGAGCGCCTTCATGTCGGGGAACTTTGCGTTCGAGTGCAGCACGCCAGTGGTGTCGCGCTCGCCCTCCCACGTGTCGTCGATATTCACGTAGACGTAGCCAGCGTCTTTCATGCCGGTAGCCACAAGCTGATCCGCGGCGGCGCGAATGTCTTTGTCGGTCACGCGGCCGGCGAAGAAATTCCAACTGTTCCAGCCCATCGGCGGCGTGAGTGCCACCTGCAATGGGGCTGCCTTTCGGACAATATCCCCGGGAAGTTTCGGCGCGGCCTGCGCGGAAGCGGTGATCGATCCCAAGGCAAAAACGCAAACAGACACAAGCGAAAATGCGCGCACGGCGGATATCTCCCGAAAACCTTTTCCGGGCCATCGTATCCTGCTGATACGAATCTCATCAACGAGCGCCAAGAATCTTTGTCCATTAACGAGCCTTCGTGCGGCATGCGAGATACTTGAAAGAATGCCATTTACGTTCTCTCACGCAGCCGCCGTATGGCCTTTAAACAAAACGCGTCTTGAAATGCCGGCCCTTATCGCCGGATGTTTCGCGCCCGATTTCGCCTACTTTTTCTTTCTTAGCCCACATGGGATCGCCGCCCATTCGCTGCACGGCATGTTTCTGTATGATTTGCCGCTGAGCCTGGTTGCGCTTTGGCTGTTTTATGCCTACATGCAGCAACCGTTCAACATGTTCCTTCCGAAGGGTTTTCGCGCGCGCCTGAAACCGAGGGGGAACGGATTCACTTTCTGGCCGCCGGCGCGGCTGGCATTAATCGTTGTCTCCATCTTGGTGGGAATAGCGACGCACCTTCTATGGGACTCGTTCACGCATACGTACTATTGGCCGTATCGTCATTGGAGCTTCCTCCGCCTGCCAGTCTCCCTGCCCATTGAGGGAAATGTCCATATGTACAAAGTGCTGCAGGACGGCAGCAGCGTGTTCGGCCTGGCTGTGGTTGCAGTGTGGATTTGGCTTTGGTATCGCGCTGCCAAGCCGGTCGAGCTGCCGGCCGCGAACCCTTACTCGCGGGCGCAGACCTGGATCATCAAAGTGGTCATGCCGGCACTGGCGCTTGGCGGCGCATTGTTCAAAGCGTATTGGGACATGGGTGTCCCGGACGTTGCGTTTCGGCCCATTCTGCACTTCGCGCTCGACGCGGGAATCACCATAACGACATTTTTTGCGATCGGACTTCTGATCTGCGGTGCGGTCTTCCGCAGTCGGGTTGCCGTGGCCGAGCCGGTTTAAGCGGAATCAAGCGACTGCTCACGGCTGCTTCCCGGGTGTTTCTTTTTCCTTCGGTCCGATCAGGAGTTGGAGGCCGGCATAGGCGATCCAGCTTGGCTCGCCATTGGTGCGCGTAACCGCCTGGATGGCGCGGCCACCCATAAACAGCAGGCGAAGATGGCCGGAGCGGTCAAGAGTTTGCCGTCCGCCAAGGTCGAGAGTGAAAGCGCGCTGTTTGGGCTGGTCACCAATGCGATTGATGGCCTGCAGGTCGTAGAGCTCAGCATAAATCTCCGTGCGGTCGTTGAACTGGTGCCCCGCGATCAACCCGCGTCCCCACTGGTCGGGCATACTCTTATTCCCGATCCATCTGCCCACCTCTCCGTTGAGCGCCAGCCATCCGAGCTGTGCCGTTGCCTCGATGGGCAGGTAGTATTGCGGGCCAGGCTCGACGATACCGCGCCGCACAGAGCTCGTCGGATTGTTGATCATCACCTGCGGGTAGGTGCCCAGCGAGAAGAGCAGATTTTCGTCTGTTTTGGGTTGACCGGCGCGATGGTATTCAAAGTAGCGCCACTTGATACCCGGGTAAGATTCGCCAAGCCCCACTCCCGTCGAATTGTTGGGATCGGTAGCGGCGGCGAGGGGCAACTCGTACTTGAGCTGGATGCGATCGCCCCATCCGTAATTCAGGTCAACGTCGGGAATCTCGTAGTACGACTGGCCGGGATTGTGGTTGGCGATCCAACCAAAATTGATCTCCCAATGATGATTGCCGGGAGTTCCCGGGTCGTCGGTAATGAAGGGCGGCCCGCCCTGCGCGCGAGCAAATGCGGCGAACGCAAAGGGTGCGAAGAGCAGAAGAATTCCAGGCAGGCGTCGCATCGGCAGGTCGAGGGACTTGCGCAACATCGCATTCCGGGCTGTCGCGTGAAAGGTCCAAGATCAAGTTAGCATTTGCATCGTGAGGGCGACGGAACCAACAGGCTACTCTGGGCCTGACCAGCCGCCTCTTTTCTTTCCTCTGGACCCCATGCGCCGGGCCGCCCTGCTCTGCGATACTTGTTTGTTATGCCGATTGACGACCTGCAGCAAGCCGCACAAAAAATTGCCGGATTCCTCAACACACTGAACAAGTTGGGCGGGCTACGCCTCAAATACCGCATCAGCGCTTCCGATGGCGCAAGCGAAGGGGAAGGCGCCGCGCCGCGGCAAATCTCCGTTGAATTGGCCGGCCCCGATGTGCCGCTGGTGATCCAGCACAACGGCGAGTTACTGCGGGCGCTCGAAACCCTGGCCGCGCAAATGTTGCGCCTGGACCACCACGAGCACCACATGGTGAGTTTTGACGCCGGCAACTTCAAGGCTCTGCGCGCCGAGGAGCTGCGCCTGTCCGCTGAAGCCGCTGCGGAAAAGGTGCGCCAGACCGGAGTTCCCTACAGTTTTCCTCCCATGAACAGCCGCGAGCGGCGCATGCTGCACATGGTCTGCCGGACGCTCCAGGGCGTTGAGACAGCCAGCGTGGGCGAAGGGGCGAACCGTTTTCTCGTGGTCTACCCTGAAGGCAAAACCGATCTGCCTGTCACTCCGCAGTTCAAGCCGCGAGTGTTTGGGCGGAGGTAAGACAACAGGGACCGAGGGAACAAGGGACCGAGTGAACAGGATTCTTTTGCTCTTTTCCGGACGACGTGCTGTGCCACAATCCTATTTATGAAAAAACAGTTGCTAGCGCTGATCGCGTTCGTCTGCGTAACCATGTGCCCCGCGCAAAAGCGGATGGTGCTGATCGATCAGGATGGCGCCGGCCCCGGCGGGTCAGACCAGATGTCGATGCTGGTGCTGCTGCAGGCGCCGGACGTTCAGGTGCTGGGCATCACGATGGTGACCGGCGACGCGTGGCGCGACGAAGAGACTCTACACACGCTGCGCATGCTGGAGCTGACCGGACACACCGACATTCCCGTCGTTCGTGGCGCCGTGTTTCCGCTGGTCCGCAGTGAGGAGCAAACACGACTTGAGGAAGCACTCGACGGCAAAGTGGCTTGGCTGGGCGCATGGGGAGGAGTCACGGCCACTGCGGCCGGTGCCGTGAAGCCGGAATCGCATGGGCCCTACGAGATTCCGCCGATGCCCGAGGGCATGCCCGCCACGAAGCCGCTCGATGAAGACGCGGCCCACTTTCTCATTCGGCAGGTACGCGCGCATCCGCACGAAGTGACGATTTATGCCGCCGGACCGCTGACCAACATCGCGCTGGCCGTATCCATTGATCCGGAGTTCGCGTCGCTGACCAAGGGCATCGTCATCATGGGCGGCAGCCTCAATCCGCAGACGAACGATATCGAGGCTTCCGACCCGCGGCATGAGTTCAACTTCTGGTTCGATCCCGACGCCGCGCACATCGTTCTGACGGCGAAGTGGCCGCGCGTCGACGTCACCACCGAGGACGTTTCCGTCAAGGCTCCCTTCACGCAGGAGATGCTGGAAGCGATTGCGAAGTCGCAGACGCCGGTGGCGCGCTATATCGCCGCATGGAGCCGGCGGCGCACGGACATGTGGGACGAGCTCGAAGCCTGCGCGTGGATCGATCCGGGGATCATCACAAAGCAAGTGGATGTCTACATGGACGTGGACCTGAGCCACGGCCCGAGCTACGGCGATACGCTCGCCTGGCCGGAGGCGCTGAGGCCGGCGACTGGCGTTCGCCTTGTTCACGCGCAGATGGATTTGGACCTGCCGCGTTTTCAAAAAGATTTTGTCGACCTGATGACGCGGACCAACTCAAAGTAGGCGATCCGACGGACATTCTCCGCGGAGGCACGATGACGCAATCGATTCTGGGAAAGAGCATGCTGGTGGCGTTTGTCGCTACCACCGACTTTGCCAAAGCGCGAGCATTCTATGAAGGCGTACTTGGGCTCAAGCTCGTTGAAGATCAGCAGCCGTTCGCGCTGGTCTTTGACGCCAATGGCACCATGCTTCGGGTGACAGCCGTGCATGAACACAATCCCGCGCAGTTCACAGTGTTGGGATGGGAAGTGGACTCGATCGAGTCGACTGTGGACCAGCTGACTACGGCCGGAGCCGAGTTTCAGCGCTATCCCGGAATGAATAACGTTGACGCGAAGGGAATCTGGACAGCGCCAAGCGATGCCCGTATCGCATGGTTCAAGGATCCCGATGGAAATGTATTGAGCGTGACGCAGTTTTAGAGCGAGCTTCGGGTTTGCCCGCTCGCCTTGTCCGCTTAAAGTTGCGCGTGCATCAATTGGACGCGTGCTCGTCTCCGTCGTGATGCTTGAATTTGATAATCGCCTCGTTCAGCCGGTCGGGATCGACCGAGACCTGCACGACATTTAATGCCTTCCCATCGAGATCGAGAATGAAGAGGCCCATGCGATTGCCTTCGGGGTGCGAAAAGATCAGCGTCTGCTCGCCGCCATGACGGCTGGTCTCGCGAATCATCCGGTCCCAACCCTGGCCCAGCTTTTCCTCGACCAGCCGGTTCAGTTCTTCTCCGTCAACGGATGCTGAAAAGTGCTCGAACTCGGCAACGTGCACGCCGCCCACGCCGCCGTGTGTGGCCACACCCGCCACCACGCTGGCCAGGCCCATGAGCGGAATGCGCATGGCGTGCTGGTGATAATGCGACTCGATGGAATCGACGACGCCGTCGAAGCCGCCTTCACCGGCCGCTCGCACAACCCACCATGGAGCAGTCAACAGTACGCACAGCGCGGCGCAGCCAACAGGAATCCAGAAATGCCGGTTCCCGGGAAACTTATTCATTGGTCGCCCCCCCTTTCTTCTACTTCTCACCCTTGTCACCCTTGCTCTTCTGTCCCAAATCCACGTTGCCCAGTTTGCTCAGCCCGCTCAGCCCCTGAAGTTCTGAAAGTTGATCCATCCTGATGGGGCCGAGGATGAGCACGATGGTCAATTCCTTCGGCTCGGCGTCCAGCACAAAGATTCCCTGCGGCTCTCCGTTGACCATCTTCATCATCACGTCTGTATTCTCGGCGCCCTTGCTCTCGCGCACGTGCACCATTGGCGTCCACTCAGGAGTCGCGAAGGCCTGGCGTAGTTGTTGAAGCTCGTCCGTCGAGTACTGGCCTTCCTTGTCGAACTCGTAATCGCGAACGTAGATGCCTTCGAGCCCTTCAATTAACTGCTTTACCGCAGCCTGGTTCTTGTCGCTCTTGTCCATGAATTTGGCGGCAAAGTCGAGCATGCCCTTGCCCAGCGTCACCTCGGTCACGTTGGCGGCGCGTGTGCCAAGTTCCTTTTCGATCGGCATAGGCAGCGGAAACGGCGAGGGCGAAGTTTGCGCGCACGCCGGCGCAATCAGCGCAGCGGCTCCCAGGATGATTGTGACAATGCGATGTTTCATGCTCGATTCTCCTTCTTCCTTCTTGCGAGTCCCGCTAACGAAAATTGCTAACGCGAATCGTTATTGCGAATCCTTGTTTTGCTGCTGCAACTGCTCGTTCATCACCCGGAACGCGTGATTGGTGATGCGCAGCGCGATGAAGACCTGCTGTTTTGCTTCTTCTCCCTTGCGGCGCTCGACTGCGTAATGGCCAACCACGGCGCTGCCTGCCACTCCGGCCAGTACGAGCGAAGCCGCGATGCGTTCGAACCAGATCATGCGCGTGCGCGGGCGTCGGTGGACGCGAATGGATTCGATCTGCGCGAGATTTTGCCTGCGTTGCTCCATTACCTTGCGCTTCAGGCTTGCAGGCGCGGGTTGGCGCTTGAGGCCCTCACGCAATTCGCGTTCGAAATCGTCGATATGCTCAAACGGCTGGTCAAACGGCACGGATGTACTCCTTCAACTTGCTTTCAGCCTTGGCGCGCAACAGTTTCAATCCCCGCTGCAGGTGGCTCTTCACCGTGGCGAGCGGTGCGCCAAGCGTGGCCGCAATTTCTTCCGGGGTCAGGTCCTCCTGGTAGCGGAGAACGATCGCCGCACGTTGCGCTTCAGGCAGCGTGGCCAGCAACGCTTCAATGCGGCCGCCGAGCGGCGAGCTTTTTTCCTCCGTCCGCGCACCGTGGTTCTCGTCAATCTCAACCCACGTGCCGAAGCCGCGCGCACGCCGCCGGCGCAGCGCATCGGTTGAACGGCTGATGGCAACCCGCCGCAGCCAGAAGCAGGCATGTTTCGGACTTTCGATCTTGCTCAAATTTTCGTCCAAAGCCAGAAAAACATCTTGCGCGATTTCTTCGGCCAGGCCACGGTCGCCGGTCATGCCGAGCGCCAGCGAAAAGACCATGGACTGGTGCTCGTTAAAAAGCCGTTCGAAGTCCGGGAGTGGTTCGATGTCGGGCTGCCAGTCAGTGGCCATACGGCGGTTCTCCAGTTGCACTAAGTCGATCCCGCTCCCGCCGAGTGGCTTTTTCGCCAGGAAAAAGCCACATTGCACGGCGCCAAAGGTCCCACGCAAACTGGAGAACCGCCGTAATTCTCGCTGCTATCTTCTAATCCGCAGGGGAGTGCGGGATGGGATGCAGAGAATTACGCGCTGGGCGGGAAAAAGTTCAGGGAAGGGGCGAAGCCAGCTCAAAACCGTCCGTCCGGGAGGGACTCATGGCCAAAGCGGTGATGCGGATCCGCGACAAGCCGAGATGTCTTCATCCCACCGCTGCCTGATCATCTGAAACCTGGCCCCTGTCTTCTGGCCTACACTGTTCGCTATGAAGCGGATGCCGCGTTCGCCCGTGTATATGTTGCTTACGTTTTTGTTGATGACCGCAGGCGCCGCGCGGGCGCAGTGGGAGATGGAAGACTCGCACACAACGGCCGATCTGCGCGGCATCGACAACGTGGGCGGCGGCGTGGCGTGGGCCTCGGGCACGAACGGGACGGTGCTACGCACGGTAGACGGCGGTTATTTGTGGCAGGCGTGCGCCATTCCTCCCGGCGCGAAGCATCTGGATTTTCGCGGCAGTGCAGGCGTTCGATGCGAATACGGCGATCGTGATGTCGAGCGGGAAAGGCGACCTTTCGCGGCTGTATAAGACGACGGATGGCTGCCAGACGTGGAAGCTGGTGTTTACGGATCCAGATAAAGATGGGTTTTGGGACACCCTGATCTTGACGCCCTTAATACACGGGAACGCGTTTAGTGTCGAGTTGATTGGTGATCCCATCCCAGATGGGCGTCAATTTCGATATTTTTTCATGCGGAAGCGATCACCGGTATTCCCGATCTATCACACGAGAGATGGAGGAACGACCTGGACCAGACAACATGACCAGATCTTTCCTTCGCAAGCCAGCAAGAGCGGAAAAGCGCGTGAGTCGATTTTCGCGGCAAGTAATTCTTCGATGGTGGAGGTTCCCTACGGTCTGCTCTTTGTTACGGGCGGCAATGCGAGCGCATTACATTACATGCAGTATTTCGTCGACTCACCGTTGTACACGGGCCCCCTGCCCCTGCCGCCGGAGTGTAATGGGTACTGCGTCTATCCAGGTGAAGCCAGTTTGAAACTTGCGTCTGGCAAAACCGCTGGCGGCTTTTCTCTAGCAACGAATTACCACATCCTTTCAGGCAATCCGCCAATAGGATCCCGCGTTGTGATGGCCGTAGGCGGCGACTTCAAAGTGCCTGATGCACCAGTTGGAACCGCGGTAACCTGCCGCCCGGAGCTGCAAGAATCCTTCGTAAGTTATGACTGTGACCCAGCCCAGACCCCGCCGCACGGCTACCGCTCCGCCGTCGCCTATGACGCCGACACAAAAACCTGGATCACCGTCGGGCCCAATGGCACCGACATCTCCACCGACGATGGCGAAAACTGGCGCGCGCTGCATCCCGACGCCGCGATGCACGAAGCGCCCGACGCCGACCGCAACTGGAATGCGTTGTCGTTGCCATTTGTCGTCGGGCCGCATGGGCGCATCGGAAAGCTGAATGCGAAGGCGCTGGGGCAAGCTCCGCATTGACGCGGGGCCCGGGTCTGGAGACCCGCACTACAGCCGGACTGGAGTCCGGCGCCACTCAAACGGCGGGAGCGCTGGCGCAATCGGCGGCGCCACTTCAGAACAGATCCGGGATTGCGTTGAAGGCGATACGCGTCGGCGCGGCCTTGTATGCCGTGAGCATCGCAGCGGGCGCGAGCGTGCTCATGCCGTATTTGTCGTTGATCTGGTCCATTGTGGCGTTCAGGCGGGTGCGGCTCTGCTCTTCTTCAAGCCCGTCGAAGAGCGCTAGTGTGTGCAGCCGATCGGGAACCAGATTGTTGAGTTGCACGCCAATGAAATACGGGTGCTCATATTGTTCGCCAGCGGGTCGCGACTCCCACAGTCGGCGTAGAGCGGCGATGAGCGTTTGATTGTCCTGGCACTCGCTCAGTTTGATCTCGCTGCGCCAGCCGCGCGCGGGCACGCCGAAACGCGATACGGGTGTGCCCTCGCTGCGCGGGACTGCAAAACCAATCGCCAGGCCGATGTGGCTGGCCCAAAGGCCTGCTGAGCGCAACCGCATGGCCGCTTTGTGCAGAAGCTTGTGCGCCACGGCCCAGGCTTTCTCCGCAGTCCGCATCTCGGGCGCCAGCACGTGCGAGTGGCTGATGGACTTCTGATGCTCCAGTTCGCCCATCTCGAAATCTTCGCCGGCAAGCCAGTGAAAGAGCCGCTCGCCCCACACCGACCCCCACATTTCGCCGGTCTTCTCGCGGTCGAGCGCAAGCAGATCGTCCATTGTGCGAATGCCCTTTTCGTTCAGGCGTTTCTCAGTGCGGGCGCCAATGCCGGGCAGATCGCGGAGGCTTAACTGATGCAGCGCGTCGGGCAGAATGTCGAGCGGCAGCGCGACGAGGCCATCGGGTTTTTCCATGTCGCTGGCCACTTTGGCGAGATAGCGGTTGGTGGCGAGGCCGACAGAGCTGCGCAGGCACTCGCCGGCTTTTTCGCGGATTGTTTGTTTGACGCGGATGCCAAGGTCGAGAGCCCCACGCAAGTGGCGCTCGCGGCCGATGAGGCGGCAGGCCATTTCGTCGATCGAGCAGACGGCAGTCACCGGCACGCAACTCTCGACGGCTTCAACAACGCGGTGGTGGTACTCGGTGTAGATCTCGTGGCGGCCCTCAACAAGAACGATTTCAGGGCACATGCGCTTCGCGTCGGCGACAACTGTTCCGGTGCGCACGCCGAAAGCCTTGGCTTCGTAGCTGGCCGCGATGCAGACCGTGGTGTCGGCCATCATGGGCACCACGCCCACCGGGCGGCCGCGAAGCTCGGGGCGCACCTGTTGTTCCACCGATGCAAAATAGGAATTCAGGTCGACGAAAAGCCAGTTGAGCAGTGGCCCTTTGGCGGAATCTTCAGATGCTGCTTGCCCCCCATCTTGCGGCGTGTCTTTAGAAGCAAATTGAAGGTTCGCAAGCTCCTCCGGCCACTCTTCGGGAGAGTGCATTGAGGCCGGATTGGGCTGAGCGGCCATTTTATCGCCCCTTATAGTTTCGCTTTTTCTTTGCTCTTTTGCAATGAAAATTGATTTCCCGAACTCGGCGGTGGATAACCCAAAGGAGTTAGTTACTGACGCAAAAGGGTGGATAGCGTCTAATGTAGGTAGTGGGTAGCATTTTTCTGAGATCCCAAATCCTCTCGGAAGGCGGGATCATTGCCCGGAATGGTGACCGAAGATGCAAACCCTTTCACATTGGATCGCGGTGAATGGAAGCATGCTGGCTGTGCTGGTCACGCTAGGGGTAGCGGTGTTGCTGGTTGCTTGTCTCCAGTGCACGCACTGCCCGAAGAGCAAGAAGGACGATCTCTTCCATCGCCACGAAGTCTGAATAGTGATTAGTTCGCGCCCGCGGTCGGAGCTTTCGGCTTCAACCAGGTCTCAAACTGCGCCAAAATCCGGTTGTACAACTGTGTCTCCGCTTCGGGTCCGGCAAGCGAGTGCGTCTTGCGCGGAAAGATCTGCAGATCGTACGGAATGCCAGCATCAATGAGCCTCTGGACTAACTGCACCGTATTTTCGAAGTGTACGTTATCGTCGCCAGATCCGTGAGCCAGCAATAAGCGGCCTTTCAGGTTCGCCACCGAGTTCACCACAGAAAAATCGCGATAGCCATCGGGATCCTCCGCGGGCAAGCCCAGATAGCGCTCGGTATAGATCGAGTCGTAGTCGTGCCAGTCGGTGACGGGAGCAACGGCTACGCCGGCGCGAAAACGCTCCGAATGCGTCATGGCATACAACGTAAACGTTCCTCCCCAGCTCCAGCCCCACCAGCCCAGGCGTTTGGGATCGAGCTGCGGATACGCCTCGAGCGCCTCGTCGATCACGGTTGACTGATCCTCAAGCTGCACGGGACCGAAGTTGCGATAAGCGGCTTGCGCGAACGCGCGCCCGCGGCTGCCCATGCCGCGATTGTCGGCATGGAGCACTGCAAAGCCATGTTGTGCGAGCAGCTCATCGAACAACAGATTGCCGCTCCATTGGTTCATTACGATCTGGTCGTGGGGCCCTCCATAGGGATTCACAATCAACGGCGTGCCGGCCGGATTGGCGTCGCCTTGGGGAAGCAGCAGAGTGGCATAGAGAGTAGTTCCATCCTGCGCCTTCACTTCGAGCGTCTGCGGCGCGTGCAGGTGGTAGGAGTCGAGCGCGTGCGTCTCCCAAAACACGCGGCATGCGCGATTAGATGCAGATGCATCGGCAGTTCGGCAGACGCGCATCGCGGGCGGCGTCATGCGCGACGAGAACTTGTCGGTGAAGTTGCTGCCATCGGGTGAGAAAATGGCATGGTGAACTCCCGCGCCGGTGCTCAACTGCTTTCGACCGCCGGCGAATTTCACCTGCCAGATCTGCTGCTCCAGCAGATTACCTTCATTGGATGCGTAATCCACCACCCCGTGCGCAGTGTCCACGTTGTACACGTCGCCCACTTCGAAATCGCCGCTTGTGAGCTGGCGATCGAGTTTCGCATCGGACTCGAGGGGCTTCGCTTTGTCGTAGCTATAAAGATAAAGATGATTGTGCCCGTCGCTCCAACTGGTGAGCACGATGGCGCCGTCGCCCACGGTTACGTCGTAATTCTCATCGAGAAACTTATCGTCGTTGACCTCAAGCATCTGACGGGAACCGCCGTAGTCGGTCTCGGCAAAGAACAGCGCCATGTGTTTGTGATCGCGCGCCAGCGTTTCGATCCAAACGGTTTTGCTGTCGACCCAGCCGAAACGCGGCAAGTAATCGTCGCCGTTATGAAACGGGACCTGCATCCACACCGTCCTGCCGCCATGCGCCGGCACCACGCCGAGGTGAACGGTAGGATTAGGATCCCCCGGCTGCGGATAGCGTTGCCAATCCACCGAGGCATGGTTCGGAATCCAGTCAGTGAGCGGGTATCGCGGCACTTGGGTCTCATTCATCTGCAAATACGCAATCTTCTTTGAGTCGGGCGACCAGAAGTAATTGCTGCGTACGTCCAGCTCTTCCTCGTACACCCAATCCACCTCGCCGTTCAGGAAATGCTGTCCATCGACAGAGGAGGGATTGGGCGCGGGAGCGAGCGGCAGGGTTGGGGTGCCGGGCTCGCGAAGCGGGATAACAGCCAGCCCGTGATCCTTAATGAACGAGATGGACCAACCATCGGGAGAGAATTTCGGGTCGTCGCCGGAGAGGAGCCCCGAAAAGCCTATCTCGACTCCAACGCCATTGCGCAGATCGTAAAGCCACAGCCGGCCGTTGGAGTCGAAGAGAATGTGCGTCGAGTCCGGTGCCCAGACATAGCTGGCCAGGTTGTATCGCTGGCGATGATCGCGGTCCCGTTCGGAGTCATTGCTGCCGTCAAGATTTCCCATCTTCGCCGCGCTTACCAGCACGTGGGTTTTGCCGGTGGCTGGATCGACGTCCATCAATTCGCCGCCATCGAGATAGGTCAGATGCTTCCCGTCGGGCGACCAGGTGAGCTGGTCGGGCGGCTCGCCGATCAGCGGCCCATGGGCGAAGATGGCCTCGACAGAGAGGGGCTTTTCAGGCGCCTGCGCGGTGATGGGAAGGGCGGCCAGCGCAAAGGCGACGGAAGCCGAAAACAGAATGAAAGCTTTTCGCATCAATGGCCTCGCCTTTAGCGGGAATCCGGCCTGGAGAGCAAGGTATTGAAGGAGGTTGGCCGGTAGATCCGGAAGAATCAGTTTAAATCACACGGATTGGCGGTGAATCGGGCGAGGCCAAACGCATCTTGCTCTCGGAAATAAATGCTTGCTCGACTCCCGCAAAACCTCATACAGTCAAAAAATCCCCCGGGAGGAAACGCATGTCGACGACGTACGATGTTGCCATCGCAGGCGGCGGCCTGGGCGGGGCAGCCCTGGCCAAAAGCATGGCCGAACATGGCGCCAGGGTTCTCGTGATCGAGCATGAGCGGCAGTTCAAGGATCGCGTGCGCGGCGAGGCGATGTTCCCCTGGGGATACGCCGAGGTCCAGGCCCTGGGAGCCGCCGATTGTTTTGCTCGGGCCGGCAGGCACCACCTCAACTGGCTAGACACATACGTTGCGAGCGACCTGGTGGAACATCGCGAAGTTGTTCCCAGCACGAAGCATCAACTGCCTTTGCTTGCGTGCTATCACCCCGCTATGCAGGAGTCGCTCTTGATAGCGGCGGCAAAAGCGGGAGCGACGGTGCGGCGTGGCGCGGCAGTTCGCCAAGTGCGGCCAAGCGCACGGCCGGGTGCGTCGCCGGAGATGGTCATCGAGGAAGATGGCCGCGCGGAGATGGTTTGCGCACGGCTGGTAGTGGGAGCCGAGGGGCGCACGTCCGTCGTTCGCACTTCGGCGCGCTTCAAGGTCGAGCGCGATCCCGAAGACATGATGATCGCGGGAGTTCTGCTTGAAAACGTCCCCGCATCTGACGCCATACTTCAGGGCATTTACAACTTTGCGCTGGGGCAACTCGCGATAGTCATCCCGCAGGGCGGCGGCCGCGTGCGGATGTATCTTTGCTACCACGATCAAACGCAAGCGCGCTTTCAAGGGCTTGGCGACGTGGCAAGATTCTTTGACGGCTGCAAGAAGACAGGCGCCAAAGCCGAAATCTTCGAGGGCGTGAAGCAGGTCGGACCGCTGGCGACGTTCAGTTGCGCGCATAGCTGGGTCAATCATCCGTACCGCGATGGAGTGGCACTCGTGGGCGACTCGGCCACTTCGAGCGATCCGACGTGGGGGCAGGGTCTTTCGCTGACCATGCGCGACGCCCGTGTGCTGCGCGATCACCTGATGCGCAGCGACGATTGGAACGTCGCGGGCCACGCCTACGCCGACGAGCACGACGGCTACGCGAGCCGCATGCACACCTTCCACCAGTGGATGACTGCGATGTATCTGGCCGCAGGACCGGATGCCGATGCGCGCCGTGCGCGAGCCATGCCGCTTATTGGGCAAGATTCGAGCCGCCAGCCGGACGCGCTCTTTGCTGGGCCCGATCTTCCAATTGATGAAGCGGCGAGGAAGCGCTTCTTCGGCGAAGACTGACGGTGGGTCACTTTCCGTGTTCTCGTCTTCGCCGGTCGGAGCGCGGTCCATCTGAGATTGCGCAGTTCGGCGCCCCAAGGGTCGACAGCGTATGCGGCGCGACGCGGTTCTACAATTGACCTACTCTGGAACCTCAGAGACCCAGCGGCTTTCCCCAAAGAAAAAGCTGCTTTGATCGAAGCTCTAAACGGCAAGGGAATTGGAGAACTGCCAGTATGCATTGGGCTAGTCCTGAAGAACGGCGCGCACTTGGCCAGACGCGGCGCAAGCAGGTGGGCCGGCGTCAGCACGAGGAACTACATCCCAAGGCTCGGCCGGCCTCGGCACTGGAACTGGTAGCGCGATCGATGCACGGGCGCGTGCCGGCGCTGATCCAGCTCAAGTATCAGCTCATGGCAGAGTCGCCCTTCGGCTACTTTCGGGGCGCTGCGCCGGTGATGGCTGCCGACCTGGCGCAGCTTCCGTCGACCGGCATCGTGAGCCAGCTTTGCGGAGACGCGCATGTACGCAACCTGGGCGCATACGCCGCGCCCGATGGGCGGCTGGTCTTCGACCTCAACGACTTCGATGAAACGATTCGCGGCCCTTTCGAATGGGATTTGAAGCGCATGGCGGCTTCGCTCGTGCTGGCCGGACGCGCCGCGGGGCACAAAGACAGCACTGCGCGCAAAGCCGCTGCGGCATGCATCGAGCGCTTCGCCGAGCAGATGCGCGCATTTGCCCGCATGCCGCAACTTGAAGTGAACCGCTATCAGGTGCACCGCCTCGACCTGGCTAAACCGGTGCACGATGCGCTCTTGAAGGCCGAGCGCGCCACGCCGCCGCACACGTTTGAGAAGCTCACCATACCCGTTTCGCCCCGGCCAGGTTCTTCCAGGGAAAGTGCTCGCCGCCGCTTCAAGGAAATGAAGCCGATGCTGTGGCGCGTTACCGGCGCGCGCGCCGCAGCGGTTGTGGCCTCACTGGGGCCGTATCGCGAAATGCTGGAGCCGCAGCGACAACACTTGCTCAACTTTTACAGGCCCATCGATGTGGCATTCAAAGTTGTCGGCACCGGTTCAGTGGGCTTGCGCGACTACTGCATCCATATGGAGGGCAACGGCCCCGGCGATCCGCTTTTCCTGCAAATTAAGGAAGAGGTTGCGTCAGCCTATGCGCAATATCTGCCCGACGCACACCCGGCCCCGCATAACGGCCGGCGCACCGCCGAAGGGCAGCGCTTCATGCAGATCCAAACCGATCCGTTTCTCGGTTGGACGCACATCGGAAGCCGGCAATATCTTGTTCGCCAGCTCAATGACCACAAGGGGTCGATCGAAATCGAGGACCTGGCGGGAGCCAATCTCAAGGCATACGCCGAGGTTTGCGGTGAATTGCTGGCCCGCGGCCACGCGCGCTCGGGAGACGCGCAGACGATTGCCGGCTATATCGGCACCGGCAACGCATTCCCTGAAGCGATCGCCGAGTTTGGCATCGCCTACGCTGACCAGACGGTAAAAGACTGGGAAGAGCTGAAGCGGTCGGGGCGGGCGAAGAAGAAAGCATAGAGCACGGCGGGGGCTGCGTTCCGGCCAGAGCAGCTTCAAACGTTAGGATGGTTACTCCTCAAAATCAGCGGCGGCGGAGCCATGGTGACCGTCTTGTTTTACGGCGCGTGGCTCTTTCCTCTTGGGTATCTGGCGATAAAATCGCGCCTTCTGCCAAAGGTCCTTGGAGTCTTGCTCATACTTGACGGCGTGTCACTGATGATTTGCTTTGTCCAACTGTGGTTATTGCCCGCTTATAAGAAATGGACTTATCCGCTCTATCCGGTCATGTTCATTGCTGAGTGCAGCTTGGCGTTGTGGCTGGCAATTATGGGCGTGAAGTCGCCCGAGTCAACGTCGGTCGTCCCAGGCTGAAGAAATTCTCGGGAGCGGGGCTCGATGCAAATTGTCGCCTCCTCCTTCTTGTTATCGCCGATACACGTCGTAGCCGCGCAGGCGCGAGGTCAGCGTGAATTCGCCCATCAGCGATTGAATGGTTGCGGCGCGGTGCGGGGTCACGTCGATCTTCATCTGCAAATCGCGCTTCACGATCAGCCAGCGGATGTTGTCGGACCGAACCAGCGCGGCGGTTTCGGCGGGCGAATAGGGATCGGTTGTTGGGTCGAACAATAGAACCGGAAGCTTCGGGACGCGGCCCGTAGCAAAGTAAAACGGATCCTCGCCTGGAATCAGAATCAAACCATCGTCCTTTGGAATATTGGCCGCTGCATAGCGCAGCAGCTCGTCGAATTCGGGCAGATACGGCCCCGGTGTGGACATGCCTGCGAGCGCGGGAAACGCCGAATGTTCCATTGGCGCATCTGGAAGGTTCACGTACGAGAGCCGTTCCTCACTCGCCGTGTAGAAGCCTCCGCAGGTGAGAAGCGCGACGGAGACGAGTGCGGCGAGAGCGGGCACAAACGATCGAGATGCGGCGCGCTCAGCGATCGGGGCGAGGAACGCGAGCAGCTCCGCGATGAGCAAAATGAGCAGCGGCCAGATTGCGTACGTGGAACCCCAAAGTTGCTGCGACATGAATGTGCCCAGAATCGCGGCGAGCGCCATCAGCGGAAACAACGCTCGCACGGTTGGCTTTCGCCGCAGGCTGAACAGGTTTGCGATCGCTACGACGGACGCGAGCAAAAGCAGCAGCGGCCAAAGGGCCAGCAGGCTGTCGCCGCGCGAATCGGGATCGTCGTAGATCAGCAGGGAAGCGAGCGTAGAGAGGAACGGTGCGGCCAAAAGGACGAATGCGGCAATGTGAGTCCAAGGAAGCCTCGCTCCCACCCTGGCGGGAACAACAGAAGCCCCGCGAGGGTGGGGCACCCCGGTGGGCCGAGGGAGGGGCAACCCGCTGCTTGGAAAATGGGATAACCACAAAAGCGCGAAACCAGCAGCAATGCAGGGCAACGTCCATAGCAGCGATGGATCGCGAAAGACCGAGAGCATGAGGCCGAAGCTCGGCAGGCGGCGCTGGCCGGCGAAGGTGATCGTCCAGTAGATGTAGTTCCGCAGGCCGACGGTCCAGTGCAGCGCGAGCGCGGCTGCAAACAAAGTGAAGCCCGCGCCGGCCACTAGGGAAAGCAGTGTGCGAACGTCGGCTGCTTCAACCTGAGCTTGTCCGCGCAGCATGACTGCGACCGCCAGCACAAGAAGGACCGCTGCGATCGCCGCCGCCAGAAAAGGCAGACCCATATTTTGTTTCGTGAAGAGCGGCAGGCAGAGTGCAACGCCAGCGATGAACCCGCCCGCGATACCCTTCTTCGCCTCGGCGCGATGCAAGAGCCACAGGGCGACGAGAATCCAGAACGCACAGTCGCCATCGTATTCGGGAATTGGAATGATGCAGTAAATGCCCAGGACGGTGATCGGCGCCGCAATAAAAAGCGCGATGGTCCAAGCTCCAGATCGGGCTCCAGAAATGCGCCCGCGCAACGAGGTGAGAGCGAGTCTCCAGGTGAGAACCGTAGCCAGCCCTCCCACCACCGCTGCATACATCACATGATGAAAGAAGACGCGGCCGGTGAGACGGATGATCGCAGCCTGAACGAGGAATGTGAGCGGCGCGTGAACAAAGGGAAGGTCGCGGTACGGCATTTGGCCTAGTGCGAAACGCGCAGCGCTGTCGAGCACGTAGCTCGTGTCCCACAGGATCGCGACGTGCGCATTCTGCCAGAGCACAACGCAGACCGTGGCCAGGAAAAGCGCGAGGCCAGCGGTCCAATCTCGTAACGCAAAGCGCTGCGTGAACTGCTCAGGCGTCGGGGCTTCAGACCCCGGCCGCCGAGCCGCTGTCCTTACCATCCGCGACGGTAGTAGTAGGGGACGCAGTAGGGCATGGAGAAGATCGACATCATGAGCGCGACGACCCAGCCAATCATTGTCCAGCCAAGGAAAAGATTCAGGAACAAAATTCCCATGGAGTTGTGCGTGTGCCGTACCGCCGCAATGATCGCAGGAAGGAAATAAAGGCCGATGCCAAAGAAAAGGAAGTGCATAGAATCTCCCGCTTCTGTTCCAACATTTGTTACGGAGATTCTACCCCCGGAGTTCCTGCAATTCGCGCCATTGAGCCGCTAATCCGGTGAAAACGCGGTGCATATTTTGCGTGGAGCGAACTAGGAAGCCTCGGCCGGGGGGCGACCGCCGGAACGGAATGGGAAAACGGCCCCGCACTTCGACCCGGACATACCATGTCCCTCTACAATGATCCGGTATGCCGACCCAAGTCCGCTCGCACGCGAAGGTCAACCTGGGGCTCTTCCTCGGGCCGCCCAGACCGGACGGCTTCCATGCGCTGGCCACGGTCTATCAAACGCTGGAAATACATGATTTGGTGACGGTTACGGCCAGAAAAGCGCCGGAAACCTCCCTGCGCATCAGCTCGAACGACCCGCGTGTCCCGACCGACGAGCGGAACACGGCGTTCAAGATGATTTCTCTGGCGCTGGAGCAGTCTGGCGTTGCCGCCGACGTCGAAGTCTATATCGATAAACGACTTCCGGTGCAGGGCGGGCTGGGCGCGGGATCGGGCAATGCAGTTGCCGCCTTGGTCGGGCTGGATGCAGAGCTGGGCACGTCGTTCCGCAGCCTGTTCACCCGAAAAATCGAGATCCCGGCCAAGGTCGGCTCCGACGTGCCGCTGTTTCTTGTCGGTGGAACGGTGCTGGGAGTGGATCGTGGGCAGGAGGTGTATCCCCTTGCCGACATTGAGCCGACGTGGTGCGTGGTTGCGGTGCCCGAGATCGGAATCTCGACGCCGCAGGCTTTTCGCGATTGGGACGCCCTGTGCGCGGCCGAAGGTTTGACCGCGGAGGCAGGTACCGATAGACTAGACAAGTTGAGCCGAGACTACGCCAGCGCCTTTCGGGGAGAGATTCCCGAGGGCGGGTTTGGACGAGGCTCCTCCGGTGTCTTCTCTTTGGGAGAAGACCTGGCCGGACCTGAAGAGTCCGCGCTTGTCCGCACCGGGATCATGAGCTGGATCGAGAACGACTTCGAGCGCGTTCTGTTTCCGAAGCATCCCTCCCTTGCAGACATCAAGCGTCTTCTTTTGGGCTCCGGCACACCGGAGGCAGCCCTTTTTGCGTCTCTGTCGGGTTCCGGTTCGGCGCTCTTCGGGTTGTACCTGACCTGCGGAGATGCGGAAGCGGCGCAGCAGCGGATCGGAAACCAGGTGCACGGGCTGAACGTGAAAACAACTCTCACGCGCACTCTTCCGCGATCTGCATATTGGGATCAAATGTTGAAAAGAAGCTGATTGACAGTCCACCGTTGGGCAAGCGAGACTCACCCACGGCTGACCGAGGTGCTGGGCGATCGTTCAATGGTAGGACAATGCCCTTTGGAGGCATTTATCCAGGTTCGAATCCTGGTCGCCCAGCCAGAAAAACTGAGAGCTTACAGCTGATAGCTGAAAGCTCGAACAGGAACGCAGCCATAGCCAACCAGCATGGAGGTGCTCTCAAAATGGAAGCGGAAATGTCGACGGCGACACTGGAAGACAAGCCGGGCGAAACAGGCCCGGAAAAGCAACCTGGCACGGATAAACAGCCGGGCCCGGAGAAGCATGAAGCCAGCAAGGACACACCGAAGATGGGTTCGGGCGGTGGGTCTGGAGACGGCAGCAAGGCCAAGGACGCAAAGCCGGCGCCGGAGCGCAAGAAGCCCACGAAGCTAAGCGAGGACAAGCGCTTCAAGCTGTTCAGCGGCACTGCCAACCCAAAGCTCGCTCAGTTGATTGCCGAGGATATCGGCGTCAAGGTCGGCGAGGCCAAGATGCAGCGCTTTGCAGACGGAGAAGTTTATTTTCAGCTTCTCGAGAACGTGCGCGGCGTTGATGTTTTTGTGGTGCAGCCCACTTGCTATCCGGTGGATCAGCACCTGGTGGAGTTACTCATTATGATCGATGCGCTCAAGCGGGCTTCGGCGGCGAGGATCACTGCGGTGGTTCCTTACTATGGCTATGCCCGCCAGGATCGCAAAGATCGGCCGCGCGTGGCGATCAGCGCGAAACTGATTGCCGACCTGCTCACCACGGCCGGCGCTAATCGCGCGCTGTTTGTCGATTTGCATGCGGCGCAGATTCAGGGTTTCTTCAATATTCCCGTCGATCACATTTTCGCCAGCCCGGTGCTGGTGAGCCATTTCAAGGAGCTCAAGCTGCCCAACCTGACGGTGGTTTCTCCGGATGCGGGCGGCGTGGAACGGGCACGCCATTTTGCGCAGAAGATGGAAGTGCCGCTGGCCATTGTGGACAAGCGGCGCACCGACATCAATGTGGCCGAAGTGATGCACGTGGTCGGCGACGTCAACGGCAAAACCTGCCTCATCATCGACGACATCATCGATACGGCAGGCACCCTCGTCAAGACTGTCGACGCGCTGTTTGCCTCTGGCGCGAAGGCCGTGTACGCCTGCGCCAGCCACGCCGTGCTTTCGGGCCCGGCCATTGATCGCATTGCCAATTCGCGGCTGGAACAGTTGGTCGTCACCGACACCATTCCTTTGCGCGAGGCGGCGCACAAGCTGCCCAAGATTAAAGTGCTCTCGATTGCGGGGCTGCTGGGTACCGCAATCGAGAACATTCATTTGGAGACCAGCGTGAGTACGCTGTTTAGCTGAAGTGCAGTTCATAGTTCTTAGTCCGCAGTTCGTAGTCTTGCCGACTGCTAAGCAGGCCAAACTGAGGGAACCGAGAACTGTGAACTAAGAACTACGAACGATGAACTGCCGGCCAGTGGCCGGCCCAACAAAGGGAGCGGAGCAACACTCCGTGCCCGATCTTTCAAGAAACGAGAAAACGAGAAATGCCAGAAGTTGTCGTAGCCAAGCCCCGCGAGGGCAAATTTAACAAGAACGCCGCGCGCCGCGTGCGCGTAGCAGGAAAGATTCCGGCTGTGCTGTATGGTTCGGGACTTGATCCGGTAGCCGTGGAACTGGACCCCAAACAGGTTTCGCGGATCCTCTATTCCGAGACCGGTGCCAACACGATTCTGGATGTTGAGGTTGCAGGACATCCAGCGACCAAGGCCATGATTGTCGATTTTCAGCGTGAACCGATCAAGGACAGGCTCATTCATATCGACCTGAAGCGTATTGCGCTCGACAAGGCCTTGCGGGTGCGGGTGCGCGTCAAACTGCTGGGCATTCCGATCGGCGTAAAGACCGAAGGTGGAGTTCTGGATCAGGTGCTGCGCGAAGTGGAGATCGAGTGCCTGCCCGCCGATATTCCAGGTCACATCGATGTGGATGTGAGCGAGCTGGGGATGCACCAGGTGATCCGCGTCAGTGGCTTGCCACACTCCGACAAGATCAAGTACCTGACTTCTGAAGATGCCACCGTGGCTCACGTTGTCACCATCCGCGAGGAAGTGGTTGCGACGCCTGAGACGGCGGAAGGTGCCGCGGCAGTACCGGGTGCGACTCCTGCGGCGGGTGAAGCGGGTGCTCCGGGCGAGCCTGAAGTCATCAAGAAGGGCAAGGGCGATGCCGATGCGGCAGGCGCGAAGAAGCCCGAGGCGAAGAAGTAACCCTTGCCTGAAGCAAGCGAGACCGGTTTTCAGCGCAGGCCTTTCCTGATCGTGGGGCTTGGCAATCCCGGTCTCGAGTATCAGTGGACCCCGCACAACGCGGGATTCATGGCCATCGACCGCATCGCTCAACAGGAGGGCGTTGTGGTGCAGAACCGGCGATGCCGGGCCACCACCGCAACCTGCCGTATCGCGGGGCGCGAAGTGGTTCTGGCCAAGCCGGAGACTTTTATGAACCTGAGCGGCATTGCAGTTGCCGCTCTGTTGAATGAGTTTGAAGCGGACCCAGCCCGGGATTTGCTCGTGATCTACGACGAGCTTGACCTGGTGCTGGGAACCTTCAAGATCAGGGAGCGCGGTTCACCCGCCGGGCACAACGGAGCCCGCAGCGTAACCGATGCACTGGGAACGCAAGAGTGGTTGCGCTTGCGTATCGGCGTGGGGCCGGATTTACCTCCCGAAGCCATTGCGGCAGCGGGCGGAAAGAGGCCGGGCAGGGATTTTCTGCTCTCGCCCATGCGCAAGGCGGATTTGGCGGTGCTGGACGAGGTGCTGGACAAAGTGGCGACGGCCACGCGGCGCGTCGTTGAAGACGGTCCGGGACCGGCGATGAACGAGTTCAATCGGAAAGACGAGAAGACAGAGAACAGGGATTAGGGAACAGGGAATAAGATTCGTAATCGCGAAACCGCAAGCTGCGAGCTACGAACCACGATTCACGAAGCACGAGTTGTTGTTGCTAGTTGTGAGCGGAAGCGAAACGCCTCCGCAGAAAAGGAATACCGATGTCGCGTGTGTATGAAGTGATGTTTATTATCCGTCCCGATGTGGACGACGACGAAGCCGAGAAGCTGATTACAGGCTTCACCTCCACGGTTACATCCCACGGAGGCGTGGTGAAGTCGATTGAGAAGCTGGGCCGCCGCAAGCTGGCCTACATGGTGCGCAAGTTCAACGACGGCAACTACGTGCTGCTGACCATTGAGGCCGATGGCGCTGTGGTTCTGGAGCTGGAGCGCCGGTTGCGCGTCACTGAGCCGGTGATCAAGTTCATCACCGTGCGCGTGGACGAAGAAGAGAAGCGCCTGGCGAAGGTAAAGGCTGCCCGCGGCGTGCGCCGCAAGCCGGCCGAAAGCACGCCAGCTCCTTCACCGGCTGCAGCAGCCGCACCAGAAGCCGCTGCGGTGGCAGAACCGGCCGAGCCGGCACGGGCAAGCGCGTAAAGACAGGGACCAAGGCAAAGAGGGAACAAGAAACCCGAATTCGCGGATTGCGAAGGTCGTTTTTCTGACCTTGAACCCCGAACCCGCGAAGAAAATCCTCCGGCGCGGCCGGAGCAAAGAAAATGAAATGGAATGAGGAAACAAGATGGCTGAAGAGAATGAAGTAAGAGCGTCCGGATCGTCGGATGCAGCTCCACGCAGCGCGCCCGGATCGGGCGGCTCATCGGGACCGGGCTCCGGCCCTCGCGGTCCGGGCCGTGGCCCAGGCGGTCCCGGCGGACGCGGAAAGTTTTTCCGCCGGAAGAAGGTTTGCAAATTCTGCACAGAAAAGATTGATGGGATTCCTTACCGCGACGTGCGGCTGCTGCAACAGTTTGTGGCCGAGCGCGGCAAGATTGTTCCGCGGCGTCTGAGCGGCGTTTGCACCACTCACCAGCGCCGTTTGACGCGGGCGATCAAGCAGGCGCGGAACATTGCGCTGTTGCCGTTTGCCACAAGGCACTAGAGCAGGTTGCATAAATCCGGCTTTGAAAGGGCACGGCTTCAGCCGTGCCGAATTAGGCGCAGAAACAACGGGGCTTTAGCCCCTGAGGGGCGTTTTTCAATTGGTTTCGACCACGCCGCGTCCACACACTGATGGGAGAGTTTGTTATGGAAGTCATTCTGAAAGAAGATGTAGCCGACCTCGGCTTTCGTGGAGAAGTGGTGAAAGTCGCCGACGGCTACGCGCGCAACTATCTGCTGCCGCGCAAGCTGGCCATGCAGGCCACCGCGGCCAACAAAGCCGTGATTGAACAGATGAAGTCCGCCGCCGCGCGACGCTCGGCGAGTGAGAAGGCGCAGGCCGAAACGGTATTGGCCGAGCTCGAGCCGCTTGTGCTGAGCTTCACGCGCAAGTCCGGCGAGGGGGGCCATCTATTCGGTTCGGTCACCTCGTCTGACATTGCTGCGGAGCTGGCGGCACAGGGTCACGAGGTTGATCGCCGCAAGATTCAGTTAGGCGATCCGCTCAAGAGCGTGGGCGACTTCAAGGTGGCCATCCGGCTGCATCGCGAAGTGACCGCGCGCGTCACCGTCAAGGTTCAGGCGGAAGTGACAGAGGAAGAAAAAGTGGCAGCCGCTAACGCAGCCGCTCCGGCCGAAGAAGCTGCTGAGCCCGCCGCGCAAGAAGCCACGGCCGACTAGTTAGGACGGAAACAGCGAGCCCGATGCGGCGCGAATCGGCGCCAGGCGATTGCGCCGGCGCGCCGGCTGCTGGACTTGAGAGCCCAGAAGGCCGGCAATTTCGCGCAGTTCAGCGCGGGCGCGGCCGATTGCCGCTGCCACATCATCGAGCCGCTTGCTCTCGCCGGCAGCGAGCGGCAAGGCAGTTTGGGCGTCGGACTTTTTTCGATCGGGCTTGCGCTGTTCGTGGCCAAGCACCGTCCGGGCACCCGCAAGTGTGTAGCCCTCCGCATGGACGAGGCGCTTGATCTCCATCGCCATTTCCACATCGCGGCGGCGATAAAGCCGCTGGCCGGTTCCGCTTTTATTCGGTTTGAGTTGGGGAAACTGTGACTCCCAAAATCGCAGGACGTACGTCTCGACACCGCAGAGCTCGGCGACATCTCCAATTTTGAAGTAAAGACGATCCGGGATCGGCGGTGGCTCGTAGGCGCGCTTCCGGTTGGGTTGTGTAGCCATAGTTATTCGGCGAGGAATCATTTTCGAATAGGGGAGAGTCCTCACTCTAGCCGAAGTATAGGCCACCACCTTCGCACTGTGTGAAGCAAAATAAGCGCACGAACCCATTTGAACAGAGGAAAAACGAGGCGAAATTATGCCGAGTTTTTTCGGGTTTTCTCCCTAATCATCTGCCGTTGCGGATCGCGCGGTCGATCCCTGCGGCGCAGCGCGCAGATACTGCTTGGGCCAGCTTGCCGGTTCGCCCAGTGCGGCCGCTGCGTGGACCGCCCAGTAGGGATCGCGCAACATGGCGCGGGCCAGGAACACCAGATCGGCCTCGCCCTCGGCGACGATGGCGTTGGCCTGCGCGGGCTCGGTGATGAGCCCAACCGCGGCCGTTGCAATGCCCGCCTCGCGGCGAATCCTCGCGGCAAAGCCAACTTGAAAACCAGGAGCGGCGGGAATCTTCGCGTTGGGCACCATTCCACCCGAAGACGCGTCGACCAGATCCACGCCGTGCTCGCGCAGTTTTTTAGCAAGTTGCACCGATTCGTCGGGATTCCAGCCACCGTCGGCCCAGTCTGTCGCGGAGATGCGGACAAACAAAGGCAAACGCTCCGGCCACACGCCGCGAACGGCGTCCACAACCTCCAGCACCAGCCGTATGCGATTGTCGAAGCTGCCACCGTAAGCGTCCGTGCGTTGATTCGCGAGCGGCGACAGAAACTCATGCAGCAAGTAACCATGCGCCGAGTGAATCTCAGCGAAATCGAAGCCGGCCTCGAGTGCCCTGCGTGCGGCCTGGCGAAAGCCCTCAATCACGGCCCGAATTCCGGCTTCGTCGAGCGCCACCGGCATGGGGTAATCCGGCGCAAAAGCGACTGCACTGGGCGCGACGGGCTGCCATCCGCCTTCTGACGGAGCCACTGTCGTTGCCCGCTGCTCAAAAGGCGAGGCTGTACTCGCCTTTCGCCCGGCGTGCGCAAGTTGCATGCCGGCACGGGAGCCCTGCGTGTGGATGAATTCGGCGATCCGGCGGAGGTTGGCGATGTGCTCGTCTTTCCAGATGCCAAGGTCTGCAGGCGAGATGCGGCCTCCAGCCAGAACTGCCGAAGCCTCGGTCATGACCAGGCCGGCTCCTCCCTGCGCGCGGCTGCCCAGGTGGACAAGGTGCCAATCATTGGCAAAGCCGTCGACGCTCGAGTACTGGCACATGGGCGAAACGCCGATGCGGTTGCGGAACTCAATGGAGCGAAGGTGAAAGGGAGAAAAAAGCGGAGCTGTCATATCTAACCAAGTAGATGATTTACGGGCGGGAGCGATTCAACGATCCCAGGGTGAGGTTTCCGGCGAAAACCCGCGGAACGAATCTAGCTTCTGAGGCGAAATACCGAGCCAAAGCTTTCACGGCGGATTCACTGCTTCTTAAGTACCGCCGCGCCCTTTTCGTCAAAGAGGATGGCGCTTTCGAGTTTGCGGAAGTCGGCCGCCTTGTCGGGCGGAATCTCAACCTGCCGCACCACATAGTCGCGCTCATAGTGCAGCACGTTGCCCTTAGCCGTGGTTGTGGAGTGGTAGCTGGCGAAGTCCGTGTCCACGTCCACCGGATCGGGCGTTTCGTCGACCACATAACCCGGGGGCAGCGTGATGTCGAAGCTGTCGTGCCAATCGCCCGGTTGACCGAGCTCGATGGGATAGACGCGCGTCTTGTTCTCCATGACTTCGGGCACAGAGTGCGCATCGTCGCCCACCACGCGCGGGCGCAGCAACAGCAGCGGGCCAGCCGCGTGCGCATAGCTTGAGTCGCTGATGTGCAAGTCGAGCGTGACCGGCTGATCAAGCTCGCCGTTCTCGTGAAATTCATATCCTTTGAAGTCGACGCTAGGCAGATCGGAGCTCAGATGCTCCTCCAGGTAGTCATGCACTTCCTTGGTGTCTGCCTCCTTGAGCAGCTCGCGTTCATGCGCCGCATCCACCCCGGTAAACACGTCGGTAATATCGCCGGCGAGCGTGCCATCGGGAGCCAGGATGAAGGATCCCTTGCGATTCAAGCTGGCCGATTGAGGCGGAAGAACCGGCATCTGCAGCACCTGGCTATCGGGTCCGTTGCCGAGGTTGCCATACGCCCCTTGCAATTCTCCGCGAATCAGGCCGAGCGGGGTTTCCTCGTCGGTGGGATCGAAAATGAGCAGAGTTTTGCCGTTTGTGGCCTTCACAAGTGCGCGCAGTCGTTGATCATTCGTTCCATCGGGCAGCTCGATGGCCGTGATCATGTGGTTGCCGATGAGCGAAGGAGCCGAAGGATCGATCACGCCGCGCTCGCTGTTCACGTGCAGGTAATAGGCCCGGATGCCGACTGCCTGAAGCATTGAGATCAACAATGTGGTTTTGTCTTTACAGTCGCCGTAGCGGTTGCGATAAATGTCTCCGGCATAATGGGCCTGCCAGCCTCCAATGCCCTTCATGATGACAAAATACCGGACGTTCTTCTGGATATAAGCGGAGACGCGGCTCAATTTGGTGTAAAGGTCGGGCGCACCGGCGACCAGTTGCTGCGCTTCGGCGGTAATCTCCGGCGTGGGATCGGGCCGATGCGCTTCCAGCTGATCCATCCACAGGCCGATCGCTCGCCATTGACTGTCGGAGCCCTTGACGGCCAAATCTCCCCAGGTGACCGTCATTCTCGCGGCCAGCGCTTCCCAGGGCGGAGTGGCGTGGAGATTCTCGAGATCGAGCGCGGGCATGTCTTTGATCTCCCAACGGAGATGGTTTTCGCCCGTTTCATCAGGTCTCATTGGTTCGTGGTGACTCCACGCGTTTGCGTAATGGCCGCCGGGCGGCAGCGCCAACTCAAGCGACTCGTTCACAAATGGAATAGGCGCCTGGATCTGCCAATCTTCGGAATCCATGTAGGGCCGCAGATGGGACTCGGTTTCACAAGTGACGACCGCGCCGGGATCGCTTCCGGGTGGCTGCACAACGCGGAAGCGTTCCGTGGCCTGCATGTCCGCATCGCCGTAAGCGCCTTTGTCGACAAAGTCAGAATCCATGGCCTGAAGCTGGCGTCCGTCCGCGCCAATGGTCCACGAGTGGAAGTAATCGAGTTTTTCGTCGGTGTCGTACTCCGCCACGCAGTGGGAGTATTCCCTCCCCTGTGGTTTGAGGATGCGTACCGCATACCGCTCGCGCTCGACAGCGTGATTCTGCTCGTCGACTGTAATGAGATAGTCGTCGAGCAGAATGACAGCAGAAGCGTCGCCCACGTTCGCCGGAGTTGGCGTTTTGGCAGCGTCGACGGCCCAGTCCGGCGCGGGCTGCGATCTTTCTTTGGCTGCTGAAAATTTCGAGCCGAGAAACGTTGCTCCGCAGCACGCCGCGAAAATTAGAAACCGGGAAACGCTTCTCCGCAGACGCATCAATTTCCCTTTCCTTCTGGAGCCGAGGCCGATGGCATGGTCAAAACCAACTGCTCCTGATCGGCCGCGGCAACCTTCTGATAGAACGCGCGTAGATCCTGGTACTCCGCCGGTTTCACAACCGTGAACCCTACCAATAATGTTTGCCGGATTGTGATTTGGCCGGGTTGCGCCACGGTTTTGGCAATCAGGGCCGCATGGCCGGGCCAGGGAATGCTCGCATCCTGCGGCGCGCCCTCCACAGTCACTCCATCAGGGATGTGATACGTGATTTCGTCGGTTACGCGGCGGCCATAGTGCATATCGACCGGCTCCAGGCGCTTGTCTTCATTGACAAATGGCGCATTGCCACGGGTCTCAAAAAAGAACCCCGGCAGAATCATGCGCTTTGCGGTGGCCATGCCGAGCGACCCTTTGAGGGTCACCGCGGCCATCAGGTCGGCGTACGGATCCTTCAAAGAAAGGAAGTGGTCGACATGCGCATCCACTCCATCCGGCACCTTGCCCTCCAATTCTTCACGGTCGAACTCTTTCTTCAATTCGGATTCATCTTCTCTCAGTGCCCTCTGCCGCCAATGCAGCGCCTCCTGCCCAGTCATGACAATGTTGATCCGTCCGGTGACACCGCCTTGCGCATCTACGAACACATCACCCGTGCGTTCGGTGACGTTGTTTTTGTATTGCTGTTCCGGGGTGGAGATCAGAGAGGCTCCTTGTGCGCTTTCTCCAATTCCAGCGGCGCCGGAGTGCTTCCAGCTCACCGTCTGAAAGGGGCACATTTTCTCGCCGGGGTCGAGCAGAATTTGTTTCCCGCCGGTACTCAACGCGACTACCGTCGAATCAAGTTGGTCGGTGGTCAGGTTGTATGGATCGAAAAACGATCGGTCGCGATCCACAACGCGCAAGGGATAGGCGGTGAGTCCGGCAGCTCGAAGCATCGACAGGTAAAGCATGGCGATGTCGTCACCGGAGCCGCTTTTCTGCGCCCAAGTATCTTCGGCGCGCTTTTGTTCTTTCAGGTGCAGTTCCTTTAATTCCGACGCGCTCTTCTCGCGGGAGAAATCCGTATTGTCGATAGCCTGCACTGCGTCGTAAAGCTTTCTTGCTTTGTCGATGTCGCTGTCGGTGGGGGCGATCAATCCATTGACGGCGTCTTTGATCGGCTGAGTTGGCTCGGCAAATTTGTCTACATCCTTCGACCATAGCTTGACTTCAGTTGACCAATACGTGGTGGTGTCGGGAGCAAAGGTGTAATAGAAAATGACCTTATACAGAAAGGCGTCGATGGGGGGCATATGCTCTTCGTCCGGAGTCGGCGGGACGTCGGTCAGGCTGACACTGTAACTGCCGTTCACACTGGGCTCGACTTTGGCGCCTTCAGGCAGACGGGGGCTATACATCAGGGCGTTAAGTATCCGCCCGCGGCTATCCACCAAATCCCAGGTGGTGACGGACGTATAAGCCGTGCCGCTGGGCATGAACTGCCGCTGCGGCGTGAACTGATAATGCGCCTTGTGGATGAAGTAGGGCTGCTGGATTTCCCACGTTGGCGAAGAAGCGATATTGTCGTCGTAACCCAGATCGTAGCTGAACTCCAGAATGCTGCCGACCTCCACGCTGGGCAATGTAAAGACTTTCTTGTTGGCCTGCAGGTCGCCGGCCTTCACGATCAAAAGATCCTCCGGCTTCACTTCAAGAGGAACGATCGTGCCATCGGGATGGATGGTGCGGCCCTTGATCGAGTTGATTTTGAAATTCTCTTTCAGGTAAGGGATCTCGACCGTCGCCAGCTTCTTACCCTTTTCGGTGAGCACCTTGATGCGCTCGTAATAACTCCTATAGTGGAGGGGATCGCTTTCGACGTCATTGATGTCGAGGTAGACGGCATCCGCGCCCGGCGCTGCGGGATCGGCGGTCATCTTCAATTCGTCGGGATTCGGCGGTTGAAATTGCGCGGAAACCAAGGCAGGCGACACAGCGGCGAAGAAAAGAACTCCGCCGAGCAGAAGAATCGATTTAGTCATTGTGGTTGGCCCTGGTATTTTGAGTGCGACCATTCTACCCCGGAACGATTCCGGCGGGCGGGACAAGTGCGGGAATTCGTACCAGGCAACCGCACCGGACCCTTGCGGGAGGGTCAGAGCCCTTTCTGGCTGGCAGGGACGGTAAAGACAAGCTGTCCCTGGTCCACGGCTGCCACCTTCTGATAGAACCCACGTAAGTCCTGATAATCGAGCGGCCTGGCTACATCGAATGCGCGGGCCAGTACGCGGGCCACGGTCACATCTCCGCCGTCAGACTTGGTCTTGACGATGTAGACGGCGCGGTCCAGCCACGAAACTTTCGTTTCCTGCGGTGCGCCCTCAATGGTGGCCCCCGGAGGCAGATCGTAGGTAAATTGGTCGGTCACCTGATCGGCATAATGCATATCGATTGGCTCCAGCCGCTTATCTTCGTCGACAAAGGGGGCGCTTCCGCGAGTCTCGAAAAAGAAACCGGGCAGAATCAGCCGCTTAGACGTCGCCGTGCCCAGCGTGCCTGTTACCTTGACGACAGCCATCAGCAGGGTGTTCGGATCATCCAGCCCCAGGAAATGGTCAACATGAGCCTCGACGCCCTGGGGCACAATCTGTTCCAGGTCGCTGTCGAAACGCTTTTTCAGCTCCCCGGCGTCAACCTGGAGGGCTGTTTGCCTCCAGGCGAGCGCCACCTGGCCGACCATCACAATTTGCACGGTCCCCGTGACACCGCCGTGCGGATCCACGGTCAACTCGCCGCTGCGCTTGAGCGTGTTCGCGCCGAAGAGCTGGGCAGGCGTGATGGCTCTACCCGGCCCGTCGGCACTCTGCCGCAGGCCCTCGGCATGTGAATGTCTCCAGTTGACGGTGCCGAAGGGGCACAGCTTCTCACCGGGGTCGAGGAGAATCTCTTTGCCCCCGGTGTTCAGGATCACCAGCGTGTGGTCAAGCTGGTCGAGACTCATGTAGCTGGCATCGAAGACGCCCCGATCACGATCAACGATCTCGGTGGCGTATGCGGTGAGGCCTGCGGCGCGCAACATGGATAAATAGAGAAGCGCCAGGTTATTGCTGTCGCCGCGTTTTTGTGTCCACGTATCTTCGGCTCGGCTCGCCTCTTTCTCCTTTAACTGCTTCAACTCCGAGGTTCCAACCTGCCGCGAGTAATCGGTGTTGTCGAGTGCCTCAACGGCCGCATAGAGTTTTTGCGCCTTCACTACGTCTCCGTCGCCGGGCACAACCAGGCCCGCAACAGCATCACGGATGGTTTTGGTTGGCTCGGCGAAGTGATCCGCGTCCTTCGACCAATTTTTCGCCTGGTCTTTCCAATAATCGTCCACGTCGAGAGGCTCAGTGGGGCCCCGGTAATAAAAGCGTACCTTGTAAAGGAAACTATCGATTGGCGGCATCCACTCCTCATCGGGGGTTGCTGGAATATCCTGCACGTCCAGAAAGTACCGCCCAGCAGCGTCCGTCTTGACTTGTGCGCCTTCTGGCAGATGCGGCCACCAGACCAAATCGAGCGCGTCAAAAGGCGTAAACATAAAATGCGCCTTGTGTACGAAATACTGCTGCTGCACTGTCCATTCGGGGCTCAGGTGCCAATAGAACTGCGCGTTGAAGCGAAGTTGGTACGAATACTCAAGGACGCTGCCGACTTCCACGCTGGGAAGGGTGAAAACTGTTCGTTCTTTTCGCGCCTGCCCGGCGTACGCCTGGCGTCCAACTTCGATTTCGTTGGTTCTTTCGATCAGAAGGTCTTCGGGCTTGACTGTCAAAGGGACAATCGTGCCATCCGAGTGGATCGTGCGGCCGCTCACACCGCCTATTGAGAACTCGCCTCCCCAATGGGGAACCTCAACCGTCGCCGCCTCCTTTCCCTTCTCGGTCAGCACCTTGATGCGGGCGTAATAGGTCTGGCTGTGCTGGGTGTCGTTGTCGGTTTCCTCGTAGTCGAAATAAACTGCCGCGGCTCCCGGAGCCTTGGCGTCGGATGTCATTTTGAGTTCGTCGGGATTCGGCGGCTGGAATTGCGCGCAAACGAGTGCAGGCGACACTGCGGCCAGCAACCCAAATGCGCCGCGCAGAAAAAGAGCTTTCCCCATGAGATTGGCCCCGTCTTGAAATCGCGACTATTCTAGCGCGAAATGTCCGGCAACGCGGTGCCACCGGCACAGCAGCTCAGGTCACTGTTCAAAGCGGGTGGTTCAGTTGCCTTTGACGCCAGCCGGAAGGTCCAAAACCACCTGCGCCTGATCCGCTGCCGCGACCTTCTGGTAAAAACCGCGCAGATCCTGGTATTCCTCGGGTTTGGCTAAAGTGAATGCAACCGACAATGTTTGGCCAATCACGATCTGGCCGGGTTGCGCCAGGCTTTTGGCGACGAATAGAGCATGTGCCGGCCATGAGGAATTCGCATCCGGTGGCATGCCCTCCACGGTCATTCCATCCGGCAGGTGATACGTCACCTGGTCGGTCACGCGATCGCCGTAGTGCATGTCCACCGGCTCCCGGCGCTTTTCCTCATTGACGAAAGGCGTGTGGCCGCGAGTTTCAAAGAAGAAACCGGGAAGAATGAGACGCCTGGCCGTGGCCATGCCGACCGATCCTTTGAGGTCAACCACAGCCATCAGAACGGTGTAAGGATCATTCATTGAAAGAAAGTGATCGACGTGGGCTTCAACGCCCTCGGGTACGCGCCCCTCCAGTTCCTCGCGGTCAAACTGCTTTTTCAGTTCGCTGTCATCTTCTTCAAGAGCGCGCTGCCGCCAGTGCAGCGCCCTTTGGCCAGTCATGATGATGTTGACGTGACCGGTCATCCCGCCCTGTGCGTCGAGGTACACATCCCCTACGCGCTGCATGACATTTTCCTTATACTGCTGTATCGGAGTGACAGCAAAGGCGACGCCTTGATCGCTTTGACCCAGACCGCCGGCGTCAGAATGCCGCCAGCTCAGGGTCTGGAAGGGGCACATTTTTTCGCCGGGATCGAGCGGGATCTCTTTGCCGCCGGTGCTCAACACTACGAGCGTTGAGTCGAGCTGGTCGATGTCGAGATAACTGGGATCAAAAAGTGCCCGGTTGCGATCGACTACCTTCATGGCATAGGCCGTCAAGCCCCCGGCGCGGAGCATGGCGAGGTAGAGCATGGCAATGTCTTCACTCGATCCGCTCTTTTGCTCCCATGTATCCTGCGCATGCTTGGCTTCCCTGATCTTCAGCTCCTTCATCTCCGACGCGCTCTTCTCGCGCGAGTAGTCGGTATTGTCGAGAGCCTGCACGGCGTCATAGAGCTTCCTTGCTTTGTCGAGGTCGCTGTCGGTTGGAGCAATCAAACCGCTCACGGCGTCCCGGACGGCCTTTGATGGCTCTGCGAACTTGTCCACATCCTTTGACCAAAGCTTGCCTTCTTCCGGCCAGAAATGAGCGGCATCGCTTTGCGCCTTGTAATAGAAAAACACCCGGTAAAGGAAGCTGTTGATGGGCGGCATGTGCTCCTCATCCGGAATGGGCGGAATGTCGGTCACGTCCACGCTATAGCTGCCGTTGACGCTGGTCTGGATTGCGACACCCGGAGGCAGGTGATACCACCAGATCAGGCTATTCACCACTCGTCCCCGATTGTCGGTCAGGAACATGCTGGTCGTAGTGTCGGCACCGCCTCTCGGCATGAAGGCCTTGAATGGCGTGAATTGATAGCGCGCTTTATGCACGAAATAGGGCCGCTGGATCTCCCACTCCGGCGACGAGAATTGGTCATCTTCGTAGCGAAGATCGTAGCTGTACTCCAGGATGCTGCCGACTTCGACGCTGGGCAGGCTAAAAACCTTCTTCCCAATCTGAGTCTCGCCGGTCTTGGCGACCATCAGGTCTTCTGGCTTGACGGTGAGCGGAATCACGGTGCCATCGGGATGAATGGTTCGTCCCTTGATGTCTGAGATTTTGAAGCTTCCCCTCAGGTAAGGGAGCTCGACTGTCGCCAGTTCCTTGCCCTTCTCCGTCAGCACCTTGATGCGCGCATAGGAGCTCTGGTAGTGCATCGGATCGTTGGCGACTTCATTGATTTCGAAGTACACCGCATCCGCGCCCGGAGCTTTGGGGTCGGAGGTCATTCTGAGTTCGTCGGGACTGGGCGGCTGGAATTGCGCGCGAACCAGTGCAGGCGACACCGCGGCCAGCAACCCAAATGCGCCGCACAGGAAAAGAGTTTTCCGCATGAGTTTGGCCCTGTTTTTTGAAGTGCGACCATTCTAGCGCGAAAACCGTTTCGCGAAAGTCCGATCGGGGCACTTTGAATCACCCTTTTGGGGACCTCGTTCGCGGAGCTTGCCTATTTCAGGCACTCACACGTCTCGAGCAGCGACGAAACCAGCGCGAGCGGCAGGCCCATCACGTTGAAATAGCAGCCTTCGATGCGCGGAATCCAGCGCGCGGCGCGGCCCTGGATGGCGTAGGCTCCGGCCTTGTCCATCGGCTCGCCGCCGGCGACGTAGTCAGCGATATCCACTTCGGAGAGCGTGAGAAACCTGACCGACGTGACCTCCGCGGCGACCTCGACGCCTGCGGCAGTGACCAGGGACACACCCGTGATCACGCGATGAGTTCGGCCCGAGAGCAGGCGCAACATGCGCGCGGCATCGGCTGCATCCGCGGGCTTGGCCAGGATTGTGCCGTCGAGTGTTACCGTCGTGTCGGCGCCCAGCACGGCAATTTCTTCCGGTTTTGGACTGGCCGTGGAAAGCTCACGAAAAACGGCCTCGGCCTTCTCTCGCGCCAGGCGTGTGACGTAGAAGATCGGATCTTCGCCGGGACGCGGATCCTCGTTGATGTTCGCGGGATGCACGCGGAACCGGTAGCCCACCTGGGTGAGCAGTTCACTGCGGCGCGGCGAGGCGGAAGCGAGAACCAGCATGAAGGAATTATGGCAGGGCGCGGCGCCTGCCTGCCCGGTTAGACTTAGGGAGGGCATGCGGCGATAAAGCCGTGTCTACAGGGTCAAGATGCACTTCAACTTCGATTTTTCAACGGCGCAGGTCTTGTGGACGCTCACGTTCGCAGCCTTGCTGGTTTTGCTCGTCGTTCTGCTGGGGCGCGACAGAGCCCAGCGCTTTCCGTGGTTTACCGCGAGCATCGCCTTGATGGGTTTGTTGCTGCTGACGACGCAGCTCCTGCTGTCAAAAATGTCGCGATTCACGGGCACAGAAGTCTTTCTGGTGTTGTCGGATCTCGAAGTTGCGGTCAGCTTGCTCGTGCTGGTGGAATTGGCGCGGCGCTCGTTCCGTGGCATGGGCAAACTCGGCTGGATCATCGGCACGCTGGCGATCGTCGCCGTGGGCGCGGCCGTATTGGTGTTCTGGGGAGCGTGGCCGGCCTGGAAGACGCTGACGGCCAGCTCGGAGCTGGCCACGATCCGGTTGATGGATCTGGCTGTGGACAAGGGAATTCTGTTTTCCAGTGTCGTCACCGTCGAGTTAGGCTTGCTGATCACCCTGCTGGGCAGGCGCTTCGGAGCCGGATGGCACAGCCATGCGCAGCGCATCGCAATCGGCCTTTCGACGGCAGCGCTCGCCCAACTGGTGCTGCGCGCAAGCTTGCAGGCCATCGGCACGCACACCCACATTCATTCGCAAGCTGACTACGAGCGGGTGATGGATCTGCGCGACAAGCTGATCCACGGCAATAACGGAGTCTACCTGTGCGTGCTGGTTTGGTTTATCGCTTCCATGTGGATCGACGAACCCGGCGCGCAAACCGGCGAGGAAACATCGGAGAGTGAGCCGCTCGCCGAGCCGATCGCAGACTCTCCGGAAGCGATCCCTGCGCCGGAGTGAGATTCGCCGGACTTCGTGTTATAAGGTGCATGAGGGGTCGTTCCTGTGGAATGCAGGAACCCGGCGCGCGCCTCGAGGCGCGTAATCAATTTGCAAAAGGGGAAAGCGACCGATGCTGGACGTTCATGCTCCGCATAAGCCGCTGCGCGGGATCTCCGAGATCCTCATCCATCTCATCACCATTACCTTGGGCCTGCTGATCGCTACGCAGATTGAAGGTTGCATGGAATGGCGTAGCCACGTGCATCTGGCCGCGGAGGCGCGCGATTCTCTACGCGCCGAGATTCAACACAATCTCCAGGATCTGCGCGACACGGAGCCGGGACTAAAAACATGGCGGGGCGAAATCGATCACGATCTTGAAGCCATGCAGCGCATCCAGGACCACCCCGAAGATCCCGCCGCGCAAAAGGCAAGTGTCGTACTGAATTTTCACGCCATGAGCCTGCGCGACACGGCTTGGAAAACTGCCCAGAATACCGGGGCGCTGGCCTACATGCCCTATGCCGAGGCGGAGCGGTATGCGGAAATCTACCAGGATCAATCCCGCTTTCTTGAGATGGAGGAGAAGCCGGAAGGGGATGTGTCCGTGATGCTGGGGATGATCGATCGCTTCCGCTGGAACGATACGACCAAAATCACCAAAGAACAGGCCAGCGAGATGGCCGGCAAACTGGGTGAGATGAAGTTACATCTGATCACCGGCGATTTGCTGCTCCAGGAAACCATTGAAGCCAGCGATGCGTTCTTACAAAATCGCACGCCGCGCGAGGACTTCGAAGAGCACTGGCATTAGGTGCATGGGCCCCGGGACTAAAAACTGTGAACTAAGAACTGCGAACTGTTCTTTAGATGTAGCAGCTTGCCTGGCCGCGCTTTTCAAGATATCGCTGGTGGTAATCCTCGGCGCGCCAGAAAGTCTCGGCCGGTTCCACCTTCGTGACAATGCGCTTCGGCTTGTAGCGGCCATCGGCAGTCAGCTGCTCGATTTTGGCGTTTGCCTGCGCCTCTTGTTCCGGCGAATGGAAGAAGATTGCGGAGCGGTACTGCGTGCCCCAGTCCGGCCCCTGGCGGTTGAGCGTCGTGGGATCGTGCAGCTCGAAGAACGCGTCGAGCAGCTTTTCGTAGGTCACTTTTTCGGGATCGAAGTCGAGCTCGACCACTTCGGCATGGCCGGTCGAATCCGTGCAAACGTCTTTGTAGGTTGGGCGGTCGATCGAGCCGCCTTCATAGCCCACGGCCGTCGCCGTCACACCGGGGATGGCAGCAAACGCAGCCTCCACGCCCCAGAAACACCCTGCTCCGAATGTCGCTTTTTCTGTGCTCATATTCGATGAGATGCGCGAGAGCAGCTCCCAGCTTCTAGCCGCTAACTTCTAGCTCCATTGTGCCAAAGTCAGAGTCCGCGTGTCAGCAATTGAGTTGCTTGCTGCCTATTGCCAGATCTTTCGAGTAACAGGGGCGCGGTCGAAGGAACTAAAAGCTAGAGGCCAGGGGCCAGGAGCTAAAAGCTGTCTTTCACGTCAACGGCGCCAGGTGCTTGGTGTTCTGATACGTGTAAATGATGCGATGCGCGACGGTAATGGTCGATAGCACGGCCATAAGCCACAGAACCGGGGCCATCACGCCCCAATGATTGAACAGCGCGCCCAGCAGCACGAGCACGACGCGCTCGGGCCGCTCCATAAAGCCAACTTTGCACGAGCCAATCAGCGCCTCCGCGCGGGCACGCGTGTAGCTGACCATAAGCGAAGTGACCATCACAAACGCTACGAGCACCACATAACGGAAGCGGTTGATGCGCCCGTAGTAGACCAGCAGCCCGAAGAAAAGCACGACGTCGGAATAGCGGTCGATCACCGAATCGAAGAACGAGCCGAAGACAGTCACCATGTTGATGCGGCGCGCCACGCGGCCGTCAACCATGTCGAAGATGCCGGCGCCGAAGATGACCAGGCCCGCGTAGAAAAACATCTTGTCGCCGTTTGTGGAGTTCGCGTGGCCAAACAGAAATGCGGCTGCGATATTGATGACCAGCCCAATGAAGGTGAGGACATTGGGAGAGATTCGCGTAAGCGCCAGCCCATGCACGATGCGGTCCAAAAGCCAGCCGCAGGCACGGCCAAAAGCGCTAGTCCAGGTCATTCGAGCTTCCTTGCTACTTTGCTGCACCGTCCGCGGATTCCGCCGCAGCGGCTTCGTCGTGGATCGTCGTCAGTTTCAGGATTTCCAGTTCTCGTTTGCCGTTGGGCGTCACAATGGTCGCAACGTCGCCCACTTTCTTGCCGACGATTCCGTGGCCAATGGGTGAAGTGGTTGAAATCAGGCCTTTGGAAACGTCGGCCTCCTCGCTCGTCACCAGGCGATAAACAATCTCCTCGTCTTTGGTCGAGTCGTAGACCACAACCGTCGATCCAAATCCGGCTTTGTCGCGGGGAATGTTTTGGAGATTGACCAGTGAAAGCTCGCCCATGCGCTTCTTGAGCTGGCCGAGCCGGGCATTCACAAACTCCTGCCTCTGCTTGGCCATGTGGTATTCGGCGTTTTCCGACAAATCTCCAAGGGCCCGCGCCTTCTTAATCTCGGCGGGGAGCTCGGTGGTGAGCTCGTACTCGAGCTGCTGGATTTCCTCGAGGAGCTTCTTTTTGATGGCTTCGGGCATCCGTATTCCGGGGGCTGAGTGGGGCTGCTCCAGCCGCGTGAATTCAGCGTTCCTAAACCTTCATTATAAGGCAGGGAACACAGAGATCTGAGATCATGGGCCAGAGACAAGAGATCGGCGACTGAGCCATCAAAAAGGCTTGGTCTCCTATCCGGACTCGTAAAGAAAACACGAAAAGGGGAGAAGAGCAGTCCCTGGCTGGATAATTTTGCCTTGCTGGATACTCGGTCTGTGCCCGACACTCAGCTCATGCGGTGGCGAAGCGGTCGAGTTGGACTTCCAATCCGAAAGCGGCCTGTCCCGGAACCGGACAGACTGCGCCAATTGGCGGGTAACCTAAAAGGGAAAGCTGACGCTCTCACACGGAGAGCTGATGCCCTGCTCGCCGAAGCCGACGCACTTGAGGCTCAGGCCGCAAAGCCAAAACAATCAAACTAAGACAATACCGAAAGGCACGGGCTTTCACCGGAACTCGTCACGTGATCTCTGTTCTCTGTTCTCCGATCTCTGCTTCTCATCGATGAACGATTGCAAAATCAGCATCGCCGCCACCTGGTCAACTACCTTGCTGTGCTTTTGCCGGTCGTGACCGGCCTGGTACAGAATCTCGTGAGCCTCTTGAGTCGTCAGGCGCTCGTCCCAAAGGTGAATGGGTAGTCCGGTTAGCTCGCCGAGTTCGGCGGCAAACGCTCGCGTCTTGGCCGCGCGCGAACCCGCCTCTCCGGAAAGATGCAGCGGGTTGCCGACGACGATTCCGGCCACATCAAACCGCCGGCAGAGGCGTGCCAGTGAACGCAGGTCCTCTCGCCGGTTGGCAGTCCCGCCCCCGCGCCGCTCCAGTGTGAGAACCGGCTGCGCCGTAAGGCCCAACTCGTCGGTCACGGCCACGCCGATGCGTCGGCTGCCGACGTCGAGTCCGAGATAGCGGCGATGAGAAACAGCTTCCAGCTTCTTGCTCCTAGCCCCTAGCTTACGGCCCCGCGGTGCCACTTGCTCCTTGATATACCGGGGCGCTTGGGCCGCACCCGTGCCGCCGAGGAAAGGGCTTGCTCCCGGTACAATCGAAAGGGGGGAACTCAGGCAGCAATCCTCGCATCTCTATCCTTTTCTAAGGGAAAGGTCCAAAACGGCAGAATGGCTCGGCGCAGACGGAGTGGCGGCAAAAAGAAGGGTTCCGGCGCGGCGGGGATCTTGTTGGTGTTGCTGCTGGTTGCCACCGTTGGGGTCGGCGCGGGCGCATGGCTGGTGATGACGCCGTACGGGCCCGAAACGGAGACGTTCGTGAATATTGCGCCGGGCTCATCTGCAACACGAATCGGGCGTCAACTGGAATCTGCCGGTGTGGTCCGCAGCCGATACGGGTTCGATTTGGTCCGCTGGGTCGGGCATGGAACCCTGCATGCCGGGACCTATCGGTTCGACCATCCAGTGACGGTTGCCGAGGTTTATGCGCGGATCGTCCGCGGCGATGTCTATACCAGGGCTCTGACGATTCCGGAAGGGGCTAACATCTTCGATATTGCCGAGCGCGTGGAGTTGGCTGGGCTGGGCACTCACCAGGCGTTTCTGGCCGCGGCCAGGAGCCAGATGGATCTGGTGGCCGATTTAGATCCGCACGCGAAGAGTCTTGAGGGGTATCTGTTTCCAGATACGTACCGCTTTTCGCCAACCATTACGGCAGACCAGATGGTTGCTGTCATGGTGAAGCGGTTCCGGGCCGTATCTACCCAATTGGGGCTGAGTGGGAATGTGCATCAGGTTTTGACCATCGCGTCGCTTGTAGAGCGTGAAACGGCAGTGGACGCCGACCGGCCGCTGGTGGCGAGCGTGTTTGAAAACCGGCTGGCGAAAAACATGCCGCTCAACACCGATCCCGCGGTGATCTACGGGCTTGAGCTTGCGGGACGCTGGCGCGGCACGATCTACGAAAGCGATCTGACGCGCAACACACCGTACAACACGTATCTGCATGCCGGGCTTCCGCCGGGCCCCATCTGCAATCCGGGCATCCCATCGTTGCGCGCCGCCATGAACCCGCCCCAGACCAACTACTTGTACTTTGTCGCGGCTGGGACGGACGCACAGGGACATTCCATGTTCGCCGCAACGCTCGATGAGCACAACCGCAACGTGGCGATCTATCGCAAGGCGCAGAAGAAAGCGGGTCAACGATGAGGCCGCATGCTCGTCCTTCCCGAGCCGTCGCGCTGCTTCTTCCGTTGCTGCTTTCCGGATGCTCCTACTTCATCCCGACCAAGCGCCATCTCCCTGTTCCCAAGGCTCCGGCTATCGTGCAAACGGCCACGCCGGACCAACTCGTCGCGCAACTCAACCAGCGCTGGAGCGCGCTGAACAATCTCACGGCGATCGTCGAGATTTACGCAACCGAGACAAAAACCGGCGAGGGCATTGCCCAGGACTTTCCCTCCTGCCGTGGAGTCATTATCATGCGCAAGCCGCAGATGCTGCGCGTTCGGGGAACATACTTTGGCGTGATGATCTTTGATATGGGGAGCGACGGCAATCGCTTCACGCTTGTCATCCCCTCAAAGAAGCTGGCCATTAAGGGCACAGGCACCGTGACGGAAGAATCGGCGAATCCGCTTGAAAACCTCCGCCCTGACTTTTTCCTTGACGCGATAGCGGTGCGGGGCATGGACCCTGACGACGAATACATGGTGGCCAGCGATACGGAGACGGTGGAAGATGCCTCGAACAAGCATTTGTACACCGAGCCGGAATATGTTCTGAGCATCATGCGCCATAAAAGCGGCCATGAGCTTTTGCCCGCACGTACCATCACATTCCACCGTGACGACATGCTGCCCTACGACCAGTACGTCTACAACCGCGATGGCGTGCTTGAGACACAGATCTTCTACAGCAACTACACCACGTTCAGCGCCGGCAAGTACCCCGCCAAAGTGACGATCAAGCGCCCGCAGGAGGGAATTCAGATCGTATTGAGCTTTGAACAGGTGCACGAGAATGTCAACGTCACCGACAGCCAGTTCGAAGTGACTGTTCCCGATGACGCCACGATCAAGAACCTGAAGTAGCCGCGCTCGGCCTCATTCGAGACCCCTCCGCCGCGTATTCTTGAGGCAGCCTTAAAAGCCCACACAGGCCTCGGAGAGCAAGATGCGCGCCAGTGCAATCGAATTTCGTCTGCGGATGTTCATTCAAATCGTCATTGTCTTTCTCGGCTTCTGGGCGCCATGGGCCGGTGGATGGGACTTCGGGTGGCGAATCTCCACGTTCGAATGGCTTCCGCTCGAAATCAATCGTTTAGGGCTGGCCAGCTTCGCTGTGGCCATGCCGGTCGTGATCGTTCTGGGCGCGCTGGCCGCGTTCCTGGGCGCAGTGTTACGCGTGTGGGGCGCGGCGTATCTCGGGTACAACACCGTCCACCACGGCGACATGCAGGCCGGTGCGGTCATGGCCGACGGCCCCTATCGCTATATGCGCAATCCCCTCTACCTCGGCGGCTGGTTCATGATGCTCGCGGTCGTGCTGTTCATGGCGCCTTCAGGTGCTCTGTTCACCATAGTTCTGATGACGGTTTTCTTCCTGCGGCTGATTCTGGGAGAGGAAGCGTTCCTCAGCAAGCATCTCGGCCAGCCTTATGAACAGTATCTGCGTGCGGTGCCGCGGCTGATTCCTCAGTTGCATGCCGGCCTGCCGGCAGCTGGAAACAAGCCGCACTGGCTCACTGCGATCTTCACTGAGGTCATGCCCATCGGCATGTTCTTCACCCTGGCGGTTCTCAGTTGGTTCTACGACCAGCAACTGATGATTGATGGGATTCTTTGGAGCTTTCTGGCCTCGCTTCTCTCGCGCGGCCTGATGAAAGCCTGGATTCCCACGCTGGCGAGCGCGGCGGCTTTCGTCGTCGCGTGGTGGCCTTTCCATCTCAACTGGCCGCGATCGATCCTCATTGCGTTTGGCGTGTGGCTCATCGTGCGCGCGCTCGTGCCGGGCAAGAAATCCAAAGCGGACGAAGCCAAGCCCAGCGAGGCCTGATCAGGCGCGCTGCTTTCCCAAGCGACTCAGGTGCGTGAATCCGAATCCGTCGCCGTACTTAAGGCCGTAACCCAGCAGCCGGTCGACGCCAATGTGGTTCGCCCAAATGAGCGCCAGTGGTAATGCAGTGTGCGCGCCGGGCATCAGTGAACACAGAGCAAGCACGCCCGGCGCGATATAGGTATGAAAGGCGTTGTAGATGCGCGCGCCGCGGCACGCGCCCGCAAGGTAGCCGAGCATCGAGAGGTCAGGAGCGAGCCACAGCGCGAAGAACCACCAACTCGCACCCGTGCGCGCATAGATTACGGCGGTGGCAACGGCCACAACCAGCCCTTCAAGGCGCAGAAGAAAGAGAATCGACGAGCGGTTGGTTGGATTGGCAGCAATTTGTCGGGGAAAAGTCGATGCCGTTGTCATAGCTCATTGGATGATTCGGCAGGCTGGTGGTATGCGAATAAAACCCGGCCACGATTTAATCGGCCAGGAAATGAAAAGGGGAGAGCACGAGGCTCTCCCCTTTCTGTTGCACTCTGAGGGAGGGACTACTTCTTCGGCGGTGCGATGACGTCCTTGGCAGACTTCGCCACGCGGAACTTCACCACGGTCTTGGCCTTGATCTTGATGGCCTCGCCGGTCTGGGGGTTGCGGCCCATGCGAGCCTTGCGCTCGGCCTTCACCAGACGGCCGATTCCGGGGATTACGAATACGCCGCTCTTCTTGGTTTCCTTGATGGCGGTCTCCGCCAAAAGATCAAGGAAAGCTGCGACTTGCTTGTTGGTCAGTTCGAGTTTCTCGGCCAGGTGCCGCGTTAAAGCCGTCTTGGTCAATCCAGATGCCATTGAATGTTCTCCTTCTCGGCGAGCCCTCTGGGCCGCCTGATTGGTGGGGCTTTCGCGCAATATTCTCACCGCATGGAGGAAGGGCGATCAAAGCTGATGGCGCGAAAACCCTGTATTCATGCGGCTACGAAGAACCCTGCCGATGGTTACCATGCGGCTTGAGCGGGGACAAAGTCAATGGGAAAATGCGGCTTTTCCACAATTTTCTTCGGTTTTTATGGGGTTAACGCCGATTCTTGCCGGATTTTGGGCTGTCGGGCCTCTGAAACCCGCATTTGGAGCGGGTTTGCCGCATCATGAAACTCGTTGCCCCATCCTTCGCACGCCTCTCGCGCGAAGGGTGGGAGACGCAATCAACCCTGCGCTACCTGAGGCCGAAGAGCACCTTTCTCCTGGGCACGAGGCTTGCTGCGATCGGCGTGTTCAGCGCGTCCACCACGGGCGCGGCGACCTTGAAGTAGCGAATCACCACGTCGGCGATATCTTTCTTGAGAGCAGTCTTCGCCGGCAACTCCGCGGCCAGTCCCCATTGGCGGCAGCGGACGAGATCCATCCCCGGGTGCTCGGCGGGAAAGCCTTTCGGCGGGCGGGTGAGCGCGTTGCCTTCGAATTCGTCATAGAACTTGCGCACGGTAGGGCGCTTCAGCAGCTTCCTGAATTCCGCGTGATGATCGAGCAGCCAGTGGCGAATCGCGGCCAATTGTTCTTTCTCGGGCATGTACGAGCCCGCGGCGATAATCACTTCCTTCGCGCTCACGTGGAAGTAGTAGCCCGCGCCCGAGGTCTTCTCGAATCCCGTGTGCGTCCACCACGCGGCTACGTGGGTTTTGTAGGGGCGCTTGTCATTGGAGAAGCGCGTGTCGCGATAGATGCGGAACAAAGATTTCTCTGCCGGCCGCACATGATTGGGCGCGAAGCCGACCATCGCGTCGGTAATTTTGCGCACGACGGCCAGCATCGGCTCTTTCAGCTCCGCCTCAAATTGCTCTTTGCGCGGCTGAAACCACGCGCGGTCATTATGCTTGGCCAGGTTGCGGAGAAAGGTGAGCGCTTCGGGGCGGAAGTAGGGCGGCGCTGCGGCGGGTGCGGCGGCAGTTTTTGATTTGGATTTTGTAGCCACGATTACTGGAGTTTAGCGCGAATGTGACACTGAGATTTTCACATGGGTCAATCTGCACGCGTCCCGATTGACTTCATTCGCGCGTCGTGCAGCTTTTCCGCTAAGCTGCGCGAGTGAGCCAGCTCTTCATCGTATTCGCATCCACCAGGCCTGCCTGCTGAAACTTAAGTTCTCCGTTGGCGAATACGGCGAAGTTGGGAATGCCCTGGACTTTGAAGCGCGCGGCGAGCTCTGGGAACTTCTCGGTATCAACCTTGAGCACAACGGCGCGACCAGCCAGGTCGCGCGCCACTTGCGCAACGCTGGGTGCTGCCATGCGGCAGGGGCCGCACCACTCGGCCCAGAAATCCACCAGTACCGGAACCTTGCTTGCGCCGATGATTTCGTCAAACTCAGACGGGCCGGCAGCGATGGGCTCCGCCATCGGCGGCAAAGAGACTTTGCACGCTCCGCACCGGCCAGTGTCGGCAACGTGCTTCGCGGGAATACGATTGGGCTTTCCGCAGGACGGACAATTCCGAATAATTGACATCACGAGCCCCTCACTAGTAGATGCAAGCGAGATCACACTGGATGCGGCCGACCCATTTCCGCCGTTAGCCGGCGGCTCAGTGCGCCGCCGCGTCCCGCGCCGCGGCCTTCGCGGCCATTTTCTCGCGGTGCCTGCGAATAAAGTGCGCGGCCGCGTCGGGATAGAACTCGCGAATCGACGTGAAGATCACGTCGCGCATCGCCGAGTAGCCGAACTTCTCGGCCAGGACGGGAAATGTGGTGGCGCTTTTCGGGTAATAATTCCGCGAGACGACCTGCGTGAGCACCTTGCCGCCGAGGCCGGCGATATTAGGCGTCTGATGGCCGCCGTAGGTTTTCGCAACCGCCTGGCGGCTGATGACATACATTTCGCGAACGAAATAGTTGTGGCCCGCGCCCATCGCGTAAAAGCGCGTGTCTTCGTGGATGAGCGAGGGCAGCAGCCACGCCGAAAGATACGTATTGTCTGTCTTATCGAGGAAACCGCGCCAGGTGTAAGCGTAGAAGCCGCTTGCACCCTTGCCGAGAGCCGGGTGTTCGTTGATGCCTTCCGCCATGAACGAGGTCAGGCCAAGAAAGATGAACGACGAATAATCCGTAGCCTGGTGAGTGGCGACTGTGAAGTTGTACTTCCAACCCGGAGGAGGAGGCTTGGCTCCGCCGGAAACCGTCCGAAAATTTGGCATAAATCCGAGAATCCGCGTCGGCTCCTGGCGCTCAAGCGGAATCGGATTTCCGTTGGCGTCAACGGGAACGCTGGGGCTGGGCGCTGGATGCGCGCTTGCATTTGGGCTGGTCGGGCTGCTCGCCGAGGTTTGGGGCCCATCGGCGGAATCCAGCTCCACAACGCGGTCAAATTCGGCGGAAAAATCGTCCGCAGTCGAACTCGGGTCGGATGCAGTCGCATAAACGTCAGTCGCAAATGTGCAGGCGGGCGCCAAGTCGACGATCCGCAACGCGTTCGCGAATGGCGCAGCCTCGGCCCGAACACCGAAGATGACACTGAGAGCGACACCGATGCTGGCAGCGGCGATGGTAAAACGCAATTAAACCATCCTTTGCGTGCAGGGAAGGCCAATGCTTAAGGGGACTTTAAGAATCAGCAGTACCTATAGTTTAGACCGAATTGGTCGAATTCATAGTTACAAACGGGCCGAGGAAACCAACAAATGCACTTTTAAACCGGGATGAAAGCATTGCGACGTACGATTCCGAAAAAATGCAGTCCGGACGCATCGGATTATATTCAGCAACCCGGAACGATCACTTCCGCTCCAACGTCAGCGAATCGCGCAACTTCCCCGCCACAGCTTCGGCGCCCTCCGGAAATGTGAGTCCAAGACCACCTTTGTTGATTGGGGTCAGGAGCCCCATGCTCACGATCACCTGCCCGTCCACAACCACGGCAATGGAGTGCCGCACATACTTTTCGGTGAACTGCCTTAGCAAGTCTCTGCCCGCGTCGTCGAGATCGATTTGGACTCGTTTTACCACCGGACCGTAGATGGTTGTGGAAGTCATTTCTACAGACTTGACGCCCCATGCCGGCTTGTCCGCCGAATGCGTGAGCATCATCTCCGGTCGATTGGCTACGAGCAGATACTCTTGCCCGTTGGATACACGAGTAACGCCACGGGGCTCGATACCCCCGCCAGTCACCACCAAATAAAATCTCGAGACCGGCAACCATGTGAAACCGGCAGGAGCCTGACCGGTCTCTTCTATTTCGCGCGCCTGCGAAACGGAGAACACATCCGGCCCCTCGGGCGCTCGGTTGAACTGATCGAAGTATGCGGTGGTCATCGCAGACACGCGGAAGTCGAGATTTCCGCCGTATTTTCCGTGCCCGCGGCTCCAGTGTCCGAAACAGAAACCGGCGCAAACAGTGGCTGCCAACGCGCACAGGACAGCAGAGAAGATAGCAAATTTGCCGGCGACTTTCATGAGCTTTCTCACCCGCTCCGGCCATTATTCATCCAGGGCCTGCGGGTGGCAAGCTGAATTCCTCCCCGTAATTTGAGGATCTATCGAATGACTTTCAGCGCCGCCCGGAACAGGCCGTCGAAGTCGGCGGCCATCGCGTTGTCCTTCGCGATGGCATGCTCGATCGCCTTCTCAGCGGCGGGTCGCTGATAGCCCAGGTTGGTCAGTGCAGAGAGCACGTCATCGACGGCAGGGCCTTGCACGGATGTCTGCGCTGGCGCTACGGCAAAGTCGTCGAGCTTGTCCTTCAACTCAACCACCAGGCGCTCGGCAAGCTTTTTGCCTACGCCGGGAATGTGCGTAAGCTGCGCGTGATCTTGCCCGCGAATGGCCTGAATGACGCGGTCGGAGTTGAGGCCGCTCAGGATCTTAATGGCCAGCTTGGGACCGACCCCACTGACTGTGATGAGCCGTTCGAAGAGGCGCTTCTCGTCCGTGTCCAGAAATCCGAAGAGGGCAATCTGGCTATCGCTTACTTGCGTATGGATATGGAGCGCGGCCTCAGCGCCCACCGGGGGCAGCGCCGTAAACGTCGGTACGGAGATGGCGACGTCGTAGCCCACGCCGCCGGCCTCAACGATGGCCTGGCCGGGTTGTTTGTGAATGAGCTTGCCGCGCAGGTGAGCGATCATGTGGCCCTATTGTAGAATCCCCATTCGCTTTGCCACGCGCTCCAGCGTTTCCAATGCGCGATCAAGCTCGGCACGTGTGTGCTCGCTGGTCAAAATGGCGCGAATGCGGGCTTTGCCTTCGGGCACGGTCGGGAATGCGATCCCCGTTGCCATCACGCCCTCCTCGAAGAGCGCCTTGCTGAAGTCCATGGCCGCGCGGCCCTCGCCCACGATGATCGGCGTAATCGGCGTTTCGGTGGCCGGCGTGTTCACGCCGCCGATATTGAAGCCGATCCCTCTCAACTCGCCCTGGAAATACCGCGTGTTCGACCACAGGCGCAGAATCCGCTCCGGCTCTTGTTCCAGAATGTCGAAGGCGGCGATGCACGTAGCCGCAACCGACGGTGGATGCGATGTCGAAAATAGAAATGGCCGCGCGCGGTGGTAGAGGTAATCGATCAAATCCCTCGTCCCGCAGACGTAGCCGCCCAGCGCGCCGATAGCCTTTGAGAGCGTGCCCACCTGCACATCCACCTTGCCGTGCATCCCAAAATGATCCACCGACCCACGCCCGTTGCGCCCCAGAACGCCCGAGGCATGGGCGTCGTCGACCATCATGATGGCGCCATACTTCTCGGCCAGCGCAGCCAGTTTGTCCACGGGGCCGATGTCTCCATCCATCGAGAAAACGCCGTCGGTGATGACCAGCTTCCTGCCCGGATTCTTTTCCAGTTCCTGGAGCAGCTCTTCGCAGTGCGCCGCATCCTTGTGGCGAAAAACCTTGATCGTGGCCCGCGAAAGCCGCGCGCCGTCAATGATGCTGGCATGGTTCAGCTCATCGGAGAGGATGAAGTCCTCTTTGCCGAGAATCGCGCTGACCGTACCGGCGTTGGCCGCGAACCCGCTCTGGAAGACGACGCAGGCCTCAACATTTTTGAAGCGCGCAATCTTCTCTTCAAGCTCCATGTGGATGCGCATGGTTCCGGCGATGGTGCGCACCGCGCCCGAGCCAACACCGAAGGCCCGCGTGGCGGCGATGGCGGCTTCAATGAGTTTGGGGTGGTTGGCGAGCCCCAGATAGTTGTTGCTGGCCAGGTTGATGACCTCGCGGCCGTCGTAGTGGCACACCGGCGCCTGCTGATCGTCGAGCACGCGGAGGTTGAAGTGCGTGCCCTTGGCGCGCAACTCGTTGAGCACGGCAGTCAGGTGTGCGAGCTGGGGGCGGGATGAAGCATCTGTCATGGCAGAGCACCTACGCAGAAAGCATAGCGCGACTGGCGGGGTGGCATTCCCGCACGTTATACGTCAAACGAGATGGCGGGAGAAGGCTGGGCGGCCCGGTTGTAAGGTTGGCCCGCTTGCGCCCCGGCCAGATACAATAAGGGTTTACGCAAAGTCATAAGGTGAGGCGCTGCTCGGTCAAAGCGCAATCTTTCTGGAGAGTTGGAGCAGGTGCAAGTGAGAGGCTTGAACTGCCGCAGTTTGCGGCTTGATTGGGTTGCGGGATTGGGGTTAGCGTTGGCGCTGGCTGTGTTGCCTGCTTCCGCGGCGGCGCAACAAATCGCCACGCACACCGCGCTGACTGTGGAAACCAGCGAGCAGGGCGGCTACACACAGGCGACCGCGACGGTTGCTGTAACGGCCGCGGACGGGCTGCCCGCATCCGGCGTCGTGGTCATCCAGGACGGCGATCGCCAACTTGCCGAATCAGTTTTGAATGCCCAGGGCGTGGCTGCGCCGGTGTTTTCGCTGCCCGCCGGAGATCACGACCTGCGTGCAGTCTATGTGGGCGATGCTTCGCATTTGAGCTCGGCCTCCGCCACGAGCGACGCGACGGCCCAAACCAGTTCCACTCCCGGCTTCACTCTTTCGCTCGCGCCCGTACCGCCTTCCGCGCTGCCGCTCACGCTCACGGCCGGCAATGCAGGCACCATCGCCGTCGCCGTGGTGCCCCAAGACAACGCAGCGCTTACGTCGCCCATGTTCGTTACGCTTTCGTGCTCCGGACTTCCCACCTTGGCGACTTGCACCTTTACGCCGGAGTCGGTTGAAATTCTGCCGACCACGCCCGCGAGCTGTCCCGCCAATTCGCTTCCGTCGGCCTGCCCGCCGGTCAGCTCTATGCTGCTTCAAACCGCGGGCCAAAACACATCCCGCTTAGTGCGGCCTGTACCAATCGGAAGAACGGGTCGCCCCGTCGCCTGGGCCATTCTGCTGCCGGGCATGTTGGGGCTCGGTGGATTGGCCTGGGGCGCGCGCCGGCGGCGCTGGTTGCAGCGCATGGCGTTGTTGGCTTTGGTAGGCCTGGTCACAGCGCTGGGAACCACCGCGTGCAAGCCGCTCTACAACTACTACAATCACGGCCCCCAGCCCAATCCCGCAACTCCGTCGGGCACATACACCGTCACCATCACGGCGCAAGCAACGAACGGCGTTACGGCCATCACGAATAACACAACGATGGTGCTCACGGTCACCGGCGGTTCTTAATTACACTGCCTGCATGGCGCGGCATCCCCTTCCCCCGGAAATCTATGCGCTGGTGGAGCAGACGCCGGCCTCTGTGCTCTTCGAGGGTGGGCAACAAAACTCCTCCAAAACCAATAAAAAGCCGTGGACGCAATTGTTCACGGCGCCCGCGCGGGTGTGCGTAGCGCATGCACCCGCGGAGATTCCGTCGCTGTTTGCGGAAATCGAAAGCGCAGTGGAGGCAGGCCATAGCGCAGCGGGATTCTTCAGCTACGAGTGCGCAAGCTGCTTTGAGTCGAAGGCCGGAACGCGCGAAGGATTGCGCGGAAAACCGCTGGCCTGGTTCGGGATTTACGAGCGAAGCTACGTTTTCGATCACGCGAAGGGAGAGTTTGAGGGCGGAGAGCCGCCTGAGCTCAAGCGTTTCCGCGGCCAAGTGCCGAATGCAGAAGAGGCAGATCAATTCACCGAGATCGCCGCGGAGTTCGCGCTCAGCGAGGTCGAATACGCTCAGCGCATCGCTCGGATTCACGAGTGGATTCGCGCCGGAGACGTTTATCAGCTGAACTTTACCGCCCCGATGAAGTTTGAAGCGCCGCGCAGTGCGGCAGCACTTTACGCGCGGCTTCGCACACGCCAGCCGGTTGATTACGGCGCATTCCTGCACTGCGAGCCCGGCCGCCGCATCCTGTCGTTCTCGCCGGAGCTGTTCTTCCGCATTGACGATGAGGTCGCGTCGCGCCGCATCGTCACGCGTCCCATGAAAGGCACGGCGCGGCGCGGGCGAACTACGCGCGAAGATCACGAAATTTCCGAGTGGCTGCAGGGAGACGCAAAAAACCGCAGCGAAAACGTGATGATCGTCGACCTCGTGCGAAACGACCTCGGGCGCGTCGCCCAAACAGGAAGCGTCAAGGTCGATGAGCTGTTCGCCGTGGAGCGCTATCCCACGCTTTGGCAGATGACCTCGACTATCAGCGCGGAACTGCGGCCCGAAGTGGGATTCTACGAAATCTTCCGTGCGCTGTTTCCCTGCGGCTCGGTCACCGGCGCGCCGAAAGTACGGGCCACGCAGCTCATCGCCGAGCTCGAAGACGCACCGCGCGGGGTGTACACGGGAGCCATCGGCTTCTTCTCACCGCGCCAAACGGTCTTCAACGTGGCGATTCGGACTCTTGAACTCGAAGGCGGGCGCGGGACCATGGGGGTGGGCAGCGGCGTGGTCAACGACTCCGATCCGAGGCAAGAATTTCACGAGTGTCAGCTGAAGGCGGAGTTCCTCACCGGTCCCGCGAACCGGGGCTCCAACTCAGTCAGCGGGAACATCGCCACCGTCGCTCAGCCCGGCAAGCTTTTTCTGATCGAGACGATGCTATGGGACGGCGACTACGCACTCCTTGAGTTGCACCTCGATCGACTCGAAGATTCGGCCGCGTACTTTGATTTCGCTTGCGATCGCGCCGGTGTTCGCGCAGCTTTGGAAGATCATGTGCGGCCATTCGCAGATCAGAAGTTCGCCGGCGCTGGGCCGGAGCCGCGCTCGCCGCGCAAGGTGCGCCTCCTGCTTGATGCCGAAGAAAACGCGCAGATCGGCAGCGAAGCGCTTCCCCCATCCGGCGACCGCAATCGCATAGGCCGCGTGCGCGTCGCTGCGGAACGCACCGATCCCGCGGATCGAATGCTCTTCCACAAGACGACGCAAAGGCATCTCTACGACCGGGCGTTTGAGCAGGCAGTTCGCGACGGATTCGACGACGCTCTGTTCCTGAACCTGCGCGACGAAGTCACCGAAGGCGCAATCAGCAATGTTTTGGTCGTGAAAGACGGCTGCTGGTTCACGCCGCCCATCGAATGCGGTTTGCTGCCCGGTGTCTACCGTCGTCATCTGCTCGAAACGCGCCCGGAGATCGCGGAGCGCGTGTTGTTCCTCGATAATCTCCGCACGGCCGATGCGATTTATCTGTGCAACGCCGTGCGCGGATTGCGGCGAGTCGAGATCAATTGGTGAGTGATCCTGTCAACGCGGTCTTTCTTGGTCCCTTATTCCCTTGTTCCCTTGGTCCCTGCTTCACTCACTCCGGCCGCATCACAACTTTGATTGCCTCGCCCGATTGCAGCAGCCCCATCGCCTTTTCGAACTCGCTCAGTTTCAGGCGATGTGTGATCACCGGCTCCAGATTCAGCTTGCCCGTCGCCAGCAGCGCCTCCATCTGGAACCAGGTCTCGAACATTTTGCGGCCGTTGATGCCCTGCACCGTGGCGCCTTTGAAAATAATGTCGCGGGCAAAGTCGAGCTCGAAGGGCCGCGAAGGAATGCCGAGCAATGACGCGCGCCCGCCGGTGCGCAACAGCGCGAATCCCAGCCGCATGGCCTCAGGATGGCCCGACATTTCAAGCAGCACATCCACTCCCGTTCCGCCCGTCGCTTCGAGAATCTGTTTTTCAACTTCATCAGATGTGGGATCGAGCGCCAGATCCGCGCCCATTTCGAGCGCCACTTTCCTGCGATGCGCGTTCACCTCCGTCGCGAAGACGCGCGCCGCGCCGCATGCCTTGGCAACCGCAATCGAGAAAAGTCCGATCGCGCCGCAGCCGGTAACGGCCACAGTTTTTGCGGCAATCGGCCCGGCAAGCACCGTGTGCACTGCGTTGCCCAGCGGGTCGAGCAGCGAAGCGTAGTCGTGCGGAATCGATGGCGAGAGCTTCCAGATATTCGTCTCGGGAATCACGGCGTAGCCTGCGAAAGCGCCGTCGGCATCCACGCCAAGGATGCGGACGTGCTGGCAAACGTGCGCCAGCCCGGTGCGGCACTGCAGGCATTTGCCGCAGGCCACGTGCATCTCGGCGCTCACCAGGTCGCCCTCGCGGACTGTAGTCACGCCACGGCCCAGCGCGGCGACTGCGCCCGAGAACTCGTGCCCCGGAATCAGCGGCGGATGAATGCGCCCCTTGGCCCACGGGTCCCAGTTGTAGATGTGCAGATCGGTGCCGCAGACGCTTGCTGCCTGCACGCGTACCAGTACTTCACCGGGGCCGGGAGTGGGAACCGGCACCTCACGCAGTTCGATGCCGGGCGCGGCCTTGGCCTTCACAACGGCCTGCATGATGGCGGGCATAGGGGCGAACCCTCCCTGAAACGGCAGACGAATCAGTCTATCAACCGCCGCCGGGTGGTAGAACGTTGTTGGGAGTTGAAAAGATGTCAAAGAAGAGGGTTGCGGCGCGGCTGATCATAAATTCCCTTACGGCATTCTTGTCGGTGGCTGTTTGCATCGCATCGTCAATCGCGCGCGCTCAATCAGAACCTCCGGCGTGGCTCGATCGCGCAATTTGGAATGACGCGCTACCCATCCGTTTCGCGATTCATCCCTTGGGCGGGAGCCCAATGGAGTGGTCGGCAGTCAACGAACTGAATCGCGGCTTGAATGGCTCTCCGGGACCCAACATCGACGACTTCAAACATCAGATCGTGCTCGGCACTGCCGATGAAGTTCGCAAAGCCTATCCGCACGCCGGGACTCCTGCGAGTCTCAAGCCGGATTCATTTTGGATCGGAGTCTTGCATGTGCGGGTGGGAACGCTGACCCTCGTCGCCGGCGGCGACGAGCGCGGAGTGCTCTACGGAGCCTTTGCCTTGCTACGTGACTTCGCGGTGAACAACAGCGCCTTCAAGGCTCCGATTATCGAATCTCCCGCTATGCCCATCCGATGGGTCGACGAGTGGGATAACGCCGATGGACGAGTCGAGCGCGGTTACGATGGCCGCTCGATCTTCTTTGAGGGCGGCAAAGTCCGCGACGACCTGAGCGAAGCCACAGCTTACGCGCGCCTGCTCGCTTCAGTGGGCATCAACGGCTGCAACGTAAATAACGTGAATAATGCGACACCATTTCTTGAGCCGGACATGATCAAAGGCCTGGCGCGGATCGCCGACGCCATGCGCCCCTGGGGCGTGCGGCTCGCGATTAGCGTCGACATCGCCAGTCCGCAAAAAATCGGCGGCCTCAAGACTTTCGACCCCGCCGATCCCGAAGTGAAAGCATGGTGGGCCGCAAAGTTCAACGACATTTACGAGCAGATCCCCGACCTTGCGGGTGTCACGGTCAAGGCCGACTCCGAGGGACAGCCCGGCCCCGCCAGCTATGGCCGCAGCCCGGCCGACGCCGCCAATGTGCTCGCAAACGCTCTCGCGCCACACGGCGGAGTCGTCCTTTATCGCGCCTTCGTCTACAACAATCATCTCGACTACAACGACATGAAAGCCGATCGGGCGCGCGCCGCCTATGACATTTTTCATCCCCTCGACGGCCAGTTCGCGCCCAACGTGATTGTGCAAATCAAATACGGTCCCATCGACTTTCAGGCCGAGGAGCCGGTTTCGCCGCTCTTTGCAGGCCTGCACAAGACGAGCGAGGCGATGGAAGCAGAGATCACGCAGGAATATCTCGGCCAGCAGCGCCACCTCGTGTATCTCGCGCCGCTATGGAAGGAAAAACTCGATTTCGATCTGCACGCTGAAAACCATTCGACTCCAGTGAAGGAAATCATTGAAGGCAAGAGCTTCAATCAGCCGCTCGGCGGCATGATCGGCGTCTCCTGCGTGGGGCGCGACAACTGGCTGGGCGCGCCGCTGGCCATGGCCAACCTCTACGCTTTCGGCCGCCTTGCTTGGAATCCGAATTTGAGCGCGGAACAAATCGCCGCGGAGTGGACAAAACAAACCATCAGTACCGATCCGCAAGTTGTCGCGACGGTTGACAAGATGCTCATGCAGTCGTGGCCAACTTACATCGACTACACGGGGTTCCTCGGCACGCAGACGCTCACCGACATCACCGGCAGCCATTACGGACCGAACATCGAATCGAGCGAGCGCAATGGCTGGGGCCAATGGCATCGCGACGACGCTAAAGGCATCGGCATGGACCGCACCGTGGCCACAGGCACCGGCTTCATCGGTCAATATCCGCCGGAAGTGGCGAAGATCTACGAATCGCTGGCCACCACACCAGACAAATTCCTCCTCTTCTTCCATCACGTCCCGTGGACTTACAAACTGCATTCGGGCAAGACGGTCATTCAATATGTTTACGACAGCCATTACAAGGGCGCGGAAGAAGCGGCGCAACTCGGCGAAGAGTGGGCGACGCTGAAGGGCAAAATCGACCCGCAGCTTTATGAAGATGAACGCGCGCGGCTGGAGTACCAGGCCGGCCATGCCATCGTCTGGCGCGACGCGATCGTGCAGTACTTCCTGAAGGAAACCGGCATTCCCGATGCCCTCGGCCGCGCCGGTCATTATCCGGGCCGCATGGAAGCCGAAGATGCGCGCCTCTCAGGCTACAAAATCATCGACGTGAAGCCATGGGAAGATGCCTCCGGCGGAAAGGCCGTTTCGTGCGACCCTGTCTCCACGCAAAAAAGCTGCGCAGCCGAGTGGACGTACTCCGGCAAAGCCGGCCGCTTCGACATCGCCGTCCAATACTTTGATTTGCAGGGCGGCGTAGCGCACTTCACGCTCGGAATCAATGGAACGGACATTGTCTCGTGGGCCGCCGACGCCAAGCTGCCGTCGCGCCGGCCGAACGGCGACAATTCATCCCGCTTTACCGCGCGCGGCCCCGATGGACGAGGGTTCGAGTTGAAGCCTGGCGTCGTGCTGCGCATAGAAGGTGCACCAGACGCGGGTGACCCAGCCGCGCTCGACTACATCGAGGTCGACCCGGTTAAGTAGCCTGCGCCCGGCACTCGCTGAGCGAAACCACAGCGCGTCCTGCACAATCTGAAAGTTTTGCTTCTCCGGCCGCTTCGCCGTCAGGCTTGTCCTTCGGCGGCGGCGGGCGGCGTGGCGCGCATCGCGTCAATCTCGCCGATCAGCTCCAATACCTGCTCCCGTTTGCGTTGGCTTAAATCGAGGAAGCGGATCCCCACCGTGTCGCGGTTGTGGATAGCCTGGATCACTCCGCCCAGCCGAAACGGCAATCCCTGGTATCGGAACTCTGTCTCCACGCGCGTGTAAATGCCCACCGGGAAGTGCTCGTCAGTGTGGATGCGGCAACCGGTCAGGCTCAGGTCCAGAATTCGCCCCCGAAGCGTTGATCCAACATTGACGAGAAGGATCGTCGCGGTGGTGTCGACCTCGTGGCGGGATTGCTGGCGGCGTTCGCGGCCCGCAGACTTTCGGGGAGGTTCCGGCATGGCCCCTAGCGAAGCCAGCGGATGCTGAGACCCTTGCTCCACGACAAGTAAATTCACTGCCTCGGCTCGGGCCTCCGACGTGTCCTCCATCGTGCAAATCACTTGGGCCAACTCCACCATGCGCCGCGGGACCACATTCACAAACCGGATACCGAGAAGGTCGTGGCCGTCAGTCCATTGCAGAACGCCGCGAAAACGGAAGGAGATTCCATTCACTTTGAAGAAGACTTCGACGGGTAACCGGGAGCGAGCGGCGACCGGCTCTTTGGTGCGAATCCTGCAACCCTCCTGGCTCAAATCAACAAGACGAGCCTGGTGCGGCGCCCCATAGCCAACAAACAGAACAACGGATTCTTCGTCGACTGAATAACGCGGATCAGAACGGCGTTCCAATTGCTGGGCCGCCAACTCGTCCCTGTCTTCCCACCCGCCCATGGCATGCTCCGCTCAAACCTTCAGCGGAGGTCGATGCCCGTCGGCTAGGGCGCGTCGGTCAGGACCCCTCGGTCAACTCCGGCGCATGGTCTTGTGCCTGGTCCCATGGCTCGGCGGGCGCGGCATCCGCGGCTCCGCGGCCCATCAGCCGGTCGTAACGGTACACGTCGCTGGTCGTCCCCAGCGACTCGTTGTACAGGCTGATGGTGCCGATAAGCTGCGACAGCTCCTCGCTGAATGTGTGGATTGCCTGCAATTGACTGGCCGTCGCCGGCAGTTCGTATTGGGAAGTCTTAATAAACTTCTGGTAGCCGCGATCCAAAAGCCGCCCCACTTCGCCCTTGACGAGGATCCCCGGGCCGATGGCGTAGGCTGCCGGCGCGTCTTCCGGATCACCCACGCGGCGCGGTGGCACCAGAACCGCTCCCACTCCGTGCTTGCTCACCAGCACGCCTCCCGCGGCGCCGGAGCGCGGAGCAACGTCGAAGTAATGTGCGTACAACAGTTCCAGCGTTTGATCGAAGTTCGGATGAGGGGAGCGTTTTTTCATGAGGGTCGCCTACACTCAAAAGAATACCGGATGAGTCCGGAGAATTCCCGTTACTCCGGTCTTGCGCGCCGATGTTGCAGGGCGTATTCCTTATGACCCAACGCACTTCTCATTCCGGAAACCGTTTCCGCTTGAGGCCAACGGAGATAGCATGAGCCTCCTGCGCCTGCCTCTCGCGGTCTACCGCGAACTTCGCGCGCACGGCGAAGAAGCCTTTCCGAATGAGTGTTGTGGGGCGCTCCTGGGCCGGCGCACCGCCGGCGCCTGGCAGGTCGATTCGCTCGTGCGTGCCGCGAATACGCGCGCGGAATCGAGGCTCGACCGCTATGAGATCGCTCCCGCCCAACTGGTGAAGATCGCGCGCGAGGCGCGCAGCCGCGGCCTTGAGATCGCCGGTTTTTATCACTCCCATCCCGATCACCCGGCGCGCTGGTCCGCCACGGATCTAGAAGAAGCTCACTGGCTCGGCTGCGTAACCGTCATCACCGAAGTGATCCAGGGAAAAGCTGCGGAGACCAACGCGTTTTTGCTTGCCGGAACCGCCGAAGAAGACAAGAATTTCATTCCACAGCTGATCGAGATCGACGACGCTCTCGATCGAGACCGCGGCTGATTCAGCCCTATGCAGGTCAGAAGGTCGCCCGCTGAATGAGCTCCATCGGTCCCGATATCCACGAAAATGAAAAACTTCTTTACACCATCCACTTTCGGGCCTCATAATCGCTAAGCCCTGGAGAGCTTGCGCTTCCCGTTCCCCCTTCCCTAATCGCCAAGAAACTCCGAGCCAATCAAGGAGGATTCTCGAAATATGAAAATCATGCGCCCCGCTCTGTTTGCGCTGGCCCTCGCGGCCGCTGGAAGTCTCTTCGCCGCGGCACAGGAAATGCATCATCCGCCCAAGGTTCTCCTCATCGAGCGTGAATTCGTCAAGCCAGGAAAAGCTGGCTCGTTGCACGACAAGTCGGAGAGCAAGTTCGTAGCTGACATGGCCGCCGCCAAGTGGCCCACCCACTACATCGCGCTGAATTCGCTCTCCGGCAAATCGCGCGCCCTCTACCTCATCGGCTACGACTCCTTTGCAGCGTTGGAAAACGACAACAACGCGACCATGAAGAACGCGACGCTCTCCGCGGAAATGGATAAGGACTCCCAAGCCGACGGCGAGCTGCTCAGTGGCACCGATCAGTTTATTTTCACGCTCGACGACGACCTGAGCTACCGGCCCGACGTGGACATTGCGCAGGCTCGCGACTTCGAGATCACTTCGTTCCACGTCAAACCGGGCCACGGCAAGGAGTGGCACGAGCTTGTGAGCATGGTCGTCGAGGCGCAAAAAAAGGCCGGGACCAGCGCGCACTGGGCCACCTATGATCTCGCGTATGGCGGCGACAATGAGTATGTTTCCTTCAGCGCCGACAAATCGATGGCCGAAATCGACACCGGCTACGCTGAGGACAAGCAGTTCCACGACGCACTTGGTGAAGATGGACTGAAGAGGCTCCGTGAACTGGAAGCGGACTGCATCGAGAGTTCCGACTCAGAGTTGTTCGCGATCAATCCTGCACAGAGCTATCCGATGGATCAGTGGGTCAAGGCTGCTCCGGATTTCTGGAAGCCGAAGCATGCCGCGCCTGCCGCCAAGCCCGCGGCGAAGCCTGCGGCAAAACCCGCACAGTAGCTTTCCAAGTCAACATTAACCAATGTTCCGCAGGCGGCTCTCGAGGTAGACTCGGGAGCCGCCTTGCGTATGGCGGCCTGTCATACCGGCCCGATACACTTGAGGTGTCCGGAGATTCTGCGCCATGGTCGCCGCCACCACCCCAATCCAACTCCCAGAGCTGACCAACGCCGATCTCGCGCGCTATGCACGGCACATCTCCCTGCCCGAAGTGGGAGTTGAGGGGCAGCAAAAGCTAAAGTCCGCGCGCGTTCTGTGTGTCGGCGCAGGTGGGCTCGGTTCGCCGCTTGCGCTCTATCTCGCCGCAGCGGGCATCGGGACCCTCGGCATTGTGGACTTCGATGTGGTCGATGCGAGCAACCTGCAGCGCCAGATCATCCACGCCACGAACGACATCGGCCGCAGCAAGCTCGACTCTGCCGCGGAGAAGCTCGCGGCGCTCAATCCCGGCGTCAAAGTGGTCAAGCATGAAACCACTTTGACCAGCGCCAACGCCCTCGACATCCTCAAGGACTACGACATCGTCGCCGACGGCACCGATAACTTCCCCACGCGCTACCTGGTCAACGACGCCTGTGTTCTCCTGGGCAAACTCAATGTTTACGGTTCGGTGTTTCGCTTCGAAGGTCAGGCCAGCGTCTTTGCCGCGCGCGAAGGGCCTTGCTACCGTTGCCTGTACCCGGAGCCGCCGCCGCCCGGCACGGTGCCGAATTGCGCCGAGGGTGGAGTGCTCGGCATTTTGCCTGGCCTTGTCGGAATCATTCAGGCCACTGAGGTCATCAAGCTTGTCTTAACTAAAGGAGACCCGCTCATCGGGCGCCTCCTCCTTGTCGACGCGCTTGCCATGCGATTCCGAGAGCTTAAATTGAAGAAGAATTCCGAGTGCCCGGTCTGCGGCGAGAATCCAACCGTCACCCGGCTCATCGATTACCAGCAATTCTGCGGCCTTGCGCCCCAATCCAGTCAGGAGAAAATCTTGAACATTCCGCAAATGACAGTACAGGAACTGAAGCAGCGCCTCGACGCCGGCGAAGATCTTATGATCCTCGACGTCCGCGAGCCCTACGAATATCAGATCGCAAACATCGGCGGCACGCTCATTCCCATGAACGAAGTGCCGCAGCGGCTGGCCGAGATCGACCGCAACCGGGAGATCGTCGTGCAGTGCCGCTCCGGCGCCCGCAGCCAGCGCATCGCCGAGTTCCTCGCCGCGCAGGGCTACCCCAATGTGAAGAACCTCGCAGGTGGGATCCTCGCGTGGGCCGATCAGATCGACCCCAAGGTGCAAAAGTACTGAAAACGCAGTTCACCGCGTCCGATCGACCGCGCCGCAGCCTAAAGAAAAACATGACCCTCGACTCTCCAGCCCTTACCGGCAGCCATATTCGTCTTGAGCCGCTGTCGCTGGCTCACGCGGACGGACTTGTCGCTGCATCTTCGGGCGATCCCACGCTTTACCAATGGAGCGCCGTGCCCATCGGTCGCGACGCGGTTCTTCGCTACATCGATGCAGCACTTGCATGGCGCGAAGCGGGCACCGCTCTGGCCTTCGCCACCGTTCGCATGGCCGACGGCGCCGTCATCGGCTCAACTCGGTTCTTTGATATTGCCCGCTGGGACTGGCCTCTCGTTCATCCGCGTCATGGCCGCCAGAATCCCGATGTCTGCGAGATCGGTTACACATGGCTGGCGCACCAGGCGATCCGCACCGGTGCAAACACTGAAGCCAAGCTGTTGATGCTGACGCATGCTTTTGAAGTTTGGGGAATGCTCCGCGTCTGCCTGCACACTGACGCGCGCAACAAGCGTTCGCAGTTGGCCATTGAGCGTGTCGGAGGCAAATTCGAGGGCGTGCTTCGCGCGCACCGGATGGCTTCCGACTTCATCGCGCGCGATTCCTGGCGCTATTCGATTCTTGCGGAGGAGTGGCCCGAGGCGAAGCGCCGCCTCACTGCACGCCTGCGACTTGAATGAGGCAAGATTCCAACAGCTCTGAAACGCCCTGCGTGTGACGGATGAGAAAACTTATTCTAGTGCTGCGGGAGACGCTTCAAGTCGCTTTGCGCGGATCAACGTGAATGACCTGCGCGGTGGCTGGGTCTGCCAGCGGGCCCGGAACTCTGGCTGCTCCCGTGGAATTGCCCAGCATATCGGTATCGATTTGATTGACGATTTCTTCCTGCGGAAATGGCTCGCTGCTCTTCAACTTCAGTTCCAGGCTGACAGGATCGAAGTCGATCTGCACATCGGCCAGCGTCCCGTTCTTATCCCATCCGTGGATCTGGCGCCACTCTGCCAAGTCGAGCCACTGCTGCGTATCGCCCGTGAAGAATCCCAGAAAGCGGTCGGGCATCGAGGCGTACAGATTGCCGTCGGCCGCGTTGTTCTGGTTCAGAAAGACGATGGCTGACCTGCCGCAACTTGCGAAGATGTTGTTCGCAATGTTGTTTTCGCTTGCCGTTCCGCTCCGGGCGCGGTCAGGACGGGTGATGGCGAAGACGCCGGAGTTTTCGCAGCGGCCAATCAGGTTCTGGGCGATGATGAGCCGATCTGTGGCGTTGATAAAGATTCCCGATCCCGCGCACCCTCTTTGACCCGGCGTGCCCGGCTCGGCGTTGCGCACGTCCCATATCACGTTATTGTCGATCTGATTCCGTTCGAGATTCATCTCCATGTGAACGGCTGCGCTCACGGTGACGATGTCGGCGAAGATGTTGCTGGAGATGCGGCAGTTCGTGTTATTGCTGTCTAGCCAAACCCCATTCGCGTGGCGAATATGACGGATCACATTGCGACGAAACAGCAGATTGCGCCCGAAGTGGAATTTGGCTCCGGCCGCTTCCCAGCCGCGCTCGGCGTCGGCCCAGCCGCACCACTCAATCAGGTTGTCCTCGACAAGCGTGTCGCGGGTTCCCATGCCGCCAATGCCTTCAACTCCGCAATATCGAATCGTATTGCGGCGGATCATCTGCGAAGCGCCGGCCTGCGGCGAGAATCCGCTGTCGCCGTCGATGCCAACGTCGAGGCCGACTCCGTTGGCCCATTCGATGGTGTTGTCTTCGATGATCCAGTGATTGCCGCCCACCGTTGACACCTGGCCGTACTGTGGAAACGGGTAGCCGTTGGCGGCGTGCTGAAAAGTAACTCCTTTGACCCGAACGAAGCCCAACCCTTTTTGCGATGGGACGAAGACCTGCTGACGCGTGGTGATTTCAATCAGGTGGTCGGCTGGCGTGCCAGAGGCTAAGCGGATGTAAACCGCGGTTCCCGAGTCGCTCACCCAGAAACGCGCGTCCGATGCTCCGCCGAGCTCCTGCATGATGGGCCCACCGCGGCGGCGCGGCGGCAATCCGTTTTGCGATACGGGCGGAGTTGTGAACACAGGATCAGGCGGCAGATGCGGCGATGCCAGCTCGCGAAGCTGTTCCATCGGCTCCAGTGGCTTTCCATCGACGAACACCAACCCACGTCGGCGAAAATAAGGGCCCATGTCCACCGTTCTTGGATCGAGCCATGCCCAATTGCCTGCAACGCTCGCCAGCGCGAAGGGCTGGTAGCCATCAGGGAAAATCTCGCCGTTGAGTTCGTGGCGCCACACCGTCAACGGGCTTGCGTCCTGGTCCGAGCCTGCCGGGCCGCCAAAGCGGGCAACCGGGACGGGTGCCTGCTGCCAGCCATCCCGCAAAACCTCAGAGCCCCTGATGAAGACCTTCGCTCCTGGCGCGGCCTCGTAGCTGATCATCCGAGCTGGACTCGAGCCGCCGCGTGCAGGCCGCACGCACTCGCGGTAAATCCCTGAAGCGATGACGACGCGCTCACCGGGCATTAAGACCTGAGCCGCCTTGTTGATGGTTCGGAATGGATGCGACTTCGTGCCCGGCCCATTGTCGTCAGCTTTCGGCGATCGATTGTCAACGTAATAGGATTTAGAGAATGTGAGTGGCTGCTCCCACGAGACAAATTCTGTGCCGTCGGGCAGCCGCGATTCGCCTGACGCAGCCTGGCCTGCAGGTTGGCCCATGGCCCCGCCCGGAGTCTCGCCGAAGAGGTTTCCGCCAAAACCCGCCGTCGCACCTAGTGCCGCCGCATAACGCAAAAAAAGGCGACGATCGATTGCATGGCAGCAGCTTTCAGCATTCGATAAATTCCCACGGGAGAAAAAATGCTCTGGCCCAAATTTCATACCAGCCACATTACCTTGAGCTGCCCTCGTCAGTAAAGGAAGGAGACCGCACCAGCGGCGCGGCTTTGCGGGGCTTTACGCCTTCGGCGGAAAGGGGATTTTTTCGCTGGCTTTGCGCGTGCTCGGTCGCCTATCTCGACGCCCGCGCGCCAAACACGCGCTTGAACCAACCCGGCTTGCGCTCGCAATAGGGCGAACGTTGCCGTTTCGAGTGCATGTGGTAGTCCCTGCATCGTTGGCAGTCGCCGTGCCGCTCGCATTCCCGCTTGGGGCACGTACAAACGGCCGGCCGCTCTGCGACGATCGTGAAAACCTGCACTTTGCTTTTCATCATGCTTCCACCATCGGCTTACCATTCCCGTTCTCGTCCATCTTGCCAAAGATCATTTTGCCGCTCGCCGTCTGTAGCACGCTGGTGACCGAAATCCCAACAGACCGCCCGATGAGCTTCCGCGCGTGATCCACCACCACCATCGTGCCGTCATCCAGGTAACCCACCCCCTGGTTGTACTCCTTGCCTTCTTTCAGAATCAGTACGTTCATGCGCTCGCCGGGCAGCACTACAGGTTTGAGGGCGTTGGCCAGGTCATTAATGTTCAGCACTTCCACATGGTGCAGGTGAGCCACCTTATTCAGGTTGAAGTCGTTGGTCACCACCTTGGCTTCCCATTTCTTTGCCAGCTCCAAAAGCTTCAGGTCCACTTCACGGATAGACGGGAAATCGTCGGGCACAATCTGCACCAGGATCTTGTCGTTCGACTGCATGCGCTGCAGCATATCCAGGCCGCGGCGTCCGCGCTGGCGTTTGGAGCCATCGGTGGAGTCGGCCACAGTCTGCAATTCGCGCAGCACGAACTCCGGCACCACCAGCGTTCCATCAATAAAGCCGGCTTCGGCGATGTCGGCGATGCGGCCATCGATAATGACGCTGGTATCCAGAACCTTGGCGCTGCGGCGTGTGGGCTTGTCGCCTGAGAAGACTGTGCCCAGCGCGGCGGGGTTCAGCAGGTCGCCCTTGCTTGCGCCCACCAGCAGGCCCACATAGGTCATCAGGAAAAGTACGAAGATTTGCAGGGCCGCGGAGTTGGCGCCGGAGAGCGGAGCCGAGCGCAGCACCAGGCAGAACAAGGCCGCTCCGATGATGCCGAGCACGCTGCCCACCACCGCGCCGATAAGCCGCCGCAGCGTGAGAGCCCTTACACGCATCTCGAAGATGATGACCGCGCCAGCCGCAACCGCGCCTACGATTGCGCCTTCCCAACCCGTCGCGAGTCCGAAGGGGCGCAGGAAGTAACAAACCGCGGCAAGCAAGAGGACAAAAAGAAGACGTAAAAGAACCAGGTCCATACGAACCTACTTTCACCGGCGCACACTTTCACTGCCGGCTTACAGCCATGGTTACAGCCATAAATGGGGAGTATGCGGAAAGCCGTGCGACTTCGTCAAGTGGGAAGGGATAAGGCAGGGAATAGCCAATAGGGAATAGGGAACAGGGAACAGGGACCAGGGATTAGGGAACAGAGATCGCTGAGTAACCGCGCGCTTCGCCGTTCAGCCTGCCAAGCCGCCGGATAATCCGCTCTGTTTTAAGAGAGTTCGCTGGCTGCGGATGCTCCGAGCGAGATCCGCAGCTCTGATCCAGGATTCGGAACGGCATTACCGTTGCTGCCGCGTGAACGGCAGCCCTGTTCCCTAATTCCTGGTCCCTGTTCCCTGTCTTTCTCACGCCGTCGCGGCCAGGACTTCATCCTGGACAATGCGGTGCGCGCCCTTGCGCGGGCCGCGTTTGCGAGCGCTCATCACTTTCACGCGCTCCAGCAGTTCGAACGATGTACAGTTCTTCCTTGCCATCACCGCATCGGCCACATGCATTTCCCCGCCTGCGGCCGGAGCGTCGCCCAGCAGGAGCATGGGCACATGCGACCGCATGCGCTTCAGCCGCTCCGCGAGCTGGATGCCGCTCATCTGGGGCATGTGGGTGTCGGCCAGAACCAGGTCGATTTGCGGCGTCGTCGAGAAAACTGCGATCGCCTCCTGGCCGTTTGAAGCTGCCAGCACTCGATAGCCGTTCGTTGCCAGCGTGAACTTGAGCACGGAAAGCTCTTGCTCATTGTCGTCTACACAGAGGATCACTTTCTTCGGACGCATGGTATGGGGGTTACTCCTAAATGCAATTTCAAAAACTCGTTCAAGGCAACAGTTCACTAGCCGCCCGGGATGCGGGTTCAAGTGTTCCGACGTTAGGCCCGGTACGCGGGAGGAAGACGTGCTCACTTTCTTCGGGTCGACGAGACCGGTTTCCCGGCAACGAGGTCCGCACCCCAAATGGTGGGCGGCTGCTCACACACCGGTGACCGGCACATGACCCTTCGCGGCTTCGTCTTGCTTCGCGGTCAAGTGCACAGTGTTTGGCGCGTCCGACAAATACCAGACGAAACGCGCCAGGGAATTGTCTGCTACGAATCGAAACAGTACGGGTACCGGCGAATCGTGAAAAGAGGGAAAACGAAGCGAAGATGGCAATGAAAATCCGATTGAAACAAGTGGAAAACGGCTACAACACACACACAATGTCACTTGCGAAGATGAATTTCTGTTGAAAGCATGTGCATCACGGCAGGAAAAACTGCCCATTTGCAACAAGAACTGTGCTACCCGCAACGCGAACATCGGTGACCTTCGCGTTTTCTTTTTGCGCGGAGAGAAAAAGATCGCTCGGCCTGCCCATCTCCACTCCCTGGCGCACGTGCACGCGCGCAGCCGGCCGAACCGCGCCGTGAGCTACCAGGTAAGCGATGGCGCAGCCGGCCGCGGAACCCGTGGCCGGATCTTCTCCGCCATTAAACTGCATCCTCGCTCGCCAGGACCTCGTGCCGTGCTCGTCTTGGTCGAGAGAAGGAGCGAGTACATAGAACCACCGTGCGCCGCGCTCCCGCAGCCACGCCGTCGCTTCCTCCTGATTCACTTTGAGCCGCGCCAGGGCTCCCAGCGATCGGAGTGCCACAACGGCAAACGCCGTTCCCGTTGAAACCACTTGCGGCGGCAAAGCGGTATCAAGATCGCCCGGCTCGAACCCCGCCAGGCGTGCCACAACCGCTGAGTCGAGCTCCGCGCCAAACTCCGGATCGCGCTGCGTCATCTCGCCGAAGATTCCCGCGGAGCCTTCAACACCCTGCTCGAAGCGCACCGGGATGGGCCCGACATTTTCCGCGAGAATCACCGTGTCGTGCTGCACGGTTTCTGGCGCAATCATCTTCAGAACGCTAGCCGTGCCCAGCGTCGGATGTCCGGCGAAGTTCAGCTCCTCCTGCGTGGTGAAGATTCGAACGCGCACGCCCTCCGCCCGCTCCGTCGCCTCTGCCCTGCGCTCGATGAATGTGGTTTCAGAAAGGTTGAACTCGCGCGCAATGGCCTGCATTTGTTCGGTTGTCAGGCCGCACCTGTTCATCACCACCGCCAATGGATTGCCGCCGAGCGGCTTGGTTGTGAAGACGTCCACGACGGAATAATCAAGGGTCGGCAATGCAAGCGCCTCCGTTGTGGTCTGAGTCTACGATCAAACGGAATTTTGCGCTCTTGTGGAAACGCGTGGCTCTGTGGATTTACTCGTGAGTCATTGATTGCGAAGAATTTTTCTACAGCTCGATCATCGGGCGGGAGTGCCGGGTTTTGGCGCGATCAAGGAAGATCCTCATCCGCAGCGCTTCGGCGCGCTCGACGGCCACAAGACGCATCTGCCGGCGAATATGGTCAATGTCGTTCAGCCGGTCCAATTGTGCTTCGTCATGGGCGGCATCGCGCTCCAGGCGGGCAATTCGCTCCTCGAGGGTCTGGCGGAATCGCGGACTGATTTCGAAGCTTTCCTTCACAGCAAATTGAAGGTCCATCAACCTCACCTCGGAGCGGGACTGCCTAAGGCCTGAATTCTTTGAGAACGGGGCCTCAAGTTTTTCCTTACGCTGCCGATACTATCGAAGCGCCATCCCCTGCGCTAGATTACGGGACGCGCAACTTCGGTAACGTGCTGCCCGGAAATGAGACAGTTCGCAGTTCAGGGTTCGTAGTTCACAGCCTTTTCGCGAATCAGACGGGTTCCGGCCATGGCTGAGCGACGGTGCTCGATGAACTTTGAACTACGAACTGTGAACCGTCTCTAGCGGTCCGTAACAACTCCTAGTTCAATTTGCGCCCCGCTGTCGATGCGGATATTTTGCCGGGAACCCAGCAGTACCCCCGAAGAGGTGCTGTTTCCAGCGAGCATCACACCTGGAATGTTCGTAGGATGCGGTACGGCTCGGGCTGCGGCGATTCCATGAGCGCCGGTATCCGTCGTCAAGCCAGCGCCTCCCCCCGCCGTGGTCGTTGCCGCCGAGGGAGCTTCGGTTCTTTCTCTCCGGTCCTCTGAAACGGCGGTATCGGAGACTCTGTCCACCTGGCTGGTTGCGTATCCGGGCGCATTGCTGCCGTAGCCAGGGCCTCCCAACCTTCCAGCGTTTAATGCGCCTGCGGGTGGCACCGGCATTCCCATTCCGCCCTCGTCGCTCGTTTGGGGCACGGTCATAGAGTTAGCGCTGGGGGCTACCCCGAGAATCAGCGTGTGAACCGCGATGCTCTGCCCGTTCTTCAACTCGGCATGATCGAACTCTATCGCAATGCGCGCCGACCGATGTTGCTCGTCGTAGGCCTGCGCCTCGGTCACACGGCCCACAAGGAGCGCGCCCCTCGGAATCACGGTTCCGTCGGAGGTCTGCATCTTGTCCGTGGTCTTGAGCGCAACGCGATCACCCACTCTGGCGGTCTTTGAGTCCAGCTTGCCATCAAGCTCGCCCCACACCGAACCCATCTCGTAGGCATGCGATAGAGCCACGTCGCCAAAGCTTCCAGCAGCCGGCGCGTAGGTCACTTTTTCGGGGTCGCCCGCCGGCGTCGTTTCATCCGCTTGTTGCGCCGCGAGCGAGATGTTTGTGAGCGTGGTGACAACTGCGGCAACCGCGAAGGCGAGTTTCATCTCGAGTTCCTCCTGAAGTCGCCATCCACACCCCGGCCGCCTGATCAAATAGCCGCGCAGTTCAATGCGGTGTCGGGGTTCTTAATTGTCCGGCGACGGCGCATAGTATCCCTTGCGCACCTGCACTTTTACATTTTCTCCGTTGTTGCCCTTGCACTCCAGCCCAATATGCCGGAACGTCCCATCTTGTTTGGTATTGCTCGGTGTGTAGCTGGCCACATACTGGGTGCGCAGTTCGGCTTCAATCTCCTCAAACGCTGCCTGCAACTTCGCGCCGTTGTTGCCCACGTCGATCAGCCGTCCGCCGGTCTCGTCAGAAATCTTCTTTGCGGGGGAGTAGCCGTAGTAGCCTTCGCCCTGGCTCCAGTACATCTCCCGGTCGGCAATCAGGATCACGTAAACGATCACGTTGTTCCTCTCGGCCGCGCCAATTGCTTCGCCGATCTTGTGATCGCTGCCCTCGTCCTCGCCGTCCGTCAGGATGATCAGCGCCTTGCGTCCGGTCTCCTGGGTGAGTTTTTGGCTGGCAGACTCAAAAATGGCGTCGTAGAGCACCGTGCCCTTGGGGTTGCTGATCGGGACGGGACCGCCACCCATGCCAGGAGGCCCCAGAGATCCGCCGCCGATGTTGATCTGCGCCTTGTCCATGGCCCGCGATAGCAGGTGGGGGCTGTTGGTGAAGTCCTGCAGCAGGTCGACATTCACGTCAAACGACGCCAGAAATGCTTCGTCCTTCTGGCGCAGCACCTCTTTGAAGAACTCGCTTGCTGCTCCCTGCTCCAGCGGCAGCAGGCGTTGCTGGCTGCCCGAAGTGTCCAGCAGAATTCCCATCGTGAGAGGTTGGTCGGTTTCAGCCGTGAAGCTCTTGAATGTCTGCGGCACCTTGTCCTCGGTCACCGTGCACTCATTCTTCGTCAGATGCGGAACGATCTCTCCGTTCTTGTCTCTGACGGTGAAGAACAGGTCGACCAGGTTCACCTGCACCTTCAGGTTTTCCACTGAAGTGTCGTCGGGCGGCGGAGCGGGCGCAGTGCTTACCGGCGGCGCGTCCGGCGATGGCGCAAGCTGAGCCCATCCCCTTGCCGGCAACAGCGGCAAGCCAACCAGAAAAGCGGCAATTCCGACCCCACGGGGAAATCCCAAGTGCATAATGCTCCGTTAGACGAGAACTCCACCCCTAAGAGAGCATATCGCGCCTGCTCCTGTGCCTGCCTGCGGGCCTCTTCGCGCGCATCCAGGCAACCTGCGAGCGTCTGGCGCGTCTGATATTCTGACGATTGCGGCTTTACCCGTGCGCATCGCCAATCTTCAACGGAATGCAGCGGGCGCTTTGGGGAGGACGATTCGCGGTGAAAAGTTGGAAAGCCATTGTGCCGGTGGGACTTCTGAGTATCGGACTGGTGCTGGCTTCAGGGGTTTTGGCCCAGCAGCAACCGGCCACCGTTCCCGACGCGCCCACGCCCCAAGCTCCTCCGCCCCTCCCGGGCGTCAGCGGTGGAATCGCGCCTGGAGTCGGCGCCGGAGAAGCTCCCTCGACTCCAGACTCAGGTTCAGGCGGGACGCAAGCAGCTCCGGACCAGCCGCCCGCGCCTTCGAACCCGCAGCCCGCAGTCGAGCAACCTGCGCCCAACTCGCACGACGATGCCCCGGCGACAACTCTTTCCTCTGCACCGAGCATCGTCGTGCAGGTCAATTTCGTCCAGGTTCCAGTCACCGTGAAGGACTCCAAAGGCAATTTGGTATCGGGGCTTACCTGGCGCGATTTCACCGTCTACGAGAACGCGACCCGCGAACCCCTGCGCGTGTTTAGTGTGGATCCCGAGCCGCTCTCCGTCGCATTCGTTATTGATCAGACTCTGCCTTCGAATGTCATGGACCAGGTGAACCGCTCGATGGGTTCGATCGAAGGGGCGTTGACGCCGTATGACGAAGCCGCGGTCTTCACTTACACCAACGGTGCCAAGGAATGGACAGGTTTTACAGGCGGCCAAAGTTCCCGGCTTCCCGCAGTGCTCTCGCTGGCGCAAGCCACCGGCAGCGATCCCTCGGTGCCTGTGACCGGCGGTAATCCGTTCGCCGCCTGCGCAATTTCAATCAACGGCAATTGTCCTGACCCTAACCTGCAGCCCGGCAAGTCGACCCAAAGCATCGGCCAACTCGATCTTCCGAAAGAGATTCACACGCTCAATGACGCAATCCTGGCTGCGGCCAAGGAACTCTCCACGCGTCCCAAAGATCGCCGGCGTGTCATCTTCGTGATCTCAGACGGCAAGGAGTACGGCAGCAAGGCTACATGGAAAGAAGTCGTGCGCTACCTCCAGACGAACCACGTCGCCGTCTATGCCACGCTGGTGGGGGATTCGGCTCACTGGGGTGTCGAATGGCTTGACCGCATTCACGTCCCGCTCACGGGCGTCTACGACAACATCCTCTACAAGTACACCGTCGCCACGGGTGGCGATTATTACGCAGAGGGCAACATCAACGGCATCGAACGCAGCTACGCCAAGATTGCCGACCAGGCCCGCGACCAGTACACGTTGGGCTATTTAAGCCATGAGTCGATTTACGACGACAAATACCGCAACATCGATGTCCGCGTCGACCGGCCAAACGTCTCGGTCATCGCGCCGCTTGGCTATTATCCTTCCGCGCAGGAACACAAGTAAGCGGGGCGCCGAACTTTCTGACTGAAAACACAAAAGCCTGTGCCGCGGCACAGGCTTTTCCTTTTCTTGAATTCCAAAACAGCACACGGCACGCCAGGAGCCGAAATCCTCACCGCCCGGCAGGATTATGCCGGACTATTTACTTCGGTTCGACCGGCGCGTTTGAAGGCGGAGGGGGCGGGGGCGGCGTGGCCTGCTGTTGAGCCGGCTGCGCCGCCGGCGGATCCGGTGTCCCTTTGATGCCTTCGCGGAAGCCCTTTAGTCCCTCGCCGAGCCCTTTACCCAGTTCCGGCAGCCTCTTGGCCCCGAACAGCACAAACACAAGGATGGCCAGCACGATAATGTGCCAAGGCTGAAGTAGATCACCCATCGATATTCCTCCACGCGCACTCATTCAACTGCGCGCTCGTTCACGCGTCTATTGTCGCACAAATGCGCCTCGGGATGTTCGCGGAGGGGCGGTTGTGGCAGACTGTGAATAGTCGTGGAGGTCACCCAATGAAAGCTCTCAAGCTCTTTGCCCTGGCCGGTTTACTGGCGCTCGCCTGCGGCACGGCCAATTCCGCCGGCCGTGACATTTATCCTGATCCCTCCCAGGCCAAGGCCGACCTTGCCGCCGCCCTCAAAACGGCCGCTGCTACGCACCGGCGCGTGCTTCTGGACTTTGGAGGCAACTGGTGCGGCGACTGCCAGGTGCTCGATCTTTACATGCACGACGAGAAGAATCGGCCCTTGATCGACGCGAATTTCGTCGTGGTCCATATCAACGTCGGCCACTTCGATGCCAACCTTGACCTCGCCGAAAAATACCAGGTTCCTCTCCACAAAGGCGTGCCAGCCCTGGCCGTTCTCAGCGACCACGGCGCACTCCTCTACAGCCAGAAGAACGGCGAGTTTGAAGCCATGCGCAGCATGGAGTCTTCATCGCTGACCAATTTCCTGGTGCAATGGAGACCGGAGCGTCCCGGTTGTTCGGCTGTCGTCGTCAACTGTTAGAACTGAACCGCCTCGCGCGGACCCTCGCGCCAAAGGAAACCTGATGCATTCGGTCGATGACAGCGACGGCACAGCTGCGGGTCGCACCATCTCCACCCTTTCCAGTCGCGAGATCTACCTTAACCGATGGATGCGCGTGCGCGAGGACGAGATCTTGCGCTCCAACGGCCAAAAAGGCATCTACGGTGTGGTCGAAAAAGAAGATGGAGCCATTATTCTGCCCATCGACGAGGGCCGCGTCTGGCTTGTGGAACAGTTCCGCTACACCATTCAGGAGCGAACGCTGGAACTGCCCCAGGGCACATGGAATAGGCCAGTCGAAGATCCCGAAGAGTTGGCGCGCGGCGAACTGCACGAAGAACTCGGCCTCGAAGCGGCGCAGATGACCAGGCTGGGAATGATGTGGATCGCCTACGGCTTTGCGCGCCAACGAGAACACATCTTCCTCGCTACCGGCCTTACGCCCACCGAAAAGAAACCAGATGCCGAGGAGCACGATCTGGTGGTCCACTCCGTTTCCATCGCGGAATTCGAGCGCATGATGCTCGACGGAACCATCCGGGATGAGTGCACGCTGGCCGCATGGGGTCTGTATCTGATCTGGAAGGCCCGGCAAGGATGAATCTGGCGGAGGCCGCTGGACTCGTTGCTGGTCCGGCGTATCATGACCCGAGCGCTTCCCACTCCATGATCAGTCAGAACTCAGCAATGCGCGAACGCATTCTGTTGTGGCGGCCGATTCATTTCCTCGGGGAGATCTCATATAGCCTCTATCTCTGGCACTTCGTGGTCATCCTGTACTGCGTTCATTTGCTTTATGGCCGAATACCGCCTGTAGCGATTCTGTGCCTCGCCTTGGTCCTGAGCATTCTGATCTCGTTTTGCTCTTACCGGTGGATTGAAGTTCCGTCGATGAACCTCGGGCGCAAACTCAGCAATGCCTTTCAGAGACCGTCCGCCACGTGACTCGCGTCACAAGCTAAAGCCGGCAATTTCTGAATAATCAAGGCTGAACGAGGCACGCGGAGCGGACTTCGCGCCGGAGGGTCGGTGCGCCATGAGTCCTCTGCGAAGCTCGATCCGCCTTGATTCAGGGCCCCAGGGTCTGCCGACGGGGATCGAAGCGAAGCGCGAGACCAATCATGTTCAAAATCGTCGAAGCCCACACGGCCGGCCTCAACATTCGGCAATTCACGGTCGCGGCGCCGCGCATCGCGCGTAAGCAGCGGCCCGGGCAATTTGTCATCCTCCGGCTTCACGATCAAGGCGAGCGTATTCCGCTCACCATCAAGAGCGCCGACCCGGTAGCCGGAACCATCACTATTGCAGTGCAGGCCGTGGGCAAAACCACGTCGTTGCTCAATTCTCTTGAAGCAGGAGATTCAATTCTCGATCTTGTCGGCCCGCTCGGTCGGCCCTCTGAGGTCAAGAACTACGGAACAGCCGTTATTCTCGCCGGAAGCGTGGGAACAGCGATGGCGCTACCCACCGCGGACGCACTCCGCGAGGCCGGCAACCACGTCATCTTCATTGAAGGCGCGCGCAGCAAAGAGATGGTGGTCTTTGAAGACGAGGTGCACGCGGCGAGCCATGAGGCCTACATACTCACTGACGACGGCAGCTACGGTGATCAGGGTGTGGTGACGAAAAAGCTCGGCGAGCTGATTGCCGCAGGCCGCAAGTTGGATTTTGTTCTCGCCGTCGGCCCCGTGCCCATGATGCGCGCAGTCGCGGAGATGACGAGGCCGCTGGGCATCAAGACCATGGTCAGTCTCAACTCCATCATGGTCGATGGCACCGGCATGTGTGGCGGCTGCCGCGTGTTGCTCGGCGACCAGAGCAAATTTGCCTGTGTCGATGGCCCGGAGTTCGATGCATCGCTGGTGAACTTCGATGTCCTGATGCAGCGCAACGCAATGTATCGCGGCCAGGAGTGCCAGTCCCTGACGCAGTTTGAACTGCACAGGCAGGAGGAACTGGCCCGCGTGCGCGCGGCGCTCGCCACAAAGGAAAAAGAAGCGGCGCAACTGCGCGCAAGGCTCGAGGCGCAAGGGGAGGAGCGCCATGCCTGAAGCGAACTCAATTCCCCTGAAGCAGCGCATGCAGATTCCACGCGTGCACATGCCGGAGCGTGAAGCTGAGATCCGCGCTCATAGTTTCTGCGAGGTAAATCTCGGTCTCGCTGCCGCTGGCGCTGTCACCGAAGCCACGCGTTGCATCGCCTGCGCGAAACCCGGCTGCCAGTTGGATTGTCCCGTCGGCGTCAAGATCAAAGAGATCGTCGCACTCATCTATGCCGGCGACTTTCTTGGGGCCGCCCAAAAAATGCGCCAAGACAACGCGCTGCCTGCCATCACCGGCCGGGTCTGCCCGCAGGAGAGCCAATGCGAAGGCGGATGCGTCTTGGGCAAGAAAGGCGAGCCCGTTGCCATCGGCAACCTTGAGCGGTTTATCGCCGACTTTGAGCGGCAAAGCGGCGAACTCGGGTTACCCGCGATTGCTCCTGCCACAGGCAAAAGCGTCGCTGTCGTGGGCAGTGGTCCCGCCGGGCTGTCGGCCGCGGGCGATCTGATTCAAAAGGGTCATCGCGTCCGCGTCTTTGAAGCGCTGCATGAGCTCGGCGGCGTGCTGGTCTACGGCATTCCGGAGTTCCGTTTACCAAAGGCAATCGTGAAAGAGGAGGTCGACAATCTGCGCCGCATGGGCGTGGAATTCGAGACCAACGTGGTCGTCGGCAGGAGCGTTACGCTCGACGAATTAATGCGAGTCGAAGGATACGACGCGGTCTTCGTGGCCACGGGCGCTGGATTGCCGGTGTTTCTGGGCGTGCCCGGCGAGCACTTGAACGGCGTTTACTCGGCCAATGAATTCCTTACACGCACCAACCTGATGCGTGGCTACAAGTTTCCCGAATTCGATCAGCCCATCTACGACTGCCGCGATCGCGACGTGATTGTTGTCGGCGGCGGCAATACCGCGATGGACGCGGTGCGTACAGCGTGCCGGCTCGGCGCGAAAACGGCCACGCTGGTTTACCGGCGGTCGGAAGCCGAAATGCCCGCGCGCGCCGAGGAAGTGAAACACGCGCGCGAAGAAGGCATCGAATTCCGCATGCTCGCCAATCCCGTCGAGTTTCTGGGCGACGAGAAAGGCTGGCTCACCGGCGCGCGCTGCGTGAGCATGGAACTCGGCGAGCCCGATGATGACGGCCGCCGTCGTCCCGTTGCGGTTCCTGGATCGGATTTCGTCCTGCCTGCCCACGTGGCCATCATTGGTGTGGGAACCACGGCCAATCCACTGATCCAAAGCACTACGCCCGACCTCGCGACCAACAAGCGCAACTATATTGTTGCGGACCGTGAAACGATGCGCACTTCGAAGCGCGGCGTCTTTGCCGGCGGCGACATTGTCACCGGCGGAGCCACGGTAATCCTGGCCATGGGCGCGGGGAGGAAAGCGGCCAAGGCCATCGACGAATATCTAAGAACGAGTAATTGGAGCTGAGGGGCTCAGCCGGTCCTAAAAAAAAGAAAGGGCGGCAAAGCTTTCGCCCTGCCGCCGCCCTGTCCCTGGGTTGTCTTGAAGATACTGCAGTCTTGCTAAACCGTCTTTACTGCAAGAGCTTGGTCACTTCCTGCTGCACCTGGTTAGCCTGCGCTAATGCCGCAATGCCGGTCTGGCTCAGAATCTCGTACTTCGACATGTTTGAAGTGGCTGAGGCATAGTCAGTGGCCTGGATTGCGTTCTGCGCCGACAGCACATTCTCCTGCTGCGTGCTCATCACCTGGCTGAGCGAATTGAGAGTATTGATCTGGGCGCCGATGTAACCATCCTGCGCGGCCACGTCGCTGATGGCCACGTTGATCATGTTCAGCGCTGTTTCGGCATCCGTCTGATTGAGCAGGTCGGTCGTGTTAAGGTTCTCACCCGCGCCGTCAGAGTAGCTGGTCGTGGCCACTCCGCCGGCGCCGTTGTTGTCTGCAACCATGCCCACGTTGAGTGCGCCCCCACCGGTGGACGTATCGGTAATGGAGCCGGTGACGCCCATGCTGTAGTAGGCGGACAGGCCAACTGCGGGAGTGTCCTGCACCGCGGTAACGCCGGGATTACCGGCATCGGCGATGGTCTGCGTGAAGGTGGCGCCTTCCGAAGCAGGGCCGTTGGAAACCAGTGTCAGGATGGTACCTGCCGGCTGGGCGCCTACAGCAGCCGGGTTGACGGTTGCAGTGATTCCCAGGCCGGATGCTGTGATGGCGGCCGCCAAGGCGGTCAGTGTGCCAGCGCCTGAGGCGGCATTGAACGTCGTACCATCGATGACCAGGTTCCCCGTCAAGGCATCGCCGGCGGCGCCTGGGGCGGAAAGGGTCACTGTGCCGATCTGGTTCTGGTTGGCGACGTTGGTCGTCGCAGCCACCCCACCTGCCCCCACCGTCGCCGTAGAGCTGAAAGCGTCTGATGCGTTGGCGGATTTGAAGGTGAGGATCTTCCCCGTGCTGTCGACCGAGGCTGTAACACCGTAGTTGCCGGCGTTGATGGTCGCAGCCAGATCGGCAGCGTTATCGGTCTTATTCAAGGTTCCCAGTGTAATGGCGGGGTTGGACCCGATGGTGAGCGTACCCCCCGTGTATGCCTGGTTGGCGTTGCCGGTGGTGATGGTGCCGATGGTATTGCTAAACGAGCCGCTTACGATTGGGGTCCCGGTCAGAGTGACGGCGCCCGCCGACGCGGTCATGTTGGTGCTCGATACGGTCACAGCCGGGTTGGCGGATGTGAAGGTCAAAAGCGTACTGGCCGCATGCCCGTCCAGATATCCAGAGGAATTCACAGAAGCCGTGACACCATACCCCGCGGCATTGACGGTGGCCGCCAGGTTCGCGAGCGTGTCCGTTGAGTTAGCCGTCCCAAGGGTGATGACGTGCGTCTTGCCGTCAGAGGCGACAATCGAGAGCGTGCCCCCGGTGAGCGTGTCTCCAGCCGCGGCGACAGTGAGGGTGCCCACTTCGCCGGCGCCATTTGTTCCCGTGCCCAATCCGTCGCCGGAGATGATGATGCCGGTATCGGTACTGCCGCCGCCGGCCGTATTCGCCGCCGCGGCCGCGCTGGCCGAGGCAGTGCCTGCCTGGGCTGCGGTCCCAAAGCTCGCGCTCAATCCCAGTCCCGAGGCGTTGATGGCGTTGATCATGCCCTGGGCAGTGTTGGAGTAATTCGTCCCCGTACCTACGGTGATGCTCGCTGTCGCGGGCGTAACGGTCCCGCTCGATCCCCTGGCAAGGTAACTCACTGTGATCGAAGTTGACCCACTGGCATTCAAGCTGTCGGAGGCGGAGGCATTTGTCCCATCTTTTGTGAGATCGATGAACACGTTGTTCTGTCCGCTGGAGTAGGACATCGCGCCGCCAGTATCGCCCAGGCTCGACGACGACAATGTGCGAATGAATAAGTCGTCCACCGACGAGCCGGCCTGCGAAGAATCGCCGGTGTAAATCGCCACCGTGGAGTTGTTGAAGACCTGCTCCTGGTTGTAGGTCGTCGTAGATCCAATGTTGTTGATCTCGGCCATGATCGATTGATATTCCTGGTTGGCCGCGCCCTCCTGAGTCGAATTGAGGGTGCCGTTCGAAGCTTCGGCGGCCAGCGTAACGGCACGGTCCAGCAGGCTCGTCACCTGCGAGAGCGCCCCGTCTGCCACTTGCATCAAACCCACGCCTTCCGTGGCGTTGGTTCCGGATTGCGTCAGCGCAACCGAATTTGCCTCCAGCCCATTGACAAGCGAAAGGCCGGCGGCGTCATCCGCCCCGGAGTTGATTTTGGACCCCGACGACAACTGCTGCAGCACCGTCTGCAGGCTGGCGTTCGTGTTGTTCAGGTTGTTCTCAGCGTAGATTGCCGACAGATTGTTCAAAACACCGAGGGCCATGGGATCAACTCCTTCTTGGATGCCCTGCGGCCCCTAAGGTCCGTTGGCGCTTTGCTTCTCGTGCTAAAGCTGCCATCACTTCCGGATGGGCCTGTTCGCATCCACCCCCTTCATCGGTCCCTGCCGGAATAACTTTAGTCATGATCTCTAACTTTTTTGCGGCCGCCTTTGCTTCGCCGCGAATCAAGGTGTCGCGTGTGCGGGCATACACTGTCGCAACAAGCTGCAGTCAATGTCTCGTTGTTGAGCATCTGTTTGTCTCGCTTCGGGGCAGAGTGTCCGCGGCTTCATCCCGCAAGCGGCCCCCTTTTTTCCGCCTGATCTCTGCCTTGTTCCAGGAAAAAACCCTCCGGCAAACGCCGGAGGGCTTGAGCGAATCAATTCGAATTCTGCCTACACAGCTTCTTTCCGCGAAGGCTGGTGTCCCCACATTCCGTAGTAGGCCACATAAAGATAACCAACGATGGGAATGACGAATGCATACTGGATGCTCGTCTTGTCGGCCAGCAAGCCAAACAACGGCGGAATCACCGCACCGCCGACATTCCCGATCGTCAACACGCCCGAGCCTTTGCTCGTCAGCGGCCCCAGTTCCGCCACGCCCAGCGCAAAGATCGTCGGATACATGATGGAGTTGGCCAGTCCGGTGAGCACAAGGCACGCGATCGCGATCGTGCCATGCGTGCTCATCGCGGCCACCAGCAGCAATACTCCGCAGAGTCCTAGAATGATGAGCATCTTGTCCGCTTTGATCCAGACCATCATCGCGCTGCCCAGCAGGCGGCCGATCATCATGCCCAGGTAAAACAGGCTGACCATCAGGCTGGCGGTCTCGACCTTTGTCATACCCTGCGCGAGACAAAACTGAATCGTGATTGAAGCCAGCGCGATCTCCAACCCGACATAGAAAAAGATGCCCACCATGCCAAGCACTGTGTGCGAGTGGCTCCAGATGCTCCGTTCGACCTCAGGTCCGCCGCCGGCAAGAGGCTCGCGTGTCATGGTGATCGCCGGCAGGTGCAGCATCATCACCGCGAACCCCAGCAGCAGCAGCGCTATGGCAATCGCGATGTATGGCCCCTCAAGCATGTGCGCGGTAGCGGTCGAGTCCAACACCTTTTTGGGATCGGTGAGAATGAAAATCCCCGCGACCCACGGAGCCGCCAGCGAGCCGATCGAGTTGACGGCCTGCGCCAGCGTGAGTCGCGCCGGCGCGCTGTGCTCGGGGCCCAGAATCGAAACGTAAGGATTCGCAGACGTTTGCAGCCCGCATACGCCTGATGCCAGGACAAAAATGGCAAACAGCGTCATGGGGAAGCTAACCATGTTGGCCGCCGGTATAAAGAGCAGCGCGCCAACCACCATCACGAACAGCGAGATCACCATGGTCCGCTTGTAGCCAACCGCTTCAATCACCTTGGCGGCCGGAACCGAAAAAACGAGATAGGCAAAGAACCATGCCGCTGTGGCCAGCATGGCCGGCCCGTGCTCCAGCCGGAAGACCGCCTCGAGCTTTGCCACCAGCACATTGTTCAAGCTGGTCAGGAAGCCAAAGATTCCAAATAGAATTGCGACTGTGATGAACGGTCCTGTATAGCGGGGTGCGGCTTTCGCAGCCGCGGGATTCGAGCTTGTAGCCATCGAGAGTTTTCCTTCGCCGGATGCAACAAAACGGCTGGATTGGTATCGGAAACACTTTATCCAGTGCAGCCTCTCGCGTCCAGTGGAAACTGAAAAGGTTTTCAGCATTGCATGCAGCAGCCCTTCGGACTGGCTTTTGGGGGAGCGGGATTGAAGGGCCATTTACACTGGACTTGTATGATTCCCACCCTCGCATGGACCCCAGAGGGCGTCCGCTTCATCGATCAGACGCGCCTCCCGCTTGAAGAGAGCTACGTGCTCGCCACAACCTATGAACAGGTGGCTGACGTCATCGTCACCATGGTTGTGCGCGGAGCCCCGGCCATCGGCGTCTCTGCCGCCTACGGCATCGCGCTTGGTGCAATCCACTCCAAAGCTGAAAGCGCGGAGCGCTTTGCGCCGGAGTTCGAGAAGATCTGCGCGCGTCTTGCCGGCACTCGGCCCACGGCGGTGAATCTCTTCTGGGCTATCGATCGTATGAAGCGGCTGTTTGCGAAGCTGCTCGCGGCCAACGCAACCCTCGCCCAAATCCAGGAAAAAATTCTGGCGGAGGCGAACGCGATGTACGAAGAAGACATCGCGGCGTGCAAGGCGATGGGTGCATTCGGTGCGGAATTCATGCCCGATGAAGGCGGCGTTCTGACGCACTGCAATGCCGGCGCTTTGGCTACATGCGGATATGGAACCGCGCTCGGCGTCATTCGCGCGGCAGTCGAGCGCGGCAAGCGCATCCATGTTTATGCCGACGAAACGCGGCCGTTCTTGCAAGGTGCGCGGCTTACCGCGTGGGAGCTGATGGCCGACGGCATTCCAACGACCGTCATCTGCGACAACATGGCTGCCAGCCTGATGCGGCAGGGAAAGATTCAAGCTGTCGTCGTAGGCGCGGACCGCATCGCCGCCAACGGCGACACCGCCAACAAAATCGGAACCTACAACGTCGCCATCCTGGCGCGCGAGCACGGCATTCCGTTCTACGTCGCCGCGCCGTGGTCCACCATCGATCTCGCGACCGCGACCGGCGACGCAATCCCTATTGAAGAACGCCCTGCCAGGGAAGTCACGCACCACGCGGGAAAGCAACTTACGCCCAACGGCGTCGGCATCTGCAACCCGGCCTTCGACGTCACCCCGGCGAAGTATATAGCAGCCATCATCACCGAGCGCGGGGCTCTGCGCTCACCCTATACCGAGTCGCTCATAGAGATGGTGCTGGTCAGCTAGCTTATGACCATAACCACCTATTTTTCAGCGCGTTAAACGAGTTCATCCGCAACGGTCTTGACAAAAGCTGCTAGGTTAGCTAAGCTAACTTAGCAGGATACGACGATGCCCTCCGCCACCATCTTCGAAGCCAAGACCAATCTCTCTAAGCTCATTCAGCGCGCTTTAAAGGGTGAGGACGTCCAAATCACCAGTGGACGCGAGCGCAAGCCTGTCGTACGCCTCGTTCCGGTCGAGCCGGTTCGCAGCAACCGCCGCCTCGGCTTTCTCGAGGGGATGGGTGACATCGGTCCCGAATTCTTCGAACCTCTGCCGGAAGATGAGCTTCGTCTCTGGAACTGCGAAGACGAGTGAGAGTGCTTCTCGATACGCACGCGCTCTTATGGGTTGCCTTTCGAAAAGATCAGCTCTCATCGCGCGCCCGACAGCTGATTCAACCGCAAAGGAACGAAGTCTTCGTCTCGGCCGCTTCCGCCTGGGAAATCGCAACGAAGTTTCGATTGGGCAAACTCGATCAGGCGCAGGCTCTTGTCGACGATTTCGTTCTTACCATTCAGTCGGCAGGTTATCTGCCACTGCCCATCAGTCTCGAGCACGCACTCAGGGCAGGCAGTCTTACGCCCGAGCACAAAGACCCGTTCGATCGTATGATTGCTGCGCAGTCCATCCACGAAGACATGCGGTTGATCAGCAATGATGAGCGGCTCGACATCTTCGGCGTGCGCCGCGAGTGGTGAGTTCCGCGCACTTTTCCTACGCCAGCGTCCGCACTTCGCTCGATGTCCCCCCCGCCGCCGGTATGTAGCACCCCTGCGTGTAGTCCATCACCATACGGTCGGCATTGAAGCGCCATCCCAGCGTCCGGATCGTCCGCTTCATGCGCTGGATCCAGCCTCGAGGCAGCCCGTCGCGATCTCGGCTGTAGTAGAGCGGAATCACTTCGTCCAGAAGCACGCGATAAAGCGCTTCGCCATCGCGGCTGTCGTGCACATCCATGTTGGAGTGCGTTCTACCGTTCCCAATCGCAAAGCCATTCTGCCCGTCGTAAGCTTCAGCCCACCAGCCATCCAAAACTGAAAGATTCAAGCCGCCGTTCAGCACCACTTTCATACCGCTCGTGCCTGAGGCTTCCAGCGGCCTTCGCGGGTTGTTCAGCCACACGTCGACTCCCTGCACAAGGTGCCGGCCCACATTGATGTCGTAATCCTCGATAAAGACAAACTTGTCACCGAAGTTCGTGTCGCGCATCATCTGCGCAATCTGTTGCAGAACCTTTTTCCCCGGCTCGTCGTGCGGGTGCGCCTTACCGGCAAACACAAACTGCACCGGGCGTTTGGCGTCGTTCACCATCGCAGCCAGCCGCTCCAGATCCTTCAGTAGCAGATTGGCACGCTTGTAGGTGGCAAAGCGGCGAGCGAAGCCGATCGTCAAGGCATCCGGAGACAGAACCTTGTCCAGGCGCTTCAACGCCTCCGCTGGTTCGCTGCGCCGCTCGGACTGCTCGTGCGCGCGCCGCCGCAAAAAGTTGAAGAGCTGCCCCTTCAAGCTCAGGTGCGTCTCCCACAACTCGCCGTCGTCCACACTCTCAATCGCCGCCCAGGTGTGTGCAGCCCCGCTCTGCCGCTGCCAGCCCACGCCGAGATGACGATCGTAAAGCCGACGCATCTGGGGCGCCAGCCACGAGGGTACGTGCACGCCGTTGGTTACATGTCCAATCGGCACTGCGTCCTCCGGCCCATCGGGGTAAAGCCCTCGCCACATGGCGCGCGAAACTTCCCCGTGCAGCGAGCTCACGGCATTCACGCGCCGCGCCAGCTTCAGCCCCAGCACCGTCATGCAGAAAGTTTCCTGAAAATCGGTGGGATGTTCGCGGCCAAATCCCATCAGATTTTCGTGCGATATTCCAAGCGCATCGCGTAGCGGCCCCAGGTGCTCCTCAATCAGGTCCGGACTGAAGCGGTCGTGCCCCGCCGGCACCGGCGTATGCGTTGTAAAAATCACCTCGCGCGGAATCTGGCGCGCGGCCGAGTAGAAGTCCAGGCCTTCTTCTTCCATGCGGCTGCGAATCGCTTCAAACACCGCGAACCCGCTGTGGCCCTCGTTCAAGTGCAAAACGCCCGGCGTGATGCCCATGGCTTTGAGCGCGCGATAGCCGCCCACCCCCAGCAACAGCTCCTGCCGGATGCGCGTGCGCGCATCGCCGCCATACAGGCGCGACGTAGTTTCCAGATCTTCAGGCGCGTTGCCCGCCACATTCGAGTCCAGCAGCAGCAAATCGCAGCGGCCCACCTTCACGCGCCACACCTTGGCGCGAATTGAGCCGCGGCGCGTGGCGATCTCAACCACCACCGGCTCGCCGTTCACGCCGATGGCCTGCTGCATCGGCAATTGATTTACATCGGTTTCCAGATATTCCTCGCGCTGCCATCCGTCCTTGTCCAGACGCTGCAGAAAGTAGCCTTGCCCGTAGAAAAGCCCCACTCCGATCAGCGGAATGTCCAGGTCTGAGGCGCTCTTGATGTGGTCGCCGGCCAGCACGCCCAGGCCGCCGGAGTAGATCGGCAGCGACTCGTGCAGACCGAACTCCGCGGAAAAATATGCTACCGGCCGCGTTCTCAGCACGCCGGCATGGCTCGCGCCCCATGTATGGTCGTCGCGCAGGTACTCCTGCTGGCGCCGGTAGGTGTAATTGATGCGGCTATGCAACACGAACTCGGTAGCCCGCCGCTCGATCTCCGCCAGCGGAATCTCGTTCAAAAGCGCAATCGGGTTTTGATTCAGTTGCCGCCAGCGAGTGGGATTCAGATCGCGAAACAAGCTGACGCACTCGTTGTCCCAGCACCACCACACGTTGCGCGCCAATTCCCAAAGCTTCTCCTGCGCCGGGGCAATAAACCGGTCGAGCGTCCGCGCTTCGCTCACGACCGGCGCAACCTGCGCCGCTGCCTCCGCCAGCATCCGGACCTCATTTTCGTTGAAGACCCGCGGCTCCTTCGTCTGCACCACCAGCACGCCTTGCAGCACGCCACGGTCGATCAAAGGTACGCCAAGAAACGAGTGATACTCTTCTTCGCCCGACTCCTTGAAGTATTTGTAGCGCGGATGCTCGCGCGCGTCCTGAACTGCCACGGGAATCAACTGCTCTGCGACCAGGCCGGACAGGCCTTCGCTCAAGGGCATGCGCAACGTGCCGATCGATCGCGGATGAAGACCCAGCGTTGCGGCCAGCACCAGGTTCGACCGGTCCGGCTCCAGCAGGTACGCCGAGCACACGTCCGTCCGGAACCGCGTGGCGATCAGCGCCACTACGTTCATCAGCGTGTCGGCCGGCTTGCCTTCCTGCTCCGCCAGGTTGGTGATCTCCTCGAGCGTCAGAACCAGATTGGCGTCAGTGGGTTCGCTGATTGGGGTCATCGAATGAATACACCTCTAGCGTGAGTTAGAAATCCGTACTCCGCGCGTGGCGCCCAACCTTAAAAGTGAAAGCCGTTGGACAAAGACACGTGGCGGAAGACCGAGGCAACTGACTATTTTGACTAAGGGAAAACCCCGTGAATCGCTTCTGCGGGATAGATTTGAAAATATCACACCGACGATGCCCCATCGCAGGCAATGCGACTCTCTTCATGAGTTCCTTATGCGTCGGCACGCGGCGCCGCCGCGCGAGTCACGCGATGAGCATGAATTTCGACGAAAAAAGGCACAGCATGACCGCTGCCTTGTTTAATTCAAACCTGGCGGCGTTGGGAGTTGCCGGCCTGCACCAGGCAGTCCGCTCGGGTCTCAGCGGTGGAACTGGAGATAAAACCCCGTAATCGCGACTCCGCCACCGACCGGCATCAAGACCAACCCGGCGTCCCTGGCTTCCTTGCAGCCTCCGGAGTTGTCGTTTGCGCAGATATCGATTCCCCCCAGCGCATAGGCGGCTATGCCCACGGCCAGCGTTGCAGTTCCGACGATAGCCAGCGCCACCCCCAGCCCATGATGCGGAGGTTTGGTCTTCGCAGCCGGAGGCTTGGCAGGAGCATCTGGCGGAGGCAAGCTCTGCGAAGACGAGCTTTGGCTCGCGCCGTCGGTTGCCTCCAGCGCTGAGAACGAAATCGGCAGCGGAGCAACCAGATCCGCCTCTTCTATTGTTGGAACTGGAGCAGAGAGGTCCGTGGCTGCACTCTGTGGCGCAGCTTCAATATCGCGAGTCAATCGAGTCTGAGAAATTGCTTGCGTCGCGAACAGAACGGCGGCGAGACCGAAGATCAGCCCAGGAACAATGGAGCTGCGGTCGACGTTCATGTGACTGAGTACGCGTTTAAGCCTGAATAGATGCGATTGCACTTGGAGACCTCCTGTAAGGATTTCCGGGGAACTTTCAGGGAACTGACAAGATCGTACTCCCGCACTGGCCGCAAGCCAGTTTCGCCTGCGCGATCCGGCACCGAGGTCGTTAACCTCGACTTCCAGCCAGCCGCGCCGCCATCAACGCGAAGATCGGATAGGCCAGGTACACCAGACCAATCTCCGAGTAGTAGGCCAGCGCCGTCATCTTCATCGGCCCGAATGCGAACATCGGATAATCGCAAACGAGGTTGACGGCCAGCCAAACCGCTCCCACAAGCGCGGCCTCGCCAACCGACACCGCACGCTTGCGAAAGTACCAGAACAGCAAGACTCCGGCGGTCACCAGAACCACCAGGTACATCAACGTGCTGAACAGCGGAGCATTGAACTTTTTCAACGGGAACGCTGCGAAGGAGATAACGAACGGAATAAGCCGGCTGAGGAGTCCGAACAGAATTGCGCGCGCCACGGCGCGTGTTTGAGCAGCCATATCCACCTCCGAAAGCTCTGGGATTTTATGGCTAAGATGGTATTCCTCTTGCGGCCACAGGGGTAGTCTCGCCGTGGTAAATTGGGATTCCACGGGGGTCACGATGGCACTGGACACTCAGCTTGCCTCGGACGGCGAAACAATCGAATTGCAGCAGCAGGTGTTTCGCCTGCAGGCGCTGCTTGAGGCCTCGCGCCAGGTCCACTCCACCATCCGCGAGGAGGAAGTACTGGAGTCCGTCCTGCGCATCGTGGTGCGCGAACTGGAGATGGCCGGCGCCGCCTTCCCATCGGCTGCCCTTTCTTACGGCAGGCTTCCAGCGGAAGCCGCAGCCGACTCCGCGAATTCCGACCAAATGCTCGTTTATCCCCTTGCCGACCGGGAAGGCCGAAAAATGACCGACCTCGTCGTGGCTTCTCCAGACGGGCGCGGCCTCACGCTTTCTGAAGCCGACTTTCTCGAAGGCCTCGTCCTGCAGGCCGCGGTGGCGCTTGAAAACGCTCGCAATCACAAGCGCAACGTTGAGTTTGCGCGGTTGCAGCAGGACCTGGATGCCGCGCGGCAGATTCAGCGCTCGCTGCTTCCGCAAGCGCTCCCCGAGATCCCCGGCTATTCCATCGCGTTTCGCTCCGACACCTGCTACGAGGTGGGCGGCGACTATCTCGATATCGTGGAGCAGCCCGATGGCAGCCTGCTGATTGCAGTGGCCGACGTGGCCGGCAAGGGGCTGGCCTCCGCCATCATGTCCACCAGCTTTCGGGCGGCATTTCGCGGTATGGCCATCACCGGGCCGCCGCTCGATGAACTCGCCACGCGTATGAACCAGCACCACTGGGCCGAGGGCGAGGAGGCTCGCCGGCGCTACGTCACCGCGATCTTCCTCCGGCTGCATCCCGCAGCCGGCGAAATCGAGGTGGTGAATGCCGGCCATAATCCAGGGTTCCTCGTCTCGCCGGGCGACGCGCCGGTCACCTTCGATGCGGCCGGACCACCCCTCGGCATGCTGCCCGGTATGCGCTATACGGCTGAGCGGCTCGGATTCCAATTCGGCGCGCGCCTGCTTTTCTACACCGATGGCTTGACTGAGGTCTTCCGCGGAGATGAAGAATTTGGTCCGGAAAGGCTTTTGAATGAATTTTCTACGTGTTGCACGACGAAGGCCGATGGTATCCTCGATGCATTGTGGGTGGCCATCCAGGCGTTTGGCGAGGGCGGCCCGCAGTCTGACGACATGACCGCCCTGGCGCTGTGCCGCGGAGAAATGCCGGTATGAGCAAGCCGAAATCCACAACCGTCGAGGTTCGCCTGCCCACCAAAATGGGCTACGAAAAGGTGGCCATGAGTACGGCCTCAGCGGTAGCCAAGCTGATGGGTTTCCCTGAGGATCGCGTTGAAGATCTCAAGACGGCTGTGGCCGAAGCCTGCATCAACGCCATCGAGCACGGCAACCGTCTCAATGAAAAGCTGTCGGTTGGCGTGGTTCTTCGCGCCGATACCGACACGCTTGAAGTCAAGGTGATCGACGACGGCAAGGGCATCACGGCACAGCCCGTCAAACCCGATATCGATCGCAAGATGCACGGCGAAGAAGATGCGCGCGGCATGGGCATGTTCCTCATCCAGGCATTGGTGGACGAAGCAGAATGGGTCACCGGTTCAGATGGCAAGAGCAGCTACGTAAGGCTTGTCATCAAACTGAACAAAGAGGCCGAATAGACTAAAGCAGCACCCCCCAAACGAAAGCGGAGGCGATCGACAAGTGGAGAGCGAGACCAAGACGCACGTTGACCAAATTAAGTCCCCCACCGGCTATCCGGTGGCTGTCCTCCGTTATGAGGGCGACATCGCCAGCACCTCGAAAGAAGCGGTCCTCGGCTCCTATGAAGCACTGCCCCGGGAGACAACCAAGCTCATCCTGCTGGATTTCACGAAAGTTGATTACATTAATTCAAGCGGAATTGCGCTCGTCATTCAGTTGCTCATTCAAGCCGCACACTCAGGGCAAACCGTGTGCATTTACGGCCTCTCCGCCCATTTCACCAAGGTCTTCACCATGGTGGGCATCACCAAGTACGCGCGCCTGTTCCCCAGTCAGGCCGATGCGCTGGCCGCGCTATAAAAAAACGCAGGAAACCTGCTGTCTTCAATTGCCCCGCGAATGGTCGGGATTGCGCTGCCGCTACTGCGGCCCCTTCTCGCCCCTCGAGAACGGGTTCGGCAGGTGGAATGGCGATTCCGGTGCAGACTCCCTTTTCTTGCTGGCGTCCTGGCGCAGCAATGTGCGCTGCGAGTTGATGCAAAGCCAGCCGCCGTGCACCCGTTCAAAGACCTGCGTGAAGATGCCCTTTTCGTCCACCTGGCCTGAGCCGACTTTGTGGTGCAGGTCGTAGGTTCCGTTCGCCACCGCGATATCGCCAAGCATGCGCACGGTCACCACTTTCTGGGTGAGATAGAGTGACTTGTCATCGCCGCTCAGCACTAGCGCCACTTGCTGGTTGCGCGTGGTTACATCACCGCTTGCTGAGACGTCCACATACAGAGGCGACAGGACCAGCTCCAGGCTGTACTGGTCGCGCCGGTTCACGGCATCGGACCAACTGTCCTCAATCTTCTGGAATTCAAGGATTTCCGGACTGATGGTTTCCGTCACCCCCGGCTTGTCGGCAGGCGGAACGGAGCCCGATGCAGGATCGGGGGTAGCACTCTGGGCGGCTGCCATACAGCACGTCAAAAGAACAGCAGAAAAGGGCAAAAGAAAGCGATTCATGCGTAGCTTGAACTCCAACGTGGAAACAATGTTCCACCAAGAATCATAGCTCTTTGGACTCCGTCGCCGGGGCCGAGGGGAGCGAAAAAATCCCAGCCGGCGGGCGCTTCAGCGCAGAGATGTTACAGAAGGCCCTGCAGCAGGGCCGGTTGGTGAATGGTCACGTTGGAGTCTTCAATTGAGATCCAGTGGTCCTTGCGGAACTGGCCGAGGGTGCGGGTGACGGTCTCGCGAGTGGTGCAGGTCATCGAAGCCATCTCTTCGTGGGTCAGAAGAAGCGGAAACCGGAATTCTCCCGCCTCATTGTGCTCCCCTATCTGATGCGAAAGCTCCAGCAGCAGGCGCGCCAGCCGTGCGGCCACCGTTTCAGCCAGCGAGATTCGGCACGCATCCTGCAATGCGAAGCGGTACTCCTGGCAGATGCATTGCACTGCGCGCAGTTGCGCTTCCTTGTGATTGCGCAGAAAGCTCAGGAACCGTTCCCGCTCCACGGGCCGCAGTTGAGCGGGCGTCAATGATTCCGCTGAAACTTCGTAGACGCCGTGCGACAACACCGCGTAGAGGCCCAGCATGGATCCCGGCCCAGCGACGCGGACAATCATGTGCCGGTCTTGCGGCGGACCAGCGGTCAACTTGAGGTAGCCGCTGCAAATGAGATACAGGCAGCGGGCATCCTCGCCCTCTGTAAAGAGCGACGCCTGCCCAGGCAGCGAAATGGTGCTTGTGGCCAGTTCCAGATCGGCCAACACCGCGCTTCCCAACGAGCAAAACCACCCGGGACGGCGATTCGCGCACGCTGCACAGCCCAACGGCGATGACCGGCCGAGGTGCCTCGATCGCGTCGGCGCCTCTATCGAAATCTGCATGTCCGCCATCGTCTTCCTTCTTTCTTACCGACGCGGCCCTTCGTCTCCCACGCTTTTGGCTTCGAATCCAGTCCACGCCGCCCGCTGTGGAGATCGAAATGCCCTGTTGGCTTCCGTCAACAGCAGCACTTGCTCAAAGTTTGCTTGACCGTCGGGGCCTTTGGATGTGACGGGCCTCACGTTTATGGCTCCTAGACTCGCCCATGTGATCGATCGAAGGTGCCCCTGGAATGCAAGACCCGTAAATGACTGGAACCCATACTGTTCGGCGGCTGCATGCCTGATGCGGCCTGTGTGACGAACATCACCGCCCGAATGATGACGAAACCTTAATCTTTCGTGCATATGGTGATGCTCCGCACCGGCAAGCGTCCGCAAGAGATTCCAGCGGTGCTCGCGCTCACATGGAGAATCCACCACGTTCAGCCTGAAGCGGCGGCTGAGGCAACTTCTAAGCAGTTCCACGATGTTCTTTGAAGGCGGTATTTGCATGCATACTGATAGGCCGGTAACGTTCTTATTCAATGGTGCGGCTCCCGGGAAACGGCTGGGACTGCGAGTGTTTCTGATGTTCCTTCTGGGTGTGGGCCTGCTGTCGGCAACGGCGATGGCGGCTCCGCCGCCGGGATCCAAGGCTCAGGCCGCGCCTGGCGCGCCGACCGCCCACGCCGAGTTTGTTGGTGCTGACACCTGCGCCACCTGTCACGCGGATGTGGCCAAGAGCTTTGCCACCAATCCACACACCAAGATGACTTCGATGCCCGGGAACGCCAATGGTGTCACCTGCGAGAACTGCCATGGCGCCGGAAGTGAGCACGTAGCCGGCGGCGGCGATGTGACCAAGATTTTCGATCCCGCCAAGGCTTCCGCCAAAGACGTCGACACAAAGTGTCTCAGTTGCCACGCGGGCGCGCATCCCAATTTCGATCGCTCTCCGCATGCCAAGGCGAATGTCGGCTGCACCAGTTGCCACAGCATTCACGGCAGCAAAGAGGAGTCGCTGCTTAAGGCTCCCCAGCCCACGCTCTGCTTCCAGTGCCACAGCGACCAGAAAGCTCAGTTCAATATGCCCTTCCACCATCCGGTGAACGAGGGCACTGTCAAGTGCAGCGACTGTCATGACGTGCACGGCACCTTCCAGAACAGCAACCTGAGAGCCACGGCAGATCAGAGCATGATCTGCACCAAGTGCCACACAGACGTGCGTGGGCCCTTTGTTTACGAGCACGCTCCGGTCAAGGCCGAAGGTTGCCTCGCGTGCCATTCACCGCACGGTTCGCAGAACGCCCGCATGCTGAACATGCCAAACATCAACGGCCTGTGCAACCAGTGCCACAGCGCAGTGGCTTCAGGCACCATTCATGGTCAAGGCGCGGGGTCGTCGGATAGCGTGCCGTGCACCAGTTGCCACACCTACATCCACGGCTCGAATTTCAGCGTGGCGTTTCTCAGATAAATGTGATGGAGCCTCGCCTCGCCTGATCTTTGCATCGGCGCGGCAAGGCTTCCGCAACAGTTTCGCAAAGGTTCGATTTCGGCAATGAGTTTGATTTAAGTGAGGCTTTATATGAAGAAAACAGGCTGGTTTTCACGGCTTAATAATCAACAGCCATCTTTTGCAATGTTCCTGGGAATGTTGGTGGCCATGTTTCTTGCTGCGGCCTGCATCGCCGTCGCGCAAACTCCGGCAGATTCCACTCCGGCGCCAGGTTCAACGATGTCTGTCCCGCAAGGATACTCGTTCCATGAATCCGTCGATCTTGGCGGGCGCATGGCCGGCATCTCCGGCAGCGGCGCAATGTACGACACGATGGTGAACCTGCAGTCCGGGCCGCGCGTTCTTGGCGAAACCTTCAGGCTGCACGCGCTGGAAGGCACCAAAAACACGCCGCTCGACGATTTGCAGGTCTTTGCCAACGGCTTTGGCGGCGAGCCCAACAGCTTTGCCAAGCTCGACTTCTCCAAGGGCAAGTACTATGAGTTTTCTGGCTTGTTCCGCCGCGACCGTCAGTACTTTGACTACGATCTGCTCGGCAATCCCGGAATCCCCAGCGGATATTCCATTCCCATCGGCCCTTCTGCGGCGCGTACTGGCTCTTATGCGTGGCCGCAGGTAACTCAATCGCCGTTCATGTATAACACTGTGCGCCGCATGACTGACACCAGCTTGACCCTGCTTCCGGTGTCGAAGTTCACCTTTCGCGTCGCCTACTCGCAGAACATCTTTCAGGGACCGAGCCTCACACCGAGCGGCAATTCGGTGGCCGGGCAGGAAATTCTGCTGCAGGAATTCCAGCGCAACAGCACCGACGATTTTACGGGCACGGTTGACTGGAAGCCGGTGCGGGGGACCAAGCTCACGTATGAGGAGCAGATCGATCATTACAAGGGCGACTCCTACCTCACCTTGGCGCCTCGGTACCTCAACGTGCAGGAGTCGGACGGAACCAAAGTCTCTCTTCTCGACAGCTATCAGCAATTCGTGCCGTATGGCTACAGCACCACCACAGGCGCATTTGCCGCCAGCAGCAACTGCAACCCCACTAGCATGATCAGTACGACCACGATCCTGTATGCCAATCCCAATGGTGGCCTGCCGATCATCGATCCGGCATGCAACGTCGTCAGCAGCTACGCCCGGAATCAGGCGACGCGCGTCATCTTCCCGACCGAAATCTTCCGCTTGCAAAGCACCAGCATCAAGAACATCACCATGAACGGCAATGTCCGCTACACCAACGCGAACATGAACCTGCCCAACTACAACGAGCAGTTCCAGGGCCTGTACGGTGCGGACCGCTCCATCGCATATGCCGGCTACGCCAATGCCAAGCGGGAAGTGATGGCCATTGATTACGGCGTCGTCTGGCAGTTGGCTAAGAACATCAGCCTCGAAGACCAGATCAGTTACAACAACGC
>CAVXMJ010000014.1:0-66425 GCA_963762905.1 uncultured Acidobacteriaceae bacterium | reverse complement strand
GAAAAACTGCACGACCTCCGTGATGACCACGCTGACCATGCCGCCTTTGATGACGTAGATTGCGGTGATCACAATCAGGATCAGTGCGTACTGATTCGGGGACAAATGCCAGGGAAGAAATGTGGCGGCGAATTTGCCGATGCCCTTGAAACCGTAGCTGAAGAACCCGATGATGCTGATAAATGCATAGAGGACCACAATCAAGTGCGATAACTGCGCGCCGGGGCCGGTGCCGAATCGCGTTTTGATCCACTCCGCGCCGGTCATGACCCGCGAGCGGCGCAACCACGCAGACAGGTAGACCATGAGGAAGACCTGATTGAAGGTTGGCCACAGCCAGGGGATCCACACGCTTTTCAGGCCGTAGACGAACATCCAATAGACGAGCAGCATGGTGCCGCTGATGTCGAACATGCCCGAAGCGTTGGAGAGGCCCAGCACATACCACGGCATCTTGTTACCGCCGAGGAAGTACGCTTTCATGTCGCGCGAGCCCTGGTGCGACACGTAGTAACCCACCAGAACCGTACAGACTATGTACGCCAGAATGATGCCGACATCTAACGCATGCAGATGCATCGAACCCTCGAATTCACTCGTCGATCGATTTCCCGATTTCCGGCCGGATGTTGGCGATTGCGGCCGGCGGAATGCGGGGTTGAAATCTGTTAATGCAATTGCCCGGCCAGCAGGAAAACCAGGTTGGCCTGCCAGTTTATTGCGATCTCGTTGCTGGCATATGAAGCAGTTTGGTCGGCGTAGACTTTTTCCGGCGGCAGATCCTTCGGCAATGCTGCCAAAACAGGATCCTGACGCCCGGCATTCGGCCCGCCTGACAGCAGGCCCGGCCATGGCCCCGGTTGTTCGCCCGAGCCGCTGGGCCGGTGATGCGGATGCAGGACCGAGTTCTGGCCAACCTGCGTGACCCACGAAAGAGAAAAGGTGTTCCGGCCGAGCAGATAATGCAAATCGTCGCGCGCGGTATTCACAAATTCAGGATTGGGAGCGATCACATTGGCGATCATCAGGTCCACTCCATACTGCGCGGCAATTCCGTTCGAGCCCCAGACAAAATCCGCCGGCTTGAGACTGACATGGTAGGGATTGGCCGCGGTGCTTTCCACGATGGCGCGGGCCGCCGTCAGCATTCGACTACGAATGGCCGCGAGCGCCCTGGCGTCGGCGTCTTTGCGCCGGGAAAGAGCGTAGGTGCGCAGCGCCATTGGACCCATCTTGCTCCAGTTCTCCGAGGGCGGCGAATCGAGGCTGGAAAGATACGCGGCATAGTTGTCGAGGAAGAACTGGTGATAGGCTCGCTCGCCCGTGGTGCGCCAAAGCTCGGCGGCCGCCCAGAGCCGCTCGTCGGAACAGTCCGAGTCGCCGTATTCGCCGGTGGTTATGCCCGGCGGATTGCGGAAGGCCACATTCGGATACTGTTCGGTCCATTGCCATGCGCGGCGCGCGGCGTCGAGGGCGCGAGCAGCAAACTGAGGATCGTACGGCTTGTAGACGCGCGCGGCAATCGCTGCCACCGCGGCCAGATCGGCAGTAGCGCAGGTGCTTTTGTAAGGCGCCGAGCCGGTCCCGATGACCTCGCTGGGCAGAGTGTCTTTGTCGGGAGCGATGAAGCCTGGGAAATGAGTGCTGGTCTGCTTATGCCAGGCACCGCCATCGGCGTCCTGCATTTTAAGCATCCATTCCAGGTTCCAGCGGACTTCGTTGAGGAAGTCGGGAGTGCCGTTGCCGGTCTCAGGAATTTTAAGTTGAACTGGCTTTAGCCGGAGTCCGTATATCTCCCAGGCCCAGAGCAGCGTCCCCGTAGTCACGCCGGAGTTGACCATGTAACGGCCATAATCGCCGGCATCGTGCCAGCCGCCAATGTTGTCTCGCGGTCCGGATTTGCCTGAGCTGGGATGAAACTCGCCGCGCAGGTGACAGGCCGGATGGGAATAGCCGGGAAATTCCGGTCCAAGATCGACCGCAACGCCGCAGCGCTGGCCATAAAAGCCGCGCATGGCCAGGTACCAGGTGTGCGCAAATACATTGCTGTCCACGGAGAAGTTCCAGCTCTTCCCTACCCCCGGGACCTGGATGTAATAGGTTCCGGCGCGCCGCAACCGGGAGAAGTCCGCTTTCTGTACGGCGTCGCCTGAAAGGGGATCGGTAGCCGACGGCCCAAGGAGGCCGCGAAGAGCCAGCTTTCCATCGCTGGCGCGCCTAATTTCGAACGACTTGGCCGGACTGCTCACCAGGGCAATCTTGGGGCCACCGGAAAGGTAGCCCACCTGGTCCAACTTGATGGCGAGGGTTGGATTCTCGCCCGCATATAGGAGCAGCGCGGGGCAAAAAACCAGTCCTGCAAAACAGAGTGGTAATGAACGGAAGCGGAGAGTACGAGGGCTTCGCCGGTTTCGGGTCAAAGAAAGCGCCGTATCTTTCATTCGCTTCAGCCGCCAGGTTCGGATGGAAAGACGGATCAGTCTCTCACATCCTTATGCGCCCCGGCAACGAATTCCTCCCGCAAACGGCAGCGCGACGAACAGCGGTCTTGTTGCTCTTCTGTCGATTCGGCTATAATCGCGCTTCGTTTTCAATTGTAGAGGATGCCCCCTGCAAAAACGTTTCAGCGGGTCATTGTGACTTACTGCTTTGCTTTCAACACGGATTAGAATAGGAAGCAATCATGAAGTTCGGACACTTCGACGACCAAAACCGCGAGTATGTCATCACGCGGCCGGATACACCGTTGCCGTGGATCAATTATCTCGGCTGCCAGGAATATTTCGGGATCATCTCCAACACCGCGGGAGGATATTCGTTCTATCGCGACGCGCGCTTGCGGCGGCTGACACGCTACCGGTACAACAACGCGCCTTGGGATTGCGGGGGCCGTTACATTTACCTGCGCGACGAAGCGTCTGGGCAGTTCTGGTCGCCAAGCTGGCAGCCGACGCGGCATGCCGCGGAGGACTACTCGTGCCGCCACGGCATGGGTTACACGACGATTGGCTCAACTTTTGCGGGCATCGAAGCCCATACACGGTACTTCGTGCCGCTCGACGAGAACCTGGAGATCTGGCAACTGACGGTGACCAATCGCCGCACAACGCGTGCGCGGATCTCGACTTTTGCCAGCGTGGAATTCTGCCTATGGGACGCGCAGGACGATGCCACGAACTTCCAGCGGAACTACAACATCGGCGAAGTAGAGGTGGTCGACGGGGTCATCTATCACAAGACGGAGTACCGCGAACGCCGCAATCATTTTGCGTTTTTCGCATGCTCCGAGCCGACTACAGGCTTCGATACGGCGCGCGACGCGTTTCTGGGGCCCTACCGCGGCTGGGACAACCCCGCGGCCGTGGCCGGCGGGCAACTGACGAACTCGATCGCACACGGTTGGGCGCCAATCGGTGCGCATCAGGTAACGCTTGATCTCGATGCCGGAGAATCGCGGCAGATTGTTTTCGTGCTCGGTTACCAGGAGAATCCGAGAGACAAAAAGTTCGATCCTCCCGGTTCGCAGACCATCAACAAAGAGCTGGCGAAGCCGGCGATTGCGCGGTATCTCGGAGCGAGAGAGGCCGATCGAGCTTTCGATCGACTGCGCGCGCACTGGGATAGGCTTCTCGGCATCTTCCAGGTGAACACGCCCGATGTGCACACGGATCGCATGGTGAACATCTGGAACGCGTACCAGTGCATGGCCACATTCAATTTGTCGCGCTCGGCTTCGTCGTTCGAGTCGGGCATTGGGCGAGGCCTGGGTTTCCGCGACTCGAACCAGGACCTGCTGGGATTTGTGCACATGGTTCCGGCACGCGCACGTGAGCGGATCCTCGATCTGGCCTCGACGCAGCTCGAGAGCGGCGGAGCTTATCACCAGTACCAGCCACTGACGAAGCGCGGCAATAACGACATCGGCAGCGGATTCAACGACGATCCGCATTGGCTCATTCTTGGCGTGGCCGCCTATCTGAAGGAGACCGGCGACTGGAGCATCCTGGATGAACTGGCGCCCTACGACAACAAGCCGGGCACCGAGGAACCGCTCTACGAGCATTTGCATCGCAGCTTCCGCTACACGCTGGAGCGGCTAGGGCAACATGGCTTGCCGCTGATCGGTCGCGCGGACTGGAACGACTGCCTCAATCTGAATTGTTTTTCAGACACGCCGGGCAATTCATTCCAGACCACGACGAATAAGGATGGCAAAGTGGCGGAGTCGGTGTTTATTGCCGGGCTCTTCGTACACGCTTCGCATGAGCTCGCAGCGATCGCAACCCGTCACGGTAAGCCGGATAACGCATCGTGTTTTCTGACCGCGGCCGACCGAATGGAAAAAGCGGTGAAGGAGCACGGTTGGGACGGCGAGTGGTTTCTGCGCGCCTACGACAGCTTTGGAGAAAAAGTCGGATCGAAGGAGTGCGAGGAAGGCAAAATCTTTATCGAGTCCAACGGATTCTGCGTGCTGGCGGGCATTGGTCTCGATGACGGCAGAGCGCAAAAAGCTCTGACATCCGTGCGCGAACACCTGGCGACCAAGCACGGGCTGGTGGTGCATCAGCCGGCCTACACTCGCTACTATCTCCACCTCGGCGAGATTTCATCGTATCCGCCGGGCTACAAGGAGAACGCGGGCGTGTTTTGCCACGTGAATCCATGGGTGATGATTGCCGAGACGCGGCTGGGTCATGCCGATGAGGCCTACGATTACTACCTGCGCATCAATCCCTCGGCGCGCGAAGAGATCAGCGAAGTGCATCGGTGCGAGCCTTATGTATATGCGCAGATGATTGCCGGCAAGGACGCGCCGACATTCGGCGAGGCGAAGAACTCGTGGCTGACGGGAACCGCGGCGTGGAATTATTACGCCATTTCGCAGTGGATTCTGGGCGTGCGGCCTACCTATGACGGGCTTGAGATTGCTCCGGTGATTCCGGCCAACTGGCCTGGATTCGCCGCAACGCGCATCTTTCGCGGAGTCACTTATAAGATCGCAGTCGAGCGAAAGGGCGCGGGGAACACAGTCGCGCTGAACGTCGACGGCACACCGATCGAGGGCATCATCGTGCATCCTCCAAAGGACGGCCGGAAAGAAGTATCGATTACGGCGGTTATAAGCTAGAGAGAGCGATTCAGCGCCTGGTCCATTTTTCAGGCGCGGAGGAACTACCTTGTATCTAGCCAACGAAAAGCGCTACGACACGATGCAATATCGCCGGTGCGGACGCAGCGGCATTCGGCTGCCCGCCATTTCTTTGGGGTTGTGGCACAACTTCGGCGGCGTCGATGAATTCGAAAACTCGCGCGCCATGGTGCGGCGGGCCTTCGACCTGGGCATCACGCACTTCGACCTGGCCAACAATTACGGCCCTCCGCCGGGCAGCGCCGAAAGCAACTTCGGCGAGATTCTGCGCCTGGATCTCAAACCCCATCGCGATGAATTGATCGTCAGCACCAAGGCCGGGTACCTCATGTGGCCTGGACCGTATGGCGAGTGGGGATCGAGGAAGTATCTGCTGGCGAGCCTCGACCAGAGCCTGAAGCGCATGGGCCTGGAGTATGTTGATATTTTTTACTCGCATCGCCCCGATCCCGAAACTCCGCTGGAAGAAACGATGGCGGCGCTCGATCAGGCGGTGCGCTCGGGCAGAGCGCTCTACGCGGGCATCTCCAGCTACAACCCGGAGCAAGCCGCGGCAGCCATTTCAATTCTTGCGCGAACTCGGGTACTCCGTGTCTGATTCATCAGCCGAAATACTCGATGTTCGAGAGGACGCCGGAACGCGGACTGCTCGATGTGCTGGGCAGAGAAGGCGTAGGCGGCATTGCGTTCTGTCCGCTGGCGCAAGGACTGCTCACAGACCGCTATTTGAGCGGCATTCCCGCTGATGCGCGCGCATCAAAGCCGCACGGCTTTTTGAAAAAGCGCGACATTGACGAAGCCAAGCTGGCCAAGATTCAGAGCTTTGAACGAACTGGCGCGAGAGCGCGGGCAATCGCTGGCGCAGATGGCTCTGGCGTGGGTACTCCGAGATGGGCGCATCACCTCGGCACTGATCGGCGCCAGCCGCGTGGAACAGATTGAGCAGAACGTCGCTGCACTCTCCGACGCGTCCTGTTTCCTGACCGAGGCGGACAAAATGGAACAGTCCGTGAAGCAGCACGGATGGGACGGCGAATGGTTTCTGCGCGCCTATGACAGCTTTGGAGAAAAAGTCGGATCGAAGGAGCGCGAGGAAGGCAAGATCTTTATCGAGTCGAACGGATTCTGCGTGCTGGCAGGCATCGGGCTCGATGACGGCAGAGCTGCCAAAGCGCTGGCATCCGTGCGCGAACACCTGTCCACCAAGCATGGGCTCGTCGTGCATCAGCCCGCCTACACTCGCTACTATCTCCACCTCGGAGAAATCTCTTCGTATCCGCCGGGCTACAAGGAAAATGCGGGTGTCTTTTGCCACGTGAATCCCTGGGTGATGATCGCTGAAACGCGGCTGGGCCATGGCGATGAAGCCTACGATTACTACCTGCGCATCAATCCCTCGGCGCGCGAAGAGATCAGCGAAGTGCATCGCTGCGAACCTTATGTGTATGCGCAGATGATTGCCGGCAAGGACGCGCCGACATTCGGCGAGGCTAAGAACTCGTGGCTCACAGGAACCGCGGCGTGGAATTATTACGCCATTACGCAGTGGATTCTGGGCGTGCGACCCACCTATGACGGGCTGGAAGTTGCTCCGGTAATCCCCGCGAGTTGGCCAGGATTCGCCGCAACGCGCATCTTTCGCGGAGTCACTTATAAGATCGCAGTCGAGCGAAAGGGCGCGGGGAACACAGTCGCGCTGAACGTCGACGGCACACCGATCGAGGGCATCATCGTGCATCCTCCAAAGGACGGCCGGAAAGAAGTATCGATTACGGCGGTTATAAGCTAGAGAGAGCGATTCAGCGCCTGGTCCATTTTTCAGGCGCGGAGGAACTACCTTGTATCTAGCCAACGAAAAGCGCTACGACACGATGCAATATCGCCGGTGCGGACGCAGCGGCATTCGGCTGCCCGCCATTTCTTTGGGGTTGTGGCACAACTTCGGCGGCGTCGATGAATTCGAAAACTCGCGCGCCATGGTGCGGCGGGCCTTCGACCTGGGCATTACCCATTTCGACCTTGCCAACAACTACGGACCTCCGCCTGGAAGCGCGGAAAGCAACTTCGGCGAGATTCTACGGCTCGATCTAAAGCCCTATCGCGACGAATTGATCATCAGCACCAAGGCCGGTTACAACATGTGGCCCGGACCGTATGGCGAGTGGGGATCGAGGAAGTATCTTCTGGCAAGCCTGGACCAGAGCCTGAAGCGCATGGGCCTGGAGTACGTTGACATTTTTTACTCGCATCGTCCTGATCCCGAGACTCCATTGGAAGAAACGATGTCGGCGCTCGATCAGGCCGTCCGCTCGGGCAGAGCTCTTTATGCCGGCATCTCCAGCTACAACCCGGAGCAAACAGCAGCGGCCGTCAAGATTCTGCGCGACCTGGGTACACCGTGCCTTATCCATCAACCCAAGTACTCGATGTTCGACAGAGCGCCGGAGCAAGGGCTGCTCGATGTGCTTGGCAAAGAAGGCGTCGGCGGTATCGCTTTCTGTCCGCTGGCACAAGGACTCCTTACCGACCGTTATCTCAACGGTATTCCCGCGGATGCCCGGGCCTCAAAGCCGCATGGATTTCTCAAGAAGAAGGACGTTGACGAGGGCCGCCTTTCGAAGGTTCGGGCATTGAACGAGCTGGCGCAAGAACGTGGGCAATCGCTGGCGCAGATGGCTCTGGCGTGGGTACTCCGAGATGGGCGCATCACCTCGGCACTGATCGGCGCCAGCCGAGTGGAGCAGATCGAGCAAAACGTCGCTGCACTCTCCGTCCTGGCCTTCACGAGCAAGGATCTGGCTCAGATCGACGCCATTCTCGGCATTTCCTGATCGGATTCTGCCCGAGTTCCAATCAGACTTGTCCGGCCAAATGACCCGCCTGTGGCACCCATCCAACACTTTCGTAATGGCTATTTATGGGCATCGGGCGCCCATTTGTCACTCGAAAATGGTTACCATCGTCCAACAACGACTTGTTTGACAGCCAGTCGTAAGTTGATGCTCGCATTGAGAATTCTTCCCCGTAAGCGCGCGATCTTTGGCCGTTAATGGCGGAGGGAAACTGCGAGCTCAGCTTCCGGATGAACTGTCGAACTTGAGATTTGAACGGAAAGACCGCTGGTGTTTCTATGAGCATTTCATCACAAAAAGCGCCTCATACTGTGGGCTCAACTGTCGCACCGCGAAGTTTCGACTGGAAACAAGCCGACATCCCCGCGCCAACGCCTTTATCGGTTGCGTTGATTGGCCCTGACGAGCAAACCCGCACATTGGTTGCCAAAGGCCTCGCGGATACCCGCAGGGCCGTGATCAGGGAGTTCAACTCCTATCCGCCGGAACCAGAACACTTGCGCAGATTGTTGGCGTCGTTTGACCTTGTCGTCCTTGACCTCGACAGCGACCCGGATCTTGTTCTGGAACTCGTGGAAGAAACGGGCGCGAGCGAGTCAGCGGCCATCATGGTTTTTTCGGAGAGGAACGATCCAAAACTTGCAATCCGGTTGATGCGTGCGGGGACGCGTGAATATCTTCTGCTGCCTTTTGAGCGAGGCGCAGTGGCCGCGGCTCTGGCCCGGGTAACGGCCGCTATTGACGAGAGAGCTGGTGAAGCAGAAAGGCCCCAGGGAAAGAAAGCCGCGGGAGGCTTACATGTCTTTCTCGGTTCCAAGGGAGGGTCGGGAGTTACGACAGTCGCGTGCAATGTTGCGATAGCGCTGGCTCAGAGGCCCGAGCACAGCATCCTGCTCATCGACCTGGCGCTTCCCATTGGCGACTGCGCACTCTGCCTGGGAATTTCAGCGGGTTACTCGACCGAAGATGCCCTGAGGAATAGTGACCGATTGGACGCGAGTCTTCTTCACAATCTCCTGGTCAAGCACCGGTCAGGGGTGTTCGTGCTTGCGGCTCCCACCAAGGTTCCCGATATTGAAGTTTCCAAAGATGCCATCGACAAGCTCATCGCAATCGCGCGACGAGAGTTCGATTATGTGATCGTCGATGTTGGATCGAGGATCGATGTCGCGGCCAAGGTTCTGTTCGAAGACGCATCAACGATCTATCTGGTCACCCAAACCGGCATCTCCGAACTGCGGAATTCGAATCGCCTGATCTCGCAGTTCTTCGCGGAAGGAAGCGAAAACCTGGAAATCGTGATCAACCGATTTGAGTCTCGCTTTCAGGAACCGGCCAATGAAGACGTCATCACCAAAGCTCTTGGAAGGCCGGTACGGTGGAAAATTCCCGACGACCAGGATGCGGCGCGCGCGTTGCAGCACGGCGACGGTGGGCTTCTTGAGACACGCACTTCGCGCATCAGCCTGGAGATGGCCAGCTCGATTAACGGACTCCCGATTCCACAGGAGAGGAGCAGGGATATTGACGCTCGGATTTCCGGCAACGAATTCGCCTCGGCAAGTCTCGGACCTCAAGAGCACGCGAGCACTGCGGATCTGCCATCGGCCGAAGGCCACTCGGTTCCAACCATCACCTGGCCCGCTCCGGACCCGATGACCTACGGGAACAGGCTCACGTTTGCGCAACTCAACGCCACAGCCTCGGCTGAGGGAACTTTGGTGTACACACCCGGCCCAGGCTATGTACTTCCGGTCGGCACGCACTCGCTATGGGTTACGTTTACTCCGTCAGACTCCAATGGCTACGCTCCGCAGCAGGCCTCGGTGACGATTGTTGTTGCCAAAGGAACGCCGGCCATCTCCTGGCCATCGCCTGCCAAGATCATTTACGGCACGCCATTAGGTGAAGCACATCTGAACGCCTCGGCGCCGGTACCCGGCAAGTTCGAGTATTCGCCGGCGCCCGGCGAGATACTTCCACCGGGGATGCACACGCTCTCCGTCACCTTTACTCCCGCAGACACGGCGAACTACTCCACAGCAAAGGCCACTGTGTCGCTTTCTGTCGCGAAGGCGAAGTCGGCTATCCACTGGCCGGCACCGGCTCCTGTCACGTACGGTACACAGCTCAGCGGCGCGCATCTTTGTGCGCGAGCATCAGTTCCGGGATCATTCGAATACAAGCCTGATCTAGGCGCGGTGCTTGCGGCTGGAGAGCATCAACTGACAGTGGTCTTTACCCCTGCGGATACTTTGGGCTACTCCATATCGCAAACTGCTGTCTCACTGAAAGTGACGAAGGCAACGCCTGCGATCAGATGGCCGGTACCGGATCCAATCGCCCAGGACGTTGCTCTCGGCGCCGCTCAGCTCAACGCCGTTGCGCCCGTCCAGGGCACTTTCGCATATACGCCAGCCGCGAGTGAAAAACTTGCGCCGGGAGTGCATGAGCTCACAGCAATCTTTACTCCGGCGGACACACTGAACTACACGCCGGCGAGCGCGACCGTTTCGCTCGCGGTTATCGAGAAGCTACCGGCCCTCATCACATGGCCGGCACCCTCCGCAATTTCCTACGGCACCGCGCTCAGCGCCGTTCAGTTGAACGCCACAGCATCGGTCCCCGGAACATTTTTCTACACCCCTTCCGCGGGTCACGTTCTGGCCCCGGGGAAGTACACTCTCTCCGCATCCTTCGTTCCATCGGAGGCCGACAAATACACGAAGGCGCAAGCAATGGTCGAGCTCGAGGTGGAAGGATCTCCTTACACCTCTTCATTGCTGAACTCAACCGCTGAGGCTCCGGCGCCACGGACCTTCGCAGCTGCCGACTTTGCCCCCGCCGAATTGGTACAGCCGGATGAACCCCGCGAGCAACCTGCTGCAGAGACAAGACCGCGAGAAACACGCACCTATAAAGGCGCTGTCTACGAGAAAGGTGAGGACGGTAAATGGCATCTCCAGAAGAACTAACTCCGCTGCTACCTGAAACGCTTCCCGATGATTTCGGTGAGTGGGACAACGAGGCGTCGCCAGAGCCCTCGCCAATTAAGCCCGGCGAATGGGAGGCGTGGGAAGCTACTCATTCATTCGGCGAACCCAAAAGCCCGCGCGGACAATCGGCTGACCATGGCGCAACAGCAGCGCCCCCGGTAGAAAAGTCGCGTGGAACGGGTCCCGCCCCGTCCGCACCGGTCATTGTTGCTCAGCAAAAACATTTCGTCGAGTGGGAAGCTGAAACCTCTCCTACGCCCAAGCCCGTGAATCTGAGTGAATGGGAAGCGTGGGAAGCCTCTCATTCCTTTGGCGACAGCCCAAAGCAGGCAAAGAAGTCTGCTGACCGCGAGGCAAACTTGTCTCCCGTGGTGGAAAGCCCGCGTGCTTCCAATCCGGTCACGTCCGCACCGTTCCCAGTCAAGCTGCCGGAGTTGAAGAGCAAGCCTTCGAATGGGACCAATGGTTCCATCGGCCACGGATCGAAAGAAACTCCGGTGGCGCCGGGCCTGCCAAAGCCTGCCGCGGTCAATGGAAAGCTTGACTCACCTGAAGTCGCGAAAACCCTGATGCCCGTAGATGACCGCGCTCTCTTCCAGGTGTTCTCAGAGAAGGCTATCGAAGCCGCAGAAAAGCCGAGGACGGCCAAAAAGAAGTGGATCATCATTGCACCCGTCAGCGCCGCCTCTGTTCTGCTCGTGGGCGCCCTGATGTTTTCGCTGTCCCATCATGGAGCGAGCTTCGCGGCGAAACCATCCGTTCAGGCACCTCCGCAAGCGACCGACACACAGCCGGAGACGGACATTTCGAATCCGCCGCCAGCTCAGACCCAGCCTGCGGCAACAACCGAAAAGCAGCCGTCGGCTGGCAATCCAGAGACCAACGGACCGGGCGCAGTGAAGCCGGCGCCAGGGTTGACGAAGCAGCAGACGAAAATGATGGACGATCAGCTCACAGCGCCAACCGTGATTCCAGGAGGCGCCGGGAAGCAGGCGGAGAATGCGCCGCCGCCGGTGAGCTTTGGCTCGGGTGGCGCGGATGGCCTGGGCGGCGCGAGCCCCAATGACGGCGTTTTGAATGGACGCACACAGCCCGCGGTTAAAGTTGTATCGTCCAAGCCGTTTGCCATTTCGTCGGGAATCGCGACGGGAATGCTGATTCGGCAGACGCAGCCCATTTATCCGACCATTGCGAAAGCGGCCGGGGTTTCGGGTACTGTGGTGCTGCACGCGACGATCACCAAGAACGGATCGATCAGGGATCTGCAGGTTGTAAGCGGTTCGCCCATGTTGCAGCAGGCGGCTCTCGATGCCGTGCGGACCTGGCGTTACAAGCCTTACAAGCTCAGCGACGAGCCGGTTGAGGTTGATACGACAATCAGTGTCGTTTTCTCGCTGGGCAAGTGACCTGCTGAGGAGTGAACGTCACTCACGTCCTCGAAGCTTCCGCTCGGAATGGCCTGGCGGCTTCGGAGCCGGATTTCATCGAGATAGCCATCGGCGGTATCGCGAGACTCGCGGATTTGCCGATTCGTGAGGCCGTCTCGCGTTCGGCAGGACTTGATCAGATTCTCCGCGGATCCTGGCTTTCTGAGTAGCTAAGACCACAGCAACAGTCGGCCGCTCCATGCTGTTCTCTTCCAATTCATTGGCTATGTTTGGCGTCCCCGACGGGATTTGAACCCGTGTTATCGCCGTGAAAGGGCGGTGTCCTAGGCCGGGCTAGACGACGGGGACGATTGGGAGAGCATTGCGCAAAGGTGAGATTGGCCGCGGGTGCCCTTAACTGAAAGGCTATCAACTTGATGGTGGCGTGTCAAAGAAAGGAAGCGCGCAACCGATCCCTCAAGGCAGGCGCCGACGCTCCAAATCGGCGACGATGAAACGACGCGGGAAGAGTCAAAGGTAGAACCGATCCCAGACGAAGCGGCAGTGGGAATCGGGGCCGGAGCGGTGGACGAGAGCAGACCGCGGCTGGAACCAGAAGCGTCACCGCCGCGTAGCTGTCGATTGCGCTATCCTCAATGAAGATTCAACCTTATGCGCCCGCCTTGAGCTCTTGGCACGCACGTTTTTTTGTATCGATTACCCAGTCTCGCGTATCACATCATCAAAGCGATCACGTCTACAAAGCATCGCGCAGACGCAGCACAGCCTGCATACCGGCCTGCCCGCCCCAATATTCAATCGCAGAGTGCGGCGGCGACAGCAGCCAGAGGAAGAACCGAGTGACCCAGAGCAGATTCCAGCGCATTCATGCGATTAGTTGGGTGGTCCTGGCGGGATTGGCAGCTACAGGCTGCCAGAAAAAGCCCGCGCCGGGAGCCGGTGGGCCGCAAATGCAGGCCTTGCCGGTGCAGACGGTTACGGTGACCATGGCGCCTGTGGCGCAAAGCAGTGAGTATGTTGCGACCATCAAATCGCGCCGGTCAGCCGCTGTGTTACCGCAGGTGAGCGGCCAATTGACTCAGATTGCGGTCCATTCCGGCGAGGACGTAAAGGCTGGGCAGTTGCTGATGGAAATCGATGACCGGCAGCAGCGGGCCACAGTGGACTCGCTCCGCGCAACCGAGCTGCAGAAGAAGGCGCTAAACGACTACGACACCGTCGAGGAGGATCGGCAACGCAAGCTGTTTGAAGCGGGCGTGACCAGCCGCGACGCGTATGAGCAGGCGCAGCAGGCTTTTCAAAACGCCAAGGCGGATTATCAATCGGCAGTGGAAGCTCGCAAGGCCGGGGAACAGTTGCTGGCCTACTATACCGTCCGCGCGCCTTTCAACGGCGTGGTGGGCGATATTCCAGTCCATATTGGAGACTACGTTTCTCCCAATCAATCGCCGGCCACCGTGCTGACGACGGTCGACGAGAACAGCAATCTCGAAGCGTATATCTACATTCCCACCGAGCGAGCCGCAGATGTGCGCCAGGGGCTGGCGGTGGACCTGGTGGACAACAGCGGCAAGTTGCTGGAGAAGACGCGGATCGATTTTGTTTCGCAAGAGGTGGACAGCACGCTGCAGGGAATTCTGGTGAAGGCTCCCGTGCAGCCGGGGCCGGAAATGCTGCGCAGCGCGCAAATCGTCAATGCCAGGGTGATCTGGAGTACAAAACCTATGGCCGTAGTTCCGGTGCTGGCGGTGACGCGGCAAGGCGAAGAGAGTTTTGTTTTCGTGGTGAAGCAGCAAAATGGAATGGTCATCGCGCACCGCACTTCCGTTGTGCTGGGTGACGCGGTGGGGAACAATTACTCCATCGCTTCCGGACTCAACACTGGCGACCAGGTGATCGTTTCGGGAACGCAGTTTCTGGTAGATGGCATGCCTGTGATGCCCCTGGGCGGACCTCCGCAAGCGCCGCCCGCGGCCGGACAAAAGAGTGGACCCCAAAGCAAGGCGGAAGGAGCGCAGCCAGAAAACAGCGGCGCGCCCCGCGCGGTGGCCTATCATCCTCACCACAGAAGTCATCACCGGGCTCGGGTAAGGAAGAGCAAACACCGGCAGCCCGCGACGGTCTCGTAGGAAAGAGAGCTCACAAGTGTTTGTTGACTTCTTTATTCATCGTCCCGTCTTCGCCACGGTTTGCGCCCTGCTGATCATTCTTGCGGGAGCCATCTGCATTCCGAATCTTCCGGTCGAGATGTATCCCAATCTGGCGCCGCCGGTAGTGTCGGTGACGGCAGTGTATGTGGGCGCCGACGCGCAGACCGTTGAAAAGGCCGTCACAATTCCCCTGGAAGAATCGATCAATGGCGTGCAGGGGATGCGCTACATCAGCTCGTCGAGCACGAATAGCGGCGTTAGCCAGATCAGCATCACCTTCCAAACCGGATACGACCTCGACATCGCGGCTGTGGACGTGCAGAACCGCGTGGCCAGCGTGGAAGGGCGCTTGCCGGGCGAGGTGGTTTCAACCGGCATCACAGTCGATAAATCCAACTACAATTTCGTCTTTGGCGCGGGATTTTTCACGCGCGACGGGCGCTATACAGACGAATACATCTCGAACTACCTGGACGTGTACGTCGTCGACGCACTCAAGCGCGTGCCGGGTGTGGGCGATGTGGAGAACTTCAGCGCGCGCAAATACGCTATGCGCGTGTGGCTCGACCCGGTACGGATGGCGGCCCGCGGCCTGACGGCAAGCGATGTCGTGAATGCACTCGAAGAGCAGAATGTGGAGGTTCCGGCCGGGCAGTTGGGGCAGCCGCCGGCCGATTCCAAACAGGCTTACCAGATTCCAGTACGCGTCGTGGGCCGGCTCACCAGCCCGGAAGAGTTCGACAATATCATCGTCAAAAATTCACCCAATGGCCTGGTGCAACTGAAAGACGTGGGCCGCGCGGTGATCGGCGCCGAAGGTTACAGCACCGCACTGAAGTTTGCAGGCCACGACGCGATGGGTCTCGGCGTGGAGCAACTGTCGAACGCGAACTCTCTCGATGTTGACAAGAAGGCCAAAGCTGCTCTGGAACAACTCTCAAAGAACTTCCCGCCGGGCCTCGAATACGCAATTGCATTCGATTCCACGACGGCGGTGGGCCAATCGATTCACGAAGTGCTCGTGACGCTGGCCGCGGCCATTGTCATCGTCATTGCGGTGATCTTTCTATTCCTGCTCGATTGGCGCGCAACGATTATTCCCGCGGTCACGATTCCGGTATCGCTCATCGGGACTTTCGCGTTCATCCGGATCTTCGATTTCTCGATCAATTCCCTCACGCTCTTCGGCATCACGCTGGCCACGGGCCTGGTGGTCGACGATGCGATTGTGGTCATCGAGAATGTGCAGCGGCACATTCATATGGAACATTCGAATGCGCGAGAAGCCACGTCGCGCGCCATGCGCGAGGTGACCAGCGCCGTCATCGCCACTTCACTGGTGTTGATCGCCGTTTTCGTGCCCGTATCGTTCTTCCCCGGGGCCACCGGAATTCTCTACCGGCAGTTTTCGCTCACCATCGCATTTTCTATCGCTATCTCGGCGTTCAATGCGCTTACCCTTTCGCCGGCGTTGTCGGCACTTTTTCTGAGGGGCGAAGAGGCGCGTCCCCGCCAGCTGGATTTTCTACACATCAGACCGGTTTCAAGAGCCTTCGCTGGATTTATTCACGGCACAGACGCGTTCATCAGCTGGCTAGCCAGCACGTATGCGCGCGTCATTCACGTCGCGCTGCAGTTGCGCTATGTGCTCCTGCTGGTCTTTTTTGTGGGGTTGGCGGCAACTGTATGGATCTACCGAACGGTTCCCACTGGTTTCATTCCGCAGGAAGACCAGGGATACTTCATGGTGATTGTGCAGGCTCCGCCGGGATCTTCGCTGGCTTACACCACGGCGCTTGCAGACGAAGGAGCGGCCATCATCGGACAGAATCCCCACGTTGCGGGGCTGTTCTCCATTTTGGGCTTCAGCTTTGCAGGCAGCGCGTCCAACGCAGGCATGATGTTTGTAGACACCAACACCATCGATGAGCACAGTGGGAAAGCTTACTCGACGGCGGACGTGATTAAGGATATTGCGCCCAAACTGCAAATGCTGATGTTTGCGCCCAATGGTGGCCTGATAGCTGCGATCGAGCCGCCTGCAGTCTCGGGCGTGGGCGCCTTCGGCGGATTCCAGTTCATGCTGCAGGATCAGGGCGGAAACACACTCAGCGACCTGGACCGCGTGGCGCATCAGATTGTGAATGCCGGCGCAGCGCAGAAAGATCTGACGGACTTGTTCACAACTTTCTCTGCCAACGACCCTCAGGAACTGGTGACGATCGACCGCGAGAAGGCCAAGGCTATGGGCGTCTCGATCACGCAGATTGCGACCACACTCAACGTCTTCATGGGCTCGGAGTACGTCAACGACTTTGACTACAACAACCGCACCTATCGCGTCTACGTAGAGGCTGATCAGCCATTCCGCATGAAGGCCAGCGACCTCCACAGCTACTACGTGCGCTCCGATTCCGGCGAAATGGTCCCTCTCGACAACCTGGTGACGGTCGCCGCCAGCGCGGGACCGCCAGTGATCACGCACTACGATCTTTTTCGCGCGGTGGAGATCGACGGTTCCGCTGCTCCCGGCGTGAGTTCCGGGCAGGCACTCGACAGCATGCAGAAACTGGCCACAGCGAACATGATGCACGGCATGAACTACGAGTGGACGGGGCTGACGCTCGACGAAATCGAGTCCAGCGGCAAGGCGCTCGTGATCTTCGCGCTGGGCATTTTGGTTGTCTATCTCACGCTATCGGCACAATACGAAAGTTTCGCGCTGCCGTTTATCATTCTCCTGGCCGTGCCAATGGCCGTCCTCGGCGCTTTAGGGCTCATCACGCTGCGTGGGCTCGCCAACGATGTGTATTGCCAGATCGGCCTGGTGATGCTCATTGGCCTTTCGGCGAAGAACTCGATTTTGATCGTGGAATTCGCCGAGCAATTGCGGCGCAAGGGGCGGACTATCGCCGAAGCTGCGATCGAAGCCGGCGAGCTGCGCCTCCGGCCAATCCTGATGACGTCATTCGCGTTCATCATGGGCGTTCTTCCGCTGGTATTCGCTACGGGAGCGGGTGCGCTGGGTCGCCGCTCAGTGGGAACGACGATTGTAGGCGGCATGTTGCTTTCCACCGTTTTGAATCTCGTGTTTATCCCTGTGCTCTATGTGATTCTGAGCCGCGTGCTCCGGCGCGGCGATGCGGTTGCGGCTCCGGCCGAAATCTAGCGTGGCGCGCAGCTCCTTGCTGCTTAGCCACCAGTCGCTACTTGACTATCTGCACAGGCCCCACTTGGTTTGCCGTGGCCGTGTAGAGATGGCAACTATCTGAAGTTTCCTTGAAGCGGAAATACGGGTGGAGAAATAGCGCGGCGCGCGCATCGCCCGAGCCTTCAGCGAAGTCAGTGAGCCAGACGCCGTCGGGACGCGGCTGATTGTGGATATGAAGCCAGAGGCCTTTGTGGACATTGGCCACTAAGCCGCCGCCGATCTTCAAGTCTGCCACCGATGTCACGTTGATATCGATCAATTCGCCGGTCTGCTCGTCGATGGAGGCCTTGCCCTGCATCACCTGGGCCAGATGCTGGTTGAGGTTTTTCGCATCAAATTTCGGATTGGGCACAATGTCATAGAAAAGCACGCTGCGGCCATCAACAACCCCCCTGTGGCCATTAGCAAGCATCATGGCTTGCATGAAATCTTCAAGCTCCTGGTTGTCCTTGTCTTCTTCTTTCTGCGCATTGGCCTGGTTCGAGTATTTGAGCGTCTCCTTCATCACGCGATCGTCCTGCTTGTGCTGATCGTCGGCCGAGAGATCCTTTCCGTCTTTCTGGAGCGTCCGCTCGACGGGAATGCCGTTGACAAAGAAAAGATCCGAAACAACCAAAGTGTCTTTCTTGGTGTTGCCTTTGCCGTCGGTTTCGATGGTGTGGTCGGTGATGCGGCAGTCGTATTTCTCGCGCTCGGTCGCCTGCTTGCGCTCGTTGGCGAGGGCCCGCTGGAGCAGCTCGTTGGCATTGGGGAGCGGCGCGTTGGGTGTTGGAGTTTGCGCGGCGCCGGCGGTGCTGCCGGCGAAGACAATGGTGGCCGCGAGAAGAAGGATGGAGGCGTTTCGAATCATGATAGGCCGATCGGAAAGCGTGCGTATGTTAGACGCATCGGAAGACCGATTTATCCGATAAGCTGCGGTCCAGGCTGCAGTGCGGGCATCCGGCCCAGCGTCTTCGCCTCCGCCACGACAGCGTCGAGGTGATCGAGAACCTCAGCCACCGTCATGGTATAGATCTCGCGCTGGGAGTCGTAGCCCTCTTCGACCAGTTGCTTCAAATACCTTCCTGCGATCTGCGCCGCCAGTTGGTCGGTGATGACCTTGCCGGTGCGTTTCTTCTGCTCGACCCAGGCGGTACAGGGCAACGCGATCCACATGGGACGTCCGTTGACGTCGAATCGGATGTCTACGGCATCAGCGTGGCGGGTGGCGATGGCGACAATCGTGCCCTTCCAACGGCAGTGCAGGTCTTCGCCGGTCCAGCGGTCGGCGACATGGAAGTCCTCGTACATGCCTTAAGCGTACCGTTCCAGCCGTGCGGCGGCAAGCGCGCGGCAGCTTTTTACTGCAGTGGAGCGCTCCGGTAGCATCCGCGCCTTTGTGGACTGTGTTCGAACCGCGCTGATACACTAATCGGGTTGCAGTGGCACCATTTTCTTCTGTTCAGACCCGCCTGCACGGATACCAAAAAGGACAAGAAAGACCTCGTGGATACTCGAACGCGTCACGCCCTGAAAAAGGACAAATTTGCACAAGCTGCCGCAAGCAGCGCGAGCTGGGTCGGCGATCACCAGGCCGCCACGGTGCGCTGGGCCATCGGCATTGGTGTTGTTCTGCTGGTCGTAATCGGCGGATTGATTTTCTGGCACTTCCGCTCGGTGGCTGCCAACGATGCGCTAAGCGCAGCACTGGATGTGTACACCACGCCGTTGGCCGTTCCTGGCGCTCCGCCCGAGGCCGGCTCATACACGACCGCTGCCGCGCGCGCCAAGGAAGCCAATCGCGAGTTCGTTGCGATTGCACACGACTATAGTTGGCTGCCGGAGGGGGCCAAAGCCCAGTATTTCGCCGGCGTTACCTATGAGGACCTGGGGCAGAACAGCGACGCCGAGACGGCGCTCAAGGCCGCGGCCGGCGCCGGAAACCGCAATGTGGCTGACCTGGCCAAGCTGGCTTTGGCAGGGTTGTACCGGCAGACTTCTCGCGACAACGACGCAATTGCAATCTACAACGAGATCATAGCCAAACCTTCAGCCACGGTTTCAGCAAGCGTGGCCCAGCTTGACCTTGCCGATCTCTATGCGGCCGAGGGCAAGCAGGATATGGCTCGCGCACTGTGGGCCAAAATCAAGGACGCCGATAAAGACGGCGCGGCGGGGTCGATTGCGTCGGAGAAACTGGCCGCCAAGTAGGCCGGGAGGTCGCAATCCGGCAGCAAGCTGCTGTTCGCGGGCCAGGAGGCAGGTTCGGGGTAAACCTGAGCATTTTCTGCTGGGTCTGCGTCTGGTGAGTGATGAGCACCAGTCAGGCCATGGTCGCAGGCATTACCGCAGAGTGGATGGAGAATCCCACGAGCGCCGTGAATGACGAAGCCCGCCGGCGCGCGGAAGACAGTGCGCTGGCAGCCATGGTTGACCAGTACGCCAGCGCCTTGTACCGCGTGGCCTATTCCGTTCTTCGCAATCAAGCCGACGCAGAAGATGCCGTGCAGGAGGCGTTTGTGCGCGTCCTGCGCCATCGCGATTCGCTGGGCGAAGTGCGCGATCACCGCGTTTGGCTCATTCGCATTGTTTGGAATATCGTCCTCGACCGCAAACGCCGCGCCAAGACTCGGCCTGAGACCGACGATGTTGCCGAGTTGGCGCGGGTGCTTCCGTCCACGGGACTTTCCGCTGAAGAGCGGGCCGCGGCGGCGCAACACCATGCTCACGTTCTCCGTTGCGTTGACCAACTGCCGGCTAAAGAGCGGCAGGTGCTGATGCTTTCGGCGTTTGAAGAGCTGAGCAGCGTGGAGATTGCGTCCGTGCTGGAGATTTCCGAATCCAGCGTCCGTTCGCGGTTGTTTCGCGCCCGCAACCTGATGGCCGGCCTGCTCGACCACGTTAGAAATTCGGGGGAGAGGAGTTTGCGATGAATTCGATTCCTCAAGATCCAAGAACTTCTACATCTGCTTCAAGCCCGGCGGAAGAGTCTTTGCGGCTGATCGCCGGCCTGCCCGCGCCTGAGGGGCTGGCAGAGCGCGTACAGACGGCGCTCGATGCGGCACCGCGGCGCGGACGCGTACTGGCTTGGCCAGGAACGCTGCGGCCCGCGAGTGGCTGGATGCGCGGCGCTGCGGCTGCAGCCATCGTTTTTGTAGTCGCGGGCGGAGGCTGGGGCGTTTATATTCGCGTCGCGCAGAACCAGCCAGCCAAGGTGATCGTGATGCCGGCGCCCGGGGGCTTTGGGGGAGCGGGAGCGATTCGAACCCCGCTTACTCTCCCCGGACCGAAGGCACCCGTCGAAGTGAGCCCCGAAGCCAGCCCTGCACGGCCCAGAACGGCAAAGAAGTCGGTGGCGATCGCCAAGCCGGCCAACGTCGCAGCGAGCCAGCCAGAGAAGGTTGCTGCCGAAGCTGGCGCGCCGCGCTAGACGCTTCCGCGCCCAGGGCTACGCATCCTTGACGACCGCCCGAATGAGCATGCCCAGAAGGGCCAGCACCAACGCGCCCCAGAAGGCCGGGCCGAAGCCGACGACGTGAAAGCCTGGGACAACGGCGGAAGCCAGCAGAATCATGACGCCGTTGATAACCAGCAGGAAGATTCCCAGTGTCAGAATGCTCAAGGGAAATGTGACGATCTTGAGGAAGAGTCCGACGGTCGCGTTCAGCAGCCCAATCACCACCGCGGCAATCAGAGCCGGGAGCAGGCCGTTGACGTGAAAACCAGGCACAAGGTGCGAAACAACCAGCAACGCGAGCGCGCTCAGGATCCAATGTAAAAGCAGTCTCATTCGGTCTTCCTCCCGCAAAGTCCTCGGTGCACTGAAGCATTCACCCTATCGATGCCGCCGGATGGTTTGCAAGTTGCACGCGAAGCGTTCCGACGAAGGACGGCCTGGAGGTTTTACAGTAGAGCCATGTTTGCGCGCCGTCTGAGTGTGAGCCGAATCGACGCAAAGGGCGAGCGTCACGCCTGCCCGATCGGGCAAATCGACAACTTTGCCATGCGGAACTTTACCAACGACGCGGTTTTCGACGATACCTTTCCGGCGGCAGACGGCGTACTGGAGATTGGGAACCGTGTTCCGCTGGATCGGCTACAGGCCGCGATGGAAGATTGGTTTCGGCGCAAAGGCTACCTGAAGGCGGGCGAATGCCTCGATGTACGGGAGGAGAGCATAGGGCCAGCGGTATCCTGCAACTGAATTGAAGCACCTACCCCCCCTCCTCCCTCTCCATTGCCTTTCTGCAGAAACTACTCATTCTAAATGAATTGGGATCGCTTATCCGTTCAGAATATTGACTTAAGACAAGTTAGGCGCAAAATCCCCAATTCTAAAGGTTTAGATATTTCTCCTTCTGAGGGGCTTTCAGGCCGCGGCGGCATTTGCGCCGTCGCAGCCTTTCCAGAGTTTCAGCTCAGCCTCGCGGCGGGCTTTTAGTCCGGCGTTTACGATGCCTCCAGCGTGGTCCCACACGGTCAACTGCTGGGCAGCGCTGTCTTGGTGGCCGGCGTTAAGATCGCGCAGCAGCGTGCTGCCTGCCAGCCGGCCGCTGCCGAGGTTGAAGGTGAAGTCGACCAGCGCGTCGAATTGACCCTGGGTTAGCGCAACCTTCACGAGCCGGGCGACCGCCTGCTCCGCTGCCTGGATGTCGTCGGCAAGGATTGCCGCGGCTTTCGTTTCATCAATCCCGTTCGGGAAGGACTCTGAGGGCTTGACAAGGTGCCCGTAACCGATGGTCGGGAACCCGGCTACGTCGCGATAAACACGATCGCGGAACCCCTCAGACCTCTTGATCAACTCCAAACCTTCTTCGCTTAAGTGCATGAAAAGCCTCCATTTAAGCCAGAAATAGCAAAGGGTCTGGCGAGAACACCCCTCGGAAAGGAGTGTTCTCGACAGACCCTACTAAAAGGCTAGCAAATTCCGCGAATTAATCGGCAAACTTCAAAAGTATATTTTCAATGCGCGGTGACCGGCAACTTGCCGGCGACCTGAAGGAATCGGTTGAGGAGGTTCGTGATCGCCTCATCGAAGTTCTTATCACGGTTCTTCTGCAGGTTGGCGGGCTCAATGGCCCGTGTGATCGTCCACAGCACGTAATGGCTTTGGCCGCCGTAAACGATGAGCCGAAGCTCCGCCAGGGGACCAGGTGCGCCCAAGTCCGAGGCTGGGTGAGCGCGCAACTGGAGTTCCAATACCAGGTCGGCTTGTGACGGGTCGCTTGGCAGTTTGTAATCGCCTGTGGCCGCGAGCGCGGAACAGAACTCCGAATAGGGACGATCCTCGTCTCCGTTGAAGAGATACAGAAGTTGATGACCCTCAGAGTGGATACCTGGGAAGAGGTCTATGTCGGAGCCCGAGTTCGAAACAAAGACGGATTTGGCGGCGGCCATTGCCGGCGGCACGGGGCCGGCCACGACTGACGGCGAATTTTGAGCAAAAGCGGGGGTCACAGCGAAACAAGCCGCAGCCCAAGCGAGGCAACAAAAGGTAAGGATCGATTTCATCGCTAACTCCTTTTATGTGAGTAATCTAATAGTTTGACGGGCACGTTTGATGCCAAGTTGCCCCGTTGCCCCCATTTTGCACCGAAATCGATGCCCAAAATAGGAAAATTGGCCTAGCTTTCGGGGCACTTTTGTAACCCGAACGTAATAAGAAACTTGCGGTCCTGAGGCTTCCGCGACGGGATTTTTTCAACAAAAACCCGGTTATCGTTGTTGACAACATCGCCATCCTACTAGTGTCGGTCTAGTAAAATTGGGAGATGGTTATGAAAAGGAAAACACGCAACTTAGGACGAAAGGCACCGCTGTGGATTTGTCTCGCGGCTGGTGTCTCCGCCGTTGCAATGGTGGCGCTGGTGGTGTTGTATTCAGCGCGCACCGTGCAAGCGGATGCGAGTCTTCCCAGACCAGCCCTCACCGCGCCTGCGGCTTCCCCAGCATCGAGTGCGACACCTGCCTCGCTTGCTGACCAGGAACCGCCGCAGACCGCCCCAACCCCCGCAGCCAAGAGCTGGAAGGACAGAATCCAGGGAGTCGCCAGCTGGTACGGCGGAGTCTTTAACGGACGGAAAACGGCAAGCGGCGAAACCTACAACATGTACGCCATGACGGCCTGCCACCCTTCGCTTCCCTTTGGCTCCATTGTGCGGGTGGTCGACCTGCATAACCACCGGTCGGTTGTGGTCAAGATTACAGATCGCGGAGACCTGGTGGAGGAGGGACGCATTATCGATCTCTCCTACGGCGCGGCAAAGAAGCTTGGGATGACCCAGTCCGGCCTGGCGAAGGTGGATTTGCAGGTTTTGTCGCTGGGAAAGCAGCAGAAAAAGCCGTGATTCGTGGGTCGTGATTCGTGAAAAGCATCCGGGCCTCAGGGCCCGGTTATTTTTTGCGCGCCGCTCGATGAGCTGGGCCGGGCAACGTCCCTACGGGACTCCGGAGCCTCTTCTAAATTCGCATTCCCCACGCTGAACGGTCTGTTACGCGCGGGGCTAACGACCCATGCGCCTACGGCGCGGTGTTTGGGGCGGGATTCAACCGAGCGATTGCACGACCTGAAAGGCAACCGCAGATCCCTCGAATCGCTGCTGCGGCGACTCGGGATGGCAGGCCAAGCGGCATGTGTTCGTGCTACCCCATTCTTGTGGTGGATTGATGGGCGCGAAAAGCAACCGCGGATCCCTCGGCTCCTTGCGCTACGCTTCAGTCGCGCGGGATGACAATTCTGCTTCTAGACGTTGTTCGGGATGACGGGCCAGCTCCCAGGCCGTGTCCGGTCGCGGAGATGTGGTGAACAAGTGCGGGCGTGGACGCCCGCACGACAGCCGGCGGGACGCCGGCGGTACAACGGAAGCGGCGTCAGTGCATGCAGACGCCTTCGGGCTGGCTGAAGGGCTTTTGCAGGTATTGGCGTGCTTCGTTGACCGCTCCCTGGGTGTTGTCATTCGTCTGGACGGCGAGACGGTACTCGCCGACGGCGCGGTCGCGCTGGCCGGTGATGTCAAAGATTTTGCCAACGGCGATATGGCTCCAAACCTCGGTCCAGGGAGGCGTGTCGTCGCCGCGCAGGGCGTCGCGGAAGGCGTTGACGCTGGCCTGGTAGTTGCACTGGGTAAAGAGCACTTCGCCAATGCGATAGCTGGCCAGGGAGCTGAGGGGGTTGGCCTCGAGCGCCTTTTTATATTCGTTGATGGCGCCGAGCAGGTCGTTCTGGGCCACCAGTTGCTGGCCTTTGAGGATGGAAATGCGGACCTGAAGGTCGGGGCTGGATTTCAGGACCCAGTCATTGGGATCGATGCTGATGCGGCGCGGACGGCCGAAGGTATCCACGATGTACTGGGTATCTGTGCCGACCACTTCAACTTTCTGGTTCACGGTCTTGCCGTCGGTTTCAATGCGCAGGTCGACCGGCATGCGAAAGAGGTCAAGATCCTGGTTAATCTCGCCGATGGTGCGGAAGCCCTTGTTATTGCCCAGGCGGTAGACGGCGTACTTGTTGGTGAAGGTGGGTGCACCGGTGCCGTCAATCCATTGGGAGAAGAAGGGTAATAACTGCTGCTGGCTCGTTTCCTCGGCAACCTTCTCGAAATCCTGCGTGCGGATGGAGCCGCCGGCATACTGGCTGAGCGCGGCCTGGAGGATGGATTGAAAGGCCTTGTCGCCGACTTCCCAGCGGAGCATGTGGAAGATCATGGCGCCCTTTTCGAGGGTCACGGACTGAAACTGGGGCGAGAAGGGATCAAGATGGCCCACGCTGGAGAGAGGAATGGTGTCGTAGGCCAAGGCGCCTGCGGCTACGTCTTCCATGGCGGCCTTGAGAGCGGTTGCGCCGTTCTCGTCCTCGACATACATGAGCTCGGAGTAGCGAGACATGCCATTGGTGATCCATGCATCGTCGAGGGTTTTGGGACTGATCTCGAGGCCCCACCACTGGTGGGCGATAGTGTTGGCGAGCAGTCGGATACCCGATTTGTCGCCGGTGCGGGAGCCCATGATGGCCGCAATCTCGGGCGCGTAGACGGCGGGCAAGGTGTCGTCAGGCAGTTCGAGAATGTTGATGCGCGGCGTGGGAGGAAGGCCGAAGGTGTTGGTGAAGAAGTTGTATTCGCTGGTGGCGGTTTGCGCAAACTGGTTGGCCGAGGCCTGGTGGGCGATGGTGACGTAAACCTTGACGTTGCCGGCGCCTACCGTGACGGCGGGGAGATAACGGCCGGCAATGACGGTTCCGGGGAATCCGGGCTTGGTCCAGTTGAAATCGTACTCGTCGCCGGGCTTGCCATCGGAGAGCTTGACGGATTTTGGGGGGCCCGTGGAACCGCTGGCAAAGACGCGAATTCCTTGGGGCACGCGGATGTGAAGTTCGGCAATGAAGCGGTCGGTCATGAAGCCGGTCATGGGAAACCAGCGGGCCGGATAGAGGAGATAGCTGATCGGCTCCTGAATGGCCGCGAGTTTGAGCCCCTCGACGGGACCATCTTCGTTGCCCGTGATGATGCCGTCATAAACGAAGGTCCAGTGAGCGGTCTGGCCGTCGGCGAAGGGTGTGTTTGTAGTGACGCGGATGGAGCCATCGGCTGTGCGTTCGGCCTCGAGAAGCTTGCCAGAATCATCGGTGATCTTGGTGACCTTGAGCGCGGGATGGAAGCCGAAGGTGACGACGTCGAGGTTGGCGGGGGCGGTAAAGCTGACCTGGGCCGTCGCGGTAATGTGGTGCGTCGCAGTGTCGAGCTCGGCGTCAATCACGTAGCCCGTGATGTCAAGTGCCGGACGGGCCATTTGGGCAGAGGCTGGAACGACGGCGGTTGCGGCGAGGACTACTGGGATAAGTACAAATACGGCGCGGGTTGCGATGCGCCGGCCGCCGGCCTGGAAATCTTTCAGGAATTTCTTCATTCGATCACTCATGATTTTGGCGTTGCTCACTGGCGGTTTAATCCTTGTGAATCTGCAACGGCTTCAGGGTTGCGCCGCATCCGCGGACGCGGGAACAAGTGCTTCGACCTCTTGAACTACGATGGCGGCTACCCGCTCAATGGCGGTTTGCCCCGGCTGGTTGCGCGCATGCGCCTGCAACGCATCGCGAATTCCTCCAAGCTCCATTCTCATGGACTCCCGAGCGGGGCCGTCGGGTAGCAGGGGGCTAAGTTGTTGGACGATATTTGCGGCGGTGAAGTCGTGCTGGATGAGCTCTGGAACAACGCGTTTACCGGCGATGAGGTTGGCCATAGCTACGTGAGGGACTTTGACCATGCGCCTGGCGATAGCATACGTGAGCGGCGAGACGCGATAGACCACAACAAATGGGTTGCCGATAAGGGCGGCTTCAACGGTGGCAGTGCCGCTGGCGACGACGGAGGCGCGGGCGTGGAAGAGGGCCGCACGGGCATCGTGGACCATTCGTATAGCCGGGCCGCGGTCACTGGCTTGCGCAAGCTTGAACACAGAATTGCTTTGGGCGGCGTCTAGCGTGGGAGCAAGAGGGATGAGGAACTCGAAAGCGTTCGCGGAAGAGGCGGCCCTGGGACCAGGCTGTGCAAGCATTCGTGCGGCTAAAAGCAGTTGAGGGAGGTGAGCCTCGATTTCTTTCATCCTGCTGCCGGGGAGCAAGCCGATCCAGGTGCGGGAGGGGTCGAGGCCATTGTCAGCGGCGAATTGCTCGCGGGAAATTGAAGGCTGGGGCAGGTCCGCGAGGGGATGGCCGACGAACTCTGCATCGACGCCGCGGGCGCGGTAATACGGCTCCTCGAAGGGGAAGATCACCAGCATGCGGCGGACATATTCGCGCACCAATTCAATGCGGTGCTGCTTCCATGCCCAGAGCTGCGGACTGACGAAGTAAATAACAGGAACGCCGATGCGGTGGAACTCGCGCGCAAGGCGGAAGTTGATTTCAGGGAAGTCAATGAGGACTGCGACCGTGGGAGGGTGAGCGCGAATGGCTTGCTTGAGTTTGCGGAACTCCCGGTAGATGCGAGGCAGATGCAGGACAACTTCGGTCAGGCCCATGACGGCCATGTCTTCAGCCCGGACGATGAGCCGAACACCAGCGGCTGCCATGCGCGGGCCGCCCATACCGACGAATTCGGCGTTGAGGCCGGCGGCGGCGAATTGGCGGCGAAGTTCAGTTGCGAGCAGGGCGCCGTAATGCTCGCCGCTGGCTTCGCCTGCCGAAATGAAGATGGAGGGGGTCATGGTGCGCGTCCGGAAACGCATGTGTTGAGTTCATCATAGCGGCGAAGAGCGACGTTGAGGCTTCGGCCGTTAGCTTTCGGACGCCGGCTTTTGGCTCTTTCGGCCCGTCCAGCCCCTCGAGGCGTTCGTCCTATTCAGCCGGGGTGCATCCGAGAAAGGAACTGCGGCGCGGGGGCGCTATCGCAGCCCGGGGCGCAGGTCCACGGAACAACCTGAGGAAAGACGCCCGGCATCGAAAGAATCGGCTCGATTACGCGGCCGAAGAAGCAAATTCGATAGAGATTGAAATATAGTTAGAAGATTCAATCCGGCGAAGCCTCTCATTGTTCTCAGTGGTATGATGGCGCAACCTCAAAAAGCTCAGTAGGTTCCCAACAGACTTTGCGAGGGAACTGAAAAGCTGCCGGTTTTTCGTGTTTCTTCCCGAGAATGGCGGCTGCAAGATAATCTTTCCAGATCGTCATTGAAGCGAAGGCGCTGCCCCCAGTCAAGAGTGATTGAGCAGCGACAGCAGCAAGCCAGGGAGATTGCAGGTTTCCTTTATGGATGTTGCGGAAATTCCAGAACTGGTGAGAGCCAGCATCGCAGGCCAGACCGATCGCGGGCAAGCGCGCGAAGACAGTCAGGGGATGGTGCATCATGCGAGCACGAAGTTCGGTGATCTCCTTGCAGTTGCAGATGCAGCGGGCAACGCCGCCGGAGGTTACCAGGCTTCGCGGATGGCGGTGGATATCATCTCGTCCCGGGTCGCGGGCATGCTGGCGTTTTTTCCTCCAGAGATCGCGTTGGAGGAAGCAGTACGCCAAGCGAACACCGAGCTTATAGAAGCATCGACACTTCCGGGGGGATCCCGCAGCAGCGCGGACGTGGCAGTGGTGGTGGCGCTGCTGCGCATGGACACTGATCGGGCACATGTGACCATCAGCCATGTCGGCGACAGTCGCGCGTACCTGGCGGGCAAACGGAAGCTGACGCTGCTCACCGGCGAACATTCCGAAGAGCGAGATAGTTTCGACGACGAATGGACGACGGCACAAGATGAAGAGCCGCATCGGGATGGATCGACGCGGACGCCGTACCTGGGACAAGGGCTCAACATCAAGGTAGCAACGAGGGAAGTGCAACTTGAAGCAGGGGAGACCCTGCTGCTCTGCTCCAACGGTCTTTGGCGATCCGTATCGGAACAAGAGATTGACCGCGTATTGGCCGATCAGACTCAGAGTGTTGAGGAGGCTTGCCACGCACTGCTGGAACTGGCGCGCGATGCAGGCGGCCACGACAGTGTCGCGATTGAGATTGCGCGCCTGACTCAACGTGCTGATTCGACGGACAGCGCTGGCCGTGCAGTTCAGAATCTGGCGGTTCAGAATCAATCCGGAGCGCTTCCAAAGATTCCCGCGGCACCGGTGATCGAATGGACGGCGCCGCAGCCTATCAGTTACGGCACTGCATTGGGCAACGCCCAACTGAACGCGACCGCATCGGTGCCTGGAACTTTCGTATACAGCCCCGGTCCGGGTGCGATGCTCTCGACGGGCGAACACACACTGTCTGTTTTCTTTACGCCGTCGAATCAGGCGGAATGCACGCCAGCGCAAGCCACCGTACCGCTCAGCGTCGCCCGGGCAACTCCATCCGTCAGCTGGCCGGCGCCTGACCCGATGAATAACGCTACGCCACTCGGATCGGCGCAGCTCAACGCCAAGGCTTCCGTCCCGGGAAGTTTCGTCTATAGTCCGACGGCGGGCGAGCGGCTCGATGCCGGCGCTCACACACTTTTGGTGAACTTCACTCCTGCCGATGAAGTGAATTTCGTCCCGGTGCAGGCGAGCGTATCGCTCACGGTGATCGAATCCGTCCCCGCAACGATTACCTGGCTGAGCCCGCACTCGATTTCTTATGGAACGGTTCTGGGTGAAGAGCAGTTGAGTGCAAGGTCCTCGGTCCCTGGGTCTTTTCTCTACGTTCCAGGGCCTGGGAACGTATTGCCACCGGGCAAGCACGAGCTGTCAGTCATCTTCACGCCAGAAGACGAGGTGAGGTACATCGAGACGCGGGCCGCCGTAACGCTCACGATCGAGGAGCTTCCGATTGTTGCGCCACCGGTCAGGGAATCTTTACTCACGCCGCTTGCTACTGGCGCCGCTGCTGAGCCTACGGCGACGGATGCCGGCGAATCCAATGAACTGCCCCATCTTTTGGCGCATATGGGAGAAGCTAGCGATGCGGCGAATCAACTTCGCATCTCCCTGCGCGACGCTGCGGGGCTTGGATCTGAGCCGCGGACCGAGGAAGCCGTTCAGGCGGAGGCGCCTCTCTTCCAGATGTTTCAATCCGATATCGAGGATGGGCGAGGGAAGAGGAGAACGAACAAGTGGTGGACGATCGCTTCAGTTGTGATTGCGATTCCATTACTGTGTGTGTTCGCATTCCTGGTCGAAACGGCCCGCTCGGGAGATCCGTTCCATACGCATCAATCAAGGCAGCCATCTCCAGCGGCGGGCGATACTCAGCCGCAGTCGAACACTCAGGATCCGTCCCATGGGGTCAAGATCACGGTCGACCAGGCTTCAACAGGAGATGGAGAGCAACCGCCGTCAGGCAGTGAGCCCGCCAGCAACCAGCAGGCAATGAAGCCGACGCAGACGCAAACGGATACTACGCACGATCAGCCCGTTACGCCGGCTGAAACTCCAAAAGTGAGCAAGAAACAGGCCACAGAAAACGCGCCCGTTCCCACGAGCCCCGGCAAGACTGATGCGGGCGAACCGAGCGGCAGTCGCAGAGCCAATGACGGAGTCAGAGATGCGGCGTCAAACGCTGTCCCTGTCTCCGCAGATGCTGCGGCTGGTCGGCTGATGGAGTCGAGTATTCCCATCTACCCGCCGGCCGCGAAGACAGCCGGTATCTCGGGCACTGTGGAGTTGGAAGCCACCATCACGGCGGACGGAACCGTGAAGAATGTGCGCGCAGTGAGCGGGCCGATTGAATTGCGGCAAGCTGCCGTGAATTGCGTTCGCACCTGGCGCTACAGGCCATTCATGCTGAACAACGAACCCGCAGAAGTTCAGACCACGATCAACGTGCTCTTCTCCCTCACCGACTGAAAGCGCCAAACGGTCCTTCTCTCTCGACGAGAGCAACGTACACGGCTTAGCGCGCGGAATCCGCGAGCGGTGGTACCCTTCCCGATGGAGAAAGAATGGGGGCCAGCGTGCGTGTCTTTTGGGGATGGTTTGCGATTGCGGTTCTGGTGATCGGATGCGGCGGTGCGTCGTTGGCGCGTGCGCAAGGGCCGGCCGGCTCGTCGTCGAAGGCGAGTGAGCGGGGGGGGCTGCCGGTGGACGATCCGGTCGCGGACCCCGGGGCGGTGGTGACGGTTGGGAACGCGCGATTCACGGTGCTGACGCCGCAGTTGATCCGGATGGAGTGGTCGGCGGATGGGAAGTTCGAAGACCACGCATCATTTGTGTTCATCAATCGAAAGCTCCCGGTGCCGAAGTTCTCGAGCCGCATTCATTCTGCGGGAGATCCAACACAGTTTTGACAACCTCCATTCAAACGGGGGCGCTTAGGCTCACGTACACAATTGAGACGACGGCCGGGGAACTCCGAGGCCCGGGTCGACAATGGATTCACCGCAGAGAATCTTCGAGTTGGGATGAAGGTTGACGGCAAGGATGTGGTGTGGCATCCGGGGGACAGCGATGCAGAGAATCTGCAAGGCACAACGCGGACGCTGGATACGGCGCGGGGATCGAAGACCGAAGAGCCGATCGGGCAGGGACTGGTGTCGCGGGCAGGATGGGTGCTGGTGGACGATTCGACGCGTCCGCTGTTTGATTCGGCGGACTTCCGGTTTCTGAATGGCGAAAAGAGCGAGTGGCCGTGGGTGATGGAGCGGCCGGCAAATGAAAAGCCGGGCTCGTACAGCGACTGGTACTTCTTTGGCTATGGACACGATTACAAGCAGGCATTGGGCGACTTCGTGCGCGTGGCTGGAAGGATTCCGCTGCCGCCGCGATTCGCGTTTGGCGTGTGGTGGTCGCGCTACTGGGCGTATACCGACGAGCAGTTCGACGAACTGGTGAAGGACTTCAGGGAGAATGACACGCCGCTCGATGTTCTCGTCATCGACATGGACTGGCACATCAGCGACGAGCAATTGCGGGCGATGGGGGCGGTCGATCAGTCGGGGCAACTGCTGGGGTGGACGGGATACACGTGGAACAAGGTGCTGTTTCCCGATCCCGATGCGTTCCTGAAAAAGCTGCATGAGGATGGGCTGAAGACGACAATGAATCTGCATCCGGCATCGGGGATCCAGCCGTGGGAGCAGGCGTATCCGGCGATGGCGCGCGCGTTGGGGATTGATCCGGCGACGAAAAAATATATTCCCTTCAATCCGACCGACAAGAATTGGGCGACGAATTACCTGAACCTGGTGCTGCATCCACTGGAGAAACAGGGCGTGGACTTCTGGTGGCTCGACTGGCAGCAGCAGTCAACGACGGATTTGCCGGGCGTGAATCCGACGTGGTGGCTGAACTACGTTCACTTTACCGATCAGCAGCGCGAGGGCAAGCGGCCGCTGTTGTTTCATCGCTGGGGCGGGCTGGGGAATCACCGCTACGAGATTGGATTCTCGGGCGACACGATTTCAGTTTGGGATTCGCTCGCGTTCCAACCGTGGTTCACGGCGACGGCGGCCAACGTGGGCTACGCGTATTGGAGTCACGACATCGGCGGGCATATGCCGGGCGCGGTCGATCCGGAACTGTACACGCGCTGGATACAGTTCGGTATCTTCAGCCCGATTCTGCGGACACACACGACGAAGAATCCGGATTCTGAGCGGCGGATCTGGGCTTATCCGGAGCCCTACTCCGAAGTGATGCGCAACGCATATCAATTGCGCGAAGCGATGCAGCCGTATCTTTACACGGAGGCGCGGCGAACATACGACACAGGCGTCGCGTTCTTCAGGCCGCTCTATTACGACTGGCCGGAAGAGGATGCGGCATACACCAGCAAGAACGAATACTTGTTCGGCGATCAGATGATTGTGAGCCCGGTGACCGCGCCCGCGGACAAAATTTCTGGCCTGGCTACGGAGCAGGTGTGGTTGCCGAAGGGCGAGTGGATCGAGAGGCCGACGGGGAAGCATTTTGCCGGGCCGACGACGGTGGAGCGGAGTTTCACCATCGATCAGATTCCTGTGTATGTACGAGCAGGCGCGATTGTGCCGATGCAGCCGGCGATGCTGCACACGGGTGAGAAACCCGTCGATCCGCTGATTGTGAACGTGTGGCCGCTTGCATCGGGCGCAAGCTCGAGCTATTCGGTATATGAGGATTCGGGAGTGGCAGTTGAGTATCAACGCGGCGTTTTTGCGCGCACGCCGATCAAAGCGGCGGAGGACGGCGATACGCTGCGCGTGGAGATTGGGCCAGTGGAGGGTTCGTATCCGGGGATGCTGAAGACGCGCGGGTACGAAGTTCGGCTGCCGGCGGATTGGCCGCCGTCGACTGTGACAGTGAATGGGAAGGCAGTGGGATTCGCAAAGCCGGGTGAACGGGGAGGGTGGACGTTCGAGGGGAATACGCTGACGACCGTGATTCCGGTGGCTGCGAGCAGCGTGGCCGCGAAAGTGGTTGTGGTGGTGCAACGCGCGAAGGGCCGCGTTGCGCGGCGCGATGAGCTCGATGGGTTTGCGGGTGCGATGACGCGGTTGCGCGGGGTCGAAGATGCGCTGCAGCAGACTGGGCCGGTGGCGGGACCTTCGATTGCGCTGAGGGATGCGTTGCAGACCGGCGACCTGATCAGCTACTACCCTGAACGGATCGATGGCGCGCAGAAACATTTCCACGAGCAGGTTGCGAAGGCGAACGCCGACGTGGCGCAACTCGACAAGGAGTTCGAACAGCGGCTCAGTGACACATCACGGCGGATTGGCGGGTCGACATGGGCTCCGGCGGACATTGAGAGCGAGAAGCAGAAACGGCGCGACGCGCTGCACCGGGCAGAAGCGCTGCTGGCAGAGGTGGCCAAGTAGCCAGAGACCGTTTCAGGGCTTCGCGCCACTGAATACTGCGAACGCGAGGCTTGGGCCGTCAATCGCGGACGGGCGGCGCGTGCTTCCGGCTGCGCCACAGACACAAACGCGCATTCCGGCAACCGGGATGCGCGTTCTGGGAGATCTTTTCTACGAGGGCACGCCCAGCCTTATTAGCGGCCGAAATGCGCAGCGTTCTTCTCGGTGAAGTGGGCCCACTTTTCCGGCAGGTCGTCCTGCGCAAAGATCGCCGACACCGGGCAAACCGGCACGCAGGCGCCGCAGTCGATGCACTCGACCGGGTCGATGAATAGCTGATCGGCCTCGGCATGACCGGCTTCATCTTTCTTGGGGTGGATGCAATCGACGGGACAGGCGTCCACACAGGCGGTGTCCTTGGTGCCGATACAGGGTTCTGCAATGACGTATGCCATCTCTGCTCTCTCCGGAGATTCCCGCGGCCTCGCGTTCGAGAGCCGCACTGATCTTTACGACGCTGATAGTAGCATACGGCCCCGCAGCCTGACTTCCACTGTTTCACCCGCGTTTTGCGATGCGGGAAGGGAATAAAAGCAGGGGCCAAGGGACCGAGGGAACAAGGGAACAAAAATGCCCGATGCGCTCGCGATCCACAGTTGATGCGCCTACGATTCGGCCTAAGCAGCACGCAAGAGATCGGTCATCAGACGGCACGGAGTTCGTGGATGCTCAGGGCTTGCTTTCTCGGTCCCTTGTTCCCTTGGTCGCTTTTTCCCTGTTTCTGGCAAAGTCTTCCGGCGTCGGAATTGGCGTCAAGTCCCGCCCGGCGAACATGTCGCCAAACAGCCCGATCAGCTCCTCGTGAATCAATCCATTCGAGGCCAGAATCTCCTCGCTTTTTAGCTGGAATTTCCTGCCCGCGAAATCCGTCACCCGTCCACCGGCTTCTTCCACCAGCAGGATTCCGGCCGCCGTATCCCATGGATTCAGATTGAACTCCCAGAATGCGTCCATGCGTCCGCAGGCGACATAAGCCAGATCGAGCGCCGCAGAACCGGCTCGCCGCACCCCGTGCGATCGTAATGTGAACTCCTGGTAAAAGTGAATGTTGGGACTGGCGTGCCGCTTGCGGCTCGGAAATCCTGTTGCCAGCAGCGCCTCGGCGAGCTCCGGCGTTCGCGAAACCTTCGTTGGCTTCCCATTCAAACGCGCGCCTTGCCCGCGTTCGGCGGTGAACAGCTCATCGCGCAGCGGATCGTAAATCACGCCGGCCACCAGCGTTCCATCTTCGCTGGCCTTTGTGCCCGGCGCACGATGCTCAAGGCCCATCGACACGCAAAACTGCGGAAATCCGTGCGCGAAGTTCGTGGTCCCATCCAGCGGGTCAACGTACCAGCGGAACTCCCCTTCCATCCGTTCGCGCGTGCCCTCCTCGCCGTAAACGCCGTAATCGGGAAAGGCCTCACTCAGCCGCGTGCGGATCAGCTTCTCTACAGTGCGGTCGGCCACTGTGACAATGTCCACATCGCCTTTGTATTCGGTCTTAACGCCCTGCGCATAGAATTCGCGAAGGCGCGCTCCGGCCTCGCGCGCAATCTCGGCAGCTTTGGGAATGTATCTGAGATTCTGCGCAGTCGCCGGCTCCGCTGTGCCCGTCACAGCCCGGCCTCGTGGGGTCCATGTCCGTCGGGGGTCTCATAGCGAGGCATCCGCCGCCGGCCTGCCTCGCTGATGGTGCGGATCTGGTTTTTGTAAATAAATAGATTGGGTTGACCCTCGCGCGTCAGCCGTAGCATGGAGTCGTCGAAGTACTCGATCCATCCACGCACCGTTTCGCCGTCTCTCAACTTGATGTTCACGATCACCTGGCGATCGCTCAATGAGCGCAGGTACAGCCCTTCCTGGCCGGTCTCGCCCGGCGGGGGGGTCTTGGAGCGGCGGCGCGACGACAATGGAGAAGTCATAGCCCTATTTTAGATGCGATCTTCCGTTCTCGGGTGATTGTGTCTCCGATCCCGGGCAAGAACGCCATTCGCCTGGCATCGTCGACTCAGAATGACTGCGGTATCGTAGCGCGAACCGAAACTGCGGACGTACCCGGAAAGTCGGCAGGCACTGGGAACGTAACTGGGCGCCGCGCTAGCCATTCCAGAGCCCGCGGAATGATCGTTTGTACGGCCGCATCGCGTAATCCCGGTGGATGCACGTCTCCGGGCCACACATGGCCATAAGTCGAAATGTAGACGCGTCCTCTCCCAAAGGTAGTTGCCCACTCCACCGGCCAAAACAAATCCAACTTTGGATCGGAATCCTTCGCATAAGCCAGCACACGCAGCCTTTTGGCTGGGCCGCGCGCGTAGTAGTAGACCTCCATGTCAGGCGAAAGCCACGCCCGCGGCAAGCCCGCGTGAATCGGATCATTGCCGAGTCGCTTCACCAGCACGTTGGATCGCTGTCCATGACCCGTTCCGCGACCCACACCAGCCGGGATCCTGATCATCTTTCCATCTCCGCTCACGTGAATCGCGGTGCCATAATCCGCGTCTCGCCAGCTCAGTCCCACCATCTCCTCATATTCTTTCAAACCGACAAAGGCATTCTCGGCGGCGTGGAAGATATAAACGCCTCCGCCTTTCCTTACGTAATCCGCAAAGTCCTGCTTCACCGCGTCGGGCCATTGCGGCTTTTGCTTCAGTCCCTGCAGAAGGCCGTTTCCGCCGTTGTCATTGCAGGTTTGAATGACCACATCGTAGTCCGCAAAACGGGGCCGCCATGCCTCCCATGCTGGAGAACCAACTTCCTGAGGAGCAGTGCTTACGTCCACGGTGTATTCATCGGCCGCCTCAAGAATTCCGCGAAGCAGCATTGTTGTCTGTTGCCAGTCGTGGTTGCTGAAGCCGTCAACGATAAGGACGCGAATTTTGCCTTGATGAGTCCTGGCAAATCCAGGGAGCGTGCAGGAAATCATGATCGCGAGCAAGCACAGAAAAGACCGATGCTTCATGCCGTCAGGTTACCGCACTTCGACCTTAGTTTTCGCGCGAGTGGGGCTCGGCGTAGTAGCCGGTCTTGTTGCGCACGTTGAACTCGTCCGCCGCGGCGCGCGGAACCGTAATCACCACGCGATGGAAGCTTTTTCCAGGCTCCTGGTTCTTCGGATAGTAGCCAATCAAATACTGCGTGCGCAGGTCGTCGCTCACCTTGGCGAAGGCCTTGTCGAGCCCGCCCTCGCCCACATAAAAGTACTTTCCGCCGGTTTCTTCTGACAGCGTAATCAGCGCGTGTTCGCCGCCCAGGTCGCGCCCGGCGCTGGCCTCGATGGGCACGTCGATCAGCGAGTAGATCATCACCTCATTGCGCAGCGCCGCCTCGAGCGCCTGCGCGTAGGTCGAGGACTTGGCGGTGTCGTCTCCATCCGAAACCAGCACAAGCACTTTACGCCCTTCCCGTTTGCCCAGGCTCTGGGAACCCAGAACGATGGCGTCGTAGAGCGCCGTCGCAAAATCGGAACGAAGTCCACCAACGGCGTGATCGATTTGTGAAAGATTGTTGGTGAACCCCGTCAGCTCGGTTACATCCGTGGCAAATTGGAGCACGCTCATGCGGTCCTTGGGCTGCAAAATGTCGTGGGCGAAGTGCCGCGCAGCACCGGCTTCCTCGTCCAGATCCTTGCGCACGCTGCCCGATGTGTCGATAGCCAGCGTCAGGTTCAGCGGCACGTCCGTTTTTCGCTCGAAGAGCGCGATTTGCTGCGGCCTGTCATCCTCGAACACGGCAAAATCGTCCTGGTTCAGCCCGCCAACGATCGCCCCATTTTTATCGGTCACGTTGACGAAGATGTTGACCAGCTTCACGTCAACGTGGAACGTGGCCTCTTGCGCGAGCGCGAATAACGGGGCCAGCGCCATCATCGCGCAGAAACCGGAAGCCGTAATCAGGCCGCGAACCATGTTGTGCCTAGCCCTCATGCGGCGCCTCCACAACGTCGATCGCCAGTTCACCGGGGAACGGCTCTCCCGGCGCCCACACCGCACCATCCACAAACGTTTCCTTTTTCCAGATCGGCACGGTCTGCTTGACGGTGTCGATCAGCCAGCGGCAGGCCTCGAAAGCGGCCGAGCGGTGCGCGCTGGCCACCACGATCAGCACGCTCGTTTCGCCGATCCCGAGCCGCCCCAGGCGATGAACCATCGTCACCTGGCGAACGCCGAAGCGGTCGAGAGCTTTCCTGCCCAGCTCCCGCATCTGATTCACTGCCATCTCTTCATAGGCTTCGTAATCCAGGTGCAGTGTCCGTCGCCCGCGCGAGTGGTTGCGCACGATTCCGTCAAACACCACCACCGCGCCGTCTTCGCCGTTCTTGGCCGCGGCAACAATTCTGTCCGCGTTGATGGCTTCGCGGGTCAGCCCGGCCAGGACATTCGTCGGCTCATCACTACCCTCATCCGAGAGGCGCGTACCCCCGCCAGAAACCGGCGGCAGCAGTCCCACTTCATCCCCGTCACACAAAATGCGCGCGGCCTTGGCATATTCAGCATTCACGCCGACTGCAATGCCGCTGAGCGCCTGTTTTGGCGCGCGTTCCGGCAACCGGGCGCGCAGATGCTGGAGCAACGACGCTACCGTCGCGCCCTCCGGCAGCTCGACCTCGGCGGCATCGGAGCCCAGCCACTCCTTCAAAATCCCAAAGGCAAGTACGCGTACATGCATGGTTAGAGAAAGAATATCGCTCTATAGCTTAGACGTAGCTGCCTGAAATCAGGGGTTGCTTCGATAGCGGCTCCGGCAGCCGCGGTTCGTGGGGGGAAGACGCCGAAGCAATCAACGGGGGAGTGCAAAGAACGGACGGCCCAGAGATTCGCTCAAAAAAAGAAAGGCCGGCAGTTTCGCCGGCCTGCTCGTACAAGGTTCGAAAAAGTTTAAGCTGCAGCACCCGCGGCACTCGCGGCCCGGATCACGGGGGCTGGTTGCAGTTGCGGCTTTGTCACAAGCAGCGGCAACGCCACTTCCAGCACGTCCTCAATCTCGCTGGCGTAGTGGATCTTGACGCCCTCGATCATGTCGGGCGTGAGATCCTCTTCGACATTCTGGCGGTTTTCTGCCGGCAGAATGACGGTGTTAACTCCAGCCCGGCGCGCGGCAAGGAACTTCTCTTTGATTCCGCCCACCGGCAGTACATTGCCACTGAGGGTGATCTCGCCGGTCATGGCCGTCAGCGGCCGTACCGGCGTATCCGTCAAGAGTGACGCCAGCACCGTGGCCATGGTGACTCCAGCCGAAGGCCCATCCTTGGGAATGGCGCCTGCCGGCACGTGAATGTGCAGGTCCAGCTCCTTGGTAAAGTCCTCAGCCAGCCCGAGGCGCGCGGCGTTCGAGCGCACCCAGGTCAGCGCGGCCTGCATGGACTCCTGCATCACTTCGCCGATTTGCCCCGTCATGGTAAAGCCGCCCTTGCCTTTCATCTTGTTGGCTTCGATGAACAGGATGTCGCCGCCCGCGGGTGTCCATGCCAGGCCCACGGCTACGCCGGGCCGCTTCACCCGTTCCGCAACTTCGGTCTCAACGCGCACCTGAATGCCGCCAAGGAACTCTTTCAGCGTCTCCCTGGTTACGATCAGCTTCTCCGCGTGGCCTTCCACCACGCGGCGCGCCTCTTTTCTGCACACGGTTCCGATCGTTTGCTCCAGCTTGCGTACACCCGCTTCGCGGGTGTAGTGGCGAATGATATAGCGCACAGATTCTTCCGGAAACTCGATCTGCTCCGCGGTGATCCCGTTCTCTTTGATCTGGCGCGGAATCAAGTACCGGCTTGCGATGTGCACCTTCTCCTCTTCGCTGTAGCCCTGAAGCGGAATGATCTCCATGCGGTCGATCAACGGTGGAGGCACCGTGTCCAGCATGTTCGCGGTGCAAATGAACAGCACCTTCGACAGATCGAACGGCACGTCCAGATAGTTGTCGCGGAACGTGTTGTTCTGTGCTGGATCAAGGACCTCCAGCAGCGCCGATGCGGGATCGCCGCGGAAGTCCCTTCCCAGCTTGTCGACTTCATCGAGCATGATCACCGGGTCGTTGGTTTCCGCCCGGCGAATGCTCTGGATGATCTGCCCCGGCAGCGCGCCGATGTAAGTTCTGCGGTGGCCGCGAAGCTCCGCCTCGTCGTGCATGCCGCCGAGCGAGATGCGCTGGAATTTGCGCCCGAGTGCACGCGCAATCGAGCGGCCCAGGCTGGTTTTGCCCACTCCCGGCGGCCCGACAAAGCACAGAATCGGCCCCTTCATATCGGGCTTCAGCTCGAGCACGCTGAGGTAGTCCAGAATCCTGTCTTTCACCTTTTTCAGCTCATAGTGATCCTCGTCGAGGATCTCCTTTGCCTTCCCGATATCGATCTTCGATCCGGAACTCTTGGCCCACGGCAGCACCGCCAGCCACTCGATGTAATTCCGCGTGAGGCCGTAGTCGGCCGCCATCGGGGACATGCGCTGAAGCCGTCCCAGCTCCTTCAGAGCTTCTTTCTTCACATCCTCCGGCATGCCCGCGGCTTCAATCTTCTGTTTCAATTCCTCGATGTCGCGCTGGCCTTCGTCCTGATCGCCCAGTTCTTTCTGGATGGCCTTGAGTTGTTCGCGCAGGTAGTAGTCGCGCTGCGACTGCTGCACCTGGTCCTGCACTTCGGTCTGGATCTTGGTGCGCAACTGCTGCACCTCGATCTCCTTCGCCAGAAGCTTGTTCAATTGCTCCAGCCGGTTCGCGATGCCTGGCGTCTCAAGCAACTGCTGCTTATCGTCGGTGGTCAGGAAGGGCAGGGAAGAGGCAACAAAATCCACCAGCTTCGCCGGTTCGTCGATGTTCGCGGCAATCGTCCTCAATTCGTCTGAAAGCGTGGGCGACTCGGTGACGATCTGCTGGAACTGCCCGACCACGTTGCGCACCAACGCCTCAAACTCCGGCGAAGTGGCCGGGGCCAATTCTTCGAGAGTCTCCACTTCCGCGATCATGTATGGCTCCGATTGCACGAAGCCTACGAGGCGGACGCGGCTAACGCCTTCGGTAAAAACGAAGCGGCTCTGGTTGGGCATGCGCACAATCTTGTGCACAGTCGCCAGTGTTCCGACCGTGTGCAGGTCAGCCGGCTTGGGGGCGTCCAACCGTGGGTCCAGTTGCGCCGTCACTACGATGGCGCGCTCCTCGCCCAGCGACTCGATCAGTTGGATCGAACTTTCACGGCCCACCGTGAGCGGCAGCACCGCATGGGGAAACAGCACCGTGTCGCGCACCGGCAACACTGGAATTCTCCGGATTCCATTGGGGTTCTGGCTTGAAGCTTCATTTTGGGGTACGGCTGGCTGATTCTGCATTGAGTGTCCTCGTGTCAACTTTCCTACATTAGATAGCTCAAACATTGCAAAAGTTGCAACTTCCGGCTTCAGGCCCATCCTCGCCGGGTCATAGGGTGACTCGTCTTACGTGCCAGACGCTGGCTGGGTTCCAACAGGTGCCCAATCTTTCTGTAAGGATCTCTGCCCACGCCCGGTGGCTCTGCACGCAGAAACGCAGTCCCGAAGTCGATTGGCGTTGATTCCTCAAAGGGTTACCTCCCCTAGAGCCGGGCGAGTGCGCACCCATTCGTGGGGTCTATCGGCTGAAGACACTGCAATGTGAGCGGAACCGTGCCTCGGCTCGGAATAACGCCTCCCGGGCCGGACGTCGGTCGCTCATAATCGGCTTTATTGGCCTTCGCGCTTGATCGCCGACTCGATCCCTTGCCAAACCTCGTCTGGGGGTTCGACGCTGGGAAACAGTTCGCGGGCCGCCTGGGCAATTGCTTCAAGCTCGGCGACAAAGGCGCGGCACCGATCGCAGCTCTCAAGATGAGGATGAGCAGAAACATCCACACCGGAGCCGATCAGCTCGGGCAGTTGCGCCTGAAACTCCTCGCAGCTCATTTTGCCGGGATCGCCCATCATGGCCGTTCCTCCGGGCGTTTCTGGCTGCGCAGCGCATCGCGCAGCTTCAGTCGCGCCTTGTGCAATTGCGACTTGCTGTTACCGATTGAACAGTCCAGCATGGAAGCAATTTCATTATGCTCAAAACCCTCCACATCGTGAAGGATAAAAATCAACCTATATCCAGTCGGCAGGTCGGCCACTGCGCGCTCCAGTGCCAGGCGGTCGATGGCTCCGCTCAGGGTAAGGTCTGGCGCGCCAAAGCTCCGGCTTGGACCCTCTTCCGGCGCCGGCTCCATGGCCTCGTCCAGCGAGATCAGGGAAAGCCCCTTCTTGCGCAACTGCATCAGCACCACATTGATGGCCAGCCTGTGCAGCCACGTTGAGAAAGCCGAATCGCCCCGGAAAGTGGCGATCTTGCGGTGCAGTTGCAAAAAGGCTTCCTGAGTGAGGTCCTCGGCTTCGGCAACATTGCCCACCATGCGCAAGCAGAGCGAATAGATGCGCCGTTTATGCAGAGAGTAAAGTTGCGCAAAGGCCTCGTGGTCGCCTGCCTGAGCTCGCGCCAAAACCTCGGCATCCGCCGGGTTGGCCGGTCGTGAAGCCGTTCGTCCTTGCGCCGTGCCTTCTTTGGGCGCTTGCGTGGGGGAAGAAGAATTGGGCATGCACTTCCTTCAGAATTGCTCTCGAATTGAATCCTTGCGCGAGATCAGAAAAGTTCGCATTGGCCAATCCGGAATGGAGGCTCTGGTGCCCGGATCCCCATCTTATGCGGGAATTCCGTCCCTGCCTGTTGCTTTCGCACCGCAACCAGCGTTGTGAATCGGGGTCCTTACAGTCAGGCATTTCGCACAGGCGCCACAGTCGCGCCTGCCTAGTTAGATGCCAAACGAAGTAGACTGACTCTGGTTTTGCGGCAGCTTCCTCTCTGGTTAGTATAAAGTTAGGCAGCTAAGGTTGGCTGGGCTCGAATAAAAACACCAAGGTTGATTCACTCTGCAGGCCGACGCCCCTCGAGAGCGCGTGTTGATCCGCTCCCGCTTTGCGCTGGGATGCTAAGAACGAGCTCTCGGTTCCACTGCACTTTTTAAGATATGGTCTTCAAAACAAAGCTGACGGAAAGATGCGGCGCTGCTTCTGACCTTTGGCGGCAAGTGACATGCGGTGCCGCAGTCAGCGAATTGGATGATCCGGCCGCCGGGCAAGAGCGTTCCGCACCTGGGTTATGTTGCTTTCGGATTCGGTCAATTTTACACTCTCGTTTCAAATTGCGACGTCAAGCGGTCTTCACGACGATTCTTTTCTGCGTTGCGGTGGTCTCAGCCTCTCTCCAATGCAAGGGACAGACTGCGGTTCCCGAATACGGCCAAAGCGCGCCTCCCACAGCCAATCCGCAGCAATCCGCGCCGCCGGATTCCGCCGCCGACCCCATCCTGGCGATGGAGGGTCTGCCGGTTGTGAGCATTTCCTTTCAAGGGATCCCGGACGACCGCCTGGCCCCCCTTCCCGGCCACCTGGCCCAGGCGCAAGGATCGCCGCTTACCCCCGAGAACATCCAAAAGAGCCTGCGGCAGCTCTACGCAAGCGGGCTTTACGACACTGTCGAAGTAGAGGGCTCGCGGCAACCCGGTGGCGTGGCGTTGACCTTCGTCGGCACTCCGCGCACCTTCATCGGCGCAGTTGGCGTGGACGGCGCCGCAGGGGCAACCATGAACACGCAGCTGCAGCGGGCCAGCCAGCTTCGTGCCGGAACTCGCCTCACGCAGACCAAAATGCTTCGCGCAGTGGATCAGATGCGGACGTCACTCGAGGAGAACGGCTATTTTGACGCGGCAATCACGCAGACCATAAAGCCCCACCCGGAACAACAGCTCGCCGACGTCGGGTTTCGCGTGGTCTCGGGAACAAGGGCGCGCGTTGGCAAGGTTACAGTCACGGGTGACTCCGGGATGAGCCTTGAGACCTTCCGCCGCCACGCCGGGCTGCGCATTGGCGCTCATGTCGACCATGACACCGTCAATCGCGCCCTCGATGGCGTTCTCCGCGAATTCCAGAAGCAGGGCCGCCTTGAAGCCGATGTAAAACTCGAATCCGCGCAATATAACAACGCCACCAAATCCGTCGATTATCGTTTCACCGCCAATCGCGGCCCCGTCGTCAAGGTCGAAGTCGAAGGCGCTTCGATTGCAGCGGATCGCGTCAAACATCTGGTCCCCATTTTTGAAGAAGGAAGCGTCGACGAGGATCTGCTTAACGAGGGCAACCGCCGCTTGCGCGACTACTTTCAGCGCCTCGGCTACTTCGACGCCAAGGTCGATCACCGAATCCAGTCTCAGGAAAGCAATCGGGTCGACATCCTGTTTACGGTTCAGCTTGGCCCCCGCCGCCGCGTGGAGAAGGTTTCCATTGACGGGAACCATTTTTTCTCGACAGCCACGCTCATGGATTTACTTAGTGTCCGGGCCGCCAGCGTACTCGACCGGCATGGAATCTACAGCCAGGCGCTGGTGTCGTCGGATGTGAACGCGCTTCAGGGCGCTTATCAGAACAACGGGTTCTCACAGGTCAAAGTCACGCCGGAGACCAGCACGCCAGGGGCGGTCGTGGCCGATCATCCCTCCCCCGGCGCCACGCAGGCCGGTACTGCGCAGACCGCCCCGCTCGACGTGACTTTCCACATCGCGGAAGGTCCACAGTTGCGCGTGGGCACGCTGGCCATTGAGGGCAACGGCCACATCGCTACAGCTACACTCACCGCGCTCATGAACACCACGCCGAGCCAGATGCTTTCACCGCGCAACCTGTCCGGAGACCGTGACGCGATCCTCACCGCTTATTACAGCCGCGGCTTCGATCAGGCGACGGTAAGCGTGGCCCAGCAGCCGGAGCCTTCCGATCCCAACAAAATTGATATCGTCTACCGGGTCGATGAAGGGGAACAGCTCTTTGTCCGCGACGTCTTCCTGACCGGCCTCGAATTCACTCGCCCGCAAACCGTGGCCCGCGCCATCACGATCCACGCGGGAGATCCACTCGATCAAACCGAGCTGACTGATACGCAGCGCGATCTGTATGACTTCGCCCTCTTCAACGAGGTGAACGCCGCCGTCGAAAACCCCGACGGAGCCTCCACACGCAAGACGATCCTGCTACAGACCGTCGAGGCGCGCCGTTGGACGCTCACCTTAGGCGGCGGCTTCGAGGCCCAAACCGGCCAGCCGCAGAACAACTGCGCCGGCGCCACGGCCGGAGGCGTCGCGTGCAATCCCAATGGCAAGACCGGCGTCAGTCCCCGCGTTCTGATCGACGTCACCCGGAATGATCTTTTTGGCCGTGAGCAATCCGTTTCGCTGCGCGGCACTTACGGCCTGCTTGAGCAGAGCCTCGGCATCCAGTACCAGGTACCGCACCTTGAGGGCAATCCCAACTTTGCCTTCACCTTTTCCGGCGGCTACGCCAACAGCCTCGACGTCTCAACTTACGTTGCCTCCCGTCTCGAGGGAGCCTTTCGCTTCACTCAAAATTTCAACCACCCTGGGTCGTGGCTCTCTCGCGCCAACACCTTCATTTACGAGTTGGATTTCCGCCGCGTGAAAGTGGCCGCCAGCAGCTTGCAGGTCTATCCAGGAGAGATTTCGCAACTGTCGACAGCAACGCGCGTCGGCGGCCCGGCATTCACATGGATTCGCGATACCCGCGACGTTCCGATGGATGCGCGGCGCGGCACTTATTTGAGCTTTCAAGAATTCCTGTCCGACCGGTTCTTCGGCGCGGAGGCCGAGTTCAACCGCATCGACACATCGAATTCCAGCTATTACGCTTTTGACAAGGGCCGATTCGTGGTGGCTCGCAACACGCGCTATGGCCAGATTCGCACCTTCGGCAGTGGCTCCAACGGAATCATTCCGCTGCCCGAACGCCTCTACGCCGGCGGCCCCGTTTCGTTGCGCGGATTCTCGCAGAACGCGGCCGGACCGCGTGATCCCGAGACCGGTTTCCAGATCGGCGGCGCCGGCGCGCTGACCAACAGCACGGAGCTGCGCCTGCCTCCGCCTACGCTTCCCTTTCTGGGCAACACGGTGAGCTTTGTTGTCTTCCATGACATGGGCAATGTCTTCACCAACGCGGGCGATGCCTGGGCTAGCTTTCTGCGCGTTCGCCAGCCCGATAGCAGCGCGTGCAGGAGCGCAGTCGTAACAAACCCCAGCGGCTATCCCGCTGGATACGTCCCGACCGCCCCTGACCCGTATACATCGACCGGTCAACAGGGGCCATGCAGCTTCAATGACTTCTCGCACGCTTTGGGACTGGGCTTGCGCTATCACACGCCGGTTGGACCCATTCGCTTCGACGTAAGCTATAACCTGAATCCACCCATCTACCCGGTCAACATCAACTACTCTATCCCCACAGCTCCGGGCAGCCCGATCCCAGGTTTCGCTTCAGATCCGTATCTTGGCCAGTCGCCGCACATCAACTTTTTCTTCAGTCTTGGGCAGGCTTTCTGATGCGTATGCGCGCCCCAATCCGGCTCAAAATTACTCACGGCCGCGCAGCCTTGTGGCTTTGCACTTTGTCCCTCTTGTCGCCCGGCGCCGCCTTGTGGGCGGCTCGATCGGACCCGCAGGCTGCTCCTGTCGTCCTTGACCGCGTGGTCGCCGTCGTGAACAAGCACGCCATCCTGGCCAGCGACATCGACGACGAAGTCCGCCTCTCGGTCCTCGATCCCAATCTCGTTGGCGAGGGAGCGCTCACGCGCCAGCACGCGCTTGAGCAGCTCATCAGCCGCGCCCTCATCGAGCAGCAGATTCGCGAACAGGACATGCAGTCGATCGCACCCTCGCAGGATGAGGTCGACGCTCGCCTCGACGAGATCCGGCGGCAGCTTCCCGCCTGCGTCCGGCAAAACTGCGCCACTAACGCCGGATGGACGGCATTTCTCGCCGCGCACGCGCTCACGCCGGATCGCGTCGAATCCTATCTGCGCTATCGTCTGGAGATTTTGAGCTTCATCGAACAGCGCTTTCGCCAGGGCATCCAGATCTCGCCGCAGCAGATCGAGAGCTACTACCACGACATTCTGCTTCCTCAGTACGCTCCCGGCGAAACCATTCCCCCGCTCGATCAGGTTGCGCCGCGCATTCAAGAGATCCTGCTGGAGAAGCAAGTGAATGTTCTCTTCGATGCATGGCTCACCAATCTGCGCGAACAGGGAGACGTTGAAGTCATCGATCCGTCGCTCGAATCCGACGCGACCCAAACCGTCAGTCCCGTAGCGGTCCCTGTTGCGAGCGCGGTGAATTCAGGTGGGAGCCGATGACCGATCGCATCCCGACTTCAATTTCTCCGGACCAATCGCCCCCGCCCGGGCCTCCTCCGCGCGGCAAGCGCACGCGACTGCGTCGATTCTTTCTTCGCCACCTGCCGCTTTCGCTGGCATCGGCCGCGGTTTTGCTCGTCCTTGTGACAGTTGCCGCCTACTTCATTGCCAGCTCCGCCGCATTCGAGAATCTTGTCCGCGAGCGGCTCATCGCTCAGATTGAAACCGTCACCGGCGGCCGCACTCAGATCGCGTCCTTTCATTGGCGTCTTCTTTATCTCGAAGCTGAAGCAGACGGAGTCGTGATTCATGGCACCGAGGATCCCGCGGAAGCGCCCTACGCCCAAATCGACCGGCTGCGGGTCCGCGTGAGCATCCTGGGCTTGTTCACCCCACATATTTCACTGCGTGATCTTGAGATTGACCGTCCCCGTCTGCATTTCATCGTCTATCGCGACGGCTCGACCAATCAGCCGCGTCCCCGCAAGCCTGAACAGCACGGCAAGTCTACCCTGCAAACGCTCTTCGATCTGCGCGCGAGCCAAATCGTGGTCGAATATGGAACGCTCGATTTCGACGATCGCGCCGCCGCCTTCGACGCTCAGAATCGCTATCTTCCGCTCGACTTTAAAGCCAACGACGTATCGATGCAGATGGTTTACATGCCATGGTCATTCAACGCGCCGGAGAGCTATCGCATCTATGCGGCCGCCCATGATCTTGTTCTCGCTCGCCAGCTGCCGCGAAAGCAGGCTTCGCCGGTGGAAGGAAAGTTTCAGCTTGACCTCGACCTCCAGCGCAATCGCGCGTCGCTGAGTAGCTTTCAACTTACGGCGCACAGCCAGGGCGACCAGGACCGCGTGCTTCAAGCCACCGGAACACTCGATGACTTCAATCATCCGCGCTGGCAGGCCAAAATCGATGGGGATCTCGACATGCGGCTCTTAAATCCCATCACTGGTTACGCCGATTCGCCCGACGGCATCGCTCATCTCCATCTGATCGCCGGCGGCATCGTGCCCGCATTTCAAATCGCGGGCACCGTCCACGTGGACGGTGGCTCCTACCTTGGCGCGAACATGAATGCCACGGGAGTCAATCTCGATGCGCGCATCGACGCGGATCGCGGAAAGCTGCTGATTACCCAGATCGTCGCTCGCGTGCCCCAGGGCGGCCAAATCGAAGGCTCGGTCGCGCTCTCGCCCTGGCTTCCCGGAGCAAAATTCGTGCCCGCGCAGATTACGGCGCCCATCACCGCTCCTGATTCCGAGGAATCGCGGCAGGCCCGCAACGTGCTTGTTCACCCCGCGATGATTCCCATCCCGATGAATGGCAAGGTCACGGCCAACTTCAAAGGCGTTTCGCTTGACACGATTCTCGATATCGTTTGCCCGCCGCAATATCGCCGGCTTGGTTTTGCTGCAGGCGTCGATGGCCCGGCAACTGCCACCTGGTCGAACGGCGACGTGCGTACGATCGCCGTCTCCTCCACTCTTTCTCTGAGCCCTTTGCAGAAAACTCCCTCAGGCGAGACGCCCGCGGCTGGCGCCATCGATGCCACCTACACGCAGCGCAACGGTGGAGTCGATTTGCGCAATCTGGAGTTGCACCTGCCCGCAAGCGATTTCATTGCGCGAGGGTCGCTGGGCGCCTACCCCGTCACGAGCGCGTCGGCGCTTACCGTCGAAATGCATTCGCATAACTTGTCGGAGTTCGACTCCGTCCTCCGGAGCCTGGGATTGGAGCGCAACGGCAGGAGAGGAACGGCGGCTTTGCCTGTGTCCCTTATGGGACAAGCAGATTTTCACGGGACGTGGACTGGCTCTCTGATCAAGCCGCACATCGCTGGGACGCTCAAGGCCACGCAACTGGCGGTAGAAATGCCGGGAGCGGCCGGCGATCTGAGCCAGCCTCGCATGGTGCATCTGGATTCAGTGGGCGCTGAAGGCAGCTATTCACCCTCTCAGATCTCCATTCAGCATGCTCAGTTGCTCCGCGGCAATTCCAGAATCACGTTGAGCGGGACGCTCGACGCCTCGATGGTTCCCACGGCAAGTCCTCGTCGTCGTATCGCAGGCGCTCCGGAACCGGCTTACGATGGCGGCTCGGTTCTCCGCGCGCATGTCGACACCGCCAACATCGATGTCGCGGATCTGCAGCCATTTTTCAGCGCAAGCCTTCCAGTCACGGGAAATTTCGATGCGCAATTCGCGGCCGATGGACCGCTCCGCGCGCCGGCGGCCTCCGGCTCGTTGCAAATGGATCGCGGCGTCGTGTACGACGAGCCGGTTACGCAACTTCGCGTCCAGGCCGCGCTGGCCGATCACCGGCTCAAAGTTGTCTCGGCCCGCGTCGAGGATGCCGGCGGAAGCCTCTCGGGGTCGGGAAACTACGACTTCGACACCCGAACATTCAATGTGGATGCGCACGGTTCTCAAATTGACATCGCGCACATCGCGTGGGTCAGCCGGCACAGCTATGAAGCGGCTGGCAAGCTCTCGATCGACATCACAGGCTCCGGCTCACTCGATGATCCGCGGCTGAATGCCCGCGCCACCGTTGACTCGCTGGCCTTGGGCGGGCAACGATTCGGTGTCCTCGAAGTGTCCGCGCAAACCACCGGCCACCATCTAACCTATGATGCGACCACGCAATTGCAGGGAGCTGACCTGCACCTGAAAGGCCAGACGGAATTGCGAAGCGGCTACGCGACGGAAGCCCGCGTCGAGTTTTCCGAATTCAACGTCGGCGCTCTGCTTCGCATGGCGCACGTAGAAGCATTCAGCGCCGACTCCTCGCTCGCCGGGACGGTCACGATCGACGGACCGCTTGCCGATCTGAAGCAGCTTCGCGGCGACGCCCAGCTTCACCAATTGGCGGTTACCGTCGCCGGCGTTCATCTCAAAAGCGAGAGCGGCATGCACGCAACGCTTGCCGATGGCCGGGTCCACCTGGACCCCCTGCACGTAACCGGTGACAATACCGATCTTCGCGCCGAGGGAAGCCTATCGCTTGAGGGCTCGCAGCAACTCGATCTTGACGCCAGCGGCAGCGTCAATCTCAAGCTCGCTGAAACCATCGATCCCGATCTGACCGCCAGCGGCGTCACCACATTCCAGTTGTCAGCCCACGGTCCTGTGCGGAATCCCGGTCTTCAGGGTACGGTCGAATTCCAGGACGGATCGCTTTCGCTCGAGGATCTGCCCAATGGCCTGAGCCAGTTGCGCGGCACGCTGGAGTTCAATCAGAACCGGCTTGAAGTGAAGTCGCTCACCGCCATGACCGGCGGCGGCCAACTCAGCGTGGAGGGCTACCTTGCTTATCAGCACGGCATCTTCGCAGACCTCACTGTCACCGGGAAAAGCGTTCACATCCGCTACCCGTCGGGCGTCAGTTCGCTGGCCGATCTCAGGCTGCAACTCCAGGGCCCGCAATCGAATCTTCTCCTCAGCGGCGATGTATTGATTACGCGATTTGCCGTCAGTCCTGATCTCGATCTTGCCTCCCTCGCGGTCCAGGCCGGCTCCTCGGTCCAATCCATTGCGCCGCCCAATGCTCCGTCGAACCATGTGCGGCTCGACGTGCAAATCTCTTCCTCGCCGCAGTTGAACTTTCAGAACGCATTCGCCAAGCTGGCCGGCGACGTGAATCTGCGCTTGCGCGGCACACTGGCGTCTCCATCGCTCCTCGGCGCGGTCTCCATCACCGAGGGTAGCGCGCTGATCGCCGGAACGCGTTACGAGCTTGAACGCGGCGACATCACTTTCACCAATCCTGTCCGCATTGAGCCCATCATTGACTTGAGCGCCACGGCGCACGTGGAGGATTACGACATCTCCCTCGGCCTCCATGGCACGCCGCAGAAGCTCAGCGTCTCCTATCGCAGCGATCCTCCGTTGCCTGAAGCTGACGTGGTCGCGCTTCTTGCGCTCGGCCACACTGCCAACCAGCAGCGACTTTATACGCAGCAGCAGGAGCAGGCCATCAGCAATCCCACCACCGATGCGCTCCTTGGCGGCGCGCTTAATGCTACAGTCTCAAGCCGCATCCAGAAGCTGTTCGGCGCGGGCTCTGTAAAAATTGATCCCAATTATCTCGGCGCATTCGGCAACTCCACCTCGCGCATTACAGTCGAGGAGCAGTTGGGCCGCAACGTGACCCTCACCTACGCCACCGATGTGAACACGACGGGTCAGCAGTTGCTCCAGGCTGAAGTCGCCATCAACCACCACGTTTCCCTCGTCGTGGCCCGTGATGAATCGGGCGTGTTCTCGATGGTTGTAAAAGCCACCCGTCGCTACCGCTAACCCGTTTGCTTCGTGATTTTCAGCGTCACTTGCGCAACCAACGCAACCAAAGAGACCCCACCTGTGTCTAAACAGACCGGCAGACTCGTCCAGTGCCGGCTCAACGTCAGGGGGCCGGCGCCGGGGCCGCTCAAATCCTGACGATGGAGGACTTTCCCAATGTCAAGAACTATGAATCATCGCAACTCATTGCTCTTTGCCGCGGCTCTTTTTGGTGCGATTCTCGTTTTTCCTCAGCTCTCGCACGCGGCCGCCGATCAGGACGTCGCCAGCACGGTGCGCGCCAAGCTGAATAAAGGGCAGTTCAAGGATGTGCAGGTCAACATCGATGCGAACGGCGTCGCCACCTTATCGGGCACGGTCACCGATTATGAGAACAAGGCCGATGCCGAGAAGATCGTCCACAAGATCAAGGGTGTTTCCGCAGTCCGCGACGACATTCAGGTCGCAGGACCCGATGTTCCGGATGCCCAGTTGGAAAAGACGCTGGTCGACAAGATTAACAGCGTGAGCATCGGCTACGGCAATATGTTTGACGCCATTTCCATCAGCGTCCAGAACGGCGTAGTCACACTGGGCGGTCACGCGCACGACTATCCCAACCGAGACTCCGCGCTGGCTGTCGCGGCTACAACGCCCGGCGTCAAGGACGTGATCGACGATATCTCCGTCGATCCCGTTTCGCCGATGGATTGGCAGCTCCGGCTCGCAGTGGCTCGCGCCATCTACGGTTACGGGTCGCTGAATGAATACGCCATGGATCCCGAAAAGCCTATTCGCATTTCGGTGCAAAACGGCCATGTGGAGCTTTACGGCGTAGTTAATTCCAAGGGTGACAAGGATGCGGCTGGTATTCGCGCCAACAGCGTCCCAGGCGTCTTCAGCGTAGAAAACCATCTCCAGGTTGCCGGTCAGCCCTCGGAAAAGTAACCGCAAGTCTTTGCCCGCAACGCAGTCTTCCGGCCCTGAGCGGTAATTCGCCGGCAGGGCCGGTGCGTTTTCCTATCCCTTCGCAGTCCCTCAGGGACAGCGCCGCCTCACCGACTATCCCCAAAATGTTTATGCTGTAGAGTACCTTCTTGACTGCCGCAATCGTGCGAGGGGTATTTGTGCGCTTGCAAAGGAGTTTGGATGGAGCCGCAGTTGCAATCCGCAGTGGACGAACAGCGGACGGTCCCCGCCGAAGTCTCTCCTCGCTCGCCGCAACCACCTCCGCGACATGAGCGCGACTTTGATTGGGTCTTCATCGGGCCGCATGGATTGCGCGTTGGCTGGTCGCTCCTGCTCTTCGCAGGGCTTTACTACCTATTCCGCGAAGTTGTTGGTACGGTCTTCTTCGCGGCGGGCCTTATTCACGACACGCCGGCCGATTCCGCAGGAGCTTTTCTGGTCGCGGAATTTGTCCCGCTTCTCTCCCTCATCTCCGCCGCGCTGATCATGGTCCTCATTGAGGATCGCCGCATATCGAGCTACAACCTCGCCGGCCCGCGCCGCGTGCGCCATTTTTTCTTCGGAATGACCGCAGGCTTTGTCGCGCTCTCTTCGCTCGTTGCGGGCATGGCGTGGGGCGGCTGGCTGCGCCTCGCCCCCGCGGCGCTGCCCGCCACGGCGGCAATTCGCCTGGGTGCACTGTGGATCGCTGCTTTCCTCATGGTGGCATCCGTTGAAGAAGGGCTGTTTCGCTGCTACGCGCTCTCCACGCTCACTCGCGGCATCAATTTCTGGTGGGCTCTTGCAGCCCAGGTTGTTCTGTGTTGTTATCTGGCCCTCGACGCGGGACGCAATGGCGCATTTGGCGTCTACCTTGCGGCCACGATCGGGTTCTTCCCTTGCCTCATACTCCACCAAAAGTTCGGGGCGCGGAGCGCATTCTGGCAGGCTGCGTGGGTGACGTCTACGTTCTTCGGCTTCTATCACACGGACAACAGCGGAGAGACCTGGATCGGCGTATTCGCGGCCGCCGCCATCGGTTTTATCTTTTGCGTCAGCGTCTTTGTCACCGGCTCCGCCTGGTGGGCCATCGGCTGCCACGCGGCATGGGACTGGGCTGAAACTTTTTTCTATGGCACGGCCGACAGCGGCCTGCAGGCCCAGGGCCATCTTTTCTCCGCCGCTCCAGCGGGCAATCCTCTTTGGAGCGGCGGCGCCGACGGCCCGGAAGGCAGCTTGCTCGTCGTCGCGGCGATTCTTCTGCTGATTCTGTATCTTCTTGCTTTCAATGCCCGCAACGCTGCCGCGCTTACGGCAGATTGAGGCTCACATGCGTCTCTGGCTCAATCGCAGCGCCGAAGTTCCTCTCCGCGAGCAATTAATCACCCAGGTTGTCCTCGCGATCCTCACTCGCGAAGTGCTTCCCGGCCAGCGCCTGCCCAGCACCCGCGAGCTCGCGCGCCGCTTCGGCATCCATCCCAACACCGCCAGCGCAGCCTATCGCCAATTGGAGCAGGACGGTTGGATCGAGCACCGCCACGGCAGCGGCGTCTTTGTTTCAAGCACCCGCCGCTCCGTTTCGCTCAGTGCTGAAATGGCCCCCGAATTGATCGTCGACCAGCTCATCGGCGAACTGGCCGCTCGGGCGAGAAGCATGGGCGCATCCGACGCACTCCTCCGCGACCGTCTTCTCCGCTGGCTTTCATTCGAGCCGCCCGCGCGCTGGCTTGTCATTGAGCCCGATCCCGAACTGCGCCGCATCGTGATGCTCGAAATGGAAGAAAATCTTGCGTTGCCCGTTACAGGTTGCGAGCCCGCGCACTGCGCGTCGCCGGAGATGCTCGAACGATCCATCCCTGTGGTTCTGCCCAGCAAAGCCGAGTCTGTTCGCAAACTGCTTCCCGCAGGAACCGAGCTCACCGTCCTCCAGGTGCAGGCCATCACTCCCGCCCTGCAGGCAAAACTCCAGCGCTATCTGCCCGAGCACGCCACCGACCTCGTCGGCATCGCATCGCGCTGGTCCCAGTTTCAGCAGCTCGCGAGCATTATGATCGTGGCTGCCGGCCTGGCTCAGGAGAACCTTCTCGTTCGCGACGCCACTCGTCCCGGCTGGAAACGCGGGCTCGAGGCGACCACAGGCGTGATCTGCGACGTGGTCACGGCGCGCGACCTGCCCAAGGGCTGCTTTCCGCTCGTCTTCCGCCTTCTGAGCGAAGCGTCGTTCGACGAACTCCGCGCCATGGAGACCGCGCTCTCTGAAAAGCGTCCCGCCGCCACTTTCCCACCCGGACTGTGACACTCCCGAAACTGTCCTCATCGCGCCCATAGCCCAGCTTTTGCCCGCATACCATCGCCAGGTATAGGAGCCCCCCATGGTCCGCAGACTTCTTCCATCCGCCCTTTGCATCTTCCTTTCGCCGCTGCTCGTTGCTCAACAGGTAGCGCAACAAGCGGCAAGCGCCTCTACCCAACCCGCGCCCGCAGCTTCGATCCCTTCGCAAATCACTTTTTCTCCCTATGGGGCGATCCGAATCATTTCTCCAGGCAATGCTTCTTTCTCGAAGATCAAACCAGGAACGACCATCCGCTTTGTCATCGATAGCGATGTGACCGTCGACGGCGTCAGATTAATCCCGGCTTCGACGCCGGTCGAAGGAGTCGTTCAAAAAGTCATTCATGGCTCCCGTTTCCTAAACCGAAGTGCTCAGATGTTCATTCAGGTCAGGGAATTGGTCCCGGGCATGCCGGCGAACATCATCCTCGACTGCTCTAACCCCCTCGGCAATTCGGATAGCGGCTTCAGCGATTCAGCTTTCGCCATCTCGGCGGTCGGCATTCTGAATACCTTTGCCATCGTCGCATTGATTCTGATGGTTCTCGTGCTTTTGAGTATCTAGATCGTCGGGCGGCGGCCCTGTGAGGCACTTTATGACCAGCAAACTTTTCGCATCCGTTCTCTGCATCGTGCTGTCGCCGCTGCTCGCGGCGCAACAGATCTGCCAAGTCGAAGAGCCAGCTCTCGAAACGGCGCCCGCGGAAACGTTATACGCGTACAGGAGTTCAATAAACCTACTTGCCGAACTTGGCTATAATCGAGCGCAAACAGGCGAGTTTGGTTCGCAGTACGGTTTGTCGATAATTCCTTTCGAGGTGCCGCTCAAGCTCGTCCCAGCCGACCCGGCAGCACTGGCTCACGCAACTGTTGGCACGACTCTGACTTTTTGGATCCTCAAAGACGTTACCGTGAGAGGGGGGATCTTCAACAGAAAGTCGTCCTATGCAGATGCCTATGGCGGGCAATCGATTGAAGCCAAAGTGATCCAAGTCCGCCCGGACAAGGCTCGAAATCGCAAGGGCAGAAACGATCCCCATGTGAAAGAGGTCTTAGTCGGGAACTACATAAAGCTGGAATTGGAGAGCTCCCCCGGGAGTGGTCACCGGTTCAGCGGAATTGCAAAGAACCTGGTCGTCTGGCCCGTGAAAGGTCCCTTCATGGTTGGCGAGGAGGTCCTCCTCCTTGTCCTCCTTCCGATCTACTGCAGCAAAGGGTGTGACCTTTAGAGCAAAACCAGAGTTACCGTGTCCCGTTCAAGATCGCTCAAACCTCGCTGCTCGGTGATGGTCCCACCCCAACGAGGTGAAGACGCCAACGGCTTTCGCGGCAGTATCCTGATTCTGGCCCCCGGTCCGAATCAATGTCTGACTCACCTCGAAGAAGTTCGCTCCCATCGCCGGCTGCGCCGCAGCGCAGACGCCGCTGGCTGCGGATTCTCCTTTGGTCCGGCTGCGGATTGTTGGTTCTGCTTGCGCTGGCGCCGTTGGCTGCGGTGCTTTGGCTTCGCTCTGCCGCCAAAGCCGCGCTGCCGCAGCTCGATGGCGATGTGCATCTTGCCGGCCTCTCCGCACCCGTGATCGTCCGCCGCGACGCGCACGGGGTCCCGCATATCGAAGCCGCAACCGAGGACGATCTATTCGTCGCGCAGGGCTACGTGACCGCGCAGGATCGCCTGTGGCAGATGGACGCCTCGCGCCGCAACTCCGACGGGGATCTCGCTGAAGTCATGGGCCCGGCGCTCATCGAGCACGACAAAACGCAGCGCGTCCTCCAGATTCGCGTTACCGCTCAGCGCTTCTACAGCAATCTGTCCGCAGATGATCGCCGGCGCCTCGACGACTACGCCAGGGGTGTCAATCTCTTCATCGCGCAGTGCGAGCGGTCGAACACTCTCCCCGTAGAATTCCGCCTGCTCCATTACCGCCCGCAGGCGTGGACCGGCGCGGACTCCATCAGCGTGGGTCTGTCGATGGTGCAGACTCTCGACACGCACATTGCCACCAAGCTCTCGCGCGCCCGCGTGGCCGCGAAACTCTCGAACCCGGCGCTCGAAGCCGATCTTTACCCCGTCGGCTCCTGGCGCGATCGTCCGCCAACAGGCATTCGCGTGGACTTGAGCGAGCCACAGCCCGCGCCTCCGCCCTCGAAGAACGGCGATGATGACGATGATGAAAACACCGAGACGCGCGCCGTGCCCCATCCTTTCGCGCCCTTTGCGAAAGGGTGGGGCGGTGTTCGCAGTGCGGGCGAGGACGCCCGCACGCCAGCCGGCGGGGACGCCGGCGCTACTTTTGCCGCTCCCATCGGCACGCGCTCTTTCCTCGCACTTCTCGGCCAGCCCAGTTGCGACGGTTGCGCCGCAGGCTCCAATAACTGGGTCATTGCCGGTTCGCACACGGCCAGCGGCAAGCCGCTCCTCTCGAACGATATGCACCTCACGCTTCGCGAGCCGGACACCTGGTACATGGCTGACCTCAGTGCCCCCGGCTTTCATGCCGCTGGCGTCACGCTCCCCGGCTTCCCGCTCGTCATTGCCGGCCACAACGAGCACGTCGCGTGGGGATTCACCGCGCTCTATGGCGATGTGCAGGACTTGTACATCGAAAAACTCGACGGCAAAGGCAACTACGAGGGTCTCGACGCCGCATGGCATCCGCTCGCCGTCGATCGCGAAGCCATCCACGTTCGCGGCGGTAAAGATGTTGTGCTCAATGTTCAATCGACCGCACACGGCCCGCTGCTCAATCCGCTTCTCTCGGCGGGCGATCAACCAACCGCCCTCAAGTGGACCCTCTACGATCCCACGCTCACCACACTTCCGATCTACGAAATGAACACGGCCTCGAATTGGGCCGAGTTCTCCGCCGCGCTCGTCAAGTGGTGCTGGCCCACGCAGAGTCTCGTTTATGCCGACGATCAGGGCCACATTGCTTACCAGGCCATCGGCCGCATTCCGCTGCGACCCGCCGGAATCGCGGATGCACCCATTCGCGACCAAGCGCATGAGTGGCAGGGTTATATCCCGCTCGGCGCGATGCCCAGCGCCGTCGACCCGCCTTCGGGGTTTCTCGCCACCGCCAACTCCCGCGTAACCACCGACAAATCGCCTTACCCACTCACCGGCGAGTGGGGCGATCCCTACCGCATCGAGCGCATCTACAAATCGCTTGACGGCCGCGACCATCTCAAGCCCGCGGACATGCTCGCCGTGCAAACTGACATCTACAGCGAAGTCGATCAGGAGATGGGCCACCGATTCGCCTACGCCATCGACCACACTCCTGGCCCGGAAGGCAACGGCGACGACAGGATGCGCCAGGCCGCTGACCTGATGCGCAGTTGGGATGGGCGCCTGGCGACGGATTCCGCAGCCGCATCAATCGTTACCCAGACTCGTGCCGCGCTCTGGCCGATGATTCTCGAGCCCAAGCCCGGCAAGCTTGCCGGCGACTATCACTGGGGCGAGTCGGCATTTGCTGAAGAAGAAATCGTGATGCACGCCAAGCCGGAGTGGCTTCCGCCCGCCTACAAAGACTGGAACGCGCTCCTCGCCGCCGCTGTGCGCAAGGGAATGAGTGACGGAAGAGCGCCGCTCGACGTTTCGCACTGGGCATACGGCCGCTGGCACGTCGTCGACGTCGAGCACCCGCTGGCCTTCCTTCTACCCCTCATCGGCCGCGTAGCCGGAACCGGGCCTCAGCCGCAAAGTGGCGATGGCACCACCGTCAAGCAGGTCGGCCGCGATTTCGGCCCCTCGCAGCGTTTCACCATGGATTGGAGCAACATCGACGGCTCAACTGAAAATATTGTTCTCGGCGAAAGCAGCAATCCGCTCAGCCCGTACTTCCGCGACCAATGGAACGACTGGTACAGCGGAACCACCTTCGCGCTGCCCTTTACTCCCGCCGGGGTCGCGGCACAGACTACGCACACGCTGCGGCTGCTGCCATGAAAGAACAGGGGACAAGGGAACGAGGGAACAAGGGATCAGCCGCGCCGACGGCGCGGACAACGAGACGCGCGCGGTTGCTGGGTCCTGCGATGATTCTGCTTGCTGCGGCCGTGGCCATGGTTCCGCAACTGATTCGCGGCAGCTCCTGCGGCCACGACTTCAATGTTCACCTTGTCTCGTGGTTCGATTGTCTCAACGCGTGGCGACACGGGATTACTTATCCCCACTGGACGCCCAGTGCCAACTACGGAGCGGGCGAGCCTCGCTTCGTCTTCTATCCTCCGCTCACATGGATGCTGGGCGCGGCGCTTGGCGCTATCCTCTCGTGGAGTCTCGCGCCCATTGCACTCACCTTCATCATCTTTGCTGCAACCGGCCTGGCCACGCGCGCGCTCGCCCTTGACGCTCTTGACAACGCCCCAGCCACTCTCGCCGGCTGCGTCTCCATCTTCTCCGGCTTCACGCTTTTCACCGGCTACGAGCGGTGCGCGTTTCCTGAATTCGCCGGCGGATTCTGGCTCCCGCTTATCCTTCTGTTCGTCCTGCGCGATCGAGAAAGGCCAGAGGTTACTTCGAGGTCGCTCCCATGTCCCCAAATGCGAGGGACATGGGGCACCCCGCAACGATCCGTGATCCGCCGCGCCTTCGACGGATCAACCGTCCCGCTTGCCATAGCGTTTGCCGGTGCCTGGCTCTCGAATCTGCCGCTGGGAGTTATCGCCGGCTACCTGCTAGTGGGCATCGCGCTTCTCTGGGCCATCGTCAACAAATCGTGGGCGCCGCTGCTTCGCGCCGCCGTCGCTACTGTTCTCGGCCTCGGTCTCGCCGCCATCTACTGGGTTCCCGCAACCCTCCAGCGCCATTGGGTTGACATCGGCCAGGCCACGGAAGATCCCAGCTTCAAATTCGAGAACAGTTGGCTCTTCTCGCGCCACGCCGATCCGCTGCTCGCCATGCACGACGTGGTTTTGCGCCAGGTCTCCTGGATCGCTGTTTCCATGATCGCCGCTGCCCTGGCCGCCGTCGTCGTCTGCTACTTCCGAAACTCACTTCCAGGACCGGGAAAAAAGTGGATTCCGCTCGCCGCCATTCCCATCGTCGTTTTGTTTCTTCTGTTTCCCATTTCGCGGCCCATCTGGCGCACCCTGCCTCAATTGCCTTTTCTGCAGTACCCATGGCGTTGGCTTGAAGCGGTCGAGGGGCCCATGGCGATCTTTTTCGTCGCCGCCATCTGGCCCGCGGGCGGCGATGGCCGCGCCGCCCGCCTTCTTCGCTGGAGCCGAATCGTCGTCCTGGCCGCTTGCGCCGCGCTTTTCGTCGTTGCAACCATCTACGCCGGGACAAGATTCTTCCAGGTTTGTTATCCCGAAGATACAGTGGCATCCATGCTGGTCGACTACCGCACAGGTGCGGGCTTTGAAGGCATGTACGAATACGAGCCGCCCAATGGCGACATCAGCACGGTCCCAACCGGATTTCCCGACGCCTGCCTTGTGAGTGAACCCAACATTGTGTTCGGCAAACCCGACCCCGACGATCCGGACGCCAACCCGGCCTGGACTCCCGATCAAGATACGTGCCAGGCTGCGTTCACGTGGACCCGAGGCGCCAGCATTTCGAACGGTGGCTCGCAACTCAATCCGGAACACCGCACCCTTCGCGCCACCATCCCTCACTCCGGCTACCTGGTGCTCCATCTTGAGCGGTATCCGGCGTGGTCCATCCGGCTCAACGGCCAGCCCCTCATCAACTTGCCGTTACGCGACGACGGCCTCATTGTCGTGCCCGTCCCGCCGGGCCCTATCGACCTCACCGTCGACTGGACGACGTCACCGGGCGATCTTGCCGGACGCTGGCTCACCATCCTCAGCGCCTTGTTGCTCATCGCCCTCTCGCTTTGTGAACACCGCCTTGCCCGTTCTCGTCTAACATGATTGCAATGCCCGCAGACGTAAAATCTCTGATTCAGGAAGGCGCCGACCTGACCGACCAGGCGCTCGAAGCCCTGATCCCTTCGGCGGACACGGTGCCCGTTTCGATTCACGGCGCCATGCGCCACTCAGTGTTTGCGGGCGGCAAACGCTTGCGCCCGGTGCTGGCCATGCAGGCTTCGATGGCAATAGCAGGCGCTCTTCCAAAGGGAATCGAAAATCTCGGCGCGGCCCTGGAGATGCTCCACACCTACTCGCTCATCCACGACGATCTGCCCGCGCTCGACAATGACGACCTGCGCCGCGGCAAGCCCACCTGCCACGTCGTGTTTGGAGAAGCCATTGCCATCCTCGCCGGCGACGCGCTGCAGACGCGCGCCTTTGAAGTGCTCTCGGGCCTTGAATGTCCACCCGCCGCGGCCATTCAAATTGCCGGCCTCGTCGCAAACGCCGTGGGCACGGTTGACGGCATGATCGGCGGCCAGGTTCTTGACATCGAAAGCGAGCACCTCAAACCCACGCCCGAGCTGGTTGAGGCCATCCATCGCGCTAAGACCGGCGCCCTCATTCGCGTCAGCGTGGTTGCAGGCGGCGTTTATGCAGGAGCCACGGCAGACGATGTTGCGCGACTCGACCGCTTCGGCCGCAAAGCAGGCCTCGCTTTCCAGATTGTCGATGATGTGCTCGACATGACGGCCGACTCGGCGCAGCTCGGCAAGACCGCCGGCAAGGACGAAGCCACTCAGAAAGCCACATGGCCCGCCGTCTACGGCGTTGAGCAGAGCCTGCGCGACGCGGCGCAACTGGTCGACGAGGCCTTCGCGGCCCTCGATCCTTATGGCAGCCGCGCAGATGGACTTAAAGCCGTCGCCCGTTACCTGATCGAACGCAAAAATTAGAGACTGATTTCCGGATTGAGGTTGGCAGGCGGGCGCTGCTGTTGAGCGCCGTCCCTATGGGACTCCGGCCTCAGAGATACGCAGCTTCCCCCACGCTGAAGCGCGGAGCTCACCAACGCTGCGCCTAGGGCGCGAGGAACGCGGGGCGGGCTGAGAGCTATGGGATCGCGGAAAGCGCGCTGCCACGAATGCGCCGCGGTTGACCGTCTTTAAGCCGCTACTACTGGCTCAAAACCTTGCGCAGCTTTTCGCTCTGGCTTGAGAGATCTTCAACGGCGGTCTGCGCCTTGCCCAGCAGTCCCTGCAGATCTTCAAGAAATTCCGGCAGCCTGTCCCAGCAGCTGCGCACCGCATCCTGCTGGTCGATAAGGGTCAACACAGCGCCGGAGAGGGCCGTCACCATGCCGAGCTTCCGCTGACCGGTCACCAGCAGTACACCGCTTGCGGCAAGAGTGCCTGCCGCGGCGTAGCGGATCCAGTTTGTGCAATCCTTCTCTTCGCAGCGCATCTCACCAGCCGGCTCTTTCGTTCCCTGCGTTAGCGGCACAACTACCATGACCCCTCCTGACGTTCGCGCGATTTCAATCTCTCGAAAAACTCAATCGCCTCTGCAAGTATCGCTCGAAAACCCGCAGCCCGGCGACTCCACTCGCATTTCTCTCTCAAGGAAATGCACCGCACGCGACCAGGGTTGCTCAGTCCAGATCGATCTCGCGGAACGGCTTGCCTTCTGGAGCGTCCTTGGCCTTGCGCATGGCCTCGGCAAACTTTTTCTCGAGCAAGTCTTCCTTGTTCTTCTCGGCGTCCACGCTCTGCCTGAAGATGGACTCCGTGCGCTCTCCGTGCTCGCGCATGGCCTTGGCCGCCGTTTCCAGGTCTTCGAACATTCTTTTGCGCGGGGCTGAAGTGTGGCTCACCAGCACTCCGGTCTCCGCGTCGATCTTGAGCATCGCCCCGCAATCCGGGCACGCCACTTCAAACGATTTGTGCTCCTTCTTGCTCATAACAACTCGTATTCTATGCGCTCCAGCGGACTTTTGGCAGGGGCTTTCGGCCTTGACACGCCAACCCCGTCAAGCGAAAGATGAATGGGCTGGATGCTCCCGCCCCCACAACGCGCTTCCAAACAATCGGCCGCATCCTGCTCTCTTCACTTCAGGCTCCAAGGTAGGAATGACCGCATGAAACCTTTCCGCACGAATCCCCTCGGCCCGATCGCGCCTGCAATCGTTGCGCTTCTTTGCCTCTATATCGCCGGCCGCGCCTCGGCGCAATCGGCCGCTGCCACGGCGCCGGCTATCACTCCGCTGCAGGTTGACCGCACCGACCCGGCGAGCAGCCACATCGTTCCCGACCACGCCAAGCTTGAGCGCATCGCTACCGGTTTCACCTGGGTTGAAGGCCCGGTCTGGGTCAACAACAGCCTCTTCTTCGCTGAGATTCCTTCCAACTCCATTCGGCGGTGGACGCCCGGCAAAGGCGTGAGCATCTTCCTGCAGCCCAGCGGTTACAAAGGCTCCGCTCCCTACGGCGGCCGCGAGCCCGGGTCGAATGGGATGACTTTGGACGCGCTCGGCCGGCTGACCGTCGCCGGCCACGCGCAGCGCGACGTCTTCCGTTTTGAATCGCTGAACCCTGAAGCCGTTCAGACCGTACTAGCCGATCGCTACCAGGGCCTGCGCCTGAACAGTCCTAATGATTTGGTGTATCGCTCTGACGGCTCTGTCTACTTCACCGATCCGCCGTACGGGCTGCGCAAGCAGAACGATTCAGATCCGGAGAAGGATCTCCAGGTCAACGGCGTTTATCGCATTCTGCACGCCGCCGATCAAAAGGCCGGCGCGCCGCCCGAGCGCGGCGACCTGCAGCTTCTGATTTCAGATTTGCCGCGGCCGAACGGGATTGCCTTCTCGCCCGGCGAAAAATATCTCTACGTCGACTCGACCGAGCCGAAGAAGATCTGGATGCGCTACCGCGTGCTCCCCGACGGCACGCTCGCCGATCCCACACTGCTCTATGACGGAACCAGTGACCCGCGCCCCGGCGGACCCGACGGAATGAAGGTCGATATCGAGGGCAACATTTACAGCGCCGGTCCCGGCGGCGTGGTGATTCTGTCGCCCGAAGGCAAGCACCTCGCCACGCTTCTCATCCCCGAGCGCGTGGCCAACGTGGCCTGGGGCGGGGCGGATCACAAGACGCTCTACATTTGCGCCAGTTCCAGCGTGTACCGCGTGAAGCTGTCAATCGCCGGCGAGCCAATCACGCAGCCAAAATCGCCGATCGCCCACTGAAGCGTCATCCCGTAAAGCTTACTGGCTGATGTCTACAAACTCCGTCTTCCCCGGTGGCGTGGCGGCAGTTTTGAAATTGACCACGTGATAAACCGCCGGTTCGGCGCCGACATTCCTGAAGCAATGCACCTGGTTCGAACCGTTGAAGATCACGCTGCCTGGGCCGACGCGGATCCACTCGCCGTTTGAGAGCGTTTCCACGGTTCCGGTGCGAACGATGATCAGCTCCTCATTCGGGTGCTTGTGTGGCCGATGCGACGAGAGCCCAGGGTTCAGCTTCGTGATGTGGATCTCCAGATTCTCGAGCGTCGCCGTCGGCGCGGAACACACCGACCGTACCGATCCGGTGGCGTTCGGTTTCGCGACCATCGCGTTCCAGTCCCACACCTTCGACCCCATGACGGGTGTGGCGGGCGTGGTGTCGGCGGAGGATGCGGCGGCAGGTGTTGTGCCGGGGTTGTTCTGGGCAAAGGCCAGGCCCTCGCCGGCGACGGCAGTAGCGGCGAGCGCGGCAAACAGTTCTCTGCGATTCATGGTTGGTTTCCTTTTCAATTCGTTTGGAGCTGAGCCGCGCGCGAAGAACGGCCTCTTCGTTCGCAGTTACTTATAGCGGACCGCGCCTTCGCGCGCAAACTTACGGGCTTTCGTAGCCGGTCGAAGAACAGTCATCCCAGTGGCTGCCTGATGGCGTGCTCAACCCCCAAAGGAGCGTTCTTGAGGAACAAAATCGACTAAAATCGGCTAAATTTGTCGACGGTTTTGAGGCTGTTTTGTTGATTCTAAACAAGTTAAATGGCAAAATATACCGCAGGGGGCATAAAAATCACTCCTTGTTTCGATTTCTGCCTTGTGAAGAGGCTGAACGCTCCTTCGGAATCGTGAAGCTGGAGGCCGGTTGCGCTTGCCGACTATGGAATGATTATGCGCTTGAAGGTGGAAATGATCGGCAAACCTGGGAAAAAAGAGATCAGAGAACAGAGATCAGAGAATGAAGGAGTTACGGAAGGCGGGCGGAATTATTTTCGGGGCGGGGGCTTGACAAGGAATGCAGGGTGGCAGGAACAGAGGGACTGAGGGACCCGGGGGGCTATCGGCGTCAGCGCGCTGTCCCACCCTTTCCGCGAAAAGGCTGCGGAAAGGATGGGGCAACGATCGAGTGGCGGGTAACACCGCGAAATCTGCTGCCGCTATTTCTGCGCCGTCTGCAGTGGCTTCTGAACTGTTGGGGCGGGCGGGTTCACCTGCGCGTTCAGGAAGTTGGCCAGGTCGTCGACGTCCTGCTCGGTGCCGACCATCGGCGGCATGAAGTGGTGATAGGGCGAGTCGGGCTTGTACTCGTGCAGCATGGTGATGAAGCTCTCGATGTTGGCGCGGTCGCGCCCGGCGAGCAGCTTGGCCAGCGGCCGGTAGCCGTTCAGCGTGTGGCACGCGCCGCACTCACCGCGGAAGATCGCCTCGCCGCGCGAGTAGCTTGAGTCGGCTCCGTTCCACACCCAGTTGGAGTGGGCGAGATAACCATCGTGATCGATCTTGATGGCGTAGGGCACGCGCACGCCGTTTGAATACATCCAGCGGCCGATGACGTAGGGCTTGCGCAGCATTTCGCGCGAGTACTCGCCGGCGCCGGTCGCGACGAGCGCCAACAGCAGGATGGCTACTGCGTGCGCGGGGTTGAAGTCGGTGGGATTGCGGTAGGCCAGGTAATAGGCGGCGCCGATGATGGTCGCCGAGGTCATGACGATGACGAGCGCCATGCGCGTAACGATGGAAAATGTGCCGGTGCCCATGGTGTCAATGCCGAGCGTGAGCAGCGCGCGTTGCGTCTGGGGCACCATGAAGAGATACCAGATGAACAGGAACGGCATGGCCACGAAGGACGGCACGAGCCACTTGACGCTCCACTTGACCAGCGAGGATTTGAGCGCCGGCTGTTCGTGGCCATCAATGCGGCTGGCGCTGATGAGCGCCCAGATTCCGGCGAGCGACGCGCACACGCAAACGCGCAAGAGCAGGCTGGGCCAGTAGGTGGGATTGAAGAAGGCGTTCCAGAACTTGCTGGCCTCGTGTCCCGTGCCGGCAACGCCAATCCAGGTGTCGCCGGGCGTGAGCATGAAGGTGAGAATGCCGTTGATGATGATGAGCGTGCACACCGACGCGCCCGCGTAGACCCAGCCGACCACGAGGTGAAGCTTGGCGTCGATCTTGTTCCAGGTGTAGTAGTAGACGGCGGCGGTGATGAGCTCGACCATGAAGAAGACCCACTCGATGGCCCAGCCGAATACGAAGTTGTGGATGAGCGTGCTGGTGGCTTCAGGATTGGTGAGGCCGATGGCAAACCAGATGCCCACGCCGGAGATGGTGCCGAAGACGCCGGTGAGGATGAGAAAGAACCTGGAGTAGCCGACAAGCTCGGCGAGCCAGTCGTTGCGTGCTTCGGCCAAAGCTTTGCGTTCGGCCAGCGGCAGATAAAGGCCGCCGCCCACGGCAAACTGCGAAATCATGACGTGGAAGATGGCGATGATGCCGATCACCCAGCCCGACCCGAGATA
>CAVXMJ010000013.1:0-207890 GCA_963762905.1 uncultured Acidobacteriaceae bacterium | reverse complement strand
ATCATTCCTGCATCTCGAAAACGCGGGCCCAATCTTCACGCTACTCGTCGCTCCCGCGCACGAGCCATCCGGCTCTCGAGGTAAAGAAAGGCCCGCCATGGACAACTCCGCCGTTGCCGTCTTCGCTCTCATCGTCGCCGCCATCATCGCCATCTTCATCCTCGTCACGCTCCTCAAAACCATGTACACGGTGCGCACCTACTCGGCCGGCGTGGTGGAGCGATTCGGAAAGTTCAACCGCGTCGCGCGCCCCGGCCTGCAGTTCCTGCTGCCCTGGTGCGAAACCGTGCGCCTTGTCGACCTTCAGGTGCGCCAGGCCGTCGTCAACGTTGAAACCAAAACCAAGGACAACGTCTTCGTCACCATCCCCGTCTCCGTGCAATACCAGGTCGTCGAGGCGAAGGTCTTTGACGCCTACTACAAGCTCTCGAATCCGCAGAGCCAGATTGAGAGCTACGTCTTCAACTCCATCCTCGGCCACGTGCCCACGCTCACTCTCGACGAAGCCTTCGAGCAGATGCAGCAAATCTCCGGCGCCGTCAAGCGTGACCTCGACGAAGTCATGGACACTTTCGGCTACAACATTTTGCGCGCGCTGGTCACTGACATCGTTCCTGACGCCAAGGTCAAGGCGGCTATGAACGACATCAACGCCGCGCAGCGCGAGCAGATTGCGGCGCAGGCCCGCGGCGAAGCCGAAAAGATCCTCAAGGTGAAGCAGGCTGAGGCCGAAGCGGAGTCGAAGGCCCTGCAAGGCGACGGCACCGCCCGCCAGCGTCAGGCCATTATCAAGGGCCTGCAGCAGTCCGTCGAAGAGTTCAAGGGCGCCGTCGAAGGCTCAACCGCCAAAGACGTGATCGCGATGGTTCTCATGACCCAGTACTTTGACACCTTGCGCGAAGTGGGCGTCACGGGCAAAGCAAGCACCATCTTCCTGCCCAGCTCGCCCGGCACCGTTAACGACATGATGACCCAAATCCTCGCCGGCTTCACGGGCGCAAAAACATCCTGATTCGCCCACACTTTCGTTGTGGCGGGTTGGAACCCAAAGACGGGCAACCCGTCCATCATGCGAACTGCGACCAGGCAGCTAAGTCCCGTTTGTGGGAGGCGTCGATGTGCTTCACGCGATTCTTGCTTGGGCCCCTGATAGTCGGGATACTCTTCTCCCAGACTAAGCTGCAGAGTCAAGACCTGAAGGTACTCGTGCTGGACGCTTTGGATGGAAAGCCTCAAGCCAATGTGGAAGTCGAACCCTTTTGCGCAGGGCCCCCGCGTAATTTCTCGGGAAAATCGGCATTCACGAACGATCACGGGATTGCCACAGTTTCTTACGTCTGTAACGACAAACAAGCGATCGAAATTGAAGTATTTCCGCCGAATCGGAAAGAGCAATGCGGCGACGATGTACATACGAATCTCAACGACGCAATATCAGTGGGATTTATAAGCAACCCGAGCGCTTCTGGTGGAATCTGGTGTCCTACGAAAGTGAGCAAGACTCTCAAACCTGTGCCGGGACAAGTAATCATGTTCGTCAAGAAGCCGACTTGGTGGCAATCTCACGTTGCTGGATGAAGTCCACCGAGCGCTTTGAATGAGAGCGCTCACCCGCGCTTCGCTGACTTGCCGTCTCGCCGCCCCGTCCGCCGCGGCGGACCGCTCTTCTTGTTCTTTTCCACCCGCAGCTTCCAAGCCGTATGCAACGCCCCACGTATGGAGTCCTCATCGGCAACCGCAAGACGAATATGCGTCGCGCCGTTGCGTCCCCACCCACCATGAACCGGCAAAAACAAATCGGGCCGCTCGCGAAGAAACTCTGCCTGGATCTCCGGTGTGAGCATCAGATTTCCGTAGCCTTCTCTCACTGACGCTAGCGTCGCAAAAATCCGCCCGCCGACGCGAAAATCCACGGCGCCCATGTGCGAACCTTCTTCCGCGCCTTCCAGGCTCAACGCAATCCGCTTGAAATCCTTCGCCGTCATCCGGTTCCGTTCGTATTGCTCATTCCATGTGGCGCCGCGGGGAGGGCACGGACTCGCGTTCCGCCTGCGATCCGCTAACTCGCTAACTTGCTGACTTGCTGCCCTTCAAACTCCTCATTCATCCACTTGCTGAACGCCGCAAACTCCTCGTCGCGGCCCAGAAAATCGCGCACCATCTCTCGTCCCGGCTTCGATCCGCCCTGTTCGAGCACCGCCTTGCGGTAGCGCGTGCCCGCCTCGCAGCCCAGCAAATCTTCGGGATCGAACTGTCCGAAGAAATCCAGAGCAATCACCTTGTCAAATGCATAGGTGTAGTAGTTCGACGAGTAGCCAGTCAAATGTCCGAAGCTCGCGTACATCTTGTTGCCTTCGAGCCATGTCCACGGCTGGAATTGCTTGTACAGCTCGCGCGTCACCACGTCTGGATCGATCCCCGCTGGATCCTCGTCGTGCAAATTGAGCGAGAGCGTCGTGTAGTAGAGCTGCGTCCTGATCCAGTCCGCACGCCCGAATGCCCCCGCCAGCTTCATCGTTCGGATCAGTTCCGACGGCAGCACTTCATCCGTTTCGTAGTGCCGAGCAAACGACTGCAGCAATTTCTCGTCGCGGAAAAACTCCTCCAGCATCTGCGACGGCACTTCAATGAAGTCGCCCTCCGTCGCAAACCCCGAAAGCCCCGCCCACTCCGTGTGCCCGCCCAGGATCGCATGCATCAGGTGGCCAAACTCGTGGAAGAACGTCACCACGTCCGAATATTGCAGCAGCCCTGGATCGTTCGCATCGCCTGCCGGAAAATTGCAGATCAGCGCCGCCTCAGGCATCGTGCGCCCGCGCACGCCCGTCACCACCGGCGCCGCAGAGAACCACTTGTCCTTGCCCTCGCGCGGATGCATGTCCAGATAGAACCTCCCCACCAGCCGCCCACCATCGAAAACTTCAAACGCCGAAACCGCTGGATCCCACGTGGGCGCATCCGTCGGCTTGAACTCCACCTTGAACAGCTTGGCCGCCGTCTCGAGCACGCCCGCTTCAACCCGCGCATACGGAAAATACGGCCGTACCGACTGCGAGTCGAAATCGAACCGCGCGCGCCGGAATTGCTCGTACCAGTAACCGCGGCTCACGATGTCGATCTCGCTCAGCCCCGGCTGCCGCCCGCGCGCAAACTCGAGCACCAGCGCGTGCTCGTGCTTCGCCCCGTCGCGGCTCGCTTCGTCCAGCTTCGCCAAAAACGTGCGCACGTTCGCCGCCGACTTCATCATCTGGTCCGCAGTCGCCAAATCCGCCCAGCTGCGGAATCCGAGAATCGTCGCAATCTCCTGCCGCGTCGCCAACAGATCGAGCAGGATCTGCCGGTTCGCCGGATAAGCTCGCGTGTTGTAGGCGAGAAACATGCGCTCCCGCAGCGCCGCGCTCGATGCAAACGTCATCACCGGCATCATGTCCGGCGGATCGGTCGTCAGCGTTACTCGTTCCGTGCCGTATTGGCCCATTTGCGCTGGATGCCGCGCAATGTAGTCGGCAGGCAATCCCTCAAGCTCTTCCGGCGCCGCCTCAATCGTCTTTCCGCCCTCCTGGATGTTGCGGCCGAACTCGAGCGACAGCCCCGTCGCTTTATCGTGCAGTGCGTGCAAACGGTCGCGGGTGGCCAGATCCTTATCCACGCCAGATAGCCGATACCCGAGCAGCGTGCGCTCCACATAATGCTTGGTCGCCGCGCTCGCGCCATCCAGCTTGATCGCCGCCAGCGCGTCGTACACTTCGCGGTTCAGGCTCAACGTGCTCCCCGCCATCGCCACTCGCTGCGCTTCCATCTGCGCCTGGTCGCGCACGGCCTTGTCCGCGGCCACCGAGTTCAGAATTCCCGCCTGCGCTCCCGCCAGGGTCAGGTGCTCAATCGCCTTGTCGTAGAGCAGCAGCGAATTCCCTGGCGTGCGCTCACCCTTCACGGCAAGCAACTCGGCCAGTGAACCCTCATGCGCAGCCAGCCGCGCGCTCACCCATGCGGTCAGCGCCTCAGCCGACGCAGCACCTCCCGCTTCCCACGCGTGCAAAGTTTTGCTTTCGCCAGTCGCAGTTTCTGTCCTCATCGTTGTGGAATCCTCCAAAGCATTAGGGTAACAAGGCGCCACTGCCCGCATGTCTGCTGCTGCGGCGCGCGGTAGTTAGTCCCTGTGGCAGTTTTCGTTATTTTGCGGGCGTTTGGCCGCTCTCGATCACCGGCATCTTCAAAAATTCCCCCGGCTTAAGCGCCCGCGGCGTGAACCGCGCCTCGAAAACCGCTCCCTTGAAATAGTCGCGCCGATTAATCCGGGTTCCAATCGACGCGTGGCCCGCGCCCTGCGGCCCCATATGCAAAGCGCCTTCGCCCTGCACCTCATCGCCCACATAGTTGCGCAGCGTCTTGCCATCGTACACCGCAGTCACCCGGTACCACTGCCCGAGCGGATGCAGGTCGTCGCAGTTCAGCAGTGTCCGCCGCGACCCATTCGCTTCCGCAAAACTGTCGAGGCACCATTGGCCCTTCACTATGCGAATTTCGAACAGCATGCGGTTGTCGGTGTCCTTGCCCGTCGTCGGATCGATTTCCGACAAATGAAAAAACCGCTGCGCCTCAGCTCCGTCGACATCGGGCCGGAAGATCACTTCCCACGTGTACTCGTTCGCCCCAGCCAAAGGATGCTCGTCGATAAACAGCGCATCATCGATGCCGTTGAATTGCACGGCCTTGCCGTTCGGCGAATCGATCAGGTACGGATGCCCGAACACATGAGCGGCATGGCCGCCGATGAAATTAATATTGTCGAACCGCCAAATCGTTGCCTGCGGGTCGCTCGGCGTTTGCGCAAACACCGCCGGCGTCAACATCAACGCGCCCGCCACAACCACCGCAAAACGGTTGAGCATCGCTCTCACGAAAAACCCCTCGGCATTTCTTATGTTCACGCGCGCAGCAACTCGTGCCCGCAAGATCGAAGCTAACGGCGAATAGCTAGCAGCTACTGGCAGCGCCTACGCCGCGGGTTCCGGGTACAAGCGATTGAACTCCGGGTCGTCGTGGAGCTTCAGAAGGTCGGGATCGCGGCGCGCCCATACCGCGTCACGAAATCCCGCTTCCCAAGCCTTGCTCAGCGCGTCCAGGGCTTCCGCTTTTCTATCCAGGACACAGTACAAGCACGACGCGTTGTAGAGAATCGATGCTTCGTTGGCGCGCAAGGTAACGGCCAGGTTCAGTTCGCGCAGCGCATCGTCGGTCCGTCCCAGGCGGGCGTAATCGCCACCCAGCAGGATGCGTGCCCGCGCGTCTTCCGGCACCTGCTTCAGGTGATTTTCAAGGGCCCCGATCCGGCGCTGGATCATATTGCGCACGTTTTCGGTTTTGCCCAGCGCGCCCATGGTGTTCACAATGGGAACATAAACGTTGTAGTCCTCGCCGCTGGCCTCGATCGCCGTTTCCGCCACGTCCAGCACTTCCTGGTAGCGGCCCGCCGCAAAAAGCGCGCGGCATAGCAGGTAGTAGGCGCCCTCGCAGTCGCGCTTGCGTTCAATGGCCTTCTTCACCATGCGCACAGCTTCGTCGTGCAGTTCCGCAGCGTAGAGCACCCACGCCTGGCTCACCTGTACTTCGGGCAGCTCCCAGCGCAGCGCAACCGCCTTGCCTGAGGCTTCGCGCGCCCGCTCCACCCACACCTGGTCGCGGCTGTAGTTGCAGTAAAACATTGCGCACGCGTTGGCGCAGGCGGCGTAAGCCAGCGCGAAATTGGGGTCGATCGCTACTCCGTTTTCAAACATCTGCAGCGCGAACTCCAGGTCCTGCCGCGTCTGTCGCCGCGCGTAGCGCTTTCCGCGCAGATAGAGATCGTAGGCTTGCAGATTCTCCGTCGGCTTCACCGCCAGCGCCTCAAGTTCCTCCGGCGAAAGCGTCACGCGCAACGCTTCGGCGATCTTGCGCGCCATCTCGTCCTGCACTTCGAAAACGTCTTTCATCTCGCGATCAAAGCGCTCTGACCACAACGGAAAATCCGTGCGCGTATCCACCAGTTGCGCGTTGATGCGCAGCCGCGCGCCAGATCGGCGCAGCGTTCCCGTCAACACGTACGCGGCGCCCAGCTTCTGCCCCACCACCTGCGGAGTGACCGTCTGATCCCGGAAGGCCAGCACTGTCGGCCTGGAAAAAATATTCAGCCCGCGAATCTTTGACAGCTCAGTGATCACGTCTTCCGTGATGCCGTCGCGCAGGTATTCGTCTTCCTTGGCGCCGCTCAGGTTTTCAAAATAAAGCACCGCCACCGATTTGCCCTGCTTGTGCGTGCCGGAATCTGAATCGGTCTTCACCTTTGCGCGGCTCTTATTCGACTCCAGGTTGCGCTTCATCCGGTTCAGATCGGTCTTCAACTCCGTCGCCGTCTGGCAGCGCAGCGAGCGGTCCTTCTCAATGCACTTCTCCAGAATCCGCACAAAGTCCGCAGGCAACGCCGGATTGATCTCCGCCGCCGGCTGCGGTTCGCGGTTCAGAATGGCGTCGAAGATCACCGCCGAAGTGTCTCCCTGAAAAGGCAAAACGCCGGTTGCCATCTGGTAGAGAACCGTGCCCGCCGAAAAAAGATCCGTCCGCGCATCCACAAGTTGCCCGCGCGCCTGCTCCGGCGACATATAAGAGATGGTCCCCACCGCCGAACCTGGCGAAGTCAACTCATCGCCGGCAGCCAGTGTTCTGCCGCCATCTGCCGCCTGCGTCGCCTGGCCCATTCCAATCTTCGCCAGACCAAAGTCCAGAATCTTCAACTGCCCGCGTTCCGTCAGGAACATATTCGCCGGCTTGATGTCCCTGTGAACAACCCCTTTGGCATGCGCCGACTCCAACGCATCGGCCATCTGGACCGCCAGCGGCAGAATCGTCTCCACATCCATCGGCTGCCCCGTCAGCCGCTGCGCCAGCGTCTGCCCCACCAGCAGCTCCATCACGATGAAATGCTGCAACTCGTTCCGCTCAATGGCGTGGATGGTGCAGATATTCGGATGATTCAGTGACGAGGCCGCCCGCGCCTCACGTTGAAAGCGCTCCAGCAACTGGCTGTCTCTGGCCAAATCCGCGGGGAGAAACTTGAGGGCCACGTGACGGTCCAACTGCGCGTCCTGGGCTTCGTACACCACGCCCATTCCGCCCGAGCCCAGCTGGCGAAGGATGGTGTAGTGCAGGATGGATTGGCCGATTAACGGATCAGGATTCATCTTGTGCCGTTTAGTATAGAACGCCGAAGAGGTCGTTAATCATGTCGAGCGGACCGAAATGCGGCACGGACAAGGTCAGGAAGCGGCCACCTGTTCAACCCATTCATTGGGCTTGTGAGCGCCCAGCTTGAGATGGATCTTCACGGGCTTCCCTTCCGGCAGGTGTAGATCGCAGTTCGCGGTGTCTTTCCCGAACGGCGCCGTCAAGACACCCGTGGGTGCGCTGATATCTTCAATGCCGTAGCGGGCGATCAAGGTCACGTCCTGCTCGCGGAACGATGTCACCGTCAACTCTGCGGTTCTGGCCTCCATGTTCCAAGCCAGATTGTCGATTCGCGCAAAGGTCCTGGCCAGCATTCCGTTGATCGAACCCTTGACTAGTGTCTCCGGAAGAGCGGGAAGCAGTTCAATCACGCCGGGGCGCGAGTAGAGCAGCATCTCCATCATGATGGTGGGAATCCCGCCCTGCGCATCCGGCATGGGGAAAGCCCAGGGGTCGTGCGAACACCGGAGCGTCGTAGCGACGTAACCCTGCTCGATCAACTGCCGCAGTTCGGTGTCCACCATGTAGCAGTCTTTGAGCCGCGCTCCCACCAGGGCGCGATGGCAGCGGCCGTGAGCGGCCAGCCTTTCCGGAACGCGCCTCCTGTCGGCCATCATCGCGGCCAAGGCAAGTTTCGGCGTGCGATCGGGATCAATCTCGTCGCCCGGCCATGCACCATACAAATGGGAAACATGCCGATGACTGTAACGCTCCTGAAGCGTGGGCCACGCCCATTCCTTCAAGGTGCCGTCCGGTTCCATCAGGTAGGGCGGCATCTTGGCCAGCATGGCCTTCCATTTCGGCACGCTGTCAGCGTCGCTGCCCAAAAGCTCGCACGCGACAATCAGGTTGCTAAGCACCTCGCGGCACACCGTAATGTCCATGGTGGCATTGATCGCTATCATCGCGCCTGGACCGGTGTTCGCCGGGTTGTTCTCTGGAGAAAAAGAGGGAGCGAAGATATAGTTCCCATCTTTGTCGGTGACCGTCAGGAAGTCTTCGTAAAAGAGCGCCAACTCTTTGTATGCCGGCACGATGCGGTTACGCAGAAAGTTCACATCGCCTGTTGTCAGATAGTGATCCCAGAACGGGCGAACGCACCAGCCCCCTGCAGAAAGCCAATAGGGATGAGGCCAGATTTCTCCGGTCGATTCGGCCCAGGAGTAATGGAACGAGACGCCGACATTTTGCTGCGGCAGGAGGGAGTAATGGGTTCCGCGCATCCCGAAGATGTTCTTTGCATTGACCCGGAAATCCGGGAACAGGCTCTCCATCCAATTGAAATAGGCATCCATGCCTTCCCGCAAATCACCCTGCGGACCGGGCGCAATTTGCAGGTTGATATTGGCGTTGGTCTCGGCCACCATGCTGCAGTATTTGCCGCTGGTGAGAATGAACCAGTAGCGCCCCATCTGGAATATCTTTTCGAGCAGCGCGGGCGAGTAGTCCCGCCGCGACCTCTGATCGCCAAACAATTCCTCCGTCGACATTCCGTATTGAGAGGCCCCTCCAAAATTCACAGTGACCCGATTGAAAGCTTCCGACTGCACTTTGCGGTGACGCTCCAGGATTGCATCGTAGACCGGGTCCAACTGTTCGACAGCCTGCCGCAGAGCCTCGACCTTGTCCTCGCTGAAATCTGCGAACCATTCGATGCGGGTCAGAAGCATCAGGGACGACGCGTTCTCGACCACCAGAGCGTCTCCGTCCATCCGGGCCGAACCGCCGCTGCGAACCACGCGGACCACCCCGGCGTAGCCATTGTTATTCACGGAGGGATCCAAAATGCACTTGTAAATGAGCCGCTCTTCGTTGAAGTCCTGCTTTATCTCGCTTTCTCCGATGTTCCCGCCGAACAGTCCACCATTGGCCCGCGTTCCCCGAGAGTATTTCTGCACTGCGATTCGGGCATTCACTTGTTGCCCATGCGGGGCGGTCAATAATTGGACCACCACATCGTCTGGCCGGGATGTGAAAGTCTTTCGGACCCAGTCGCCGCGGTCGTCGCTCCAATGCACCTTCACTTCGCTGGTCTCGAAATTGACAGTACGCAGATAATCCCTCGCCAACGGAGTCTCGGGAAGATCGAGACGCATCATGAATGCCGGAATGGTGGGGTGAGGGCCTGTGTTTTGCTTGATGGGGCCCTTGTTCATCTCCTTGAATGCAAACTCAATCGCATCCTGGTATTTTCCGTCCAGTACCATCTGCCGCACTTGCGGGAATACGTCCGCTGCCTTGGGCGCCTCAAAGGGCCTCTTCCACGGCACGAGAAGGCTTTCATGGTGGAAAAGGATCTGTTCCGAATACGGATCGCAGGTCGCTTCGATATTCATGTGTCCATTGCCGGAGGTGAGACCCTCGCTCACCGTCGTTCCGGGGATTAAGCTGCAGAATCCTTGCAATGGAACAATGCCTCGCCGGAGCCGTTCTTCGAGCGGCATCGGCGAAACCCTCACCTCGGGCGACAGGTGCGACGCGGCAAACTCCGGCATTTTAGGTAGAAATCTGCCATTCCGTGCGCGGCGAAGAAACGCGGAAGAACGAATCTCTGCTGGCACAGCCGCCTTGCCTGGTGCGGGAGTTGGCTTTTGCGCCTCCATTTCGCTCGCCTTGAGCGGTTGGAGCAATCCAGTTGAACTCGCCAGCCCAACAGCGATCGTCCCCCTTTTAAGAAAATCTCTGCGCCTCATCGCTTCCTCGTCACGAAGGTGCAATCCAATAGGTTCTTGAACACCGCGTCCCCATTATGGCCCATGGATGTCGAACGAGTCCCCTGAAACTGTGTGAATCGGAGTCGTGCAAACCCTGCGCAAGGCACAACTCGCCCTCAGCTTCATCGACCCTGGTATTGTTCGTCGCTTACCTGCTCCAACCACTCCACAGTCTTTCCGTCGAGCTTCTCCTGGACGGCGATATGCGTCATGGCCGTTGTCTCGCCGGCACCGTGCCAATGCTTCTCACCCGGCGCAAACCACACCACGTCGCCAGGACGGATCTCTTCAATCGCGCCGCCCCACCGCTGCGCACGCCCGCAACCTCCCGTCACAATCAGCGTCTGTCCCAGCGGGTGCGTGTGCCATGCGGTTCGCGCGCCGGGCTCAAACGTCACGCTCGCTCCCTGCACCCGCGCCGGCTCCGGCGCCTGGAACAGCGGATCGATTCGAACCGCTCCCGTGAACCAATCTGCTGGTCCTTTGCCAGACGGCTGGCTCCCGCTCCTTTTAATCTCCATCTCCGGTTTCCTTTCGCTCAATACTTCACGCTCATTGCATACATTACCCGAACCACTCCATCCTCTATCGTCTTCCCTCGCAGGCCACACTGTACCGTCCGCCGCCTCCTCTCAACCCCGTCCCCCCCGAATTCAGTACCGAAATACCCTCAGAATCTGCACTTTATCGGTTGCATTAGCATCAAAAGCCCTTTAATATGCGTCAATTGAAGAGAATGCCCCTCACCGTCTCCAACACGATTGATGCTCCTGTCGCCCCGGCTGCGGTTCTGCCCCGCCTGCGCGTCGGAAAGCTCTGTATCGCGGTGCAGGGCGCCACCCCCGCGGAGCTTATCTCCCGCGTCACTGCCGCACTTAAAGATTCCCCTTTCATCGAGTTACGTCTCGATACCCTGCCCAAGCCCGCCGTGGTCCTGCCTGACGTGAAGGCCTTGATTGTCCGCCGCCGCGACATGACGGCCATAGCCACCTGCCGGCGCAAGGCATTTGGCGGAAAATTCACTGGCTCCCTCATTGCGGAGCTTGAAATCCTCCAGAAAGCCGCTGAATCCGGCTGCCACATCGTCGATCTTGAGGTCGATTCGGCCGAGCAGTGCACCAAGGCTCAGCTCGCCAAGTTCCGTGCCGCCCTCCGGGCTGCGGGAGCCGCCCTCCTCATCAGTTCGCACGACTTCACGCGCACCCGTCGCCCCGAGGGCCTCAATCAGACCGCTCAGCGCATCGCCGCCTACGAGCCCGACTTCGTTAAAGTGGTCACAACGGCCCGCACCCTTGCCGATAATCTCTCGGTCCTCCAGATGATTGAGGATCAGTCTCTCAACTCCCACATCGTTGGCATCGCCATGGGTGAGGAGGGCCTCATCAGTCGCATCCTCAGCCCGCGCGCCGGCGCCGCCTTCACCTTCGCCTCAGCGGTTGACGGAGCCGAGACCGCCGCCGGCCAAATACCTGCGCGCACGCTCCTCGACATCTATCGCCTCGATCAGCTTGATCAGGCAACGCGCATCTTCGCTGTCGCCGGCAATCCCATCGCCCACTCGCTTTCGCCGCTCATGCACTCCACGGCCTTTCGCCGCGAAAACGTCAATGCCGTCATGCTTCCGCTCAAAGTTAAAACGCTCGACGATCTGCTCACCGTCGTGCGCGATCTGCCTCTCGACGGCGTCGCCGTCACCATGCCGCTTAAGCAGGAAGTCCTTCCGCACCTCGCCAACATGGACCCGCTCACCGCCCGCATCGGTGCGTGCAACACCTTGCGCACCGGCGCTGACGGCAAGCTCTACGGCTTCAATACCGATGTCGCCGGCATCATTCGCCCGCTCGAGCGCCGCATGCGTCTCAAGGGCGCGCGCATTCTCGTCGTTGGAGCCGGCGGCGCAGCCCGTGCCGCGGTCTTCGGCCTCGTTGAGCAGGGCGCCGAGGTAACCATCGTCAACCGCACCCACGAGAAAGCCGCTGCCCTCGCGCGCAAAGCCAAGGCCCACGTGCTCAAGCAGAATGTTCTGTCGAAACAGAAATTTGACGCCATCATCAACACCACCCCGTGCGGCATGACAGGCATCAAGCAGCAGTTGCCGCTAAAAGAGAACGAGCTCAACGCCTCGCTCGTCTTCGATCTCGTCTACACGCCGCTTGAAACCCCGCTCCTCAAGCTGGCCAAGTCGCGCGGCCTCGCCGTCATCTCCGGCCTTGAAATGTTTGTGCAGCAGGGCGCGAGACAGTTCGAAATCTGGACCGGCAAGCCCGCCCCCGAATCCGAAATGCTCCACGCCTGCGAGCTCGAGCTCCGCCGCCACCCGCAGTAACCCACCACCAGAATTGTCATCCTGAGCGCAGCGAAGGATCTGCGGCTGTTCTTCGTTGCCTTGAAGAGTTGCCATCAACCAACGCCTGTTCACTCCCCGCCGTCCTTCCCCGCCATGACAACTCCTCGCGAATGCTCGCGCGCTGTTCAAAATTGTTCAGCATTGCTCAACCAAACGGCGGTACAAGTCTCAAATGGGGTTCGATCACTCGCCTTTCGATTTCGAGTGTCCGATTTGCGGAGCGCCGCCAAAGAAAAAGTGCTCCACGATGGGCGGCAATTTCTGTTCCCAATCTCATGTTGACCGCGTCGTGATCGCCCAAAAATTCGTTCCCAGGCCGCCGCCCACGAAGCCGCTCCCCGCGAAGCAGTGGCACAGTCGATGACAACGCCGCTTTTCCGCCCCAAACTGCTGCCTTCACATCGCAAAACTACCATCGGGGGTACAATTCAAGCGACTCAGCTCACGCCAATTCAGTTGCTCGATGTCGGAGGGTGCCGTCATGGTCCTGATCGTATTGATCCTCATCTTGTTGGTCGTTTTGTTCGTGCTTGCCACCGCCTTTGGGTCCACCTACAGCATCGGCCCCACACAGGTCGGGCTTGTCCGCAAAAGGTTTGGGACCAAGCTGCCGGGCGACAACCCCGTGGCGTTTCTGGGAGAAGCCGGTTACGAGGCTGACCTGCTCATGCCTGGGTTGCGCTTCAAGTTCAGACCCATGTACGCAGTTACAAAACATCCGTGGGTGCAAGTGCCCGCCGGGCAAATCGGTGTCGTCATCGCGCAGGTCGGCAAGCCCACGCCCATCGGCGCCAAATCAGCGCGCTACGATGCCGCCTTCGGCAACTTCGCCGATCTGCGATCCTTCGTCTCAAAGAACGGCGAAAAGGGCGTGCAAAGGCCGGTTTTGTCTCCGGGCACTTTGGCCCCCATTCATCCTCTGGCATTTCTGGTCATCACCAAGCCCCAGGTGTTCGGCGTGCCTGTGTCGAGCGAATATAAAAAGCTCTCCACCGGCGGCAGGCTCGATTTCCGCGCCTTCGGCCTTGAAGACTGGCAGCTCGATGTCACGCGCATCGCGCCCAAGCCAACCAACGACGGCGGCAAAGTTGTCGACATGATCGGAGTCGTCACCGCACTCGACGGCGAGCCACTGCCCGCCGGCGCCATCGCCAGCCGCCTCGGCGAATTCAAAGACGTGAGCGAGCTTGAAGCCAAAGCGGGCGTCACCGATTTTGAATTGATGAGCCTGATCCTCGGCAGCAAGAACGATCAGCACAACAACTATCAGGACTTCCAGAAGTTTCTTCAGGCCGGCGGAAAAATCGGCCTGCAGCACGATCCGCTGCTCTACGGCGCTTACAACCTCAACCCGTTCCTGATTCGCGTTGAGCAGGTGCCCATGCTGGTCGTGGAACAGGGCCAGGTCGCCGTCATCAAGGCTTACGTTGGCCTTCCCACGCAAGACACATCCGGCGCGAACTTCAAGTTCGGCTCGCTCGTCCGGCCCGGCCATCAAGGCATTTGGCAGGAGGCGCTGCGCACCGGCAAATATCCCATCAATCCGCGCATCTACGACGCCAAGCTGGTTCTCACATCGATCATCAAGCTCGATTGGGCCAAGGACGTAACCGGCGCTCACGGCCTCGATGCGCGGCTTGAGCCCATTATTGCAAAGAGCAACGAGGGATTCGTATTCAGCATCGACCTCCAGGTTCTCATCCACGTTCCTGACACCAATGCGCCTCGCGTTATCTCCATGGTTGGTTCCATGGAGAATCTCGTGAACGAGGTTCTTCAGGCGGCCGTGGGAAATCTCTTTCGCGATCGCATCGGCGGCATGGAAGCGATTACGTTCATCCAGACGCGCCAGAAAGTTCAGGAAGAAGCCTTCAGTTATATCCAGGGAAAACTCGCGGAGTATGAAATCGAGACGCGCGGCGTTTATATCCAGGACGTCATCTATCCCGATCAGCTGGTCACGGTTCTCACCCAGCGCGAAGTCGCGCACCAGGAAGTAGAAACATTCAAGATGCAGAAACAGGCGCAGGACCAGCGCATTGAGACCGAGAAGGCCCGCGGCACTGCCGATATGCAGGTCGATCTCGCCAAGTCAAAGGTCGGAGTCGACATCCAGACCAACCGCACCGAGGCCCGCATGAAAGAGGCTCAGGGCGAAGCCGCCTACATTGAGCAAACCGGAACGGCCAAAGGCGCTGAAGTTCGCGCCGTCGGCCTGGCCAACGCCGAAGCCTACGAGCGGCAGGTCGGAGCGCTGGGCAAGGGGCCCACGGCGCTGGTGAACGCCGTCAAGGCGCTCTCGGTCGGCAATGTCGCCTTTGTTCCCAAGATTCTTGTGCTCGGCGGCGGTGGCAATCAGGGAATTCTCGAGAGCCTGGGTTCGCTGCTCATGGACAAAATCGACGCGACGACAGTGGACTCCGGCACATCGGATTCCGGATACGCCAGCGGAGGCACCGGCAAACCTGCTTGAGCGGCGGCGCGAGGCACGCCGCGTCCCGATCACTGGCTCGGTGCTAACGATCCCGAGTTCTTTCACTGAACGGGGGTGCCCCAGGTCCCTCGCATTTGGGGGACCTGGGACAGCACGAACTCTCAACAGGCCGCTGTGAGTTCTTTCACTGAACGGGGGTGCCCCAGGTCCCTCGCATTTGGGGACCTGGGACAGCACGAACTCTCAACAGGCCGCTGTGAGTTCTTTCACTGAACGGGGGTGCCCCAGGTCCCTCGCATTTGGGGACCTGGGACAGCACGAACTCTCAACAGGCCGCTGTGAGTTCTTTCACTGAACGGGGGTGCCCCAGGTCCCTCGCATTTGGGGACCTGGGACAGCACGAACTCTCAACAGGCCGCTGTGAGTTCTTTCACTGAACGGGGGTGCCCCAGGTCCCTCGCATTTGGGGACCTGGGACAGCACGAACTCTGAACGGGCGGCTGTGAGTTCTTTCACTGAACGGGGGTGCCCCAGGTCCCTTGCATTTGGGGGACCTGGGATAGCACGAACTCTGAACGGGCGGCTGTGAGTTCCCCCACTAAATATGGGTGCGCAGGTCCCTCGCATTTGGGGACCTGGGACAGCACGAACTGAGAACACTACAAGTCCTTTCACTCCATTGGGGGTTCCGATCGATGCCCCGCCGACTTGTTCGCTACGAGCACACCGGGAACTTCCACTTCATCACTTTCAGTTGTTTTCATCGCGCTCCCTACCTGGCATCCCCTTCGGCCTGCGATCTGTTCGAAAATGCCCTAGAACGAACCCGCCTGCGCTCGAAGTTCGTCGTCGCTGGCTATGTCGTAATGCCCGAACACATTCACCTTCTCATCGGCGAACCGCCCAAAGGCACGGTCGCCAAGGTGATTCATGCTCTCAAACTCTCCGTTTCACTGCGCCGCACCGAGCGGCCTTTCTGGCAAGCCCGCTACTACGACTTCAATGTTTGGGCGCGGGAGAAGGTAACAGAAAAGCTGGACTACATGCACCGCAATCCCGTCGTGCGGGGCCTGGTCGGACGACCCGAAGATTGGCTGTGGTCAAGCTTTCGCCATTACGCGTCGGGCGTTAAAGGAACCGTCGAGATCGAGTCCTCATGGACCGCCGCCAGTCGGGGTCATCAACTGCCCGAAGCTTACAGTTTCAGGGAAAAGAACGGATGAAGTCCGTGGTTTCCCAGGTCCCCAAATGCAAGGGACCCGGGGCACCCATTGTCGTGATCAATTTGCTTCCCCGGGGGTCCTTTTGTTCATTCGGTAAGCGACCACGATTGATGCGGCATCGAAAGAGTGCCCCAACGGCCGCTGAAGAGCTTGTCAAGCCCCAGGCACGGAAATAAATCCGCCCGCCGCACGTAAATTCTTTATTCCCTGTTCCCTAGTCCCCATCCCCTGTTTTTCCCAAGTTTGCCGGTCATTACGCCTGTTTGGCGCACAATTGAACCATGTTCAAACAGGGTCGCCATTCCGTCGCTCGCTGGCTGCATTCTCCAAGGGCTCACGGCCGAAATTCACCTCGTGTCCCTACCGCTCCCGCCAGTTAACGACTGAAAGAGTGATTTTTGTGCCCTGAAAATGGTGCAAATGCTATCTAACCCTTTTATCATCAACAATACTTGGCCGAAATCGTCGACAATTTTCGTCGTTTTTAGTCGATTACCGCCTCTCTGACTTCTTCGCTTCGGGCTTTTTCGGCTCTCCTGGCTCGTGCGTGATGGGAATCGGGGCCATGTCGGGGCCGATGCGCTTCACCTGGGTGTCGATCATCTGGTAATTGATGGTGCGCGGAGTTGCCGGGCGCGTGATGCCCGTCGCGGGATCGGTTCTGATGTCGTTGTTGGCCGCGATCTGAAAGCTGAAAGCCGGGAGGGTTCCCTTCGGCGTGCTCTCGGTAAAGACGCGCACAGGCAGGAATCCCTGAATGGGATGCAGACGGAAGCCCGTTTCGTAGCGATGGTGCTTGATGCTCCAGGTGAAGACGCGCACTTCGTCGTAGTCGAAAGGCAGGCCTGATTTGAGCGGTTCAAGCACGGTGAGATACTCGGGAACCTGGTGGTCCGGCTTGTCGGAATCCGCGTCGGTGACCTTGGTCAGAACCCACGCGCCAACGATGCGTTGATTCTCGGCATATTGCGCAATTTCGTCCGGAACATCCACGTCCAGCCGGCTTGCGAGCAGCCAGCCCACGCGGCCCTGGGCATCGCGCGCCAGCCACCAGTCCTCCACGACCGGCGGCTCGGGCGCTTCAGCGCCAGCGCCACTCGCCGGCGCGGGGGCTGGAGTTGACTTCGGCGCTGCGGCCTTGGGGGCTTGCCCGGGTTTTGCAGATTGTGCTCGCGGAAGCACGACTGCAAGCGCCTCCGCCGGATTCTTAAGTGCCGACGCGCGCGCCAGAAGCTGCACTTTGGCGTTGCCTGCGAGCAGGTAAAAGCGCGGTGTCTCGCGTCCCGGCAGCAGGTGCATGGCGAGGTCGTCACGTAGCGTTGCCGTCGCGGCTCCCGGATCGTCCTTGTGCTGCGCGCTGAGCTGCGCGAATCCGTCGTATGTTTTTTGGTCGATCACGGCGCGCTCTTCAATCCAGCCGACCTGGTTCTGGTCGGTTTGAACCTTCAGAAACCGCTTGGCATGATCAAGCACCTCGAGCGGCTGGCCGTTCTGGACCTCGCACACGCGGTTTGAAACCGGCGCCACGCGATCATGCAGGTAGGTCGCGCGGATCGAGACGTACACCATCTCGTGGTGCTCATGCCGGAATCGCGAGCATCCCGAGGCGAAGATCAGGCAGCACAGGGCCGCCAACGGCAGCGCAAGATGGATTGGGGTGCGCCGAAGAGAGCGAACGGGGAGGATTGGCAAACGAGTGAGCACAGCTCGGAGAGTTCAAGTTGAGAATAACATTTCGCGCGCCGCGGCGCGCGAAACGGTTCTTAGTTCGCAGTTCTTAGTTCGTAGTTGAAAGATCCGGGATATGATACCTGTCGGCTGATCGCTGCGAACTACGAACTGTGAACTAAGAACTGCGAACTGTTTACGGCAGCGCTGCGACGGCCGCGGCTCCGACGGGATCGGTCCCGGTCGTGGAGGTGATTGCGGCGGTCAGCGCGCCGGAGCTCATCGTATAGGCCTCGAGGTCGGGATCGCCGCTGGTTGTCGATCCACCTGTGGCGACAGCGAGCACGAAGTTGCTGTCGCTGTCCTCCGCCAGGCTGACCGGCTGAATTCCAGACGTGGCCGAACTTCCGGCCGCTACCGTGTAGGTGGTTCCTGAGGCCGTAATGGGAAACCACGCGACGTTGCCCTGCGATGACGTACCCGTGCCGTTGGCGACATACACGTAATCGGCCAGCGGCAAAATGGCATTCGGCGCGAGACCGCCGCTGGCGATTGGCGAACCGGTGGCCTGCGTCAGGGTGCCACTGCCCAGCGAGCTGTAGTTGAAGACGCGCAACCCGCCGGTCGAGTTAATCTCCGTCTCGCCAATGTAGAACAGGCGAGGCGTTGTGCTTGGATCGACAGCTACGGACAGTGCCGAGCCGCTGGAATTTGCCAACGCAATGGTCGTGGCTGTCGCTCCCAAGGGATTGGCATTGCCGGAATTGAAGGGAATGACGATGGTGCCGCCGGCGCCAAGCGCGATAAAGAAGTTGGCGTTATCGGGCGAGAGAACCATCTGCTTTACTGCCGGTGAATTCGCGATGTTGAAGGTCTGGTTCGGCGGCGCGCCGCCCGATCCGGTGTATGCTCCCGTCGACGAGTCGATCGGGATGGCATCCAATTGGACGCTGCCGCTTCCGTTGGTGAACGCATCCACCAGCCACGAGCCGCTGATCACCATGGCGCCAGGAATGTCTGTCGCAATCGGGTTGCCGCTGTTGCCGATGGTCAGCGCGCCGCCCGATCCAATGCTGTAGAGATAGATACCGTTCACGGTTCCGACGTAAAGGAACGCGCCACTGGTGGCGACAGCGATGGAAGTCGGCGCGGCAGACAGTGCGTAGGGGCTGCCGGTTACATTGTCGAGCGTGCCTGAAGAAATAACGTAAGCCGCGATTTGCCTGGTGGTCTGGTTGAGCACGTAGAAGACGCCGCTGGATTTCGTGGTGGGCGTGGTGGGGTTCGTCGTTGTCGACGAAGGAAGATCCCAAAAGCCTTTGCATCCGGCCACGAGCGAAGCGAAGACGAGGATAACTGCTGCCCAACTTGCGGTCTTCATGGTCGCTCCTTGCACATGCCCATGCCGGGGCCAATTCGTTCAGGCTGAAATCCAGATAGGACTCTGCTGAAAGGGTACCGCCTGGTCGTCCGCTTTGTCTTGTCACGGCGGTCCGATTCGATTGAACGCGAGAGAGCCCTGCATGGAAAGACGCTCAAAAGCGAATTTCGCTCATGAAGTTCTTGTTTGTCGCAGGGCGATGCCGGCGGTTCATTTCGGGAAGTAGATATATCCAGGCAGGATCCGGGTGGCGCGGGGCGAGGCAGGGTCAGGACAGGCGCGGGCGTGCATTCCCATGTTTCACGGCATGGGCATGCACACGCTACGCACGAGCCGCCTTGCCGGGCGCACGGCGGCCAAAAGCACCGAAGCCTTTCAGCTCGGTTTCTAGCTGTTCTGTGCTGCAATGGCCAGCGAGATCTGGCTCCCGGCCGACAGCTTCATATCGTCTCTCTTCGTCGAGACAAAGTAGCCGGAGTTCCGGCCGCCAATTTTGCTGTGAAAATCAAATCCATACAGGACCCCGGGTTCATCAACCTGGGTGGTGGTACCGTCCCACGGCGACAGGGGGTAGCTGGATGTATAGGACTCGGTGGGGTCTCCAGTGATCGCGCCACCGATGCCCATAATGTCGGCCTGGATCGGAATCACCTTTCCGCCCTTCAGTTGCGCCTGGGTGAAGCGCAGCGCAAGGGTCGAGGTGCCGCCGTCGTGCATTTGATCCGTTGCGATGGTGCCCACCAGAACCGTGTCGCGAGGCAATTCGGTTCCGTTCTTGAGGTGGACCGTTTGTTGCAGCGTGGCCCGGAATTGCGTGCCCGGCTGCACCTTCTTCGCGTCGATTGCATGTTGGAGGGTGGCTAGCGCCGGAACCATCTTCGAGGCGTCGGCTTGTGACTGTCGCTGCGAGACGCCCGGGTCAGCCGAAGAACTGTTCGTGGCGTCTTGCGCGGCGGCGAGGTTGGGGTAGACAAGAGCGCATGTGGCGACGACCGTTGAGACGACGAAAGTGGCTTTGATTCTCATAAACAAAATTCTCCTTTTGCTGATGTTTTTGTGGAGTGCGACCCGAAACTCCGCGAAGGCGTTTGCGAAATGATGCGGACGCGGCCCCGCGCCACGGATACACCCCTATGGGCGCCGCGGACGCCGGAAAATCTAATCGAGCATCTTGCTGGGAGCGCCTTCGCGTGGACAACAATCCGGAGGCTCTGACTCTCTGTTAGATGAACGGACGGGTGCCGAGGTTAGCCTATTTCGAGAGTTAGAACGAGGCGCGAGGCGATTTACTTGAGGAGATGGGGCTATTCACCCGCCGCAAATAGTTTTTGAGCCGATCACTCGCGAGGCGCCAAAAGCTCTGCGTCGTTATTGCGCACATTGCCGACACGGTCGCCGACGGACCAGGAGACCATTTGTTCGGCTGGAAACGGCCGCAATAAATCCATCGGGAGGCGCTCTGCGGAAGCGGGCTCCAGCCAACGGTTGTAATCCTTTGGCTCCAGAATTACGGGCATGCGATTGTGGGCGGGTTCAACGAGTTCGTTGGCGTCGGTGGTCAAAATGGTGAACGTCTCAAGCGCCGGTCCATCTTTGGGACACCACCGTTCCCAGAGTCCCGCAAAGGCGAAGGTCTCGGCACTTTTCAGGCTGAATGCGAACGGCTGTTTGGCTTTGGCGTCGCGCTTGGCCCATTCGTAAAAAGCGTCGGCGGGAACGAGACATCGCCGCTTGCGCAGAGCTTCACGGAAAGCGGGCTTGTTGGCGACCTCCTCCGCTCGAGCATTGATTGTGGAGTAGCCGATCTTGGCGTCTTTGGCCCAGAAGGGCACCAACCCCCAGCGGAGCAGCGCAAACTCGCGCGTTCCGGTTTCCGGGCCTGGACGCACGACTGGCTGCACACTTTGCGGTGCAATGTTGTAACTGGCAGGGAAGGCCGGCAGATCTTCGAGGTCGACTCCGAACCAATCGGCAAGGACCTCGCGTGTCGACCTGCGCGCAAATCGTCCGCACATAAGCCAATGATACGGCTCTTTTGCTTTCGGATTCTAGTTCGGGCGATCACCCGAAGTGGCGCGCCGGCGGAAGCGCTCGTCCACTGGTTGGCGCCCTTGAAAGCCTGCTTCGACCGTATGCCAAAACTCGATCGAGGGCTCACCCATGCGCCAACAGAGCAACACTACCTGATCGTCAACGCGGCAGGGAAAATCGAGAAGGCCGGCATCGAGATCCTTCACCTGAACCCCGATCGCGTCGATCTCTGCAATGCTCTCGCGGACCTGTTTCAAGATCTCTTCCATCTCGGTGCGCTGCCTGGCGACGCTGCCTGAGTCGATTTTCATTCCGCCTGAAAGAAAGATGCGCTGCGCCAGGCCATTGAGACTGGACTCGACAGATTCCGCAGAACGCCTGCCTTCAATGGCGCGTTTGAGCAGGGACTCGAGCACCGGGAGCAGGGATTGGGCTTCGTCGAGCGTGAACGTCTTCATAGCATGACACCAGTCTCATCCAGAATACGACGAAACTTATTCATTGGCTTGTAAACAGGGGCGAGATTGAAGCGGGATTCACAGAGTCTTTTCAGTTTATCAAATGATAAAGTCGCCTGGTTACGATCGCGTGTTACCGGGGCGCAGAACACATGACGATTGTGCCATTGACATGGCCCCGCTTCTCTCCTATCTTCAATACACGATTGTGATTCTTCGTGCCGCGGACGTCGAAATTTCACGCCGTTTTTTCGGACTTTGATTTGAACTCATGGTATTCATGAGTTGGGTCCTGTTCCCATTAGAGGTCTCTCAGAAGGCAACGGACGAACGAGCTCTAGAAAGCCATTGGACGCTGCGATAAGCATGAGCCCTCATACCAGTCATCTCGTATGGCCGTGACAGAGGTGTAATCCCCCCCACTCATTGCTCCATACTGCTGCACGGACAACCGTTCAGCAGGAGAAAAGAGTTTCCTTTTTTTCAAGTGGGCCTGCATCCATCGCGTCCATTGGGGCAGCGCGGATTTGATGTCTCGCTGACGGAACGCGAATATGCGATGTTCAAACTTCGATTGATTTTTTTGAGCACGACTGCAACCCGAGAAAGAGGCCTTGGTGAAATCGCTCCTGCTTATTCTGGTTCACATTCAGAACGCCAAAGCGCGCTCCGTCGTCAAGATGGTTCTGGAGGGTGCGGGGCACCGAGTGGTCGAGGCGGCGGGACTTGCACAGGTCAATTCCCTCTTAAGCAATGGGCTTGGTCCCGATCTTCTTCTGTGTGAAGCTTCGCCGGTTCACTCGTCGGAGACATCTCAGTTTCGCAATATTCTAGAGTTCATACCGGCGGATAAGATTCGGCTCCTCACAAAATTGAGCGATCAACTTCTGCGCGAGGAAGCGGCCGAGCTCGGCATTCATTGCACGTTGACGATGCCTCTGACTCGCGAAGACGTTGAGTCGGCCGTTGAATCCTTGAATGTTCCTAATGAAGAGAGTTGTGCAGTTTGCGAAGTCTCTCCGGCTTGCACAGATCTTCAGGCCGCAGTGCAAAATCCCGCGCCTTCAGCACATATTCCCGAAGACATGCCTGCCATGCCCTATCTTGAGGAGCTTGGAGGAAGTAATTTCTTTCTGGCTGCTTCGCCGCAAATGCTTGAAATCCATCGCCAGGTCAAATTGCTCGCGGATGTCGACGTCAACGTTTTGATCCTGGGCGAGAGCGGTACCGGCAAGGAAGTGGTCGCACAGTTGATTCACAAGCATTCTGGACGGTCCCCGGAGAAATTTCTGAAAGTCAATTGCGCTGCCCTCCCGGCGGATTTGCTGGAAAGCGAACTCTTCGGACATCGGCAAGGCGCATTCACTGGAGCCATTAAGGACAGGGCGGGCAAGTTCGAGCAGGCGAACCGGGGCACGCTGCTGCTTGACGAGATTGGCGAAATTGACGTGCAGATGCAAGCGAAGCTTCTTCAGGTTCTGCAGGATGGCCAGTTCGCTCGCCTCGGCGCGCAGGAGACCACGAAGGTGGACGTCAGAGTTCTTGCGGCCACAAACGTGCAGATGGAAGATGCGCTGTTCGACAAAACATTCCGCGAGGATCTTTTTTATCGTCTCAGCGTTTTCACAATCAAAATTCCGCCCCTGCGCGAACGGCGCGAAGAGATTCCGTATCTCATTGAGGAGTTCATTCGCCGGTCACCTGTGGAATTGAGAAGCGGCTTCGGAAGCAGCCTTCCGTCGCGACTGATGGATGCGGCGCTGCTCTACGATTGGAAAGGAAACCTGAGAGAGCTACGGAATTTTGTGACACGCACGATCGTGATGCGCGATGTGGAGGCCGCTACCCGGGAGCTGGAAACCAAGGCCGCCGCATCAGAAACAGATGGTTCGCGAGATCAGTCGATCGATGCGCCTCCACCTTGCGCAGGCATCCGAACCGTTATCCGCGATGTCAAAGCGCGCGCGGAGGCGAAGCTGATCCAAAGCGCTCTGGAGACCTTCGGGTGGAATCGCCGGCGCGCCGCACAATATCTCAACATGAGCTACCGCGGCTTGTTATACAAGATCCAGGAGCATCGCCTTCGCCCCTGGGCGGCCGCGGATGCCCGGCAAACCTTCCAAAAGCCCCAGTCCGCCAGTAAGAATGCGATCTAGCTGACCAGCGCAGAATCAAGAAGCGGCAATCTTGCCCGCTTCTGATGATTTCTGATGCTGGGTTCCGCAATCATTGCAACTGTCCCTTTCTCTGCGTTCTTCGGGCCCGCGCGACTCTCGCAGCACGCTTGTCACAAAACAATGTCGCGGGCCAACCACATGAGCGCGTGCGCCTTTTTGTTCTTCGGCAGAGCTTATGACCGTAACTCGTTCATGAGTTAAGCTTCAAATGGGCGTGAAGGGGGAACTGTTCATTGATGTCTTCGGCAGGTACGAACGAACTCAAACGCCGCATCGAAACTCGGGAAGCCCAGATTGGTGTGATTGGCATGGGCTACGTGGGGCTGCCACTTGCGCTTCTATTTAGCGAAGAAAGATTTTCGGTCACCGGCTTCGATATCGATGCACGCAAGGTAGAGACGCTCAACAAGGGTGGTTCCTATATTGTTCGAATCCCCGGGAACTTGATTCAGAAGGCGCAGGAAAAAGGCTTCAAGGCCACGGCCGATTACGCCGCGATCGAACAAATGGACGTTGTGATCTTATGCGTGCCTACGCCACTTGACGAATATCATGAGCCGGACCTTAGTTTTGTTCGCGACACAGTTCGAAGCATTGCGCCCCACGTCCATGACGGGCAGCTCATCATCCTGGAGAGCACAACCTATCCGGGCACAACCGAAGAAGTTGTTGTGCCCCTACTCGAGGAGGGGAATCGAGCCGATCTCCGCCTGGCGATGGACGATGTGAGCCGCGGATTCTACGTCGCCTTCTCCCCTGAGCGGGAAGATCCGGGAAACGATTCGATTGACAGGCGCGACATCCCTAAGGTCGTTGGCGGATGCGGTCCGGCAGCAGTTGGAGTTGCAACGGCAATCTACGGGTCAATCTTCAGCCGCATCGTTCCCGTCTCTTCGCCGGCTGCGGCCGAGATGACGAAGCTTCTGGAGAATATCTATCGATGTGTCAATATCGCGCTGGTCAACGAGCTGAAGCAGCTTTGCATGCGCATGGGGATTGACATCTTTGAAGTGATCGAAGCGGCTAAGACAAAGCCGTTTGGATTCCAGGCGTTCTATCCCGGCCCCGGCCTGGGCGGGCACTGCATACCGATCGACCCCTTTTATCTCTCCTGGAAAGCCAAGCAGTTTGACTTCCGGACGAAGTTCATTGAGTTGGCCGGCGAAGTGAACATTGCCATGCCCTATTTCGTCGTCGACAGCATCGTCGAGGCCCTCAGCCAGCGTCGCAAGTCGCTGTGTGGTTCACGGGTGCTGGTTTTGGGTCTGGCTTACAAGCGCGATATCGATGATCTTCGCGAGTCACCGTCGCTCACGATCATTGAACTGCTCCAGAAGCGCGGAGCATCAGTTGAGTACAACGACCCGTTCATTCCGTCGGCAGGGCAGGGACGCAAGTATGCGCTCAATATGACCAGTACCCCATTGGAACGTATTCCGGACTTCGATTGCGTCGTCATCTCGACGGACCACTCTCAATATGACTATCGCGCCATCGTCTCCAAAGCACAGTTGGTTGTTGATACGCGAAACGCGACCCGGGGTTTGACAGCCGACAACATCGTCCGGTGCTGACATACGGCGATGAACAGAGGAATTACATGCGGGCCGCTCGAACGGAAATCCTGCCGTTAAACTCAATGCGCTGAGCGAATTGCGGTGGTGGGGATTTCGCGAATGCCGCATTCAGGCATGGACCAGCAGGTCCGATTTGACAAACAATCTGCAAACCGCTGGTAAGAAATATGCAAAAGTTTGCATACTCGACCGCGAGCGCATTCGGGCGCGCGTCGATGCCCAAGGTAACTACTAAAGAATCAACAACAAACACAATTCTTCCTGGTTGCGGCCAAGGCCTCGTAGTGGACCCCCGCGTGCACATTGGATTGCAGCTGCTCCTCAGTTTCTCCGAGGTCTATGCCTACAGACTTGACCCAGAGCTTTCGCGTCGATCCCGCCGAGTTGCCGGATGAAGCTGTCATTTTTGGCAGCACGCCGGCCATGCGCGAGCTCCGGGGCAAGATCGATTCCGCTCTTTCGAGTGATCTTCCCGTTTTCATTCAGGGAGAGAGTGGAACGGGCAAGGAAGTGATGGCCCGGTTTCTGCACACGCGGTCGAGCCGGGGAGAAGCGCCGTTTGTGAAGTTCAACTGCGCTGCGACTCCGGCAAACCTGTTCGAGAGAGAGTTATTTGGCTCCGAAAAGGGCTCGTTTGCAGGAGCAGGCGAAGATCGACCTGGCCTGGTTGAGGCCGCAGATGGAGGCACACTCTTTCTGAATGATATTGGCGAGATGAGCTGGGAACTGCAGGACAAGATGCTTGGCTTCCTACGCGATGGCTCTTACAAGAGAATTGGCAGTCCTGAGAAGCGAGTGAGGCGCGGACGAGTTGTCTGCGCAACCAATGTCCACTCGCATGAGGCGGCTCATTCAGTTGCGTTTCGCGAAGATCTCTCGTCTCGAATCGACGTTATCTCTTTGCGCTTATCGCCTCTGCGTGACCGCAAGAACGATATTCCGCAGTTATGTGAGTACTTTCTTCAGAAGTTATCTCGCCAGTTTCGCCGGGGCATGCCTCCGTTGAGTCCGGAGACGGTGGAATTGCTCAAGCAATGGGACTGGCCGGGGAACTTGCGCGAACTTGAGAACTGGATCGCACGGACCGTTATTCTGGGCGGCGACGAAGCGCTGGTGGTTGAACTCAAGCGCCAGGTCGATCCCTCCAAGAGACTCGCTGGCTGGCAGCCTCGTTCGAATTCTCCGAGGGACTGGGCTGATCCTGCAACGTCCGCGATCACCGGCGCATTGATTCTGAAAGCCTTGAAGGCAAATGGTTGGAACAGGCGGAAGACAGCGGACGAGCTGAAGATGAGCTATCGTGCGTTGCTCTACAGATTGCGCGATGTGGGCCTGCCGCAGAGGCGCAGAAACCACAGGGGGCATCCGCCGGCGCATGGATGATTGCCGGCGCATGCGGAGATGGAATGGTCAAAAAGTTCGACCCTGGTTTCTGGTTTGAGACACGAATCTGGCGGAAAAATGCTGGAGAATTTGAGAGCGATTGAAGCATTCGTGAATGCGGACTGATCAGCAGCTGTTACCAGAGGATTGTTGAAGGGATTACCGAGAGTCGGGACGCTAGCACAATAGGGGCATTGTCACTTGCTGGTCGGGCCATCATGATGAAGACACAGTATTTGCGCACCAAATTTTGATTGGCATTTCTCCCCGTTTTGAGGGCCAATAACAAGGGAAAGCAAGACAGTTTAGACGGAGTCATCAGGCCACTGATGTGACTCACAGGGCGAAGCTATATCCAGACAGTGCGCTCGGGATTGCACGCCGAAAACAATGGAATTTGAAATGCCGGCCGAAACCTTCGAAACCGCAATGCACCAGGTCGCTCCATGGTGGGCCGTCTACACGCGCCACCAGCATGAGAAGGTGGTTGCAGAGATGCTCTCCACGAAAGGTTTTGAAGTTTTTCTGCCGCTCTATGAGTCGACACGTCGCTGGAAAGACAGAACAATGCAGCTGTCTCTGCCCTTGTTTCCGTGCTACGTTTTCGTTCGGGGCGCCCTCGATCGCAAATTGCAAGTCGTCACAACTCCGGGTATCCACATGATTTTGTATCGCGGGGAAAGCGTCGCGGTCATTCCGGATCAGGAGATCGCGGCGATTCAAAGAGTTATTGAAGGGCCTTCAGGCGTCGAGCCCCATCCGTTTCTCAAGTGCGGCGCGCGGGTTCGTGTTATTCGGGGCGCTCTTGAGGGAGTTGAAGGAATCCTCACTCGCAAAAAGAATCTGTTGCGGCTTGTTCTCTCTGTTGACATGCTCGCACAATCCGTTTCGGTTGAGGTCCATGCCTCCGATGTGGAGCCGTGTTCTGTTCCCGGGCAGCCCGCGGACATGCGCTCTTCATCTTTGTTCACCGGCAAAAACCGCACCCAAGCCGGAGACGCAGCGCGAGTATATGCTTCTTAACACGCGGAAGACTCGTTCAGCGATGGCGCTCAAACGAACGGCGACCGCCTGTGTTCACTCCTTTAAAAACGTCCTTGATCAGGAAAACTTCGATGGAAAATTCTGAATTGTCATCCGGTTCGATCTGTCCAACGCGGACGCGGAAAACCGCCGCGAAATATCTGGGTAATCTGGCCCCTGAATTGTCCCTTCTTGCATGCCTGGCGTTCTCCACGGCGATTTGGGGACAGGCAGCCGACCCGAACCAGTCCGGCGCCGCACCTGACCCTGCGGCAACAACGGCACCTGGCCAAGCCGCCAGCGACTCTCGCTCAGACGCGACGTACGTCATCGGCGACGATGACGTCCTCTCCATCAATGTCTGGAAGGAGACGGAGCTGACGCGCCAGGTCACCGTGCGATCGGATGGAAGAATTTCTCTGCCGCTGGTGGGAGAAATGCAAGCCGCGGGACGAACCCCCGCCCAACTCGAGGAAGCACTCAAGGGCGCTCTCGCCGGTTACATCACTGATCCCCAAGTCACGGTGATCGTTCAGACAATTAACAGCCGGAAGTTCAATATTCTGGGACAAGTAATCAAACCCGGTTCATTCCTTCTCACCGCCGATACGACCATCGTGGACGCGATTGCGTTAGCCGGTGGATTGAAGGAGTTCGCGAAAAAGAAGGGCATTTACGTCATCCGTCAGGGCCCAAACGGAACGGAGATTCGCATCCCCTTCAACTATCAGACCTTCATCAAGGGAAGAAAGAATTCATCCCAAAACATTCTGCTTAAGCCAAATGACACGGTCGTTGTACCCTAAGGGGCGCCTATGTTTTCACGGGCCGAAGTTGTTCGTGTATTGCTTGGTTTTGTCGCGATCTGCGTGACGGTCCCAGTGTTCGCCCAGGTTGAGCCGAGCGCCACGGGAGGCGCGGGAGGCGCTCTCGACGAGAGCGAGATGATGACACCTCCACCGGTGAGCGGGACGCCGTACGCCAGCGGTGCCGGTTCAGATGAGCGATCGAATTATCTGGGGGTCAATTTAGCCTTTTCGCCTTCTTACATTGACAATGTCAGCCCGGGCGCTTCGTCCACACCAGTCAGCGATGTGACATACGCCATTCTTCCCGGTGTGTCGTTCGATTACTCTGCGTCGCGCCAGAAAGAGCAATTTTCATACAGCCCGAGCTTTATTTTCTACGAGCCAACCACCTCCCTCGATACGGTGGATCATAACGCCTCCGCTGCATTTCAGTACCGATTCAGCCCCCGCGTATCCGTAAGTGCACAGGATAGCTTCACCAGAACGTCGAATGTCTATGACTCGAACTATTTGTTCTCCAACCCGATTTCCGGTTCGACGCTGACACCAACGCCGACGGTCATCGCAGCCTTTGCGGAGCAAATGAACAACACCGTTGATGGAGTCTTAAGTTATCAATTCGGGCTAAATGCAATGATCGGCGGCGGAGGTTCTTATACCATTTTTAGTCTTCCAAATCCGACAGAAGCGGCGGGTCTCTACGATTCTCACGAGGAGTCAGGCTCAGTCTTTTTCAATCGTCGCTTGTCGCGCGCGCAGTATTTCGGCGTGCAGTATCAGTACTCCAATGTTCTCGCTTATCCGCCGGCAGGAACGGTTGACACTCAGATTCACTCCCTGCTCCCGTTCTACACCTTCTATTTCAACCGAACATTCTCCATCTCCATCACCGCTGGAATACAGCACGTTGACAATTCTGGAACAGGAATTCCCGAAACCGCGTCATGGTCGCCGTCCGGCACATTGAGTCTCGGATGGCAGAGCGGCCGCGGAAGCTTAGCGGGCAACTTTACTCGTACAGTCACCGCCGGGGGAGGGCTCCTGGGCGCCTACAACTCAAATAGTGTTTCTGCCTTCGCCGGATGGAAACTCACAAACACCTGGACGACGGCTTTGACCTTGGGCTATTCCAGCATTGGTTCCGACACGCCGTCGACCATCTTATCGTTTCAAAACGGCGACATACTCACGGCGGGGGGCTCGATTCAGCACTCCATTGGCGAACATCTCAGTGCAAATATCCAATATCAGCGTCTGCACGAAACCTACAGCGGCATTTCGTCGATCAACGCCGATCCGGACAGCAATCGCGAGGCCCTCACTATCAGCTATCAATTTAGAAGGCCTCTGGGGAGATAATTATGCCGGAAGTCATTGAAGAGCAGGAATTAGATCGGCCCGACATCCAGCGCCTCACAGGGATTGTCCGCCGCCGGCATCCGCAGTTTCTGCTGGCGTTATTCCTTGGATGGATCGCAGTCTGGGGCGCCAGTTGGATCCTGCCGTCGCGCTACAAATCAAGCACGACCATCTTGGTGGAGCAGCCCACAATGCCACAAAATTACGTGGCCCCAAATATCAATGACGATTTGCAATCGCGTCTGGCCAGCATGAGCGAGCAGATTTTGAGCCGGACGCGCCTTCTTCTGATCATTCACAGTCTTCACCTGTACGAGGGCGACCAGGGAGGCCTGACCGACGATCAAAAGATCGCCACCCTGCGCAAGGATATTGGCGTCGAGCTGGTGCGGGATCCGCAAAGGCAGGATATTTCCGCATTTACGATCTCCTACTCGGCACGCAACCCGCGTCTGGCCCAAGAAGTCACGGCTCAGCTTACCCAGCTTTTCATCAGCGAGAACCTGAAGGTGCGCCAGCAGGAATCTGAAGGAACGACAGATTTCCTCGAAAAGCAATTGGAAGATGCCCGCGAGAGCCTCGCCGAGCAGGAGGCGAAGGTACGAGCGTTCGAAGGCGGCCACGAAGGAGCTTTGCCCACACAGGAACAAAGCAATCTTCAAATCCTGGCTGGACTGACGTCGCAACTTCAAAGCGAAGAGGATGCGTTGAATACCGCAAAACAACAGCGAGTCTATCTCCAGGCCTTGCTTGAGCAAGAACGAAATTCTCAAACCCGAACCCGGCCGAGCGGCGAGGGAGGTGACGCGTCGGGACCAACCGATCTGGCATCGGTTGACGCCCAACTGGAGAAGTTGAGGGCCCAACTCGCCGATCTCAGTTCCCGCTATACAGACAACTATCCCGATGTCCAAAACACGAAGACCCAGATCGCGAAGTTGGAAGCGGTCAGGAATAACCTTATTGCGGCATCGAAGAGAATTAGAGAGACGAAACAACCGGGCGACAGTTCCATTGTGAATGATCCAACTCTCACCGGGCTGGCGCAGCAGACTCAAAGTCAATTGCAGGCCAACCAGTTAGAGATCCAGAACCGCGAAGGCGCAGTTGCCAGCCTGAAGGCCAGAATCGGCGACTACCAGGGCCGATTGAACGCAGAACCGGAGACTGAGCAGCAGTTGGATGATTTGAATCGCGGCTACGAGCAATCCAAAGCAAACTACGACGACCTTCTCAAAAAGAAGGATGAATCGGAGATGGCGACGAGCATGGAGGAAATGCAGCAGGGCGAGCGCTTTACGATGCTCGATCCTCCCAGTTTGCCTTCCAAGCCGGATTTTCCGAACCGGCTTAAGTTCTGCGCGCTCGGACTCGCTGTAGGCTTGGGTTTGGGCTGTCTCATAGCGGGAGGACTTGAGTTTATGGACGATCGCCTCCACGCCGAAAAGGAGATCAAATCGCTTTTGCCGATTCCAGTGATCTCAGAAATACCTGAGATTGTGAGTGCGGCAGATGAACAGAGAGCGAGAAAAAGACTGGTATTCGGGTGGGCTTCATCGGTCATTGTGGTGGGCGCGATCCTCGCCGGCTCCCTTTTTACTTTCCTTCATAGTTAGGTCCGATTCTGAATGTACAAAGCCTTTTTCCATCTCAAGCGCAACCCGTTCGATCTGACGCCGGATCCGCATTGCTTTGTGCCGACGCCCCGGCACAATGAGGCACTCGCTGCGCTCTACTATGGTGTGCGCAGGCACAAAGGCTTCGTCGTGGTCACGGGAGAAGTCGGAACCGGGAAGACATTGTTGCTTCGGTGTCTTTTGCGGCTCCTGGAAAACAGCAAGGATATTGCCTACGCTTATCTGTTCAACAGCAGGCTCACTCCTATTGACTTTTTGCAATATGTTGTATCGGATTTCGGGTTGCCGGCTTCGGGGAAGAACAAATGCGAGCTCCTGCTGGACCTGAGCAAGTTCCTCGTCGCGCGTGGTTCAAAACAGTTGACCAGCGTGGTGATTGTCGACGAAGCACATGATCTTTCCGCCGACACATTGGAGGAACTTCGCCTCCTTTCCAACCTCGAAACAGCAGAAGACAAGCTCGTTCAGATCGTCCTGGCAGGCCAGCCGGAGCTTGACAAGAAACTGGATTCCGTCGAACTGAGACAATTGAAGCAGCGCATTGCTCTCAGAACGCAGCTTGGGGCTCTCAGTGCCAAGCAGGCGCAGGAGTACATCGAGCAGCGCCTGCGGATCGCCGGCGCGGACTCGGGTCAACCACCGATCTTTTCAGCGCAGGCCATCGAACAGGTGTATTCCTATTCACGAGGTTTCCCTCGTCTCATCAACACCATCTGTGAAAACGCGCTCATCAGCGCCTATGCCAAACAGTCTCCAACGGTGTCTGCACGAATGATTGAAGATGTGGCGACCGAATTCCGTCTTGATGCTTTTGTGCCTGTGCAGCAGCTTCCCTAGGCGGCTGAATCCAGAGCGCGCGTCGAAAGGTAACTTAAATGAGCCGAATATTTGATGCATTACAGCGTTTGGAAAGTGAGCGATCCGGGGAGGACTCCTCCGCTCTGCCGCAGGGCCCCGATCTATTGCGCCGTGCCGAACGCCGGGCTGCGGAGAAATGGGAAGCCAATGGTACCGTCGCCGAAATCGATTCGGCGCAAGCGGTTGAAGGGGATAAGCTCGGCCCTGTCGAGATCGAAGCCTCGATTATGGACGGCGTACCGGCAACGAGTGTCGCGAAAGGTCCATCGAAAGCAGGCCGGTCAGAACTATTAGAAAGCGCCCCTGTGCTCAAGATTTCACTTGTTTCACAGAGCCGGCTGGTGTGTCTGACCGATCGAGAGAGTCCGACCGCCGAAGCAATTCGACTGCTGGGAGTCCGATTAAGGGACCTCCGCCAGATCCGGCCGCTAAAGACTGTTCTGATCACGAGCACCATTCCGCAGGAGGGCAAGAGCACGATCTCTGCCAATCTCGCCTGCGTTCTTTCCCAGACGGCAGGCGAAAGGACGTTGCTGCTCGAAGGTGACTTGCGGCGACCTTCACTGATGCAAATCTTTGGAACCGAGACCACCGCGGGCATCTCAGATTGCGTGAAAGACGGTGGGCACCAGTTTCCCGGGATTTACCGTCTCGAGGGTGCGGGATGTTGGATTCTTCCTGCGGGAAGGTCTCCGAGCAATCCACTTGAACTTCTGCAGTCGCATGAACTCAAGGTTTTGATGGAGCGGCTCACAGCGAACTTCGATTGGATTATTATCGATTCGCCGCCCGTGCTTCCATTGGCAGACACAAGCATCTGGATGCGCATGGTTGACGGAGTCCTTCTCGTTACGCGCCAGGGGACAACAGAGAAGCGCCAGTTGCAAAAGGGACTTGAAGCACTCGATCCACAAAAACTGCTCGGTGCGCTCGTGAACGGCGCCGTAGCCTCTACTTATAGCGGTTACTATGAACGCTCGTCCGTCTCCTCCTAACTATTCCGCGCGCTGAGAATGCCGAACACCCCGCTCGATCTCAAAAGTCGACGGTGCAACAGGAGTTTGTCGTGACACAATCCAACGAACCGAAAGCACCGAACGCGGCTGGTCCCCTTCTTGAAGCCGCGTCCATTGTCCAGCGCGCCCCTCTCGACGAAACCACATTCAGGCGGATGATCGCAATTGAACGCAAACGCACTGAGCGTTCGAAGGCTCCCTTTGTGCTCATGTTGCTCGAGGCCGCAGGCGAACGGGGCCCGAAAAAGAGCGCCACGACGCTGAAACGCGTCGCGAATGCATTGCTCTCCGCGAGCAGAGACACCGACCTGGTTGGTTGGTACAAAGACGATGCCATCGTCGGCACCATGTTCACCGGCCTCATCGTGAATGACAAGCGGGCAGTCCTGGATACATTCCTGGCCAAAGTGAGTGCCGCGCTTCAGGAGGAACTCACGGCCGACGAGTTCAATAAGGTGAGGATCTCTTTCCACCTCTTTCCGGACGACTGGGATCATGAAAAGCCAGGCCCGCCGACAAATGCCGCCCTGTACCCTGACTTAGCTAGCCGCGACAAAGGCCAGCGAACTGTCCTCTTTATCAAACGGACGGTCGATTTCGTCGGTAGTTCAGTCATGCTGATTCTTCTGGCTCCGCTTTTCCTGGCCGTCGCTCTCGCTATCAAATTGTCTTCCCGCGGGCCAGTGTTTTATCGCCAGCAAAGGGTTGGCCGGTACGGCCAGACTTTCACGTTCCTCAAGTTCCGCTCCATGTTTGTCAACAATGACAGCAATGTGCATAAGGATTTTGTCACGCGATTGATTGCAGACAAGGCTGGCGAAACCGCACCGAAAGAGGCCGGCGAAGGCGTATATAAACTTACCAACGATAAAAGGATCACGCGCGTTGGAGGGATACTGCGGAGAACAAGTCTCGATGAGCTTCCGCAGTTCATCAATGTGCTGAAGGGCGAAATGTCGCTGGTGGGTCCGCGCCCTCCGATCCCCTACGAATTGGCCGCCTACCAGACGTGGCACAGGCATCGCCTCCTGGCGGTGAAGCCCGGAATCACGGGCCTGTGGCAAGTGATGGGCCGCAGCAGCGTCCGATTTGATGAAATGGTGCGTCTCGACCTCCGCTACGCTTCAACTTGGACTCCCTGGCTGGACCTCAAGATCCTCCTGCGGACTCCGGGGGCGGTTATTCGCGGCTCCGGAGCGTATTGAGCCCTGGCAGCTTCCCACGCCAGTTGCGCTGAAAGCGACGCGGCGCTTTTCTACTGTTAAATCGATCGCACGCGCCGGATTTCCCAAAGCAGCGATTCATTGAGAAACAGGTGGCGCAAGGGGCTTTGCTGAGCTCCTAGCGGGATGGATCCCAGCGCTTTCAGAGAACTATGCGGCCCTTAGAAAGAAGAAGGAGTGCAGCGAGAATGAACTTCGGCGTGATTGGATACGGTTACTGGGGCCCGAACATCGTGAGGAATCTTGCCAGCCTGGAAGGCGTTTCGGTGTGTGCAATCTCGGACCCCAGCGCTGCGGCACAGGCCCGGGCTCGAAAAGCCTATCCGGGTGTCACTGTGACGGCAAACGCGATGGAAATGGTCACCTCACCTCATATCGACGCGGTCGCTGTAGTCTCGCCCGTTTGGACTCACTACGAACTCACAAAAGCAGCGCTTCTGAACGGGAAACATGTCTTTGTCGAAAAGCCATTCACAAGTACGGTGGCTCAAGGAGAGGAACTGGTTAACCTCGCGCAACAGAAGAATTTGAAAGTGATGGTTGACCATACGTTTCTTTTCACGGGTGCGGTGAGGAGAATTTCGCAGCTCATCAACGAAGGTGCACTGGGCAATCTTTATTACTACGATTCAACTCGAGTCAATCTCGGTCTTTTTCAACACGACGTCAATGTGCTTTGGGACCTGGCCCCGCATGATCTTTCGATCATGGACCATCTCATCAAGGCCAGCCCGGAAGCGGTGGTCGCAACCGGGCAAGGACACCTCAACGGACACGAGGATGTGGCCTTCATGACGATCTACTTTCCGGATAAGATCATTGCCCATATCAATGTCAATTGGCTATCTCCCGTGAAAGTGAGAACCACTCTCATCGGCGGTGAGAAGCGAATGATCGTCTGGAACGATCTCGAAGCGGATGAGAAGGTGAAAGTGTATGACAAGGGCGTCAAGATCACAAGTCGTGAAGGTGTGTATGAGTTACTCGTAAGTTATCGCTCGGGCGATATGTGGTCTCCCCAATTGGAACAGGTGGAGGCATTGCGCAGCGAGCTGAATTATTTCGTCGATTGCGTCACAACGGGCCAAGAGCCATTTAACAACGGATGTGCCGGCCTGCGGGTGGTACGAATGCTTGAAGCCGCCAGCGAATCCCTCAGCAGAAAAGGAGCGTTTGTCCGTCTATGAACCCGTGGAACTCAATCTCAGAAAACGTCAAGCTAGGTGAGAATGTTCGCTTGGCCAAGTTTATCAATCTCTATGGGTGCGCAATTGGAGACGAGTCAAGGATCGGCGCCTTTGTCGAAATCCAAAAGAACGCAACCGTCGGCAAGCGCTGCAAGATATCGAGCCATTCCTTTGTCTGCGAAGGCGTCGTTATTGAGGACAACGTCTTCGTCGGGCACGGGGTGATGTTCATCAATGACTCCTATCCCCGCGCCACGACGCCATCGGGCGAGCCCCAGACAGAAGCGGACTGGAACGTCGAGCCAACCTTTGTCGGCAAGGGTGCCTCGATTGGTTCTAACGCCACGATTCTCTCAAACGTGCGAATCGGCGAAAAAGCCATAATTGGCGCTGGTAGTGTCGTAACAAAGGACGTCCCGCCCTTTGCAGTCGTCGCCGGCAATCCCGCAAAAATCCTGCGCTTCATCGAGCAGCCTGCGGAGAGCGATGCACCGCCTGCGGTTCCATTTCTCGATCTCATCACTCCTCATCTGGAACTCGAACATGAGTTGGTCAATGCTTTTCGTCACGGCCTTCGGACAGCCGGCTTTGTCGGTGGCTCCGTTGTCGAAAAATTCGAAGAGAATTTCGCGCGTTTCTCTGACACCAACCAGGCAATTGCCGTCAGCAGCGGAACGGATGCGCTTCGGTTTGCAATCATGGCATGCGGCATCGAACCGGGAGACGTCGTGATCACCGTGCCTAATACATTTATTGCCACGACAGAAGCTATCTCCCAGGCGCGTGCAATTCCTGAATTCGTCGATGTCGATGGACGAACTTACAACCTGTCGCCTCAGATGCTTGAACGGTACCTGGAGAAACAATGTGTTCGCAATCATGCGGGCAAGCTCATTAGTCTGCGCAGCGGCAGACCGGTTACGGCGGTGATTCCGGTCCATCTCTACGGGCAGATGGCAGACATGGATGCCATTTTGAACCTCGCAGAAAAGTATGGTCTCACGGTCATTGAAGATGCATGCCAGGCGCACGGGGCCGAGTACTTTTCCAAACGGAACAACCGCTGGATGAAAGCCGGCTCGATGGGGCGCGCAGCAGCGTTCAGTTTCTACCCGGGCAAGAATCTCGGCGCATGCGGCGAAGGCGGGGCGGCTACGACCAACGATCCCGATGTCGCGAAGATAATCAAAATGCTCCGCGACCATGGACAAGTGAAGAAATACTTTCATGACGTTGAGGGTTATAACGGCCGGCTTGACACGATTCAATGTGGAATCCTTCAGGCAAAGCTGCCGCACCTGGCCTCGTGGAATGAGCAGCGACGCGAAAGAGCCACATCTTACAATCGGTTACTGGCCGACGACCAGTCGCTCACGATTCCTTACGAGCCGTCATGGTCCCGCGCTGTGTACCATCTCTATGTGATTCGAGTAGGAGATCGCGAAAGCTTGATGGATCATCTTAAGGAAGCTGGCATTGGAGTAGGAATCCACTATCCGATTCCTTTGCATTTGCAAAAGGCTTACCTCTCGTTGAACTATAGCCCCGGCGACTTTCCGGTCTCAGAGAAAATTGCGAACGAGATCATCTCGCTTCCAATGTTCCCTCATCTGACTAACAGTCAACAAACCAGAGTGGCAGACTGGATTCTCGGGTATACCTCGAAACGTCAGGTCCAGGGCGGCGAAGTCGAGCCAATCGTACTGGCACAATCCGGACAGACTGCGTAGCCAAGAACGGTTTGCAGATTATGTGGTCCGGGAACCTGCTCCAGCTCCTTCACCCACCCGTCTCAGTTCCATTCCCTCACATCAAAGATGAATTACGCTCTCGTGACCCCCGCGCGAAATGAGGGGCAATATATCGATTTGACTCTTAAATCGATGATCTCCCAATCGCGACCGCCGTTAAGGTGGGTGATTGTCAGCGACGGCTCAACCGACAACACCGACGAGATCGTCCAAAAATACATGTCTGACCATTCGTGGATCAAATTGCTGAGAATGCCTGAACGGAAAGAGAGAAATTTCGCCGGCAAGGTAATGGCCTTTCGTGCAGGATATGAAGAACTCGCAGGCCTTGAGTTCGAAGTGGTCGGTAATTTGGATGCGGATATCTCGTTCGGCCCGGATTATTTTGAGTTTCTGATCGAGAGGTTTACCGAGAACCCGCGTCTTGGTTGTGCCGGAACGGCGTTCAGCGAGAAAGGATTGAGCTATAACTACGATTTCGTGGGTACGGAGCATGTTTCCGGAATGTGCCAGATGTTTCGGCGCGAGTGCTTTGAAGAATTCGGCGGTTATCAGCCGATCAAATCGGGCGGAATCGATCTCGTAGCGGTTCTCAGCGCTCGAGCGAAGGGATGGGAGACTCGAACATTTCCCGAGATGCTTTTTGAGCACCACCGAATTCAAGGAGGAGCGCTTCACGCAGGATTGCGTGAGAGAGTTTATACCGGCAGGAAAGACTACTTGCTTGGGAATCATCCGCTTTGGGAGATCTTCCGCAGTCTTTATCAAATGCGCCGTAGACCCTATCTAGTTGGCGGAATGGTTGTCCTGGGATCCTACTTATGGAATGCAATGCGTGGGGTTGAGAAAACCATTCCTAAAGAGCTCATGATCCTTCGTCGCAATGACCAGATGAAACGGCTAAAGGGGCTCCTTCAGCGACGGATCTCTGAAAGACACTCCGCCCGCGTAAGCGGTACAAGCAAAGCATCGTAACTTCCGTTCACAGGCAGCGCGCTGACTTAGGGAAAAGCTTCAAATTGTAGGAAGAGCGCCATCCTTTCAAAACCTATGGAAAATCAGAGCCTCATCAACAAGAGCGACACCGTGCTTGTCACCGGAGCGAATGGGTTTATTGGTTCCAGCGTGGTTCGTGGCCTCTTGGAGTTGGGCTTTCAGCATGTTCGCTGCTTCACCAGATCATCGAAGGGCGCAGAAAAGCTTGAGGCGAGCGTAAGAGGCCTGGGGCTCCATTCCAGGATCGAAGTGATGACCGGAAACCTACTTTCGCCACAGGATTGTGCGCGTGCCGCCAGAAATGCTGCGGCTATCTTTCATCTGGCAGCAGGGCGCGGCGAAAAATCGTTTCCTGACGCTTACATGAATTCGGTTGTCACGACTCGCAACCTGCTGCAGGCCGTCGATCGCGACTGCCTCAAGCGATTTGTCAATGTAAGCTCCTTCTCCGTTTACACAAACAATGGCAAGCATCGCGGCAGATATCTTGATGAGACTTCCCCGGTTGAAGAACGACCGGCCCTGAGAGGTGAGGCGTACTGCTTCGCCAAGGTGGAACAGGAAAAACTTGTTGCCGACTACGGCAAGAAATATGGGATGCCGTATGTGATTCTGAGGCCTGGACAAGTTTACGGCGCGGGAAATGAGGGCATCACGGGTCGCGTGGGAATCGGAACATTTGGAATCTTTCTCCACCTGGGCGGCGGAAACCTGATTCCTTTCACATATGTCGAGAATTGTGCTGAGGCGATCATTCGTGCCGGACTCAAGCCCGGAATCGACGGGGAGATATTTAACGTCGTGGATGATGAACTTCCAACCAGTCGGAAATTTCTGAAGTTGTATAAGAAAAACGTCACGAAGTTCTCGTCGCTCTACGTTCCACACTTTGCCAGCTATCTCCTCTGCTTGCTCTGGGAGAAATACTCATCCTGGTCGAAGGAACAGATACCTCCGGTCTTTAACCGCAAGAGGTGGAGCGCCAACTGGAGAAAGACGCGCTACAGCAACGACAAACTAAAGAAGATGATAAGTTGGGAGCCGCGCATTTCAACTGAAGAGGGGCTCAAGCTTTTCTTTGCGAGCTGCCGAGCGAAGGAAACCCGTGCTTAAGGTCGCTATCATTGGATGCGGAAAGATCGCGGACTCACATGCCGCACAAATCGCGCGAATTCCGGGTTGCGAAATTGTTGGCGTGTGTGACCGCGAACCTTTGATGGCCGAGCAACTGGCAAAGAGATTTCCGGTCCGGAGGATGTTCAGCGACATCACGCAACTGCTCGATGAGGCCAAGCCGGACGTGGTTCACATCACGACTCCGCCACAATCTCACTTCGACCTGGCAAAAACCTGCATGGAGTTCGGCTGCCACGTTTACCTGGAAAAGCCATTCACTGTTTGGGCAGCTGAAGCAGAGGAACTGATTGCGATTGCCGAGACGACGCATCTAAAACTAACTGCCGGTCACGACGATCAGTTCAGCCACGTGTCGCGCCGCCTGCGCGCAATCGTCAGCAGCGGATACCTGGGCGGACCGCCGGTCCACATGGAGAGTTATTACTGCTACGAGATGGGAAAGGCCGGATATGCCGGCGCGCTTCTCGGCGACAAACAACACTGGGTGCGGCGTCTGCCTGGAAAGCTTCTGCAAAACGTCATCAGTCATGGAATAGCCCGCATCGCTGAGTATCTCTCCAGTGACTCGCTCGAAGTGATCGCTTATGGGTTTACCAGCCCCTTGCTCGAGTCACTCGGCGAAGACGAAATCATCGATGAGGTTAGGGTCATCCTCCGAGATGCAAACGCGACCACGGCATATTTCACATTCTCCTCGCAAATGCGCCCGGGATTGCACGCTTTTCGCATCTTTGGCCCCAAGAACGGCCTGATTCTCGATCAGGATCAAGAGACGGTGATCAAGTTGCGGGGAGCGCGTTATAAAAGCTACGCGGAGAAATTTGTGCCGCCGATCATTTTGGCGAAGCAGTATTGCAAGAATTTCAGCACAAATCTCCGGACCTTCCTGCACAACGACTTTCACATGAAGGCTGGGATGAAGTGCCTGATCGAGGAATTCTACCGCTCGGTCGTCGAAGATACGCCTCCGCCCATCCCTTATCGAGAGATCCTTCTCACCGCCAGGATTATGGAGAGAATCTTCGAGCAACTCAGTCAACGGAGCTTGGCTCCTTCAAAAGACCGCCAGGTAGCCGCAACATCGTAGCGATTCGCCCAGGCGACTCCTGCCTAAAAGTGAAGAGACCTCATGATTATTTGTGGTAAAGACGTTCGCATCGGCGGCAAGTTGATCCGTGTGGGATATATTGACGGCGATAAGTACAACGCTCCGGAGGATCCGGCAGCTTTGATTGCGGCCTTGAAAAAATGTGGCAAGCGGATCGACATTTTTACATTTCTGCAAAAGGTTTCTGATACAACTCCGAAATACTCCTATCCCATGGAGTTGGACAATCTCGCGGTCCTCCCTGTATCGACCTTTGAGAACTGGTGGAATCATCAAATCCGGTCTTATCCGCGAAATCGAGCGAGGCAAGCTGAGAAAAGGGGAGTCGTCCTGCGCGAGATTCCTTGCGATGAAGCGCTATTCGCTGGAATCTGTGGGATCTACAATGAAACTCCGATTCGGCAAGGGAGGCCGTTCCCGCACTACGGAATGACCCTCGAACAGGCGCGGCCGTACGCCTCGACCTTTCCGGATCGCAGTATCTTTGTCGGCGCCTTCATCGGCGACGAGATGATCGGATTTATCAAATTGGTGATGGACGAAACGCGAACGCATGCTTGCCTTGTTCACATCCTCTCCATGGTTGCGCATAAGGACAAGGCTCCCACCAACGCGTTAATTGCTCATGCTGTGCGTGTCTGCGCCGAGCGCGGAATCAGGTATCTGGTCTATGAACGTTTCAACTATGGCAAGAAGGAGGGTGACAGCCTGAGCCACTTCAAGGAGGTCAACGGGTTTGAACGCGTCGATCTGCCGCGCTACTACGTTCCGCTAACCTCTCTCGGGCGTATCGCATTCAGACTGGGGCTTCACCATCGAGTTTCGGAACTTGTTCCGGAATCCATCGCTGTCAAACTGCGGGACGTTCGCCGTGCCTGGCTCGGCCAGAAATCTACTCAAGCGTCAGAGGCCTAGATAGATGCCCGGGATCGTCGGACTGATAACAAGAATGCCGCGAGAGCGCGCCGTCGCTCAACTCGATCGCATGGTGCGGGCATTGCAGCATGAGTCTTTTTATCAGACGGGTACTTGGATCGACGAGGCGCTCGGCGTCTACGTTGGCTGGGCCATTCGAAAAGGCTCCTTTTGTGACGGGCTTCCTTTGACGAATGAAAAGCGCGATGTGCTGCTTTTTCTCTCCGGCAATGTCTACTCGGAAGCGCAGTCGATTCAAGCATTGAAGGAACGCGGTCATTCGATCGATGCGCGGGCAGCCTCTTATCTGGTCCATGCGTACGAAGAGAATCCGGAATTCTTCGCAACTCTGAATGGGCTCTTTCATGGCCTTGTGGTCGATCATGCGCGCCAGACTGCAACACTCTTTAATGATCGCTATGGGATGCATCGACTTTGCTACCACGAGAGGAGTGATGCGTTCTATTTCGCCGCAGAGGCCAAGGCGATCCTCGCGGTCCTTCCAGAACTGCGTCGTGTGGACGAGAGAAGTCTTGGAGAATTTGTTGCTTGTAGTTGCGTGCTCGAAAATCGGACGATCTTCAAAGGTATTGATGTTCTTCCCAGCGGTTCGGCCTGGAGCTTTCAAAATGCTGTACTCACCAGGAAGGCGAATTATTTTCAGGCGAAAGAGTGGGAGGGACAAGAGCCGCTCAATGAATCGGATTATCATGCCGAGTTGCGAAAAGTCTTTGCCAGAAATCTGCCGCTCTATTTCTCTGGGAGCGAACGCGTCGGGATGACGCTGACGGGCGGCTTGGATACGCGCCTGATCATGGCCTGGCACAAAGCAGGACCGGGGACCCTGCCCTGTTACACGTTCGGCGGTACAGTTCGCGATTGCGAAGATGTGCGCATCGCGCGTCGTATCGCCAAGATGTACAAACAACCCTACGAGGTTATTGAACTCGGGCAAGAATTTCTCTCTCGCTTTCCGCATTACGCGGAGCGCAGCATTTACCTTACGGAAGGCGGTGTGGACGTATACAGAGCATCCGACCTTTACGTAAGCGAGAAGGCGCGGGAAATCGCTCCAGCAAAAGTAGTCGGTACCTATGGGAGCGAAATCATCCGTCACGCCGTGATGTTCAAGGCCATAACTCCCGCCGATGGCCTGTTCCGTCCGGAGTTTACCCGGCACATTCAAAAGGGAGTCGAAACTTACAAAGAGCTGCGGCGGCAACATCCTCTTACATTCGCGGCGTTTATGCAATCGCCCTGGTACCACCAGGGCATCCTTGCTTTGGAGAGCAGTCAGTTAACCGTGCGATCTCCATACCTTGACAGTGATTTTGTCCGGACCGTTTTTCGGGGCCCGAAAACCAACGGATCGTCTAGCGACATCCGCCTAGCGTTGATTCAGGATGGCAGCCCTCAGCTTGCGAAGATTCCATCGGATCGTGGAGTGGGGGGCGTCACTGGCCGCTCCTATCCGATTGCACGTGGCATACGAGAATTCACCTTCAAAGCTGAGTATGCTTATGATTACGGCATGCCCCACTGGGCATCGCGCATCGATTCATTGCTTGCCCCGCTTCACGTGGATCGGCTATTCCTGGGAAGGCATAAGATTTCTCATTTTCGAGTGTGGTATCGCGACGGTCTATCAAAATATGTGAAAGAGATTCTCCTTGACAGCCGAACGCTCTCACGCCAGTACCTGGATCCCGATGCTGTACGAAGGATTGTTGACGGCCACCTAAAACACGGGATGAATTACACAACAGCCATTCACAAGCTTCTCACTTTTGAGTTGCTAAACCGTCAATTCTTCGACGCAAATTGACTTCACCGCAATTCTGACTACGAGACAAACGCGAGATGAACCCTTCGATTGCAAATCTGGTTTATGTCATCGGAATCGGTGTCCTCTTCTATCTCAATCGTGACAATTCCGTTCAAACGTCGAAGGCGCTTTGGCTACCGGTGATCTACCTTTGGATTCTTGGTTCGAGGCCCGTCTCATTTTGGCTGGGCACTCCGACACCTGATGTTGGAGCCATTCAGCTTGAGGGAAGCCCGATTGACGAAATCTTCTTTGGAATACTGCTGATCATGGCTATCTGGGTTCTCGTCGGACGGGGCAGCCGGGTGCGCAGGGCACTTATCGCCAGTTGGCCGATTTTGATCTATTTCGCCTTTTGTCTTACAAGCATTCTGTGGTCTGATTTTCCGGGTGTAGCAAGCAAGCGCTGGACTAAATCGCTCGCAGATCTGGTGATGGTTCTTGTCGTCATAACTGACGAACAGCCCACAGCCGCGCTCAGCCGTCTGTTCTCTCGCGTTGCCTTTGTTCTGGCGCCTCTGGACTTGCTCTTCATTAAATACTATCCGTTCGTTGGCCGCACCTATGACCCGTGGACAGGCCGGCAGATGTTCACGGGCCTCACAGGTGATAAGAACCTGCTCGGCGTATCAATGTTTGTTCTCCTAATTGGCGCACTGTGGCGGACTCTCAGGATCTTACGGTCAGAGGAGACACCGCCCAACCGCGGCAGGGTGCTGATCGCGCAAGGGGTGCTTATCGCTGTTGGCTCATATGTGCTGGTGGTTGCGAGTTCAACGACCTCGATCGTGTGCTGTGCTTTAGGTGCTTTTCTGATCCTGGCGACAAGTCTTCGCTTTATGAGACGCCACGCTATGGCGGTGCATGGACTCGTTCTTCTACTTGTAGTCGGCGTGACTTCGATATTGTTACTAGGTGGTGGAGCAAACGCCGCTAAAGCTCTGGGAAAGGATCCGACCCTCACCGGACGCACCGAGATCTGGGCAGACGTGATTCCGCTCGCCCCCAGCCCTCTGGTGGGAGCAGGATTTGAAAGCTTCTGGCTCAGTCAAACTGTGCACGATAAACTCTGGGGCTTGATACCCGGCCTTCCTCTCAACGAGGCTCACGACGGCTACATCGAAGTCTATCTTGAGCTCGGTTGGGTAGGGATCTGTCTCATCGGATTCATCCTGATTGACGGGTACCGCCGCGCAGTCTCTGCCTTTCGCCGCGCTCCCACATGGGGTGGTTTGCTGATCGCTTATGTCGTGTGTGCGACCGTTTATGGCGTGACCGAAGCCGGTTTCCGGATGATGTTCCCGATGTGGATATTTCTTCTTTTTTCATTCGTTGCTTCAAGCAGTATCGTTTCCGGTCTCGTTGGCGAATCGTCAAAGTCGCATGGCATGGATTCTAACCAGGTTCCCGGGCTGGCGACGAATCCGTGGGTGGCTTCCCAAGAAGGTGTGAGGAGCATTTGATACCTTTTGATGTTGAAGGGAAGTTTTCACCCATCATCGAGGACCGTGGGCTGCGGCGGGTTGCAGTTCAGAGCGCTGGCATTTCAATCCTCGGACAGGCAGCCTCCTTCCTGGTTCAAATGGGATCGACGATGCTGCTCGCACGGCTCCTTACACCAAGCGATTTCGGCATCGTGACAATGGTGACGACCTTCAGTCTGCTGCTCCGCAGTTTCGGACAGAACGGGTTTACCGAACTGATCATGCAGCGTGAAGAGATTACGCATTCTCTGGCCAGCAATTTATTTTGGATTCAGCTCGGTATCGGTGCATTGCTAACTCTGGCTTTTGCGGGAATCAGTCCTGCTCTGGCGCTCTTTTACCACAATTCGTCCGTCACGCCGGTAGCTGCAGGCATGTCGCTGACAATCGGACTTGGCTGTTTAGGATGGATTCATCTCGGCCTGTTACAACGCGCCATGCGCTTCAGGACAACGGCCCTCATTAACTTTATTGGGCAGGTAGCCCTGGTGATTGTCTCAATCGTGCTCGCATTAGCAGGATGCCATTACTGGGCACTCGTCTGGGGAAGTGTAACGCAGGTAATCGTCGTGGCCGCTGGCGCCTGGGTAGCTTGCCGATGGATACCAGGGCGGCCGGCGCGAGCCGCAGGTGCGGGTGCTGGCTTTAAGTTCGCGATGAACGTCTATTGGCATTTTGCCTTCGCGTACTCAACTCGCAATACAGACAACCTCCTTGTGGGCTGGAGGTTCGGTGCCGGACCCTTGGGATTCTATAAGAAGGCCTATGACCTATTTGTACTTGCTGAAACGCAGTTGATGTCGCCGATTTCTGCCGTAGCAGTCAGTACACTTAGCCGAGTTAGTCGCGACCGCCAGCAGTTTCAGCGTTATTTTCTGCAAGGGGTAACGGTGTTGGCTCTTTTGGGAATGGGAGTAGGCGCCGATTTTGCCTTGGTAGGGAAGGATATTATTCGCTTTCTTCTTGGACCAAACTGGGGCGAGGCCGGTCGGATCTTTACCTTATTCGGCCCGGGAATCGGAGTCATGCTCCTCTACAACACACAGGGCTGGATTCATCTCTCGATTGGTCGACCCGAGAGGTGGTTTCGCTGGAGTTTGTTGGAATTTGCATTTACCGCAAGCCTGTTCTTGCTTGCTCTGCACTGGGGTCCTTCCGGAATTGCCTTTGCCTGGACGTTATCTTATTTCTTGTTGATGATTCCGGGATTCTGGTATGCCGGAAGCCCAATTGGACTCGGGCCGGGCCCGATCCTCGCAGTCATTTGGAGATTTTTTGTTGCATCCATCGCCGCTGGTCTCGGAACGACATTAATCACTCGCTCGAGCCCCTTCTTCGTGTCGGCGGACAGCGCATCGGGCGCTTTGCTACGAATGGTTTCTGTCTCACTGGTGTTTTTCGGGCTCTATCTCCTAGGAGTGATCACGATTTTCGGAGGAGTCAAGCCGCTCAGCGAAATACTTCGTCTTTTTCGCGACTTGCTCCCCGACCGCTTCATTCGGCCCACAGACCCCGCGCCCGCGGATGCATAGGTCCTGATCATAGATCTATATTGGCCAGCACTCCAAGTGCCCTGTCAAAGTCGTACCCCACGGTCGATCTTGATTTCGTGCAGCAGAACAGAGGGGCTAAGGGGGGTGCCCCAGAAACGTTCAAAGACGAGGCTGGTGCCGTTGGACGAACAATCTGGGCATGAACATGAGTATTTCGCAAGGAATCGAATGTGACTCAATTACGGATCGTGGTATTGGCGCCCGACGCAAATCCGGAGTCCATCAGCGTAAATCTCGTCAGCTATCTCCACGCTGAAGCGCTTGCTCGGCTCCACAAGGTAACACTCATCGGTCGCACGTGGCATGAGGAGGCGCTTCGTCGAACGAAATCACCATTTCAGGCCATTGAGACCATCACCGTCCCTTGGCTCGATCGCCTTTATGGGTGGAGTTTACGCCGAATTTTCAAATATAATTTTCGAAGCACTATTTTAACTGCCTCCAGTTATCCAATTTACCTTGCCTTCGAATGGTGCGCCTGGAGGCGAATGCGAAAACAAATCAATGCGGGTGCATTTGATGTTGTGATTCGCCTTTCGCCGGTAGTTTCAGTGATTCCAAGCATCTTCCCCTTCCTTCTTCGGAGATCGTCGGTTCCATTCCTGATTGGACCAATCAATGGCGGCTTGCCTTGGCCCACCGGATTCAGTCAGGCAAATAAACAGAAGTCGTGGTTCGATCGGCTCAGAGGCCTCTATCGAATTCTTCCGTTCGCAAAGTCCACCTATCACCGAGCTGCGGCTGTGATAGCCGGTTCATCACAGACTTATGCAGAGTTTGCTTCCTATCGCGACAAGCTCTTCTTTCTTCCTGAAAACGGAGTTGGCCCGTCACTCTTTTCGGATCGAGTGTGCTGTTCTGAAGATGACCGGAAGCTCAATTTGATTTTTGTTGGGGGATTGGTTCCATATAAAGCCTGCGATCTTGCTTTGCGTGCGTCGGCAAAATATTTGCTCGAGGGCTTGGCACACTTCACAATTGCGGGCGACGGTCCGGAGCGGGGCCGCCTGGACGAACTCGCGAAATCTTTAGGAATTCAGGAATTTGTTTCATTCACCGGCATGCTCAGCCACGGCGACACAATGCAACAATTGCGATCCGCAGATGTGATGGTCTTCCCGTCGGTCCGTGAGTTTGGTGGGGGTGTGGTCTTTGAGGCGTTGGCCGTCGGTACAGTACCTGTTGTCGTGGACTTCGGCGGCCCTGGTGACATTGTTCACCCAGCGGTTGGATACAAGGTGTCGCTCACGAACGAAGACGACGTCGTTGCGCAGATTGAGAAAATACTCGGTGAGCTCATTCGTAATCGGAGCCTGCTCGATCGGCTGCGGCAGAAGGGAATGGCCTACGCAAGCGAAAGCCTGACCTGGGACGCAAAGGCTCAAAGTGTCACTCGAATCATGAATTGGGTGTTGGGCCGAGGCCCGAAACCGGATCTTCCGCCGCCCAAGTTTCTAGCCGGCGATTTTCGAGCTTCTTAATCTCGGGCCAGCAGAAAGGTTGAAAGCTCGATCTCTCAAGTTCTAAGAATCCGTGCCTTCAACCCCTATCGAAACTTTCCACATCGATCCAGCCGCAATCAGTTTCAAGCAAAAGAACGCCCGGCCACACTAGCGAGTAACACAGCGCGATAGACCCAAGATGGAAGTCAGCCTATTTACCGGAGGACGTGACCGACCTTACGCTCTCGGTTTGGTTAGGGCCCTCATGGCACAAGACCTCAGCCTTCAGGTTGTAGGGGCGGACGAACTCGATGGCTGCGAATTGGAGCCTAATTCGAGGGTAGAATTCCTGAACCTCCATGGGAAATTGCGCCAGAATTCAACACGTTTGTCGAAGGTGACGAGAGCACTTTCTTACTATGTGCGGCTCATCCCGTACGCCGCCGCCGCCAAGCCGAAAGTCTTTCACACTTTGTGGAATGGCAAGCTCGAGTATCTGGATCGGACATTATTCACGCTGTATTTCAAGCTACTTGGCAAGAAACTTGTGCTTACTGCTCACAATGTAAATGCCGGCAAACGGGATTCCAGGGATTCAATAATGAATCGGCTTACCCTCAAGCTGCAATATAAATTCGCCGACCACATCTTTGTCCATACTGAAAAAATGAGGAACGAGCTCATCGAGGAATTCGCGGTTAAGAACAACCACGTCAGCGTGATTCCTTTCGGGATTAACAACGCAATCCCTCAGACTGCATTAACCTTCAGCGAAGCGAAACTAAGATTGGGTCTGCAAAGCCGTGACAAGACTATCTTGTTCTTCGGCAATATCGGCCCCTATAAAGGATTGGAGCATCTCGTTGAGGCATTCCACACTGTTCTCTCAAGAGATGCCAATTATCGTCTAATCATCGCGGGAAAGCACAGAACCGGCGCCGAACAATATGTCAATGGAATTCGCGAAGAGATAGCTGAAGAGGTGAGAAGAGCGCGGATCATACAGCGAATCGAGCACATCCCTGATTCAGATGTTGAACTCTATTTCAAGGCGGCGGATGTTCTGGTTTTGCCCTATACGTTTGTGTCGCAGAGTGGCGTTTTATTTCTCGGGCAGAGCTTTGGACTACCAGTGATTGCCACAGACGTAGGATCGTTGCGCGATGACATTGTTGAGAATGAAAACGGCATGCTATGTAAGCCATCCGATCCTGCGGACTTGGTGCGGGCAATAGAGACCTATTTTGAGAGCGATGTCTTCAAGGACCTGAGCAATCGCCGGCAGAAGATCCGGGAAAAAACCAACAAAGACCACTCATGGAGCACCGTTGGCGAAATGACTCGAAACGTTTATGCAGATTTGTTGGCCGGCGGTGGCCGTTAGAGCGAATGTGCTGACCCGTAATTGGGATTTGGCGCATATCGAGATGGAAAACTCAATCGATGCTTGAGAAGAACTTAAAACATTGGATAGTTGACTGTGGAATTGACAGGGTTAAAAAAACACACCATCGGGCGCACACATGTCCCCGACCGGTGCATAACTCGGAGAGAGCCTGCGAACTTGTGGTGAGTGAGTGATGGCGGATCCCCTTGTTTCAATTCTGATCCCTGCATACAACGCAGAGCGCTGGATTCCTTTCACTTTGCAGTCGGCAGTGGATCAGACCTGGCGTCGCAAGGAAATTATCGTAATCAACGACGGCTCTACTGACGGCACTGCTGAGATCGCAAAAGGTTTCAAGTCGCACGGAGTCTCGGTCGTGACCACGAAAAATCAGGGACTATCGGCAGCCGTAAATTATGGGTTACGCATATGCCAGGGCGACTACATCCAGGAACTTGATGCCGATGATATCCTCGCGCCAGAAAAGATTGAAAAACAACTTTCGGCATTGCGCGAAAATGATGGTAAGCGCACCGCGCTTTCCTCGCCATGGGCGCACTTTCATTTTCGAACAAGCAAAGCACAATTCATTCGGACTTCGCTGTGGGAGGATCTCAGCCCTCTCGACTTCTTGCTCCGGAAAATGGGAGAAAACTTGCACATGCAGAACGCCACCTGGCTGCTGAGCCGGGAGATTGTGGACGCGGCAGGTGGATGGGACGAGAGCTTGCAATACGATCAGGATGGCGAGTACTTCTGTCGTGCTCTTCTGGCGTCGAGCGGCACACGATTTGTCGTAGAAAGCAAAGTCTTCTATCGACTCAGCGGCCCTAATCGCATCAGCTATGTCGGGTCCTCCGTTAAGAAGAGACAGTCTCTTCTTCGGTCGATGAAATTGCATGTTCAATACATTCGGTCACTTGAGGATAGTGAACGAGTCAGAGAAGCCTGCTTGACCTATTTAAGCAACTGGTCCGAGCACTTCCATCCCGGCCACGAGCAAATGTTTGAAGAGCTTCAATCTCTTGCTGCGCAGCTCGGGGGCCAGCTAAAAACGCCCGCCCTACGCAAGAAATACGCGTGGATAAGGCCCGTGTTTGGCCAGAAAGGCGCCAGACTGGCACAGACCATTCTCCCGGAGATGAAGTCTTCTGTCCTTAGAAGCTGGGACAAGGGGATGTATACGTTAGAGAAGCGGAAGACACTTAAGACTCAAGGTGCGCGGGCCGAAAAGTGAATGAGGCGGGTTGCTGCTGGGTTGAAGTTGAACTCAAATTTAGTAAGAGAGAGTCGAAAATGAAAAGTTTGATCACGGGCGCCGCGGGGTTCATGGGGCCCTTCCTCAGAGATCACTGTCTGAAAGCCGGTAGCGAAGTCTTGGGGATTGATATCTGCGAGCCTGATCAGCCGTGGGCCAGCGCCTCATTTGAGCGTTGCGACGTCCGAGACTATCCGCATTTCTCACGAATCATCAAGCAATTCGGGCCAGATCGCATCTTTCATCTCGCCGCTCAGAGTTATCCTACTGTCTCTCTTGAGAAACCCCGAGAGACAGTGGAGAGCAATTTGTGCGGAACAATCAACTTATATGAGACCCTGCGTGCTGAGAAGATGAACCCGATAGTCGTAGTAGCCTGCTCCAGCGCAGAATATGGGCCGGTAGCGGCTGAAGATATCCCGGTCAAGGAAACTCATCCTCTTCGCCCACTCCACCCTTACGGCGTGAGCAAGGTCGGTCAGGATCTTATCGCCTCCCAATATTTCGTCAACTATTCGATTCCGACCGTTCGAATCCGGATCTTCAATACGACAGGCCCTGGGAAGATTGGAGATGTTTGCTCCGACTTGACCAAAAGGGCAATCGAACTGGAGATGGGAATCGAACATCGATTCCTGAAAGTAGGCAACCTCATCACAAGGCGGGCTATTGGAGACGTTCGGGATCTCATCGGCGCGTTGTGGATATCCGCCGAACGCTGTGAACTCGGCGAAGTCTATAACGTTGGCGCGGAATACATCTATTCCGTGCAGGATGTCATCGACGCGATCCGGTCGCAGATGGAAATTCAATTTGAAGTCCAGCAGGAGCCAACGCTGCTACGGCCCTCGGACGAGCCCGTCATCGCCGGCGATACTACGAAATTCCGAAGCCGTTGTGATTGGAAGCCGGAAATTCCGCTCTCCGTCACTCTTAGGGATATGCTTAATTGGTGGAGAAACAGGCTCGCAGGTGCGACGAAGGCTTCAGGATCCCAATATGTTTCGTAGCAGCAGACCGGTACGGCCTGGCTGCGACCCACCCGCGAGCCGGAGAAGTTGTCTAACTCGTAGGTCCCGCACTCCCGGTCAAGTTAACTGGCGGAGCCGGGCTCAAGACGGATCCTCCACTGGTAAGCGGGTGCGGATAGGTGTAAGGCGTGTAGAAAACGGACCAAGTATTTGTAGATGTGCATTTGTAAAGGACACCTTGCCCAAAACCATTGCCGCTCGTGTTCCAAGTGCCTTGGTCAGTAGCCCAGTAAGCCACTCCCGTTGTACAGGAACTCGGGCGATTAGCCAAAGTACCATGACCTACTCCTGTCGTGCCGTTGAATGGAGAGGAAGCAGAGGTCTGAGCTGCGCTGCCGGAATCGGTATAGAAATCGCGGTTGGCAATCAATCTGTTGTTGTCGTTATCCGAAAAGTATCCATTGACACTGCCATTCAACGTGTCGGCAAACTCATAAACGGGGTCGAGAGCTTGGTTCAGCGGTCCAGACGGCGATGGAGTGGTGCCGGAAACATAGACTCCTGCCCCTCTGCCACCCTGATCTGCGCACACCGTGGAGCGCAGAATCTGATAGTTGTCACCAGCTGCGAACCCCGTTGAATACCAGGTTGACTCGGAAACAGGATTTACCGTGGTTACCGTGGTCGAAGTGTTAGATGCGATTTCAGCATAGAATCCCTGCGTCGAGTCATAAACCGAATAGGGCGAGCCGGCAGGCGACAGCTGATTCGTTGTCCAGCTCTTCGAACTATCGGTGAATGAGAACGGACCTCCTGCTGAACCACTGACGCTGTTCATCGTGCCGGAGTAGTAGGTAACACCATCGTTTGTATCGAACGGGCTTCCACCCCCACAGTAGCCCCATCCGTTCGTGGCGCCGTAGACGTTCCGATAGATCGAAAAGTCAGCTACTTGGTTGAACCAATTGCCAGAACTCGCCGTGAGAGTATTGCCAAAAATGATGCCAGTCCCGCCTGCGCGAAAGGTTGCGGCTCCGTCTCCGCAGCCTCCGCTGCCCGAGCAGGTATTGGTGTTGCCGTAAACTTCCAACTGTCTCATGCCCTGTCCGCGGCCAAGCGTATCAAGCCCGTGTCCGCCGAAGGCATAGAACGCTCCTGCAGATGTATTGATATGGTTGAACCGTCCAACTTGCCGTACGCCACCTATTCCACCGCCGTTTGCATAAAACTCCATGTCGGTGACGTCTTCCTGGACGTTGAAGATGTTGTTCTCCATGTAAAGCGCATTCGCGGTGCCGAAACTGTCAGGTTGCGCCCAGGAGTTATCGCCCCAAGCACCCACTCCGAGGTACGCAGAGTCCGAGTTGTTCGCAAACACTGTGGAGTTTACGGTGTTGTGGTCCATCACGCCGAAAACATTGTCTGTGCGGATCATCGAAGTTCCCTGCGCACCATTACCACTTTCGGTAAACGCTGTGACGTGGCCGTAGTTGATGTTATCGATCCGTATATTAGGGCAACCGCTCGACGTACAACTTCCGACCGCGCTGATCGGCGAGTACAAGGAAGTGCTCGACGATGCCGGTTCGATGTCGAGCGTCGAAAGCCTGACAGTCTGCCCGTAGGAGGCGGTGATATTGATGAGAGGACCGTTACTGCCTGCGTTGTCAACGACGACAGTGCTCGTCGAACCGGCGCCGAACGTGGAAGGCCCGGTGTTCGGCGTGCCGGAACCCATCAAAGTGATGCCAGCATTGATCGACAACATGCCCGTCCAAGTGCAAGTACCGGCCGGGATAACGATGGTATCGCCATTGACCGCGGTATGCGTAGGGCCACTGATTACAGCCGCAACATCACTTTCATTACAAGTGGCGGCATTGATCGTGGAACCGCTCGTTTGAGCACGAGATGCGATCGTCAGCGTGACAAAAAACAGGAATGCAAGTGAATAAGAACGCTTCATTTTCGACACAACTCCTTTATTTTTACAAGACAATCCGTTGATGCAATTGTTCGCGGCTCCTAAGAACCTCGGTAAACAATGCGGACAATTTCTGGAATTCTAATTTAAATATTAGTTCCTGGGTAACTTCGGAATCACTCGATCGAAATCACTGAGTGATTACTAAAGTCATCAAGTAGGCGCAAAAGGCACCTTGTTGACGGTTTTGAGCACGACTGTTCGGAAAACTTCCGCCCTCAGGTCCGCTCCAAGGCATTGTTCAGGCTGATGTTTCGGACGCGAAGGGACCCGCACTCCGGAAACGAATCTTTCAATAGCCGGGTCGTCACCCGACGGGTGGTCCTCATCGTCCTCTGCTCTCGAGATGCTGACCTATGCACGGAGGGTAGCATGTTCTCGGCCGGACGCACAACGAGTCTGATTCGAAATCATCAAGCTGTCATTTAGTGGCACCCAGAAGCGCATTAATTTAACTGTTGACTCAGATAACGTAGGAATGTCACCAGGGTCCCGCTTCCAAAACGAAGTGCGCAACCCTGCAGCAGAAAAATCACCCAAGCCTTAGCGGGGCCAACAAACAAATCCCAATGGATAGTCGTATCCCTAAAGCAAAAGCATTTTTGCGGCGATCAGACTTCGTTCGAGGCGTCGTCATAACGGCGCGGGGGATCGTGACTGACACGCATGTTCTTGTTCACGTTGCAAAGAGAAAATCACAAATCGCGCGATACCTGAACTCTTTTTCATCCCATAGACTTCAGCTCGCAGCGAGTAACAATCTCCTTCCGGGATGGCTCAATACCGATATTTCCTTAGATCACAAATCACTCGTGTATTTGGACGCAACCAGACGGTTCCCTTTCAAGGACAACACGTTCGATTACGTACTTTCTGAGCACATGATCGAGCATCTTCCGTACGAAGGGGCGCAATTGATGCTCCGAGAATGTCTCCGCGTTCTAAAGCCCGGAGGCCGCGTCAGAGTCGCAACTCCGGACATGCGTGTCTTACTGGCATTACATTTGAAGGAAAAAACAGAAGCGCAGCACACCTACATCCAGTGGGCCGTAGAGCGATTCATGCCGGAAGTCACAAATTGCAAAGATGTCCACGTGATAAACAATTTTTTTCGGTCTTGGGGGCACCAGTTCCTCTACGACAATGACACACTGTACGATTCCCTTTCCATCGCTGGATTTGAGGAAATCAACTTCTTCAAGCCAGGAGCAAGTGACGATCCCAATCTCAGAAACATTGAATCGCATGGCAAACAGATCCAATCCGAAATGATTAATCAATTCGAGACGATCGTCATCGAGGGCCGCAAGTGCAGCGACAGCGAAAGTCGCCGCAATACGGCAATCAACAAAGAACTCGTTTCGGACTGACGGAACCGCCGTCCTACAACCTTTAGGAGATCAGAGAATGTACATCGCACGCCGCACGCTTACTTTTGTACGTGGCTTTTTTACCAGTTATGGCCCCACAACAGTGAAGAGAGCTCTATGGAATAAGGAGTTCTCAGAGGGAAAATGGAATTTCATCGACAACACTGAAGGCGACTGTGTGTATCAACACCTGGAGAAGTATGCAAACCATGGAGATATTCTCGATTTGGGGTGTGGGCCTGGCAACACAGCAAACGAATTGTCCTTCGATGCATATCGCCGATATATTGGAGTCGACATTGCCAAAGAGGCCCTGGTTAAGGCCGAAAAGAGGACGGAACAAAACCACCGCACGGAAAAGAACAGCTTTGTAGTATCTGACTTTCTCGGTTACTTGCCGGCACAAAATTTCGACGTCATCCTGTTTCGCGAATCAATGTATCACGTGCCATATGGCCAAGTTCTTGCGCTACTTGAGAAATATTCACAACACCTCAAGAAAAATGGCGTATTTATCGTCAGACTCTATCTCGGTGACATTAAAGGCGGCAAGATCAAGTTCCGTGTGAAGAGAAAGATAGATCTCATCAAGCAAAACTTCAGTGTCGTGGAAGAGAGCGAATACAACCAACCAGGCACGCCAACCGTCCTGGTGTTTCGCCCGCCGACTTTAAGTTGAAGTGTGCCTCGCGGAACTACGAGGCGGATGTCTGCGTTGGCAGAAATCCCCACCGGGACATCTCTGAAAGCATCGATCCCACGTGACTTCAGGTCGGCCTTGGGCCACTCAACGTCAGGCTTGTAATCGTGGATTCTTGAACGAGTGCTACACGAGCGGGCTCTTGAGGGAAAGGCCTCTTTATCAGCTCGCGAAAGGATATTAAGGTGAAAATTAGCGTCTTCGGTCTGGGCTACGTGGGAACGGTCTCGGCCGGCTGTCTCGCACACGGTGGCCATGAGGTCGTCGGCGTCGATCCGGTCCGTACCAAGGTGGACATGATCAACGCAGGAACATCTCCAATCATTGAGGCTGATATCGGGGAAATTCTAGGCGCTGCTGTTGCGGCGGGCAGGTTGCGGGCGACCTGCGACCAGAACGACGCAATCCGCCGTACTGATCTGTCTTTCGTCTGCGTCGGCACGCCGAGCCAAACCAACGGCAACCTCGATACGACCTACGTCGCCCGTGTCAGCGAGTTGATAGGAGAGGCGCTTAAAGATAAGTCGACACGCCATACGATCGTAATCCGGAGCACAATCCTACCCGGCACAATGCGCGGGCTGGTTATCCCCATCCTTGAGCGGTCCTCTGGTAAGAAGGCCGGGATCGATTTCGGTATCTGCAATAATCCCGAGTTTCTGCGCGAAGGGTCGGCGGTGGCGGACTTTAACGCTCCTCCGAAAACGGTCATTGGCGAGTTAGACCAGGAAAGCGGCGATGCGCTTGCTTCACTTTACTCGGACCTGAAGGCACCTCTCATCCGAACCGATCTGGAGACGGCTGAAATGGTGAAATACGTTGACAACAGCTGGCACGCCCTGAAAATTGGGTTCGCCAACGAGATCGGAAACCTGTGCAAATCTTCGGGGATCGATGGTCATCTCGTGATGGAAAGCTTCTGCAAAGACCGAAAACTCAATATATCTCCGGCTTACTTGCGCCCTGGCTTTGCCTTCGGCGGTTCGTGCCTGCCTAAGGATCTGCGCGCCTTATCGTATCTCGCCAAGACCCGTGACTTAGAACTACCTATCCTCACCTCCATCCTTCCGAGCAACGAGCTGCAAGTCGCCCGAGGTCTCCAGATGATATTAGACAAAGGAAAAGCGCGCGTCGGAGTACTGGGCTTTAGCTTCAAAGCCGGCACCGACGATTTGCGTGAGAGTCCGGTGATCGAAGTCATCGAGCGTCTCATTGGCAAAGGCTTTGACCTTCGCATCTACGACAAGAACGTCAACATGGCCAGCCTGGTTGGGGCCAATCGAGACTTCATCCTTAATCGTATTCCTCATATTTCGAAACTGATGGTAAGCAGCCCAAATGACGTACTGAATCACGGAGAAACTATTGTGATCGGCAACAACGATCCCGATTTCAAAAACGTGCCGGAGCGGTTGAATGAAACGCAAAACCTGGTGGATTTTGCGAGAGTCATCGAAGGGAGAAGCCAGAATGGAAAGTACGATGGAATTTGTTGGTAAGCAAACCGCGGGCGACACTCATAGCCGAGGGTCGAGAACCGCGATCTACAACTCCATCATGCTGCTCTCGCGGTGGCTGGAAGACAATGACTATCGCGGGTACGACACCTTTGATGGGCTCAGCGCTCGGTATGTGCGCGGTCTTACCTTCGAAACGAAGTTTCTTCGCCAGGTACTGCAGCAGTCGGTTAGGCGTTTTCCGCTGAATGTGCGTCCAATTCTCGGTATTCCACGAGCGCATTCAAGCAAAGGGATGGGCTTTCTGGCTCGAGGATTTATACGGCTTCACAAGGCGACCGGGGATCCGGTATGGGCAGATAAGGCGCGATTCGCTCTGCAATGGCTGATGGAGAACAAGTCGCCGGGCTACACCGGCGCTTGCTGGGGCAACCATTTCGATTATCAATCGCGAACTGCTTACTTTCCGAAAGGGCTGCCCACTGTTGTCTGGACTTCTCTGATTGGCCACGCCTTTCTCGATGCGTACACGCATTTCGAGGATAAACGCTACCTGGATGTCGCGACGAGTGCCTGCGAGCATATCCTTCATGACCTCGACGCCTACCCCCATGGAGAGGGATTGTGCATAAGCTATGTCCCTGTACTTCGAGCTGAAGTTCACAATGCCAATACGCTCGGCGCTAGTCTGTTGGCGCGAACCTATGCCGAGACACGCAATACATCCTATCGGGACCTAGCTGAAAGGGCGATGCGGTATACTGCGGAGCATCAGATTGCGAATGGTTCATGGTACTACGGGGAGAAAGAGAACTTACACTGGATCGACAATTTTCATACTGCCTATGTCCTAGACTGCTTCAAGTACTATGCGCAGAGTACGGGAGATGATCGATTCAGTGAAACTGCAAACAAGGGCTACAAATTCTGGAAGAGCACATTCTTTCTAGAGGATGGAATGCCCAGGTACTACGATCACAAGACGCTTCCGATTGACATTCAGTGTTGTTCTCAAGCAATTGACACCTTGACCTTGTTTTCAGAGCAAGATCCTGAAGCGTTGCCGTTGGCCCTGAAGGTTGCTCAATGGACAATCGCAAACATGCAAGATAAGACGGGATACTTCTATTATCGACGCTATTCAAGATGGCTGGTGAATAAAACACCCACGCTGCATTGGGGACAGGCAACGATGCTCTGCGGGCTGAGCGGGCTATACGCAGTCGGCGAGAATGCGGGTCGGCAGTGAAGAAAAAAGTTCTGATTATTGTCGAGAATGCTCCGGTTCCATTCGATCCGCGCGTGTGGAAAGAGGCTCTTGCGCTGAATAACGCGGGGTATCAAGTCGCGGTGCTGTGCCCAAAGCGCAAGGGATACGACCGAGGATACGAATTCCGCGAAGGCATTCATGTTTACCGGCATCCGATGCCAAAGGAAGGTAACAGTCCTCTAGGATACCTTTGGGAATACGGATGCGCCCTTTTCTGGGAACTGTTCTATTCGTGGTGGATTTATTTTCGTCACGGATTCCATGTAATACAAGCTTGCAATCCTCCCGACGATATTTTCCTGGTCGCTTTACCCTTCAAACTGTTCGGAGTCAAGTTCATCTTCGATCATCACGATGTCATTCCCGAACTCTACTTGGCGAAATACGAACGCAGAGACCTCTTCTATAAAGTTCAGGTGTGGCTTGAGAAGATGACGTTCCGATGCTGCGATGTTGTAATGTCAACGAATGAGAGCTATCGGGAAATTGCGATCACGCGTGGCCAAAAGGCCCCGACTGACGTATTTGTCGTCAGGAACGGGCCGGATTTGCAGACGTTCAAGCCGGTTCCACCCAATCCAGGTCTTAAGTACGGGAAGCGCTATCTCGTCGGTTACGTCGGAGTTATGAGCGACCAGGAAGGTCTGGATATCTTGCTTGATGTTGCAGAGTACATCCGAACCCTGGGGCGCGATGACGTTCACTTTACCTGTGTCGGAGGGGGCCCGGCCCTTCCCAGTCTTCGCAAAATGGTTGAGGCCAAATCGATCGGAGACTTTGTCAATTTCACGGGAAGAGTCCCCGACGCTGAGCTACTGGAGGTTCTGTCCACAGCCGACGTCTGTGTGAACCCAGATAAGCCATGTGAGATGAACGACCTATCCACCATGATCAAGATCATGGAATATATGGCGCTGAGTAAGCCCATCGTTCAGTTCGATCTTAAAGAAGGAAAAGTGAGCGCCCTTGAGGCATCGCTCTATAGTTGCAAAGATAATCCCGTCGCGGATTTCGCAAATAATATCCTCTGGCTCTTGGACCACCCTGAGGAGCGCAAAAGGATGGGCGAGTTTGGGAGGAAGCGTGTAGAGACCGTTCTTGCCTGGGACTACTCTGTTGGAAACCTGATTGCAGCCTATGATAGGGCACAAAACAATCCAGATAAAAAAAGTGAATTGCTGACCGACATTGCGCCGTCTTGATCGGCTCGATCGTGCAACTTCAACCGACGGTAACGTTCCGTACAAACGCTAAGGATTGCAGGCACGAAGAGATATTCGCCGAACCTGTGGCTGCTAACAATCCTGTAACCCCAACCATTCTGAGCGAGATAGCTTTGCTGTACGCGCTGCCACTTCAGTCTAACCTCGTTGGAAAGATGAACTCATGATCATTACGGCCACTCCTTTTCGCATCTCATTCTTCGGCGGGGGTACGGATTACCCCATCTGGTACCGGGAACATGGAGGCTCCGTCTTATCTACAACGATCGATAAGCATTGTTATATTACTTGCCGGCGGCTGCCGCCTTTCTTCGAATATCACAGTCGTATCTCATACTCGCGGGTCGAGAATGTCACGTCGAACGATAAAATCCAGCATCCCTCCGTGCGGGCGTGCCTCCAGTTCCTCGCCATGCAAGACGGAGTTGAGATTCAGCACGTTGCGGATCTGCCAGCCAGGACCGGTCTGGGCACAAGTTCTGCGTTCACGGTCGGGATGCTCCTGGCACTCTATGCACTAAGAAATCAGATGCGGGAGAAGCAAGCGCTGGCAGCTGAAGCCATTCACATCGAGCAGGACCTGTTGCACGAGGCGGTGGGAGCACAGGATCAGGTGAGCGCCGCATATGGGGGATTCAATCGGATCAGTTTCCAAAGCGATGGATCAATCGACGTGAGACGGCTTCTCGCCTCAAAGGATCGGATATCAGAGCTTGAGCAGAACTTGGCACTCTATTTCACGGGGTTCTCCCGGACCGCTTCTGAGATTGCGCAAGAGCAAGTGAAAATGACTCCGCACAAGGAACGGGAGCTGGATACCATGCTTCAGATGGTGGCTGAAGCGGAGAAGATAGTGCTGGATCCCAATCGCCGACTTGATGACTTTGGAACTCTGATGCACGAAAGTTGGCAATTGAAGCGGTCACTTACACAGAAGATTTCAAGCCCGGAAATAGATGAAATCTATCAGGCGGGAGTCGATTCCGGCGCTCTTGGCGGGAAACTGCTGGGCGCTGGCGGCGGCGGCTTTATGCTCTTCTTCCTGCCACCAGGAAAGAGGGATGCGCTAAGAAACCGTTTGAAGAAGCTCCTCTGCGTACCGTTCAAATTCTCCACCAAGGGTAGTGAGGTAGTCGTCTATGAGCCCGAGGATCCATACGATCAGTCGCTTACCGCGGAGCGAATGAATGTATATGGAGAGGAAATGTACAGCCAGAAAGAACGCTAGAACTTGCGTCTGATCTACAAAGAAGACCAGCTCGAAGAGCCTTCTCGCGCGATTCAAGGAATACGATAGCAAGCTAAGCAGCGGTTGTTTGCCTACGATTTAGACAGGACGCCAGACCGCCTTAGTCACTGGATATCAGCATAATGACTCAACTGATCATCGAAGCCGGGCACGCCAGGCGGCATTACTGGAAAGATCTTTGGCGCTATCGGGAGCTATTTTACTTTCTCACGTGGCGCGATCTGCTTGTTCGGTACAAACAGACCTTTGTCGGAGTCGGCTGGACACTAATCCGTCCGCTGCTGACGATGATCGTACTTACGGTCGTCTTTGGAAAGCTCGGTAAGATGCCTTCCGGCGGCTTGCCTTATCCGCTTCTCGTTCTCTGTGGGATGCTGCCGTGGCAGTTCTTCTCTATGGCAATTTCTGAAAGCGGCAATAGCCTTGTGGCAAATTCGAACCTGATATCAAAGATCTATTTTCCGCGACTTGTCATTACTTCCAGCAGCGTTATTACCAGCTTTGTCGATTTCGCCATATCAATGATCTTCCTTGTCGGCCTTATGATGTGGTACCACTTCGCCCCTACAGTAACAGTGCTTCTGCTTCCATTTTTTGTTCTACTTGTATTTGGCGCATCGCTCGGTGTGGGTTTCTGGATCGCGGCACTGATGGTTGAATATCGCGATTTCCGATTCATCGTCCCGTTTGTCGTTCAATTCGGTCTTTATATCTCGCCCGTCGGGTTTCAGACAAGCGTTGTCCCTGAGCGCTTTCGACTGGTCTACGCGCTCAATCCAATGGTGGGAATTATCGATGGATTTCGGTGGAGCATACTGGGCACGCGAAGCAGCGTCTACTGGCCAGGAGTAGTCATCGCCGTGATCGATGTGGTCTCTCTGTTACTATCCGGTCTCTGGTATTTCAGAAGGACGGAGCGAACCTTTGCGGACGTGATCTAGCGCGTGCTCGATCTGCTTTCCACTGACTCTATGCCCGACACAGCAATCTCGATTCAGAATCTCGGCAAACGCTATACTCTCGGTCGTCAGCGATCAAAAGACGACGGCATGCGCCATGCGATCGAGAGCGCACTTCGCGCGCCAATCGCCTGGATAAAGGAGCGGCGAAGCGAGAGTCGCCGGAAAACCGAGTTCTGGGCGCTGCGGGACGTGTCGCTCGACATCAAACGAGGCGACGTTGTTGGGATTATCGGACGCAATGGCGCCGGAAAGAGCACACTCCTGCGGATCTTGAGCAGAATCACCGAGCCCACAGAAGGGAGAATTTGCATTGAGGGACGAATTGCAAGCCTTCTCGAAGTCGGGACAGGATTTCATCAGGAACTGACAGGGAGAGAGAATATTTTCCTGAATGGGGCCATCCTCGGCATGGCCCGCGCTGAAATCATAAGGAAATTCGATGAAATCGTGGCGTTCTCCGAGGTTGAGGATTTCCTCGACACCCCCGTGAAGCGTTACTCGTCGGGGATGTATGTCAGGCTTGCATTTGCGGTTGCCGCGCACCTCGAACCCGAGATTCTGATCGTCGACGAAGTGCTCGCAGTAGGCGATTCTGCATTTCAAAAGAAGTGCCTGGGAAAGATGGGAAGCTTTGCTGAGAGCGGGAGAACCGTTTTGTTCGTTAGCCACAACCTCGACGCAGTTCGAAGCCTATGCCGGACAGCGGTATGGTTGAAAAACGGCAGCATTCAAATGCACGGTCAGGCAGGCGAGGTCATCGACACCTATCTGAGCAGTGTCGCTCAGGAGAATCCCTTTTCTTGCGAAAATCCAGACTACGGTCTGAAGATCGAGAAGGTAAATTTAAAGAACGACCGGGGAGCCGAATGTGGAATCTTTTCTCCGGGCGAGGATTTGGTTGTTGAAATTTTCTATCGTGCCGAAAAACGGATCGAAAAGCCAATCATCGCCTTGGGAGTAATCGGCCTAAACGGGCCATGCTTCACCTCGAATATGCTGCTCGACGGACATCAGCCAGATCATATAGAGGGCGTCGGGAAGATCACATGCACCTTCCGGTCTATTCCGTTACTGCCGCAAGATTACTCTGTCAAGATGCGATTCCAATCGAGCGACGCCCGAGAAAACATCGTTCCTTACCAGGATGTCGGCCATTTCAGCGTTGCCGGAGACCTTGCTGACTATGGTTTCCGAGGCGAGTTCTGGAGATGGGCACGGTATTCAACGCCGGTTGTTGTGCCGTACGAATGGCGTTTCAACGATGGAAGGCCCCTGGCTGTCTCTCTGCAAAGGAGCCCGCAAACGGTCGACGTTGGTCCCAGTAATGAGATCTGACTTCGGAAAACAAGCATAGCAACCCGATTGATGAAACCACGGATTTTTTTTGTCGGCGATAACCGAAACAGTCCGAACTGGGGTCGTGGCGCAAGCATCGCGCTACGCCAGCTTCTATCTACAAAGTTCGAGATCCTCGGTGCGGTCAACGGGGAGTCTTTTGATTTGTCGACAACGGAGGCCGGCTACGTCGGTACCCTGTTGCCACATCGATACTATCGCCACTTCCGATACCTCTTGGAGAGGCGTGCGAGAGCATGGATCGGTTGGTACATAAGACTGGAAGAACTCTATGGCGCCCGGGACTTTATTGCTGAGGACCCCTCAGTCAGTGTCGACGATCTCCTGGCGTACAAGCATCGCAACCCCGAGCTTGCCCGTATCTACGACCAGATTTCGCAGGCAGATCTTCTAGTGATCGATGGAGACGGAGACATCATCTTCTCGACTCCGCCTAGGCGCTCAGCCTTGTTTTTTCTCGCGATGATGGAGTTAGGCATTCGCCTCAAGAAGCCGGTGTTTCTGGTGAACTCAATGATCTCAGATTGCCCGGCCACTGGTAGGAATGTAAAAACAATGACCGCCTACGGTAGGCTGCTCGCAAGGTGCAAGGCGGTTACGCTGCGCGACCCAGAATCGCTGAACTATGTCCAGACCGAAATGCCCGACACGAACAGCAACCTGATCCCGGACTCTCTCTTTTCGTGGTATCCGATTTACGAGGCTGATGGATCGCCGTTGCCGTCGAACGGTGACTTTACGCTGCCTTTTCCCGAGAGAGAAGAATATTGGGGCAAGCTGGACTTTTCGCGCCCATACATCTGCATAGGAGGAGGAGCTTCGGCAGCCGGTGATCCTGCACGCGCAGAGCGGTCCTACGCTCAACTCGTCGATTCACTCAGGCCACTCGGCTATACCGTCTATTTGACTGAAAATGATTCTTCCGACTCGTTTCTGCGAAGGGTCGCGGACGAAAGGGGAGTCGGAGTTATCCCAGCCACCACGTCCATCCTTATATGCGGTGCTATCGTGGCCAATGCCAGATTGTTCATCTCCGGTCGCTATCATGCGTCGATCCTTGCATCGCTCGGTGGTACTCCCTGTATCTTTCTAGGAACGCATTCTCACAAGAATGGGAGCCTTGCACGCGTTCTCGAGTACGAGTCGGCACCGCAGTTCAGCGCCTTTCCCGAAAATACCGAACTCGAGAGCATCGTTTCGCTGGCGCGCGATTATCTCGAGCAGGGCGAAGCGCTCCGTTCGCAGATCCGGCATACCGCTCGATCCCGGTGCGCTGAAGCGGTCACCTTGCCCTCTATCCTTGAAAGGCATTTGAATGGATAGCCAATGGGCCTGCGCACCTTCAGGTCACGATTCAAGAGAGATGCAAGAGATTATCGTTATCGGCGGTGGAGGACATGCAAGAGTCATCATCAGTATTTTAAGAAAGCTGAAGAAGTACAGCATCCGAGGCTATACCGACGAACTGGATTGTGGGGAACTGCTGGGCATTCCTTACTTGGGAGCCGACAAGGAAATCGCCAGCATGACTTTTGAATCCGCTCCAGCAAATGCAGTTCTTGCGGTAGGCCAAATCCGCTTAGGCAAATTGAGGCATTCCATTTGGTCCCGCTTGAACGCACTGCCATTGATCTTTCCAAAGATCGTTTCACCGAACGCGATTGTGAATGAAGATGTTGCAATGGGCGACGCAGTCGTCGTGATGGACGGCGCGATTATCAATACGGGTGCCAAACTGGGCACCGGTGTCATAGTGAACACACACAGCACGGTTGAGCACGACGTCACGCTCGCTGACTGGGTTCATGTTGCGCCCGGGGCGACGATTTCCGGTGGCACAACAATCGGGCGCTTCTCGTTAATTGGCGCAGGGGCAACGGTGACCGAGGGAAAGAGTATAGCCGCCGAAACGATTATCGGAGCAGGAGCCACTGTAGTGCATGACCTCGCAGAGCCTGGCGTCTATGTGGGAACTCCGGCACGTCGAATAAAGTGAAGCTGGTATGTCGAAAGTATTGATTATCGCCGAAGCAGGAGTGAACCACAACGGGTCGCTTGCCCTCGCCAGGCAGCTTGTTGACGCTGCGAAGGCGAGCGGAGCGGATATGGTGAAGTTTCAATCGTTCCGGGCTGACCTTCTCGCCGCGCCATCTGCGCACAAAGCGGCATATCAGGAACGAAGTGTCCCTAACTCGGAATCCCAACTCGAGATGTTGCGCCGCCTTGAATTGGATGCAGAGGCGCACCGCAACATCATTCAGTATTGCAAGGATGTTGAGATTGAGTTTCTCTCCAGTCCGTTTGATACCGAGAGCGCTGACCTCCTGGAGTCAATGAACCTGGCGACGTTCAAGATTCCATCCGGGGAAATTACGAATATCCCCTTTCTCAAGCATCTGGCGCGCAAGAACAAGCGACTTATCCTTTCAACCGGAATGTCGACCTTAGGTGAGGTCGAAGAGGCGGTCCATGCGATTCAAGCCACCGCGCCCGTTCCTCTTATCCTCTTACATTGCGTCACTGAATACCCTGCTCCTTACGCAGCGATCAATCTGCGCGCTATGAACACACTGAGAATGGCCTTTGGGTTGCCCGTCGGATACTCAGACCATACTCCAGGAATCGAAATTGCGGTCGCTGCCACCGCGTTGGGTGCCGAGGTAATTGAAAAACACTTTACGCTCGACCGTTCGCTCCCAGGTCCCGATCATGCGGCGTCGCTCGAACCAAATGAACTCAGACAAATGGTGACTGCCATTCGCCACGTTGAATCGGCTCTGGGTGACGGCATCAAAGCTCCGGCAGCCTGCGAGCTTCCAAATATCGCTGTCGCCCGAAAGAGCGTTGTTGCCTCACGCAATTTGCTGCCAGGACACAAGCTTTTGGCCGATGATCTAAGTATCAAACGCCCGGGAACCGGGCTGGAACCCAAAGTTCTGGCCAGCTTGATCGGGCGTATCGTTCGCGTCGGGATCGAGAAGAACCAGCTTATTGAGTGGAGTCACTTCAACTGAGGCAGCCGTCAGATTCCAGATGCGATCGCTGCAACAATTCCTCAAGCGCCAGTTGTTCAGAAACATAGGTTCGTTTTCGAATGGAAGAAATGGGTTCGGCATTTGTTTCTGATTTATGCCGTCCGATCTGAAAATAGGTAATCGTTCCAGTGAATCTCACTCCATCTCAAAAATCTGAAAGCCTGCACAAGGGAGTCGCGATGACGCCTTCACTAAACAAGAATCCCCATCAGCCGATAAGGCCACTCAGGATCTTCCTGGGCGATCTTACTTACACAACGCTGTCTCTTGCCACCGACGCATTCCCGCTCAACGTCGGGTTTATTGCGGCCTTTGCTTCAAAGGTCTACGGCAAGGAGATTGACATAAGAATCTTCAAGTATGTCGACGACCTCGAGCAGGCCATCAATGAGAACCCGCCGGACATTCTGGGGCTGAGCAACTACCCCTGGAATTTCAGTCTCGGCAAGGAATTCTTCAGGATGGTGCGGGAGGTATCGCCGAAAACGATCTGCGTGATGGGTGGGCCCAACATACCGTTGGAGGACGAGGGACGCGATCAATTCATCAAGCGCAATCCGCTCATCGATTTCTACTCCTATCTGGAGGGAGAAGAGGCCTTCGTTGCTCTGATTGCGCGTGCCATCGAAACCGGAGTGGATCGCGAAGCCATGAAGGCGACTCCCATCGATGGATTCATTCATCGCATAAGCGATTCAGAGGTCATGAGAGGCGTAGTACTCTCGAGGCGACGCGAGCTTGACGAGATTCCCTCCCCGTATCTCACCGGATATATGGACAAGTTCTTCGATGGCAAACTCTCGCCGATGATGGAAACGAACCGCGGATGCCCGTTCTCGTGCACGTTCTGCCATGAGGGCAACACGCTCATTTCGAAAGTAAATTTTTTCAGCATCGACCGTGTCAAGGCTGAGTTGGATTACATTGCATCCGCGGTGCGACGGGCGCCCATCCTTACATCAAATCTGATCTTCGCAGATCCCAATTTTGCGATGTACGAGCGGGACTATGAAATTGTCGAGCATATCTCGCAGATTCAGCAAGAGGGGAATTGGCCCCGATCCATCTTCGCATCCACTGGGAAAAACAAGAAAGAGCGGATTGCACGAGCCCTCCGCAAGCTGAATGGCTCAATGTCGATGTGGATGTCCGTGCAATCCATGGACCCAGTGGTTCTTAAGGAGATCCGCCGCGACAACATCAGCACTTCTCAGATGATGTCGCTTGCCAGCGTCTATCAGGAGCTCGGGCTTCCGACATTCTCTGAGCTCATTCTGGGCCTGCCTGGAGATTCATACGATCGTCATGTAAATTCGCTCGCCGCGGTTCTGGATTCCGGTATCAACGTGGTCGAAGTCTATTCGTGCATGTTGCTGAACGGCACGCAGCTGAATACAGCGTTTAGCCGTTCCGTCCATAACATCGGTTCCCATTTTCGGATTCTGCCGCGCGATTTTGCGAAGCTGGGAAATGGACGCATCGCGGTCGAAATCGAAGAGGTCATCACATCCACGAATACAATGTCTTTTGCGGACTATCGCGAAGCAAGAAAGCTGCATCTTATGGTCGCGGCAGTATACAACGGCGGGGGATTCGCTCCGCTGCTCAGGTTATTCCGCCAAAGGCAGGTCCGAGTGATCGACCTCCTGCGGAAGCTGGTAGAAGATATCAAATCTGCACCTCCTGGCGTGCAGGCCGTTTTTGATTCCTTTGTCAGGCTTACTAAGGATGAGTTATGGGAGTCGGAGACAGAGTTGCGCGAGTATATCTATGCGGAAGGCAACTACGAAAGACTTCTCAAGGGGGAAATCGGAATTAATCTGATTCAGACTCACGCCGCAATGAGCCTCGCCGTTATCGGAGAATGGGTAGAGTACGTCTTCAGAACGGCCAAAGAAATCCTGGGATTTGATAAGAACAGTGACGATCAAGTTTCTGCGATGCTCAGCGATATACAGGCTTATTGTTCCGGGCGCGTTCACAACATTTGGGGGTCGGACCGCAATGAAGATAACCCGGAGGTCACCCTGCACTACGATGTAGCGGGATGGCTGCATAGCCCGCTGTCTACTTCACTTGCAGATTTCGAGTTTATCGGTACAGCAACGTACCGTTTCATCTTCCCTGAATCCAAGCAGGAAGAGATGGCGGCTCAGATCAAGCGCTACGGGACCACGACTACCGGCTTGGGCAGAATCATGGCTCAGATGGGCAGGGATCGGATCTGGCGTGACCTGGAGGTTGTTCGCTCAGCGGAAATTGTCCCGAGATCAGTAGCGACAGTCGCCAGCGACGAATTGCTGCGAGCGCAGGAATTCTGACCCCTTGCGAATTCCCTTTGCTGCAATCATCTTATGGCTCGCGGAAATATATCCGCGCCTGAGAGAAAGTGCCGACTGTGGCGCGGGCCTTTATCCATGCACTCCGAACCACACAAGAGGAAGTTTGTGGGCAGACGTAGAATTTGCGTGGTCACAACCAGTCGGGCCGACTTCGGGCTGCTTCATGAATTGATGAAGAGTATTCAGCATGATCCTGCTCTCCGGCTTCAAGTAATTGCGACCGGTGCGCACCTCGACCCCGAACTCGGATTCACCGTCCGCGAGTTGGAGGCGGCGGGATGGAAGATCGATCAGCGCGTGGACCTGCACCGCACAGGCGGGTCCGCTCTGGAAAACGCCAAATCGATTGGCCTCGGGGTTACCGGCTTCGCCGCGGCTATCGCCGAATTGAAGCCCGACATCGTCGTATTGCTTGGAGACCGCTTCGAACTGTTTTCTCCTGCAATCGCAGCGTTGATGCTCAGAATTCCAATCGCTCACATTCATGGCGGGGAGCGAAGCGAGGGCGCAATCGACGAGGCAGTTCGCCACGCGATTACGAAAATGGCGTCGCTCCATTTCGCCGCGACGGAGACCTATCGCCGACGCATCATCCAGATGGGCGAGTCGTCGAAACGCGTGTTCAATTTTGGTGCACCGGGGCTCGATCAGCTCTTTCGGGAACCTCTCTTGACGCGATCAGAGTTGGAACACGATCTAAAGATCGACCTGAATGAGCCGACCGCAATCGTGACTTATCATACAGAGACCCAGGACTCGACAAGCGCACGAGATCAAATAACCTGCGTTCTGGCCGCAATTGAACATACCGCTCTCAATGCCGTGTTCACCATGGCGAATGCAGATGCCGATGGCAAAATCATTAATTCCTGTATTCGCAAGGCGTGCGCAGCTCATCCTGAGCGGTTCAAATGGTTTCCGAATCTTGGGCACAAGCGATATCTCAGCTGCCTCAAGCACTTTTCTCTGATGATCGGCAATTCCTCAAGTGGATTGACTGAGGCGCCGTCGTTTCGGCTGCCCGTTGTCAATATAGGAGACCGTCAGAGAGGGCGCTTGCGAGCCGGGAATATCATTGACGTCTCGCGCAACAAGTCCGCAATTGGAAGGGGAATCCGGCGAGCACTCTCGGCCGGCTTCCGTGCTTCGCTGCGCGGAATGCGAAATCCATACGACCGATATCATGATGGACGCACCAGCGAGCGCATCAAGAACGTTCTGCGGGACATTGAGCTTTCTTCAGACCTACTCAAGAAACAGTTCAATGATCTGCATTGCTCTGCCAAGTAGAGCACTGTTAGGAGAATCATGCCAGACGTGCAACTAACATCCGAAGTGGTAGCGCCGGACGATAGCATAGCTTCCTTCCTCGTCCCGGAAACCCAGACGATTCGGCAGGCGATGGAGCAGCTTGAAAAGACTGAGGAAAAGATTATCTTTGTTGTCGATGCGGGATCGCGGCTTGTCGGCTCACTTACTGACGGAGACATACGGCGCTGGATTCTTTCCGACGGCGACCTAAAAGCGGAGGTACGGAGAGTCTGTAACTGCAGTCCCTTCGTCGCCCAGGAGGGCTTTGAGCTCGAGGGATTGCGCGCGCGAATGCTGGATGGCAACTTCAGCTGCGTGCCGGTGATCAATCGCGCTCGAGAGGTTACCCGCCTCGTTTTTTGGAAGGAGTTGTTTCATGGTGAAGCGCAGGTCAGAAGCAAACCGCGACTCAACCTCCCGATTGTCATTATGGCGGGTGGTCAAGGTACCCGGCTCGCGCCCTTTACCAATGTGCTTCCCAAACCGCTTATACCCGTTGGCGATCGGACCGTAATCGAGATCATCATCGATCAGTTTCGTACTTTCGGCGGGGATCAGTTTATTCTCTCGATCAACTACAAATCAAAGATCCTCAAATCCTTTTTTGAGGAGCTCGCCCCCTCCTATTCGGTGAAGTTTCTGGAAGAGAAAGAGCCGCGTGGAACTGCGGGTAGCCTCCGCGCTCTCTACTCAGAGACGCACGAAGATTTGCTGGTCAGCAATTGCGACGTGGTCATCCAGGCCGACATACCTGAACTCGTAGCTTTTCATCAGGAGAATAAGTACGACCTGACCTTGGTTGCATCTCTGAAGGAATATCGCATTCCATATGGAGTCTGCGAGCTTGAGAAAGGTGGCAGTCTCTCCTGCATTAATGAGAAGCCGCACTATAGCTTCTTGGTGAATACTGGAATGTATGTTGTTCGTCGTGATCGACTCGCTCTCTTACCCGAAGATAGAGCTTGCGATATGACCGATTTCATCGCTGCCATCAAGAACGCTGGAGGGCGCATTGGCGTTTTCCCCATTGGAGAGAACGCTTGGATCGATACGGGCGAGTGGGCCGAGTATCGGAAGGCAGTCGACAGTCTTGGCAGGCTTGGATCTCGGGCCTAGGGAAATGAACAGTCTGGCGGCGTATCGAAAATGGTGAATCAAGAGCGAGTCATTGCAGTCATCCCCGCGAGGGGCGGCAGCAAATCGATTCCTGGAAAGAACATTCGTAATCTCGGGGGAAAGCCGCTGATCGCCTGGTCCATCGATGTTGCCAAACAGGTGGCTGAGATTGACAGAATCATCGTGTCCACTGATGACGAGCAGATTGGCTCTGTTGCGTTGGAATGTGGCGCCGAGCTATACCGGCGTCCGCCGCATCTTGCTACTGACGAATCATTGGTTATCGATGCAATCAAAGATCTCTACCAGACGCTGCGCCAGGAAGGGGAGGCATGCGAATGGATGATTCTGCTGGAACCAACATGTCCGTTGCGCACAGCCAATGATGTCCGTCAATGTCTGCGCCTGATCGGTCAGGGGCGCTACGATTCAGTGGCAAGCTTTAAGGATGCCGATTTGAACCCGCATCGTGCTTGGCGCCTCGTCGATGAGGTGCCCGAAGTTTTCATTCCGGGAGCTGTTCCTTGGCTGCCTCGGCAAAAACTGCCGAAGGCATATCAATTGAATGGCGCGGTCTATGTTTTCCGCGCAGCGTTAGTCGCCCATGAAGCAAGGGCACTTCTGGTCGGGCGGACGGGCGCCGTCCTCATGCCAGCGGAGAGATCCCATGATATTGATAATTACCTCGACTTCCAAATAGTCGAAACATTATTGGAGAACGCGAAAGAATCATGAAAACACTGCAGCAGTTGCAGTCTTTGAAAGGCAAGACTGCAGTTATCACCGGCGGCGCTGGCTATCTGGGCAGCGCAATGAGCGAGACTCTCGCGGAACTGGGTGCCGACCTGATCCTCGCGAGCCGCGATGGGCAAAAATGCGAAAGGAAAGCCAAAGAGATTGAGGAACTGACGAGGGGAGCGGTTCGTGCGATCGGACTGCAACTTGACGTGCTGAGCAAGGAGTCTACGGCAAAGTTTGTTGAAACCATTCACGAACATTTCCAGAGTATCGACATCCTTATTAATAATGCTTGGTCGGGAAACAAGAATTCGTGGGAATCCATCTCGCAGGAAGATTGGGAATACGACGTCGATATGAGTCTGAATTCGGTGTTCCGGTTGACCAAGGCGTTTTTTCCGGATTTGAAAGCATCCCGTGGCGTCATCCTCAACATCGCCTCCATGTATGGTCACATTGGCCCGGATTATCGCATCTATGACGGCAAAGAATTTGCGAACCCGCCGAGCTACGGGGCGGCCAAGGCCGGCGTAATTCAGTTCACCCGCTATCTCGCGAGTTTCCTCTCGCCGCACGGAATCCGCGTCAATGCGCTCAGTCCGGGCGCGTTTCCGCATCCTCCGACCCAGAAGCACGAAGGCTTTATGCAAAAGCTGGGCTCCAAGAACCCAATGAACCGCATCGGCCAGCCTGATGAGCTTAAAGGCGCAATTGCGTTGCTTTGTACGGATGCCGGAAGTTATATCACCGGCCAGAACCTCTGTGTCGATGGCGGGTGGGCGATTTGGTAAGATCTGTCGGAATTATCGGAGTAAGTGAAGGGAACGGTCACCCATTCTCGTACAGCTCGATCATCAATGGCTACTCTCACGAAGGTCTCGCGGCGTCGGGCTGGCCGGGGATCTACGAATATGTTCGTCGCCGTCACTCATCCGAATTCGGGATTCTCGACTGGCGCGTAACTCATGCCTGGACCCAGGATTCGGAAGTAACTCAGAAACTGTGCGCTGCCTGCCAGATTCCAAATCCAGTTGACGCTTATCAGGATTTTCTCGGCAAAGTAGACGCCGTAATCATCGCACGCGATGACTATGACACCCACTTCGCAATGTCGAAAGAATTTCTTGAGGCCGGCTTACCGGTGTTTATCGACAAGCCCCTGAGTCTGGAGATTCCGGAACTCCGCTACTTCCGGAAATACCTTGAGAGCGGCCAGCTGATGTCTTGTTCTGGCATGCGGTATGCCCGTGAATTAGATGTCCCGCGCGCGACTCTCTCAGAGTTTGGCTGCATCAAGCTGATTCGCGGCGCCATTGTTCTCAATTGGGAAAACTACGGCGTGCATTTGCTTGATGCAATTCTCGGGATGATCTCCGCGCATCCAGTTTCCGTGCAGATGATTCCGTCAAATCACGAATCAGCCGTCATTCGGCTCGATGATGGGGTTCTCATTCAATTGGATGCAATGGGCAATTCCGCCCCGGCGTTCCAGATTCAGCTCTTCGGCACGAAGCAAAAAGCCTCGTTCGACATCACTGATAACTTCTCAATGTTTCGCAGAATGTTATGGGAATTCTTCCAATCTATCCAAACTAAGAAGCCGGCTATTCCGGTTGATCGGACCCTTGAAATCATGAAAGTCCTGATTTGTGGTCGCATTTCGCTCCAAGAGAAGAGGGAGGTCTATCTCAATGAACTCCCACTATAAGCAGTTCTTTGACTTAAACGGCAAGACAGCGGTGGTCACGGGCGGTGTCGGCATCTTGGGGCAGCGATTCTGCAAGGGGCTTGCCGAATTCGGCGCGAAAGTGGCTGTCGTCGACCTCGATGAAAAGCTGTGCATCGAGTCCGCAGAGGAATTGAAACGCGATTACGGTCTGGAGTGTGTAGGAGTCGGTTGCGATGTTTCTCAACCCGCCTCCGTCGCATCCATGGTAAAGCGCGTCGTTGAAAGCCTCGGAGCCATCAACATACTACACAATAACGCCGCATCCAAATCGACCGACCTCGATGCCTTCTTCGCCTCCACCGAGGATTACTCACTCAATGAGTGGCGCAAGATCATGTCGGTGAATATCGATGGCATGTTCCTTGTAGCCCAAGCGGTCGGGGTCCAGATGCAAAAACAAGGCGCCGGAGGCAGCATCATCCAGACGTCGTCGATCTATGGCCTGGTCTCCTCCGATAAACGAATCTACGAGGGCTCATTCTATCTTGGACGTCAGATTAGCAATCCAGCCGTCTATTCCACCTCGAAGGCAGCTGTTGTTGGCTTGACCCGCTACCTCTCCGCGAACTGGGGCGATTCCGGAATCAGAGTGAACGCTCTGGTGCCGGCAGGCGTCGAGAGCGGTCAAAACGACACGTTTAAGGCGCGCTATTCGGCGCGGGTTCCTCTCGGGCGGATGGCCAAGGCCGATGAAATGGTTGGCGCTCTCATATATCTTGCTTCCGATGCCTCAAGTTATGTCACGGGCCATTGCCTGGTTGTGGATGGCGGACTTAGCGCATGGTAACGCAGCCTGTAACTCGTAACGCCGCATCCGTCGTTGGGATGCGTGCGCCACTTGCAATGGCCCTCGTGTCTCTGCCCTGGCTGGTGGTTGTTCTCGTTACATCCGGGCCTTGGCCGGCATTCAATTTCGTGGCCTATGCATTTGTCGTCCTTGCGGTCGGGTACGGAATCATCGGTGCCACTTCGTATCTTCCCTCGATCTCCGAAGCCATCGTTCTGGCTCCTGCCATTGGCATTTTGGCGGTCTCGGCGCTTACCGTGTTCTGGGTCAGACTCGGATGGCCCTTGGTCTGGGTTTCCGCCCTCTGGTTGGGATTGTTTATCATCGGTGTGCTGCGCCTGTGGCGGGATCGCTCGGTTGTGGCGGCGGCAACCATTCGCTTCAGCGGCATTCTCATTGTCCTGTCAGCCCTGGTCTGCCTGGTCTACCTCTTGCCCGGAGCTACCCGAGACGCAGTACTGAGACATGACGGAAGTTTTAACTGGATGTACGTAGACACGCAATATAACTATTCAATTGCCGAGTCCGTCAGAGACAGCCAGGGAGTGCCGCACGAGCCGGGATCGGTAACAGTACCGCTTCTTTATCACTTTGGAGGCTATGCGCCGGCGGCTGCAATTTCTCGTTTCGATGGACTTGATTTAGGGGATTCGTTCGCGCGCGTGACCCGTGGAGCCTCGCTCTGGGCCCTGGTCCTTTCGTGCTTCGGCGTAGGCGCGCTCCTCTCTCTCAAGGCGAATGGCGAAAAGTTTGGCGGCATCATGTCTGTTGCCGGATTCTTTTTCTACGGCGCCCTACTTGCGTTATTCACGGATGAGCGAAATAGTTCAAGCCATGTTACGGGAGCGATCTTATTCAAAATCCCTGAAATCGGAGTCGGCCATGATGGTGGACCCTTCAGTCACTTAGTGCTGGGCCACTCAGAGTTGCATGCCTTCATTGCGATTACGGCGATCATGGGGCTTTGCCTCATTCACCGGGAATCGGGCAGCGTGCTAAAGTGGTCGGGGTTCGCCCTTTTGGCACTGCCTGCGCTCGCCGTGCCGATGCACTCTGTAGCCTCTTTGTATTGCTTCGGTGTCGCGTTCATTCTTGTGTTCTGGGGACGCTTCACTTCCTTGCGCACATGGATCCAGATCGCTTCGATGGTCTGTCTATTTCTCCTCGCTTGGAAAACCATGGGCTTTGGTCAGGCTCCCGACGCTCTCCGCACAAGAATAGGACTGGAGTTGAACCAGCAATGGTGGACGGTGGCGTGCGCGTTTCTCATTGGCTTGGGATTCCGACTCATAGCCTTCCGCTGGATCTCGAGATCGTGGAAAGATCCTCTCTCAGTCCTCGCACTGGCCACCGTCTTGGGGCTCATGGCGTTCTATCTTCTCGTGCACTTCCAAAATGGCGAGGAGATCTATGGCATCTTCTTTCTCCAGAGCTCTCTGAGCATCTTTGCATTTTCGCGCCTGGACAACGGATTTTGGCGCCGGGAGCAGCGGACTCGACTCATTACCGATTGGGTCCGAATCGCGGCAATTGGAACGCTTGTGATCGCTGTCTTCGGGGTCCTGGCTGGCGCGATTGGTTATGCAACCGCACATGCGGCCGGAATTGAACATTTTCGTTTGAAGATGCTCCTCATCTTCCTCTTGTTCGTTTTTCTTGTTGCAATTTCGGCTGGGATGAAGCGGAGCAGCAGCTTTAGACTCGCGGGCTCGGCTCTGCTCATGGGCGCTTTGTCTATCGGATTCCTCGCGTGGATTGCGCCCTGGAGCAACTTCGGACTTGGACGAATGAAGATGGACGTACCCCTCACGCCGGACGAAGTGCAGACTCTCGCTTCGCTTCATAAGGTGTCGGCTCCTGGCGAACGATTCGCGACGAACAAACATGAAGCAAGCAACGTTGTGGAACATACTGAGCGTTCCTACGCGTACGCCGCACTGGCCCAGCGCCCAGTCCTTGTTGAAGGGTTTCTGTATCACCAACTCAGAACGCTTCCTGGATTCGACGGCCTGTTGAGCGACAACGATTTGATGTTTACCACCACTGAGCCCGGCACCCTGCATGATCTCGCGCGAAAATGGCAGGTCCATTGGCTTCTGGCTCGGCCTGGTACCGACGTCGCGTTACCCAGACCGTTTCCATCTTGGCTGGTTGAGCAGCAGAACAGCGGCGGCCTCAAATTGTATCGCGTAGATCAGTGATCAATTTCTCAGATGAATCGACAAATCACGATTGTTATGTACCATTACGTGCGCGATCTCGCACGTTCCAGGTTTCCTGAAATCAAAGGCCTCTCGCTTGAGCGATTCCGCCGGCAGCTGGACTACATTCAGAGTCACTTTTCTCCGATCGCACTCGATGACGTCTTTGAGGCGGCATCGGATCCAAAGAAAGATTTGCCGCCGAACTCGATTCTGCTCACATTTGACGACGGCTATAGCGACCATTTCCTGAATGTATTTCCGTTTTTGGATGCCCGCGGCATGAAGGGATGCTTCTTCCCTTCGGCTCAGGCGATTCTTGAGCACAAGGTGCTCGATGTCAATAAGATCCAGTTCGTTCTAGCAGCATCCCTCGATGTTCGCGCATTGCTTGGTCAGGTGCTCTCCTATATCGACGAATATCGTTTTGAGTACAACCTCAAGACCAGAGACGCTTACCTGTCCTCGATAAACGAGAAACATCGCTACGACACACGCGAGGTGGTACTCATCAAGCGTCTTCTGCAGCGTGAGCTTCCGAAAGCGGCCCGCTCAGAAATCGTGCGACGCCTATTTGATGAGCACGTAACGTCCGATGAATCCGCTTTTGCGTGCGAACTTTATATGTCGCCTGACCAGCTTTCGTGCCTCCACCGCTACGGAATGCACATCGGCAGCCACGGATACAGCCATCTTTGGTTAAATAGCGTCCCGCAGAAAACTCAGGAGAACGAAGTCGATCTTTCGCTCGAGTTCCTCCACAATCTGGGGACGATGAACGGGGACTGGACCATTTGCTATCCCTATGGCGGATTCAACGACTCGCTGTTGCAGGTCCTTCGAACTCGCAATTGCCGGTTGGGATTTACGGCCGATGCCCGCGTCGCAGATCTCAGTGTTGACGACCTGCTGACGTTACCACGTATCGACACAAACGACTTACCCAGCTAGTTCCGATGAAAACCATGATGCAGCTCCTTCAGGAGCTCACCCCACTCAATCGCGCAGTCTGTTCGGTAGGCTACGATCGGGCGGTCGAAAGCCTGTGCAAGGAAATTCCATTTCGTGTCATTTCGGTGCCCGATTCGCAACAACATAATGGTTGGGTTATTCCGCCTTCCTGGGATGTCGAGGAGGCGCACATCTCCAAGGATGGCCGCGTCATCTATGACGGCACCGCTAATCCCTTGGGAGTTATCGCTCTCTCGCAAAGTTTCGAGGGAGTCGTAAGTCTCGAAGAACTCCGCCATCACCTCCACTATGATCATCGGTATGACGACTCGCTCCCTTTCCACTACCGGCAGCAATTCAGGAGCTGGAGTAGGGACTGGGGTTTCTGCATACCCAAGCAACTCTTTGACCAGTTGTCGCCCGGAAGCTACGAGGTCCTGATTCGAACCGCGGAAACCCCGGGCGCGATGAAGATACTGGAATACAAGCATGCAGGGGCACAGGATCTCACAATCGTACTCGGCGGAAACCTGGACCATGCCGGTGTCTCGAATGATGGGCTAAGTGGATGCGTGGTTGGATTAGAGGTCATACGGCGCCTTCGAGGCAGGGCAACTAAGTTCACTTACTCGCTGGTCCTTTCGCCGGGCATCATTGGATCGGAGTTCTATCTAGCGGGCTTGGAGCCGGCTGAGCGCGGAAGAATTCTCGAAGGTATCTTTCTGGAAATGCTTGGCTCGGATACGCCTCTTGCGCTGCAAGAATCACGCCGGAGCATGGTGAGCACATTCCACGCGATGAAGGCCTCCCTTGGCCGGCTCGGGCTCACGTATCGCACCGGGTCGTTTGGAGACATCATCATCAACGATGAATATGTCTGGGAAAATTACGGGATCCCAATGCTGTCATTTTCGCGGTTTCCCTACCCGGAGTATCACTCAAGCCGGGATAATATGGCGATCATCAGCGAGAAGTCGCTCAACGAGGCTGTGGACGCATTGCTCGGCGCGATCGATCAGCTAGAAGCATCTCCAATATTTCTCAAGAAATTCGAAGGAAATATCTGCCTTTCAAGTCCAAAGTACAATCTTTATGTCGACTACGGGCAGGTGGCACTGGGTGACGCACCGTCTGAGCAGCTCCGGAGGCTGCGAAGTCTGATGGATTTTGTTCCTGCAGTCGACCGCGCAATCACTGTCAGAGCGATCGCAGACCACGTCGGCCTGCCCGAGAACGAAGCACTTGAGTACCTCGAGAGATGGGCGGGCGTCGGGCTGATTGATTTGCTATGAGTAAGCAAGTCCGTTCCACAGGCGCAATCAATCTCGAGCTGCGGGTGCATCTACCTTCCAATTGCACTTCAGCTAATTTGCAAGAGAATTACTTCGGAATTGAAGAGTCGTTCAATCTTCAGAGAGCATTGCAGATATGAACATAGTCACTCTCATTCGATCTCGAGCCCGTCGCGGGTTTGGTTTCCAATCGCTCGGTCCAAACGAGGCTCGCGTTGTTTATGACGGAGTCGTTGGTGCCGTGGGTGCGATTCTTGCTCTGGGTTTCTCGCTGCTCTATATTCATCGGCTCGATACCCGAACAGTAATCGTTCTGGCGGCGTCGCCTGTTCTGGTTGTCGTGGTCAACTTCGCTTTCGGAATTTACTCCGCTTTGCGGACTGCGGGGCCTCGGAAGAAGGCCATCGTCCTGCTGGCTGCCGTTGCGGTCTGCGGCCTCGCGTCCTTCCTGCTGGGTGCAAGCGTTTCGGCGATCGTGCTTTGGATACTGCTCGTACTTCCTTCGCTCGCGTTGCCGCGTCTTCTTCTTGCTCTTTCCTATACGCGTAATCCGAAGCTGACTTCAATTGCGGCAAATCATCGTGGCCCGATCCTGATCATTGGAGGAGCCGGTTACATTGGCTCGCATACCGTCGATCTGCTCTTGCAAAAGGGAGAGCGCGTCCGTGTCCTCGATCGGCTAATGTACGGCCGTGAGCCTTTGGCAGACTTTCTCGGCCGGCCCAATTTCCAGCTGATCGAAGGTGATGCCACGGATATTGCCAAATTGACTGAAGCGATGAATGGCGCATCGGCAGTGGTTCACCTCGCGGGGCTGGTTGGGGACCCGGCATGCGCGGTCGACGAGACGTTCACGCGCCATACCAATATCATCGCCACGAGAATGGCGAGAGACGTCGCGCAAGCAATGGGAATCCGGCGCTTCGTCTTTGCATCCAGTTGCTCGGTTTATGGGGTAAGCGAGCGAGAGGTTCGCGAGACCGACGCCCTGAATCCTGTTTCACTGTATGCCCAAACGAAGATCGACAGTGAACGCGAGCTGTTGGCCGGGCTTCGAGACAATTTCTTTGTTACCATCTTGCGCTTTGCCACGGTCTTTGGTGATTCCCGCCGCGCGCGCTTTGATTTGGTCGGCAACCTCTTCACCGCTCAGGCGATGACAGACGGCCTGATTACGGTGATCGGCCCGGACCAGTTCAGGCCTTTCATTCATGTGCGCGACCTGGCGCGTTCGATTGCCATGGTTCTCGCGGCTGACCCCGACCAGATGCAAAACCAAATCTTCAATGTCGGAGACAGCCGGCTGAATATGACGATACTGCAATTAGCGGAAAAGGTTCGTGACGTCTGTGCAGAATACCGAAAGGTCGAGATCTCGGTAACTGAGAACTCCAAGGATCGGAGAAACTATCGAGTTTCCTTCGAGAAAATAAAATCGATTCTTGACTTCAGCGCGTCGACGCTTATCGAACCTGGCGTCGAGGAAATGGCTCTTGGGTTTCTCAATGGTCGCTATGGCAACTACCGGGACCAAACCTACAGCAACTTGGCAATGACAGCGCGGGCACTCTCGATGTTCCAGGATCCGACTGAGTCATCCCGTCTTTATGCACCATTGAAATGAGATAGTGATGGAAGTCTCGAAGTCAACATTCGGTAAGCCGACACTGATGCGCGGCGCATTTGCAGTGGACGATCGTGGAGAGGTCGGGTTTGTGAACGACTTCTCATTTCAAGGCGTTAAGCGCTTCTATACAGTTTCCAACCACCGTTCGAGTTTTGTTCGCGCATGGCACGGGCATCGTCGCGAGGCGAAATATGTCACAGCAGTTACCGGCGCGGCGGTCGTCGGAGCTGTCAAGGTGGACAACTGGGACAACCCATCCAGGGATCTGCCCGTGGAGAGATTCGTTCTATCCACAAAATCTCCCGCTGTTCTCTTTATTCCTGCGGGCTATGCAAACGGCTTCATGTCCCTCACAGAAGATCTCAAGCTGATGTTCTTCTCCACCTCCACTTTGGAGGAAAGCGCTGCGGATGATATTCGTTTCGACAGCCGCCTGTGGGATATCTGGCAAGTGACCGAGCGGTAGGGCGCATGGAATCGGGGGAGTCAGCGGAATTTCACAGCTTTTGCGTCGTCGTTCCGATGTATAACGAGGCCGTTGGCGCTGAATTGTGCGTTCAACAAATCTGTAAGGTTCTTTCGGCCATCCCTTATCGATGCGAGCTCGTCGTCGTGGAAGATGGAAGCAACGACGCAACCGCGTCTATTCTTGATCGCCTGTCCGGGGAGTTCCCCAAACTTACCGTGATCAAGCACGCTTGCAATAGCGGCTATGGAGCGGCCCTTCGTACTGGAATGAACTACGCTATCTCGTCGGGATTTGACTATGCGCTCTTTATGGACAGCGACCTGACCAATGATCCTGCTGATATTCCCCGGTTCGTGGAAAAGATGCGCGCAGGCTATGACGTCATTAAGGCGACTCGCTACAGTGACGGCGGCACGGTATCGGGAGTCCCGGCCTATCGCGTCGTCATCTCCCGGGTAGGCAACTGGATCGCCCGGGAACTATTCAGGCTTCCTATCAGCGATTGCACGAATGGCTATCGCGCAGTGAGGACACGGCTTCTGAAGCGAATGAAGCTAAGCGAAAACAAGTTTCCAATCATAATGGAAGAGTTATATTACTGCGCATTTCTCACAAATAGTTTCGCGCAGGTTCCGGTAAGGCTCACAGATCGCCGAATGGAACAGCGCCCGACCAGTTTCGAATATCGGCCCCGGGTGTTTTACAGCTATCTCAAGTATCCTCTCAGGGCGTTTCGGGGAGTAAAGCCGCTCGGGCTTGATAAGGAAGACAAAAAAAGATGACATCGGTATTGGTTTTAGGTGGCACCGGCATGCTCGGCTCGATGTTGACCGACGAGCTATCCCGTAGGCCTGCAATTCAGCTTAGCTCAAGTCACCGCCCGAAATCAGACGCCAGCCACATCTCACGTTGTGAGGGCGTGACCTGGGTGCCGTTTGACGGCCAGGATTCCGACGTGGCGGGCGCGCTTTCCGCATGCGGACAGTACGACTGGATAATCAATGCGATTGGCATAACAAAACCGCTGATCCAAGAGGACAATGCTGAACAAATCGAACGAGCGCTCAGAATCAATGCGGCTCTGCCGCATTCGATCGCCCGCTTCGCGGCCGATTGCGGAGCGCGGGTGATTCAAATCGCCACGGATTGTGTTTACTCGGGCGCCTCAGGTAACTATTCCGAAAGCGATCTCCATGACGCCTTGGACGTCTATGGAAAGACGAAGAGTCTGGGTGAGTGCTACGCGACGAATGTGGCGCACCTGCGCTGCTCAATTATTGGGCCTGAGCCGAAGGAATTTAAATTCCTTGTAGAGTGGTTTCGCCGGCAGAAGCCGGGCGCGCAAGTCAACGGCTTCGTGAATCATCAGTGGAATGGCATTACAACGCTGCATTTTGCCCGGCTCTGTGTGGGCATCATTGAAAGTCGAATCGAGTTGCCGCATCTGCAGCACATTGTCCCCACTGGGATCATCTCGAAAGCACAAATGCTTCACGAGTTCGCCGCGGCTTACCAGCGGAACGACGTTAAAGTGCAAGACACATTGGCGTCGAAGCTGATCGATAGAACCTTGTCCACTTCGAACGAAGCTCTCAACAAACAACTCTGGCAGGCGGCAGGCTACCGAGTTCCTCCCACAGTTCCGGAAATGATCGCCGAAGTGGCAAATTATACCTACCGGTTCAACGGTCAAGTGGCGGCGGAAGCCTGATGCCAGTCAGGCGATTAGCTTTTATTCTCGGTATCCGACCCGACGTCATTCGAGCGGCACTGATCCTAGCACGCCTGCGAAGCTATGAAGATGTCGAGACGGTTTTTATTTGGTCTGGACAGCATTACTCCGACAATTTGAAGGACATTTTCTTTCGTGAACTCGGTATAGCCCCTGCGCAGCTCGACTTAGGGTGCGAAGGTGAAACAGATGCTGACTTGGTGGCGTCGATTATCAGTCGGCTGTACCCCGTTCTTCGCGATCTTCAGCCGATGGCCGCGGTATTTCTTGGCGATACGAATACGACAGCAGGAACCATTGCTGCCGCGCAATTGAATATCCCCATCGTTCATATCGAGGGCGGTATGCGTTCCTATGACTGGCGGATGCCCGAAGAAAAATATCGGACGATTTCGGATCACCTGGCGGACCTGATTTACGCATATGTAGATGAATATAAGGAACAGGGAGTGCGAGAGGGGCTCAATCCCGACAATATCGTTGTGGTTGGGAATCCTATCGTCGATATTCTTGATTACTACTACTTTTCGCGTAAAGAGAAATATGACTCGCTAGCCGATGACGAATTCTTTGCATCCCGTGGCCTTCGCAAAGGCGAGTTTTATTTCATGACATGTCACCGGCGCGAGAACCTCAACGAACAGTCGCTTCAGGCCATTCTGACGCTCGTTGCCGAGTCTCCCCGGAAGGTGTATTTCCCGGCCGGCTATCGCACCCAGAGAGAGATCGCTTCTCTGGGATTGCAAATCCCTCCGAATCTGATCATGAAGGATCCGATTGGATATGAGGAGCTATTGTGCCTGGTCGTGAGTTCCCGCGGCGTGATCACCGACTCGGGAACCCTGGTTGAGGAAGCTTGCGTCCTGGGTGTGCCCTCATTGCAAATGCGCAAGTCAACGGAGCGGCCGCAGGTTTACGACGTCGGTTCAAGTGTGAAGTTTGACCCGGCAGAGCCCGATAAATATCCCGCAGCTGATGTTCTTCATAAACTCGAGAAGCTCCATGGAAAGCTCTGGTCGCACAATTTGGGTGACGGCAACGCTTCTGAACGCATCGCGAGCGACTTATACCGGAGAATTGTGGAGAACGACTTTGCTCACCACAGGCCGGAGCAATACCATTTGCCGGTCTCTCGATCCTATCGAGAGGATGGCCTCGAATCAGACTCGAAATAAGTTTGCAGAATGTACGTGGGTCACGTCACATCTCCTGCTTGCATGACCCGCGTCGCGTCTTTACGCGGATGAGGCCGGTTTGCAGGCGGTTTGCCTCAAGTCGGCTTTCAAGACAGTCTGTAGCGCTAGGTGGCCAAGGATGAATCTTATCGATCACGAAGCAACGGAAGAGACCGCAGTGCCTTATCGTGAATGGGCAACGCAGGTGCGTAAAGATCGTATGCCTGCGCATATGGACGACTACCTCAAGTCGTGGGCGGAGTTCTTCGATGATTACGCTTCCACTGTTGAAAAGTGGCGGGACAAGAACAAACAATACCATCGGGACCTTGCGTCCCTTTCTCGCTTCTACATTCCTGAGGGATCGAGCGTCCTCGAGGTGGGGAGCGGCACCGGCGATCTCCTTGCGGCCACGCGGCCGAGGCGCGGAGTTGGCATCGATATCTCCGGCCGAATGGTTCAGTTAGCCCGCGACAAATTTCCTGATTGTGAGTTCCACTGCATGTCGGCCGAGGAACTGGACCTCGGTGGAGAGAAATTCGACTTCATCATCCTTTCAGATCTTGTCGGGCTTCTCTTCGATATACGTCTGGCTTTGGCGCGCATCCGGTCCGCGTGCCACGCGGAAACCCGGATCATCATCAACTGGGCCAGTCGGTTGTGGCAGCCTCTCTTGGTCGCCGCTGAACACATGCGTCTGAGATACCCACAACCCTCGCTCAATTGGACCACTGTGGAAGATATCCAGAATCTTCTGCACCTTACTGACTTTGAAGTAGTCGGCACCCGCAAACATATCCTGATTCCCAAGCGAGTCCCGCTCGTTGCCAGTTTGGCGAATCGTTATCTTGCCAATCTGCCGGTCGTCCGCCATCTCTGCCTGACGAATTGGATCGTGGCTCGTCCCCTGCATCTTGATGCGCGCCCGGTTCCACGAGTCACAGTGGTGTGTCCGTGCCGTAACGAGGCCGGCAACATCCGCCAGATAGCCGAACGCCTACCTCGGATGGGCGCGGAAACAGAGTTGATTTTTGTCGAAGGTCATTCGAAAGACGACACTTTGTCCGTTTGCCATGAAGTTGCTGCCGAAATGCCCGAAAAGAACATTACCGTCCTCGTCCAGGAAGGCCGCGGCAAAGGCGATGCCGTGCGCCTCGGCTTCTCGCAAGCCAAGGGCGATGTCCTGATGATCCTGGACGCTGATATCAGTGTTGTGCCAGAGGACCTCGTCTATTTTTACGACGCCCTCATCACTGGAAAAGGAGAATTCATCAACGGGTGTCGCTTGGTCTACACCATGGACCCGAAGGCGATGCGCTTTCTCAATCTTCTCGGCAATCGCTTTTTCGCCCTCTTGCTCAGTAGCCTCATCGGTCAACCCATTAAGGACACCCTTTGCGGGACCAAGGCGCTCTGGCGCTCGAGATACGAAGAACTGGCGCGGGGACGCGCATATTTCGGAGCAATCGATCCCTTCGGCGATTTCGATCTTCTGTTTGGCGCTTCAAAGTTGAAGCTGAAAATCGTTGAAGTTCCAATTCGATATCGTCAACGCACGTATGGTTCGACAAATATCAGCCGATTCTCCGATGGCTGGCTACTTCTCCGCATGTCGGCTAAAGCTGCGGTGAAACTCTTCTTTATCAGTTAACCTTCGCGGTGGACTCCCTCGGTGGGCGCGAAGTCATCCCCAAGCCTTTGGAGTCAGCTTCACCCGATCGGCCAAAATCATGACGGACACTGGCATCGCAAAATTGGAAAACCAACGCGAGGAACTATCGGCGGCAAGCCCGTCAGAGACTCGGTATACGCACTTCTGGGAGGCTGAGCAGAAGACGATCGTCGTTCTCGGCCTGGCGCTTCTGCCTTGGGTATGCGTTGCCATGTTCACGGCCGGTCCCTTGGCGGCCTTCGATGTAATTGCCTATGCACTTCTCGCGTTGTTGGCCGGGTATGTTGTCGTGTGCGCGATCCTTCCATCTGGATCTAGGGCCTCCGTAATCGTTCTGGCTCCCGCCACAGGCGTCCTGACGTTGTCAGCCCTCACTGCGTTTTGGTTAAGGCTTGGCTTGCCGCTAATCGGTTCCTCGACGGTATGGTTCGTCCTTGCCGCACTCGGCGTTGTGTGTTTTTGGCGCGATAGAGGCCAACTAAGGACTGCGCGGATACCCTATGGCATTTCGCTGGTGGCGATATCGGCCCTCATTTGCGCTCTTTATTTCATTCCCGGTGCTCTCAACGACGCCGTCCAGCGACCAGATGGGGGTTTCACATGGTTCAGTATCGACACCCAGCTCTACCACTCCATGGTGGTGAGCATACGCAACAGCATTCCGCCGCCAAAGATGGCTGGCACGTCGACCGCTGAACTTCGCTACCACTTCGGACCTTATGCGGTTACTGCCGGAATCGCTTTGTTGACGCGAATCGCGGAAGGAGATGCGCTCGTCCGTGTGACGCGGGGCGTCGAGCAGTGGGCGTTGATCTTTTCCTGCTTTGGCTTGGGTACCATTCTTTCTCTTAAGGCGACCGGAAAAGCATTCGGCGGATTGATGTCGGTGGTGGCGCTGTTCTTCTACGGCTCAATGCTTTCTATGTTCAGCGGAATCGTGAGTCCGCATCCGGTTGCGCCGTGGCCGCTCCTTTTTGAGTCAGGAGGACAATTTCCCTCGAATGGAGGTCCCTTCTCTCATCTCATCTTTGGGATCTCGATGCTCCACGGGTTGGAGGCGATCACCGCAGTTACGGCGCTTTGTCTCGCACAACGAGCAGTAGAACAACCCATCCCCTTCTGGCGGATTCTTCCGGCAGTAACTCTTCCCGCACTCGTGATCACGGTTCATTCAGTCGCTGGCTTGTATTGTCTAGGCGTGGTAGCCATTCTTTTATTCTGGGGCCGTCTCGCCAGTGCCCGTCCATGGATTCTTATGGCAGTGATGTTCAGCTTCTTCCTTGGTGCGTGGAGACTGATGGACTATAGCCATGCACCCGTCGGCGCTGGCGCGGGAATTCAACTAAGTCATCTCGCCATCAACTGGTGGTCGTTTGTTGTGTGGTTCTCCATTGCGTTGGGTATTCGCATACTCAGCTTAGGATGGGTTACCCGCTCCCGGAAAGATCCGATGGCTTTGCTCGTCCTGGTCAGTTTTATCGGACTCCTGATGTTCTCCTGGGCAGGCGCGCTCTGGATCGGCCTCGAGCATTATGGTGTTTATTACCTGCAGGCTATGCTCGGCGTTTTCGCATTCTCCCGCTTACCGCAGAAATTCTGGCAGGGTGAAACGCGCCAGAAATGGGTTGCGGAGGTGCTTTCGCTGGAAAAAACAGGATTGATTCTTTTCACTGTTGCTGGCGTATTCATTGGTATTCTCGGCCACCTTGTTCACAGGGCCGCCGGCATCCCTTACTTCCGCGGCCGGCTTGTGGTTTGCGTGCTCCTTTTCGCTGTGTTGGCGCTTATCTCGACTCTGATGAAGCGCAGTCGAATGGCACCATTTATTTCCGCCGTCATCATGGCCGCGCTGCTGGTGGGCTTTCTGGGGTGGATTCCCCCGTGGTTCAAATATCGTACGTCTGGGCAAAGCTACAATGTAACCTTGACACCCGGTGAGGTGATTGGTCTCCGCCATCTCCATGACATTGGATCGCGGACGGAACGATTTGCAACCAACAAACACCTGCCAACCGGGGGCACTGGCGAAGGGACTGCAGATTCCTACGCCTACGGGGCTCTCTCGGGCCGCCCCGTCCTGCTTGAAGGCTCCTTTGACGGTGCAGAGGAAAACCTCCCTGATTTTGCGACTCTATCGCACAATAACGATCTGCTCTTCTCAACCTCTAACTCGGCAGAACTACGAAGTGTCGCCCAATCCTATGGCGTGCAATGGCTCGTCCTACGTCCGGGCACAGATCTTGATTTGCCCAAGCCGCTGCCTTCGTGGTTAGTTGAGCAACAAGATAGCGGAGACCTCAAAATCTACCGGATTGACTAAGGCTTGCCCATCGTCAAGCTATGCTTCGAGAGACTCGAAAATGTCAACAGGCTGCCGTGAGTTAGTAAAGGGCGGATCCTTTTAATTGGCTCAAACATCAACCCGCAAACCATATCCCAAGTCAAAGAGAGTTGAGGAAAGAAACAATTCAATGAATATACTAGTTACCGGCGGAGCAGGATACATCGGATCGGCTCTCGTTCCGTTGCTCCTTGCCGAAGGAAATCGTGTACGTGTTCTGGACAATCTTCTGCATGGCGGCAGCTCGATGTTGGGTGTGTGGTCTCACCCGGAATTCGAGTTTGTTCGGGGCGACGTGTGTGATCAGGATACCCGGCGGCGCGCCTTGGCTGGAGTGGACGCCGTGGTTCACCTTGCCGCCATCGTGGGCGATCCAGCATGCTCTCGCAAGCCGGACGTTGCCCGGTCGGTGAATCTTGAAGCGTCTTTTGCTCTCATTGAGGAAAGCCAGCGGTCCGGCATTCGTCGTTTCATCTTCGCGTCGACGTGCAGTAATTATGGAAAGATGAAGGACCCGAATCAATATGTTGACGAGAATTCCGAGCTGAGCCCTGTATCCCTCTATGCCGAGACCAAAGTTGCCGTGGAGCAGACGCTCTTGCAGATCGGGCTGCGCGAGAACTGGTCCCCAACGCCGCTTCGGTTTGCCACCATCTTTGGCGTCTCTCCACGCATGCGCTTCGATCTGACGGTCAACGAATTTACCATGGAGATGCTGACAAAGAAGCAACTGATGGTTTATGGAGAGCAGTTCTGGCGCCCCTATATCCATGTTCGGGACGCTGCCCGTGGTATTCAGCTTGTGCTCAACTCTCCCGCTGACAAGGTCGGCGGCAATGTCTTCAACGTCGGCTCGACAGATCAGAACTTCACAAAACAGCAACTTGTCGAGATGATTCATCCCCAAGTGCCCGAAGCCGAAGTGAAGTATGTGCGTAAGCAAGAAGATCCGAGAGATTATCGAGTGTCATTCGCCCGTATTACAGATCAGCTCGGCTTCGGTATCACCCGATCGGTTGCCGAGGGCATTGAGGAAGTAGCGAGGCTTGTCCGCAGCGGAATAATCACAGACTTCAGCGATGAGAGATATCGAAATTGAATAAGACAGAAGAAAAAGAACCGGAAGTATCCGCGGCATCGGAGTTTATCCCACTTATCGTTCCCGAAATCAGGGGTAACGAATGGACCTATGTCAAAGAATGTCTTGATACCAACTGGGTTTCCTCCGTTGGCACTTACGTTGAGCGATTCGAAAGAATGACTGCGGAGAAGGTCGGGTGTAAGTACGCTGTTGCCACTGTTAATGGCACTGCGGCCTTGCACATCGCGCTGCTTCTTGCCGGAGTCCAGCAAGATGACGAAGTGCTCGTATCCACGCTTACATTCATCGCTCCGGCGAACACTATTCGCTATGTTGGCGCGTGGCCCGTTTTCATCGATGCCGAGATGGAATACTTTCAGATCGACCCGGCTGCGGTCATCGAATTTTTGGACAAGGACTGTCGCTGGGACGGCCACGAGTTGCGTAATCGGAAAACAGGCAGACGCGTCAAGGCGATTTTGCCTGTTCACATCCTCGGCCATCCGGTCGACCTGGACCCAATCCTGGAAGTCGCTGCGAAATACTCACTACCCGTGATTGAGGATGCGACCGAAGGGCTCGGGGCGCGCTATCGGGGCAGGAGCCTCGGCAGCTTCGGGAATGCAGGCTGCTTCAGCTTTAATGGAAACAAAATCATTACCACCGGCGGCGGCGGGATGTTCGTCACGAACGATGCACAGTGGGCGGCACGTGCCAAATACCTCACCACTCAGGCGAAGGATGATCCGATCGAATACGTGCACAACGAGGTCGGTTACAATTACCGATTGACAAATCTCCTGGCGGCGATGGGATGCGCGCAAATGGAGCAGCTCGATTCGTTTGTCGAAGTGAAACGACAGATTGCTCAGAGATATGCGGATTCCTTGGGTCATCTTGCTGGAATTCAGGTACCGGGAGAGGCTAGCTGGGCGAACAGCACGTTTTGGATGTATACGGCATTGGTCGATGAAGAAGTTACTCACATGAGCGCTCGCGAGCTTCTTCGTGAGCTGGCCAAAGCGGGAATTCAGACCCGTCCGCTTTGGCAGCCGATTCATCGCTCGCTGGCTCATAGTCCTTACCAGGGCGCGCCTTGCCCCAAAGCTGAAGAGCTCTATGACCGGGCGCTCAGCTTGCCTTGCTCGGTCGGACTTACACCTGCCGCTCAGGACCGCGTAATCGAGAACATTACGACTCTCCTTGGCAGTCGCAGCAGGTCTCCCGTGATTCGTTAACAGCATGGAAACCGATGATTTGTTTCAGTCCTCAAGCCGCAGGATCGCTGAGTTCGCAGAGATGCAGGTGCGTCTCTATCGGCACAATCCCAGGCTCCAGGATTACTTCATGCAGCTTCAGTTGGGGACACTCATTCAGCCCAGCTTCGGCTCAACCGCACGGCAGCGGGCAAAGTCCCTTTTCAATCTTGCCATTCTCGGCGCTGATAGGGTAACAAGACTTCTTCCGCGCCGGAAATACAAGGCCGATGTGCTCTTATGTCCGACCCCATACCATGACAGAAAAACTGAGAATGAACTGACCATTCGCACTCTTCTCGGTCTCGCTCAGACAGATGCAACGATCCTCTGCTTGCTCGAAGGCAGCGCCCCGTTTCGGAAGGAACTGGATACTCGTCTCGCGGCCGCTGGGAGAACAAAGCAGGTTGAGTTTGTTGACCCTATTGCACCTCCCAGTCCGCTCGAGGCCCGCCTGCGAACGAGGTCCGCACGAATGCGCGGGCGTTCAACTCTTCAGGAAATATCCGAAGTTCTCGATCGGCGCGATCTCAATCTGAGAACGGAGATTCAGTCGGGGTTTGAGCACACAGCGTACTACGTCGACGCTTGGGAACGGCTTGCTCCTATGATGGATTTCGAAATCGCTGTGACGCGCTGCCATTGGAACACCATTTGCAGTTCTGTCTGCCGGACGGCACAAGTGAGAGGCAAGCAGGCGGTCACGTTCCAGCAGGGAGTGATCGGCCATACGTTGGACGCACCGGTTACAGCAACAAAGTACGTGGCATTTGGCCAATCCTCTGCATCTTTCTTGGCCAAAGTGAACAGTCGTTTCTTCCAGGCCGCTAAGATGCCGGAGCCGTCCGTTGAATACATTCAAGGCGGCTGCCTCTTTGATAAGGTGTGCGTTCCTCCCGACCAGTTCGGCCTGCAAACGCTGCTCATGGTCGACGTACAGGCCAATCCCGGAGACTTTTACGGAGTTGCTAGCCAGTGCCAGGCCCTCCTCGATCTTGCCGAAAGACTTCTGGCTGAGGATTCACCGCTCCGTCGCTTGATCATTCGACCCCACCCCCATTGGAGCGATCTAAACCTCGAATCTCTCCAGGCGCTTGCTCGGAAATATTCAGCACGCTGTGAACTGTCCCATCCCGGGTGGCCGTTGGAAGATGATTTGCGTCGCTCATCTGCAGCCGTCGGGATCTTCAGTGGCATTCTCACTGTTGCTTCCGCCTGGGGTCTTCCAGCTTACTTTCTCATGACAGATCAAGGCTATATGACGCAGGACTTAGCGTGTTTTGCAGACGACCAGATATTGTCGCCCGAAGACGCGTTCGGTCAGATAAGCAGGGTCATCACGGATCGGGAGACCTACGCAGAGGCAAGGGCGGTGGCACTCCAGAACGCTCGTAAATACTATGCGAATGGAGCAAACCTGGATTTGAGTGCGTCGTTTTTTGAACCGCTTCTTCGCAAAGACCCCAGACCTCGTCGTTCGGGAAGAAGCCTTCAATGAAAAACTCGCATTCATTACGACGATGCCTGGCGCATCCTGGGAGGAGGCGAGGAGCTTCGGAGTCAGCTGCCATTGAACCCGCGAAGCCGCTCCCTTGCCGTACTCCTCATTTCGAGGTGCTTGCGTGGACCTGCAATGGCGCCAAGCGATCCCAAGCCCGCCGCGCATACATGGTAATTGGGACAGCTCCTAAGAGAAACGTGACCCACATGATTGGATATCGGTACCGGTAATCGAAATAAACAAAGTAATAGACTGGAGGGAAAACCGTAAGGCAGGAAAGAAGGATCAGCGCACTCTTGATGTCGCGGCGAAAAAGAACGATAAGTCCGGGAATACTCAATAGAGTCAATAAGTAAATGGCGACGCGCTCCCGACGACGCCCGCTCGCATAGTGAATGGTAAAAGTATCTGTGGGCATCCAGAAAGCGATAAATCTCATGGTGCTCAGTTTCATAAATTGGCCTGGATGACTGCTGATCCACGTCAATCCCTCGTGCAACCTCATTCGATTGTATTTGGCTTCACCGAGGTCCTTTACTTTGCGGGCCTCGTCCAGGCTGTCATTCGGATGATTTGTTATGTAGCAAAGGTTCTCGAAGTTCAATTCTATTGAGAACTTCGCGCAGTCGTTGTTCGATGCCGAAAGTTCTAATCCGAAATCGTCGCGTATCACTGGAAAAGACCCAATGACCAGGTAGTTTCGGATCATCCAAGGAGCAAGAATCATTGCAGGCAACAGAACCAGCGCCAAGAAAGACTCCCTGAAAAAAGCAGTCCTACGTTGCCACACCTCCCATGCCATCCATGTAGCGTAAATTGGCGCGATGGTCGGGCTTGCCAGGATTGAGAAACCCGCGAGGCAGCCTAAAGGCCACTCAACTATTCTGTGACGATCCGCCCCGTGGCCCAGATAGAGGCGGTATAAGCAACAAACTATGACGACCAGGAAAGCAATATATAAGTTATCAAAGACGAAATTATGATTAGGCCTCGCCGCAATCCAAATCGCAGCGCCTATGAAACCGGTGACCTCGCCCATTCCGAGGATTCTGCTAAAGATTGGATAAAGAGCCAATTGCAGAGACAGCATCAATGCAGCGCTCAATTCCATGGCGTAGAGGCCAATGCTCTTAGTCCCGAATATCTTCATCAACATCGCCAGAAAGACGGGGTAAAACGGAGTTAGTTGCGCCGAAGGGCCGGTGTCGAGAGGAACGAACGGATTAGCGAAATTACCTGTGTCGTACAAGTTGTAAGCTATACGCATGGGCTCGGGATCATGACGGACAAACCCACTTGGGTCATAATGTACCCAGTATCGCGATAGGCTCGCTAAGAAGAGCACAACACAGGCTAACAGGGTAAACATCCTGCGACGAGCCACGATGAAATCAATCCAGGATTGAATGGGCATGGTGAGTTTTAGATGCCACGACGGCAAGTTGTCCCGCATGATGATTTTGGAGCTCAAGGCTCGATTGTCCAGCAAATCTCTCTTCGCGTCAAGGTAAAGAAGGTTCCATCGCGGCCGTCTCGACTAGCCTGTGGCCCTTGCTATGCCACGCGTGGGTCCGGAGCTTAAGGCTGGTTTCCACGGCATTCAAAGGGACTGCATTGCGAAGCCTCGGAGTTCACGCTATGAGAAGGAGATAAGAGGGTGTTCGACATTTTACATAAGCACAAGGCTGCGACTACATATGTAGTCGCGATAGCGTTTGCCTTCTGCGTGGCGCCCACCTTCATCAGTTATAAGCCGTACGTGTTTCGTTGGGACGATGCGGAATACTTTCAGCGGTCGATCGAAGTCAGTCGCGCTTTTTGGTCTGGGAATGTACACCGGTTGGGCGTTGCGATGGTCAGCAATCGTCCCCCGGCAATGACACTGCTGGGTCTTCCTTGGGGAGCTTTAATCTCCTGGAATTCGGCTGGCAAATGCTTTGTTACGCTTGCAGCAGTCATATCGTTTCTATCGGCGCTGTGTCTGTATTTTCTGCTCCGCATTGGAGTAAGGCCGCTCTTTCTCTTACTGGCCAGCCTCTGTGTTGCGGCCTCACTTGGACCATTCGCGGGAGGAGAATCGACCCGTGTAGACGCAACCGCCTTTGCAGCGGACAACCTCCTAGCATGGATATCTCTTGCTGCGGTACTGCTTATCTCGTATGAGGCGAGGAGCCGTTGCGGCTCGACCAAGAGTTCCATCCTGGGAGGCTTTCTTTGGGGGGCCCTCCTTTCCTTGGGAGCGATGACAAAGATAAGCTTTTTCTATTTTATTGTTCTTATCGTTCCTACTCTATTTGTCATAAGGTTCCGTCGCGTAGGACTACGTGGTGCTCTCACGGCTCTTATTGCATTTGCTTCCTTGTCCCTCCCTTTCGCAATCTATTTGCTTCATTGGGGTCGGTCCGCGTTCCAGAATGGGGGTGCATCATCTTTTGGACAGGTCGCGGGACTCTACAAGGTCCCCCTGCTACCGTTTCTCGACGAGAGTATTCGGCTGTCGCCAGGATTAATACCTTCTTTGCTCTTCATAGCAGTCGCTCTTGTGTACCTCGTGATTAAACGGCGAAGAACCCTACTGGGCCCGGATCTTCTTGCTCTGCTAATAACAATGGGCTTCGGTGTGATCGCGCTCGCCTCCCCTAACAGGCAGATTCGTTATGCGTTTCCGGCAGTTGTAGCGCTGCCGTTCTTAATTGCGATACTTCTGTCCTTCAAGGCGGATCCGATCTCCGGTCGCCAGGCAGCCCTAGCCGCAGGTCTCGTTTTCTTAGGTCTACTCATCGCTGGAGTGCCTACCGAGCATCGGCCCGACAGACAAAGCATCAGCAGATCCGAAGCGGCTTTGGCCCAGGCCGCTGATTGCAATGCGAAGAGCATCCTCCTCGCCACCGATAGCCCTACATTGAACATGGATTTGATGGATCTTGCCAGAGAGTTTTGGACAAACAAGAACCCGGTTGACGTTGGCACGTTGGCATACCAGGCAATGTTTGGCGCGCCGATCAGTCAGGACTTCCATGCAATTGATAAGACCGACCAAGTTGTGTTTCAGGACACAAAAGAATTGAATCCGCCATTCACAAATGCACGCGTCTCGGAATACGAGCAGTACGTGCGTCAAGCCGAGTATGTTCCCGTCAATGTGGGAAGCGACCTTCGTGTCTATTCCAAGCGCTGTGGACTATCTCTTGACGAAGCACAGAGGGCGAGCAAATGAGATTTGCATTCATCACCACGATGCTTGGCGCGCCTTGGGGCGGAAGTGAGGAGCTTTGGAGCCAGGTTGCCATTCAACTCACTCGCGATGGTCACGATGTGAGTGCATTGGTGCCCTACCTGCCGAAGCTCTCGGAACGAGTCTTCGCGGTAGCGCGGCAAGGAGTGGATGTTCAGACCTATCCTTCTCCTTCCTATGTGGAAGGTGTCGCCCGGTATACATGGGACCGGCTTAGGCGCCGAACGCGAAAAGTCTGCGCACAGCTGAAGAGATTCTCACCCGACCTGGTCGTCATCTCGCAGGGTGAAATCGCAGGCGGGTTTGAGTGGGCTCGCGTATGCCGCCAGGCGGGTCTGCCGTATGTGATGATCGTGCACTGCAACAATGAAGCGCTATGGTTTGAGCCAAACGAAATTGAAAATGCCGTAGCGAGTTACAAATCTGCCCGGACGGTGTTCTGCGTCTCCCATGGCAACCTCAATCTGCTTCGCCTGCAGGTAGGCGAACCATTGCCCGATGCTGAAGTGGTTTGGAATCCGTATAACGTCTCAACCGAGCCTGCACCGGAATGGCCGAAGGAAGATGGAACCTGGCGCTTCGCCTGCGTCGCGCGATTGGATTCGGCGGCCAAAGGTCAGGACTTGCTTATCCAGATGCTTGCGCGCCCAGAGTGGCGGGAGCGTCGTGTTGAAGTGAATCTCTACGGAACTGGCTCTCACGAACTGACCTTACGCCGCATGGCTGAGATGTTGCAAGTCCGGAATGTGCACCTCCGTGGCCACGTGAGTGATGTAAGAGGAATCTGGAAAGAGAACCACATATTGGTTCTTCCATCGCGCTATGAAGGCTTGCCTCTCGCCTTAGTTGAGGCCATGTGGTGTGGCCGTCCCGCCGTGGTAACAGATGTCGGGGGCAACGCGGAATTATGCACGGATCGTCAAAATGGATTTGTCGCTCAGTCCGCTACTTTAGCCTCTTTTGCCGAGGCAATGGAGCGGGCCTGGGAAGCGCGTTCCGAATGGAAGCGGTTGGGTGAGGCGGCACGGGATCGCGTCGAAAGCCTTGTCCCTAAAGATCCGATCGGCGTGTTTGGCGCCCGATTGAAAGCCTGTGTCGTCGGTTCTGCTCTCCCGGCGCCCGAGAGCCACCGTGTAGTGCTCGAAGTTGAAAAGAGTATCCGATGACTCCGAATCTTATCCTAGCCGGATGCTGCGCCAGGCGATCGTGGAACGAAACGATGCTACCTGCGCGACTAAGGTAACCTGAGATCGATCATGCAAGCGCTCATCTCGCTCACTTTTGACGATGGATTGCGATGCCAGTTTGAACAGGCCCTTCCAATTCTCAATGCGCATGGCTTGCCTGCGACGTTCTTCCTCATTGCGAACAATGACTCCGCCCTAAAAGAGGGATTCATGCGTCCGCGCTGGAAAAAGACAAACTGGAATAAAAAGGACATCCAGCTCTTCAAGAACATGATTCACCAGGGACACGAATTCGGTTCGCACACCGTACACCACAGACACCCATATCTGGATCGCGATCCTGCCTTCGAAGCGGAAGCATCAAAGGCATGGATCCAGGATCGGCTTGGAATCGAAGTATCTTCGTACTGCTATCCTTTCTGTCATTTTACTGAGGAGATCAGGAATGCAGTCGTGCGTGCAGGCTATCAACAAGCACGGTGGGGTGCAAATGAGAGCTATTATCCGTTTGAAGGCGATTGGGATCAATTCAAGATAGACTGCCGCCTTATCAGCAAGTTCGGATACGAACGCGTGCGTCGGAATTTCATCGGTCATTACGGGTCCGAGGATGTCGGTGGCTGGGTACGTGCAGGATGTTGGCACGTGCTCATGTTTCACGCCATCGGCACCATCAAGGACGGGTGGTGGCCCATTCCTGGTTCGGAGTTCGAGAGAGAGATGAAGGAGCTTGCAGCGCTTCGAGATTCGGGAGCCGTGGAAGTCGTCACCTTCGAGGAAGGCGCACGGAGGTCCAGAAATGGAGCAAGAAACTGAGTTGCCCGGCTCCAGCGCTGATAACTGCGAAGTGAATACCTCGGTCGTCGTATGCACATACAACCGCTGCGAGTCACTTTTTGCAGTCCTTGGAAATATTGCCGCTCAGATCATGCCCGAATCTGTCACCTGGGAGGTAGTGGTCGTCGACAATAACTCGACCGACAAGACGCGAGAAGTGATCGAAGAAGCAGCACGCAAATGGCCCGGCCGTTTTCGTTACATATTTGAACAGCGGCAAGGCCTCTCCATCGCACGTAACAGGGCTGTCAAAGAGGCGCGCGGGAGAGTCATCGCCTTTACAGACGATGACGTTACGATCAATCCGGACTGGCTTCACAATCTCACATCCAGCCTTCACACCGGAGATTGGGCAGGCGCCGGCGGCCGAATCGTCCCCGTCTGGGCAAAGCCCCTCCCTGACTGGATGTCAATCCATGATCCTCTTACGATGGGTGTTTTTGTGCATTTCGAAGCCGGCCCGGATCCGGGAGAGCTAAGTCGTCCGCCGTACGGCGCAAATATGGCTTTTCTCCGAGCAACATTCGAAAAGTATGGCGGTTTCCGTACCGACCTCGGCCGGTCCGGAAAGAAGTTGCTCAGTAGCGAAGATACGGAGTATGGTGATCGTCTTCTCGTTGGTGGAGAGCGTCTCCGCTACGAACCGCAAGCAATCGTCTTTCATCCGGCTCCGGAGGACCGCATGACAAAGGGTTTTGTCCTGCGCTGGTGGTTCTGGTTTGGCTACGGAGAAAGTGTACAACTGGGCCCGCCGTCCGACAGTCGATGGGTGTTGTATGGAATTCCTCTCAACCGAGTTCGGAGAGTTGCGCGGTGGACCCTGCAATCGATCGTGACTCTCAATCCGCAGCGAAAGTTCGCCCACATGAGAACAGCTTACCGCTTAGCCGGAGAGGTCTTGGCTTGCTACCATCGGTCAAGACATAGCAATCCTCGAGAAAATGAGACGAGTGAGATTGTTCACTCGACCTCGAAATAGGCTCTTCTTGAGGGCAAATTGCGTCGATGACTTGTAGACTGTAGAACCCAAGTGATGTTATCGAGTAGGTCTGCCGCCGCAGAGGTCCGGCAGAATCGTAATAACTTGTGGCACTAGAGGTTTTCATCGCGCTGGGATCTACACCTTCAGGCTGCGCGTCGTTGACGCACGAGCTTGTCTACCATCAGCCTCCCCGGCGCCAGCGCAGGCTCACGGCTGTCAACTGAAGGAGAGCTTCAGCGAAGATGCTCAATTCGCCTTCGATACGATTAGACTTCTTCTTCATTTTCAAGGGACAGTCGAAATGATGGTCAGCGTTTTGTTGCCGACTTGCAATCGCTGCGGCAGGCTCCCCTTGTTGCTGGATACTTTGAGAGATAGTGGCGCGGCCGGAGTGACGGGCACGGAGGTGCTCGTAATTGACAACGGATCCACGGACAACACAAAGCAGGTTGTGGCGGAATATACTTCCTCGGAAAATCCGGCTGTCCGCTACATATGGGAGAGCAGGTCTGGAAAGTCTATCGCTCTCAACGCGGGTATACGTGAGGCTAAGGGCGAAATTCTAGTAGTGATCGACGATGACTGCATTCCGGGCCCCGGTTGGGTGCGGAGCATCCTGAAAGAGTTTGAATCCGATCCGGAGTTATCTCTCCTGGGGGGGCGAGTGGAGCTATACGACGAGAAAGACCTGCCGCAGACGCTCTTGCTTCAGAATGACCGAATCGTCGTCAGAACTGCCAGGCAAGTATTCGAGCCCACCGTTATTGGGGGCAATATGGCCTTCAGAAAAGCGGTTCTCGCCGCCACGAATGGATACGATCCATTGCTTGGCCCCGGTGCCATAGGCATGGCGACAGAGGATATCGATATCGTCTACCGCACCCTGAGAAAAGGGTTTAAGATTGCCTACTCTCCCGATGTGATCATCTTTCATAACCACGGACGAAGGACAAAAGTGGAGGAGGATAAAACATCCTTCTCCTACGCCTTCGGACGCGGGGCACTCTATGCCAAGCACATTCTGCTACTGGACTTTCGGATTGTACCGATTGCTTTCAGGGAACTATATGGCCTTACCAAGACAGTGGCGAAAGGGATAATTACCCGAACAAGCTTCCCGTACCATCGCCTGGTTCTCCCGGCAATTTTCAGCGGAGCATTCTCTTATTGTCGAGCGCGCTTCTCCTGGAGACGCTTTCCGAAAGCGCCCAGGCCCGATAGGACGTCTTCACATTAGCGATTTCATGCCAGTCTTCCACTGAAGGCATTATCCACTTGGGATATGTTCAAGACAAAGCCGGGTTGGACGGTCCAATGGAATGTGACCTTCAATCTGCCGGGGGCTACCCCTGATAAGAAGCGTCCCGTCCTTAGCAGGGGTAGTTCTTGCCCGCCTTCGTTTTCATCGACTTATTAAAGCTCAAGTTATCGCGAACTTGAAATGGAGCTTAGAGGTATCATTGCATGGATATTACAGTCATCGTGTGTACTTACAACCGATGCCAAAGCCTGAAGCCGATGCTGGAAAGTGTAGCTCGTTCCGTCATGCCAAAGGGTGTCAAGTGGGAGGTGTTGGTCGTTGACAACAACTCAACTGACCGCACCCGCGAGGTTGTTGAAGAGTTTTCTCGTCCTGAGGGAAGTCACTTCCGATATTACTTCGAGCCTCAGCAAGGAAAATGCATTGCGCTCAACTCAGGAATTCGAGAGGCTCGTGGCACTGTTTTGGCTTTTAGCGACGATGATGTCACAGTAGAACCGGACTGGTTGCAGAATCTGACCTCAAATTTGAACTCTGGCGAGTGGGCTGGTGCCGCAGGGCGTGTACTGCGCACATGGAGTTGTCAACCACCCATTTGGCTTTCATTGCAACCGAAGTATGAAAAAATCGGATGGGCGCTCGTAAGTTTTGATCTCAATCAAGAGGCAGGCGAATTGCCGGCCACGCAACCGCCCGTCGGTGCCAACATGGCATTTCGGCGTGAAGTCTTTTCTAAACATGGTGCCTTTAGAACTGACCTTGGCCCCAAGGGTAACGAAACCGGTGACTCCGTCCATCGGAAAGCCGGACTGTTGGGGAATGTGGAGCTTCAAGTTCCAAGAAGATACGACGACACCGAGTTGGGCGCGCGACTGGTGAGTAGGGGAGAACGACTTCGCTATGAGCCCTCCGCAGTGGTCTATCACCCGGTCTCGGAAGATCGGCTCACCAAGGAATATTTCCTTTCATGGTGGTTCGGACGTGGTTGGGATACAAAGCTGATTCTGCCAAATCGCGCTCCGGTTTTGGGAATTCAATGGAACTACCTTCGCATCGCCAAGATGGTCACTCTTCTGACCGGAAACACCTTTGCGTGGTTGACGTCCATTAAGCCTTCTCGGCGGTTCTACTATAAGGCTATGGCTTGGGAAATGGCCGGTGCCGTTATGGGCGCCGTCGCTCGTCGTCGAAGCTAATCCGCTCAACGACCTTACAGAGTGGGACGAGGTCAAGGCATGATTCGTGTGATCGACGAACCAACCTGCGATCTGTCATCGGAACGACTTGGCAGTGAGGTTTGGGCTCCGTGATTACCGCGAATCGGAGCCCTTGGATAGAATGCTGCAAACGGACGAGACAATTCTGTTGGCCGATGGTAGTGAGGCCTTTGCATCTGTGTGCATACGGCAATCCCGAATGCGGAAAGCTCTGGCGAGAATGCGATTTCTGGAAATCGTTTGAACCAATTGTGGGGCAAGTCGTTATGGAATGTCTCGAAAGAAGCCACCACCCTTGGCCTGCCCGGTATTTTGTACCAGCGAGATTGTTAGTGTAGCGCGGAAGGTGAGTTAGTTAACTCGCCGCCGCAATCGGGGGCGTGGAAAAGTGGGAAGCGTTGTTTGCTTTCCACTTTTCCATGCCCCAAGGGAACTTCGATTTGCCAGGCCGGCGGAGCCGGCGGTCTGTAGCCGAGCGAGGAGTGGGGGCGTTCGGTGTTGTAGTAGATTCTCCACCGTTCCGCCAACACCTGCGCTTCCTTCAGCGAGTAGAAGATTTCGCCATTCAGGAACTCATCGCGCAGCTTGGAGTTGAAGCTCTCACAGTAGCCGTTTTCCCATGGAGAGCCAGGTTCGATATACAACGTGGCTGCACCGGTGCGGGCCAGCCACTTGCGCAGTTCCTTGGCCACGAACTCAGGGCCGTTGTCAGAGCGGATGTATTCCGGGATGCCGTGTTCGATCATCGCGTCGGCCAGAACATCGATCAGGTTGGCGCTGTTGATCCTGCGCCGCACATGAATGGCCAGGCACTCGCGTGTGTGTTCATCAATGAGGTTGAGCATGCGCACTGTCCTTCCATCGTGTGTGAACGTGCTGACGAAGTCGTACGACCAGACGTGATTCTGATGCTCCGGGCGTAGCCGCACGCACGAACCATCATTGAGCCACAGCCGCCCGCGCGGCTTTTGCTTCTGAGGAACCTTCAGCCCCTCGCGGCGCCAGATTCTCTCCACTCGATCCTTGCCCACGTTCCAGCCGCCTTCGCGCAGCTTGATCGTGATGCGTCGATAACCGTACCGGCCATACCGGTCGGCCAGCGTGATGATGGCCCGGGTCAGTGCGTCTTCGTCGTTCCGCTGTGTGGGCTGGTAGCGTTGCGTGCCGCGCGGCTGGTGAACCAGGCGGCACGCATGTCGCTCACTCGCTCCGCCCTGCCGTGCATGCTCCACAGCGGTGCGCCGACGCTCCGGGCTTAGAAGTTTCCCCGGGCAATGTCCTGAAGAATCTGTTTGTCCAGGCTCAGTTCAGCCACCAGCCGCTTGAGCTTCGAGTTCTCCTGCTCCAGCTCTTTCAGCCGCTTCGCCTGGTCCACCTTCAGACCGCCATATTCCTTGCGCCAGCGGTAGTAGGTCTGTTCCGTAAATCCGGCTTCCTTGCACGCTGCCGGAGTTGTCTTGCCGTTGGCAATCGACACTTCGATCTGCCGAAGCACGTTCACGATCTGCTCAGGTGTATGCCGCTTTCCTCGTGCCATTCAAGGCTCCTTCCATACCAGTTTGTCGCATTCACACTGGTACAGAATTTGCCGGGCACTCCACTCTCTTTGGCTATGGATCGGAGACGGCGATTATCGGCCGCAGTTTCGGCGGTTATAGTGACGGTCCTCTTAGTGGGCTTTCTCGGTTGGATTCCTCCTTGGTTCAAATATAGAACTGGATGGCAGAGTTACAATGTGACCGTGACTCCCGGCGAGGTGGCTGGGCTCGAACGTCTTCATGAGGTTGCGCTCCGGGGGGAACGATTCGCGACAAATAAACATACCCTGACTGGTGAATCGGACCAGGCCCCGGCGAACTCTTACGCTTATGGAACATTATCAGGGCTCCCAGTCTTGCTTGAAGGCTACCACGACGGAGCAGAAGAAAACCTCGCCGGCTTTAGCAGCGTGCAGCGCGATAACGATCTACTCTTCAACACAACAAACCAGGAAGTGCTAAAAGGCATTGCCCATGCATATGACATTCGTTGGCTTGTCCTTCGTCCTGGCACTGACCTCAAACTGCCGAAGCCGTTGCCTTCGTGGCTAGTTGAACAAGAACATAGCGGCGATCTCAAGATTTATCGCGTCGGTTGATGGCACACGTAATTTGAGAAGGTGGAGAAGAATATCTCGATGAACATACTAGTTACCGGTGGCGCAGGCTATATTGGATCGACTTTGGTGCCATTGCTCCTTGCAAAGGGGCACCGCGTCCGTGTTCTCGATGTTCTTAATTTTGGCGGCGCCCCTCTGTTGGGAGTCTGGTCTCATCCCGATTTCGAATTCATTCGCGGCGACATCACTGATCCCGAGGCGCGCAAGGCGGCCCTTGATGGAATGGAAGCAGTTGTTCACCTTGCCGCAGTTGTTGGCGATCCAGCCTGTTCGCGGCGGCCTGAGCTGGCGCAAAAAGTCAACCTTGAAAGCTCGTTGGCTCTTATCGAGGAAAGCCGGAAGGCCAGGGTCGGCAGGTTTATCTTTGCTTCTACCTGCAGTAACTACGGCCGCATGAAGGACCCCACCAGTCTTGTTGATGAGGACTCGGAACTTAGTCCGGTATCTCTGTATGCAGAGACAAAAGTCGCTGTCGAAAAGATCCTTTTGGCAAGCCACTCGAGCGACGACTGGTGCCCCACACCCATGCGCTTTGCCACGATCTTTGGCGTTTCACCTCGCATGCGTTTCGATTTAACGGTAAACGAATTCACCATGGAGATGCTGACCAAGAAGCAGCTCAAGGTATACGGTGAGCAATTCTGGCGGCCATACGTGCATGTGCGCGATGCCGCGCGAGCAATTCAACTCGTGCTCAGTTCGCCCAAGCAGAAGGTCGCGGGTGCCGTCTTTAACGTGGGGGCGACCGATCAGAACTTTCAAAAAAAGCAACTCGTCGAAATGATCCAGCCATATGCTCCTGATGCTCGAGTTGAATATGTGCACAAGACTGAGGATCCCCGCGATTACCGAGTGTCCTTCACGCGAATTTCCCATGAGCTTGCCTTCGCAATCACGCGCACCGTGGCGCAAGGTATCGAGGAAGTCGCGAATCTGGTGCGCGATCATGTGATCGAAGACTTTGGCGATGGGAGATTCCGCAATTGAACCCCACCGAAAAGCTGGCTCCGGGTGCGCCGCCATCCGCCGATTTCATTCCTCTGATCGTTCCCGAGATTCGCGGGAATGAGTGGGAGTACGTCAAAGATTGCCTCGACACGAATTGGGTCTCATCCGTCGGCAGCTACGTCGAGCGGCTCGAGCAAGTCGTGGCCACGCAGGCCGGCACGAAATACGCCATCGCTACGGTCAACGGCACGGCGGCCCTGCACATCGCGCTAATGCTGGCAGATGTGCATGCGGACGATGAGGTTCTTGTTTCCACTCTTACGTTCATCGCGCCGGCTAACGTGATTCGCTACGTTGGCGCGTGGCCTGTCTTCATCGATGCTGAGCCGGAGTACTGGCAGATGAGTCCGGCTGCGGTCATCGATTTTCTCGAAAATGGCTGCCGATGGGACGGAAGGGAATTGCGCAACCTGCAGACAGGCCGCCGGGTAAAGGCCATTCTCCCAGTCCACATCCTTGGTCATCCGGTTGATCTCGATCCCATCATGGCGGTGGCGGAGAAATATTCGCTTGCAGTGATCGAGGATGCCACCGAGGGCCTGGGTGCACGCTATCGCGGGAAGAGCGTCGGCGGCGTCGGGCACGTCGGATGTTTCAGTTTTAACGGCAACAAGATCATCACCACAGGCGGCGGCGGCATGATCGTGACAAATGACGCCGAGTGGGCTGCGCGCGCCCGTTACCTTACAACGCAGGCGAAGGACGACCCCATTGAATATATTCACAATTGCATAGGCTACAATTACCGGCTCACCAACGTGCTCGCAGCAATTGGCTGTGCGCAGATGGAACAACTCGAGCGGTACGTTGAAACCAAGCGGCAAATCGCGAATCGTTATCGCGAGTCGCTGGGCTCCCTTCCTGGTATCCGTCTGCCCCAGGAAGCAGAGTGGGCTTACAGTACCTTTTGGATGTATACCGTGCTGATCGATCAGGAAGAAGCAGGGATCAACTCGCGGCAAATGCTTAAGGAGCTCGACGCAAGCAAAATACAGTCCCGTCCGCTATGGCAGCCGATTCATCTCTCGCCTGCGCATAACCCTATTGGCTCTCCTGATTGCCCGAATTCCAATCTGCTCCATGCCCAGGCCCTCAGCTTGCCGTGCTCGGTCGGACTTAATCCTTCAGCACAGGGCCGAGTCATCGACACAATCGCAAATCTCCTCCGCAGCCATTCCGTGTCGCAAGTGTCACGTTGACCCACATGGACACCGATGACTTGTTTCATTCTTCGAGCCCCGGAATTGCAGACTTTGCAGAGATGCAAGTGCGTCTCTACCGCCACGACACGAGGCTGCAAGACTATTTCATGCAGCTTCAGGTGGACTCACTCAGGAAACCGGACGTCAGTTCCAAGCCCCAACGCGCTACCAAATCGATCTTGAATCTGGCCGTGCGAGGTGCCGAAAAGGCCACCCGCGTTCTTTCGCGCCGAAGATATAAGACCGACATATTGTTCTGCCCGGCGCCGTACTTTGATAGAAAAACGGAGAACCGGCTGACGGTTAACATTCTCCTTGGGCTCGCACAAACAGGTGCCAAGCTCCTGTGCTTACTGCAAGCTGGAGAGCCAATTCGGAATGAATTGGATGCTCAGTTAGCGGCCGTCGGGCGAACGAACCAGGTCGAATTTGTCGATCCGACGGCATCTTTGAATCTAATCGATGCGCGCTTGCGTGTGAGATCGGCAAGGATACGGGGATCGTCGACTCTTCGGGAGGTCCTTCAGATTCTTGACCGCCATGAGCTGAACCACGGAACGGAAACCCAAGCCGGCTTTGAGCACTCAGCTTTTTACGTTGAAGCTTGGGAGCGGCTCGCACCTTCCATCGAATTTGAGACTGTGGTGGCTCGCTGCCATTGGAATACGCTCTGCAGTTCAGTATGCCGAACTGCACAAGAGAGAGGTAAACAAGCGATTACCTTTCAGCAGGGTGTGATCGGCCATACTTTGGATGTTCCAGTCACGGCCTCAAAGTATGTATCCTTTGGTCACTCTTCTGCGTCTTTTCTCGCCGGCTTGAACCGGCGCTTCTTCCAATCGGCGGGAATGGCCGAGCCAAATGTAGAGTATGTTCCAGGCGGAAGCCTGATCGATAAGGTAGAGGTTTATCCGAATCGATTCGACCTCAAGACCTTACTTGTCGTTGATGTTCAAGCGAACCCAGGAGACTTCTATGGCGTCGCTCGCCAGTGTCAGGAGTTGATTCGCTTAGCTGAAAGACTGTTGACTGCGGATCTGCCGCTTCGCCGCCTGATCATTCGACCCCATCCGCACTGGAGCGATCTGGAACTTGAATCGCTACAGCGCTTTGTTCGGGATCATTCAGCGCGGTGCGAATTGTCGCACCCCGCGTGGTCGCTTGAAGACGATCTGCGCCGCTCGTCTGCGGCTGTAGGAATATTCAGTGGCGTGCTGACAGTTGCCTCTGCGTGCGGTTTGCCAACGTTCTTCCTTAAGGCCGAGCAGGGTTTCATGACTGAGGATTTGGCGTGTTTCTCTTCCGGTCAAATGCTGTTGCCTGAGGACGCATTCCGCGAAATCGGCAAGATACTTTCCGACCCGAGGGCCTACGCAGAGTCAAGAGATGTTGCATTAAGGAATGCGCGCGATTATTACGAGAATGGGACAAATCTGGACTTCAGTGCGTCGTTCTTTGAGCGCCTTCTCAAAAAAGAATGCGTGACCAATCAACCGGAGCTGAGTACCCAATGAGATTCGCATTCATTACAACCATGCTCGGCGCCCCATGGGGCGGAAGCGAGGAGCTTTGGTTCAAAACCGCTCTCCAACTTAAGTGCGGTGGCCACGAAGTTTGCGCGCTCACAGCCTATCGATCACTGCTTTCTGACAAGTTTTTGGGGTTGACGAAACAAGGCATCGCGATTCGAACCTACCCCGCACCGTCCTATGTGGAGGGGCCATACCGCTACTCCTGGCACAGGATGACCCTTGGATCAAGAAGGGCCTATGCCTGGCTCAAACGGTTCTCGCCCGATCTGGTCGTAATCTCCCAGGGAGAAATCGCGGGCGGACTCGAATGGGCGAGAGTATGCCGCGAAGCTTCGATACCCTACGTAATGATCGTGCATTGCAACAGCGAGTTTCTGTGGTTCGAAAAAGGTGTCGTCGACAGTGCTGTGGCGGCCTACACCTGTGCACGCAATGTTTTCTGCGTTTCCCATGGCAATCTCAAAATGCTGCGTCTGCAGGTGGGCGAACCGCTGCCAAATGCCGAGATTGTGTGGAATCCGTACAACGTCTCAACCGAAGCCAGTCCAGCGTGGCCCGTCGATGATGGTCGATACCGAATCGCGTGCGTGGCCCGTCTGGATCCGGCTGCAAAAGGACAGGATATCCTGCTGCAGGTATTGGCCCGTCCAGAATGGCGCGACCGACCAGTTGAGTTGAGCTTCTTCGGAGAAGGTTCCTACGAACTTGCCTTGAGACGCGTAGCAGGCATGCTGCAGTTGAACAACGTGCACTTTCGAGGCCATGTGAGCGATGTTAGAGCGATCTGGGAACAGCACCACATCTTGGCGCTCTCTTCGCGCTATGAGGGTCTTCCCCTCGTTCTGGTCGAGACAATGTGGTGCGGCCGTCCCGCAATCGTCACTGATGTCGCGGGTAATGCGGAATTGTGCATGGATGGTAAGACAGGATTTGTTGCACAGTCGCCTACCCTGGCAGCTTTTGCTGAGACCATGGAAAGGGCATGGAATGCCCGCGCAGATTGGAACAAAATGGGCAACGCGGCAAGAACCATAGCCGAGAACATGATTCCGAAAGACCCGATCAGCTTGTTTTGCGCACGGCTGCAGGCCTGTGTTGCTGGAACAGCTGATTCTGCGCCCGTCAGATTAAGTGCAATGGCAGATGCTGAAAAAATCCTTCAATAATTCAAGCTCTCGCAGAAAAAGCGGAAGCCGAAAAGTTTATTGGGCTTTCTCTTAGCGTGCACAGTTTCTCGAATAAGGCTGCAGCACCCCGGATAGATCATGCAAGCGTTAGTCTCCCTCACCTTTGACGACGGGCTGCGATGCCACTTTGAACGGGCGCTCCCGGTTCTTAATGCGCACAGGTTGCCGGCTACCTTCTTCCTCGTTGCTAACTCCGATCGCGCTTTGAAAGACGGGTTCCGTCATCCTCGTTGGAAGAAGACAAACTGGAGCAAGAAGGACATTCAGCTCCTCACCAGCATGATTCAGCAGGGTCACGAGATCGGCTCTCACAGCGTTCACCACAGGCAACCATTTCTCGACGCGGCTCCTGCGTTCGAAGCTGCGTCATCAAAGAAATGGATCGAGGATCGCCTTCAGGCAGAGGTGTCCTCCTATTGCTATCCGTTTTCTCACTATACCGAGCCAATCAGGAACGCCGTAATCGAAGCGGGGTATAAGCAGGCCCGTTGGGGAGCATACGAGTCCTATTATCCCCTTGAAAACAAAATCGATAGATTCAAAATCGATTGTCGCCTCATAAGCAAATTTGACCATGAAAGTGTTCGCGGCAACTTCCTTGGAAAATATCGAGGAGAGAATGTTGAGGGATGGCTGCAGCCCGGTTGCTGGCACGTACTAATGTTTCACGGAATTGGAGTCCTCAAAGACGGCTGGTGGCCGATTCCGGCAGCGGAGTTTGAGCGGCAGATGGCGGAATTAGCAGCCCTTCGCGATTCTGGTGCAGTAGAAGTCGTCACGTTCAACCGCGGTGCGCAGAGGTTCAGTCACGGAGATTAACCATGAAGAAATCTGCGTCCATCTTAGAGGCCGCTGCATGAACATCACCATCATCGTATGCACTTATAACCGCTGTCAGACCGTGATCAAGGCTTTGGATAGCATTGCTGTCCAAAACGTTCCAGAATCTGTCGAATGGGATTGTCTTATAGTAGACAATAATTCGACCGATCGCACACGCGATGTCATGGAGAAGTATTGCCATCAGAATCCCACACGGTTCAGTTACGTATTTGAGCCGAAGCAGGGCCTCTCGAATGCCCGCAATGCTGGGGTCCAAAACGCCAGGGGCGCGATTCTGGCCTTTACTGACGACGACGCAGTCGTAGCGCCAGACTGGATTTGGAATCTGACTTCATCGCTCGATGGCAAAGAATGGGCCGGCGCCGGAGGAAGAATTATCCCGGTGTGGCAGGGCTCGCTTCCAGTTTGGCTTTCGAAGGATGATCTCAACACCATAGGACCGTTTGGGGGATTTGACCAGGGCCCCGAGGCCGGACCACTCAAACTTCCCTTCTACGGCGGGAACATGGCAATTCGCCGGGAAGCGTTCGGGAAGTATGGTCTTTTTCGCGTCGATCTGGGGCGTTCGAACACGAACTTGATGGGGCGCGAGGACGTCGAAATTGCTAACCGGATGTTGGCGGCGGGCGAGCAGTTGCGGTACGAGCCTCATGCAGTTATTTGGCACCCGATCGCTGAGTCCCGCATGAAGAAGAGCTATGTTTTGAGGTGGACTTACTGGCAAAGCCAGTCGGAAATTGCGGACTTGGGTCCGCATGAAACAGGCTGGTCCATCATGGGAATTCCGCTCGCTATGTTCCGCAGGCTCATTCGGTGGGCACTTCAATCGATGATCTCGACAAGCGCACAAAAAAGGTTTCACTGTCAGCGCAATGTCTGGCATCTAGCGGGGTCGATCGCGGCTTATTACCATGGGTTAGGGCGTCAGGATACTGGAACTCGTGCTAACGCTCAGGCCTCTGTCGAGTAGTCAGCGCCGAACCCGCTCATGGTCCCTATTTAGATTATTCTGGGCTTGACCTAAGGCATCCGCGATTCACCAATTTTCGCGCATTTTCGTTCGATTTCCTCACTTCCCCTATAAACCGCGACGCGATAGAATTCATCACCACTTAGCGCTTCCAAGCAAATCGGACTTGCATTTCCTAGGGACTTTTGAACGCAATGCAAAATAGCTTAGTACAGTATTTTCGCTGTCCCGAAACATTCGATCGCACGGTGTCGGGGAAAACTGATTCCTCAGCCAGCGGCTATTTTCGCTTTGGCAAGGACTCAACCTGCTTTGGAAGCTATCATGCGCAGCAACCATCTCCGGCCCCTGCAGCCTCACTTCATGATGCGCTCGATGAAGTTGTCATCAAGGAGGGGAAGGTATATCTGCCCTTCGATCCCTCGCAAGTCATCGAGAATCTACATCACGAAGCCTATGTTGGGGAGTGGCGCGAAGGCTCATTTTCAATTCTGTCAAGATTCTATTACTTCCTACGACCGGCCTTTCCGGTCTTCGTGCGCCGGCATTTGCAAATGCTTTACCTGCGAGACTGGACGAAGATCAGTTTTCCTTCTTGGCCGGTAGATTGTTCGGTCGACATCATGCAAGAGCAGCTTTTGCTTTTGTCGCTCCGGGCTGGCGGAGTTGATCGTATTCCTTTCATCTGGTTCTGGCCCAACGGAAGTCCCAGTTGCGCGATTATGACGCACGATATTGAAACTCAAGCAGGCTGCGAGTATTGCCCAACCTTGATGGATATTGACGATGCGTTTGGCATCAAAGCCTCATTTCAAGTGATTCCTGAAGAGCGTTATCAGGTTAGCGCCGAACTTTTGGAGGAGATCCGTCGGCGCGGGTTCGAAATCTGTGTCCACGACTTGAACCACGATGGCCATCTCTACAAGAATCGCGAGCAGTTTCTTGAGCGGGCCGCCAAGATCAACGCGTATCGAAACGAGTTTCGCGCCGACGGATTCCGCGCCGCCGTTCTCTATCGTAAACAGGTATGGTTCGATGCCCTGAGGTTTTCGTTCGACATGTCGGTTCCCAACGTGGCGCACCTCGACCCGCAGCGCGGTGGTTGCTGCACAGTCATGCCGTATTTCCTGGGCGATATTCTCGAGATTCCGGTCACCGCAACCCAGGATTACACGCTATTCAATATTTTGAGCGACTACTCAATCGATCTCTGGAAACGACAAGCCGAAATCGTTATGCAAAAGCATGGATGCGTGAGTTTCATCGTGCATCCTGAATATATTAGGAGCACTCGAGAGCAGACGATCTACAAAGAACTGCTCACTCATCTCGACCTGCTGCGCCGTGACAATGGGCTCTGGATCGCTACGCCCGGCGAAGTCAATCGCTGGTGGAGACAAAGGGCCGCCCTGAAGTTGGTGCAAAACGGTGCCGGCTGGCAGGTTGAAGGTCCAGGTTATGAAAGAGCTCGAATCGCCTATGCGACGGAAGAAGCTGGGCGTCTCGTTCTCAAGGTGGAGAATCCGGCAAATGGGATGTCGGATTCACTCAATGCAAATCTGACCGCAGCCCACTCCAGTAACTAGAGTTGTCGATCGGCGTCGGCAGTACTTTTCTATTAAATGCTGAATGTCGAAAACCCGCTGATACCACAGCTTCGTTTATCTGGCTTTATTCAACGCCAATTCCGACCATAAAGACTATCCAAGGATCGAAACCATGACTGACAACGATGTGATCATCATTGGGGCTGGGCCTTACGGGCTTTCCGCCGCTGCACATTTAAGTGCAGCCGGAATCGATGTGGAAGTATTCGGGGAGCCGATGGAATTCTGGGCAAACGGAATGCCCGCAGGAATGCTCTTGCGATCTCCCAGGGAGGCTTCAACAATCTCAGATCCAAACGCCTCGTTTACGCTGGAAAAATATGAGACTGCGAGCGGCACCGCCCCGGTGAAACGCGTTAAGTGGGAGACCTTCGTCGGCTACGGACGATGGTTCCAGAAACAGCTGAAAGCCAAATTGGACAGCCGGAATGTGGCTGATGTGCATAGGGAGGGGTCCGCTTTCAGAGTCACGTTGGCGGACGGTGAGGCCCGCACCTGCCGGCGTGTGATTGTAGCTGGCGGTATCGGGCCATTCAGGAAAACTCCTGAGATATTCTCGAATCTCTCCTCCAACCACGCCTCTCATTGTTACGAGGGACGAAAATTTGACGAGATGGGGAAGCGAGTTGCAGTCATTGGAGCAGGGCAAAGCGCTCTGGAATCGGCGGCTATCCTTAGCGAAATGGGCGCAGATGCTGAAGTGATCGCGAGAATTTCGACGCTCAGGTGGATTGGGATGCATAAGAAGCTCCATCAAATGGGTGTGATCTCGAAGGTCCTATATTCCAAACATGATGTTGGACCTATCGGTATAAGCCGCTTGGTTGCTTATCCGAAGGTGATGTACCAGTTTCCCATGGCAATGAAAGACCGCATTCGGAAGCGCGCCGTCCGTTCCGCGGGAGCACCTTGGCTGATTCCTCGCCTGAATGGAGTGAAGATTACGCTAGGGTGCAGTGTGTTGTCGGCTAAAGAAACTGGCGACGAGGTTTCGCTTCGCCTGAGCGACGGCACAGAGCGGCGGGTAGATCACATCCTGATGGGCACCGGCTACACTGTCGATATTTCCCGATACCAATTCCTTTCGCCCGGACTTGTGAAGGATATTCGGCAATTGGATGGATATCCTGATGTGGCGGCAGGGTTCTCCACGTCCGTGCCTGGCCTTCACTTTCTTGGTGCAACGGCCGCGCGAAAGTTCGGTCCGCTTCTGTACTTCGTCACAGGAACGGAATCCTCTTCGAAGGAACTCGCCAGATGGATGCTTCGCGGTCGGAATTAGAACGGATCAGATCGACCATATGAGCCAAACTTTGGAACAGTTCGCCTCGAACAATGCATCCGGTACGGCCGCGCAGAGCGCATCGGTTGGCGCCCTTGTCGTGGGAGGCGATCACCCCGGGCTTGGAGTCGCGCGCAGCTTGGGCCGTCACGGCATTCCCGTGTATGTTTTGGACGACAAACATTGCGTTTCCTCCTGGTCTCGGTATGTCAAGAAAGTTATCAAAGTCGATGACATCCTGGATGAGCGAAAGACCGTAGATTCTGTTCTTGAAGTCGGGCGACGCTTCAACCTTCAGAATTGGGTTCTCATCGCCACCCGGGATGAGACCGTCGCCGCTTTTTCGCGGCATCGAACCCAACTATCGAGTTTCTTCAGAGTTGCAACCGGAGAATGGGCGAGCGTCGAATGGGCATGGGACAAACAGAAGACCTATGAATTGGCCGTCAGTTTGGGGATCCCCTGCCCTGAAACATTTCATCCTAAAAGCGCGGACGATCTGCCATCGCTCTATTCCAGCTTGCCTTTGGCAATCAAGCCAGCAGTTAAAGAGAATTTCTTTTACGCAACGGGAGCAAAGGCCTGGAGAGCGGATACGGCGGAACAGCTCCGCAGTCTCTATGACAAAGCCGCTCGGCAAATAAAGCCAGAAGAGATTCTTGTGCAGGAGATCATTCCGGGAGATGGGCGGGAGCAATACTCGTACTGCGCGTTTGTGCAGCACGGAAAGGCACATAGCACTTTAACCGCGCGCCGTTCCCGCCAACACCCACGCGAATTCGGGCGTGCAGCAACTTATGTAGAGACCATAGAAGTGCCCATGATCGAGGAGCTATCTGATCGGTTTATTCGCGCGATCAATTATCACGGATTGATCGAAATCGAGTTTAAGCGGGACCCCAGAGATGGCCTGTATAAGCTGCTGGATGTGAACGCCCGTGCTTGGGGATTTCATAGCATCGGGTCGGCTGCCGGAGTTGATTTCCCGTATTTGTCATTCGCTGATGAGATCGGGTTACCAATCGCGCCAACTCACTCGGCCGCTGGGATTGGTTGGATGCGACTGCTAACCGATGTTCCGACTGCAATTTCCGATATCGCGCATGGATGTCTGAGTTTGGGGACCTATTTCAGATCTCTTCGCGCAACTCGGATCGAGTCGGTCTTTAGTTGGAGGGATCCTTTGCCATCCGTGGCCGAGATCGTACTGCTCCCGTATCTCATCGCGACAAAGTATTCTTCAGGCAAGCCCTGAAATCGTGTGAAGGTAGGGGAGCTTCCGAGCTTTGTCGGGACCGAGCCGGCTGTTTTTCGCATTTCTGCAGCCTTCTATCAACGCGATGGCGACAGCTGCGGTTTTGCCGCAAGATTGACGACCTCGAGTCGTGATAGTTTCAATTGCTTCCTGAGGAGAAAAATCCAGCGCTCGGTATTCGGCGCGCAGAACATATCCGACAAGAAATCGGGGACGCGATTGGCAAAGGCCGGTGGCGCAGATCTGCGGGATATCCCCGCAAATCCGTGCCGCCGGCCTTTCGTGCATTTAGGTCTTTCAGAATTCCTTAGTCAACGCTGACGCCGGCCAAATTGGAGGGAGCGCTTGTATTGCCCGCGCCATCGACGCTTTCAACAACGTAATCGTAGGTCTGGCCGCCTGAAACAGTGAGATCGACATAGGATGTTTGTGTCACGATCGACGGGTTTAACTGCTCGTACGAACCGCTGCCGCTCAGTGCGCGATAAACGTTATAACCTGCTATCGGGTCGGGAGAACTGCTGGGAGCATTCCAGCTCAAATTGACTTCCAGTAATTCGCCCGTTCCGCTCAAGCTAACCACTGACTCCCCGCCTGTAAGAGAGCTGCTCGCAATGATCAACTGCCCCGTCGAGGCTCCCGCAGCAGTCGGATCAAACATGACGTTGATCGTTGCCGTCTGACCATCCGTCAACGTGAGTGGGAATGTCGCCCCCGAGATCGAGAAGCCGGCTCCCTGCACAGTCGCCGCAGTGACGGCAAACGGCACTGGTCCTGAAGCCGTCACTGCCACGGACTGGGTCACCGTTGTATTCACCTGCACATTGCCGAATGCCACGCTCGCGGCATTGATGGTAAGTCCTGGTGCGGCAACATTCAGTTGCAGAGGGAACTCTTCCGAAACCCCACCCGCACTAGCCGTCAGTGTTGCCGTTTGAGCTGTGCTCACAGAGGATATCGTTGCTGAATAGATCGCGCTTGTCGCGCCTCCCGGCACCGTCACCGTCGCCGGAACTACGACTGCGGGATCGTTACTGGCCAGGTTAACCGGAGTCCCGCCGCTTGGCGCAGCCGCGACCAGCGTTACCGTGCAGCTATCCACTCCCGCCCCTGTCATTGATCCGGTGTCGCAACTCAACGAACTTAGGTTCGTCGTGTTTGGTGCAGTCACTGCTGTCCCCATGCCGCTTAGTCCGACCACAACCGTTCCATCATTCGCGGCATCGCTCGTGATCACCAGTTCGCCAGTTGCCGCACCCGTCGCGGCGGGCGAGAAATTCACGCTTAAGTTTAACGTTCCGCCCGCTGCCAAAGTGATGGGAAGGTTGGCACCACCATTCATGGAAAACGACTGCCCCGACAGGCTGATTTGCGAAACCTGTACCGCTGCCGAGCCTTGATTGACAAGTGATACGTTTGCGCTCGCCGTTGTTCCCAGCGATACGCTCCCAAAGCTGACAGTATTCGGAGCTGCCTGAAGAGACCCTGCGTTTGCGCTTGTCGTCGTATGCGGGGCAACAATCTGCCCCCCTAAGCAGCCGCACAGCCCGAGCGGGAGGCAGAATGAAATCAATGCACAAACAAAGTACATAGGAAATGAGCGGTAGCGGCCCGGCCTTCCGATGCCGATTTGCAGGTTTGCATCGCGCAGGCTTGCACCCGGAATACAATCCCAGACAGCACGCGCTCTCGAGCCGGCATCTATAACGGCAGATAAGATGTTGTGTAACTGCATGAACGAAAAAAACCTTTATCGAGCATGTTTTGTCCGCAGCCGCATCTCCGTTCGCGGCTTATGGTCCCCTTTGTTCCGGTCGACAAGCTCATTTAGCTCCGGTGAGTAAGAACAATCAGTGCCGCAGGTCACTCCACTTCTGTGCCTTAGCGGCCGCAGTTATGCAAACGAGGCAAATCCCTGGCCTCAAACGTCCCCGATGCGAGTCACTTTCACTCTTTCTGAAAGCACCCTCGCAGAGTGGAATAAACAACGGATGTAATTGCGGATATTACCCTGCGTATTCGTTTCGCGGTGCTCTGGAAACCGCAAACTTCTCACCAATACAACAGGGGTCTTCCGAGCCCCGTGCCGGCCGCCGAAAATGATGGGATTTGCCGCTATCGCCAGCGGCCTCGTCGCTTGGCGCCCTTCGCCAAAACAGACATGGCCCGCTGAACAAGCTATCCCTTGACTTGAAACCTTCGCCAGCGAACGAAACAGGCATAAACCGAATTCAGAGCGCCGGAGCGGTTTCTTATTTGGATTGAACTCTCAGAGTCGGCAATTCGAATGCCAAATCGACCTGACCCTCTGTGGATTCTCCCATGCCCCTCATATAATTGATGTTCAGCTCAGTTATCCAGGAATAGCCGGCGATGGAACCGCGCAGTTAGGCGCGTCCGCGCATGTAACTTATTCACGGCTGCGTACAAATTTCCCTGTGGAAAAATAGGGTTTCTTTCGAGCTGAGACGACTCCATTGTTACGGCAGTGTTGCTGCGGCCATGTTCGAGGGTGCGCTGGTGACGCCGGAAGCGTCGACACTCTCCACGATGTAATCGTAGGTTAGCCCGGCCTGAACGTTGGTATCGGTGTATGCGAACTGGCTGTTGCTCACCGAAGTCACAAGCTGATATGAGGTGCTGCCGCCGGGTGCGCGATAAACGTTATAACCGGCGACCGGATCTGGAGAACTGCTGGGTGCGTCCCAGGTCAGATTCACTTCAACCGCCTCGCCCGTGCCGCTCAAGGCGATCGCAGCCGTCGGATTCGTTGAGGAATTGCTCGTGATGGTCAGTGTGCCGCTCGCGAGCCCGAGCAACGCCGATGTCGGATTGAACTCCACGCTGAGGGTCGCGGTCTGAGTGGGATTCAGGGTGAGCGGGAAGGTAGCGCCCGAGACCGAAAAGCCTGTGCCGCTCACGGTGGCCGCGTTGATGGTTACCGCTGCCGTGCCCGTCGAGGACAGAGTCACAGACTGGGTCGCAGGAGAGCCTACTAACACATCGCCAAATGAAATGCTCGTGGCGTTAATACTGAGCGTCGACACTCCGGGTCCCAACTGCAATGTGAAGGTTTGTGCCGTGCCGTTGGCACTGGCCGTCAAAGTCACCGTCGCTGAGGTGCTCACTGCGGAGATCGTTGCCGTAAAGCTGCCGGTCGTCGATCCGCTCGCCACAGTCACTGAAGCCGGAACGGTTACAGCCGAGTTGCTGCTCGCCAGGCTGACGCTGAATCCCCCGCTGCCCGCCGTTGCGTTCAACGTCACCGTGCAGCTATCGGTTCCCGCTCCGGTGATTGACCCGCTTGTGCAGTTCAACGCGCTCAGCCCCGGTACTCCATTTCCGCTCAGGCTGATCACTGTCGATGTTCCGGTGGAGGAGTTGCTCGTTAGAGTGAGTGAACCCGTTGCCGCCCCGCCTGCAGTCGGATCGAACTGCACCGTTAATGTAGCAGTCTGATTCGGATTTAAAGTCAGTGGGAAGGTGGCTCCCGAAACGGAGAAACCGCTTCCGGTGATCGTCGCCGCGTTAATCGTCACTGCCGCCGTTCCGGTCGATGTCAGCGTTACGGTTTGCGTCGCGGCCGTCTGCACATTGACGCTCCCGAACCCGATGCTTCCAGCGCTGACGCTCAGAGTGGGAGTGCCGCCGCCCAACTGCAATGCAAAAGTCTTGGCCACGCTGCTGGCGCTGGCCGTGAGGGTCGCTGTCTGAGCGGAGGTGACTGCGGAGACGGTCGCTGTGAAGCTGGCCGTGGTAGCTCCCACAGCCACAGTTACTGAAGCCGGCACGGAGACAGCCGCATTGTTGCTGGCAAGGCTGACCGCAAATCCACCGCTGGCCGCCGCTGTACTGAGCGTGATGGTGCAACTGTCAGTCCCCGCTCCGGTAAACGATCCGGTCGTGCAGCTCAGGGCGCTCAGTGTGGGTGTGCTGCCGCCCAACTGCAATGCAAAAGTCTTGGCCACGCTGTTGGCGCTGGCTGTGAGGGTCGCTGTCTGAGCGGAGGTGACTGCGGAGACGGTCGCTGTGAAGCTGGCCGTGGTAGCTCCCACAGCCACAGTTACTGAAGCCGGCACGGAGACAGCCGCATTGTTGCTGGCAAGGCTGACCGCAAATCCACCGCTGGCCGCCGCTGTACTGAGCGTGATGGTGCAACTGTCAGTCCCCGCTCCGGTAAACGATCCGGTCGTGCAGCTCAGGGCGCTCAGTGTGGGTGTGCTGCCGCCCAACTGCAATGCGAAAGTCTTGGCCACGCTGCTGGCGCTGGCCGTCAGGGTCGCTGTCTGAGCGGAGGTGACTGCGGAGACGGTTGCTGTAAAGCTCGCACTTGTGGCTCCCGCAGCCACCGTCACTGAGGCGGGGACGGTCACCGCCGAATTGTTGCTGGCCAAACCAACCGTGAATCCACCGCTGGCCGCAGCCGTATTGAGCGTGACTGTGCAACTGTCAGTCCCGGCTCCGGTAAACGATCCGGTCGTGCAGCTCAGGGCGCTCAGTGTGGGTGTGCTGCCGCCCAACTGCAATGCAAAAGTCTTGGCCACGCTGTTGGCGCTGGCCGTGAGGGTCGCTGTCTGAGCGGAGGTGACTGCGGAGACGGTTGCTGTAAAGCTCGCACTTGTGGCTCCCCCAGCCACCGTCACTGAGGCGGGGACGGTCACCGCCGAATTATTGCTGGCCAAACCAACCGTGAATCCACCGCTGGCCGCAGCCGTATTGAGCGTGACGGTGCAACTGTCAGTTCCCGCTCCGGTGAACGATCCGCTCGTGCAGCTCAGCGCGCTCAATACTGGCACGCCTGTGCCGCTCAGGGTCAACAGGGTCGAACTTCCGCTCGCCGAGTTGCTGGTAAGAGTCAATTGACCCGTGGCCGCTCCCGCCGCGGTTGGATCGAATTGCACCGTGAGCGTTGCAGTCTGATTAGGGTTGAGAGTCAACGGGAACGTGGTTCCCGAGACCGTGAATCCGGTTCCGGCCACGGCCGCTGCGCTTACGGTCACCGCTGAGGTCCCGGTCGAAGTTAGAGTGACCGTCTGGCTCGCAGGCGTATTGACATTGACATTGCCGAACGACACGCTGGACGAACTGACCTGAAGCGAGATTGATGCCGCTTCCAATTGCACGCCGGCGGACGTCGACACGCCGGTTGCGCTGGCCGATACCGTCACAGCCTGCGCAACGTTTACCGCTGAAACAGTTGCGGAAAAACTTCCGCTCGTAGAGCCCGCCGCCAGCGTCGTTGAAGCGGGCACAGCTAATGACGAACTGCTGCTGGTGAGGCTTACAGCCAGGCCGCCGGTTGGCACAGCCATGTTCGTCGTCACCGTGCAGTTGTCGGTGCCCGCGCCCGTCATCGTTGTGTTGGCGCAACTCAACCTGGTCAGCTTTGGCACTCCTCTTCCCGCCAACCCGATCCTCTTCGAAGTTCCATCGGATGAGTTGCTGGTGATGGAAACATCCCCTGTCGTTGACCCCGTCACCGTGGGATCGAATTGCAATGTCAGTGTCGCGCTTTGATTCGGGTTCAGGGTCAGGGGGAATGTTGCGCCGGATGCGGCAAATCCGCTTCCCGTCACCGATGCCGCGCTCACCGTTACTGCGGCGCCCCCTGTTGAAGTAAGAACCACGGTCTCCGTTGCCGGAATATCGGCAACCACGTCGCCAAAGTTCACGCTGGTTGTGCTCAGGCTCAGCGTGGACGTTGGTCCAGAGTTAAGCTGCAGCGTGACGGACTGCGCGGTGCCGCCCGCACTGGCGGTTAGTGTTGCCGTCTCCGCCGAATTGACCGGTGAGATATTGGCGATGAAGTTCGCGCTGCTGGCACCCGCGGCTACAGTCACCGATCCCGGCAAAGTCACCAGCGAGTTGCTGCTTGAGAGAGCGACTGCAAATCCGCCACTGGCCGCAGCCGCGTTCAATGTCGCCGTGCAGCCGTCCGTTCCCGAACCGGTGATGGAAAGGCTGGTGCAAGTGAGTCCGCTCAAAACCGGCACGCCCGTCCCGCTTAAGCCAACCACCGTCGAGCTTCCCGTCGAGGAATTGCTGGCTATCGATAGTTGACCGGCCTGTCCTCCGGCCGCGGTCGGATCAAACGCCACGTTCAATGTGAGCGTCTGACCGGGAGCGAGCGTAACCGGCAGACCCCCGCCTGGGATCGAAAAGCCCGTCCCGGTTAGCGCTGTCGCACTCACGGTCACCGGCATGGTGCCCGTTGAGGAAAGAACCAGGGCATGCGTGGCCGCCGAGCCTACTGAAACGCTGCCGAACGACACGCTCGATGCGCTGATACTTAGGACCGCTGTCGCTGCGTCCAGTTGAACACTGAAGGTCTGCGCCACGCCGCCCGCGTTGGCGGTCAACATTGCGGCTTGCGTTGACGTAACCGCAGACGCGTCCGCGGTAAACTCCGCGCTGCTCGCTCCCGCTGGTACGGTCACTGAAGCGGGAACCGCAACCGCGCTGTCGTTGCTGGTCAGGTTGATTGCCAGGCCGCCGCTTGCCGCAGCCGCATTCAGGGTCACCGTGCAAGTGTCTGCCGCGCTTCCCAGGATCGATCCATTCACGCAATTCAACTCAGTCAGCACGGGCACGCCAGTGCCGCTCAGCGCGACCGAGGTCGAGGTTCCATTCGATGCATTGCTGGCGATCGTCAGCTGGCCGCTTGTCGGCCCTGACGCGGTGGGGTTGAATTGGACGGTAACCGTTACGCTGGCGTTGGCGCCGACCGTCATCGGCAGGGAGCCGGTTCCGCTCATCGCGAACGGCTGTCCCGTCAGGTTCAGCTCCGAGATCTCAATCGCCGCCGTTCCAGAGTTTGTGAGCGTGACGACATTGCTGACCGTCTTGCCAACAGCCACTTGTCCAAAATCGACGGTACTCGAAGATACGCTGAGAGTTCCCGCTAAGGAACTATTCGTGACAAACGATCCCGAGCATCCGCTGAGCGCGAAGCCGCATGCAAAAGTCAGCAGCCAAATGAAACTAAACTTCAAGGGGCGCATATTTCCTCCGAACGGGCCCAAAATCTTCATCGGCGCACGCGCGAGATTTATCGCCAAGACAAACTGAGGTAATCATTAGTGATTACTAATGTAGCCAAGTATATCCACAAGAGTGGGTACGTTTGAACGTTACTATACATTACCTTTGGGGAATTTAGTACTGTAGCGGTCGTCCCGCTTTCGTGTTACTTCGGGCGCATAAGCGCACCAATTCACCCGATCGGGGTCGGCCGAATCGTTGCTTTGAGGGAAAGGTTATTCAGAATCTGGCAATTACAGCCGTCTGAACCCGGCATATTTCAGGGTCTGGCCTGGGTCCTGTTCCCGGACCGGCCTGCTCTAAGTGCTGTGACGGGCGCCACAGCCGCTTTTTTCGGGAAATCTAGAGAACGGCTTTCGCAATCGCGGCTAATTGCATGAACGACGTGCCTTCATAGATCGTTCCAATCTTCGCGTCTCGATAAAGCTTCTCCACCGGCGATTCCTTCACGAATCCCGCCCCGCCCAGAACCTCCACAGCAAGACTCGCCACGCGTTCAGCCACGTGCGAGGCAAAGTACTTGCACATCGCTGCTTCCTTGCGGAAATCCTGGCCCGCGTCCTTCAGCCGCGCCGCGTTGTAGACCATCAACCGCGCCGCCTCAATCTCCGTCGCCATCTCTGCCAGTTGAAACTGCATCGCCTGGAACTCCGCGATCGCTTTCCCAAACTGCTTGCGCTCTTTGGCGTGTTTCACGGCGTGGCCCCACGCGCCCTCGGCCAATCCCAGCATCTGCGCGCCGATTCCGATCCGCCCTTCGTTCAGCGTTTCCATCGCGACCTTGTAGCCATTGCCCGCCTCGCCCAGCACTTGTCCGGCAGGAATCGCGCACTCTTCCAGAATCAGTTCGCAGGTGCTTGAAGCGCGGATTCCCAGCTTGTCCTCTTTCCTGCCGACTGTAAATCCGGGCGCGCCTTTTTCCACCAGGAACGCGGTAATGCCCTTGTAGCCCGCGTTCGCATCCACTGTTGCAAATACGATGAACAGTCCGGCTTCCTTGGCATTCGAGATCCAGAGCTTGCGTCCGGTCAACACGTATTCGCTGCCACGCTTCGCTGCGCGCGTCTGTAACGCAAACGCGTCGGACCCCGACCCCGCCTCGCTCAACGCGTAAGCTCCCACTGTGTCCGCCGCCAGTTGCGGCAGATATTTCTTTTTCTGTTCCGGCGTGCCCCAACGCAGCACCGCGCTCGCCACCAGCGTGTTCTGCACATCTACAACCAGCGCCACTGCCGGATCGACGGCCGAAAGCATCTCCACCGCCAGCACAGAGTCGAAGAACGATCCCGCGCTCCCGCCAAACTCCTCCGGAATCTCGATCCCCATCAGGCCGAGCTCGAACAGCTTGCGCAGCAGCCCCGCATCCAGATGCTGCTCGTCGTCCATGCGGCGCACCAGCGGCGCAACTTCGTCTTCGGCAAACCGCCGCACGGTCTCGCGGAAAAGCGTTTCTTCCTCGCTCAATTGCGTGAGCGACGCGCCTGATAATCTCGGTTTCATCGCGCCTGCCTCCGAAGATCCGTCAACTCTGACCACGGATGCTCTTTTGAATGATATGCTGCGCTCGGGAAGGGTACTATTTCGCGTGGTGGTGAAGTTTGGGTTTGTTTTGAAAGGGCACGACTTCAGTCGTGCCGCTAAATGCAGAAATTGAATTCCGGGCTTTAGCCCCTGAGGGATGGCCTCTCTCAAACCGCACCACCATCCGATCCCGATCGTTCAATGCAGATCACGAACCACATCTTCCTCGTAACGGGCGGCGCATCGGGCCTCGGTGCAGCCACGGCGCGGATGCTCGTCGCTGGAGACGCGTTGGTCATCATCGCCGACACCAATCGCGCAGCTGGCGAATCCCTCGCCGCCGAGCTGGGCGCAGCCGCCCGCTTCGCGCTCACTGACGTCACCAGCGAGCAGGACGCCCAGGCCGCAGTCGATCTCGCGCTCAGCGCATTTGGCCATCTGCACGCGCTCGTCAATTGCGCCGGAGTCGCTCCCTCCGAGCGCGTCATCGGCCGCGAAGGTCCGCATCGCCTCGACACCTTTGCGAAAACCGTCAGCATCAATCTTGTCGGCGCCTTCAACATGATTCGCCTCGCCGCCTCGGCCATCTCAAAGGAAACGCCCGGCCCCGATGGCGAGCGCGGCGTCATCGTCAACTCCGCCTCCATCGCGGCCTACGATGGCCAAATCGGCCAGGCAGCCTACGCAGCATCAAAGGGCGGCGTTGTCGCCCTCTCGCTCCCCATCGCCCGAGAGCTTGCGCGCTTTGGCATTCGCGTGGTCACCATCGCACCCGGAGTCTTCGCAACGCCTATGGTTGCCGGCTTCTCGCCCGAGGTGCAGGACGCTCTCGCCAAAAGCATTCCGTTTCCCGCGCGACTTGGCCAACCCGCTGAGTTCGCCGCTCTCGTCAAACATATCTGCGAGAACACCATGCTCAACGGTGAAACCATCCGCCTCGACGGCGCGCTGCGCATGGCCCCGCGCTAATCTGGGGTAGTAGGTCAGCTTTGAAGGGTACGGGCTTCAGTTTGAAGGGTACGGGCTTCAGCCCGTACATCAGTCATCAAAGTTCAATGCGGGCTTCAGCCCCTGAGGGATTGTTTTCAAACCGACCCGCCACTCTGAACTGGAGCGCAAATGTCCGCATCCTCTGATCCCGTCGTGATTGTCGGCTCCGCGCGCACGCCCATTGGCGCATTTCAGGGCGATCTCAAAGACCTGAGCGCTCCCCAGCTCGGCACCGCCGCCATCCGCGCCGCTCTCGAGCGGAGTGGCATTCCGCCTGAATCCGTCGACGAAGTTCTCTTCGGCTGTGTGCTCACCGCCGGCCTCGGCCAGGCTCCCGCTCGCCAAGCCGCCCTCGGCGCAGGATTGCCCGCCTCCACCGGCGCAGTCACCATCAACAAGATGTGCGGCTCCGGCATGAAGGCCGTCATGCTCGCGCACGACCTGCTCCTTGCCGGCAGCGCCAAGATCATCGTCGCCGGCGGCATGGAGAGCATGAGCAACGCTCCTTATCTCCTCGACCGTGCCCGCTCCGGTTATCGCATGGGCCATGGCCGCATCCTCGATCACATGTTTCTCGACGGACTCGAGGACGCCTATGACAAAGGCCGTCTCATGGGTACCTACGCTGAAGACTGCGCCCAGAGCTACGCTTTTTCCCGTCACGAGCAGGACGAATTCGCGCTCGCATCGCTCACCCGCGCAAAAAATGCCACCACTGACGGCAGCTTTTCAGCGGAAATTGTTCCATTCACCGTCACCGCCGGCAAGACAGCCGGGGCCGCCAAGACCGAGAACATCGTCGCCCACGACGAGCTTCCCCTCAAAGCCACTCCCGACAAAATCCCTCATCTCAAGCCCGCGTTTCGCGATGGCGGCACAGTCACCGCGGCCAACTCAAGCGCCATCTCTGACGGCGCCGCCGCCCTCGTCCTCATGCGCCGCTCTGAAGCCGACCGTCTTGGCCTCAAGCCGCTCGCCGCGATCGCCGCCCACTCCACCTACGCCAATACGCCCGCGCTTTTTCCCACCGCGCCCATCGGCGCTATCCGGCGCTTACTCGAACTTACTGGCTGGTCCCTCGCGGAAATTGACTTGTTCGAAATCAACGAAGCCTTTGCCGTAGTCGTCATGGCCGCCATGCGCTCGCTCAGTCTCCCTCACGAGAAGGTCAACGTCAACGGAGGCGCCTGCGCCCTCGGCCATCCAATCGGTGCTTCCGGCGCGCGCATTCTCGTCACGCTGCTTGCTGCCCTCGCGCAACGCAACCTCCGCCGCGGCGTCGCAGCAATCTGCATCGGCGGCGGCGAAGCAACAGCCGTCGCGATTGAACGCATTGGCTAACGCAGCGTTCGCACGAACCTGGGGTGCCCCAGGTCCGGATTCTCGGACCTGGGATAGCACGATCCCAACAGATGAATTGTCTTTTGGAGAAAAAACGAGGAAGAACGAAAGCTCTCTACGCCCCCGCCAGCGCAGCTTCGCCCATGCCGCCATTCGCTTCCAGCTCCGGCTCTGCGGACGCAGGAGCGTCCACCGGCACATGCGCCAGCTCCCACGCCGAGCGATCCTTCAGCAGCCGCGCAACAAATGCGGTATGCATGGCATGTCCCGCCCGCACGGCCACCACGTGCCCTTCAATCCTCCGCCCCGCCAACGCCAGATCCCCGATCAGGTCCAGCACCTTGTGCCGCACATACTCGTCGGGGAAGCGCAGCGGCCCATTCTCCGGCCCATTCGCGCCAAGAATGATCGCGTTCTCCGGGCCTGCGCCGCGAATCAGCCCCATATTGCGCAGCTTGCTCTCATCCGCTTTGTAGCCGAATGTCCGTGCGGGAGCAATCTCGCTCCCATATGTCTCCGCCGCCAGATCGATGCATGTATTCTGCTGGCCGATCGGAGCGGGAAAGTCGATCGTGTAGGAGATGCGGTAGCCCTGCCCCGGATACACGCCGATAAACTTCTCGCCTTCGCGTACCTCAACCGGGTGCAGCACGCGCAGCGTCTCGCGCTTGCGCCGCTGCTCGCGCATTCCCACGCTTTCAATCGCCTCCACGTACGGCAACGCGCTCCCGTCAAGAATCGGCAGCTCCAGGTTGTCGAGCTCCACAATCACGTTGTCCACGCCCATCCCGATGCACGCTGACAGCAGGTGTTCCGTCGTCGAGATCAGTACGCTCTGCCGCATCAAGCTGGTTGCGTAGCTCACCTTGGCCACGTTTCGCCCGTTTGCCGGGATCTCAAAATTATCCAGGTCCGTGCGCCTGAAAACGATCCCCGAACCCGCCGGCGCCGGCAGCAGTCGCATGGTCACAGGCGCGCCCGAGTGCAGCCCGACGCCCGCAAATTCCAGTGGCGCTGCGATCGTCTGTTCTTGGTGTGCCGGGTGACCCAATCGGCTCCTTCGCTTAAAAAGCCTTTGCCGTCATTAGAATAGACGGGCCGCCCAAATCGGGTTGTGTGGCATTTTTACCACACCATGGGCCAAATTGTCCTCTGGAACCTTTCCAATAACTCATGCGGAAAACGGCCTTAAGTGTCGTAGAATCAGAGCGTCTCTGCAAGTTGACCCGAGAACAATCGCCTATGTCGTTACTGGCCAATTCGAAGATCCCCATGCGCGCCCTGCTGGCCGGTGCCCGCCGCAAGCAGCCGAGCCTTATCGCTTTAGCCCGCCATTTGGTCTCTTCCGAATCTCCCTCCGACTCGAAAGCAGCCGTCGACGCCTGCCTCGCCCTCGCCACCACCCATGCCCGATCCCTTGGCGGCCGCGTCAAAATCCACCGCAATTCAGACTTCGGCAACGCTCTTGAGGCTCGCTTCGGTCCGCGCACCTCAGCTTCAAAGCCCATCCTGCTGCTCGGTCACCTCGACACCGTCTGGCCCCTCGGCACGCTCCAATCCATGCCTTGCAAGCTCAGCGGTAGCCGCCTCTGGGGTCCGGGAACCCTCGACATGAAGGTCGGCGTCGCCATGGCCTTCACCGCCCTCGAGCTGCTCGCCGAGACCGCGAGCCTGAAACGCGAAATCATCCTCCTCCTCACCGGCGACGAGGAAATCGGCAGCCGATCCGGGCGGCCCATCGTCGAAGCCGTCGCCAAACAATGTTCCGCCGTCTACGTCCTCGAGCCCGCGCAAGGCCTCGCCTACAAAACGTCTCGCAAGGGCATCGGCAATTGGCGCATTGACGTCGCGGGCGTTGCCGCTCACGCCGGAGTCGACTTTGAAAAAGGCGCGAATGCCATCCGCGAACTCGCCCGCATCATCGAGAAAATCAGCAGTTGGACCGATCTCAAGCGCGGCCTCACCGTCAGTGTGGGCGTTGCGGGCGGCGGCACAAAATCCAACGTCGTTCCCGCCCATGCCTGGGCCGAAGTGGACGTCCGCATCGCCCGCGCCGCCGACGGCCCGCGGATCGAGCGCAGATTTGCAGCACTCAAATCGCAAGATCCGCGCTGCAAGCTGACCATCACCGGCGGCATCAATCGTCCGCCCATGGAGCGCAGCCGCGGCACCGTCCGTCTCTTCCGCCAGGCGCAGGCGCTGGCCGGCGAGCTGGGCTTTGATCTCGATGAAGCCTCCACCGGCGGCGGCTCCGACGGCAACTTCACCGCGGCCCTCGGCATTCCCACTCTCGACGGCATGGGCGCCGTCGGCGAAGGCGCGCACGCGCGCCACGAGTCCGTCCTGGTTGAGCATCTCGCCCCGCGAACCGCGCTGCTGGCCGCAATGTTAATGGGCTGACGGGCGCATACCTCGCCGCTGGCCTGATAAACTCGCATGGGTAAACCAGTCGGAGATATTTCCAACCATGAATCGCTTTGTTCTTTTCCTGTCCTTCGCGGCTTTCACTGCCGCCGCCAGCGCCCAAACCACCCCAGCAAAGCCCGCAACCGCCGCGAAGCCAGCTTCGTCCGCTGCCAAGCCTGCAACCGCCGCTGCTTCCGCGCCTGAACCGCAACCCTGGATCAAGCTTCCTCCAGGTGTGCCTCGGGTCGTGCACGGTCTCGTCAAGATGCCCATCGCGCTCCGCTATGAAGACATCACCGTCGGCAAAGGTGCAGAAGGCGAAACCGGCAAGCTCTGGCACCTCAAGTACACCGGGTGGCGTGCAGCCGACGGCGTCAAGTTCGACTCGTGGGATATGCACTCGCAGCCCGAGATGGGGCCGGACGGCAAGCCCGTAATGGGTCCCGATGGAAAGCCCAAGATGAAGGACCCGGAGCCCATCGCCATTCCGCAGGGCGTTGGCCGCGTCATTCCTGGGTTTGACTACGGCCTTGAAGGCATGAAAATCGGCGGCAAGCGCCGCATCTTCATTCCCTGGCAAATGGCCTATGGAACCCGCGCCATTCCCGACCGTCCAGAGCGCCCGGGCAGCCCAGCCAGTCCCGGCATCCCCGCCAAGTCCGACCTCATCTTCGACGTTGAATTGGTCGACGTCACTGACATGCCTGCACCCCCGCATCCCATGATGCCGCCGAATCGGCCAATGCCGATGCAGCCGCATCCCGGCGCCGGCACTCCGCCTGCTGGCGGCAGCGCCCAGCCCAACGCAGTACCAACGCCCGCGCCGTCGACTCAGCCATCGACGCCGCCGCCAGCGCAGCAGAAGTAAGCCTTCTCTTTGGGCAATCCAGCTCCTCGTTCTCTCGCGGAGGGGAGCTGGTTTTGTCTCCACGACCCGTTCGCGCTTCATCACCGCAATGCGCGCGCCACACTTCCCTCCCGGATTTTCCCAAAAAATTCTCCCGCTCTACGTCGTGCCCTCACTACAATTTGTCCACCTGAACTTTTGTCGGATTTCTTTCCCTTTTCCCCGGCTTCTGCTCATTTCAAAATTTCCTCAGCCGGCGATTTCCCCGGCAGAAAGCAGGATCGTCTTGTCGAGCAGCGCCTTCAAATTTGCCAATCCGACATTCACCGCCGACAACTTTGTCACCTACAGCGCAGCGCAGATTGACGCCGACGCCTCGGTCCCGACGTCCGACGAGCTCCAGGTCCTCGAGCCCATCCCCAAGCCGCGCGTCAGTCCGCCCATCCTGTCTCTCGCTGATGTGCTCTCCCCGGCCACCGTCAATGCCATCGCCAGCACGGGCCAGCTCGTGATTCATTGTGTGGGCGACACCGGCGGCATTGAGCGCGCCGAGCCGCAACTCGCCGTCGCCGACGCCCTTACCGCCGACGTCCGAGGCAAAACCGGGACGAGCGGCCAGCCGGCCTTCTTCTATCACCTCGGCGACGTGGTCTACTTCTTTGGCCAGGAAAGCTATTACCCCGAGCAGTTTTACGAGCCCTATCGCAACTACCCCGGCCCCATCTTCGCCATCCCCGGCAACCACGACGGCTTTATGTTCAAAGGCGAGCCGGCCGGCTACTCATGCGAAGCCTTCGTCGATAATTTCTGCACCGCGAGCCCCACACAGGGCGCGCCCGGCTTCGATCGCACCACCATGACGCAACCCGGAGTCTACTTCACTCTTGACGCGCCGTTCGTCCGCATCATCGGCCTCTACTCCAACGCCGGAGAAACCGTTGGCTCGCTTGGCAACTCCACCATCGGCACTGCCCAGCTCACTTTCCTCACCTCCGAGCTCAAGCGCTTCGCGAGCGTTCGCAAGGCCGACACGAAGAACGCGAATCCGCAGGCGCTCGTTATCGCCGTGCATCATCCGCCATTCACCGGCAGCAGCCAGCACATGCCCAGCGCTGCCATGCTCAAAGCCATGGACACATGCTGCACACAGGCCGGCGTCTGGCCAGACATGGTGCTCTCCGGCCATGCCCATCTTTACGAGCGCTATACCCGCATCATGAAAAGCGACGGCCGCCAGATCCCTTACGTCGTTGCAGGCAATGGCGGCTACTACGATCTCTCAGGATTGAAGAAGAACCAGCAAGGGCAGAAACCGGTCGCAGGCCAGCAGAAAGAATCCGATGGGGCAGGGAACACCATTACCCTCGACAGCTATAGCGACAATCAGTTCGGGTTCCTGCGCATCACTTTCAATGCTTCGTCCATCGCCGTCGAATCCATCGCCGTCAGCACCGCCGCGCGCACCGACACGACAGTGCCGCCCACCACGAGCAGCATCGATTCCTTCACGCTTAATCTCGCCGACCACACGGTATCGACAGGGATCTCTTCGAAGGTTTCGACGAAAGGGTCCACGAAGTTCTCGACGAAGGGTTCCTCCAATGTCGCGAGCAAGGGTTCTTCGAAATCCTCGACGAAGGTTTCGCCGGCTAGTCGAGCTTCGGGTGCAGCTTCTGGAACCCGGTCGCCTGCTGGTAAGCGTGCGAAAAAACCGCCAGCTTCGCGTCCTGGTAAAGCCCACCGATGAAAGTAATCGAAACCGGCGTCCCGGGCCCGCCAATATTGTCGTGATTCCCGTCGTCGACCGGCGGAGGCGCCGGCGCGTCGGCTCCGCGCAGACCATTTGGCAGTATTACCGCCGGATTGCCCGTCAGATTCGTTGCAATCAACTGCTCGTCGGTTGAAGGCGTCACGATGATGTCCACTTTCTCGAACAGCTTCGCAAACTGGCGCACACCGAGAGTTCGCGCGCGGTTGGCCTGGATGTACTCGACCGCTGGATAGAAGCGCGCAACGCGGAAGTCGTTGGGCCAGTCTTCCGGCCCCTGTTCCGTCAGCAGCTTGTCGCGGCCACTCATTGTCAGGTCGTCAAACGCCGCGGCAGCCTCGGCGGTCAGCAGCCCAACCATCGCCTCCCACGGCAGCTTCGGCAACTCAACGGGAATAAGGCTCACGCCCATCTTGGTCAATGCGTCCACCGCGGCCTGCTCGTATTTCTTGTCGTACGTCCGCCGCGCGTAGTCATCCTGAGCGGCCGCATTCGCATCTTCGCGCTTCTTTTGGTCGTCCGGCGACTCGCCAGGCGCGGCGTCCTTCAGTTGCAGCGGCGGCAACGGATCGAACTCGCTCTTGAAGTAGCCAATGCGCAGATCGCGCCAATCGAAGTCCGGATTCCAGTGGAAGTCGATGCTGGCCCCGGCCGACAGGTCCTTTCCGTCGGGCCCGTGAATCACGTCGAGCACCAGCGCGCAATCTTCCACGGAACGGCAAATCGGCCCCAGCTTATCCATCGTCCAGCTCAGTGCCATGGCGCCGGTTCGCGGCACCATGCCGAAACTCGGCCTTAACCCCGTGCATCCGCATCGCGTCGACGGCGAAGAGATCGACCCCAGCGTCTCCGACCCGAGCGCAAAGCCCACGCACCCCGCAGCTACTGCGCTGGCCGAGCCCGCTGACGATCCGCTCGATCCCTGCGCTGGATTCCATGGGTTCCGCGTGCGCCCGCCAAACCATTTATCGCCCATGGCCAGCGCGCCCAGCGAGAACTTGGCCACCAGCACGGCCCCAGCCGCATCCAGCCGCTCGACCACAGTCGCATCCTCTTTGAATGTCTGCTGCTCGAACCCTCCAGCGCCCCACGTCGTTGGGTAGTCCTTCACCGCCAGCAAATCCTTCGCGCCCCACGGAATCCCCTGCAGCGGCCCGCGATAAAGCCCATTCTGCAGGTCATCATCCGCCGCTTTTGCTTGAGCCATCGCCCGATCCTCCAGCAGCGTGATCACGAAATGGAATTCGGGGTCATAGCGCTTCAGGCGATCTATGTACATCTGCGTCAACGCGGCGGACGTGATCTTGCGATGAAAAATCAGGTTGGCCAGATCCAGTATTGAAGCGAAAGCCAGGTCCTGTATGTTCGCGGGGGCCTGTGGCGCGCCGGATTCTGCGTCGTCGTAGACCAGTTGCGGCGTGGTGCCTTGAAACACGACGCTGCTCTCCGCCGGCTTTGCTGCCGGCGCTGGATGAAACACAAACGCCGGCGGCACATCGTTGGCAATCTTCAACGCGCGAATCTGTGCGTATGCGTCGCGCTGATCGTTCAGGCCGTCGAGCATCATCTTCTTCTGCCCTTCAGTGAAGGGCCCCACGCCCGCCAACTCCGCGGCCCGGTCAATCATCTCTGGCGTAATCTTCGGCAGCGCCGGCGTCTTTACCTCGCTGCCGCCATTTGAGCTCGCCGCGCCACTCGCCCCGGGAGCGGCAGAACTCGGGGCCGCCTCCTGCGCCTGCGCGGCCAGCGTGTACAGGATCCCCGGCAGCAGCGGCGATGCCATGCCCGCCCGTGTACATGCGTTCAAAAAAGCTCGGCGATTGAAAGTCATGCGCGGCAGTCCTTTCGATCAACAGAAGCGTAGAGGTTGTGCACCGACATAAAGAGCGGCTTCATGCGACGGATAGTACATGGCGCGGCCACGAGCGGCAAAACGCACTCCGATCCGCAAAAAAACGAAAGTCATGAATTTTGTACTTGACATATTCCCATATGAGCATGTAACGTTCTCTTCATGGCCAGGGCCGCAACCACCTCCGATGCCTTTAACGCCGTTGCCGAGCCGCGACGCCGGCAAATCCTCCTCTTTCTGGCGCACGATGAGCGCGAGGTAGGCGAAATTGTTACGGCCATCGGCATCGACCAGCCGTCGGTCTCCAAGCACCTTGGCGTCCTGCGCAGGGTCAACCTGGTGCGTGTCCGTCGCAATGGCCGCCACCGTCTTTATCGCACTAACGCCGCCGCTATCCGCCCGCTGCATGAGTTCGCTGAAACCTTCGCCCGTTACTGGCAGCACAATTTGAACCGCGTGAAAGAGCGCGCCGAGCGCGTTCAGGCCGATATCGACCGCGGCGGCAACTCAACGCAATCAACAATTCCGAAGTCCTGAGGGCCCGCGGTCCATGACTCAAATTCCAAACTTTCCCACGGAGGATCTATGACCACAATGACAGTTCCCGATCTCGAATCCCTGAGCTTCAAAATCGAACAGGAGATTCGCGTGCGCGCCTCGCTCGAAGTCACCTTCGCGGCGCTTCTCGATCAACTTGCTTCCGGCTTCGAAAAGGACGACGGCACGTCGATGCCTTTCAAGCTCGAAGCCTGGCCGGGCGGCCGCTGGTTCCGCGACCTTGGCGACAACAACGGCCACTGCTGGGCCACGGTGCAGGCCATCAAGCGCCCCACGCTGCTCGAGTTCAGCGGCCCGCTGATGATGTCTTTCCCTGTCGCCAACAACGTGCAATATCGCCTGACCGAAGAAAACGGCGAAACGCTCATCAAGTTTCATCACACCGGCTTCGGAAATGTCCCCGACGACTTCAAAAAGGGAATGAAAGGCGGCTGGGCAAAGATCCACGAAACCGTCCGCCTGCACGCCGAGAAGGCCAAATCGTAATCAGTGCAGTCCAGGTCCCTGACAGTGCCGCGTGAGCGGGCGAATGAAGGCAAACTCCAAACGCGCGCCGGGATAACCCATTCCCGCTCACCCAAGGAGAGTCGTATGTGTCCTGTATGTGCGGCAACAGCCGCAGCCATCGTCGCCGGCTCGACCGCGGGAACCGGCGGAATCGCGGCATTCTTCGTCAGACTGTTTCGCCGCGGCAAGTAAGCTCACTCGCGAATCCTCGCAAATCATTCGAGATCGTCCCCGACAAATCGCAGCAAAGGAGGTCGCTATGGCAACCATCGCGACAGAAATCAAGAACCCCAAGGTCGTGCCGCACAACGATTGGATCGCCGCGCGCAAGGAGTTTCTCAAGAAGGAAAAGGAATTCACGCGCCAGCGCGATGAGATCAGCCGCCTGCGCCGCGCCCTGCCCTGGGAGAAAGTGGAGAAGAACTACGAATTCGACGGCCCTGCCGGCCGTGTCTCGCTCTCCGATCTCTTCGGCAGCCGCAGCCAGCTCGTGATCTATCACTTCATGCTTGGCCCGGGATGGAAAGAAGGTTGCCCCAGCTGCTCCTACATCTCCGACCACTTCGACGGCATGACCATTCACCTCGCCAACCGCGACGTCACGCTCGCCGTAGTTTCGCACGCGCCGATCGCTGAAATTGAATCGTTCAAGCACCGCATGGGCTGGAAGTTTCGCTGGGTCTCCTCGAACGCGAGCGATTTCAACTTTGACTATCAGGTTTCGATTACTCCGGAAGAAGCCGGCAAGAAGCAGGTCTACTACAACTACGAGATGATGCAATTTCCCGCCGAGGAGCGCCCCGGACTGAGCGTCTTTGCGAAGGACGAGAGCGGAGCGATCTTCCACACCTACTCCAGCTACGCTCGCGGCCTCGACATCCTGGTCGGCGCTTACAACTTTCTCGACCTCGTGCCGAAGGGACGCGACGAAGCAGGCCTCAAGCACTCCATGGCCTGGGTTCGCCATCACGACAAATACGGCGAAGGCTACTTTGTCGACCCTGAGCAGCCCTATGTGCAACCGGAAGTCGTCAAGCCGAAAGCAAGCGGTTCGTGCTGCCACGACTGAGGTCGGCCATCCGAGAACCGGCAATCACAACAGCTCGTGAAATCCCGGCCGCGGCCATGGCACCTGCCAAGGCAGGCCGCGGAACGGCAAAAAAGGAGAGAAGCGATGAAGGATCAGAATCTCAACCATTCGTTTACAGTCGACCAAACTCCGGAAGAGGTCTTCGCTGCCATCAACAATGTCCGCGATTGGTGGTCGGGAGAAATTGAAGGGACTACTGACCAGCTCGGAGCCGAGTTTACCTACCGCTACAAAGACGTCCACTTCAGCAAGCAGAAAATAGCCGAGCTCGTCCCTGGCAAGAAAGTCGTTTGGCTTGTCCTGGACAGCTACTTGTCATTCATTGAGGACAAAACCGAGTGGAATGGAACGAAGGTCGTTTTCGAAATCTCCAAAAAGGGCAACAAGGCCGAAGTCCGCTTCACGCATGTTGGCCTGGCGCCTCAAGTCGAATGTTTCAAGGCCTGTTCAGACGCCTGGGGTTTTTATGTCACCGGTAGCCTTCGGAACCTGATTGCCACGGGCAAAGGGGAGCCCAACAAGAAAGAAAAGAAAGAGCGCGAACCGGTCGCACAATAGCCGCGCTCAATGCCTCTCTAAATCCCGGTATCTGCCTCCGGCCTTGCATTCGTCTGCCACCCTGGTGGTTCCCTCACCGAACGAAATCCTGCCTTGCAAAGTGCTATTCTTGGCTCACGTTCGGATGACCGCCTCTTCAGAAAATCAAGCCACGCGGGCCCACGCCACACGGGGCCAGGACACGCGCGCCGTTGCTCAGGAATCTCGCGGCATGAGCCAGCTGCAGGCCACGCCCGCGCTCCTGCTCGTCGGTGGATTGGGAACGCGCCTGCGCTCCGTGGTCCCATCCGCGCCCAAGCCGCTTGCTTCAGTCGGTAAAAAGTCGTTTCTTGAGTTGCTCGTTCGCCAGCTCAAGCATCAAGGCATTCGCCGCGTGATCCTCTGCACCGGCTATCTTGCCGATCAGGTCGAAAACGAATTCGGAGATGGCCGCGCTCTCGATCTTGAGATTAGCTACTCGAAGGAACTCGAGCCGCTTGGCACGGCGGGAGCCGTCAAGCTTGCCCAGCCCCAATTGGGTAGCGCTTCCGAGTTTCTTGTCATGAACGGCGATTCGTTCCTCGAAATCAACTTGGCGTCTCTCCTTCAATTTCATCGCGATCACCGCGCGCTGGTGAGCCTGGCGGTCGTCAAAGTCGAGGATTCAAGCCGCTACGGAACCGTTCAGGTTGACCGCAGCCAAAAAGTGATAGGGTTCGTTGAGAAGGCCGGGAGCAACGGCCCTGGATTGGTGAACGCGGGCGTCTATGTTTTCTCGCCTGAGGTCCTTCAATCCATTCCCCAGGGCCGTTCCAGCCTGGAGAAGGATGTTTTTCCCTGCCTGCTTGGCAAAGGCGTTTACGCCCAGGAGCACAGCGGAATGTTTATCGACATTGGGACTCCCGAAGACTACGCGCGAGCGCAACAGCTTTGCGATCGTTTGTATGACGCGGCCTTGTCCTGAAAATTTTCGAGCGTGAAGCCAACAAAGGTGTGAGTGTTCCATGACAGAAAAGACTGATCTCTCGCAACGTGTCATCGAGTCCATCAAGGAATCCATCAGCGCCAAGGAGCGTTTGCTGGCCAGCGCGGAAACCATTGCCGCGATCGCCCGCGTAAGCGAAGTGCTGATTGAATCTCTCCGCGCCGGACACAAGCTGCTCTTGTTTGGCAATGGCGGCAGTGCCGCCGATTCTCAGCACATCGCCGCCGAATTCGTGGGGCGCTTCGCCTTCGACAGGCCTCCCTTGCCGGCGCTGGCTTTGTCGGTCAACACCTCGGCCCTCACCGCCATTGGGAATGACTACGGATTCGACCAGGTTTTTTCGCGGCAGATTGAAGCGCTTGGGGCGAAGGGGGACGTCGCTATCGGCATCTCCACCAGCGGCAACTCACCGAACGTACTTCAGGGATTGACTACCGCCCGCAAACTTGGTTTGCACACGGTGGCTTTCACCGGCGGAAGCGGCGGGAAGATGATGGGCGCCGCGGATCACTCAATCTGTGCGCCGTCGAAGGACACTCCCCGTATTCAGGAGTGCCACATCCTGATCGGCCACGTGATCTCACTGCTTGTGGAGCAAGAAATCTTTCATGAACAAAGCCGCGTTTCTCGATCGTGATGGCGTCATCAACGTCAAGGCGCCCGAAGGCCAGTACGTCACTCGCTGGGAAGAGGTACGCTTTCTGCCCGGCGTCGCCGCTGCGATTGCCAGGCTGAAAAAGGCCGGCTTTCTCGTCATCGTCATCAGTAATCAGCGCTGCGTCGCAAAAGGGCTCGTTACGTCGGCCGAAGTGGAAGCGCTGCACAAAAAGATCCGCAGAGAGCTAGCCGATCTGGGAGCCACAATCGACGCGGTCTACTTCTGCCCGCACGATACCGAGCCGGCGTGCGATTGCCGCAAGCCCGCTCCCGGCATGCTCCTGCAAGCCGCAAAAGACCATCAGATAGATCTCGGCGCTTCGTGGATGATCGGCGACTCGGCGGCCGATGTTGCCGCCGGCAAAAATGCCGGATGCAAAACCGTCTTGATTGGCCAGCGCGAAAGCTCAACCGCGAATCCTCCCGATTTTCTTGCCGACTCCCTGCTCGATGCCACCGAAAGAATTCTCGAGTTGCAGGGTCACTTCGCACGCTGAAGAATCCTGCTCCCCGCAGTGCGATGATGAAGAGGCATGAGCGTGCTCACTTCAGAAGCGGTAGTTCTACGCACCTGGCCGGTGCATGAATCCGACCTGCTTGTGAGCTTTTTTACGCGCGATTACGGCCGGCTGAAAGGAATGGCAAAAGCTGCGCTCAAAAGCCGCAAGCGTTTTGGCGGGGCGCTGGAGCCGATGACGCTGGCGCGGGCTTGGTTCGCAGAGCGACCGCGGCAAGAATTGGTGAGGCTCGATCAGCTTGAGATTCTGCGCTCGCCCTTGTCGGCGCCGGTGGATCAGGCGCGCATGGCCGCGCTGAGCTTTTATGCCGAGGTGATTGACGAGGCGCTGCCCGAGCGCGATCCGCAAGCGACGGTGTTCCGGCTGCTGGCCAGTGTGTTGGAGCAGACCAGCGCTGTGAAGTCGGAATCAGTTCAACCATGGATGGCGCTGACGTATTTCTCGCTATGGATGACGCGGCTGATGGGATTGCTGCCGGACATCGGCCACTGCATGGTGTGCGGAGATGCGCTCAGCGCGGGCGAAGTCCGCTTCAACGCGTATGCGGACGGGCTGTTTTGCGGGCTGCATTCGAACGGGTCTGGCAGTGCGCTCTCGGCCGACTCGTGGCAACTGGCGCAGCGGATGCTGCGCGCGCCGGCGGCGAGTTTTGCCGGCGAGCCGTGGCCACGGAAGCGCGGGCATGATCTGCGGCGGTTTACGCTGCAAACGCTGGAGCGGCATCTGGAGCGGAAGCTCAAGACGGCTGAGGCTCTAGCGAGGCTGGGCGGGTGAGCGCCTGACGTCCGCCACGTTGCCCGGAACCCAGATTCCTCCTACACTATTGCTATGGAAGTCCAGTTCACTCCCGATATCGAAGCCCGGCTCGCTGAGCGCGCGGCACGCCAATGCTTGAGTCCCGATGAGGCGTTGAGGGATGTAGTCACGCGCTATTTTCAGGAGGAAGACCGCTTTGTTGAAGCTGTCCAGCGTGGTGAAGCGGCTTTGGCACGCGGCGAATCGCTGACTCATGATCAGGTCGGCGACCGGCTGCGACGCTTCCTGGTCACTTAGGATTAAGGTATGCATAACCTTCAGCGAATGACGGCAATTATCGAGCGCGAAGACGACGGTTTCGTCTCGTTGTGCCCGGAGCTCGACATTGCCAGCCAAGGCTCGACGATCGAGGAGGCGCGCGCTAACCTCATCGAAGCCCTCACGCTTTTCTTCGAAACCGCTGCCCCTTCAGAGGTCGCACGCCGACTGCACGGCGAAGTTTTTGTCACGCAAGTTGAGGTGCCCGTTGGGTAGACTGCGGGTTCTTTCCGGGCCTGAAGTCTGCAAGATACTCGAACGGCACGGATTTGTTGCAGTCCGCCAGCGCGGTAGCCATTGCATCATGCAGCTCAAAACGGAGGGGACCACGGTCACCGTTCCGGTGCCGCTTCACGATACCCTCAGGCGCGGCACCCTGCAGAGCATCATCCGCCAATCCGGGCTGGCGAAGTCGCTGTTTGAAACAGAATGATCGATCAGACCTTCGAGGCAACTTACGCACAAATGCCGGATGGAGAGCTCGCCAAAGTTCTCCGCGACAGGCGCGATCTGGTGCCAGAGGCCGTAGCCGCGCTCGACCACGAGATCCAAAAGCGCAATTTAAATTCATCGCAATTACACAAACTAAAGCCGCACAGTATCGCCAAACCTTGGAGTCGGACGGTTTCGGGCCGCCTTAGCGAAAAAATCGGCCTGGAGAAATTGCGAACAAAGAGGATTCGCGGCATTTGGCTCCTCGTGCTGATCGTCCTTAGTGCCATGCTCGCATTCGCCCTAGATCATTTTGGCTTCCTGCAACTTTATTGGCCGATCGTCACCACAGTTGCCATTTCCGCGTTCGCAATCTGGGGTCATTGGGACCTCAAAGGACAGGGTTGGTTTTGGGCAACGATCGTGATTGTAATCGCGGCGCATGTGGTTTTCTTTCGTTTCGTGGGCTGGCCTTGGGGTGCGAAGTGGGTGCCGGCATTGGCTATTGCGGGACTCTGGAATGTCGACTTAATCGCCGTTTTTGCGCTCGTTTATCTTGTTGAGAAGCTCCTGAACCAAACCCGCGAGCCAAATCCCAAGTCTCCGTCCCGCCGTTAGCGCCGATCCGACCGAAGAACGCCGCTCCTTTTCGGGATTGCATCCTCTTCAGAGATCGCTCGCCGAGGCATTCTGGGTACGAAAGGCATGGTCGGAGACAACTGCATTTAGGTCTGAAGCTTAAAGGCGGCTGATAAAATCATCCCTTAGTCCCGATGAGAGAGAGCTGCCTGTGTCCGTTGCCCAGCCCGAAGCGCGCGTAAAACCCACATCGCTGACCTTTCAGGATCTTCTGTTCCGGCTGCAGGCGTTCTGGGCGGAGCGCGGATGCGTGCTGCAACAGCCCTACGACGTGGAAGTGGGCGCGGGGACCATGTGCCCGGAGACGTTTCTGCGCGTCCTTGGGCCGAAGCCATACAAGGTGGGATACGCGCAACCGTCACGGCGGCCGGCCGACGGGCGGTATGGCGAGAATCCCAACCGGCTTTTCAAGCACACGCAGTTCCAACTAATTCTGAAGCCGCCTCCTGTGAACGTGCAGGAGCTTTACCTCGAATCGCTTGAGGCGATGGGGATCGACCTGAAGCATCACGACCTGAAGTTCGAAGAGGACAACTGGGAGTGGCCGGCCGGTGGTGCGTGGGGCGTGGGCTGGCAGGTGATGCTGGATGGCCTCGAAATTACGCAGTTCACGTATTTCCAGCAGTGCGGAGGCATGGATCTCGACCCGATTTGCGCGGAGCTGACGTATGGCATGGAGCGCATCGCGGCGTTCCTGCAAGATGTCGACTCGATTTTCGACATCGTGTGGGCGCGCGATCCCGCTACGGGCGCCGTAGTGACCTACGGCGACGTGCGGCTGGCCGAGGAGCTGCAGTTTTCGGTGTACAACTTCGAAATGGCTGACGTGCCCAGGCTTTGGGAGCACTTCAACTCTTACGAGGCCGAAGCACATGCCCTGCTCGAAAAAGCGAATGCCGTGCTTCAGGACGAAAAGGCGAGTGCGGCCGAGAAGCGGAGATTTCCGCTGCTGCCGACGTACGAGCTGGCGCTGAAATGCTCGAACCTTTTTAATTTGCTCGATGCGCGGGGCGCGATCAGCGTGACCGAGCGCGTGGGCGTGATCGGGCGGATACGCGCGCTGGCTGTAGGCGTGGCAAAGGCGTGGGCGCTGCAACAGGAAGCGGGTCAGTCCGCCGCGGCGGACGAGTCGGAAAGTCGGCCGGCCGCTTCTTCTGCGAACTAAGAACTGTGAACTGAGAACGAACAATGGCGGATTTTTTACTTGAAATCGGGCTCGAAGAAGTTCCGGCGCGGATGATTGCCGCGGCCGAAGCTGAGCTGGGCAAGCGCGTGACCGATCTGCTGAAGCGCGAGCGGCTGGTGGGCGAGAACGCGAACGTCACAACCTACTCCACGCCACGGCGGCTGGCGGTGCTTGCGGAAGGCGTCGAAGCCAAGCAGGCCGACAACGAAAAAGTGGTGATGGGCCCGTCGTGGAAGATCGCATTTAATGACGGCACACCGACGCCGGCGGCCGAGGCCTTTGCGAAAAAGGCAGGCATTGCCGTTACGGAAATAAAGAAAATTGAGACGTCGAAGGGCGAGTACGTCGGCGCGACGGTGAAGCTCATTGGGCGGACGGCGGCGGAGATTCTTTCTGCCGAGCTGCCGAAGGAAGTGCTGGGGCTTTACTGGGCCAAGAATATGTACTGGCGCGCGGCCAAGCCGGAGCGGTTTGTGCGGCCGGTGCGCTGGGTTGTGGCAGTGCTGGATGCCGCAGTGGTTCCGCTGGAGATTGCAGGAATTGCAGCGGGCGACGCGAGCCGCGGGCATCGGGTGCTTCACGGAGAAGCGCCCGTCGTGATCGACGCCGCGAAGAGCTACGCCGATACTCTCCGCGCGGCGTTCGTTGTGGTCGATGTTGCCGAGCGCCGGCAGACCATCCGCAAAGCTCTGGACGCGGAAACTCGAAAAGTCGAAGGTGCCCGCTGGCGCGAAGACGAAGCGCTGGTTGAGACGGTGACGCACCTGACCGAGTGGCCTTCTGTGATCCTCGGCGAATTTGAGCGCGCATATCTTGACCTGCCGGAAGAGGTTCTGGTGACGGTGATGCGCGACCACCAGAAGTACTTCGCGCTGGAGGACGCTGAGGGCAAGTTGGCGCCGCACTTTCTGGCGGTGCTGAATACGCAGGCAGACGAAGAGGGAGCGGCGATCATCCGGCACGGCAATGCGCGCGTGCTGCGGGCGCGGTTCAAGGATGCGCGATTCTTCTGGGATATGGATCAGAAGACGCCGCTGGCCCAGCGCATGGAGAGCTTGAAGAACGTGACCTTCCAGAAGGAGCTGGGCAGCTACTACTGGAAGACGGAACAGAACCTGGCAGTCGCAAATGCTCTGGCCACGATTGTGAAGGGTGCAGACGCGCCGTTCGACGAAGCCGCGCTGTTCAAGGCGATCGAGCTGGCAAAGACCGATCTCACCACCGAACTCGTCAAAGAGTTCACCGAGTTGCAGGGTGTCATTGGCGGGCTTTACGCGCGTGCACAAGGCATCGGAGATAAAACAGCGCAAGCAATCTACGACCAGTACACACCGGCTTCGATTGAAGATCCGATTCCGCTGACGGTGGAAGGGCAACTGCTTGGAATCGCAGATCGCGTGCAGACCATCGTGGCGATGTTCGGGATCGGCAATGCGCCGACAGGATCGAAGGACCCGTTTGCGCTGCGGCGTGCGGCGAATTCGATCGTGAAGATTCTGGCCGAGTCAAAGTTGCCGCTGACTCTGAGCGACGTGGTGAGCGCGAGCGGCGTGAGCGATGCGGGCAAAGCACAGGTTGCAGAGTTTTTCCACGAGCGGCTGCAGTTCTATTTGAAAGACGTGCGCGGGTTCGCGTACGACGTGGTGAACGCGACGCTGGCGACAGGAGCGGACGATGTGCGCGACGTGATTGCGCGCGCTGAGGCGCTGACTTCGGTACGCGGCTCGGCCGATTTTGCCGCCGTTTCGGCCGCGTGCAAGCGCATCAAAAACATTCTCAGGCAGGCTGAGGAAAAGGGCTTTCAACCCGACGAGCAGAAAATCGGCAAGCTCGCAGGCAAACTTCCCCTCGAAGGAATTGACCTGTGGGACAAATCGAAGGAGATTGCGCCGCAGATCGCCAGGCTCCGCGAGCAGCGGAATTATGGCGAGGCTTTGGTGTTGATTGCGACGCTGCGCCCTACGATCGACCAATTCTTCGACAAGGTGATGGTTCTCGATGCTGACGAGGCGGTTCGCAGCGCGAATCTTGGATTGATCGCCGAGGTTCTGCGGAACTTCTCGACCATCGCGGATTTCAGCGAGATTGTGACCAGCTAGGCTCCCCTGCCCACTCGAATGGTCCGGCCCCCTCTCCGGCGGCCGAAGGCAACAAACGTCTAAAATCAATACAGATGGCGGACACCCTTTACTTAAGCCTGTGGTACCCGAACCTGCGCCTTGAGTCGCTCCCCGACAAGCTGACTTCGGTGCTGGGCGCATTTGCCGCGCATGGGGGCGAGCCCAAGGTGTATTCGGCCACAGTATGGCCGGTGAGTTGGAACGAGACACCGGTCTTTGAGCGGATTTACGGGCGGATGGCCGGCTTGATTGAACCGGGCCAGGTACCCGGTGCCGAGCCGCGGATGGCCGTGGAAGAGGCGACGGAGTTGCTTCATGAGGATTACGCTTACGAGTTCCAGATTGGGTGGAATTTGTGGGAACTGGAGACGGGGCCTCAAATCACGGCCTCCGCAACGGACTCCGGCCAGGAAGACGGCAAATTAGCCAAGCTTGACGCGCGCTGGGCGCGAGGTCCCAAGCTGGTGCGCGTAACCGGATACGGGCCGCTGTTCGATGAGGGTGCCTACGAGCAGGATGGTCACATCCGCATCGATTTTGGCAGCGACGCGCCGTTCCTTGAGGAAGATGTCGACTTGAGTGAAGTCGGCGCGAAACACATAGCCGAGAACGTGCGCCAGCTGGTGGAGCTGACCGCGGGAGTGGAGAAGGCGTCGGGCGCGACGGCGCGTCTGCTGTGGAGCGAGCTGGGCGAGAGCCTGGCAAAGCGGCTCGCGGCGCGACTTGGAATGGAAAACTAGGCGTGCGCTTCACGATCGAGCGAATCCGGACGCTGGTGCTGGTAGCGGCGGTGCTGTTGCTGGCCACACTCGGGGTGTTCCTGGTGAGAGCCAAATTGAAAAATGTGCTGAACCGGCACGATTTGCCGCATCGCCTGGACAAGGACATCGTGCAGGAGGCCAACGGGTACACCTATGTTCACGCGTTTGGGGCGCACTCGCAGTACAGGATCCACGCGTCGAAAGAGGTCGAGCTGAAGAGCGACTTCGTCGAGCTGCACGACGTGCAGATTGACCTCTACGGCGCGGATGGAAACCAAATTGACAAGATTTCCGGCGACACGTTTGAGCTCGACCAGAAGACGGGCAAGGCCATGGCGCAAGGACCGGTGGAGATGCTTCTGACGAGGCCGTCGGCGAGCACCGCGGCGGCCATGGAGACAGCGGGCAAGACGAAAGGCCGCGTCATTGCCGAGGTTGGCGCGTCGACAGGCTCGGCCGGGCAGATCGACGTGAAGACTAGTGGAGTGACTTTCGATCGCAACTCGGGACTCGTGACGACGGCACAGCGGGTAGACTTCTCGACCGACGAGGGCAGCGGAAGCGCCACTGGCGCGAGCTACGACTCGCAGCGCGGCTTCCTGACGCTGGAACAGGCCGTGGAGATGACGACGCAACGCGGCGCGGATGAGGTCAAGATTCACGCGCAACACGCGGAGCTGGACCGTGGAGCGCAGACCTGCATGCTCATGAATACGAACGCGGAGTACCGCGGCGGACAGGCGGACGCGGCTGCAGCAAAGATTTCGTTTCGCGCCGATGGGTCGGCGGAGCGCCTGGATGCGAAGGGCGGATTTACGGTCGCGACCGCAAATGGAGGCCACCTGGCAGCGCCGGTGGCGTGGATGGATTTTGACGAGCATAACCAGCCGCGCCAGGGACACATGGAGGGCGGCGTGACCATGGACTCGGCAAAAGAGGGACACACGGTGCACGCGACATCGCCGGAGGCGGAACTGAAGTTTGGCGTCGGGGGCGAGCTGAAAAGCGCTCACCTGGAGCGCGGCGTAGAGATGAGAAGCCAAGAGACGAATAAAGAGAGCGTGGGGCCCAATGTGGGAAATGGTGCGCTGCGCGTAAGCCGGACTTGGCGCTCGCCCGTAGTGGACATCAACTTCCGTGCTGCTCAGGGCGCGGCAAAGGGAGAGATGGAAGTGGAGTCGATGCGCGGCTCGGGCGGGGTGACGATCACAAGCCAAACCCAGCGCGGCAATGCGGCGGCAGCGCCATCGACGATGACCGCCGATGTGATGACGGGGACCTTCGCAGCAGGTTCGGTGCTGCGCGCAGTGAGCGGCCTTGGCCATACGGAGATCGACGAGACGACAGCCGCAGGAGCGCGGCAGACTGCTTCTGGCGACCGGCTGCAGGCGGAATTTGCGGAAGATAGAGACCAGGAGATCAAGGGACCGATGGAACGAGTCGCGCCGGCAGGAACCAAGGGAGCCAGGCAGCAAGGGAGCGAGGGAGCCGCACGCGGCAGCGGATCGGGCGCGACCGAAGTGCAGTCGGCGGAATTGGATGGGAACGTGGTGCTGTTTGAACAGCCCGCGCAAAAGCCTGGCGCACAGGCACAGCCGCCGCTGCGCGCGACGGCCGGCAAAGCAGTCTACGAGAGTAAGGGCGAATGGGTGCGCCTCACAATGAGTCCGCGCGTGCAGGACGGCGGCATGGAGTTGACGGCGAATAGCGTAGATGTGTCGCGGCAGTCGGGGGAGGCTTTCGCGCACGGCGATGTGAAGGCGACCTGGACGGATGCGGGTGAGCCGGCTGGAACGCCTCCTGGCGATGCGGAGCAGGCCGGAGTAGCGCTGGGCGGCAAAGGCCCGGCGCATGTGGTCGCGGCCGAGGCGCAACTGAGCGAAACGACTGGCGAGGCCACCTTCCGCGGGCACGCGCGCCTCTGGCAGGAGGCGAATTTTGTGAGCGGGCCGATGATCGTGCTCAACCATCACCTGCAAACACTGGTGGCGCGAAGCAGCGATCCGGCAGAGCCGGTGCGAGTGGTGATGCTGGGCGCGAGCGCGCCAGGTGCGGGCGACCGCGGCGGGAGAGCACAGAATCACGATGCCGGCGCGGATTCCCGTAACTCATCGCCCGCTGCTTCCGTCATCCGCGTGCGCGGGGGGGATTTCAAGTATTCAGACGCAGAGCGCAGGGCGGTGATGCACGGGGGCGCCCTGGGTGCGGTCATCGCTGAGACCGGTCTCGCGACATCTTCGTCCGATACAGTGGAATTGCTGTTGATGTCGCCGGGAAATCACGATGAAACCAGCGGCGCAAAAGCGCAAAGCGGCGGACCGCAATCGCAGGTGGATCGAATGAAGGCAACGGGACACGTGGTGCTTACGATGCAAGGCCGGCGCGGGACAGGAGAGCAACTGGTGTACTCGGGCGCGACCGGAGAATATGTGCTGACCGGCAGCGCCGGCGCGCCGCCGAAGCTGACTGATCCCGAGCGCGGAACGGTGACCGGCGAGGCTTTGATTTTCAATAGCCGCGATGATAGGGTCAGAATCGAAGGCGGCGGCCGCGAGACGGAAACGGAAACGACCGCTCCACAAGTGCACGGAAAATAGGCGCGGCAGCGTATAACCGAGACACTGTAACTCTGGTTTTGCCGAACGCAAGCGAGACGCATGCAAACATTGATTGCCGAGGGGATCGGTAAGAGCTACAAGCGGAGGCAGGTTGTACGGGACGTGAACCTGCGCATCTCCCGCGGCGAAGTGGTGGGTCTGCTGGGGCCGAACGGCGCCGGCAAGACCACCAGCTTTTACATGATCGTAGGCCTGGTCCAGCCCGAGAGCGGGCGCGTGCTGGTGGACGAAACCGACATCACGCGGGTGCCGATGTACCTGCGAGCACGGAACTTCGGCATCAGTTATCTTCCACAGGAGCCATCGGTTTTTCGCAAGCTCACCGCGGAGGAGAACATCCTGGCGGTGCTCGAAGCACAGCCGCTGGGCAACCGGGAACGGAAAACCCGCGCCGAGAAGCTCATCAACCAGTTGAATCTGGGCCACATTCGCAGCACGCGGGGTTATGCGCTTTCAGGCGGCGAACGGCGGCGGGTGGAGATTGCGAGGGCGCTCTGCATCCAGCCGAGCTTTATTCTGCTCGACGAGCCGTTCAGTGGAATCGATCCCATCGCGGTGTTGGAGCTGCAGAAGATCATCTTCGACCTCAAGGCCAGCGGGATCGGCGTGCTGGTAACCGACCATAACGTGCGCGAGACGCTGACCGTGACCGACCGCGCCTACATTATTGCCGAAGGACGGATCTTCCGCACCGGAACACCACGCGAGCTGGGCAATGACGTTGAGGTGAGGCGGATCTACCTAGGCGAAGGATTCTCGCTCAATTAGTGGGCTGGACGCTCGACGTAAATCAGGCATATTCTGAGGGTTCCAGCGGCCGAAAGGGGCGCCGGAGCCTTGTTTTCTTCTAACAATCCCGAGTTGGGCCAGGCTCCAATTCGGAACGATGACGCAAATTGGTGATTCGAACTGAGACAGTTTCTGGATTAAGCTTTATCACACACGATTACACTCGCATTGAGCCAAAACGGGAAGAGACGTATTGATGCCGCTACTGCAGCCAAAACTGAGTTTGAAGGTGGCCCAACGTCAGGTGCTGACGCCGGGCCTGATGCAGATGGTGAGCGTTCTTGCGTTGAACAAGCTGGAGCTCAAGGAGATGATCGATGCGGAGATGGTGGAGAATCCAGTTCTGGAGGAGATCGACGAAACGGTTCCGATGCTGGATGAAGTCGCAGGCCGCGAGGAGCGGCTGGAGCGGCCCGCGGAAGAAGCCACAGCACCGCCTAAGAAGGACGTGTTTGACGAGATCGATTTTGGCTCGTACTTCCAGGAGTATCTTGACCCCGGCTATCGCACGCAGCCGGAGTTCGACGACAGCGAGAAGCCCTCGTTTGAAAACTTTCTCTCCCAGCCAACGACTTTGTCCGATCACCTGGCGTGGCAGCTGGGAGCCCTGAGCCTGGACCCAAAGCTGCTTGAGGCGGCGGAGTTTGTGGTTGGCAACCTGGACGAGGATGGTTATCTGGCGACGAGCGAAGACGAGCTCGCCGCTGCTTTTTGCGGCATCACTGCCGACGTTATAGCGAACAACGGCCATGCCGCGGAGTTCGCCGCAGCCCTCGATCTCATCCGGCGCGGGCTCGATCTGGTGCAGCATCTGGATCCGGCAGGAGTGGGGGCGCGCGACCTTCGGCAGTGCCTGGCGTTGCAGGTCGCGGCCCAGCAGCAAGAGTTTGGCCATTTGTACGGAAGCGGGACGGAGGAGACGGACGACGCGCCACCCGTTGACCCCCACGGAAGCTTCCTTGCCGAAGCCGAGGCCAAAATCGATGAGCGCCGGCGTGCGATGGAAGTGGCTGAGCTGATTGTGGAACGCCACTTGCCTCTGTTGCAGAAGCGCGACGTGAAAGACCTGGCGCGAGCGGCGCAGGTGACAGTGGACGAGGCGCACGCGGCGGTGGAGTTTATCCGCACGCTCGATCCGCGGCCGGGACGCATGTACAACCGCGACCAGACGCGGCTGATCGAGCCCGATGTGTACTTCGTAAAGCGTGGCGGCGAGTGGGTTGTGAGCATGAATGAAGAAGATCTGCCCAGCCTGCGTTTGAGCCAGCGCTACCGGCGCATGCTGGTTTCGGCGGACACCGACAAGGAAGTGAAGGACTACGTAAAGGAGCGGTTCCGTTCGGCGCTGCAACTGATGCGGAACATCGCGCAGAGGAAGAGCACGATTTTACGGACCTGCGAAGTGATTGTGCGGCGCCAGCAGGAGTTCTTCGACAAGGGCGTGGAAGGGCTGCGTCCGATGATGATCAAGGAAGTGGCCGAGGAGATCGGCGTTCACCCTTCAACAGTCAGCCGCGCCGTGGCCAACAAATATGCGCACACGCCGCAGGGCGTGCTGGAGCTGCGGTTCTTCTTCTCCGAAGGCGCGAACGGACCCGAGGGCGCGGATACGCCGCTGCTGGTTTTGAAGCGCAAGGTGCGCAAGTTCATTGAAGATGAAGACCCGCGACACCCCCTGACCGACGACCATCTCGCGGCAATGCTGCAGTCGCAGGGGATTCAACTCACGCGGCGCACCGTGGCCAAGTACCGCGAGGATATGAACATTCCGTCGACGCACCAGCGGCGGAAGAGGGTCTAGAAGTTAACCTTCGACTGTCAGCAGGTGCCTAATTCATGCGAAAGCGACCGCAACGACCTCCCAAATCTCGGAATCGGGATCTGGGAGATCGCGTGGCCCAACTGGGCCTGCATGAGCTTTGCGGCTCCGCATCCGGTTGACGGCTACGGGCGCGACGGGATCACGCCAGGTTGGAAAAGATCCGACAGATCGCTCACGTTGGCCGCGTCGCCCAGATAGGGTGATGACCCTCCCGTTGCTTTTACGTGGAAGATCTCCTGCATCGTTCGCAAATCGGACGAATGTGAGTAAGGGATCGAACTTGCGTAGGGCAACCCATTCTCGTTTTCGTGCGCAAGCGGCGAGATGATGATTTCGCCGACAGTGTGGTTGAAATCGTCGGCGTTGTCGCCGGTCTCGCCGTCGGCTTCGCTTTCATCCCACCAGAGAATAATCACGCCGCCATCTTTGTAGGCCTTCGACGCCATGATCATCGGGACCAGCCGGCTTACCGTGTTGTCGCCGGCTTTGATCTGCGATGCATCGCCGGTAAGGCCGGCAAAGCCGCCGGTGAGGGCGCTGTGCTGTTCGTTGTACTGGTCGGGCGTGATCCAGTTGTAATCGGCCACGCAATCGTGAGCGAGATCGAAGGCGAGCTGCTGCAGAGGCGCGTACTTAAGCCGCAGCGGGTTTGTGGTCGTGGCATTGTTGCCGCCATTGGTGTCGGCAAAAAACAGCATGGGATTATGCTTGGGCGCGTAGTTGTATTGCATTGAATCGTTGTATGCGTTCAGATAATTTCCGGGACCGAAGACGCCGGAGAGGCTGACCAATGGAACAGTCCACCCACTCTCAGCAAGCGGCAGGTTGATGAGAGCGCCATTGCTCGTGGTCAGGTCGACGTCTTCCTGGTAGGACTTCCAGGTCCTTCCCGCCTTTTGCAACAGCCCGCTCAAATGCTGGGTCGTAGTTTGCGCGTTGGGCGGATTGTCCTTATAGGGATCGTCGTCGTCGAGGATACCGAAGTTCGTGCCGGCTTCAGCCCAGAGGTAGTTGGGTTCTGACGGGTGAATGTGGGGATTGTTGCCGCCTTCCGTAGCCAGGACGTTGTGATAGGCCGTGGCGTAGGAAACCTGCGTGCTGATGTTCACGAGGCGGCCGTCGATAAAGGCAGTTGCGGTGCCGTTGACCAGGCTGTTGATGAAGGGGGCGTTCGGATTTTGGAAGATGGGCTGGATGCCGCCGGTGACGGTCGTGGGCTGAGTCCAGTCGTGATTTTCCAAGGCGATGACGAAAACGTGCTTGACTTCGTGGTCGTCGAAATCATGATCGCCATCCTGGGCGCGAGCGCACCAGGAGCCGAGGGCAATCAGCAGCGCGAACGCGGCCACAGTGCGGGGACGAGGGTGGACAGACATTGAAGCCTCCAGGTTTTTGGGGATTTTGTGACACAAGTGGGTGCGCGTCGCCCGCGATGTTCAAGTGACGAGGACGACTCACCGATGCTGGAGGTTTTGTAACAAGCAATTGTTGCGAAGTGATAATGAGCGGGTTAAAGAACGTCCCGTGGTGGTGCGATCCATATAAAAATGCTGCAACAGACATTGCAGCGCTACATTTTCCGAATCGCCTCCCGTCGAGGCCCGCCGAACTGCGAACCAGCTGTCGATTCCGTCAGCGGCAGTCCTCAAAACATAAGTTCTTGCTGAAAAACGGCAGAACGTGATTCTGGAAGCGGTCGGCCACAGCGCTGGTGTGCGTGCCCGGAAAGATCTCGAAAGTATTGGAGACGCCGTAGTTATCGAGAATGTCGTGGAGTTTGCCGGCGTCGAAGCGCAGGCCGTCCTGATCGCCAACGTCAATGGCGATGGCGCGGTACTGCTTCAGATTGCCGATGTACTGATCGATAAATGCGAGGGGCGAGTTGGCCGCGAATTTCGCCACAATCTCCGGCTGTGGATCACCGTCCTTGGTTGGCAGGTCGAAGTACAGAGGCGGGTTCTTTGGATCGGGAGCCCACGCGGCCGCGGTTGCATACCCCGCGGATTGGAAGCCGGGCGCTTGTGCCGCCAGGTCCGCCGGGGACTTAGCCGCCGCCACCTTCTTCTCGCTCGCAATCGCCCGCTCCTTCGCCTGATCGGCAGGGCCTGGTCCGCCGCCGCCCATGGGCGACATGCAGCATGGACTCATGATGTAAATGCTGCCAAAAATGCCGGGGTCCTTCATGGAGATGCGCGAGACACCATAGCCGCCCATGGAATGGCCGACGAGGCCGCGGCCGGAGGGGACGGGGATAGTACGGTAGTGCGCGTCCATGTAGGCCACGAGATCGTGCGCAATGAAGTGCTCAAAGTCGCCCGTGGTGACGGAACTCGAGTACATGGAGCCGCCGTAGACGGACTTGGAGTCGGGCAGGACCACGATCATCTCGTGGGCTCCAAGCGCAAAAGCGCCCTCGATCGTTTGCGGCACATGAATCTCGTGCGTCCATTGCTCGGCGCCGATAAAGAACCCGTGCAGCGCATAGACAACGGGATAGCGGCGAGTCTTGCTTGTGGAGTAGCTGGGCGGAAGAAAGACGAACACGTCGCGATCAACGGCTTCGCCTTCAAGGTTGCCTTCGAGCGATTTGCCATGAACCTTGATGTGCTCCACCTGGACGGGTTTGGCGTTCGGCACGACGGCCGGCACTTCGGTGGCGACCTGCGCCAAAGCGAGCGACGAAAATGCAAAGGCCAGCGTGAAAGCTACAACTGGTGCGCCAAACATCTTGAGTATCTTCATTGCGACTCCATTGAATCGATCGGGACTGACATGAGTGCCGTGCGCTTCGGTCTCGCCGGCAATGCACGGAAGAACGGCGGCGACGAGCGAACCATTGAGAAATCGTTTACCAGATTAACACCAGGTTGTGCAGCAGGCTAAAGCTGGCCGCAGCACGCTGCCCCTACATTGCTTGGGGGCTTTCGATGCCAAGAAGGGCGAGAGAGCCGACGAGCTCGCGGAGGGCGATAGCGGCAGTAGCCAGCAGGAACGTTTTCCGCGCCGGATCTTCTTCTGTGAGGATGTGATGCCGATGGTAGAAGTTGGCGAACTCCTGCGCGAGCTGGAAGGCGTGCTTGGCGAGATAGGCGGGCTCCGATGTGCCGATGCACTGCTCCAAAACCTGCGAAAAACGCCCGGCGCGCAGCCAGAGGGACCAGATGTCTTCATTCTCGTCGCCGCTCAGAAATTGTGCCACGCGGCCGCTGTCTGACTCCGCTGACTCCGCGAACCGCGCTAGCTCTAATTCCGCAGTCGTGTTGCCCTTGCGGAAAATATTTCTGATGCGAACGACGGCGTACTGAATGTAGGGACCGGTCTCGCCTTCAAAACTGAGCGCGTCTTTGAAGTCGAAAGCAATGACGGAGTTGCGCGTGACCTTGAGCATGAAGTAGCGCAAGGCGCCGATGGCAATCTGTTCGGCGATCGTTTGGCGCACAGCCGCGTCGTGCGAGGTCTGTCGCGCGTCGACCTCGGCCCGCGTGGCGGCGATCAGCTTGTCGATGAGGTCGTCGGCCTTGACGCCAAAGCCTTTGCGCCCGCTTACTTCAATGTAGGATTTTTGTTTGTCCTCTTCAGAAATGTCGTAGCCAAGCTCGACGGCGCAGCGGGGCGTGAGCGCGACCATCTCGTAGCTGAAGTGCGTGTAGTGATCGGCCTGTTCGGTGTATTCCATGCCGCGGAGCGCCTGGATGACATTGGCCTGCGGGTCCGATTGGCGCGCGTCTATGACGTTGTAGATCGCGGTCGCGCCGCCGAAGCGCGGATGGTCCGGCTCACCCGTTTCAGCGGAGATCCAGCATTCGTGGTCGGGATACGTGAAGAAGCGTTTATAACCGAAGTCCTTGCCGAGCAGTCCGAATTTCCAAAGATGATAGGCAATGTCTTTGCCGACGTAGGTGACGGTGCCGTTCGAGCGGACGATCACCTTGGCATCTTCGTCGGTCTCTTCGGTTGCCTCGGCGCCGGGCCGCGTCATGACCCAGCAACCTTTGTTCTTTCCCTCGTTCTCGAAATAGAGCACGCCGGACTGCTTGAGCTTTTCGAAGGCGGCTTCCCAGAATTTGAGGTGAAGAATTTCGCTTTCGCGCGGCAGGAAATCATACTCAATGCCTAGGCGGAGCATGGTCTCGAGGTGCCGGCGCAGTACAGCAGTCGAGATGAGGTCGGCGATTTCAGCAGTGTCGTTCCCGCCACGCTCGATGAGGTGCAGCGTGTCGAGCCGCAGGAGCTTCCGCGCGGCCTTCTCTTCGTCGGTGCCTTCGCCGTACCACTGCGACGTGCGCGCGTAGAGATCCCAGCAGTAGTAATCAATGCGCTGGCCGTTCTGCGCAAGCTCGGCGAGTAGCGCGCGAACCTCGGCCACAGTCTTCTTTTCGAGATGCAGAAAGCCGACCACGACGTCGGCAACCTGGACACCGGTGTTGTCAATGTAGTTCTGCACGTCGACTTTATAGCCGGCCGCGCGGAGCAGGCGGACGAAAGTATCGCCGAGAATCGCGTTGCGCAGATGGCCAATGTGCGCGGCCTTGTTCGGATTGATGCTGGTGTGTTCAACGAGCGCGTGCCGTGGGTGCCCCGCCTTCGCGACGCTCTTGTTCTTGTCGCTAAGGTGGGATGGGAGATCGGCCGTCATTCTAGCCGCAGCACCACGGTCGAGATACGCGTTGATATAGCCTGCGCCGGCGACCCCGAATTGGGCAAAGCCGTCGACCGCACCTAATGCGGTTACGATTTCCTGCGCGATGATCTTCGGTGCCTTGCGCAGTTTGCGCGCAAGCTCGAACGCAATCGGCGTGGCAATTTCGCCCATGCGCAGCTCGGGCGGAGTCTCGAGAGGGATCGAGCCGATCTCCAGATCGTATTTTTCTTTGAGGACGGCGCGTAGACGATCGGCGAGCCGCTTTTCAAGTTCGAGAACCACGCGATGAGCCTCAGCAAAATGCTTGATTTTCCTAGTGATTTTAGCACCTGCGGTGAGGCGGCCACCTAAGCGGCGGTGCGATCAGCGCAAGAAGCACGTGGCGACCCATTCAAGCGCAATGCCTTAAGATGAAATGAGATTGCCGATCGTGCCGCCACTTCTTCTGTGCAAGAACGGAACGCGCTTTTCATGACCGAAACAGCATCGAACCCAAGCCGTTTTTACCTGACCACGCCGATTTACTACGTGAACGCGCGGCCGCACCTGGGTCATGCGTACTCCACGATCGTGTGCGATGCGATTGCGCGGCGCAAGCGGGCGCTGGGCATTGAGACATGGTTCTTGACTGGCACGGACGAGCATGGGCAGAAAATCGAGCGTAGCGCCAAGGCCGCCGGGTGCACGCCGGAGGAGTTCGCGACAAAGGTTTCCGGAGATTTCCGCGGACTGTGGGACCGGCTCGGGCTGACGTACGACGATTTCATTCGCACAACGGAAGAGCGGCACAAGCGCGGCGTGCAGAAGCTGTTTGCGACGTTACGCGATAACGGCTACATCTACAAGGGCTCGTACACGGGACAATACTGCGTCTCTGACGAGGCGTATGTGGATGGGCCGCCGGGAACACCGTGCCCCGATTGCGGTCGGATGACGGAGACGGTGAGTGAGGAGAATTATTTCTTCAAACTGTCGGCGTTCGAGCGGAAGCTGCTGGAGTTTTACGAGGCGAATCCGGGGTTCATGGGGCCGGAGTCGACGCGGCGCGAAGTGGTGAGTTTTGTCCGCAGCGGCCTAAGCGATGTTTCAATCAGCCGTACGACTCTCACCTGGGGCATCCCCGTTCCCGGCGACGAAAAGCATGTCATCTACGTCTGGTTTGACGCGCTGGCGAATTACATCACTGCTCTCGGGTACGGCTCGGACAACGTCCAAGACCAGGAAAAATTCGAAAAGTTCTGGCCGGCGGATCTTCACCTGATCGGGAAAGAGATCAGCCGTTTCCATTGCGTGTACTGGCCGGCATTCTTGATGGCCGCGGGAATCGCAACGCCACGCTCGGTGCGCGCGAACGGGTGGCTGCTCTTCGACCAGGGCAAGATGTCAAAGTCGCGCGGAAATATTGTGCGCGCTGAGACGGTTCACGAAGTGCTGGGCGCGGACGCGTTGAGGTATTTCCTGCTGCGCGAGATTCCGTTCGGGCAGGATGGAAATTTTTCTTTTGACGCCCTCGTTCAGCGGTACAACGGCGACCTGGCCAACGGCTACGGCAACCTGGTGAGCCGCGTGGTCAACATGATGCACAAATATTTCGGCGGCGTTTTGCCGGAGGCTGGCGCGGAGACGCCGGCGGAAACTGCGCTGCGCGGAAATGCAGAGGCGGCGATTGCGGCGTTTGGGCCTGCGTTTGACGAGTTGAATTTTTCAGAAGCGCTCAAGGGCCTGTGGCTTCTTGTGGCGGAGACGGACGGTTACTTGACGGCCAACGCGCCATGGAAACGGCCTCAGGACCGGTCCGAAGCAAAACATGCGGAGCATCAGGCGCGCGTGCTGGCGACGGCGGCAGAAGCGATTCGCGTGATTACCGCGTTGGCGTATCCGATTGTGCCGGATGCGGCATCCAAGGTGTGGGGCCAGCTTGGACTGGGCGACCTGGCGAATGCGGCGAAGCAAGGATTTTTGGTTGAACTCGCGTGGGGCGGATTGAAGACGGGAACGAAATTCGGCGAGCCTTCGCCGCTGTTTCCGCGCGCAGAGAAGGATGCGACTGAACGTATGCAGAAACTTGAGGACGAAAACAGCAAGAGTGTCGTGGACTCGGCGAGCGAGCGGGAGATTGTGGCGCCGCCGCCGAAGGCGGAGATTGTCGCACCGTCGACCGCGCCTGCAGCAACATCCGTCGTTCCCGTTGCGCCTACGGCCGGCGAAAAGAAGCCCGGTGCAGGCAGCACAACAGCGACGACCGCTGCTCCGGATCATCCCGCGAAGCCCGTAGAAACAGCAAAAGTACACCAGGTTCCCGCGCCGCTTGCGAGTAGCCGCCTGAATCCGACACCAGCTTCAGCCTCTGGCGAGGCACCGCTAGTTCCGGGTTCCCAGCAGGGAACCCAAGCCCCCGCCGCAACTGAAACAGCCGCGGCAGCGGAAGGCGCGCAGCACATCACGATCGACGATTTTTCCAAGGTTGAACTGCGCGTGGCGCAGATTCTGGTGGCCGAGCGCGTTCCCAAGGCGGACAAATTGCTGCGTCTCGAGGTCGATCTTGGAACCGAGAAGCGGCAGATCCTGGCCGGCATCGCGGAATACTACGAGCCGGAAAAGCTGATCGGGCGCAAGATCGTGATCGTCGCGAACCTGGCTCCCAGAAAGATGCGCGGCCTGGAGTCGAACGGCATGCTGCTGGCCGCTTCGCTCGAAGGCGGTGCGCCGGTGCTGGCCGGGTTCCTTGAGGATGTGCCGCTGGGCGCGCGGCTGAAGTGAGGTGTTCCGCGGCGTCTGTTGGTTTTGTCGAGAAGTTTCTGTCGCCCCTATGGGGCTGACGTTTTCTATTGCATCTGTTCCCAGGACTGCCCCTTCGACTTCGCTCAGGGTTGTCCTGGGCTATTATCCGTCGCTCCCTACGGGAGCTTGACGTGCGGTAAATCGGGCGAGTTCGCTGGACATTGTGAATCCATTTGGGATATCCCTTAACCAATGGATGATTGGAAGCATGTCGGCGGTGCGACGCGGATGCAGGGTTCGACGGGGTTCAGCCTTGGAAGAATAATTGGTGCGGAAGGCGGGACTTGAACCCGCAAGCCTTTTGGGCGCTAGCTCCTAAGGCTAGTGTGTTTGCCATTTCACCACTTCCGCACGGTTGGGTGTGGCCTATCCAAGTCTAGTGTGAAATCGGCGCGGGTGGCAATGCGGCTGGTGCGAAACCGTATCCTCGGGTTCAACTCTGAAAGAAATTACGGAACTACTGGTTCGCCGCGCGCGTAAATTGCTGCCATGAGACTCCGTTTGTTGTGCCTACTTCTGGTCCTTTGGACCGTGGTTGCTGTCGGTCGAGCGCATGCCTCTGATGTTGCCCTGGTTGGGGCCAGAATTTATCCCTCGCCCACAGAGTCGGCAATCGAAAATGGCTCGATACTGATACGCAACGGCCGCATTGTTGCCGTAGGGCCTGCCGCAGCCGTCAGAATCCCGCACCGTACGACTGTGATCGACTGCAAGGGCCTCGTTGTGACTGCGGGTTTCTGGAACAGCCATGTGCATATTCTTCTGCCGGGGTTGCTTCATGCGGAGAATCTCTCGTCAGAGCAGATCGACTCACAACTTCAAGGGATGCTTACTCGATGGGGATTCACTACTGTTTTTGACATTGCTTCTGTGCTTCAGAACACGAATTTAATTCGCGATCGTATAAAGAGCGGCGACGTGAAAGGGCCGCGGATCCTCACAACGGGCGAGCCATTCTGGGGGAAAGGTGGAACGCCGATTTACGTTCAGGGTTTCCTCGAAGCGAATCACATCAACATTCCGGAGGTGGAATCAACTGCGCAGGCGAGGGAGCGAGTGCGACAGCAGATCCGCGACGGCGCGGATGGCATTAAGATTTTTGCGAATTCAGCGGAGAGCGATGGGATGCTTACCATGCCTTTGGATCTTGCCAAGGCGATCGTCGCCGAAGCCCACCGTGCCGGCAAACCTGTGTTTGCACATGTTTCAAATAATCAAGGAACCGAGATAGCAATTAAGAGCGGGATCGATATCCTGGCCCACACCACTCCGACTGATGACGCGTGGAGTCCGTCTTTTGTTCACCGGCTGACGGCAGCGCATATGGCGCTGACTCCCACTCTTACTCTATGGGAAGTCGAGAGCCCGAACGCATCGGCTGACGAACTCGAAAAGGGCATGAACAGGGCGGCTCAGCAACTGGGGGACTTTTATCGAGCAGGAGGACAGGTTCTCTTCGGCACCGACATTGGTTTCATGGAGCAGTTCGACACTTCAGAAGAATTCAAGTGGATGTCCCGCGCCGGAATGAATTACCAGGGGATTCTTGCTTCGCTGACCACGAATCCCGCTCAACGATTCGGCTACTCGACTCATAGCGGACGGATCGCGAAAGGATTTGATGCCGACCTGGTGGTGCTAAGTGCTGACCCGGCGCAGGACACTTCGGCATTTTCGAAAGTTCGCTTTACGATTCGAAATGGGGAAGTCATCTACGCAGCGAAATGAAAATTTGATCCCGGATCAAATCGTGTAGAGTCGCGAGACCATCTCTAATCTTCGGTTGATTGCTGGTGGCTCACGAGCAAATTATTTTGATTTGCGTGAGAAATCTCCGCTTTTGCCGCCGGTCTTCAATTCGAGGCAGAGATCGCGAATGACGATGGCCTTGTCCAGGGCCTTTGTCATGTCGTAGATGGTAAGCGCGGCAATGGCAGCCGCGGTGAGAGCTTCCATTTCTACGCCGGTGGGGCCGGTCGTGCTCACCGACGAACGGATGCGTACCCCGCCATGCACGATCGCGGTTTCAACGTCGACATGCGTCAGCGCGAGCGGATGGCACATTGGGATGAGATCGCTGGTGCGCTTGGCGGCTTGAATGCCGGCTATGCGCGCGACTTCAAGCGGATTGCCCTTCGGATTCGAATGCAGCGCAGCGAGTACGGATGCGGAAAGCTCGACGAACGCCGATGCGGTTGCCGTGCGGTGTGTGGCCGGCTTGGAGCTGACATCGACCATCGACGCGTGGCCGGATGCGTCAAAATGCGAGAGGCGTGACGGCTTGCTGCGCGTGGGTTTGGGCATGGCTCTCCTCAGGGAAGCAGAATGCGGACAGTCGAGCCGGCGCGAAGGCGATCGACGTCTTCGGGCACGACCAGGAAACAGTTGGCGCGGGCCATGGCAGCAAGATCGCCGGAGCCTTGCCAGGGAACGAGCGCGACTTCGGGTGTTGCGCCGGCAAACGTGCAGGCAGCCGGAAGAAAGCGTGTGAGACCGGTCTTTGTCTTGACGTCTTCGGCAAGACGCGCGAGCGCGAAGCGCGGTCCAAGTTCTAGTCGTCCCGCAAGGGCAGCCACAACCGGCGCGGCGAAGAGCAGAAATGTGACGGCGGAGGAAACGGGATTGCCGGGCAGCCCAAACACGACGCACTTCGTGCCGGCGGCGTTTTGGACGAGCATTTGTGGAACGGTGGTTATCGGCATCTCGCCAAACACCAGTGGCTTGCCGGGCTGGATGCGAACGCCTGTGAAGAGAAAGCGCGCCCCGGCGCGGATGAGCGCCGGCTCGACCAGATCGAATTTGCCGGCGGAGACGCCGCCTGTAATCAGGAGAAGATCGGCGGCTGCGGCGCGGGCGAGCGCGGCATCGAGGGACTTGGCGGTGTCACGTGCGTTGGGCATGACCCAGGGATCGCCTCCGGCGGCAGAGACCATTGCGGCCAGCATCGCGCTGCTCGAGTTGCGAATCTGGCTCGGGCCGGGCGAAGAGCCGATGGACACGAGCTCGTCGCCGGTTGAGAGGATCGCCACGCGCGGCTTCAGAAAGACATCGAGCTTCGTTGAGCCACACGACGCGGCCAGCGCAATCTGCGCAGCGGTGATTTCGGTGCCGGCGGCGAGAAGTTTATCCCCCTTGCGCGCCTGAGCGCCACGGGCGACGATGTTTTCGCCCTTTCGGATGGTGCGCGAAGGTTCGAGACGGATGGCGCGGGCGGATAATGCGCCAACCTCCTCGACGTGCTCAAGCATAACCACCGCGTCAGCGCCGGGGGGAACGGGTGCGCCCGTCATGATCTCCCAGGCCGAACCGCGCGGAAGCGAACCGGATGGAGACTGTCCCGCTCGGGTTGAGCCGACAACGGCAAGAGGACGATGCGCAGAGATCTCAGCCGCACGGCAGGCGAAGCCGTCGCGAGTGGAACGCGCGAAGGACGGCTGATCAGCGTCGGCTCGAAGCGGCTCAGCGAGCACGCGGCCGAAAGCCCGATCGAGGCGCACGCACTCAACATCGGGACGAACGCGGGCCATCCTGGCTGCGTAGGCAGCCACCAGCTCAGCGGCTTCGTCGAAACCAGGCAATGCGAGGCTGGGCAATTTTGATCTGCGACGCGCCGAACTCATGGAATGGATTGTAGAGGGTCCGAGATGTGTCGCGTCATTTCTGGGGGGCCGGACCAGAAGCAGCAGGGCTGGGAGTGTTTGCGTCTTCGCCTGCCTTCTCGAGAATCGTGACGGCTGTGGCGGCATGGGGGCCATTGGGATCGAGCTGAAGGTACTTGCGGAACGCATCGGCGCACCCAGGCGGAAGAACCAGCTTGTTGGTTTCAGGATCGACGCGGGCGTCTTCGGCAAGCCCCGCAGCCTTGATGTAGTAAAGAATCGCCTGGCCCGGATCGGCGTGGATCGCTTTGTCGGCAGCATCGATTTGCGCGGAAAAGTTTCGCGCGCCATAAAAGATCACGGCCTGATCGCGAAGGTACCTCGCGCCGCTCGGCGGATCGGCCTTTGCTGCGGCGTCAAACGCGGCGTTCGCTTCGTCGACCCTTAGAGTGCGCGCATACACCTCGCCCAGGCCGGCTTCCGCGGCGCCCACAACCTCCGGCCGCGGCGGATCAGCTTTCTGTGCGAGGCCAAGAGCTCTTTTGAAGTTGTCTTCCGCGTCGAGGTAGCTCTTGAGCCCAGTTTGGGCCCGCGCGAGATCAATCCACAGGACAGGCTCGGCGGGGTCGGTCGTCGCGTCCCTCGTCATCAGGGTTTCGATTTCCGTCAGCTTGGCATTCACGATCTCAGCGGCCATTTCATTCACGCCTGCATCGTTCGGATTCGCAGCCGCGTTTTGCGCTGCGGTGACACGCGCATTCTCCGCAGCCTGGAAATCGAGAGTCACAATTTGCAGGTCGGCCTGGATGGAGGAAGCATCGCGCTTTGCATCCGATGCTGAAGCGGCGTTCGCCTCCCTTAACGCCCGCAGTTGATTTTGCTGTTCCGGCGAGAGCCTGGCGACGAATTCCTGCCGGCTCATATCAACGTCCTGCGCCGTATCCTCTCCGGCGATGACCTGGACCCCGCTGATGTAGTCGACGATTTTGCCTTCGGGTGTGTCCGGCGCGCGATATACGACTGTGTATTCCCCCGGAGGCGCCTGACCGGAATAATCGCCCGAGGAAGAAACGGGAAAGTTGTAGCTCAACGTTAGGCCGCCGTCGACGGAAAGGCTGACTGTGCCGTCTTTCTGCGGGATGCCGGCGGGATTGATGACGCGGCCGTGAATCTTACCCGTGTCAACGGCGGGCTGCTGCGCCGGCGCGGACACCACGAATCCGAAAAGCAGGGCCACCAGCGACGAAAAGCCCGCGACAGAAACGCGCAAACGGAGCGCAGGACGCATGCAATGGATTGTAGTAGGCGGCGAGCAGACACAAAAGGCGCCCGCAGTGCGGACGCCTCGTGTGGCGAAGTTAAAGGCCGCGGGATTAGTGGGACTTGGGCGCCTTGTAAGATGAGCTGACTTTTTCTCCCGCCTGTTGCAGGATGCCGGCAACTTCTCCGGCATACGGGCCGTCGGGCGCCAGCTCAAGATACTTTTGATACGCCGCCACGCAATCGGGCGGCAGGACGATGCGGTTGGTCTTGGGATCGATAGTAGCGTTGGCGATCAATCCCTGGCCTTTGATGTAGTACAGGATGGCCTGGTTGGGATCGATCTTGATGCCCTCATCGGCCGCGGCCGCCTCGGCGGCATTGTTGTTTTGCTGATAAAAGATGACTGCCTCGTTCCTCAAAAAGAGGGCGGCATTCGCCGGATCGGCCTTGGCGGCTGCGTCAAATGCGGCATTGGCTTCAGGGACTTTTCCACTGCGCGCATAGACTTCGCCGAGACCCTCATTGGCCGCGCCGATCACAGGCATGCGCGGCTTCTTCGAAGCGGTTTCGAGGTCGATCGCCTTCTTGTACGACGTAACGGCGTCGTCGTAGTTCTTAAGCCCGGCCTGCGCGTACCCAAGGTTGTTCCACAGCAACGCCTCATCCGGCTTGGCTGCGGTGTCTTTCGTCATCAAGCTCTGGATATCGGTGTATTTGGCGGTCTTGATTTCTTCCACCTTGGCGGCAATGTCGGCTTTTGAAGCGCTTGCGCCCAGCGACTGCGTCGCGGTTGCGGTAGAAGAATCGATATCCTTTTTGTCTTGGCCAACAGCTTTCAAGTCAGCGTTAAGCGAGTTGATCAGCGCATTCGCTTTCAGGGCCTCTGCGTTCTTTTGCCTCAGATCCTCGAGCTGCTTTTTTTGGTCGGGCGACATCTTGTCGATGTACTCCTGCCGCGACATATCGTCGTCCTGCTCGAGATCCTGTCCGGCGACGATCTTGACGCCGCGGATTTCGTCCACCATCTGGCCCGCCGGTGTGTCGGGCGCGCGATAGACCAGCGAGTAGGTTCCGGGCTTTGCCTCGCCGGAGTAGTTGCCTGTGGAATCAACCGGAAAAGTGAAGTCCAGCGTGTGGCCGCCATCGAGGGAGAGGCTCTCTGTGCCGCCTCCCTGCGGTTGTCCCGTTGGATTAATGACGTGGCCGTGAATCTTGCCAGTTTTTTCTGCGGGCTGGGATTGCGACTGAGCGGGAGGAATGGCCAATGCGAAGAGGCCCGCCGCCGCTGTTAGCCCCAGCAAAAGTGAAAATGCGCGTTTCATGTTATCTCCTTGAGAGTAGCGGAACCAGTGCAGCCCGCTGTCTCCAAAAAATTCAAATTCCAATTGCCCGGCGGTGAACCATCTTGCGAGACCGCAACGGGCTTACGAGTCAGCGCTGGGAAGCTCAGGCTCCGTTCCAGACGCCTCGCTCCCTGACGCAAGGACGAGCGCAAAAGCGCAGGTCAATGTCGGCAGGGGACATTTCTAGCAAAACCAACGTTAAATCCAACCCAGCACCCCGCACAAGGGGATTAACCCCGTTCGTCCCACTACGGCCAAAGCCAGGACCGCCGCAAGCTCTACGCAGGGTGCTTGAGGCCGCAGACCGTCTGCTCCAGCGGGACTTGGCACAGCGCCGATTGGACCAACAGATGCAATGGTAGTGCGATAGCCGCGAAGCCGTGTGTGGCGTGTATCACACACTAGAATCTGGATATGAGCACTTTGATTCGCAAGGCCACCGCTGGGGATGCCGCGCAGATTCTCAAGTTTATTCGGGCCCTGGCAGCCTTTGAGCGCGCGCCGGACGCGGTCGTGGCGACCGAAGAGGGCCTGATCCGCGACGGATTTGGTCCCCACCCATTTTTTGAATGCCTGATTGCCGACTACAACGGTGAGCCGGCCGGATTTGCCCTTTACTTCTTCAACTATTCAACCTGGGTAGGCAGGCCGGGCATTTACGTCGAGGACCTGTTTGTGCTGCCAGACTTCCGGCGGCTGGGCATCGGCCGGGACCTGCTCCAGCGGGTTGCCGCGAATGCCCTTGAAAACGGCTGCCAGCGCTTGCAATGGCAGGTTTTGGATTGGAACACGCCCGCAATCGACTTCTATCGCACCATCGGGGGTGAGTTCATGGACGAATGGCGCACGGTACGCCTGAACGGCGACGCGCTCGAGAGACTTGCGGGAATTGACCGGCTGGCCACCAGCGGTGGGGCAGACGGCGCTTCCACGCCATAACGGACTCCGGATAATCTCGATTCTTGACGGGGTAAGGCAATAGGCTGCGGAAACAATCATGCGCGGCTAGCTTTGTATCAGGGCACGGATTTATCCGTGCCGCAAGCGCAGCAAAATGAATGAGGGCTTTAGCCCCTGTGGGAGAGCGCAAAACCCCAGATGGCCGAAGCCAGGCACGAAGTATCATTGCGTGCATTATCCGTGCCGCGCGCAGAGGACCAGACGACGTGACGAGGATTTGTGTCATCGGAGGAGGCCTGGCCGGGCCAGAAGCGGCGCTGACGGCAGCGCGACTGGGCTGCGAGGTCGATCTCTATGAGATGCGCGCCATCGTTGACGGCAAACCGCGTTTAACGCCCGCGCACCAGACCACGGACTTCGGTGAGTTGGTCTGCTCGAATTCGTTGAAAAGCGAATCGGTCAACACCGCGCCGTGGCTTCTCAAACAAGAGATGCGGCGCGCGGGATCGGCGCTCTTGAAAATCGCAGATGAAACTTCGGTTCCGGCCGGCCATGCGCTGGCCGTAGATCGCGTGGAGTTTTCGCGGCGAATCTCAGAGGCCATCGCCGCGGAGCCGAACATTCGCGTGATCCGAGAAGAAGTGACTCAACTCGGCACTTCGCTTGTCCAAGACCAAAACGGCTCGAAGTGCTGCGCGATCGTCGCAACCGGACCGCTGACTTCAGACGCGCTGAGCCGGGAAATTGAGCGGCTCACCGGCGCGGGGCATCTGGCCTTTTACGATTCGATTTCACCGATCGTCGATGCCGAATCGATCGAGATGGGCCGCGTCTATTTCGCCGCGCGATGGGACAAGGGAACCGCCGACTACATCAACTGCCCGATGGATCGCGCCGAGTACGACCGATTCCTCGATGCGCTGCTCGCAGCCGAGCCGGCCGAGGCGAAGGAGTGGGAGAAGCTCGATTACTTTGAGAGTTGTCTGCCCATCGAAGTGCTGGCGCGGCGAGGGCGCGACACGCTGCGCTTTGGTCCGATGAAACCGGTCGGCCTGCGCGATCCGCGGACGGGAAAAACGCCGTGGGCGGTGGTGCAGCTGCGCAAAGAGAATCTGCGCGCTGACAGTTACAACCTGGTCGGCTTTCAGAACCATTTGAAGTTTGGCGAGCAGGCACGCGTGCTGCGGCTGATTCCGGGGCTTGAGAATGCGCGCTTCCTGCGCTACGGCCAGATTCATCGCAACACGTACATTTGCGCACCCGCCCTGATCGACGAAACTCTCGCCCTAAAGGCAAAAGCGCGCGAGCGCATCATGTTTGCCGGCCAGATTTGCGGCGTTGAAGGGTACACCGAGTCAATTGCTTCAGGCATGCTGGCGGGGATTTACGCGGCTGCATTTGCGCGAGGCGAAGAACCCATCCCCGTGCCGCGCGCGACGGCTCTCGGATCGCTCATTCACTACATTACGCACGCGGATGCGAAGAACTTTCAGCCGGCCAACATCACCTTTGACCTGCTCGAGCCCCTCGACGAGGAGACGCGGCGTCGCGTTCGCGACAAGAAGGAGCGCCACCGGATCGTGTGCGAGCGTGCGCTCGCGGCGTTCGAGGGCTGGCGGGCGGGTCAAGGAACTTCGCGCGTAAGAAATGCGTAACTCTGTATTACGCTGGGCCCTCCCCCGAAAGGACTCCTATGCAGCCCATTTCCGCTGTCGATTCTGTTGCGCTTGCCATTGAACGCACCAGGGAATTCCTTTTCAGGCCCTTCCAATGGAGCACCTATCTGAAGCTCGGCCTGGTGGCGATCATCACGGAAGGGCTGGGCAGCAATTTCCACTCTTCGTCGCCGCATGTGGATCATGGCGGCGGGCAAGGCGGACTGGGGGCAACGACATTCTTCTCGCCGTTTCACATCACGCCGCAGTGGATTGCAATCGGCGTAGCGGCTGGTCTGTTGGCCGTGATTTTGTCGATCGTGATTTTCTACCTGATTACGCGGCTGCGGTTTGCGTTCTTCCATTCTCTGACCCGCAACATCAAGCAGATCGCGCCGGGCTGGCAGCTCTATCGGGACCAGGCCTCGCGCTTTTTCTGGCTCAACATCGTGGTCGGAATCTGCTTCATGGTCGTCCTCGTGCTCGTGGCGATTCCGTTCGCAGCCGGATTCTGGCGGCTCTTCCAGGCGCACCAGCAAGGCGGCCCCTTCGATTTTGGCCTGTTCCTGGGTCTTGTTCTGCCCCTCATTCCAGTCATCCTTCTGCTGGTAATTGCCGGAGTACTCGTTGACCTGATTCTCCGCGACTGGATGCTTCCGCATATCGCGCTCGATGACGCAACAGCGGGCGAAGCCTGGCGCCAGGTGCGCGCGCGCATCAACGCTGAGAAGAGGCAGTTCGCTGTTTACGCAATCTTGCGCGTGATTCTGCCTGCGATCGCGTCAATCGCCGTGATTCTTGCTCTCGCAATTCCGGGCCTGTTGCTTGCAGGAACGATTGCGGCCATGGAGTGGGGAATCCATTCGGCGTTCTCAGGCTCGACGGGAACCTCCTGGCTGATTGGCATCGTTCTTGAAGTCTTTTTCGGCCTGGTTGCGTTTGGCTTCGCGCTCGTGGCAAGCATATGCATCGGAGGGCCCCTGAGCACGGGCGTCCGGGAGTATGCGCTGATCTTCTACGGCGGCCGCTACAAGGCGCTGGGAGACATCCTGTATCCGTCGCAGGCAATCGCCCGCGGCGTAACCGGGCCTGCCTGACCGCGCTTTTCAACTCACCGCAAACAAGGTTGCCCCATTCTAAAACTCCACGCGCTGCGGAGAGTTTTAGGTTGGGATCGCACTCCCTCAACCGGTCATCCTGAGCGAGGTTGCCGCGCCGACCGAGTCGAAGGACCTGCATTTTACTTTTCGCGCCCTCTGCTCCCCACGAAGATGGGTGCCCCCGGTCCCGCTTCTGAGACCGTGGATCACACAGCCTCCCGTCCCTTGCTCCCGCGTCTGTCAAGCCCCCTGGCCCAAAATAATTGCGCCAACCACCCCTAGGTCCTTTGTTCTCTGCTCTCTACTCTCTCCTCTCTTTTTCCCCAAGTTTGCCGATTCATTCGTCGGATTCGTTATCCTTGTCTTATATGCAGCCAACTCTTCAAGTCGCCGGGTGCTCGTTCCCTCTTGAATCAACGACCGGGGAGCGTCCTAACCTCGCTGGCAATACCCCAAAGTCGTCTCTGCTCGAAAAACCACTTCCGCTCGCGGGCGAACGGCGGGGAAGCGCATGCAGCAGTGATTTTTATACCCCCGGGGGCATATTTATCAATCTAACTCTTTCATAATCAACAAATCCGTCTCGAAATCGTCGACAAATTTGGTCGATTTTTGTCGATTCTGTGCACCATAACCGCCCTTTTTAGGCCCTGCAGCCGGCCTCATCGCGGGTGGGCGGGGCATGTGGGAACGTTCTTGCCGGTAAGCGCCCACGCGGGTGATGGGCTTTCGTTCTCCCTCTCCGCCCGTTCACGGGCAGCGCCATCTCGGCCAGGAACATTTCCGCGTCCTTCAGTGTCGAACAGATAGGGGACGCGCGTGCGGCAGCCGCCGCGCACCAGCGTGTACCCTGAAGATTAAGCGGACATCGCAGAAACACGACGCGCGGTTTGGGAACGGGGATTTCGGTTCATGCATAAGGTAGCGATTCTGGCAGGATGGGCGGTGCTCGGCTGCGGAGCAGTTTTTGCGTTGGCGCAGGGCGATCAGCCGACCGCGGCGGAGAAAAAATCTGCGACAACCATCGTTCTGCCTCCCTCACCGAAGGCGCTGCTTCCCGACGACTTTGACGGATGGGAGACGACCGAACCGTCGAAGGTTGTGACCGACGCGGCGCAACTTGACCCGGCAAATGCGGCAGCCCTGGAGGAATACGGATTCAATGCCGCCGTGCTGGCCAACTACAAGCGCGACGGCGACACGTTGAGCATGCGCGCTCTGCGCTTTGACGATGCGAGCGGAGCCTACGGCGCTTACACCTACTACCGCCAAAATGGCTGGCCTAAAGAAGACATCGGCACCGGCGCAGCCTCTGACAAGAACCGCGTTCTTTTCTGGCAGGGCACGACGGTAGTGGATGCGACATTTTCGCGCATCGGGCCGATGACGGCGGGCGAACTGCGCGAGATTGCCCATCAGTTGCCGGTGCCAACGGGAAATCGCGGCATGATTCCTCCCATACTGGCGAACGTGCCGCAGGAAAAGCTGGACGGGCAGACGACACACTATGCCGAAGGGCCTGCCAGCTACGCAGGGTCGGGAGGCGCCCTGCCACCGTCGCTCGTAGCCTTCGACAAGGGCGCTGAAGCGGTGACGGCGAATTATTCGCTCGTCTCGGGCCCGGCCACGCTGACCATCATCGACTACCCGACGCCGCAGATTGCCGAGGCGCAGGAAGCGGCGATTCGCGCTTATCTCAAAGCCGGCAGCCAGGCGCAGCCGCCGTGGCCGAAGCCATTGACCGATTCCGACCAGTCATCGCTGGAAGTGCGTCACAGCGGGCCCCTGGTGGTCCTGGTGAGCGGTGACGCGGTGCCTGACGATAGCCACAGGCTGCTGGAGTCCGTCCACTACGAGGCCAGCCTGACGGCTGTGCCTGAGCCTGTGGAGTCAGATGTCGAAAAGACCAGCAAGCTGCTGCTGGGCATTGCCGTGCTGACGATTATCGGTGCAGCAGCGGCAATCGTGTTGGGAGGGTTCCTAGGCGGCGCAAGAGCGCTATACCGCATGGCGCGCGGTAGGCCGATCTCGTCGGTCTACGACGAAGAGTTCATTCACCTCGATTTGGCCGAAAAATGGGACGAAAGAATCGAAGTGATCGAGGTCATTGAGGGACCGCATCCGAAAGGTTAATGCCTGGCCGCGCTTGTGGAAAAATGGACCGAAACCCGAAGAAACAAGGCGAAATCACGGGAAATGCCGAAGGATTCGAGGCGAAGAGTCGGCGAACAAAAGAGGCCCTATTAAGGATAGGTAACATTGTTAAAATATTGAAACATAAAGACTTATTTTCATAAACATTTTCTCTTGACACTGCCTTCCCCCGCTCCTAGTATGCAGCCAGAAAGTTCTAATGGCTTTGGCTCCGTTGGAACTATTCTCCCTGAGGAGAGAGCTGCCCTGTTGCCGGGCGGCTCTTTCCGTTTATGCGGGTTTTTCGGGCGGGACCTGCCCATGTGGCTGCTTACGAGGCTGGATCGGTCCATTCGTGACCGCATTCCTCACATTTCCACGAATTGACTGGATCGACGCCTTCAAGAACCGGATCCGGAGTGCCGCATTTCGGACACGAAGGCGGTGTGAAATCGGGAACTTTCGTTTGAGACTCTGCGACGATCTCGGCTGGAATGGGACAATCAGCAATCGCGCGCGCCTGATCGAGTTGATCGGCAGCGACAAGGACGCGCGGGTTGCGCCGACCAAATTCGCTCGACTGCTGCACCCAGCTTTCGATTCCGGCCTGCTGCAAGGCTGCGGAGAGCTCCTGCGCTTGTTCGCTGGTTTCGCAGTCGCAGAGAACGGTCTTCCATGTGTAGTCGCGTGGGCCCTGGTCCTCTGCGCTGGCTGGCGCGTCGGGAACGAGTTCGGGCATGCGGCCAAAGTAGCCGGCGTAAAAACCGGGATATTCGGGTCCAGGCTCTGGCTCAACGCGGACCGTGGCTGACGTTGACGGCGTATTCAGGTGCGGCGCGTTCGTCGTCGCGGTGGGCTCCGGCGCTTGCACATCGCCCAATCCGCGGCTTCGCATCTCGCTGCGCAAGGCCTGCCGGGCGGTGTCGGTGAGGTCATTGAAGTCCGCGGCCAGGTCGCGGAGCTCATCGTCACTCAATTCGCGATAGTGCGCAGTGAGTCTTTGCCATTCATCGATCGGATTGGCTTGCATGGGCAGCATTGTAGCGCCAATCCGCAGCCCCAGCCGCGCTGTGCGGAGCTTTACCTGTACCCTGTGCGACGATACAATCGAAAGGAAGGACAATTGAAAAGCAGGCCGACGTAGCTCAGTTGGTAGAGCAGCTGATTCGTAATCAGCAGGTCGTCAGTTCAAGTCTGACCGTCGGCTCCAGATTCAAGACGACAATCGATGGTGACGGCATGGCCCCTCGAGAGAGAGGCCATTTTTATTGCGTGGCGAAGCCGGCAAGTACAAAGGGAAGGGGCCTCTTCACATTAGCGAACTGCGTGAAGAGGCCCCCGGAAAACAACCAAGTTGAACGGATCGCCTTACTCGACGGTGACGGTCAAGGTCGAGCTCGATTTCACCGATCCCGACGCGCCGGCAAGACCCGCCGCAGGCGTTGCGGTGATGGTGGCTGTGGACGTGACCGGCTTGGTGGTTGAGCTACTGGTGGTGCCGCCGCAACCGGAGACAAAGCCCAAGCCGGCGAACAGCACTACGAGCAACGCGAGCACATAAAGTCGGTTGCGCTTCTTGAAGCCCAGGAAGCAAAGCGCCACCGCCAAGGTCGCCGGGAACAGCGGCCTGAAGTCCTGACGGACAACAGCAGCCGTCGACGGCGGCGTAACAGTCAGCGTCGTGGTTACGGTTGTGCCCAGGGGCAAACCGGTTGTCGAGTTCTGAGTAAAGACCGTTACGGGATTGGGGTTGAAGGTGCAGGAGTAGCCGGTTGGCAACCCGCTGCAGGTAAAGGCAATCGAGCCAGCCGCGAAGTTATTCACCGAGGTAAGGGTGATCTGCGTTAGCCCCACGGTTCCCGGCTGAATCGTAAGCGAGGATAGCGACAGGCTCATGTTCAAGCTCGGGCTCTGTCCCACGGGGTTGACTGCGAATGTCTGCGTTAACGGTGTCGCCGGGGCAAAGGTAAGGTTGTCGCCGGGTTGAGTAGCCGTTATGGTGCAGGCGCTTGCCGAGGTAACCGTTGCAAACGTGACCGAGGAACCAGTGACCGTGCAGACAGACGATGTGCTGGATGTGTAGGTGACCGGGAATCCGGAACTGGCGGATGCGGTAAGCGTCAAGCTGGCACCGCCAACCTGCGTTCCCGGATTTGGCCATGTGATGCTTTGCAGCGGCAGCGCCCCCAGGACACTGATCGTGATCTTCGCCTGGGAGGCTGCAGCGTAGTTGGAATTGCCCTGCTGATTCCCGTCGATGATCAAACTGGCCGGGAAGTTCAGGGACTGGTTGGGCACGAGCGCGACCGTCGCGGTCGTAATTCCGTTCTTCACGGAACTGTTGAGAATGGTGAAAATCACGGCATTGCTTGGATCCGGGCTGAGGGCAACCAGATTATTGGTAGCGCCGCCCGTGGCCTGGATGCTGACCGTCGCGCAGAGTGTGATGGGGGAGCACGACGCAACGTAATGCAATGGAGTCGTGACCGGAGTGAAGGCGATGGTCTGGGTTGCCTGGTTGACGACCAGGACCTCCTGGACCTGCGGTGCCGCCAGGTAGTTGGCATCCGCCGACTGGTTGGCATCGAGCACGATCGTGCCTGCCGTGGTCACCGTCAGAGTTGCTGTCGACGTGTTGCCGGTTACGGTGCTGGTGGAGATGGATCCGGCGCCGGTGCTCGACGCGTCGACCGAAAAGGCCACTGGAGTGCTGGCGCCGCCGCCGAGGGCGCTCAGGTTAATCGTCAATCCAGGTGAATACACTACCGGCGAGGCCGGCGGGGTAAAGGTGATCACCTCCGCTGCCTTGTTGATGGTGAGAGTCAGCTGGACTTGCGGTGCAGCGTCGTAATAAGTGCCGCCCGCAAGGCCGCCAGGTTCGTTGGCGTCAATAACGATGCTACCGGCCTGTGTAACGGTCAGTGTTGCCGACGAGGAGGTTCCCGTTACCGTCGTGGCGGAGAACGTTCCGGTGCCGGTGCTGGACGAATCAACGGTAAAGGCGACAGGATTGTTTGACCCGCCGTTGGTTACTGTCACCGCGATCGTTTCGCCGGGCGAAAACGTGAAGGTGGTTGTTGTGGGCGCCGTAAACGCGAGCGTCTGCGGAGTCGTCATGGCGAAGCCGGTCACCGTTCCGCTTCCTTCGCCACCGTTGGTGGTATCGGTGACGGTCAGGTTGGCAGTTTGAGTATTAGGCTTTGTCGCCGTGAAGGTAATGGTTGCCGCATAGGAAGAGCTGGAGACCGCATTCGTGAAGTTGGCCGAAATCGTCGAGCATGTTGTACCGGCCGTAGCGCCAAATTCCGTATTGGAAGATGCAAAGGCCAGGGTTGCGGCCGTTGTGCACGGCAATGCATTGTCCACAACGGTAGCCGTAGTGCTGACCGGCGCGCCATCGTATTGGGCATTGGGCGCGGTCAAGTCGCCAAGTAACGCTTCGCCAAGATTATCGCCGCCGGCGTGATAGACCACGACCCACTCGTTACCGCTGGAGTCGAGTTCCATACCCTTTGCGCCCAGCGCCGACACAACGTACTGGTGCGCAGTGTCGGGACCGCCTGCTTTCGTATTGGGAATCGCAAACGTTCCTTCGTTCTGAGTCGCATAGTAGATAGTGCCGGTGGAAGTGACGGCCACGCCGTCCAACTGATTGTCGTAGCCGCCAGGAGAGGCGACGGTTAAGGTCTGCAGAAGGACTGGCGTTGCGGCAAAGCCTGTTCCTGCTGTATACGGCAGTTCGTAGAGGTTGGAACTCGCAGATTCAAGATTGCTAAAGTTCGTTCCGCTCGTATAGACGCCATCGGCGAAGAACAAATTGCCCCAGGGATCGAAGGCAATCTGGCTCACCGAATTCGCATCGGAGTAGACCAGGGTTCCTGTACCACCAGTCTGGCAGCTCGCGGCGCACTCATAAATTGCGCTGGCGCCCGGCGAAGCTGGAACCGTGACCATGTAGAAGTTGCCCGACGGATCGAAGGCGATGGCCTTGACTCCGCCGCTCGGTACGTTGGCAAAGGTGCACAAGGTTGTATCGGTGCCGGTGCAGTTTGCCGGAGATGTGTCGCTCAATGTCGCATAAACACCATTCACGTACGGTATTTTCAAAACCGACGGCCCATAAAGGTGCGCCATGTATAGGTTGCCGCTGCTGTCGGTGGTAAACCCACCCGGTCCGCTGATCGACACCTGACTCAACAGGGCTCCAGTACTCGCGCTGATGAAGTCCGCCTTGTTGTTATAGCTGGTGCCGACGACCACTTCGCCGTTCGGCGTTATGGCAAAGGCACCGCCTGCGGGATTTTGCCCGTCGGTAAATGCGCCGCTCTGATAACTCCAAACGATCTGGTTCATCAGCAGCGCGGGCACGTCGGACGCGACCACGGTGTTGTTGATGGTGATGGCGACTTGAACTTGCGTCGCCGCCGCGTATAGATTGCCGCTGTTGGAGCCTCCCGCCTGATTCGCGTCAACCTTGACGGAGCCGACCGACATCGCCGTCAGCGTGGTGCCACTGATGGTTGCGCAAGTAGGACATGCCGAGGCTGGGTCGATCGTGAAGACGACCGGGTTTCCGGAGGCGCCGCCCGTGGCCGACAGCGTGATCTGCTGGCCGATCTGCAACGAAGTGGGCGGAGTGAATCCGGAAATGGTCTGCGCCAGAATCGACGACACGGTAGAGGAGCCGCTCATGTTGACGCTGAACGTGGCCGCCGGTGCCGAGATGTTGATGGTTGCCACGCCGGCTTGAGCTCCGTCAGGCGTCGCGGGCGGCGGGGCGAAGGTGCCCGTAAATTGGCAAGAAGTTCCGGGAGGTCCGGATGAGCCGCTGGAGCAGCCATTACTCGCCGCCGGAGCGAGAGTGAACATGGTGTTTGTAGGCTCTGTAACGTCCGGAGTGCCCAAGGTTGCCGCGGTGTTGCCGGTGCTCATGAGGTAGACCGTTGCGGCGTTCGTGGCGCCATCCGAGACGGTGCCGAGATTGACCGATGCCGCTGTGCGTTGGATCGCGTAGGCTGCTTTGCCATGGCCGCCGCCGACATACAGGTCACCCTGCGAGTCCAACGACATCGCATAGGCTTGCGGGGCGATCGTTTCGATGGTGATCGCGCTGGCCGGGGTCAACGTCCCACTCAAATCGGGAACGCGAACAATGTTGCCTGTCGAAGCGTCGGAGATCAGCACGCTGCCTGAAGCATCCACCGCAACTGCGACAGCCTGAGTCACATTGGGAGCAGTGATCGTAGAAATGGTGCCTGCCGGCGAAAAGATGAAGACCTCGTTCAACGTCGAGTCGGCAACGTAGAGGTTGTTCGATGAATCAACGGCAATTCCCCATGAAGATTTGAGGCCGTTTGCCGCGGTCGCAGGCGTGACGCCGGACTGGCCGGTGATCGGGTTCCAGAAAACAACTCGCTTGTTTCCATTATCGGAGATGTACAGTGTGCCATCTGGTCCCACAGCCAGCGCTGTCGCGTCAGCCAACGCAGTTCCGCCGAAGACCGTGGATGAAGAGATGACGGTCTCTTGCGTTCCTGCCACAAATGCGCCGGCCGAACCGGTATTGGGAATCTCGATGACATCGGGCACGCCGTCGTCGGCGATGAACAAATCGCCGTTGGCGTCAAAGGCGAGGCCATCAGGATTGATAAGTCCAGAACCGACGGCAATCGCCGGCGTTGTCGTTCCCGTGGCGAACTCGGAGACCGTTCCCGCGCCGGGGTCGGCCACAAATACGTCGCCTGCTGGATCCGCTACGACGTCTGTCGGGTCGGTGAGTCCGGTGGTATAAGCCGTAGCCACGCCTGGATCGACGTTGCCTGTGGGGCCCTGGCCTACGCCCGAGAGCGCTGCTGTTCCGCTGGCGCTGTTGGCAGCATCCGTGACGGACAGTGCTGCGCTGCGCTCGCCGATCGCGGTGGGCGTGAAGTTGACAGTGACAGGAAATGATGCGAATGCGGCCGCAGTCAGCGGCCCCGACGCAAAGACGCCGTTGCTTCCGCCGAATGTCGTGGAGCAAGAGGTGCCGGCAGCGGCTGTGAATTCGGTCGCGGGTACGCCAAACTCAGTGACCGAAACCGCAAGCGTCGGAGGCGTCGTGCAAGATGCGGCGCTGTCAAAGATGGTGGCACTTACCGCGGTTGCAGCGGTGCCTTTGGGAGAGGCGCCGAGCGCGGCCTTGCCCATCGGGATAAACGAGACGACGTCTCCGCCGTTATAGGGAATTCCATAGAGGTTGCCGTCGGAATCGATTGCGAGGCCTTTTCCGCCTTGCGTGGAAACCTGATAAATGCCGCTGGGATTGGGGCCGCCCGATTTCGTATTGGGAACAGCAAAAAGGCCGTCGCCATTGACAGAGAAGTACAACGTGCCCGTGCCGGAAATTGCAAGGCCGCTGATGCCGTTGCCGTAGCCCGCCGCGTTGGTGTAGCTCTCCACAATGGTTGGCGACGCTGCATACGAACCCGAGGTGAGCGGGAGTTCGTTCAGGTTGGTCGCCTTGCCTTTGCTGTTGTTGCCATCGACAAAGAAGATGTTGCCCCACGGATCGATCTGGAACGCGCCGACTGGATTGGCGTCGGAATAAATCAGCTTCGGGGTGGCCGATGAGCTGGCAATGCAGGCCAGGTTGCATTCAAAGATCGTGTTGGGGGTCGTGGTGGGGAGCGTATTGGTCTCGAAGAAGAAATTGCCTTGTCCATCAAACGCGAGGCCGGCGTAGCCCTGGCCGCCAAGGGTATTCAGGAAGGCCGAAATCGCGGGCGCGAAAATGCACGGCGCAGTGTCGTTGTTTCCGCCAAGGCAGTTGGTAGTCGGAGCCGTAGTCCAGCCCACATATTGGCCAGTCGCGGCGTTGTAGGGAACCTTGTAAACGTTAGCGTTGTAATTGCCGCCGAAGTACACATTGCCGTAGGCGTCGAGCGCAGCCGCAGAGCCGCCCACGCCCGAGGCCAGCGTGGTGTCTCCCCCGGCCGGGGTTATTTGAAGGAAGTTGCCTGTATATCCATCGCCAACGAGAACGTCGCCATTAACACCGATAACAAACGTGCCGCCTACGGGCTCCTGGGAACCGTCCCATCCGCCGCTCGTGAGCGCGCCTAACTGCACTGGCGTGCCAGACACCACGATGGGCGGCTTCTGCGCATTTGCAGATACGCCAAGGCAAAGGGCCAGTAGCGCGCATAGGGCCACCCATGTTCCCGCCGCGAGAGACCGCACTGGACTCGTCAATCCGTTCAAAGTAGTTTGCATTCCTTCTCCTCCGATCTGTTTCCATCCCCGAACCGGGGAATCGGTGACGGTCCGGTTTGTCCCGTATCGTCCTCTGCCCAAATTCAAGCTTGCCTGGTGCTCAGTACTGAAAATCTTTCCCGATTTCCAACAAATCTCAACCGGGACCCATAGCCCGTGGCCATTGGTTCGGCGTCGATCGCCCCTTGAACCTTCGCACCCTTCGAGCATTGATTGCTCGTGATGCTTCCGCGATTCGAGGCCATTCCGTTTTGCCGTTCCAATCTAAGTCCCACTCCATCTCACGCACGATCCGGCTACAAACGCCGAATGATTAGTCTCCCAATCGACCCGTGAGAAGCTGGATGAATACACGCAGGAAAAAGAGTCCTGAAAAAACCGCCGGCAACATCCGGCGTTTTTCCGCGCGCAAACCAGGTACGCAAGGTTATCTGGAACTGCGCGCGGATTATCCTACAAATTTGGTAACGGTACACCGTACTCGACAAAATTTGCCATTGTCAAGTGAAAAACGTTTGAGTACAGCGAACTTGGGAGACAGGAAAAATACGGTCATGGGGCTCCGCACCGGTTCGTCTCAAGGCGGAGAATCTATTGTCACTGCCGGGCGATGGAGGCGAAGGGGCGGCCGATTGAAGAATTGGCCACCCCCCGAGACACGCGAGCGGCGGCCAGGAACTAAAATTCATGATACCGTTATCTGTGCTTGGCGACCGCGAGCCAAATGGGAGTGCTGAACGTGTCACATTCCTGAATCGAGGGGCTCCTCGCTCCGGCCCGGTTTGGGGCATTTTGAGCGGGAGCCGAAGCTGTCGCAAGACAGAAGACTGAAGACCGGATGCACGAAGAGGAAGAGGGAGTAGCGGGAAGAGGTTGGTCATGAAGAGAATGGGGCGGAAAGCGGCCATTTGGCTCAGTATTTTGGCGGGTTTTTGGGCGGCGGCGTGCGGGGGCGGGTCGAATTCGGGCGGAGGCGGGGGCGAGTCGAACAAAACCACACCGACTGTGACTGCATGGCCGACGGCGAGCGCGATCACCTACGGCCAAACGCTGGCTGCCTCAACACTAACCGGCGGCACTTCGTCGGTATCCGGATCCTTCTCCTGGACAACATCTGCGACAGCCCCTGGCGCCGGCACGCCCAGCGAGAGCGTGACTTTCACGCCTGCGGATACAACGGACTACAACACTGTCGCCGGCTCCGTCGGCGTGGTGGTCAACAAAGCGACGCCGACGATTTCGGCATGGCCAACCGCGAGCGCGATGACTTACGGACAGACTCTGGCTTCGTCAACTTTGAGCGGTGGCACGGCGTCGGTACCCGGCGCCTTTGCCTGGACGACGCCAGCGACGGCACCTGCCACGGGGACGGCCAGCCAGAGCGTGACCTTTACCGCTACGGATGCGAGTGACTACAACACAGTGGCGGGCACCGTCAGCGTGACGGTGAATCAGGCGACGCCAACGGTGTCAGCATGGCCGGCGGCGAGCGCCATCACTTACGGCCAAACCCTCGCAAACTCAACACTAACCGGCGGCACAGCATCGGTTGCTGGCGCATTTGCCTGGACGACGCCCACGATTGTCCCGAGCGGCGGAACACCAAGCGAAAGCGTGACCTTCGCGCCCGCGGACATGACCAACTACAACACGGTGACTGGCTCGGTGAGCGTCACCGTGAACCCGGCCACTCCCACCGTGACAGTGACTCCGGGCTCTTCAGGCATCGCGGTCACGAGCCCACTTTCCGTCACGATCGCGGTGAGTGGCGGAGCGGGAACGGCGACGCCGACTGGTTCGGTCATGTTGAGCGGGGGAGGATACACAACACCCTCTGCGACCACGCTGACAAACGGAAGCGCTCAGATTAATATTCCCGCGAGCGAGCTCGCGACGGGCACGGACACGTTGACCGCGAGCTACACTCCTGACACGACGAGCAATGCGACCTATAAGGTCGCCACTGGAACCGGACAAGTGACGGTGAATCCCGCTGTAGCGTATACGCTGACGGTTGCTTCCGCGGCGCCTGCGAGCGGGATCTTGATCTCGCCCGTCTCCCCTGCCGACAACAACGGGGCAAGCTCGGGAACAACACCCTTCATGCGCGCCTACTCTTCTGGGACTCAAGTCACGCTGAGCGCGCCGCTCTCTGACAACAGCTATTCCTTCGTCTCATGGAGCGGATGCAACTCGACAAGCGGATCCGGTGGAATCAATTGCAACGTAACGATGAGCGGCAACACGACCGTCACGGCGAACTATAACCAGGCGGGAATTTCGTCGATTACGGTGGCGCCGAGCTCTGCGACGATCGGCGCGCAGCAGCAGTTCACGGCGACGGTGAACGGCACAGGTAGCTACTCAAGCAGCGTGACCTGGTCGCTAACCTGTTCCTCATGCGGAGGTTTGAGCTCCGGCACGCTGAGTGCCAGCGGCCTCTACACCACACCGTATCCAGCGCCGGCATCCGTAACCATTACTGCAACCAGCACGATGACCGGGTTCACGAACGTGAGCGGCAGCGCGACTGTCACGTTGAACCCACCAGCGACTGCGACCGGGCCGGCATTGGCGGTGGACGTTGGCACGCCCGGCAACAGCAGCGAAGATCCGCACATCATCAGCCCATATGTCTACGGAATGAACGGGTATGTTCTGGATTCTGCCTCGGAGAAAATTGCGAACCCGGGCATTGTGCGTTGGGGCGGCGACGATACCTCGCGGTACAACTACCAATACAACATGACCAATTCCGCTAGCGACTATGACTTCGAGAATTTTTCAGGCGGAGGAGGCCAGTTTCCCAACGCCACTGGAAGCACAAATTTCACCCAGTTTGTCCAGTCCACCGACACCGCGGGCTCAGCATCGCTCGGTACGGTTCCGGTCCTCGGGTGGGTCTCCAACAATACGCAGTATGCCTGCGGATTTCCTGAATCGCAGTTCCCCGGCCAGCAGTCATACAGCCCTGCCAATTGCGGTAACGGCATCGACCCTGAAGGGGTTAACGGATGCACGACCTCAGGCGGATGTGATCTGTTCGGGAACAGCACGACCCAGGCATACACGAGCATTTCGGAGCCCGCGCCGAGCATTTTGAGCGCTCCGGCACCCGGGTCGGTTACCAGTACCTGGGCAAACGACACATGGACCGGCGGATGGGTGAACTCCCTGGTGACGAATCCAAGTTACGGAAACGGCGCCAGCGGAAAGGGTGTGGCTGTCTGGGATCTGGACAACGAGCCGACCTGGTGGGACGCCGTGCACCGCGATGTTCATCCAGTCGCCTTCACTTACGATGAAGTGACCAACGGAGGAGTTGGCACGGCACTCGCCATCAAGACGGCCGATCCGACGGCTTTGGTCAGCGGCCCTGTGATCGATTACTGGGAAGCATACTTCTACTCGAAGAAGGACATTGAGAGCGGCTGGAGCTCTGGTTCACCCTGTTACCAGCCGTGGAGTAATCCCATTGACCGCGAGGCACACGGCGGCGTGCCCATGATCGAGTACTACCTGCAGCAATTCAACAATTATTCGCAGCAATATGGCATTCGCCTGCTCGATTACGTCGATATTCACGGGTATTTTGCGCCCGATTATCCCGCCAGCAGCGGAAACTCGGTGGCCTTTACAACTGCCGGAGACACCGGGGAACAGGAAGCACGCATGAACGCGACGCGTGTCTTCTGGGATCCAACCTACACTGACCCCAATTACCCGCAGCCGAACTACATCACCGACTCGGACTACACCACCAAATGCTCGCCGCCGGCGCAGGCCCCTCAACTGATTCCCATGCTGCAGAAATGGGTGACGAACGATTACCCCGGCACAAAGACCGCGATCGATGAGTACAACTTCGGTGGCCTGGAATCGATTAACGGAGCCCTGGTGCAGGCTGACATTCTGGGTATCTTCGGCCGCCAGGGCCTGGGGATGGGTGCGTTCTGGCCGACGACGAACTACAACCAACAGGGACCGGGTAACTACGCTTTCGCAATGTACCGGAACTACGATGGCAATGACTCCACATTCGGCGACACGTACCTTTACGCAACCAGCGCGGGATCGGGTGGCGACGCGGAGGGCCAGCTCTCGGTTTACGGCGGACAGAGAAGCTCCGACAATGCCATCACTGTGATGGTCATCAACAAGACCTACGGTTCGCTGACTTCGACAATCAGCCTGGAAAGCTTCACCGCAGCGAGCGGGACGACGGCCGCGGTCTACCAGTACAGCAATGCGAATCTGACTGCGATCGTCCAACAGGCCGGCGTGAGCGTGACACCTCCGGCAGGAGGCGGGAGCGCCAGCACGATCAGTAACTACACGTTCCCGGCGCAATCGATCACTCTTTTCGTGGTGCCAGATTAAGGAGAAGGTCATCGGCTGGGAAGGAACGAGCGCGATAGTTCCCGCCGTGGAGGCTGCCCGGTAATGACATTCCAGCAAGGGATTTCATGATATCGCAATCACGTCGCTTTCGACGGACTCGAGGCTCGAGTTCATCTGCCTTGCTGGAGGAATTCCTGTCATGATGTCATGGCTGACAAGCGCGCCACTTGAGCGATAATCCTTGCTGGATGATTGGAATCACGGTGGTCGCGTTTCGAGCCAGGCTGAAGATTGTCGAGTTTTTGGGGCCCGTGTCTCGTAACGGCATTGTGCAATTCACCCTCCGCATCCACCTGAAAAGCCTCAAAGACCGGCAAACCTGCGGTATCGATCCCATCATTGGAAAACCCCGAAAGAATTCGCTTGACAGAGTCTCATCTCAAGCTTCAGAATTCCCTGTCATCAATGCAGAACGAGAATCTGCGTCCGAATACTTAAAGGCTTAAGTGGCACTTAGGGGCTTAGTTGTCGTGTGCCAAAACTTAGGGCTGGTATGGGGACGGGGAACCAGCTGTCAAAGACACAAGTGAATGTAGCCGACGGGGGGACTACTATGAAGTTCTTTTCAGGGAACAGGCCGACTGCCTCGTTGCTGGTGTTGCTAACCGCAGTGCTCCTGCTGGCGCCGATGCTGATTCACGGGCAAGCGACAGGAAATGTGACTGGCGTTGTTGCCGACACGACGGGCGCGGTGATTCCGAAAGCCTCGGTTGTATTGACCGATATCGCGAACGGAACAAAGCGCACCACGACCAGTAACGGTGATGGAGCCTTCGCGTTTGCCGGCGTAATCCCCGGCCTCAGTTACCAGCTCACGGTGTCGGCGGATAATTTCGAGTCCTGGCAATCCCAGCCGTTCCCGGTGCGCGGCGGAGACCAGTTGAGCTACACCGATATCAAGATGAAGGTCGGCTCAACCGCCGCGGCGGTCACTGTAGAAGCCCAGATTGATTCCAATCTGGCCGCGCTCGATACCGGCGAGCGCAGCGACATCATTACCGCCAAGGACCTGAACACCCTCAGCATCGTAGGCCGCGACGCGAGCGAGCTGGTCAAGATGTTACCCGGCTATGCAATGTCTACCGGCGATCAAGGTCTCTTCAACCGTCCGGGATTCAATACCGCAGTCCAGGGCCTGAGCGGTCCCACCGGCGCTTATAGCCCCGACGGCTCCGGCCCGGCCGGCATTGCCATTCTGAGTGATGGCGTTTCGCTCACCAATATCTCGACCAATTCGGGTTCGGTGCAGGAAACGAACATTGAGATGGTCTCTGAGTTGAAGGCGACAAGTTCGTCGTACGGGGCACAGTACGCGAAAGGGCCTTCGGTCTTGAGTTCCTCGACGAAGACAGGCGGCGCCGCGTATCACGGCGCGGCTTATTTGGTGGCACGCAATGCGATCTTGAATTCCAACGACTGGTACGATAACTACCTCCGCCAGTCCCGCCCCAACGAGCAGTACTTTTATCCCGGGGGCAATTTCGGCGGTCCGCTGCCGCTTCCGTTTACCAGCTTCAATCACAACCGTGACAAGCTGTTCTTCTTCGCTGGATACGAGTATTACCACCAGGTCTTTGAGGCCGATCAGCAGGCCATCTCTGCGTGGGTGCCCACGATGTCCGAGCGCCAGGGTGATTTCAGCGCCGCCTCGCTCGATGCAGAGCTCTGCGGCTCGCGTCCTGACGGCAATCCCAACCCCAATGCCATTCTCGCGATGTGTTATGTAGACAGCTTCTTGCCGAATGGAACTGCGGTAGCGAACAACAATGCCAATCCATACGTGAATGGCGCCGGCGCGGCGCTCGTGAACTGGTTCCCGGCGCCCAATGCAGATCCATTCACCAACCCATTTGGCTACAACTATATTAAGCAGCTCGAGCAGGACCAGGACGGCGGCGTTTTCAGGGCGACGCTGCAATACAACATCAACTCAACGAACAACCTGTTCTTTGTTTATGGACTGCAGCGAGAAATTGACCAGGAACCCGTGGATGTCAACAACCAGTTCCCAACGGGCTCGGTGCCCTATCCCGGCGCCATCACTGAAGGGGACATTTCGAACGTGCTTTCCGCGCGCTATTCGCACTTTTTCGGCGCGAGCGTAACCAATCAATTCATCGCCGCCCTGTCTTTCGTCAGCTGGCCTGGCAAAATGGGGGACCCGACGGCGGTGGACCGGTTTGACATCGCTGGAAATGGCGGCAACGGTTTCAACTATCTGGGAATGTACAAAAACAACGACGACTATTCGGTACCAGCCCTGAGCGGCGGCGGCAGCAATGGCTATCCGAACCTGAGCATGCCCGGCGGGTTCTACCAGAACCAGGTCCACACCAAGCAAGTCGATCCTATCCTCCAGGACAACGTGAGCTGGCAGTTGAAAAAGCACTTCCTGGAGTTCGGTATCTATGGGGAGACTGGTACGTTCAACGGCACGGCGTTTGTAAGCTATCCGCAGGGTCAATACACTTTCAATCCCGCAAACGCGTACTTCGAATATTCATCGACCAACCAAGCGCCATACAACGGATGCGAGAACCCGAACCCGGCCGGTAATCTACGCAATTCCGGCGCGGCCTACCTGGGAAGCTGCTATAACCCCACGGCGATGATGTACGAGGGGTATGCTGATTCGTTCACTCAGACCAACTTCACGCCCATCGTCGACATGCGATACACCACGCTTGCCGGGTTCGCAAACGATACGTTCAAGATGCACAACCTCACGCTGACTTTTGGCGTGCGGCTAGAGCATTTCGGCCCTTGGGCGGACAGGCATAACAACGGCATTGCGACATTCTCAGACAGCCTTTACAACTCGGAGTGCGGCGGTTACACGCGCAACTGCGCCAGTTCCGGCTTCCCGGGCCTAACGTGGTATTCCCAGAAGACAGGGGTGTCGAACTCCGTTGACTCCACGGCAACGATCAACCTGACGCCACGCTTAGGCGCATCCTGGGATATTTCTGGCAAAGGCAGGACCATTCTGCGCGGCGGCTGGGGCATATACCGCAACCAGGAGCCGTTTGAGCCCTACGCCTTTGCTGCGGGCACAGCCCAGGGTTTCAAGACGTCGTTCTTACAGGGAGCGTTGACCTACAACCAGATTGACAGCCAATCGCCCACCCTGCCTCCCGATTTCAGCGTTTACACAATCTCCAAGCAGGACACGGCGCGCCCAATCTACTACGAGTTCAATGGTGGAATCGATGAGGCCATCCCTGGTGTGGGTTTCCTGCACATGGGGCCTTCGCACCTGTCTGTCGCGTATGTGGGCAATGAGAGCGTCAACCTTTCGTCGTATAACGGCGGCGCTAACTATTCCGGCAACAATTACAACAGTGCCTCGGATATCAACCTCATCTGCGGAATCGAGACTGGTTGCCCGACGAATAACAACCCAAACATGGCGGGCGCAAACGACAACCTCTTCTATGTCAATTATTCAGTGATCCCCACGAATTTGCTTGCGCTTTACGGTAATCCAGTCATCGACGGTATCGGCGGGCTCGGCACTCCGGAATACGATCTCTATCGTCCCTACCCGTTCTACCAGCACGTCTACCAGCTCAACCACAGATTCTACTCAAATTACAACAGCGCCCAGGTCGAATGGGACAAGTCTGCGGGAATGGTTACGTGGGGCGCCAATTACACGTTCGCCAAGAATCTGGCCACCGCTGCGTCGTACAACAACCAACTCGTCGACCCCGTCCACCTGCGTAACGATTACAACCCAGTGCCGTATGACCGGACACAGGTGTTCAACATTCATTACCTGGTCGACCTGGGCACGCGCTACAAGCACGGGAACCTGCTGTTCAAGGAACTCGCCAATGGTTGGCAGGTTTCCGGAATCTCGCAGGTCATGAGCGGATTCCCGCTGGCCTCTGAAAACGGCAATAACTTCGGCTTCGGATACGCGGGCTTTGCGAACGCCGTGCAGGTCTCGAATCCGAACCAGGCAAATCAGCAAGGTCAGACCCAGTGTGAGAATGTTTACGGCATCAAGCCCGACAAGAACGGAAATACATTTTGCGTCAATTACATGAATCCGGTGGTGTGGCTGGGCACGCCGGACGTACAGATGATGCCCGGACTGGTGAAAGGCGTGAGCGCCAAGGGTGGCTCACATAATCACCAATTCATCAACCCTCTGGCTTTCAGCGTTCCTGAGCCTGGGACCAATGGGACCTACCGGCTGCCCTACCTTCGCGGTCCGGCGTTCATGGAACACGATCTTACGGTGTTGAAGAATTTCTCGGCGGGAGAAGGGCGGGACCTGCAGTTGCGCATGAGTGCTTTCAACGTGTTTAACCACCCGCTTGTTTCGTTCAACAACAACAACACCACGAACCTGAATCTCGGTCTCCAGGATGCAGTCGTTGGACAGCCGGTGACGCAAAACATGCTGCAGTACCAGGATTTTGGAATCGCGAATATCAAGGTCGGAAGCAGGCTGGCGGAGCTGGAAGCGAAGTTTACGTTCTGAAGCGTTCCTGTCCGGGCAGCCGCGGCGTGACCTTGCTGCGGTACCCGGAACGGGATCTGGGATATGGCCGGCATGGGCGGAATGGCCGGCTGTGCAGGATTAGGAAGTGCGGCGTCCGCCTTCTGCTGAATCCGCGGAAGCGGGCAGACGGGCAAGCCGCTCGTAGCGGGATTTCTGATTGAGCTTGTGGGAGGAAGTGTATGGCCATCGAATCGACAGTCATGTTTCGTAGAGTTGCACGGATCGCGTGCCTGGTTCTTCTTGCCGGCCTGTTGCCGAGTGTTGCCTCCAAGGCCCAGTTGCCGATCAAGGCGCCGGCTCCGGTCTCAGTGGGCTCGGTCGTTCCTTTCAACCACGGCAGCACCGGCAACTGGATTCAGATCTATTCCATGAAACAGGACCCGATATATGGGCATATTCTCTTCCTGGATTCCGCCGGCAGCGTGATCTACGACATGGCGCCTGGCGCATCAACACCGACGGAGATTGTCGGGCCTGAACCGTCAAATAAGGACGCCTCCGATTGTTCGCTGCTTGAGTACAAGGGATCTTATTGGAACGCCGCTGTCGCGTTCGATAAGTGGGACAACCTTTATGTCACGGATCGCTTTGGTTCCGCTGTCCAATTCTGCCGGGTTCCCTACAACGCCAGCGCAGGAACATGGACCTTCAGCAACGCGGATGTCTGGGTTGGCCCTACCTACACCAATGGCAGCGGCCAGACCTTGTCAATTCCGCCTCAGGATCTCCAGGTCGGCGATGACGGCGTCACCTTCTATGTGAGTACGTCGGATACCTCGGCAATCTACAAGTATCAAGTGGATCAGACCGGCAAGGTCGTCGCAAATTCAGTTACCGCTTTGATCACGGGTTTGGAGGCCGGCGCTACCCAGCTAGCAGTTGACCACGCAGGCGATCTGTTTTTCGTTGAGAACCAGGGCGATTATCCCAATAATGTGCATGGCATTCGCGAAATTCCCGCCGGATCGCCGACCATCGTCGGTGATGGGACCGGAACAGCCGAATCAGCGCTGACGCGGGTCGACCAGGGCGGCTGGAACGGTATCGACGGCATGTTCATTGACCCGCAAGGAAACATGTACTTCGGGAGCACGAACAACATTTCATACGGCGGGCAGGCAGATGGCGTCTTCATGATTCCCAATGAGGGTACGCCGACGAGCCCGAAACTGGTGTGGGCCGATACGCAAATGGTTTCGCCGGTCGATGGCGGATACCCGCCGATGGTTGACAAGAGGGGGTTCGTCTGGATCGCCACCAGCTATTACAACAATTGGGCACCCACCGGCGTGAACGGACCGCAGTGCGACACCACCACCCAACAGGCTGCGACGGCGACATGTTTGTATTCGACCATTGTCCTGTGGAAGCCCGGCGCTCTCGGCCTGGGGACTTCTCCAGTGGGCGGCCCAAGCGCTGTGCCTATCACCGCTTACTCAGTGGCAGCGGGCGGCGGATCAATTACACTCAGCGCGAAAAACTCCTTCACTGAAAACGAAGTGGTCACAATCTCGGCAAAGTCGGGCGACCCTCTGTACGCGCTCAACGGACTCAGCTTCTACGTTTCGGGAACCGGTCTCAACAGTACGGCTTTCGATCTTTCAACGAGCGCGATTGCCGCGGATGCGAGCGGCTCAACATCCGCTACAGCCTCAGTCAACCAAACGCAAGCCCTGTACTACATGTTCAACCAACCCACCACGCCCGCCAGCATTGCTTTGCCGCAGCCCAGCAACGCGAATTTCACGGCCGTCGCCAACGCTCCGCTGCTGGATAACCCGCCGCCGACAAATCCGGTCGAGCCCTGCGCGGCAGGGACCTCGTATCCGGCTTTCAGCGCCAACATGACGACCACCAGCGCATACAGCTGGTGCCCGTACTACGTGCAATTGAACACCACCAAGGCCGGCTCCGTGGAGGGCGAGGTGCAGTTGCTCGACTCCGGGAAAGATGTCATCGAGGGAAGCAACGCCTACTTGAGCGGAGTTGGGCAAGGCGCGGCAGTGTCGGTGGTTTCTTCGGCCACAGTTGAGTCCATTGCTTCCGGGCTGAACGAACCGAAGCAAGTGGCCGCTGACCTCTTTGGCGACACCTACGTCGCAGACGCCGCCTTGAAGGCCATCGAACAATATCCTGCCGGCACGACAAGCCCCACATCAGGCAAAGTCCTGGGCAGCGGCCTGTCGGCACCCACCGGCGTGGCGGTCGACGGCGTTGGCAATCTCTATATTGGAGACTCCGGCAACATCTACCTGATTCCGTTTATCAACGGCGCCTTGGCCACGGCGCAGCAAACAAAGATTGACTCGGGTTTAGGCACGGCCAATCTGAATCTCGCCATCGATGGCGAGGGAGATCTCTTCGTCGCAGATGAGGCCAAGAAGCAGGTCGTCGAGATACCGAATCCGCAGACAGAGCTGATCGCTCAGAACTACCCGCCGATCGTGCTTGGATCGGGATTCACGGGTCCCTCGGCGATCGCCACCGACAGCTCGGGGAATGTCTGGGTTGCCGATGGATCGAACCTGTGGGAAATCTCATTACCCTTTGGAAGCTCGACGAAGGTCGCGAGCGGTCTCCAGGCACCGGTCACCGGCTTGGCCGTGGACCCGTCAGGATCTGTCTTTGCGGCGGAAGCCAATGGACTCGTGTGGATTCCGTATAGCACGACAACGGGCTCCCTGAATGTCAATAGTCAGGTTCTGTTGACGAGCGGTTTAGGAAGCGGCCCCGCCATACCATGGGGCGTGGCGCTCGACGGAACTCAGAATGCTTACGCATCCTATGGTTCCGGGTCTACCGCCGGATTAGCGCAACTCGGCATCGGCGGTACTTTCAATTTCAGCGCTGTTACTGAGATCAATCCCAACGTTCCCACCGAGGTCGATGCGCAGGTTCTCAATTTGGGTAACCTGCCACTAACGGTCTCCGATGACCCGACGATCGATCTTATCTCCGGGGCCAATGCCAGCGATTACACCGTAGCGACGGCAACCCAGAACTCGCCTGCGTGCAGCTCCACCACAGATACTCCGCCAGGCGGATCGTGTTACCTCGGCATGGTTCTCCAGGCGCCATCCGCAGGCCAGACGAACGCGTCCATCGCAGTCATAAGCAACGCTGTAAACGCGACCTCGGGCGTGACTATCGCCGTGTCCGGCAATGTAATCCAGGATCTGCGGCCGGCGGCCGCGGCTGCGATCGCGGTCACCCCCGTCACAAGTACAGTATGCGCGGGTGCGACTTATCCAGGGTGCAATACGATCCAGGTGACCGTAACCGCTGGCGCAGGATTCGGTACGCCGACGGGGTCGGTGACGCTCTCAGTGGGCAGTGCCAACGGCAATCAGCCCAAACAGACCCAAACCCTGAACAGTGCCGGTGTTGCCACATTTACTTATAGCGCGCTTCTCGGCGGGATTTATACCGTCAACGCGGACTATAGCGGTGCTGGAACAGCGGGCGCGACGCAGAACACATGCTCGACAACCACCTGCTTCTCGGGCGCCGCCGCCAAAGGCACTTTCACAATCGCCCGGGCAATCCCGACCATCACGCTTGGTGTGCCGGTGACGAACAGTCAATGTCTGAACTACACCACATTGACCAGTGGAGTCGCTTCGGCTAACTGCGCCGCCAATCCTGGACTCGTGACCGTCTGGGCGGGAAATACCTATGTGTACTGGACAAAGCCTGTCTACGTTTCGGCCATTATCAGCTCGTCGGTCGGAACGCCCTCAGGCACCGTGACCTTCACGCAGAATGGAAATCCCGCAGATCCAACCCAGGGCGTCGATGGGGCCATCGCGCCGAACGGCAATGGCGTTGCGACCTTCCTGCTGCAGAATCTCAATCTGGGTGTCTACAATCTTTCGGCGGCGTACAGCGGAGACGTCAACTACGCCCCGATCAATCTTGCGGTACAAACTTTCTACGTAATTAATCCAAGCGTTCAGATCACTGTGTCTGGTGGGGCGACCATCACGCCCGGGACTCCGACTCAAGTTACGCTGACGCTGATGCCGCTTGTGGGCTTCAGTGAGAGTGTGAGCTTGGAATGCAATTCATCCGACGCGCCGATCACGCTGGCTGTGACCAACCCGCCATCGACCTTACCTGAGTACTCGGAGTGCACGTTCAATTACGGCAATCCCAGCACAGGTACTGAAGCTGTGGGCGCGAGCGGAGCGGTTCCGACGACCGTCGTAATGACCATTAGTACCAACGTAGCGGTCAATGGCGGCACCACTGCCTCAGTTGCGAGACAGTCGCCCTGGGCGCTGGCCGGCATGTTCGGGCTCGGTTTGGTGGGCTTAATCGCCGGGCGAAGGAAATTCTACCGTTCGATGGCTGTCATCTGCGTCGCGATGATGCTTTCCGGCTTGTTCATGGGCCTCACCGCTTGCACCAACGCCGGGTACTCAACGCCGCCACCGGCGCCCAAAGTAGCGACACCCGCCGGAACTTACAACGTGCAGATCATCACCTACGATCCAGAGGCGCTGATTCAGAACTCTCTGACGACGCCGATGTTCACGTTGCCCGTGACTGTTCAATAGGGTTGCGTAAACCGGGCTGAAATAGGCAGTGCTTTCCGGGGGCTGGAGGCGGCTCCCGGAAAGCCAGAAAGAAATCCAAAAGCCTCGATTCGCGAATGGTTGGGAACCAATCGCGAAAGATTGATACGAGTTCGTTTCGGGAGGAATGCAATGGCCACCACGTCGTTCACCGCACTTCGCCGGTTTACCGGCTTTGCATTTACGCTGATGCTAGTTGGCCTCTGCCTGACTGGATCAGCCGTAGGTCAAGGTTCACCGTTGGTGACCGCCAGTTCTGCCGCCGGATTGAGTCATCCCACTGGATGGGGCCAGATTCAGCAGTCAGCGATCGATTCTAGCGGCGACTGGTTAGTGGTGGATTACGCCAACGGCGCGCTCTATGAATTTCCCGTCGGCGGAGGGGCTGCCATTGTGCTCGCGGGTCCGACCCCGTCGGCAAGCTTGGGGGGGGCTACCAAAACCCCGGGATCGTCATCGATCCAGGCAACAATCTCTACTTGGAAGCCAATTACAACAACTGCATTGTAATGTTCCCGTGGAATGCGACCACGAAGACTTGGACCGGCCTCAACGATGGTGGATCAAGCGACTTGTCTCCCAGCAACCCAACGACAACGATGTGCACTAACTCCGGATCCAAAAACGAAACCGAAGCTTGGGCACAGTACAGCATCATGGACCTCACGGGAAGTGGGGATATTGGAAATTATGGATACTTCCAGCCCTGGGGCATCGCGGTCGGCAACGGCAACAATATTATTGTCGGCAACAACGGAGGCAACAATGGCATAGACATTCAGAGCTTGTCCGTAACAGGCGCATGGTCGAATCCAACGGTCGCCGGATGGAATTGGATTCCAATCGTCAGCTTAGAAACGCGCCCAATGTCAGTGGCGCAGGATCCGGAAGGTAACGTCTATTTCGTCGAGGACTACACATGCAACGGTTGCAGCGTCGAACGGCTGCCCGGTGTGTATGAAATTCCCGCGAGCACGACTAACGAGCAATTCACGTCGGACTGCCCTGCGTACGCAAACGGAAAAAGCAACCCCCCAACCGGCTCCACCTGCCTTACGCGCGTCGATCCTAACCTGCCCAACGTGACGGGCGTGGTCACCGACTCTGCAGGCAACCTGTATATCAGCGATTCGCAAGTTGGTGTCGTACTGGTCCCAAATCCCGCGGGAACCCCGCAGACTTCTTCTGCTGTCCTGGCTTCGGGCGTGCCTGCTCAAGGTGAAGTGTCTGTCGACTTGGCCCACAATTTGATGTATGTCCCCACCGCGCAGACGCAACCCAACAGCCAGGCGGACGTGGCCAAGGTTGGCTTTGGTTATGCCGAGTTCGGCTCTTCCGCGGTAGGCATGGCGGCCTCTGGCGGGTCAAATGTCGTTTTTGGTTTTAACGGCGCCGTGACACCCGCCAATTTCGAAATCATCGAAGATGGTATACAGAGCCCCGATTTTGCTATCACCGGAGGCACCTGCACCACCGGCGTCGCCTACGCCGCGAACTCGAGTTGTCTCGAGAACGTGTCGTTTACTCCCAGCTCCGTCGGCAACATTTCCGCTAAACTGCTCATGCTCGATGCGAGTAAGAACGTTGTAGCCTCCATGGTGCTGCATGGCGTCGGAATGGGTGCGAACATTCAGGCGACTCCCGCGTTGCAATCGACTTTGGGCGCCGGCCTGGATACTCCCAGCCAGGTCGCGCTCGACGCGCTTGGCAATGTCTACGTTGCAGATCCGGGCCAAGGCAAAGTCCTCAAGTATGCTGTGGGTTCCTCCACAGCAGTTTCCGTAGGCACTGGATTGACAACTCCGACCGGAGTGGCTGTAGACGGCGCAGGCGATATCTTCATCGCAGATAGCGGCACCGGAAGCGTGTACGAAGTGCCCTTCGGGCCAAGCGGCTTGAATGCCTCTGGCCAGACAACCCTAGTAAGCGGTCTGGGTGCTAGCGGCCTGAGTCTGGCTGCGGATGGCTTGGATCATCTATATGTATCGGATCCGAGCAATGGGAGGGTGGTAAAGCTGAGCGACATCGGCGCCTCTACCACTTCCAATTTGGGACAGACCGAAACCGCACTGACCACCGGCTTTACTGCGCCCTCTGCCGTGGCTGCGGATGCAGCCGGCAATGTCTACGTAATCGACGGCGTAAATCTCTTCGAACTCGTCGGTGGGGTGGGCGCTCCGGTCACGTTGCTGAACAACCTAAGTGGTGCTACCGGTTTGGCGGTCGATCCCTCCGGAGCGGTCTATATCTCCTCTGCGAGTGGAACCACGCGCATTCCTTGGGTTGCAGGCGCTTTAGATCAGGCTGGAGAGACCGAGATTGCCTCAACAGTGAGTGGTACCTCGTCGGTCGCGCTTGACCGCGCGAATAATGTCTATCTGGTTCAGGCTGCGGGCGGCACCGTAACCGTGATAAGTACCAGCGGCACACTGGCGTTGCCCGAGCCTACAACACTTACCTCCGCCACAAATGCAGTCGCCACAGTCACCAACACCGGAAACGCGGCGCTTACCGTGACCGGCTACACCAGCAGCAATTCGGTGGACTACACGGCTGCTGATACAGGATCCGGCGGTTGCCAAGCCGGCAGCCCGTTGGCAGCGGGCGCCACCTGCACGGTGGAAGTCACTTTCCAGCCCGGAGCGGGAGAGCAAGGGACTCTTACCAGCCAAATTGGAATCGCGAGCAATGCTGTGAACTCCCCCATCGCGATTGCTGCCACCGGCACAGGACCGGCGTTGTCCACTTCCGCAACGACCGTCGCTGGAGGAGCCAAAGCGGCAGAGGTGGTCAATACTCCGCTTACAATCACTGTCGCTCCGAAGGGCGGTGCTGGTGTTGCCCCCACCGGAACAGTCACAGTGAGTTACACAACCTGGACGGTGGTCATTCCGAGTTCGGGGGCGAATGCGGGCATTCCCACCATTACCCCACAAACAGTCACGGCAACGTCGAATTTGACCGGCGGCGCCGCCAGCTTCACGTTGTCGCCGGTCTTGGCCGGGACACAGACCATGACCGTGTCTTATAGCGGCGATCGACTTTACGGCCGATCGACGGGGACGATGTCAGTTAACGTGGCGAAGTCCTCAATTACCGGAATCAATCTGCCTAAGCTCCCTGATTCGACAGATATCGACCTGCCGTTCGTGCCAGCGGGGACCGGCAGCGGAACCGTTCCATATGACGGATCGGAAACGCCCTTCCAATATAGCTTCATCATGAAGGTGGGCACTGCAGCAGGCGTTCCCACCGGAACCATTACGGTGATGGACAACTCCAGCACATGTCCTCCGGGAACTTCGGCAGCAGGCATCGGCGCGGCAACCTGCGTTCTGGCAGGATACGCGACCCCGGGCGGATACTCGGGCGTAGCATGCCCGACGTCGTCCGGCGCCGGAGTGCTAACCATCGAGAACGCCGGCACGATCACAGGCGCCCAGGCAGCCTTCCCGACAAGTTGTTTGTGGTATGTGCCCCAGGGTGTCAGCTATTCGCCGGTAATCTTCACGCATGACATCTACCCGGTATACAGCGGTGATGCGAATTTCCTTGGCCTTACCGGACCTACCTCGACGGTGCTGCAATCTGTCAGAGGACCCGCCTTGCAGATTACTCAAACTGGTAATGCGTCCTCAGAGACGGTGGCTCCATCTCTGACAGTGCAGGCCGGATCTTCGGCGAGCATGAATCTTACCCTAACCTCGATCCTTGGTTATGGGATTGCTGGACTGAACTCCCAGTTAAACGCGACTAACTTCCCGGTAACGTTGACCTGCGACAACCTGCCGCCACACACACAGTGTTCGTTCAGCTATCCAAACCCGGATCCGCTCGTACCGAACGCGGTAGATATTCCGTGTCCCTCCGGCGCGACGACAACTCAAATTGCAAACGGATCAGTTTCATGCACACCGGGAGAGGTCGCCGTAACTTTCTACACCGATGTCACGGCGGGCACCACGACCAGCCAGAACGCTCGAACCGCCTCTGTCACGCTGGCGGCAATCTTCGGCTTCGGAATGATGGGGCTCTTCTTCAGACGCAAGACCTTTGCAAAAGGCCGGCTGCTGCTGATGGTGTTCCTGATGATCGCCGGAAGCGCCTTGGCGGTCAGCATTACTGCTTGCAACACTACAACCCTCGCCCCTCTGGCATCGCTGAACACGCCTGCTGGAACTTATCCAGTGACGATCACGGCAGACGAAACGGGCTCGTTGTGTGTCTCTGAGCCTGGGGGCGCCGGCGACAATTGCATCGTTCCGGGGAGCGGATCGCCAACAAACAACGGCATCAAGGTCTATGGCACGCAGAACCAGGTCTCGATACCGTTCTACATCAATGTGACTGTGCAATAGCGCGGCACAGAACAGAAGCTACGATAACCAACATCGCGTCGCGGGAGCGGCGCGATGTTGTCTTGAACAGTTTCTTTGAACCGGCGTTGCGCGCCCAGGTAAATTGAATTAGTATGAGTGGGCTGCGGAAGGCAGAAGCGGGATTGCGCCATGATTTATGCCTCCCATAAAGTGCTTTTATGCGCCATATGAAGGTTCGAGGCGCGGGCTGAAAACCGAATCCGCGCGCGCTCACTGACAAGTTAAGACATAAATCAGAAGACGCGGTTAGCGGTCTATCGAAATGATCCTAAGGAGAATTCTGTTATGCGGATTCCTGCGGCTTGGTGGATGGTGGCGGCTGTAAGTCTAGTTATCGCTGGATGCGGCGGTGGTGGTGGCGGGACGTGTACCAGCAACTGTGTCACCAGCGTTCTATCGGTTGCCTCTGTCACGCCCGCCAATGAAGCCACAGGTGTCGCCATTAGTTCGGCTGTTACGGCCACCTTCGACATGCCGATGACTGCTTCGACCCTCACCACCTCCACCTTCACGCTGACACCGCAGGGCGGATCGGCAATTAGCGGAACCGTCAGCTACAGCAGCGCTAATGATGCCGCGACATTTACTCCGAACGCCTCGCTGGCCAATAACACGACCTACACGGCGACCATCACAACCGGCGCGCAAAGCACTGCCGGAACTGCGCTGACTTCAAACTACACATGGTCTTTCACGACGGCGCCAGGTCCAGCGCCAAAGGTTACTTCGGTGGTTCCGGCGGATGCGAGTACCGGCATTGCCATCTCGTCGACCGTAACGGCTACGTTCAGCGAGGCCATGAACGCGTCCACGATTACCGGGTCTACGTTTACGCTTGTGCCGCAGAATGGATCGGCCGTAGCGACGACCGTCAGCTACTCAGCGAACGGCAATGTCGCAACGCTTACGCCGAGCGCAGCGCTCGCAAACAGCACAACTTACACCGCGACAATTACGACGGGCGTCACGTCTTCTACCGGAAGTGCGCTGGCTGCAAACTACACCTGGTCATTTACAACTGCGCCTCCGGCAGGAACGCCACCGTCGGTCACAGCGGTTACGCCAACGAACGGAAGCACGACCGCTGCGATTAACACGACCCTGACGGCGACATTCAATGAGGCCATGGATCCGACGACGATCACAAACAACTTCACCATGAGTGGGCCGGGACCTGCGGCAGTCCAAGGGACGGTTAGTTGCAACACCGGCTGTACGGTTGCAACGTTCACTCCGGCGGGAAATCTTTCCAACAACACCCTCTACATGGCGAACATTTCGACCGGCGCTAAGAGTTCCGGAGAAGTGCCGCTGGCAGCAGCTTACCCGTGGACCTTCACCACAGTGTCGGCAACGGCTCCCACCGTTACGACAACCGTACCCACCAGCGGAGCCACGGGTGTGAATGTCGCCAACGCCCTGACGGCGACATTCAGCGTGCCCATGAATTCGGCGACCCTCACCGCATCCACGGTTACTTTGACCGGCCCAGGCAATACCCCTGTCTCCGGCTTGATCAGTTACAACACCGGTACGTCGACCGTGACGTTCCAGCCCAATGCGTCGCTCGCGTACAACACGTTGTACACCGTGACCATCACAACAGGTGCGCAGAGCTCGGCCGGAGCTGCGCTTGCCTCGCCATACTCGTGGACCTTTACCACAGGCGCGAGCCCGAACCAGGTAACAGTCGACTTCGGTACTACATACCAAACGATCCGCGGATTCGGCGGTTCGACGGCGTGGCTTGGAGAAATGCCCTCCTCCGTGGCCACGGCCCTGTTCAGCCCGACCGCCGGCCTCGGCCTCAGCATCCTCCGCGTCCGCATCGATCCCACAGGCTCGGCTTCTTCCGCGCCCAACCCTTGGGAAACCAGTTCTCCAAGCGATGGCGGAAATTGGCTCGAAGAGGCCGGCAACGGCGCGGAAGCTGTCGCCGCCAATCCCAACGCCATTGTCTTCGCTTCGCCGTGGACGGCGCCGGCCGCCTGGAAGCTCAGTGGCACCTCAACGACAGTCAGCGGCACTACCTTTAACGAGGCATTCAACAGCTCATGCGGCGAAGGATCGGGCTACTGCGGCGGATACCTCGACCCAAATCACTACGCCGATTACGCCAACTACCTGGAAGATTTTGTTAAGTTCTTCAATACCACGAACAGCCCTCAACACCTCTACGCCGTCTCGATGCAGAATGAGCCGGAGGAGAACGTGACCTACGAATCCAGCGTCTGGACTCCGCAGCAAATGGATACGTGGATTGCAGGCAACGCCTCCACGATCACCTCAGACGCCTACTCCACGAAGCTCATCATGCCCGAGTCGGATAGCTTCAACCCGGTAGATGCTGCAACGGCCCTAAGCGACCCGAATGCGCAAGGACTCATCAGCATTATTGGCGGCCACCTTTATGGTGTCGAGCCTCTTCCATATTCCATTCCTTCAGGGGATAGCCCGAAAGAAATCTGGATGACCGAATTCGGGCCATTGAGCACAACGGCACTCACCTGGGCCGAGGCCCTGACGACGTATGGTGAGTCGATCCATAACTCGATGGTCACCGGCCAATACAACGCCTATGTCTGGTGGGGAGTTTTCGGTGACGCCGCCGGCAGTTGCGCAACCGCCGCCGGCACCTGTGGCTTGGTCGACGACGCTGGCACGGTGCAGCCGATGGGCTACGTGATGGGCCAGTACTCCAAGTTCATCCAGCCCGGCTTTGTGCGCGTTTCGGCAACTGCAACCCCGGTTGCTGGAGTGTATGTTTCGGCGTACAGCAACAACTCGCCGGCGCATTACGTGATCGTGGCCATCAACTCCAATACGACCTCGGAGAGCCTGTCCTTTGTGCTGAATAATGGGAGTGGCGCAACTTCGTTGACGCCATACCAATCCACGTCATCAGCGGGGTTGGCGCCGCAGACGGCTGTGACTGTCTCGGGCGGACAGTTCACCTACACGCTTCCCGCACAGAGCATTGTCACGTTCTATCAGTAGAGCGATTCTGACCGGAGAAGGTTTTCAGAGCGCGGCGTTCTGCACTGGAATGGATTTGCCCGGATCCGGTGCACCGTTCTCTGCGCGGAACGCTGCCACGCCACAGCCAACGAGAGCGGCTTTGTCCTTGAGCTCCGAGACGCGCAACTGCGTCGCGGAGTCGCCGATCTCGGCTTGCACTGTGGGCAAGAAGAGATTGGCAGACCGGGAGATTCCGCCGCCCAATACAATCACGTCCGCGTGAAACTCCGCGAGCAGCGTGCGAATGACCGCACCAAGATGCTGGCCGAATTCGATGAAGGCCAGTTGCGCGGCCGGATCGGACTGAGCGGCGGCAGCCAGGTCTACGACTTCACGTTTCTTGCCTGTGCGGCGTTCGTAGTTTCCCACGATGGCGCGCGAAGAGATAAAGTCCTCCACGATTCCGCACTGGTAGGGCAGATTCCAGATTTCGCCGCCGCGAGGCACGCCAGGCCCTTCGGTCACGAGATCGCCGCCGACCGCGAAAGCTGAGCCGATTCCTGTTCCCAGAGTGAGTCCAACCGCACGGCGGAAGTTGCGCGCCGCTCCGGCGCCAACTTCGCCCAGCAGATAAGCGTCGGCGTCATTCAAAAAGCGCACTTGTGCGGGCGGCAAAGCGAATCGTTCGGCTAGCCCCTGCCGCAGGTCGACTCCATAGAGATAGGGCAGTTTGTGCCGCATCAGGCTCACGCCAGCCTGAAGATCGAACGGCCCGGGCACCGCAAGCATCGCCCCGATGATCCCCTCGCTGCCGATGCGTGCCTTCATTCCCAGGTCATGGAGGAGATCAAGGAAAGCCCCGGGACTAGACACTGTTGCATGAGGCGCGCTAATGACGGAGCCGAGGCGATAATCGGGGGCACAACAGACCGCGGCGGCGACGTGGCTGCCGCCGACGTCAAACGCAAGAACGGGGCTCTTCAAGAAATCGGCCATCTCAATCGTTTGAAAACCCCGGCCAATGAGAGCGTTCCCATCAGGATAAGGTTGTTACTATTTGTATCACAATTCATGATGCCAAAGTCTGAATCTTTCGGAAAGATTCACTCATAAAACACGGAAAATTACAGACAACTTTGCTTCGATACCGCTATGATAGTTTCCGGTTTTGGAGCCGGGCTGCGCTTCGCCCCTAACGTGGGCGCGTGTACTGCTGATATCGTTATCTTCCGGCATGCTCTCGGACTCCAGAGAAGGCTGTGGCGGCGAAGCAGGAAGCCGATCCTTTGCGATGAAGTCGCGCTTTCTATAGGATGGTTTGCCATGTCTAAGCATTCGTCATTCCTGCCTGAAGCCGCTTTTCGGCTGCTTGTTCGCGCAACCGTCGGATCCCTGGTCGCAGTGGTTGCAGTTGCGCCTGGGGCAATGCATGCGCAAGTAGTAGCGCCGCCCGCTGCGGCTTACGGCCCTTTCAATGCCGTTTTTCTGGCCGATGGTTCCGGCTTGAATAAGACGCTGACTCCGTCAACTTCGCTTGACGGCGTTTGGGCTGTGGCGATGGACGGCCAAGGATCGGGCCAGCCCGCAATCCAAGACCCTGTTTTGGCGGGGCGTGCCTCATGGACAATTTCCTTCTGGTTCAAGGCGCAGGAGCCGGCTCAAGGGACAATGCTGCTTTCCGGGATCGGCGATCCTGCCGCTGAGGACGCTCGATTCATCGGAATGAAGGACAACCGGCTTGGCCTGTGGCTGGGGAAGGCGCTGAGTTCGGCGGGATTTGTGACCGGCGATCAGGCGCTGGAACCGGGAAGGTGGCATTTTGCAGTTGCGACCAGCGACGGCGAACATGCGGTTCTCTACGCCGACGGTCGCGAAGAAGCGACGAGCGCGATCGCACAAGGCAGCATAGCGGCAGTTCTGGAGATGGCGCCGTCGGCGTTGGCAAATGTCGCAGACGCCCATTTCGGCGGCAAGATCGCGGGGCTGAATATCTATCGCGCGGCGCTGACGGCCGAGCAAGTGAAGGTGATAGCCGATGCGCCGCCGGACTTCAGCGAGCCCACGTATGAAGAGGCTTCGCAGCACTGGCCTGTGCAGACACGAGGGCAAGCCGGATACAGCGCGCCGCAGGATCCATCCACGGTGCCGCATGGCAAGGGCGCAATACAAAAGCCCGTTGCGAAAGAGCTAAGCGCGGCAGATTTGCATTGCAAATTGGCAGGCGACAACCCGTGGAAGCTCACGGGCGGCTGGAAGCTGCAGGCAGCGCCGCAAGTGAAAGCCACCGGCGAAGAGATTTCCAAGGCCGGTTTTGCCGACAAGGACTGGCTGGTAGCGACAGTGCCGGGCACGGTACTGACGACGATGATCGACCGTGGCGTTTATCCAGATCCCGATTACGGGCTCAACAATCTCGCCATTCCGGAAAGCCTGGCTCACCAGGACTATTGGTACCGCGTGGAGTTCAAGACACCGGCCGCGACGCGCGGGCAAAGGCTCACACTCACTTTTGAAGGCGTGAATTACGCCACCGAAGTCTGGATGAACGGGAGAAAACTCGGCGGATTTATGGGCGCTTTTTTGCGTGGGAAATTTGACGTAACAGACATTGCGGCCGGGGGCGAGAATGCGCTGGCCGTGCGGGTATCTCCGCCGCCGCATCCGGGAATTCCGAATGAGCAATCACTCAGGGGCGGTCCTGGAGAAAACGGCGGAATAGAAGTGCTTGACGGACCGACTTTCTCGGCCGCCGAGGGGTGGGATTGGATTCCCGGGATTCGGGACCGCGACACAGGCATCTGGCAGGATGTGACGCTGACGGCCACTGGGCCTGTGGAGATCGGCGACCTGAACGTGATTACAACTTTGCCCAAGCTGGATCGCAGCGAGGCGGACCTGGAGATTGAAGTGCCGCTGACCAATGCGGGTAGCGGGGCGACAGACGCCGAACTAACGGCCGCATTCGATGACGTGAAAATAACGAAGCGAGTTCATCTGGATCCCGGAGAGACGGTGGTTCGGCTGGAGCCTGCGGACTTCGCCGCGCTCAAGGTTCAAAACCCGAAGCTATGGTGGCCGAACGGCTATGGCGATCCTGCACTGCACACCCTGCATGTCTCGATTGCCACCGGAGCGAAGACGAGCGCGACGACACAAATTGACTTTGGAATGAGGGAGGTGAGCTATGAGCTTTCGCTCTTCGACGCATCGGGTCGTCTTGAACGCGTAGAGGTGATGCCGAGCCGCACGCACGACGAGGCGCTGCCGCTGATCGATGGGACGCATGAAGGCATTCGACGGATCGACAACTGGACACCTGACCTTGTAATGCCTGAGCAAACCCCGGACTGGTTGCGCGACTACCTGCTGCACAGCTGGGCGCAAACACTGGAGCCGGGAGCCAAAGAATCAGCGTCCATCCGCCCGGTTGACGGCGGCTGGCCGGGCACGGACCTGGTGATCAAAGTGAATGGCGTGCGCATTGCCGCGCGCGGCGGCAACTGGGGCATGGACGACATGCTGAAGCGCGTGAGCGCGGAACACCTGGAGCCGTATTTCCGGTTGCATCGCGACGCGCATGTGAACATGATCCGCAACTGGATGGGCCAAAACACGGAAGAGGCCTTCTACGCGCTGGCCGACAAGTATGGATTGATGGTGTGGAACGATTTCTGGGAATCGACGGAATCATACAATCTGGAAGCTGAAGATCCAGCGCTGTTCCTGAGGAACGCACGAGACACGATTCTGCGCTTTCGGCATCATGCATCGATCGTGGTTTGGTGCGGGCGCAACGAAGGCGTGCCGCAGCCGACGATCAACATGGGACTGGCCGAGCTGGTGCGCACCCTCGACCACACTCGCTATTACACGGGCAGCTCGAACCAGGTAAATTTGCGCGGCTCGGGACCCTATCAGCTGCAACCGCTAGAGACCTATTACCGGATCAACCGAGGGTTCAGCGTGGAGCTTGGCATTCCAAGCGTGCCGACGCTGGAGAGCATCGAGTCATTCATCCCGGAACCGGACCGGTGGCCGATCAGCGACACCTGGGCGTATCACGACTGGCACCAGAGCGGGAACGGGGCCGTGCAACCGTTCATCGCAACCATGGAAGCCGAGTTTGGCGCGCCGGCCAGCCTGGAGGACTTCGAACGGAAAGCGCAGATGCTGGACTACGTGAGCCATCGCGCAATCTTCGAGGGATTTGCCGCGCATCTTTGGCAGCCGAACTCCGCGCGCATGATCTGGATGACGCAGCCGTCGTGGCCGAGCATGGAGTGGAACTTTCTGAGCTGGGACTACGACACGCAATCGAGTTTCTACGGGACCGAGAAGGCATGCGAACCGATCCATGCGCAGCTTAATCTGACGGATAGCTCCGTGGACCTGATCAACCTGGGTCAGGCACAGTCCTTTAAAGTACGCACGCTTGTGGAGAGTCTGGACGGCAAAATTTTGAGCGATCACACCAACCAGGTGCAGGCCGCCGCCGATGATCGCACCCCGGTGGCGAAGCCAGATTTGGCAACGTTGGCCGCGGGACACACGATCTTTGTCCGACTCGAAGTGAGCAATGCGGCTGGCACCGCGGTGAGCGACAACCTTTACTGGTGGGCTGCGGACGAAGCAAGCTACCGTGAGCTGAATTCGCTCGCGCCAGCAATGCTCGCGGCTTCGGCCACTTCCGCAGCATCAAACGGCGAGCGCGGGGTGACCGTGCGAGTGAAGAATACAGGCTCGACGGCGGCGCTGATGATCAAATTTACGCTCGAGGATTTCGCGACGGGCCGGCGCATCCTGCCCGCATACTACAGCGACAATTACGTTTCGCTCTTGCCGGGCGAAGAACGCACGGTGAATGTGACGTTTCCGGCCGGCGAAGAGAAGCCCGAGATTGGCCTGCGCGGCTGGAACCTGGCCACGCAGACGATTGCCGTCAACTGACGCGCGGTCCTTCTGAAATCGCTTTCAATGAATGACGACAGGGGCGCGGTGTTTGCAGCCGCACGAACGGCGCAACACGATCTCCACGGGAAGAACGATGCGGTTTCCTGTATCAGGCATTTCGCCACGCGCGATGCGATCGAAGAGCAGGTTTGCCGCGACGCGGCCCATCTCCTGAGCGGGCTGCCGAACCACAGTGAGCGACGGCGAGGTGAATTCCGCGAGATCGAAGTCATCGAATCCCGCGAAGGCGAGATCGTTGGGAATCCGCAGTCCGAGGCGCGAGACGGCACCCAGAACATAGCGCGTCACCAGTGTGTTCGAAGTGATGAGCGCAGTGGGCGGCGTCGCCTGTGCCATTTTAGTCCTGAGCACTTGCTCAACGAATTCTTCTGACCAGCAGTCGAAGATAGCGCACGATTCGAGCCCGGCGTCCTGCACGGCGCGCCGGTAGCCGGCAAAACGCGTGCTCATGGTGAAGAGGCTGCGGCTTAGCGCGAAGAAAGTGATGTGCCGGTGTCCATGCTCAATGAGATGCTCGGTAATGCGGCGCGACCCGATGGAGTTCTGCACGAGGACTGTGTCAATCGATGGATCGGGAACCGGGCGGTCGAAGGCCACAACCGGCGTTTTGCCGAAGAGGGAGCGGGTTAGCCGCGAGTGACGGATTCGAGCCGGAATCACAAGCAAGCCGTCAACGTGCCGCTGCAGCATTTCATCGGCTTCAGCGAACTCAGTCTCAGGATCTTCATCCGAGGTGGTCATGATCACCGAATAGCCGTGTTCCCTGGCCACGGTGGTCACCGCGTGAGCGCAACTGGCAAAGAAGGGATCGTAAAGATAAGGAAGGATGAGGCCGATGGAATGGCTGCGCTGGCCACGAAATGCGCGCGCCAGCACATTGGGACGGTACTTGAGTTGCTCAATCGCGGTTTGAACCCGCTGGGTGGTATCGGCGGAAACACGAACCGTGCCGCTCAGCACGCGCGAGACGGTCATGGTGCCTACGCCCGCCAGCCGAGCAACATCGCTCATCGTGGGCTTGCGGGTCACGACCGACGCCGAGGTCCGACGCCTGGGTTTGCTCGCAGATTTACCCGCGGGAGGCTTCGCCAATTCGATCTCTCCAGGAAAAACTTGCCCACCTGCGCCCTGGCTGTACTTCCGAAAGAAAGGATTCAAAAATCCTGCAGCTCTTCGGTCCGGCTGCATTTTCGTTCTATGGGCCCGACAATTTGAATATCCGCGTCCGCGATTGCATGCGCAGTGTTCAAAGCAGGACTATAGCAGTATGCGCACGCGGGAAGCAATGGAATCCGCAGCTCGCGGGCATCTGAGAACAAGTGTCTCCTTCGGCGGCGACCGTCGTCGGGAGCTATGAACGGCGCCTCGAACCCTTGAGGCTCTCGCGCGGCGGGCAGGTGGATTCGCGAATGACCAGTTCCGGCAAAACGGGCAGCACGGTGGGAACAGAATTCTGGCCGCGGACCCTTTGCAAGAGCACCCGTGCCGCGATCGTGCCCATTTCATGGAGAGGCTGGCGGATGGTAGTGAGGCTGGGATTATAGAAGGCTGCACTTTGGATGTCGTCAAAGCCGACCACGGAGATGTCTTCAGGAACACGCAACCCGTGGTCGCGAAGCGCGCGGATGGCTCCAATGGCTGCCGGATCGTCGTAGCAGACAATCGCGGTGAATTCGGCCTTGCGTTGAAGCAATTCGCATGTCGGCCCGTACCCCAATTCCGGCGTGGCCACTTTGAGCTTAAGTTCTACGGTCAACTCCGGACGAAAATCGACACCGAATTCCGTGGCGACGGTTTTCAGGCATTCCCAGCGCTCGTCGGCGTCCGAGCTGTGGCTGCCGCCGCGCATGAATGCGATTCTACGGTGACCAAGCTGGATGAGATGGCGCAAAGTAAGTTCTGCCGCCCGGCGCTGGTCAAGGACCACATTGGTGATCCCGGGAATCTCACGATGCCCGGCAACCGCGACCGCCGGAATCTTGAAGCGATGCTGCAAGACTGTATCGATCAGGATGAGTCCCTCGACCGACCTCTCCATCAACATGCGTGGGTACTCTTCAATCAAATCCGGCTTGCGGCGATGACTCGCCGTGAGGTAGAAGTAACCTTCCTCGATGAGAGCTTCCTCTACACCGGCGAGCACCATCGCGGAATAACTGTCGCTTAGTTCCGGGACCAGGACTCCGATGGAAAAAGTTTGCCGCTTGCGAAGAGAGCGCGCATAAAAGCTGGGCCGGTAGTCGAATTTTTCGGCAGCTGCCTTCACCCGATCCCGCGTCTCCTGCGGAATCGCGCGGACTCCCGGCGCGTCATTCAGCACAAGCGAGATGGTTGCCGGCGACAGGTCGAGGTATTCGCCCAGAATGCGCAGGCTCACGGGCTGCCCCGGCTGTGGCTCTCTTCTCGATTTCGTTTTTCTGGGCATTTTTTGCGCCTTCAAAACAATCTACGTAATTCTAAGCAGAGGACGCCGGGTTTGCTGCGGCTTTGTCCGTCTCGACCTCGCGGCGCTCCAGGTGGTCGTACCATGTGAACTTGAGAATTGCCGAAGTTGCCAGAACGATGGCCAGGGTAATCGCGGCGCGCTTAAGTTCCCAGATCACCACATACATGGGAAGCACGACCAGCGCGACCTGCCAGACGATTCCGACCGCGACATTGAACATGTCGCGCATAAAGTCAGTGTTGCGCTTGAAGCCGGGGTCCTCCGCGAGAACTTTGCGGTAGATGGGTCCCCAGATCCCCCACGGCCTCACTCGACGGTAGAAGTCTTTCAGCACCTCCTCCTCGTCGGGCTTGGTAAGCAGGGTGCCGGCGAAGCATCCGATGAGCGAGAGAATGAGCACCAGTGGAAAGACGATGGAGACATCGAGATTGACGGAATATCTCTGAAGCAGATTATGGACAAGAGGAGCGTTCTGAAGGTGCTTGCCGGTGTTTGCATCAATCGCACAAGCCACGGAGGAGAAAATTCCACCAGCCATGCCCCAGAAGTAGCCAAACCCATTAAAGCGCCACCAGTACCATTTCAAGACATTGGACGCGGTATATCCACCCCATAGGCCAGAGACAATCCATAGCACGACCGAGTTCACCGATTCGACATTCCACCCGATGAGGACGCCGATCACCACCACGGCGAAGGAACTGAGATAGCTGAGGCGGACGTAGGTACGCGGCGGCGCGTCAGGACGAATATAGCGTTTGTAGATGTCGTTGACGAAGTAGGGCGGCGCGGCATTCACGGTGGCGGCAAAATTAGCCATGAAAGCGGCGAGCAGGCCGGCAATCAGAAAGCCGAGCAGACCAACGGGGACGAATCTGCCCAGCGCCATTGGCAGCACCAGTTCGAAGTCGAGTTTCGGTCCCATCGCGCGGAGATCGGGGCCGAAGAAAGCCGCGGCCAGCACAGTGAGTCCGATGACCAGAAAGTAGCGCGGCGGTGTAAGCACCACGTTGACCCATGCGCTCATCATGGATGCTTCGCGCGGGTTCTTCGCGGAAAGAATGCGCTGCATGTCGTAATTGGGTGCAGGGCCTGCGGTGGAAATCAGAACGCCCTTAAACAACAGCATCATGACGAAGAAACCAAACAGCTCATACTTGTCTTCGGCAATCTTGGCCGTGGCGGCCGGGAGCAAAGTCGACCAGTCGAGATTCAAGTGCCAACCGAAAAACACATTGTCCCAGCCCGCGGGCACCAACTTATGCAGGGCGCCGGGAGCCACTTTCATCATGGCGATAACGCCTACGGCGAACGACGCGATGGCCAGGATGAAGAACTGCACTACTTCGGTGATCACCACGCTGACCATGCCGCCCTTGATGACATAGATCGCCGTCATGCTGATCAAGATCAACGCATACTCATTCGGGGAAAGATGCCAGGGAAGAAACGTCGCGGCGAATTTGCCAATCCCCTTGAAGCCGTAACTGAAGAACCCAATAATGCTGATGAATGCATAGAGGACCACAATCAAGTGCGATAACTGCGCTCCGCGGCCGGTGCCAAAACGAGTTTTGATCCATTCCGCGCCGGTCATGACCCTCGAGCGGCGCAACCACGCTGACAAGTAGACCATGAGGAAGACCTGATTAAAGGTCGGCCACAACCACGGGATCCACACGCTCTTCAGGCCGTAAACGAACATCCAGTAGACGAGCAGCATGGTGCCGCTGATGTCGAACATGCCCGAAGCGTTGGAGAGGCCCAGCACATACCACGGCATCTTGTTGCCGCCGAGGAAATATGCTTTCATGTCGCGCGAGCCCTGGTGCGATACGTAGTACCCCACCAGCACCGTACATATGATGTACGTCAGAATAATGCCGACGTCCAAAGGATGAAGTTTCATTAAGGCTCCGAGTTTACCTGTCGTTCCTTTATTTCCGAGACTCCCGCAGGGTGTTTTCGATCCAAGCTGGCGGAGTGTGAGTCTGAAATCGCTTAATGCAATTGCCCGGCAAGTAAGAAAACCAGGTTTGCCTGCCAGTTGATGGCGATCTCGTTGCTTGCGTACGAGGCAGTCTCGTCGGCATAGTCTTTCTCTGGCGGCAGGCCCACTGGCAATGCGGCCAGCACAGCATCCTGGCGCCCGGCATTCGGTCCGCCGGACATCAATCCCGGCCATGGTCCCGGTTGCTCACCCGATGCACTGGGCCGGTGATGGGGATGCAGGACAGAATGCTGGCCAACCTGGGTGACCCAGGAAAGCGAGAAGGTGTTGCGCCCAAGCAGATAGTGCAAATCGTCGCGTGCCGTATTCACAAATTCAGGATGTGGCACGATCACATTGGCGATCATCAAGTCCATGCCATATTGCGCGGCGATTCCGTTCGAGCCCCAGACAAAATCCGTTGGCTTGAGACTGACATGGTAAGGATTGGCCTCGGTGCTCTCCACGATGGCGCGCGCCGCCGTCAACATTCGATTGCGAATTGCCGTCTTCGCTTTGGCATCGGCACCCTTGCGCCGCGAAAGCGCGTAGGTGCGGAGCGCCATGGGCGCCATCATGCTCCAGTTTTCCTTGGACGGCGAATCGAGGACGGGAAGATAAGTCGCATAATTGTTGAGGAAGAATTGGTGATAAGCGGCCTCGCCGGTGGTACGCCAGAGCTCTGCGGCCGCCCAGAGCTGCTCATCCGCGCAGTTCGAGTCCCCATACTCGCCGGTGGTCACGCCCGGCGGATTGCGGAAGGTCACATTTGGATATTGCTCGGTCCATTGCCACGCGCGGCGAGCGGCATCGAGGACGCGAGCGGCAAATTGAGGATCGTAAGGTTTGTAGACCCGCGCGGCTATTGCTGCCACTGCCGCCAGATCCGCTGTAGCGCAGGTGCTTTTGTAGGGCGCCGAGCCGGTGCCAATGACTTCGCTCGGCAGCGTGTCTTTGTCGGGAGCGATGAAGCCTGGGAAATGCGTGCTGGTCTGCTTATGCCAGGCGCCGCCATCGGTGTCCTGCATCTTGAGCATCCACTCAAGGTTCCAGCGGATTTCATTGAGGATGTCGGGCGTGCCGTTGCCGGTTTCAGGAATCTTGAGTTGAATCGGCTTGAGCCGAGGCGAGTAGATCTCCCAGGCCCAAAGCAAAGTCCCCGTAGCGACACCTGAGTTGACCATGTAACGGCCATAGTCGCCGGCATCGTGCCAGCCGCCAATGTTATCGCGTGGTCCGGATTTGCCTGAGCTGGGGTGAAACTCGCCGTGCAAGTGACAGGCTGGATGGGAATAGCCGGGAAACTCCGGACCGAGATCGACAGCTGTTCCACAGCGCTGGCCGTAAAAGCCGCGCATGGCCAGGTAATAAGTGCGCTCAAAGACATTGCCGCCAACGGAGAAGTTCCAGCTCTTCCCTACGCCCGGAATCTGGATGTAATAGTCTCCCGCGCGGTGCAACTGAGAGAAGTCCGCCGCCTGGACGGCGTCGCCTGACAGAGGATCGGTTGCAACTGGCCCCAGGACACCGCGAAACACCAGTTTTGCATCGCTGGAGCGCCGTATCTCAAACGTCTTGGCAGGGCTGCTCACCAGAGCGATTTTGGGCGCGCCGGGAAGGTAGCCAACCTGGTCTACCTTGATTGCCAAGGTTGGATTTTCGGCCCCAAAAAGAAGGAGCGGCGAACCCAAAACCAGCCCCGCGAGGCATAGGGAGAACGGCCGGAAGCGGTGGGTGCGAGGTTTTTGCGGGTCTCGATTCAAGGAACAAGCCGAATCTTTCATTGGCTTCAACCGCCGGGTACGGATGGAAAGACGGATCAGTCTCTCACATCTTTATGCGCTCCGGCAACGAATTCCTTCCCCAAGCGCCAGAGCGAAGGAATCGCTCTTGTTGCTCTTCTCTCGGTTCGGCTATAATCGCGCTTCGTTTTCATCTGCAAAAGATTCGCCCTGCAAAAACGTTTCAGCGGGCCATCCTGAAATCCTGCTGTCCTTTCCACCCCCGGTTCAGCAAAGGAAGCAACCATGAAGTTCGGACACTTCGACGACCAAAACCGCGAGTATGTGATCACGCAGCCGGATACACCGCTCCCGTGGATCAACTACCTTGGCTGCCAGGAGTATTTCGGGATCATCTCCAACACAGCGGGCGGCTATTCGTTTTATCGCGACGCGCGCTTGCGGCGCCTGACTCGTTACCGGTACAACAACGCGCCATGGGATTGCGGGGGCCGATACATTTACCTGCGCGATGAAGCGTCAGGGCGCTTCTGGTCGCCCAGTTGGCAGCCGACGCGGCATGCCGCGGAAGACTACTCCTGCCGCCACGGCATGGGTTACACCACGATTGGTTCGAAATTCGCGGGCATCGAAGCCCACACACGGTACTTTGTTCCGCTCGACGAGAACCTGGAAATCTGGCAGCTCACGGTGACCAATCGCCGATCGACACCCGCGCGGATCTCCGTCTTTGCCAGTGTGGAGTTCTGCCTGTGGGATGCGCAGGACGATGCCACGAACTTTCAGCGGAACTTCAACATTGGCGAAGTGGAGGTGGTAGACGGCGTCATCTATCACAAGACGGAGTACCGCGAACGCCGCGATCATTTTGCGTTTTTTGCCTGCTCTGAACCAACTTCAGGCTTCGATACGGCGCGCGATGCTTTTCTCGGACCGTACCGCGGCTGGGACAACCCCGCAGCCGTCGCTGCCGGGCATTTGACGAACTCCATTGCGCACGGCTGGGCGCCAATCGGCGCTCATCAAGTAGCGCTCGACCTAGCTGCAGGAGAGTCGCGCCAGGTCGTCTTCATTCTTGGTTACCAGGAAAACCCGAAGGACAAAAAGTTCGATCCTCCCGATTCTCAGACCATCAACAAGGAACTGGCGAAGCCGGTGATCGCACGGTATCTCGGGAAGAGAGAAGCCAACGCGGCCTTCGCTCGCCTGCGCGCGCACTGGGACAAACTTCTTGGCATCTTCCAGGTGGACACGCCAGACGTGCACACGAATCGCATGGTCAACATCTGGAACGCGTACCAGTGCATGGCCACATTCAATATGTCGCGCTCGGCCTCGTCGTTCGAGTCGGGTATCGGCCGCGGCCTCGGTTTCCGCGACTCCAACCAGGATCTTTTGGGTTTTGTGCATATGGTGCCGGCGCGAGCGCGGGAGCGGATCCTCGACCTGGCCTCGACGCAACTCGACACCGGGGGCGCTTATCACCAGTACCAGCCGCTGACGAAACGCGGCAATAACGACATTGGAAGCGGATTCAACGACGATCCACATTGGCTCATCCTCGGCGTGGCAGCCTATCTGAAGGAGACGGGCGACTGGAGCATCCTCGACGAGAAGGCGCCCTACGACAACAAGCCCGGCACCGAGCAGCCGTTGTATGAGCATCTGCGTCGCAGCTTCCGTTACACGCTGGAGCGGCTTGGGCAGCATGGCTTGCCGCTGATCGGGCGCGCGGACTGGAATGACTGCCTTAACCTGAATTGTTTTTCCGACACGCCGGGCAATTCGTTCCAAACCACGACGAATCGAGATGGCAAAGTGGCCGAGTCAGTGTTTATCGCAGGGCTCTTCGTGCATGCTTCGCATGAGCTTGCCGCGATCGCCAGCCGCCACGGCCGTCCTGAC
>CAVXMJ010000012.1:0-194311 GCA_963762905.1 uncultured Acidobacteriaceae bacterium | reverse complement strand
TGCTGGCGCATGCGCCGCAAGCCGGCTCACGCTCCGATTCACACGTTCTCACTGGATGACATGATGCCGGATGAGGCCGAGCTGGGGCGATTGCTGCAGGATGCAGGTGAGAGCCCCGAAGGCAATCTCCTCAACGCCGAGCAGCACCAGCTGTTGCATCGGGCAATTCTGTGCATTCCGGCGCCCTTACGCATCGTTCTCGTGCTCCACGATATGGAGGAGTTAACGACCGAGCAGGTTGCTCAGATTCTCGATCTCAAGCAAGGAACAGTCCGAATTCGCCTTCATCGTGCGCGCCTGAGCGTGCGCAAGGAGATGAGCCAGGTACTAAGCAACTCTTCGGAGCACATAAAGAGCAGCCAACTGTCGGCCAAGAAGTCCAAAAGGCGCACGCCCAAGGGCAGGAAACGCCCTGATGAATGCAGAGAGCTTTTCGGCAATCTCTCTGAATACCTGGATGGCAGGGTGGAACCGCTCACTTGCGAACAGATGCGCATCCATATCGAGGCCTGCCCGTCCTGCGTTGCATTCCTACGAGACCTGAGATCCGCTATCGACCGCTGCCGCTCCTTGCAGGTCCGTTGCGACTCGACCGTCGCGGTCCGACTGCGCGCGATCCTCACGCGAGAATACTTGCGCATGATAATGATTCCCGGAGTTAGCAAGACTCCCGCACGTCGTAACCTTGCCGGTAAGGTTAGGAAACAACAATCGCTCGCGTTTTCCTGATCTTTGCAGCCGAACAGATTTGCCGAACGCTATTCCATAATTATGCGAATCGACTTCAGAAGATCGAGTCGCTCATTCGGCTCTGAAAGGGGGAAGAACGGCGAGTTCCGGGTGTAAAGTCGCCGCTCATCAATTGCTCATCGGCAACAGCTGTTTCTGTCTCAGCGGGAGTCGTACGTCGCTGAAAAACCTAACCGCTCCGCCCTGTCACGGCAGAGGCCGCGAGAGTTGTGTTCAGCCTTCGTAGTGAAGGGCGCGCTTACTGAAAGGTCCGGCTGAGGCTCATGGGATCGAGCCCGGAAATAAAACTCCGAGCCTCCGCGGTGAGAGCCGTTTGCGTGGCGGTTGTGGGATCGCTGGAATGATGCCGGTCAGATTGCGGCCCCAGGGATTGGGCACGATCAGGCCGGGGACGGTCAATGCGAATCATGACGGGAACCGGGTGCGCCGCTCCGCCGGCAAGCTCGCTGACTTGTGGCTTGAGAAAGAAAAAGCTGAAGTGTCCTTTTGCGGCCACCTGCTGCGACTGCGAACACGAGCCCGGAGTGCAGGCGACGCTCACGACGATGCTGTCGGTAACGCCGTCGTTGTAATAGCCCGTACTGAGATCGAGAGAATTGCCTTGCGCGGTTAGGAAGGGCAGGGAAGTGACGAGGTCTGGCTTGAGGCCGCGCGCCAGCCAGCACGAATTGGCATCGTGATAATAGACGAATGGCGCAACCCAGACGGCAAGGATGATCTCGTCCGATCCGGGAGCTGAATAGGCTCCGCTTTCGACAAGAGTTTGGCCGCCAGACTGTTCGTACCAAGCACGCGTGAGCGCGAAGCTGCCGATCTGTTTCGGGAAGCGGGCGAGGGATGCAGTCGAAGGCAGGGTTGAGGCCGGCGCGCGCGGGCGCGATCGCAGCGCCGATGAAGGCAGTGCGAGAACCGCAAGGAGCACGGCGGCGAACGCTGCGCAGCGGGTGAATAGATTTCGCGACGAAAGGGTTGGTCTCTCGCCGCGGAGCCGGGACTTTTCGCCGAGGGACTCATGATCAGCAGAGGCAGGTTCCGCTCCCAGGCTTGCGAGGCGAATAAAGATCAGGATCGCCAAAAGAAACAAGCAACTTCCGATGACGTAGTCGGCTTGTTTTGCCACGCCTTCGAACCCGGGGTGGCCAAGCACGACGCGGTAATAAACGACGAGGACGCACAGGCGAATGAAGTTGAAGAGGTAGCCGAGAAGGACGCCGCCGATGACGTATGCCGCCCAGCGGCGCAGCGTAACGCGCTTGAGGTAGCCGAGGATCAGAGCCAGATATCCGAGAGTAACCGCGCCGCGAATGCCGTCGCAGCCGGGCGCGATAAACATGCCGAAGTCCGGCGAAAACATGAGGCGTAGCTGCGGCGTGGTGGGCGCAAAGTGGATGAGCGTAGCGAAGTCGCGCGCGACCCGTGCCGAGATGTTTTGCAGAGGGATATCGATCATGGTGCTCGTGAGCACCGGCACTGGCTGCGAAAGCAAAAGCAGCGCGAGGGGGAACCAGGCTTTGCGCCAAACGCGCGCGCCGGCAAATAGAAGGACAATTCCGCTGCCATACAGATAGACAGGCAAGGTGAGCGGAATGAGTGAGACAAGCGCACTGCCCGCGGTAAAGAAAAGTTCGACCGTTTGATGAAGAACGCTGATGAAGAATGCAGCGCCGATCAGGGCAATGCCCCACCAGCTTCCGCGCAGTTGCCAGCCGTTTTGCCGCCAGACGCGAAGAGTGAGGATTATGCTGGCCGGCGGGATGAGCAGCCCGATCGAACGCAGAGGATCGGTGGTCCAGCACCGCCAGAGCTGAGCCAGTTCCCGCTCGATGCCTAGGCAGCCCGCAGCTGCAAGAACGGCGATGGCGCACCAGAGCGCAACCGAGGGCGCAACTGGCCTGCCGGTAGCGGCGTCTGGTTTGAGCGCGGCTTGATCCACTTGAGTTGTCGCGAGTGCCATCTCTTAAGCTGACCGTCCCTCGTTGGATATCATCGCATTCCGAGGCGTGCCCGTATATGCTGACGCGCGCTAGGGGGTTTGAGGCGGGCCGACCAGCGGAGTTTTTACCGGCGTCGCGACACCGATGAACTCGGTGAGTGTGTTCTTGCCGGCGTTCGTGAGCCAGAGGTTCCCGCTGGCATCGATGGCCAGGGCATACGGATCAAGAAGTGACGCGTCGGCGCCGAATCCGCCCGAGGGCGAAAGAAAACCGCCGGGCGCTGCACTCGATGCGCCGCCGAGCACGGAGAGCGAGTTGCCCTGGTAGTTGGCAACCCAAACCGTCCCCGCGCCGTCGACGGCGATTCCCTGTGGACGCAGCACGCCGCCGCCGGTTGCAGCATCGACTTCGAGCGTTCCGCAGGTGTTCACCTCGCTGATGCTGTTGCCGTAGTAATTGGCGATCCAGAGATTGCCCTTTTGGTCCGCAGCAACGCCCGATGCTCCATTGCAATCGCAGTTGTAATTCGTCACCTTGGAGCCGTCTGCCGAAATTTCGGTAATGGGGAGCAGGCCGCCTTGATTGGCGACCCATGCGTCGTGATTGGCGTCGACGGCAAGCGCGACGGGGAACGCCAGCGAAGTGCCTCCCCAACCGGTAGAGCTCGAAATTGCGGAACCGGAGCTCGACAGCAGCGTGACTTTCGAGTCACCGTAATCGGCGAACCACATATTGCCGTTGGGGTCCGCAGCCACACCAATAGGAAAGTAGATGCCTCCGTTGGTGATTGCGGTTGCGATTGCCTGTCCCGAGGAATTCAGCTCGGTGACATTGCCGTTGCCGCTGTTCGAAGTGGTTTGCTCGTTCGCGATCCAGACGTTGCCCTGAGCATCGAGCGCCATGCCGTAGGATTGGTTGATGCCGGAGCCCGTGATTCCGCCAGGAAAGATCGCGGCGCCGGCCGGAGAAAACTCGGACACGGCATTGAAGTAGCTTGAGGCCCAGACATTGCCGGATGCGTCTACCGCGACCGATGCGGGCGAATCCATGCCTCCGCCCGAGATGGTGTTATGCAGCATCCAGTCAGAAGGCGCGGCAGTGAGCGCAGGCGAGAACTCGGGTGTGGCGACCGCCAGAGCATAGACCCCCGCCACGTCGTTCGCGGGAGCGCGCGCGATGTTGAGTGCTGCGTCGAGCGTGTTGCTGGGAACGGCCGCGGCAGTTGCAGCGCTGAAGAGCGGGGAGCAGGCGCTGCCGCCGGCAGATGCAGTGCATGAAGCCAGTGAATCCGCGATCGAATCCAGTTTTGCGGTGGGCACGGTGAGCGTCGCCGGAAGGCCGGTTCCCGGCGACGCGCCTGTGGCGGCGTTCACGAGTTCGTTGGCCGTCGCAAAGGCATTGTCTAGACCCGCTGTATTCGTGCAGCTGGCGCCCACATTGCCGCCGCTCGACATGAAAGAAGCGAGCGCCCAGACCGACGCGGCAGTGGTGAGCTCATTTACGGTGAACGAACTGCCCGAAGCGATGCTGCCGCAGGGGCCGACTGCAGTCATCAGCCAAAGAGAAGAGTTTGTCGAGGCAGCAGATGCCGGTTGGCCGCCCTTGGAGAACAAGTAGACAGGAGTTTGGGCCGAAGGGCAGGTGTAGCCGGCCGCAACGCTGAAACTTCCATCGGCGGCGCTCGTGATCGCGGTGGTTAGCAGTTGAGTAGGAGCGGAGCCGTTGCCGGAGTTGCCCGCCGCGTAGAGTTGGATGGACGCGCCGACCACCGGCATTGTGGAGGCCATCACTTTACCGCTGAAGGAGACGCCTGCGACCGGAGTTCGGGATGGACAGGGAGCGGGCGTGCTGGAACTGACGCTTGGGGTGCAGCCGCCACCACCGCCGCCGCCTCCACCCGTGGAAAGACTACCGCCGCACCCGGTCAATGATGCCAATCCGAGGGCGGCCAAACAAGCAGAGATCAATAGCGAAAGAAGAATGCGGGGACGATTCACCGTCGTATTCCCCAATCCATGCGCGAGCAGGGCCGCTGGTTGAGGGCTAACGCTTGCGTTTGCGCGCCGCCCGAGCGCTCGCCAAGAGCGCACCTGCGCCACCCACAAGAGCCAGCACAAGGGTCGGATCTTCCGGCGAGTCAACGCATCCGGTTTGCGCGCGCAACGGAAGAACAACGGCGGCCAGCATCAGGGCCAGGAGAAGAGCGTAGCGGCGAGTCATTCGGAACTCCTTCTCTTCAACAGCAATCTGTCAGCGCAAGTCCGGTTGCTGCCACGAATCCAGCCCGCAGCAGTCAGTTCCAGAATACACGGAAAAATGTGTTATGGGTCTATGCCCCAAAAGGGTTACCTGGGCGATAACTGCCGAGTTTCCCACAGGCTAGCTGGTTTGGAAGCGGCCGTCACACCTGGATCGGAGAAATTTGCCTCAAGTATTTCTAGCGATCGACTATGCTCGGGTGTTCGAAAATGTGGCCCATTTTTTCCTGCTTCGTTCTGAGGTACCGTTCGAAGCTTTCCTGGGTTTCGACCTCTGCCGAGACGCGCTCAGTGACGGTGATCCCCGCTGCCTCCAGTGCAGCAACCTTGTCGGGATTATTGGTCATCAAGCGCACGCGCGATACTTTGAGCAGCTTCAATGCTCCCGCCGCGAGATCGTAGTCGCGGCAGTCGGCGGCGAAGCCCAGTTCTTCATTCGCCTGCACGGTGTCGCGTCCGTGGTCCTGCAGTTCGTAGGCCTTGAGCTTGGCCATCAGGCCGATGCCGCGGCCCTCCTGCTGCTCGTAGAGCAGGATGCCCGCGCCCTCTTTGGAAATCGCGGACAATGCCATCTCCAGTTGCAGCCTGCAATCGCAACGGAGGGAACCGAATACATCGCCAGTGAGGCACTGCGAGTGAATTCGGACCAACGGCGGCGCATCATGAATGTCGCCCATGACCAGGGCCACCAGATCTTCAACCGTCCTCGATGGGTCGCAACCCGGTTGTGTTCGAGTTCGTGCTCCCTCGAAGCCCAGGATGCGGAAGTTGCCCCAGCGCGTAGGGAAATCGGCTTCGGCGACCTTTCTTACGCTTTCCAATGCCATACCTTTATTTTACGGTGCGGCCGCAATTCCAGCTTTCGCTCCTGGCTTGAGACCGTCCATCGAGTGGCGATAGGTCTCGATACAAAGGCGAAGAGAGATGGACACGCTCTGGCAGATTCAACCCGTTGAAGGCGAGGCAGCGGTCGCAACCGTGCGCACCATGCTGCTGGAGTATTGGGACTCGTTTGGCTTCACTCCCTGCTTTCAGAATTTCGGCGACGAAGTTGCGAGCCTCCCAGGTGCCTATGCGCCGCCCGGTGGCCGCCTCGCTTTGGCCACCGTCAATGGCGAGCCGGCCGGATGCATTGCATTGCGTCGCGTGGATGAGCGGCGCGCCGAGGCCAAGCGCCTTTACGTTCGCCCGGCATTCCGAGGCACCGGCCTCGGTCGCGCCCTGCTCCAATGGATGATGACCGAAGCGCGCACCGCCGGCTACCGTGAGCTTGTGGGCGACACGATGCCGGCAATGCATGGAGCATTGGCGCTCTACGACCGCATGGGCTTCACGCGCGGGGAACCATACTCTGAGCATCCCACTGAAGGTGCGATCTTCATCCGCATTCAGCTTTAGAGGCCCCGACGTTTCTCGCTTTCAGCACGCATGCCGCGTTACATTGATCCTGTGACCGACAACCTTATTTGGATCACGCTGCTGGTGAAGCTGGGCGTGGTGGCCTCGGTGGCTAGCGTACTGGCGCGCGTAACCACTTTCCGGCGCCTGTTTTTTGCCGAGAAGCGCAGTCCACGGCAAACTTTGGCGCTTTTGGCCTTTTTTCTGGCGCCGCTCACTCTTGGCGTTTGGCTGCGGTTTTGGGTTCCCAACTTTCTCGCTGCCGACATCTCATTTGAAACTGTCATTCTTCTCGGCCTGCTGATCGGGCCGGGCTGGGCCATGCTCAGCGGCGGAGTATTGTCTGTCCCCGCCGTTCTGCACCACGAATTTCTGGCTCTGCCGTTCGATGTACTTTTGGGCCTCGCCGCCGGCATGATCGGCCGTTTCGTGGAGAAGGAAGAAATCTGGTCCTTCACGCCGTTCATCGATCTCAGCCTCTACCGCTGGGTACGCCGCAACCTGATCAAGCCGCGTATCGACCGCCAGTTTCTGCTCCTGGTTCTCATCGCGTTGATGGAGATGGCTCGCGACTGGATCGCCCATGCCTTTCCCCATCGCCTGTTTGCCTTGCTGGCCAGGAGTTGGTGGCTGCAGGCGCTGGTCTGGCTCTGCGCGCCGATTTCGGTCGGAGTCGCCATCAAGGTCTGGAACGCCCTGCGCGTCGAGATGTCGCTCGAAGAGCAGAAGCGCCTGGTGCTTGAAGCGCGCCTTGACGCACTGCAGCGCCAAATCAATCCCCACTTTCTTTTCAACACGCTCAACTCCATCGCCTCGCTGGTACGCAGCAAGCCCGAGATGGCCCGCCAGATGACCGTCAAATTGGCGAATATTCTCCGTGCGCTGCTCAAGGATCACGATGCCTACGTGCCCCTGCGCGAGGAGTTGAAATTCACCGACGATTATCTCGACATCGAGGTGGTCCGCTTTGGCACCGACAAGCTGCGCGTTGAAAAGGATATCGACCCGCGAACGCTCGAGGTCCTTGTGCCCAGTATTCTGCTGCAGCCGCTCGTGGAGAACAGCATCAAGCACGGCCTGGAGCCGCGCATTCACGGCGGCACGGTCACCCTGCGCAGCCGCCTGGAGGGAGACAGGATCTCTATCGAAGTCTCCGACGACGGCGTCGGCATGACCGGCCGCCCCGAGTCCGCGATTCGTCGCACCAGTTCGGGTATCGGTATGAAAAATGTCCAGGAACGGCTGGAAGTTCTCTATGGCAATCAGGCCAGTTTTAATGTGGTCAGCAATCCCGGCCGCGGCACTGTCGTCTCGATTGAGATACCGGCAAACCTGCCGGGTCAATCTTGAAAAGGGAAGCATTTCGAGAGAATGAAGGAACGAATGACAGGACAAGAAGGCGAAGTTAAAGCGCCGGTACATCTTGAAGAGATTGGGCAGATCGCGGTCACAGTCAGCGACCTACAGCGATCGAAGGATTTCTACCAGAATGTCCTCGGCATGCAGTTCCGCTTCGATGCGGGAACGATGGTTTTCTTTCAGTGCGGCAAGATTCGCTTCGCGATTGGGGCTTCAGCTACGCCCGTCGCGCCAAGTGGAGCCATCCTGTACTTTCGGGTCCCCGACATCCAGTCGGCGCATCAAGCGCTGACTGCCAAGGGCGTGGTTTTCATCCAGGAACCGTTTCGAGTGGCACGCATGGCTGATCACGATCTGTGGCTGGCTGCCTTCCGCGATCCAGACGGCAACCCCATTGAATTGATGTGCGAGTTGCCCCACGCTGCTTCGTAGACGATTGGCGCGCGGCCCGGCGAGCAGGATTCAAATCACGGGATATTGCCAGTCAGCTTGGCGGGTTTGTGACCACACGGCGCCTGCAGCCGATTCTGCTGCATCCATGTGTCCAATTCGTCTTGCCCAAGCGTGTCGGTAAAACCGATCCATCGCGGCGGCAGCGCAAAGACGTACTTGCCGTTGCTCCCCAACTCAGCTGGCCCGATGGGCGCCGCACTCACCGAAATCTCCCCGCTATCCACCAACTTCCAGACTTCCGGAGTGAAAACCCAGATCGGGATGTCCTGGTAAGGATTTGCCGTGGTCCATTTTGGATGGCGAATGGTAATGATCGGACCGCCGACCTGCCGGCTCGAGTCTGGACCTTCGGCAGTCCATTCGTCCGTCAGAATGGCGTAGCCCTTCCAGCTTCCAGGCAAAACAAAGCAGAAGTCATACACGTTATTGCGATAGACGATCCCAGCTTGCGCGGCTGCCGCTTTGGGCTTTTGAGCGGGAGCGGCTTGCGCCATCGCCACAGTTGGCGTCATCGCTGCACATGCCCCTAGAAAAAGAAGAACCGGGTGAAGTCTCACGGGCGACTCCCTTTGCATTCGATCGCATCGGTACAAAACAAACAGGCCGAGCAACAAGCCATTGCCGCGGGTGTCCCCGGTCCCTCGTTCTTGGGGATCGCAGAGGCACATTGTTACCTGGCCGGCGCACTTGATTGTATTCTCAAAGCATGGTGCGCTTCACGGTGCTGGCTTCGGGCTCCAAAGGAAACAGCACGGTTGTTTGCGGCGGGCGCACGCGCATCCTCGTCGACGCCGGTCTGAGCTGCCGCGAGCTCTTCCGGCGCATGAGGCTGGCGGAAGAAGCTCCTGAAACCCTCGACGCCATCATCATCACCCATGAGCACCAGGACCACGTCAACGGTCTGGCTGTGACCGCGCGCAAACTGGGCATTCCGGTCTACTTTACTGAGTCCACGCATCGCGCCTGGATGCGCTGGCTGACTCCGCGCCGCCAGATGACGTACGCTCAGTGGCTCGAACAGTGCCGGAAGCAGGCCGCCGAGCGCGAGGCTGAGCCGGAGGTTACCGTCCTGGAAGCCTCGGCCGAAGAAAGCGACCCGGAAGAATCCGGGCAAGAAGAAGCCGAGATCGATTGCCAGACCCATGCTGCCGGAACGCCCCAGCCTGCGAATGTCGAGCCGGGGCCGGCCGAGGAGCGTGTCGCCACGGAACCACCCTCGAACAAACCGCCCTCTATGAAGGAAGACCCCACGTGGTTGCCAGCTGTCGAGTACTTCCGCGCCGGCGAGCCGTTTTCGATCGGCGACATTGCCTTCAGCCCGTTTACGATTCCCCACGACGCCGCCGATCCCGTAGGTTTTGTTCTCAGCTCGGAAGGCGTCCGTATGGGCTTTGCCACCGATCTCGGCTACATTCCGCCCAACGTCAAAGAGCAACTTCGGGACCTCGACCTGCTCCTGCTCGAATCCAACCACGACTTGGAAATGCTCCGCGACGGCCCCTATCCCTGGTCGGTCAAGCAAAGGGTGCTTTCCCGTGTTGGGCATCTCTCAAACGATGCCACGGCCGACTTCCTTTCAACCGCTTACGACGGCCAAGCGGCATATGTAATTCTCGCGCATCTCTCTGAAAATAATAATCTTCCTGAGCTCGCCCGTGTTGCTGCCGAGCGCGCGTTGCTGGGCCGCGCAAGCCTGCTGGCTAACCGCCTGTTACTTGCAGAGCAACACCAGCCACTTTCGGCTATTCGTTTTTAGCCAGAAAGTTTACAATAAGAACAAGTTGCGGCTAAAACAGTTTTAAGACGGGCCGGAACAAGCCGCCAGGGAGCTTTCCTTGGCGAACGTATTTATGGGACGTTTTTGCATCCTCACTGGGGATTCAGCGTCCAAGTTGGTAGCTTCCAGCTTCGAACTCTGGGTGGAAGCTCCGTGGTTTAACTGACTTTCTTTGCAGGGTGAGTCTTTATGTCTACACTGGCCAATAAGTGTACCGACCGGGTCGTAGGCGCAATCTTGGCAAGTTGGCGCTATGACATTTCCGGGATTTCCCCGGAGATGCGCCGGGATTACGAAAATCATTTTGCCGAGTGCGCTCGCTGCCGCGCACGCCAAAAGTTTCACCGCAGCCTTGACGTGACGCTGGCTGTCCTGACGTCGACTGCCGCACTTTTCTTCCTCTTCGCGCTCGCGGTTTTTGAGCACATCAAGCCGCTGGAGCATGTCGCCTTCAAAGTCCTGGGTCTCGACATCTTCGACATGTACCACATGTTGATTTCGGCTGGAGTCGCGGGCCTTTGCTTCTCGCTCATCGCTTTGGCATTGGTCCTGATGGCCACGCCGGCCCCATCCTACCTGGGCGGCATCGCCGCGGAGCATGCGCGGTTGCTTGAGCAGCGCGTGGCGGCCATCAAGTCGCTGCGCCCTCGCTGAAATATCTTGAAGACATTCCCGATGACAAGATCGTCGATCTCAACATTCCTACGGGCGTGCCCATGGTGCAGGAACTCGATGAGAACCTGAAATCGATTCGCCATTATTATCTGGGAGACGCCGCGCAAATCGAAGCGGCGGTCAATAAGGCCAAAAGCACTGGCGCGAGCCGTTAGCATCACTGTTGTCTGCCTCCAACAGAGAGGCTAAAATATCGCGAAGCTATGGGATCTCAAACCCTCGTACGTATGATCGGTGCTTTGCTATTCGTAGTCGGCGGGGGACTGCTGTCACTCATGGGGACGATAGGAGCGGCCCCAAGCTTCTGGTATCTGATCTGCTTCTGGGCATTTCCGCCCATTGGACTACTTTGGTTTTGGAAACCTAATCTAGGCGCGGCTCTGAGTATTGGTCCTCTTCTATCTTTGGCGCTGATGTTGCGGCACTTGCCCGGGATGTGGGAGCTTTCGAGAATATGGGCAACCGTTTTCACAGCCGCCTTTCTCTCAGCGGTTGCGCTCGTCTCTCTAGCGTTGAGAGGATTCCGCGGATGGCCGATCCCGGTATCGATCTCCCTCCTGTTCGTAATTTGTGCATTCGCCACTGACCGGCTTTTCACAAACAGGGTCGCCATTCGCAGTCACCAGATGTACGTCGCGATTGACGGGCATGCGCCATGGGGAGATGTCGGAGACGCCGGCACAGCTACGCCGATAGTTCTATTTCGCCGAGTGGGAACTGGATATTGTTATGTGGCCTTCGATTCCGGCGAATTAAGAAAGCGGCTCATGCCCAAGAACGGCCAGGAAGTTGCGGTGGAGTACAACGTGTTCAGCGATTTCGGGAAAGAGCGTGGCTACAATGTGCGCTCTGTGGACGGGATGATTCTCGCGAATGGCGAATTCGTTGTTCGAGATTATTGGCGGTCAGGCGGGAGGATTCTCGGACCCGGCGATACCCAGTCGTCGACCGACAACTGCCCATAAGGCAAAGTGAACGGACCAGGGTCCCTCCACTTCGCCGCTGCAATCCTAATCGCGCGCTATTCGTTGTAGTTCAAGCTTTCCAGTCCCAGGTACACCGCGCCCGATCCCAGCTCTTCTTCAATCCTCAAAAGCTGGTTGTACTTCGAGATGCGGTCGGTGCGGCTCACCGAGCCGGTCTTGATCTGGCCCGTGCCGGTGGCGACGGCCAAATCCGCGATGAACGTATCTTCGGATTCGCCCGAGCGATGTGAAATCACCGATGTGTAGCCGTAGCGTCTGCCCAGGTCGATCGCTTCCAGCGTTTCGGTTACCGTGCCGATCTGGTTCAGCTTGATCAGAATGGAATTGGCCACGCCCTCTTCAATGCCCCGCTGCAACAGCTTGATGTTGGTGCAGAAGATATCGTCGCCGACCAATTGGATTTTGCCGCCCAGCTTGTCGGTCAGGATTCTCCATCCTTCCCAATCTTCCTCGGCCAGGCCGTCTTCGAGCGACACGATCGGATACTGCTTGATCCAGTCTTCATAGAAACCGACCATCTGTTCGCTGGTCCGCTCGCTCTTGTCGCCCTTCTTGAACACGTACTTCTTCTTCTCGCTGTCATAAAACTCGCTCGACGCCGGATCGAGCGCAATGGCGATCTGCTCGCCCGGCTTGTAACCGGCCTGCTCGATGGCTTCGAGGATCAACTCGATGGCTTCTGCATTCGACTTGAGCGAAGGCGCAAATCCGCCCTCGTCGCCTACCGCGGTGTTATAGCCCTTCTTCTTGAGCACGCTCTTCAGCGTGTGGAAGGTCTCGGCAGCCCAGCGCAACGCTTCGCTGAAGCGCTCCGCGCCCACGGGCATAATCATGAACTCCTGAAAGTCGACGTTTGAGTCGGCATGCGCGCCGCCGTTTAAAACGTTGAGCATCGGCGTGGGCAACACACTGGCATTCACGCCGCCCAGGTAGCGATAGAGCGGGATTTCCAAGGTCTGCGCCACGGCGCGTGCGGTTGCCATCGAGACAGCCAGAATCGCGTTCGCGCCCAGCTTGCCTTTATTCGGCGATCCATCGAGAGCAATCATCGACTGGTCAATGAGCCGCTGATTGGCCGCGTCCATGCCTTCCAGTTCCGGCGCAATCACCGTCTCTACGTTGGCTACGGCCTGCAGCACGCCCTTGCCCTGGTAGTGGCTCTTGTCGCCGTCGCGCAACTCAACGGCCTCATGTTCACCGGTCGAAGCGCCCGAAGGCACAATCGCACGGCCCATCTCGCCGCTCTCCAGAATGACGTCAGCCTCCACGGTCGGGTTTCCGCGCGAGTCCAGGACTTCGCGGGCACGAATGGCAACAATCTCAGTCATATTGCTCCTCAAAATGCGGTGCTGCAGCCGGTCATTCAGTTGGGGACGGCGATCCACGGCCAGGGTTTCTCCGGCGGCGCTTTGAATGGTGTCCAAAAGCCCTGGTTCGCGCAAAGAAGTCTCTCCGTCCAGCGAAGAAGTACTTGTGGAAAAATTGCTTCGATCCATTCGAGTTTAACAAACAGGGTGTGGATTGCCCATGTGGCGCTGGTCACACATCGAGAAGTCAAAGATTGGGGCGCTAAGCGATAACCAACTTGATTCTTGCCACCCTCGGCACGTACCGGTTATCCACTAATGCGCCATTGCCCAATGTCGCGCTACGCTTAAATTGGCTGGTTTTACGCCCGCAGCCGGATAGCAGTTGCAGGCGCAGAACTTTCCCGTCCCCGCAGGGTCTAACCGAGGTAAGGGGATCTTTGCTCCGGGAGAGGAGATCGGCATGAAACGAACCGTTTTTGTGTACGTAATTTTGGCCGCTACCGCAGCTCTATTGGGAGCGCAGCAGGCAAGCCAGCCTTCCCCGTACACGGGCACTTCCAGTCCGCCACCCGATGACACTATTTCCACTCCGGCGCCCGACGCTGCGCCCGAAGCCAAGCCCTCCCCCAGCCATTACGCGCCCGCACAGCCTCCTGCACATGCACAGCCTGCGCAGCGCTCTCTCGACGGCTCGCTCTACACAGTTTCGCCGAGCGAAGGCCCGGCCAACGCTGGTCCGGCCGACAAGGTGCCGGCCAACACAAATCCCTACAATCAGGCCGACGGCACTGACGATGGCATTGTGCAGGTCGCGCCCGACGCTTCAGCCGCGCCTGCGTTAAATGAGCGCATGGCCCGGACCGATCCCGACCGAAACGACCCCGATGGCGACATCGTGCACCCCGCTCCGCTGCCTCCAGGCACATTGGGCGAAGGCGCCGTCATTCGTGTTCGCCTGTTGGACCACATCTCATCCGCCATGAACCAGAGCGGCGATCCCTTTCGCACGCGCGTTGTATCCGACGTGATGCAGGACGGCCAGGTCCTTATTCCCGCGGGCGCCGAGATTGACGGCAAGGTTGATTCGGTTTCCAGCGGGCACTTTGCGGGCCACGGATCGATGCGCCTGCAGCCTGAGTTTGTGGTGCTCGCCGACGGTTCGCGCTTCCATATGTACGCCGAAACCACCGGCGCGCCTGGCTCCAACGATCGGGTTGGCGGCGAAGGTGCTATTGCGCCTGGCTCGCGCCTGAAGAAAGTCGGTATCGAATACGGATCTGTGGCCGGCGCAGGCATCGTAACGGGCGCCATTGTCGGCGGCCCAGCCGGCGCTCTGGCGGGCGGAATCATTGGCGCAAGCGTCATCACGGTTCACTTGCTGGTCGATCATCCGCAGGCAACGCTCGATGACGGCACAGTTTTGCTGTTCACGCTTGATGAGCCGCTTCATCTGGTCCCCGCGGCTCAAACCGGCAACTAAGTATTGCCAGGTCAACCGGGAACGCGGCGAAAGCCGGTTTTCCCCGATCCAGGAGGCAAGCAATGAACTGTAGTCAACTATTGGAACGGCGCACGGCAACGAATTGGGAAAGACCGGCGCAACCCGATCGGAACTTCAGCGAAAGTTCCGAGCCGCAGTCCACGGATACTTATCGATGGAGTGCGGTGAGATTCTCCTCGGTGGGGCAAACTTTCGCGTCCCGGTTCGCACCCTCTTTCAAGGGATCGAACTAGCCGGCACCGCGCCGGCCAGAACCCCGCGCGCCGCGCTGAATCGAGACGAGGCACAGGCCAGAGCCTGCTCAACAGGGCAGGCAGGCGGTATATTCTGCCGCCTTCGGCTGACCGGCCGGCACACACCTTCGTACCTCGAATCGTCTGCCTTCCGCATTGACACGATGGAGCTGAGAGCTACAAGCTGAAAACTGCAAGCGCTCTTTTGTCTGAAGGCTGAAGGCCCGCACATCTATGGATAAGTTCGTCATTCGCGGCGGCAATCCGCTCGTCGGCACCATTTGCGTCTCAGGCGCCAAGAACTCGGCATTGCCCTGCATGGCCGCGGCCATCCTCACCGAAGATGAAGTCACTCTCGAAAATATTCCGCAAGTGCGCGACATCGAAACCGAGCGGCGGCTGCTGGCTTCAATGGGCGCCGAAGTGGAACTCCGCGAAGGGGAGTTGAAGGACCGCACCACGATCAGTTGCCGCACGCTCTCCGATCCAGTAGCTCGCTACGAGATCGTCAAGACCATGCGCGCCAGCTCGCTGGTGCTGGGTCCGCTTATCGCTCGTACCGGCGTGGCGCGGGTGGCCATGCCCGGCGGTTGCGCCATTGGCGGGCGGCCCATCGACCTGCACATCAAGGGCCTGGAGAAGATGGGTGCGGTGATTACGCAGGAGCACGGCTATCTCGAGGCCCGGGCGGAACGCCTGCGCGGCGCGCATTTGGTCTTTGACAAAATCACCGTCACCGGCACGGAAGACCTGCTGATGGCCGCCGTGCTTGCCGATGGCGACACGCTGATGGAGAACTGCGCCCGTGAGCCGGAAGTCGCGGACCTGGCTGCGCTGCTCACTGCCATGGGGGCGCAGATTGAGGGCGCGGGCACGGCCACGATTCGCGTTCACGGCGTCACCGGCCTTCACGGCGCGCGCTACCGCATCAACCCCGACCGCATCGAGGCGGGAACCTTCCTCATCGCTGGCGCCATCACCGGCGGCGATCTCATCGTCGCCAACTGCAACACGGCTCATCTGGGCGCGGTAATGGCCAAGCTTCAGGAGGCCGGCGCGCGCGTTGAGGTACTCGGCTCCGATTCAGTTCGAGTCCGCGCCGCCGAATTGCGCGCCGCAGACATCTCCACCGAAGAGTATCCCGGATTTCCCACCGATATGCAGGCGCAATATATGGCTCTGGCCACGCAGGCCGAGGGCGTCAGCCAGGTCCGCGAAAACATCTTCGAGAACCGTTTCATGCACGTGCAGGAGCTGGTCCGCATGGGCGCCAACATCAAGGTGGACGGAAGCACTGCCACGGTGCGCGGCGCGGCCCGGCTCACCTCCGCTGCCGTCATGTGTTCCGATCTGCGCGCCTCCGCCTCACTGGTGCTGGCAGCTCTCGTCGCCGAGGGCGAAACGATCGTTGATCGCGTGTATCACATGGATCGTGGCTACGAGCGCTTCGAGGAAAAGCTGATCGGTGTGGGAGCGCAAATTCAGCGCCTGGGAAATGTTTTTGCGCCCAGGGAGCCAGTTGCGGTTGCCGGCTGACCGTTGCGCCGCTCCCCGCGCATCCTGACCAAAGAGGCTCTGGAGACGCTTTTTTCAACAAAGCGCAACCCATGCCGGGCGGCAGGGTTGATACTATAAATCGCCAGGAATATAGTCCCCGATTCCGGCAGATCTAAACCACGGAGGTTTATGATTCCTGTGAAAAAGAGACTCTTGGCAGGGCTGCTCGCTTTGTGTTTCACTTCCGCGGCCGCATTTGCGCAGGTTGTCGTCCGCATTGCGCCGCCTCCACCCATCCCTGAGCATCATGACCATCCACCGCATGATGGGTGGATATGGGTCGAAGGCCACCACCGCTGGGACGGCCAGCACTACGTCTGGGTTCACGGCTTTTGGGCGCATCCGCCGCATCCCGGCGCTGTCTGGGTCCACCATCACTGGGAACGCCGCGGCGATGGCTGGGTGCTGGTAGAGGGCCACTGGGAGTAAACGGGAGCCAACAAAGAGAAAGCGGGGCGCAAGCCCCGCTTTTTCCTGTTTTCCTGTCATGAATTGAATTTCGCGTTCTCGCGATCCGTCCGTCACTGGATCTCGATCACATCCGACGCCGCTGCTGCAGCCTTCTCGGCCTGCTCCATCACTTTTTCCGCCATGGTGTAGAACGCCGCCGCCTGTGGACTCATCGGCCCTGCTAGCGCCACCGGCAATCCCCGGTCGCCGCCCTCACGAATTGCCGGAATCAGTTCGATCGCGCCCAGAAATGGCACGTTGAATTGCTTTGCCGTGCGCTCCGCGCCGCCGCGCGAGAAGATGTCGATCTCGTTGCGGCAATGCGGGCAGGTAAAGTGGCTCATGTTCTCCACGATCCCAAGCACTTCAACGTTGACCTGCGCAAACATCTGGAGAGCCTTGCGCGCATCCTCCAGGCTCACGTCGCTGGGCGTCGAAACCACAACCGCGCCGGTGAGCGGCACAGTCTGCACGAGCGAGATCGCCACATCGCCCGTCCCCGGCGGCAGATCGACGATCAGATAATCGAGCTCACCCCAATTCACCTGCTGCAAAAACTGGCGAATGATCTGATGCAGCATCGGTCCGCGCATCACCAGCGGCTTGTCGCCGGGCGAAATGTACCCGATCGAGATCGTCTTCAGGCCGTGCGTCAGGTTGGGCTCGATCACGTTGCCTGCGCCGACCTTCGGCGACTGAGAGCTGCCCATCATCAGGGGCACATTGGGGCCGTACACATCCGCGTCCATCAGCCCCACGCGCTGACCCAGCTTGCTCAGGGCAATCGCCAGGTTCACGGCCACTGTGGTTTTGCCCACACCGCCCTTACCGGAACCGACCGCGACAATCTTCGAAACGCCGGGTAATGCCACCGGCGAAGGCATGGTATGCGAATGAGCCATCGTTTTTTCGTTGCTCCTCAGTCGATTGTTTCAGATCGGGCGCCGCGTTGTTTCAGATTGCGCGTCGTGCACGTCAGTGTTTCTCTTCCGCTTCGGCCATCGCCGCCACGGCCAGCTTGCCCTCGGTGCGCCGTACGCTCTCTCGTTCACGATGTTCACGGCGGCGCAACGCATCCTCATAACGCCGCACCTCGTCCGGCGTCTCCGGTATCAATTGCGGAACCTTCTGCACGCGCCCTTGTTCGTCGACCGCCACAAACACCAGGTACGCGCTGGCTACGTGCGCCACATCGCCAGTCCGCGTATTTTCTGCCCACACTTTCACGCCCACTTCCATTGAACTCGTGAAGGCCCGGTTCACGCTCGATTTCAGCGTGACCAGGTCCCCCAGGTGCACCGGCCGGATGAAGTCGATGTGGTCCATGGACGCCGTCACCACGTTGGTTCTCGCATGGCGATACGCTGCCATGGCGCCGGTCAGATCAATGAAGTGCATCAGCCGCCCGCCCAGCAGGTGGCCCAGCATATTGGTGTCGTTGGGCAACACGATTTCAGTCTTCTCTGACTGCGTGCTGGCCACTGTGCGCACCTTGGGGTGCAGATCTTCGCTATTCATGCCTGCTCCATTTCCACTGTTTCTTCTTGCCGTCGAGCCGGTTAAAATAGAACCTGCGGCTGCTTTGGCCCGGAGGGCTTGTCTACTCTTCTATGTTCCAGTGTGGGACAATCCGCGGCAAAACCGCAAATCTCAATGGTCCGAATCAAGCGATTTGGGCCCGACACAGGCACAATGGATAAAGTCGCAGGATTGAGAGAGATTCTCGCGCTCGACCCAAAGAACAGCTTCGCCCGTTATGGAATCGCCATAGAATTGGCGAGCCGCGGCGAAATCAATGCTGCGATTTCAGAATTTGATACACTCTTAGCCGACGATCCTGATTACACTGCGGGCTATTTCATGTCTGCGCAGACATTGGCCGGCGCAGGCAGAAAGCCGGAGGCAGTTGGACGGCTAAGAGCTGGCATTGCGTGTGCCGCGCGAGGCGGTAACACACATGCCCTCAACGAGATGCAGACGATGCTTGGCGAGATGGAGACGCGGGAGTAGCCCACCGGCCTCAGCGCAATTTTTCTCTCCTCCCGCAGCGAGATCCATATTCAGGCACCGAGCCGCATCCAATTCATTTTTGGGGATTCCCCAGTCATCCCTCGAGCATCTAAGGCGTCAAAAGGAGTGGAAATGGCGAAATACTCGATCGTTGTCCCTTTTCACAACGAAGAAGAGAACGTAACCATCCTCTATGCCAGGCTCAAACAAGTCATGGAGCAGGTGGACGAATCTTTTGAATTGATTCTGGTCGACGACGGTTCAAGCGACCGGACATTCAAGCTTCTGGAGGAGGTGGCTGCCGTCGATAGCCGCGTCCTCATCGTCAAGCTTCGCCGCAATTTCGGCCAGACCTCCGCCCTGGCAGCAGGCTTCGATCATGCTTCGGGCGAATTTGTTCTGGCCATGGATGGAGACCTGCAGCACGATCCCAATGACATTCCCGCTTTTCTTGAAAAACTCGATGAGGGCTATGACGTCGTCTCCGGCTGGCGCAAGGTGCGCATCGACAACTTCATCTTTCGCCGTATCCCCTCTGCTTGCGCGAACTGGATTATGGCGCAGCTCTCCGGGGTTCCCCTCCACGACTTCGGCACCACGTTCAAAGCCTATCGCCGCGAGGTCATCCAGAACATTCCTCTTTACGGCGAAATGCATCGCTTCATTCCTGCGCTGGCAACTTTGTACGGTGCATCCATTTGTGAGATTCCAATCCGCAACCTGAATCGTGTTCGTGGCAAAAGCCATTACGGCCTGAGCCGGACATTCCAGGTCGTCTTTGACCTGATGACCATCCGTTTCCTGCTCAAGCACATGAGCCGTCCGCTGCACTTCTTCGGCGGTTGCGGCGTTTTCGCCATGTTTGGCGGCAGCGTCATGGCCGCAGTCCTGCTGGGAATGAAATTGCTGAATCCTCATGTGGACTTGATGGAATTGCACGGCCCCATGTTCGTGATCGCTTCCGTCCTCATCGTCTCGGGCATTCAGTTGCTCGCGCTGGGTCTTCTGGGTGAGCTGCAAGTGCGGCATTACTACAGCAGCCAGCGACCCACGTCCTACACCATTGACCGCCTGGTGCGGCTCGAATCCTCCGACGAGCGGACCTTGCTCTCGGAGAGCAAGGACGAAAATCTCTAGGCTTGCTGCGCGCTCTTGGAGCTGAAAAGGAGCCACTCCCGTCGGTGCCGCCTCAGGAGCGTCAGCAGACCGCGGCGGCCAAATCTGGTCTTCTATTTCCTTGCGGTAGCCTGCCCTCAAGGTTCATTCTTGAGCCAGTCATGAAAGCCATCCAGATCCAGTCCACCGGCGGCCCTGAAGCCTTGCAGCCTGTCGATCTGCCCATCCCTCAACCAGGTCCCGGCCAGGTTCTCATCCGGATTGAGGCCACCGGCGTCAATTTCATTGAGGTTTACTTTCGCAAGGGAGTCTACAAGGCTTCATTCCCCATGATTCCCGGCAGCGAAGCCGCGGGCACGGTGGAAGAGCTTGGTCCCGGCGTCAATGGGTTCAAAGACGGCGATGCGGTTGCATCCACGAGCGTGATTGGCAGTTATGCGGAGTATGCTCTCGTTCCCGCCGCCCAGCTGGTGAAAGTTCCAGACGGACTAAGCTTGGAGTGCGCCGCTGCAGCCATGCTCCAGGGCATGACCGCGCATTATCTTGCGTACTCCACCTACGCGCTGAAGAAAGGCGACACGGCGTTGGTGCACGCGGGCGCCGGAGGTGTCGGTCTGCTTCTTACGCAAATCGCTGCGCGCATCGGCGCGCGCGTAATCACGACCGTCTCGACAAAGGAGAAAGCCGAGCTCTCGCGAGAGGCAGGAGCCTCCGACGTGATTCTTTACACCGAGCAGGATTTCGAGGCGGAGGTCAAGCGCCTCACAGGCGGCAAGGGCGTCGACGTCGTCTACGACGGTGTGGGCAAAACCACATTCGATGGCAGCCTCAACTGCCTGCATCCTCGCGGCATGATGGCGTTGTTCGGCGCATCCAGCGGGCCCGTTCCGCCCTTCGATCCCATTCTGCTCAATAGCAAGGGTTCGCTCTTTCTCACCCGACCCACGCTCTGGCACTACATCGCCACGCGTGCAGAACTCGAGTGGCGTGCAGGTGATGTGCTTGGATGGGCCGCCAAAGGCGAGCTTAAACTTCGCACCGAGCACACTTATCCTCTGGCCGATGCAGCCCAGGCCCAGATCGACCTGGAAGAGCGCAAGACCACCGGCAAGATTCTCTTGGTTCCGTAGCAAGGGACTCCGATTCACGAACCACGATTCACGGTTCATGATCATGACCATCTCTATGGCTCCCACTGATCGCGTTTTCGTTCTCACCGGTGCCGGAATCAGTGCCGAGAGCGGCCTGCCCACATTTCGCGCATCCGACGGGCTCTGGGCGGGACATCGCGTCGAAGAAGTTTGCACGCCCGAAGCGCTCAAACGCGACCCTTGGCTGGTTTGGGATTTCTATTCCGGACTCCGCGCGGATAACGCCAATGCTCAACCCAACCCCGCGCACATCGCGCTCGCCGAGCTCGAAGCGCAGTTGCCCGGGCGCTACTTTCTTTGCACGCAAAATGTTGACGACCTTCACGAGCGCGCAGGCTCGCGGAATCTCATTCATATGCACGGAGAGCTCGCCAAATCGCGGTGCGAAAAAGAGTGTGGCCGTCCACCAGTCGAGGACCGTGCCATCTATGCGAGTCTCGACGCCGTAGCCCGTTGCGCCTGCGGTGGCCGCATGCGTCCGCACATCGTTTTCTTCGGCGAGATCCCCCTGGAAATGCCGCGCATCGAGCGCGAGATCGCCCAATGCACGCTGATGATCGTCATCGGCACCTCCGGCAACGTCTATCCCGCTGCCGGATTCGTCAGTTGGGCACGGCAAAGCGGCGCGAAGACTGTCTACGTCGGTCCCGAGCCGCCGCTCAACGCTTCGGCCTTTACGCACATCGTTGAAGGTAAGGCCGGGGAAGTGCTCCCCGGCCTCTTTGAGCTCCAATCCTGATCCCCGGCCTCGTTAAAACTTGAACCGGTACCGCGCCTCCACCGCAATCATCCGAGGATCGTTGTAATGAAATCCGCCGATGGTGATCGAATTATCCAGCAGCACGCGGTGATTGGTTACATTGATCACCGTCGCCGAAAGCTTCCAGTTTTCGCCCAGCGAGTGGCCAATCGACGAGTCGAACGTCGTGTGCACCGGCAAGTAAGACCCGTAATATGGTCCGTTATCTGGGCAAGTAGATGGATCGGTGCAAGCCAGCCCGTTGGCAAATCCTGACCCGTAGTAGACATTCGTCGCGAACCACGTGTGCGCCGGCAAGTTCGCCGTGAACCCCGTGTTCAGCGTGTCGCGCTGGTCGTGGTCGACGGGGGAGTAATCAAAGTTGCCCGGCGAACAGGCAGAATCACCCGGGATCGAGCATGTGAAGCCGCCGATAATATCTCCGCGCTGCTCGGCGATCTGGTTGGAGTACGTTACATAAAACTGCCCATAGCGCCACAGTGACGGCGAGTGCAGCGTCATCTCCCACGCGCGAACCAGCGCTCCATTCACGGCGATGGGGAAGTACATATTCGATTCGCCGAGGTTCGAGTGATCGAGGAAGTTGTTGACGCGGCTCTTGAACGTGTCCACATCCAGCATCCATCCTCGATAGGGAATCTCGATGCCGAACTGGTGCTCCTCGTCGCGTTCTGAAGGGATGGGCGTGAAAGTGTTTTCTCCGCTCCCAAGGCTGCCTGCGTAATTGAGCACCGAGCTCGAGACCGTTAGGGTCGGCGCGGGCTGAAAGAAGTGTCCGTAGAAACCGCGCAGCACCCAGTTCAGTTTTGGAATCCGCACCGTCGCCCCGATGCGTGGATAGATTGCGCTTTCATCCAGCTCCGCGCGGTAGATCGAGAAGCGTTCACCGCCGAGCAGCGTCACGTATTTCCCCAGGCGCAGATGGTCGTCTAGGTAAAACTCTACCAATCCCGCGTTGGCATTGCCCGGTTGGTTGGGATAGACAGTTGGCGGCGCCGTCGTATTGTCAATCACGCCGAACTGATCGCGTTCCGCCTGAACGAACGAGTAAAGTCCGCAGGAGAAGCTGTTCCAGCCCGCATCGATGTGGGCGTCGGCTTGCGCTCCACCATAATTCGAGTTTTGATCCCACGTTGTTGCTGCAGGCATGTCGTCAAGGCGGGAGTGATAGTCCGACTCGTTGAAGTGATAAAACGGGGCCACCGAAACCAGCGCCTTGGGCGAGATCGTATGCACCCAGTTCGCAATCACAAATGAATCGCGCTCTGACTGCGCATCCCTTAATCCCGTGCTGCAGTAGTAATCCGAATTACATTCATAGTCGTTCGCATCCGGATCGTAGGGTACCTGAAAGTAGTCTTGGCGGTACTGCCCATCGACGCGGAGCTGATCTTTGGGAGTCTGGTTCCAGATCAGCGACACAAACCCGCTCTCCGAATTCGTCGCATCGTGGTAGATCGCAGGCACCGGCGTGGCCAGCCCATAATTCGATCGCGAGCCGGTCACGCTCGCGTACCACGCGCTCTTCTCTGAATGATTCCCCAGCGCAACCTGCGCCTCGCCGGTGTAAAGGTTGCCGGCGTAGAGAAACAGCTCGCCGTCGCGGTTGAATTCGAATCCGTTGCGCGGCAACACATTGAACATTCCATAGGTGCGATCGCCCAGGTCGGCGTCATAACTGCCGCGCAGGCCTTCCATGGAGTCGATGTCTTTGGGATCGATCTGCGGTCCTACGTTCGACGCGATTTTGGTATTGGGAATTGAAACGCCATCGATCAGCCAGCTTGTCTGGTGGCCGCCGCGCATGTGCAGCATGTCATGCGTCATGTACGCGCCGGGTACGTAATCGGTAATCATCTCCGTGCCGATGGTGCGGTCCGCCCCCGGCGTTTCGTTGATGGTTTGCCGTGTGATCAATGTGGTTGGCGTTACTGTGTCGGCAGAGCTCGCCTCGCCGTTTACCACCACCGATTGCGTTGCTCCCGCCACGTCGAGCGGAATATGCAGCACCGGGTTCGTGCCCGAATTCACCTCCAGCGTCAACGTTGCGTTGGCGAATCCGGTGGCCGACACCGTCAGCCGGTAAACGCCGATCGGCGCTTCCGGCAGCTCGAATTCTCCATCGGCATTGGTTGTCGCGCGCAGGGCAAAATCGGAATCCGCAGCCTGCAAAGCCACTGTCGCGCCCGCAATTGGCCTGTGCTGGGGGTCGTGAACCACCCCGTGCACCCTGGCAAAGACTGTCGCCGACGCGGGAAGGGAAGCGGCCAGCAGCAGTGCTGTCACAAGAGTATGAAGAAGATTTCGCATAAAGAAATGACCTCGCATTCGTTCTCGTGCTAAAACAGGCAGTCTTCGCAGACAGCAAGGGGGCGCCAGGTTTACCGGCGGATTTTGGGGAGGCGCCGAAGACGGAGTTAAGCAGGCGAAGGAGGCTCTCTGGACCAAGACGCGACGCGACGATCGGTCTACGCCGTCCATAAAGAAACTTGCCTTCGTCCTCACCGACTAGGCGTTGTCTTCAACGCATGCTTAGCTTGAGTTCGAATCCGGAGGGCCGCGGCCCGCGTGCGCGTGGCTGGGAGTTGAAAATGCTGTGATTCGCTCGAACGCGGGTGCGAAAGTCCGCATGAAGACCGCGCAGACCTTCGGCGCCGCGGTCGCCAGCGCATGGGCAGGCGCCCATATTGAGAAAATGGGCCCAGGATAGAGCGGGCAAGTCGGCGGGGCGGAAAAGCTCGGAGCCGGATCGATGCCGCGGCCAGCTCTCATGGCCATGATTTGCGCGTACATGGCGCAATGGTGCGCCCCGTGCCGCCGGCAGCACGGCGGCAGGCCCGCATCCTCGCTGCCGTCGGCGAACGCCGACAGCGGACCCAGCCCGAAGAACAGGATCAGGAAAATGGAGAAGCCGCGCCGCATCTGCACATGATGCTACCAAAGGCCGAGGCACAAAAGGCAGTCACCAGCAAGAAAATGACAAGAATCGGCTCACCGCTCGGCGATTCAGCATTGGCACGATACCTCTCACACGGATCACGTATCACGGTTCACGAACCACGTTTCACTGTCCGGTCGGGTATCATCAAGTTGTTACTCGGTTTCGTTTCTCCGGCATTAGTAAAGGAAGATTTCGGTGCCTTTAGCGCGCAGTTCTGCTCCACTGTCCGACGCCCCCGCCGCGCACGCGCGGAAGTCTGGCCCCACCCGCCATCTTCGTATCGCCATCTTTGGCTTTGGCACTGTGGGCAGCTCCGTGGCGCGCATCCTCGTCGAGTCCAAACCGCACGGTCTTGAGCTGACGCACATTTTCAACCGCGGTGTCGCGCGAAAGCGCGCCAGCTGGGTTCCCTCCAGCGTCGTCTGGAGCGAAGACGCCGACGCAGTTCTCGCCTCCGATGTGGACGTGATCGTCGAACTCGCCGGCGGCCTCGATCCAGCCGGAAGCTGGGTGCGCCGCGCCCTCGACGCCGGCAAGAGCGTAGTCACCGCCAACAAAAAACTCATCGCCTATCACGGTATCGATCTGGAACGTCTGGCTGCGGCCAAGGGCGGCCATCTCAAATACGGCGCGGCCGTCGCCGGTGGAATCCCCGTCATTCCCGGCCTCGAACAGGGCATGGCAGGCGACCGTATCGAGCGCATGGAAGGTATTCTCAACGGCACCTGCAACTTCATCCTCAGCAAAATGGAAGAAGGCGCGGACTACGCGGTTGTCCTCAAGGAAGCGCAGGCCAAAGGCTATGCCGAGGCCGACCCCACCGAAGACGTGGGCGGATTCGATGCGCGCGCCAAGCTCGCTATTCTGATGCGCCTCGCGCTCCGTGTACAGGTTGATCCCGAGGAGATCGTCCCGCGCTCCATCACCACCATCAAACCCGTCGACTTCAGTTATGCCCGCGATCTCGGATGCACCATTCGCCAGGTGTCGCGCGCACAGCAGGTTGAGGGGCGGATCGCAGCCACCGTGGGCCCCATGCTGGTAGCGCTGCGTTCTCCGCTTGCCTGGTCGCAGGGAACCGAGAATATGGTCATCGCCAGCGGTCACTATGGCGGCGACGTGGTTTTTTCCGGTCACGGCGCTGGCGGCCACCCAACAGCCGTTGCCGTAGTCAGTGACCTGCTCGCTCTTGCTCATGGCTCGCAGCGCGTTGAGATTCCTTCAGCTCCCGCGCGGCTCGGCGCCGAGTTCGAAGTTCCCCATTACATTCGATTCCTCGTGAAGGACCGCCCAGGCATCGTTGCCGCCATCACCGCTGCGCTGGCCGAGGAGCGAATCAACATTCGCGCCATCGTCCAGAAAGCGGGTTACCCGGCAGACGCATTGCCGTTCGTCGTTACCGTCGAGCCCTGTAAATCCTCCGCTCTTCAGCGCGCCATGACTTCGATTCGCTCCATGGATTGCATGCTGGTTGAGCCGCTCGACCTGCAGATGCTCGAGTAGCGTCAGCGAAACTCGTCTGCGCCTTCGCCGACATGAATTTTGCGGCGGCCCGGCTCCATCTGCTTTCCGCTTTGCGATCCAACAGCCTGAGTGAGTGCTTCGCAGCAGTTGACATCCAGCTTGCGCGGAATTTCCTTTGACATGATCTCAAGCGCCTGCTCTGCGGGTAGTCCGCGGCGGTAGGGGCGGTCTTCGGTGAGCGCGCCGTAAACGTCGGCGACAGCGATGATCCGTGCCTCCAGCGACAGATCCTTCGCAGTTTTGCCGTTCGGATACCCGCTGCCGTCGAGCTTTTCGCAACCAAACTTAACCCAATAAGCACGCCCTCGTTTTCCCGTGCGAATCTTTCGATTGGCGAGGGTTCAGAGCAGTGGTTGCTTTATGATTCAAACAGTTGGCCCTGCAGTGGCATCGCTGAGCCGGTTCAACGGGGCCGGTCGGGCTTCTTTCCTTCGGAGATTATGGGATGATTGGCACCAGTTATCGATGTGAAATCTGCGGCGAAGAGAGCGACAATCCTGTGCGCTGGTTCGCGGTCCATTGCAACGAATCGCAATTGACAGTCGTTAAATGGACCAAGGAAGCTGCCGATGCGCCGGGCGCGCGGCACTACTGCGGCGAAGCTCATGCGCAGGTCTATATCAGCCGGTGGCTTGCGGCCGCCTGCAGTTGAATCCCCATCTTTAAGTGCGGTTCTTTGCCGGCCCCGTCGACTCGCGAATAATCAACTCGGATTCCATGAAGATGTCGGTCGGAAACGCCTTCTTTTTGTCAGCAATCCGCTCCAGCAGAACTTTCGCGCCGCGTCGCCCCATCTCTGCCAGCGGCTGGCGCACTGTGGTAAGAGAGGGCGTGGCATAAGCTGCCGACAGAATGTCGTCAAAGCCCACAACCGAAACGTCTCCCGGCACACTCAGGCCCGCGTCTTTCAAAGCGCGTATGGCGCCGATGGCGGAAATATCATTGAAGCAAAACACCGCGGTGAACGCGCGCGTCTGCTGCAACAGGGCCTGCATCGGCTTGTAGCCAATTTCCGGCGCCATGGGATGCTGTCCGCCCCTCGTCGACCACCCCGCCGTGTCGATGCGGATCGCCAGCTCCGGATCCAGCTTCAGGTCCATCTCCCGCGCCACCTGTTGAATGCTTTCCCAGCGGAACTCCGAGTCTGGAATCGCGCGCGGGCCGCGCATAAACGCAATCCGCCGGTGGCCAAGCTGGTACAGGTGCGATAGAGCCCGCTGCACCGCTTGGTGGTGATCAAGAAGAATATTCGTGACCTTTTCGGCGGAACAGTGCGCCGAAATGGCCACCACCGGTACCGGAACCTCGAGCTCTTCCACGGAAGTATTCAGCAGCAGAAATCCGTCGACCGCCCGCTCCACCAGCATCCGTGGATACTTCTCAATGAGTTCAGGTTTCCAATCGTGGCAGGCTGTGAAGTAGAAGTAATGGGCCGCTGTCAGTTCCTCGACCACTCCACCCATCACCCGCGTAAAGTAGCCCTCGCTCAGATCCGGCGCCAGCACGCCAACGCTCATGGAGCGGCTTTGCCGCAACGACCGGGCAAAATAATTGGGCCGGTAATCCAACCTTTGCGCCGCCTCAACGACGCGGTTGCGTGTCTCCTGCGGGATGGATTTGGCGCTGGGCGAGTTATTCAGGACAAGGGAGACGGTGGTCTGCGACAGGCCTAGATGCTCGGCCAACATGCGCAGGTTCACATGCCCCGGTGCAGGCGTCGTCTTTCCCTTTGTCATGTTGGAGTTGTACCACGCTCCACCGCCATGCGGATAGGCAGTCGCTCGGCCGGTATATCGATTTTCTAATCACAAAGTGGCCTCTTTGAGCGCGGAGCTGCTCGTTGTGGGCCCGTTTTGCCCCTTTTTTGCCCGTCTCGGGGTCCTCGGTGCCCTGCGTCCGTGGCCGCAGGTCATGATTTTCCACCTGTATGCGCTTGATTTTGCTTTGCTGTAACCTCGCATTCACAATTCACCGGTAGCCTCACCTTTGTGGACGCCACTGTGCCTGAGATTCGTATCTCCCAGCCCCAGACTCAACCGGAAGCCGATTCGATTCTGCCGCAATCGCCGACCGGCGTGCAGGTGCAGGAGCAGTCGGCCATTCGCCGCCATCTGCTTGGCCGAGGTAACTCCGCCGTTGCCGACGGAGTTTTCAAGGCGCTCATGGTGCTCTGTGCTCTTAGCATCTTCGCCATCGTGGCGCTTATTGCCTGGGAACTCATTCAACGCTCTCAACTGTCATGGCACGCATTCGGCTTTAAGTTCTTCTTTAAGACTTACATCGATCCGACAACCGGACTTCCTTCCTACTGGGATCCGGTAAACAACTACTTTAGCGCTTTGCCGTTCGTCTACGGCACGCTGGTCTCGTCGTTTTTGTCGCTGCTGTTCGCGGTCCCGCTGGCCGTTGGCGTGGCCGTCTTTCTCACTGAAATGTGCCCAGGATTTCTGCGCGGGCCGCTGGCCTTCCTGACCGAACTGCTGGCAGCGATTCCCAGCATCATTTACGGTTTGTGGGCCGTTTTCGTACTCGTGCCTCTGCTTCGCGAATATGTAAATCCTGCGCTGGTCAAGACATTGGGCTGGACCGGATTCTTCGCCGGCGACAATCCCACCGGGCTCGGCTATTTCGCCTCGGGCGTCATTCTCGCGGTCATGATTCTGCCCATCATCTCATCCTTGACGCGCGAAGTGATGACCGCCGTTCCGCACTCGCAGCGCGAAGCCGTGCTGGCCCTGGGCGCCACGCGCTGGGAGATGATTCGCATGGGCGTTCTGCGCAATGCGCGCATTGGAATCGTCGGCGCCATTATTCTTGGCCTTGGCCGCGCGCTCGGCGAAACCATGGCCGTCACCATGGTCATCGGGAACACCCCGCAGATAAGCCGGTCATTGCTGTCGACCGGAAGTTCGATGGCCTCGGTCATTGCCAACGAATTTACCGAGGCCGTAAGCGACATGCACCTGAGCGCGCTGATGGAAATCGGGTTGGCGCTGTTCATCGTCACCATCATTGTGAACGCAACTGCGCGCCTGCTCGTCTGGGCGGTCACGCGCGGGGCCCCGGCGACGCAACGTTGAGAGCGAGAAAAGCGATCGGCAATTGCTGAGGAAGGGAATCGGAGAGAAAGTGCAGCAGGAACACCAATTTCGCACGCGACTCCGCTGGCTGGTCGACAAGACGGCAACTTCGCTTGCGGTGTTGTCCACCCTCCTGGTGATTGTGCCGCTCGCGGCAATCTTCGTCTATCTCATCATCAAGGGCGCCAGCTCGCTGAATATGGACTTCTTCACCAAGATTCCCGCTCCTGTCGGCGAGACCGGCGGCGGAATGGCCAATGCCATCGTCGGTTCGGTCACCCTCCTTGCCCTTGCGAGCCTCATCGGCATTCCCATCGGCATTGGCGGAGGTATTTTTCTGGCCGAGTTCGGCCGCGGCACCAAGCTGGCCGATGCCGTCCGTTTCACCGCCGACGTCCTCAACGGGGTGCCATCCATCGTCATGGGCCTCGCAGCCTACGCACTGATCGTGGTCCCGCAGCATCATTTCTCGGCATTCGCAGGAGGCGTGGCGCTCGGCATCATGATGATTCCCACTGTCTGCCGAACCACCGAAGAAATGCTGCTCATGGTTCCACATTCGGTTCGTGAAGCCGCTCTCGGTCTCGGCGTTCCCAATTGGCGATCAGTCCTTTCCATCACCGTTAAGACCGCTTCGCCCGGCATCATCACCGGTTGCATGCTGGCCTTCGCCCGCGTCGCCGGAGAAACCGCGCCTCTCATCTTCACCGCGCTGGGCAACGACTTCTGGAGCACCAGCCTAAATCAGCCCATCGCCGCTCTTCCATTGCAGATCTGGATTTATGCTCAATCTCCATACGACGATTGGCATCGGCTGGCGTGGGCGGGATCGCTGGTTTTGATTGTTCTCATTGTCTTCGCCGTTTCTTTGGTGCGTTTTGTCACCAGCCGAGGCGTTTTGAAAGGGACAAGCTAAAACAGTTCATAGTACGTGGTTCACAGTCGCGAAAACGCGAAGAAACGAGCGAAGACGAACGTAGAACTGACAACCGAAAGCCGCGAACCGGGGTACTGAGAACTACGACCTGAGAACTGCGAACCGCAAGAAGGAGAAATGCGCACGTGGGTGTCGGCATAGAAGTGACCAACCTGAACGCGTGGTACGGCGCCAATCACACGCTGCAGGATATCAATCTGAATATTCCCGCCAACCACGCCACGGCGTTGATTGGGCCCTCCGGCTGTGGCAAGAGCACCTTTGTGCGTTGCCTCAACCGCATGCATGAGACCAATCCCATTGCCCGCGTCACCGGCAGTGTCCGCATGGGAGATCTCGACATCTATCACGATGCGTCGCCGGTCGAAGTCCGCCGCCGAGTCGGCATGGTATTCCAGCGCCCCAATCCTTTTCCTACCATGTCCATCTACGACAACGTTGCCGCAGGCCTCAAGCTCAATGGTTACTCCCATCGCCAATCGCTCGATGAAGTCGTCGAAAAATCCCTGAAGAACTCTGCGCTGTGGGACGAAGTGAAGGACGACTTGAAGAAGAAGTCCGGCGCCAGTCTGTCCGGCGGCCAGCAGCAGCGGCTCTGCATTGCCCGCGCCCTCGCCGTTGACCCCGAAGTCCTGCTTATGGACGAACCGGCCTCGGCTCTCGATCCCGTTTCCACCTCCAAGATCGAAGACCTTATTTTTCAACTAAAGTCGCAGTACACCATCGTCATTGTGACGCATAATATGCAACAGGCAGCCCGCGTGGCGGAGAAGACCGGTTTCTTCCTCAACGGCCGCATGGTCGAGTTCGATTCGACCCACAAAATTTTCACCAATCCTTCTGACAAGCGCACGGAGGATTACATCACGGGCAGGTTCGGATGACACGCATACGCTTTCAACAGAGCCTGGAAGACCTGAAGGAGAACCTCCTGGTGATGGCGGGGCTCGCCGAGCAGGCGATCCAGCGCGCCATTGAGGCTTACAGGGTTCGCGACCTCTCCATCTGCGACCTCGTCAGCCGCAGCGAAATCGCCATCAATCGCATGGAACGCGACATTGATCAGGCCGCGCTCGACCTGCTCGCCATGGAGCAACCCATGGCCATCGACCTGCGCTTCATTCTCAGCGTAATCAAGATCAACGCCGACCTGGAGCGCGTGGGTGACGCCGCCAAGAGCATCAGCGACCGCGTCCGCATCATGGAGCGCATGGCCGCCGTCGATCTTCCCGTCGACATCCCGCGCATGGCCTCGATGGCTGCCGACATGGTGCGCAAAAGCCTGCAGGCTTTCATCGAGGGCGATGCCGAGCTGGCCCGCGGCGTGCTCACCATGGACGATGCTGTCGACCAGATGAACCGCTCCGCCTTCCGCGCCCTTACCAAAATTATGGAAGAACAGAGCCATCTTGCGCCGCAGGCCCTGAACGCGCTCATGATCTGCCGCAGCCTCGAACGCGTTGGCGATCACGCAACCAACATCGCCGAGGACGTCATCTTCTGGGTGCAGGGCGCCGATGTCCGCCACTACAAGAGCGTGGCCAAAGCAGCCGCCATTGCCGGCGCTGCCGCGAATGCCGCCGAAAATGCACCGCCCGCACCTGCCGCCAGCCCCGACGGAACAGTGCCCATCGACGCCGCTCCCGCGAAAAGCTGAGCGCGGACTTTCGAAAGGATGACGTTGCCCCATCCTTCCGGCGATCTTTGTCGGAAGGGTGGGGCCAGCGCGAACCACGGAATCGCCACGAAAAAGCCCCGCTCATCGCGGGGCTTCTTCGCTGCTGTTGACGCCTGAAACCTACGTCTCTACCTCGATGTCTCCGTCGGCTTCGCTCCGATTGCCGTCAGCTTGGCGCGCGCTGCCCTTGCCTCCGGCGTCTGCGGATGCCGCTGGATCAGCGAGCGCAACTCATGTTCGCCCTCTTGGCGCTTATCCAGTCGCAATCAGGGCGAATCCCTTGTGCAATTGCGCAGCCGAAGCTTTGGCGTTGCCGCTGAAGCCCTCCAGCACAGCGTTGTAGTCGTTGATCGCAGTGGGATAGTCCTTCTGCTGGTACGCAATCTCACCCAGATAAAACTGCGCCGTGCCGGCCGCGTCATCCAGCGGATAGTAATGCGCAACGTCCTGAAACTCTCCCTGTGCCACCTGGTACCGTCCGGCAGTGTAGTCGCGGATCCCGGCCTGCAAGGTTTCCTGCAGCGGCGGCGCCTGTTGCGCGCCTGCTCCGCCCGGAGCCGCGCCGCTGGGCAGTCCGGGGCCCTGATCCGGCCCGCCCGGCGCTGCTGCGCCTCCGGGCCCCGCTGTGCCGGGCTGCGGCTGTGTCTGCGCCGCCTGCATCGCCTGCAGTTGCGTTTGCAGGTCCGTCACCGATTTGTCCAGCTTGGCAATGCGAGCCTTCAGCTCGTCTACTGAATCATTCAGCGACTGCACCTGGCCAGACACGCTGTCCACCTTGCCGGTCACCGCATCGTTCTGCGCGTTGATCTTCTGCTGCAGCGCCGTCACTGCCGTGCTCACCTGACTCGACTGGTCGGCGGTCTGCTGCGCCAGGTGCTCCAGCACGCTCATGCGCGCATCAAGCGTAGACTGCAGCCTCTGTACAGCGTCCAGCAACTGCTGCACCTGGGTTTGCAGCTCAACCATTTCCTTTGACACCGCGTGCGCCGGCTCAGCCGCGGGACCAAACAGAAGAACCAGCGCTGCAACTGCCAGCAGCCCCTGGCGAAGATGATTTGATTTGCGCATGATGTTTTGCCTTTCTAAACTAGCTTCCTCGATCAAGAAATCCTTGAATACAACATTACGGCAGCCGGGCCGGAATGGGCGAGGCTGCCGCGTCAAATGAAATTTGATTCCGTGCCGCGAGACCAACGCAAACCCTCGCCTCTTCCTCAAGGCCCGGGTGCCATTCCCCAACCCGCTACGAATCGTGTCTAACCACCGAACAGGCTGGAAGCTAGCAGCTGTCTTACTTGTCGATAGTGAACCCGTCTCTGCGGTTCAGTTGCCAGCACTCCTCGGTCGAATCGGAACAGAACGGCTTTTCCTTGCCGTAGCTGATCACGCGAATGCGATCCGCAGCGATGCCCGCCGTAACCAGCGCGGTCTTCGCCGCCTGCGCGCGATTCTGGCCCAGAACCAGGTTGTATTCGTCCGATCCTCGCTCGTCGCAGTAGCCCCCAATCACGACCTTGATATTGGGGTGAGCATTCAGGTAATCGGCGTTCTTCGCCAGGATTGCCTGCGCGTCGCCGCGAATATCGTAGTTGTCGTAGTCAAAGAAGATGGGCTGCACGTGCGCGTCGAAGTCCTGCTGCTCGTTCATGGTGGTGCTCGGCACGCTGATCGCCGGCGGCGAATTGACAGTCACGAATGCTGAGGCGTCCGCCGACCCGCCATCTCCGTGCGCCACCAGGTGATAGGTAGTCGACTCCGTCGGGGTCACCGTCTTCACACCCACGGTCGGAACATCGCCGATGCCGTCAATTGAAACTGTGTTCGCGTTGGTGGTCTTCCAGCTCAACTGCACCTGGTCTCCGGCCGAAATCACCGTCGGAGTCGCGTTCAATTGTGCCGTCGGAGGGGGCACGGACGTGGCTGGCGCCTGTTCGGCAGGCGGCAGCGGCGCAGTCTTCTTTTTGCAACCTGATACGGCGGTCAAGGCAACCAGCAAAAGTGCAATCGAAAAAACGGCTTTCTGTGTCTTCAAGGGAATTCTCCTTCTCAAGAAAAGGTAGTGGTTATCTTCCGGGCAGCCGGGTTTTCTTGTCGCCGCAGCGCGCCGCCCATCTGCTGCCTTCTGAACTTCAGCACCCCCAAAATGATAGTTCATCAAATCCGCAGCGGACGCGGCCTGGCACGATCCTCAACCGGCCCGACTCCGCTCGCTCCGCTCACACCGAAATCTCCGCTGCTTTCGCGCCTCACTTCCAGCTCCAGTTGGGCATCATGTTGTCGCCTGAAAAGGTCAGTTGCTGCTGATTGGTTCCGTCGGCCAGCATCGTCCAGATCTGTGTGCGGTGCCCGATCTGGCGCTGGAATACAACGTGGCGGCCATCAGGCGACCACGACGGAAAATCGTTCACGCCTGCTTCGTGGGTCGCTTGCAGCCAGTTTTTGCTGGCGATATCCATCAGGTAGATGTCATATCCGCCCGGATCGCCGGGACCGTATTTCCGGTTCCATGCGAACGCCAGCATGCTCCCGTTCGGTGACCACGATGGAGAAATGGCATAACCGCCGTCGGTCATCCGCTGCACGTTCGCGCCATCCTTGTCCATGATGTAGATTTGCGGCTCGCCAGTTCGTCCGCTCACAAACGCAAGCTGGTTGCTTGTCCGCGGATTCCAAACCGGCGATACATCCGATCCAAACGACGTGATTGCGTGCGCGTTTCCGCCGCTCACGTCGGAAACCCAGATGTCCGGATGGCCCCCCCGCGCCGAGGAGAAGGCAATCGCCGATCCGTCCGCCGACCACGCCGGAGATTGGTTGCTTCCTCCCGCCGAACCCGCGGTGAAACCCACCAGCCGTCCTAAGTCCAGCGAATACATGCGAATCGACCATCCTTCGCTTCCCAGCGAGGCAAACGCAATTCGGGAGTTATCCGGTGAGATGCGCGGAGAGAGCGAAATGCTGCCTAAATGTGTGATGGCATGTTGATTTTGCCCGTCGTAATCCATCACCCAGATCTCTTTTGACCCGGTGCGGTTACTCACAAAGTAAATCTTGGTTTCGGCAATGCCGTTAATAGCTCCGCCCAGCCGGTAAATGATTTCATCGGCAAACCGATGCGCGATGGTGCGCGCCATCTCTTCGCTGGCAGCCTCGTTGTACTGGCTCGCCAGCACCGGCGCGCTTCCCGCCGTGCGTGCGTCAGTCAGCCACCCATACACCACCAGCCGGCCGTTCGTGGCCGAAAGCGCTCCAAACGCCACCATGGCCGCGCTGGCTGGCGCCGCCGACCACTGATTGGCCTGAAACTCCTGCGGCGAACCCGGCGTCGCTTGCGGCGCCAGGCTCTTTGACACCATGTCGAAGATTCCCGCGTTCGATAAATCGTTATAAAGTGTGGAGTCGAAGATGGCTTTGAGCGGCACGGTCTCCGGATCGCTGCCCACCGGCTTGAAATCGGCAGAGGCCAGCCGGATGCGCTCGTTGCCAAGGTTGGTTCCGGTGTGCACCCAGTCCTGGGCGAAGATTCGAGGCGTTAAAAAATACGCCAGACAAAGCAAGTAAAAGGGGAAGACCCGAATTGTTGCCTTCATGCGATCTCAAAATCCTTCCTGTTGGGGTAACAGTTGAGCGTGCGCACGTCACTAATCGCTAACCAGGGACCGCGAGATTTCAGTATTCGCAGTAGTACGAAACCTTCAACGTGCTTTGATTATAATTCGCCGGAAGCTGGCCAAATGTGTCCACGCGCCGCGCCGCGATCATGCACGAATTGTCCAGAGTAGGGCTTCCGCTTGAAGTGTCGATTTGCGGTGCGCTGTGGCTGCCGTCCCGGTAAATCGTAAAGGCCAGGAACACCCGCGCTCCCTTGGGCGTCCGCGCATCCACCTGAGCCTTGTCCCACGTTTGCGACATCTTCCGATTGATCTGGTCCACATACCACGGAAAAAGGCTGGCAAAGTTGTTGTCGCCGACCGTTGTCGGCCCGGCCGATCCCGGCTGCATCTGGTGCGGCATCACCGAGCCCGACTGCTCGCCATATTGCGCCACGTTCTGTTGGGGCTGCGGTTGGTGGGGCTGTGTCTTGGGCACGTTCTTCACCGTCGGCTTGGTCGGCTTGCCCAGAATCGGGATCGCCGTCTCATCTACGTGCTTCTGTTCTTTCGGGCTTGGCGCAGCCGGCGCTTTGCTCGGTGTCTCCGTGGCCAGCACATTCTGGTTCACCTGTTCGGTTGGCAGCGGCAAGGCGGTCGTCAAGGTCACCTGCATCGATCCGCCCGCGCCCGCCGTCCCCCAGAAGTTGTGATGAAACAGCCCCATCGCCCATGCGTAAGCTAAAAGCATTCCGACGATCGACAGGTGCAGCACAACCGAGGCGGCCGCCGGGCCAGCAAAAGGCTCCCGCGCCAGTTCCCGCTCCAGGTGTCCGCCGCCCTCAAGAACGCTTTCCATATTGTTTTCGTTGCCAGCTGCGCCTAAACCGATGGGTGACCCATCCTTGGCGCGTTTTTTATTTTTGCGCCAAGTGTGGGATAGCACGAACCCAACTCCGCCGCGCCTCTTGCTCTTGCCCTGCCACAAAAGCGGGTGCCCCAGGTGCCTCGCATTTGGGCACCTGGGATACCTCGAACCCTGAATCCGCTAGCCTCGCTAATTCGATCCCTTCAGCTCCAGCGGCTGCGTCACGATCGACACATTCGTAATGCCCGATTGCTTCACCGCGTCCATCACGCTGGCGAAGGCCCCAAACGGCACTCGCTCATCGCTGCGCAAATAAATCGCCTGGTGAGCCGGATCGATGCCGGCTTGCCGCAGCTTTGCCGGCAGGTCGTGCACATTCACCGGCTGATCGTTCAAATAAACATTCTGATCGCGGTCAATTGCCACTACCATGCGCTGCTCGGTGATCTGTTGCACCGTCCGCGTCTTCGGCACATTCACTTCAATCCCCGACTGCAGCACCGGCTCGGTGATCATGAAGATCACCAGCAGCACCAGCACCACGTCCACCAGCGGAGTAATGTTGATCTCTGCCAGCGATGATCGCGTCTGTCCGTTAAGGGTCGAGAATGCCACGTTCAACCTTTCGCAGAGTTGGGCTAGCACCGCTAGCTCCGCTACCCACCACGCCGAAGCTTCAGCGTAGGCGGGAGCCCGCTACTTATATAGAGTGCGCTCGGCCTCGCGAGGCATCTCCGCCGAAACCCTCGGCGCCTGCGCCTGCGTCCGTTGAGGCATCTCTTCGAGCGAGTTCAGCAACTCGCGGCAAAAATCGTCGGTCGCCGAAGCGAATAACCTGATGCGCGCTGAAAACTGGTTGTATGCCACCACCGCAGGCACGGCCACAAACAAGCCCGCCGCCGTAGTAATCAGCGCCTCGCTGATGCCCGGCGCCACCGCGCGCAGTGTCGCCGCTCCCGCCGTGCCCAGTCCGCTGAACGCGTCCACCACGCCCATGACCGTCCCGAACAGACCCACAAACGGGCTCGTCGCGCCGATTGTCGCCAGCCACGTCATGCGCCGCTCCAGCGCCGTGATCGCTGTGCTCGCAGCGGTCTGCGCCGTGCGTTCCAGCGGCGTCAGGTTGCGCGGCGGTCCCGATCCACCTGTCTGCCGCTTGTACGTCTCGTACACATCCTCAAAAACCTGCGCCAGCGGGCTCGCGCTGTAATCGCCGGTGATCGCAGCAATCTCATTGAGCCGCGTCGCCTTGCGAAATGCGCGAATGAATTTCCTGCTCTGCGTCGTCGCTTTGCTGAACGTGGATATCTTGCCCAGAATCACCATCCACGAATACAGGCTGGCGAGCAGGAGCAGTACCAGCACAAAAATAGCGACCGGCCCGATGTGGGCCATCATGACGGCCAGTTCGCCGAATCCATGCGAGGTCGGCGGGCCAGTTCCGGCGTCGCCGTCAGCCTGCAAAAAACATGCCAATGGTACGATAAAAATCGCCATTCACCTCATCCTCAACGGTACCAGACTGCGTTCTCCTGCCCAAGTGACCCTTTGGGTGCCATTACCATCATCCGACCCACTCTTCAGGCTTTAGTTTCCCGCGTTCTCAGTGCCAGGGGTCCTCCCGGCCAGCCCCGTTCATGCTATGCTGCGCTCGGATTCTCATCGATTGCCAACGCCGTGGTAAAACGGATCAACCATGCTCGTCGAACTGCGCGCTGAAAACTACGCCGTCATCGATCACGCCATTGCCTCTTTCGGGCCCGGCCTGAACCTCCTCACCGGAGAAACCGGCGCAGGCAAGTCCATCCTCGTCGACGCGCTCGCCCTCCTGTTAGGTGGTAAAGCCTCGGGAGAACTGGTTCGCCACGGCGCCGACAAGGCTGCGCTCTCCTGCGTCTTCGAGACCACCTCCGGCGCCGAATCCATCCTTGAAGCCAACGGCATCGATGCAGAAGGAGCCGAAATCATCCTTCGCCGCGAAATTCTTTCCAATGGCAAAGGCCGAGTCTTCGTCAATAACCAGCCCGCCACGGTCCAGGTGCTCAAACTGCTCGCTCCCGAGCTCGCACTCGTCCACGCGCAGACCGAAAGCCTCTCCAGCTTCGACCAGTCGCAGCAACGCCTCCTTCTCGACCGTTTCGCCGGTATCTCGTTGGATGCAGTCTCCGGGGCTCACGCTCTCTGGCATGCCGCTGCAAATAAACTGAATGACCTCCTTCAGGGCGAGCAGGATCGCCTCCGGATGGTCGATCTCTGGAGCTATCAGAGCAAGGAAATCGAGCAGGCTCACATCGTTCCCGGCGAAGATGAAGCCCTCGAAACCGAAAAGCGCGTCCTCGCCAACGCCGAAAAGCTCTACGCCGCCGCCATGAGCGCCTTTGACCAGCTCTACGAGGGCAGCGCCAGCGCGGAGGCCGCTCTCCGCGACGCCGTCCGCAACGTTGAAGAGCTGGCCCGCTACGACCACCGCTTCACCGAATCCGCCCAGCAGCTCGCCTCCGCCCGCGCAACCATCTCCGACATTGCTTCCGCTCTGCGCGACTATGCCGAAGGCATCAACGCCTCGCCCGAGCGTCTCGCCGAAATTGAAGATCGCCTCGCCCTCATCGACCGGCTCAAGAGGAAATACGGCAAGACCGTCGCCGAAATTCTCGCTTTTGGAGAAGACGTCGCCGGCAAACTCGCCGAAGTCGAAGACCGCGATGAGATCCTCAAGACCCTTCGCTCCGAGCTCGATCAAACCGCCGCGGCCTACCGTAAAGCGGCCGGCGCTCTCACCGCCGACCGCCAGGCCGCCGCAGTCAAACTCGCCAAGCTGGCCGAAGCCCAGATCAACTCGCTGGCCATGAAGGTCAAGTTCCAGGTCGCGGTCACGCCCGGCGAGGGAGTATCTGCGGAAGGAGGTCAGGGCTTCTGCCCTGACAACAGAGCAGGAAGACCGACGAGGCCTTCAGGCCCTGAAAAAAGCGTCCATACAGAGCACGAAGTGTCAGGGCACGACCGGGGCACCCACCCAGTGGGTGGGTCGCGTGCCAATAAGGACGGGAAAAGCGATGGGGCTTTAGCCCCTGATGGAGACCGATCCGAAAACTCGCACTGGTCCGCCTCCGGTTGGGACTCGGTTGAATATCGCATCTCAACCAATCCCGGCGAGCCTCTCAAGCCGCTCGTTGAAATCGCCTCCGGCGGCGAACTTTCTCGCGTGCTCCTCGCTCTCAAAGTCGCTGTCGAGGAAGGCTCAACGAACAAATCCAAAAAGAAAACCACGCCACGCACGCTCGTCTTCGACGAAATCGACATCGGCATCGGCGGCCGCGCCGCTGAAGCCGTCGGCCAGAAACTCAAGGCTCTCGCCCGTGCCCAGCAGGTTCTCTGCGTCACCCACCTCCCGCAGATCGCTGCCTTCGCCGACCAACACCTCGCTGTTGAAAAGCGCGAAAAAGACGGCCGCACGCAAACCCGCATCCGCGTGCTCGACGATCGCTCGCGCGCCCACGAGGTCGCGCGCATGCTCTCTGGCGCTAAGGTTACTGACACCAGCCTGCAACATGCCGCCCAGATGATCGCCGGCAGCCGCTAGTCCGCATCGCGCCCGCCGAGCCCTCATTTTCCGATCCGGGCAACCCCGCCCTCTCGCAACCGCTCCAACAGTGTGAACCCTTGGCCCTGCAGTTGCGCGTGGCTCTTGCTGTGCGGCTCCGAGGGATGTGCATGTACGCCCCAAGCCAATCATGCGCAAACGCTGCTCTGCAGGAGAGGTTCATGAATATGCCGCAGTTCACCACCACCGAAATCATCGTCGCCGTCGTCGTGATCGTGACGCTCATCGTCGTAGCGCTCGTCATCAATGCCTATAATCGCCGGCGCACGCGGCAGCTTCGCGAGCAATTTGGTCCTGAATACGATCGCACCGTGGCCTTGGCCGGCGGCCGTACCGCAGCGGAGAACCGCCTCGCCGAGCGTAGTGAGCGCGTCCATAAACTCAACGTCCGCCCCCTCAACAACGTTGAGCGCGATAGCTATATCAGAGAGTGGGGCCGCGTCCAGGCTCACTTTGTCGATGCGCCGGCCGGAGCCGTTGTGGAAGCGGATCAGCTCCTCGGCGACGTGATGGCCCAGTGCGGCTACCCTGTCGGCGACTTTGAGCAGCGCGCTGCCGACATCTCCGTCGACCACCCCGTCGTCACGCAGAACTACCGCGCCGCCCATGAAATCGCGCTGCGCCAGGCCGGGGGCCGGGCCACTACGGAAGAGTTACGCCGCGCCATGATTCACTATCGAGCTTTGTTCGATGAACTCGTGGCCGCACCGCGCGCCGTCGATTCACGCCCCGCGGTCGGGGTGGCTGACGGCAGCACCGACATCAACTCTCGGCGCCGTGCCAGCTAACACAGCTTCGGGCAGACCGCCGTCGGAGTTCGCCGCGGCGAGCTTTCTCCGCACTGCGGCTTACGGCATCCCCGCGTCTTGCCCCAGTCGCGACTCCCCGGCTGCTAAAGCCACAATCAATTCGGGGTCAACCGGCTTGGCCAGTATCTGGAGCGGGTCTTCTCCGGGTTGCGGAAACTCTAGCAGTTCTTTCGTTCCCGGATGCCCTGAGATCAGCACAATCTGACAAGCCGGATGCGCGACCCGCAGCTGTTTGGCGAATTCAATCCCGCTGATTCCCGGCAGCATCACGTCCAGCAGAGCTAAGTCTGGCTGCCACAGCGCGATCAATTCGACCGCCTCTTCGGCTGATCGGGCAACCCTCGCCTGATGACCTTGCCTCGAAACGAGCATCCGTAATGACTCGCCCACCGCCGGGTCATCGTCAACGATCAAAATGTTGCGGCGTCCGTCCAAAGTCGGCATCGAAGAACCCAAATCCGGGATGAACGCCCCCCAAAAGCCGTCCAGTCTCTCCATTGGGTAGGATGCGCAAAAGTTCCTGCTAGTATACCTGTCATGAGCGGTAAGTGATTGATTTCATTGGTGGAATTGCACGAGTGAAATTCGGCGGCGTTTGAATGACCGGAGGAAGTTGTCGCCACAAGAACCCTGGATACCCGTCGAGAGCACGAACTGGGACCAGTCGTAGTGCCTTGAAGGGAATCGCAGTGCAAAAGTACGCAACAAATGGTTGGGCAATCCGGATTCGCCAGCTGCTTGGCGATTTAAAGCTTGGTCAGGCCGGTCTGGCGGCGCGCATTGGTGTCTCGCCGGCGACTGTCTCTCGATGGCTCAAGAGCCGGCAGGAGCCCACGGCCGAGTGCTACGTTGCGCTGGGAAACCTTGCCCGCCCACCGGAGGGTGTTTACTTTTGGGAACGCGCTGGCATGGATTCCGCGGCGCTCTCAGATGCCGGCCTGCGCAAGGCGTCCTCCTCGCTCCCGGTCAGGCTTCACGACTTTCAGCTGATCGCCAGCCGAAAGCTCTCACGCCAACTTGCGGGGAAGGGCAATGCCGTCGCCATTCCCTTGCTCAACGTAACCGCATACGGCGATCGCATTCCACCCAAAGAGAATGCCGCAATCTCAGAATTCGATGTCGAAGATATCCTGCTCGCGCCTCTCGCGTGGTGTCCGCATCCTGAGAACATGATCGCCATGCACTTCGATGGCGACTCCATGTTTCCAATCATTCCCGCGGGCTCCATCCTCTTCGTCGACACCGCGGTCAAGGACCGCGACCGTCTCCATCAGCGCATAACCCTGGTGGCTCATCGCGACCTCGGCTTCAAGGTCGCGCGCTTCCAGCGCATCTCCGGCTCCGATCTGCTCGTGTCGGCGAACTATAAGGTTGTTCCTGTCAACGTCAGCAATGCCTCCAAATGGAAGATATTCGGAGAAGTGCTCTGGTGGGTCTCCCGCGACCCCGAAGCCCATCCTGCCGAAAAGCCTTAGCGCCACCCCCCGGACAGTTTCGCCTCTTCGCCGGGCCCGCGCCTTGCAGGCCGGCCTTGACGTGCCCTTTGTGTTACTTCGGTAATTTTTCACCGCATTTTAGTTTGCATTGATATGGTGACTTCGATAACCTCTGAATCGAATCACCTGTAGTTTTATTCCCCCTTGACCCCTTTGTTTTTTGGTTCAGCATTTGCCTGCCTTGGAGTTCCCCTGTCTCAGGAGCATCTATGCGAGTGGCGTGTCTCCGTCAATCCCTGCACCTGCGCAGTTCTTTGCCAAAGACTGCGTCTTCGATGGTGTCATTGCTCTTTGCCGTTTCGCTAGTCCCAGCCGTCCTGTCCATCACGGCCTGCGGCGGCGGATCGCTCGCCGTCAATCTGAACACCATTGCCGCCATAGGGGCTCCGGCCTCCAGCGTCCGCGTCAACCAGACATTGCAGCTCACGTCCAGCTATGTCGCCTCCGGACTGCCGATGATCTTCTACGTCAACGGGATCGCGGGCGGCGACGCTCAGGTCGGCACCATTTCGAGCACCGGTCTCTATACGGCCCCCGCAGTTGTTCCAAACCCCTACACGGTTACGATCACCAGTTCCATAGCCAAGTATCCAACCGCCGTTCCCGGCTCAGTTCCCATTCAGGTTTGGAACCCGATTCCAGTCCTCAGCGCAGCCACTCCGAACGGGTTCTCCGAGGGCACGACAACCGTTACGGTAACCGGTTCCCAATTCGTCTACGGAGCCCAGATCAGCTGGAACGGCGCCTTAGTTCCCACTACGTATGTCTCCAGCACGCAGTTGGTAGCCCAAATCGCCGCGCCCAACCCGGGCACATTCCCGCTCACGGTCACCAATCCCGATCCCGGATCGGCCAGCGCTCTTCCGCTTTCCATGAAGGTGGGTCCCGGCCTTGTCGTCCTTACGCTTGAGCCGAACTCCGGCACCGACGTCCGTGTCTCAAACACTCTGACCCTCGGCCTGATGGTGAACGGAACCGACAATCCCGCCATCACGCTGCAGGTCAACGGCGTCGCTGGCGGCAACGCGGTTGTCGGCACGGCAATAGCCAATGCCGACGGCTCCATCACCTATACCGCCCCTCCAGTTGTTCCTACGCCGAGTAACATCGTCCAGCTCACCATTACCAGCGTCGACAATCCCGCAGTTTCCATCTCCCAGAACATCTCGGTGATGAACCCGATCCCGATTCTTACCTCCGCAACGCCGATGGCCTTCGACCCGGGGCCCGCGACGATCGTTCTCACCGGCCAGAAATTCATTACCGGCGCGCAGGTGCTCGTGAATGGATCGCCGGTATCCACCACCTTCAACAGCGGCACGCAAGTGACCGCGAATGTCGATCAGGCCCAACCTGGCGTTCTCGATCTCCAGGTCCTCAATCCCAACCCAGGTCCGGCTGCGTCAAACGATCTCATCGCTACGGTGAGTGGCACGATCCCAACTCCGATCGTCCCACCCAGCGATGCCGCGCGTTTTCTTGAGCAGGCAACCTTCGGCCCCACTGACGCCGACATCCGCACTCTTTCGCTTGAGGGCTACTCGACTTGGCTCAGCCAGCAATTCGCTTTGCCGCCAACGCCCACTGAACCCGGCGTCGAGCAGTCGATCATCGTCAACAATCCGCCCTGCGCCACCAGCGATGTCAAATGCAATGCCGCGCTCTTTGTTGGGAATAATCAGGATGACAGCCTTGTGCAGGAGTCCTTCTGGCAGCAATCGCTCACCGCTCCCGATGAGCTCCGCCAGCGCGTCAAATACGCCTTGTCGCTTCAGTACGTCATCTCCAGCAACAACACCACTGCGATTCAAAATATGCCGCGCGGCGAGGCCAGTTACTACGACCTGCTTGGCGCCGATGCATTCGGCAACTTCCGCCAGTTCCTTGAAGACGTCACTCTCAACCCGATGATGGGTCAATTCCTCTCCGTGCAGGGCAACGACAAGGGCAACGCCACCACCGACCCCGACGAAAACTACGCGCGCGAAGTCATGCAGCTGTTCACCATCGGACTCTGGAAGTTGAATGACGATGGTTCGCAGCAGCTCGACGGCACCGGAAACCCCATCCCCACCTACTCAAATACAGACGTCAAAGGGCTAGCCGCCGTCTTTACCGGCTGGAGCTGGAACATTCCCGGCGACTCCTCGGATAACGCCTGGTCGAACTGCTGTGTCTACGTGGGACCCGGCTACGGTGAAGAGCTCTTGCCCATGCAGAGCTTCCCGAATCACCATTCAACTGTCGAAAAGGATTTCCTTGGCGTCACCATCCCCGCCTCAGGAAGTCCCGACCCCGCAGGCGATCTCAAAATTGCTCTCGACACGCTGTTCAATCATCCCAATTTGCCTCCGTTTTTCTCCAAGCAGCTGATCCAACACCTGGTGACGAGCAATCCCGGCCCCGCCTACATCAGCCGCGTCGCCAAGGTCTTTGAAAACGACGGAACCGGGGTGCGCGGCAACATGCAGGCCGTCATCACCGCAATCCTCATGGATCCCGAGGCCCGCGACACGGCCACCGACACTACCAACCCGCAATTCGGAAAGGTTCGCGAAGCTCTGGTGCGTTATACAGAGTGGGCTCGCGCCTTCACCGCGCAATCGCGCACCGGCTCTTTCGATGTGGGGAGCACCGAGGATCCCATCTACGGCTTCGGTCAGATGTGGCTCCGCTCCCCCACCGTCTTCAACTGGTTCGCCCCCGGCTATACGCCGCCCAATACTTCCATCTCCGCCGCGGGCCTGCTCGCGCCCGAGATGCAGATGACCAACGTCTCCTCTGTGGTTGGCTATATCAACTACATGCAGAGTGCGATCGGCTCCAGCGCTCAGGGCGGTCCTGACGTCTTCTCCTACTACTCCACGGAGATGTCCTTGGCTGCCACGCCCGATCAGCTCATGGACCGCATCAACCTGCTGCTCATGTACGGCCAGATGTCCACGACTCTCTACAATCAGATTCTCGGCGCCGTCAATGCCATCCCCATTCCCAGCGGCGATCAGAACGCCATCAATGCCGCGCTTCTCGCGCGCGTCCAAACTGCTATTTACCTCACCGTGGCGTCGCCAGACTACGCCGCGCAGCAATAGGAGCCAGCCATGAGCTGCAACTGCAAACATACCCGCCGGCAATTCCTCAGAACGGCCTCCATGGCGTCCATGGCCGGCATCTATGCCAGCCCGTTTCTCCTCGAGCTAAACTCGCTCGCCGCCATGGCCCAGTCCGCCACCGGTTCTGACTATCGCGCCCTCGTCTGCGTTTACCTGCAGGGCGGCAACGATGGGCACGGCACCGTCATCGCCACCGACCCCTCTTCTTTCGCGGCCTTCACCTCCGCTCGCTCCGGCGCGCCGGGCCTCGCCTATCCCATGAACGAGCTGCTGCCCATCACCCTCAAGACGCCGCAGTCCGGCCGCACCTTCGCTCTCAATCCCTCGCTCGGCGGCGTGCAGTCTCTCTTCAATGCCGGACGCGCTGCTGTCGTTGCCAACCTGGGAACTCTCGTGGCCCCGGCAACCAAAACGCAGATCAACTCCAACTCCGTCCCGCTGCCCGATTCGCTCTTCTCGCACTTCGATCAAACTGCCGCATGGCAGGCCATCGCCTCGAATCTCGGCAGCAGCGAGCGCGTGGGCTGGGGCGGCGCCGTAGCCGACGCCATAGAAGCCATGAACATGAATTCGAACTCCATGTTCACCTGCATCTCCACTGCCGGCAACGCGCTCTTCCTTGCCGGCCAGTCTTCGTTTCAGCTCAATGTCACGTCCGCCGGACCCATTCCAATCTACGGGCTCCAGAATCCTCCGTTCGGTCTGCCTTCGGCGGCCAACCCGCTCAACTCTATCCTCACCGCAGACGAAAACAACCTCTTCGCCAAGGAATACGAAGTCGTCATCAACCGGTCCATGCAAGCCCAGGCCACTCTGTCTACTGCCATGGCCCCGGCGGGCGTGGGCGGCGTTCCGAATCCACCGCAATATCTCGATCCCATGACCAACATGCTCGCCGACAATCCGCTTGCCACTTCCATGCAGACCGTCGCGCGCATCATCGCTGGCCGTGCCCAACTCGGAGTTACCCGCCAGATCTTTTACGTCCAGCTCGGCAGCTTCGACACGCACGACAACCAGGCCGTACAGCACGCCCGCCTTCTCAATCAGCTAGGCGCAGCATTTCAGTATTTCGATGGCCAGATGGTCAACATGGGTCTCGGCAATAACGTAACGGCCTTCACCATTTCCGATTTCGGCCGCACTCTCACTTCCAACAGCGACGGTACGGACCACGGCTGGGGCAGTCACCACTTCGTCGTCGGCGGCGCCGTCAACGGCCAGGATATGTACGGCCAATACCCCGTCATCGGAACCGATCAGGTGAACGATCTCGGCGCCGGCCGCCTCATCCCCACCACCGCCGTCGAGCAATACGCCGGCACGCTCGCCAGTTGGTTCGGACTATCCGACTCGCAAATCCGCACCGTCTTTCCCAACTTCGGGAACTTCGGCACCGATCCCTACCTCGGCTTCATGAGCTAGGCAACGAATGACTCACTGACGAGGGATCACTGAGAACTACGAACTGTGAACCGTTTTCGACGTCTCTGCCACGGAAGGGGCAGGACATTACAAATAGATAAAGCAATTAGCTTAACCAGGGGGACCCCATCCATCGTGCTGCTCGATCGCACGATGGATGGGAAGCCTCGCCAGCTGATCGCCGGAAGTAAGTCGTTGGAGGCTAGCGCCTGATAGTTATCCCTGAAGCTGACCCTCCGTACACCGGATCCGCCGTGATGCGCCTCCACGTCCCTGTGCCGAGTTTCCCGGTCATTACGACATCGGTCGTGCCCTGCATCGTGTAGGTTCCTTCGTCGTCCCACGGCGAGACCAGCGAGTGCAGTGTGTACTTTCCTTTGCTGGCAGTAAAGTCCCCGGCATGCGGCAGCGTGCCGTCCGTGGCCTCGCTGTGAAAGGTATAGGTCCCGTTTGCCGAGATCTGCCACACCCAGATGCCCGAGCTCAGGTTGAATTCCCAAAGGCCCACAAGGTTGGGATCGACCAATCCCGGCTTGCCGCCTGGCGGCAGCGGCAGCGGTGAAGGGAATCGCACGTCGTCGCTGCCGCAGGGCGCCAGGTTCACGACGCAGTTATTGCCGCCATCCTTCGTGCACGCTGCCACCGCTTCCGCCGCGGCCCCGTCCCGAGTCGAACCGGTCCCCACACCATATTGATTCGGCACTGGGGTCGGAGCCTGAGCCAGCGCCACGCACGCATTCACCGCGGAATAAACCTTGCAGTCCTTGGCGCCTCTGTTCTGGCAGTACTGAAGAGCGCCGCCCTCCACACTGGCCAGTGAAGTCGTCCCCTTTTCCGCGCCGGCCCACGTGGTCGACGGAGAGACGGCGATGGCCGCGTACCCCTGCGCCGCCGCCGGCCGCGCGTTCAGCCCCCCCAACAGCAGACCCAACCCAGCGCACGCTCCCACGCTGGCTCCACGCATCCACCAACTCGATCCCCGCATCGCCGTCCCCCCAAGCTCGCGCTTGTTACCCACCATCACAATGCCGTATAGGCGAAGTCAAGCAAAAACTCGCACGCCGATCCAGTTCCAACCCTGGCCGCCGAGGCAACCAACGCGGCCGCTCAGCTCAAATGGGTCTCCCATCCGCCGGTCCGGAATCTGCGGCAGATCAAAAGCTCCATTTCACAGCACCTTGAAGAATGCGCGGCGGCGAAGCACTGATTGCGTTTCCGAAAGTCGAGCTGCCGATATTGCCATCGATCGCGCTCGGCCCGTTGAACTGCGCGTGGTTGAACACGTTGAAAGCCTCCACTCGAAACAGCAGCGATGTCGATTCGGTCAGCGGCTGGCTCTTCGCTACCGCCATGTCGTAGTTGTCCGCTCCCGGCCCGTGGAAGAAACGCCTCTTCGATGTGCCCGGCGTACCCAGTGCGTTCTCGGTGAACGCCGCTGCATTGAAGTAGTTATTTCCGTTGGTGCGCGGATTGCGGTTCAGGTTGAGTGGTCCGCCATTGAAGTCCGGCTCGTCGATGCTGCTGTTGTTCACGCCGTTCGGATTCGTCCCAATCAGCGAATTGTCTCCGTTGTTCGTTAGCGTGACTGGAAAACCGCTGGCAAATCGCGTGATCCCCGACAGCGACCATCCCTGACTGAATCGGTTCTTATGTATGAGCCGCTCGATCGGCAGTTGGTATTCATAACTGAGCACGAAGTTCTGTTTCACATCGAACGCCGAAAGCGCATAGCTCAGCTCCGGGTTAAACGGATTGATCTCCTCGCCGATGTTCGACGAGTCATCCAGAGACTTGCTGTACGTGTATGCAGCCGAGAACTCAAGCCGCCCGCTGGTGTGGCGCGCGCTCAACTCCAGCGCGTTGTAGTTGGCGCGTCCCGTGTTCGATTGCAGCGCATCGCTGCCGAAGTTCGGCCCCAGCGGCCCGCGCGTTCCGTTCACTTGGCCGCCGCCGATGGGGTAATACACCGTGTCTTCGCCGTGCGCCCCGCAGGTAAGCGTGCCCGGCTGCACCTCGCTCGGCTGGCTCAGGCTCAGGCACAACGCCGGGTTGCCCGGGTTCGCCTCCACCAGCACGCGTTGCCGGTGACTCGACGTTCTGATATAGCTCGCGCTCAGGACCGTATCTGGCCCTGCCTGCCTTTCGATCGACAGCATCGACTCTTCCGTATACGGCACGCGATTGTGCACGTCGTATCCCGGAATTCCGCTGATCGGCTCGTATGTACTCCAGTCGATGTTTCCATCCGGCTTGCTGCGCGATGAATTGAACGGCGCAAACGTATAGGGAAACGGCTGACCGTAATTCGTCCCATCGGCAGCGGTCACAAACGGCGTTGCGAACAGGGGCGGGGCAGGGCTGGTATACGTCGTGCCGTACGGCGCATTCGCCGCCAGCACGCTGATCGAAAGCGCATCGATCGCCGTATAAAAGTTGCCGAAACTCGCCCGAATGCTCGTTGCTCCCGGGCCGCCTAGCACCTTCTCGAGCACGCTATTTTTTGCCTGCGGAGACCAGGCCACTCCCACGCGCGGCGCAAACCCGAGGTTATCTGTCGGCGCCAGTGTGCGCGGCACACCCGGATCGCCCGGATACAAAATCCCCGCCGGCGCCCCCGGAAAAACCTCAGACTGCGCTCCCGCCTCGAATGTCGATATCTGATTGTATTTTTCCGTCCATGGCGCAATGCGATCCCAGCGAAGTCCGTAATTCAGGGTCAGGCCGGCCCGCGCGTGCCAGCTATCCTGCGCAAACAGCCCCACATATTTGTTGCGCGCATAGAACGGGTTCAGTTGGCTCTGGTTGTACTGGCTCGGCACCCCAATCAGGAAATCCGCAAAGTCCACGCCCGTTTCCGTACCCGAAAACACAAAGTTCCCGTTGAATTGCGCAATCGGGTGCGTATTCACCTGGTCAACGTGGAACTCCGCGCCCATCTTCATTGTGTGGCTGCCCACCACCTTTGAAAAACTGTCCGACGCCTGGTAGGTATTGTTGGCCTGGATCAACTGATTGGCCGCGGCGCCGATCGAGTAGCCGTTGAAATTCAAATTCTCTACGCTCTCGCCCTTGGGATCGAGTGCCACAATGCTCGGCGTTCCATCGGCGTTCGCGAAACCTTGCGAAACCAGGCTCACTCCGCGCCCGCCCACCGGCTGTCCCTGGTTTGTCATGTCGCGCAGAAAACTCAGATGCGCCTCGTTCACCGTGGTCGCGCTGATCGCCTTCGTCAAGCTGAGTGCCGCCAATTGCGCCCGTCCCGTCGTCAGCGCGTCGAATCCCGGCACGCTCGCACCGCTCTGCGCCGTCGGATACGGATTATCCAAATTGAAATCGTCAATAAAGTAATACGCCGACGCCAGCCCCCATTGCGTATTGCCGTCCACACGCGCACCCGCCTTGTCGTCCCGCACCGCCTGGTTATATCCCGACGTTGCAAACCCTTCAGCGTTATTCGGCGCCGGAATGTATTGCAGCATCCGTTGCGCCGGAACCGACCACGCGCTCATGGGAATCGCAGCGTTGGGAAAGACGCAATCGGCTGAAGAGGTGCAGTCGGATCCATACGTCAGGGCTGGATTGCCCGCCACATTCTCGCCAGCAACAAAGTAATACGGTTCGCCCTGCGTCACCGTGTAGCCCAACTTAGGAGTGAGAACCTGCGCCGCCAGATAGGGCCCGCTCACCGTCGTCGGCACGGTCACCCGCTGGCTACCGAGTATCGCTGTCGTCGCAAAAGACGAAGCCTCGCCGGCCAATTCTCCCGTCCGGTCCGCGTTCGATGGCACGCTGATCTCGCCGGTATCGATTCCCTGTGTCTGCCGGGTTCCTTGATAGTCTGTGAAGAAAAACAGCTTGTCCCGCCGGATTGGCCCTCCCATCGTTCCGCCAAATTGGTTCTGCCGGTACACGCCACGCGTCGGCGAGAAATAATTCCGCGCGTCCACATCCGTATTCCGCAAAAAATCGAACGTGCTCCCGTGAAACTCGTTGCTCCCATTCTTGGTAACCACGCTCACCTGGCCGCCGCTGAATTCGCCATACTCCGCGTCGAAATTGCTCGTGACAATGCGAAATTCAGAAATTGCGTCCAGGTTGGGAATGATCGCCGTTCCGGCATTCACGTCCTCTTCTGAGTCGCTGCCGTTGACGCTGAAAAAATTTGCCGTCTCCCGCTGCCCGTTCACCGAAATCGTTCCCGGATTCAGCGTGCCTGACGGGTTCAGGATGGTCGCACCCACATCCTCCACCGTCGCCGAAGTAATCGACGTCTCGGGAGCCACTCCCGGCTGAAGCGCCAGCAGATCGGTAAAGCTTCGTCCGTTCAGTGGCACCGCTGCCATCTGCCGCCCGTCGATCACTTCCCCCGATTGCGTGCTCACTGTCTCCACGTGCAGAGCATTGTCGGTCACGCTGACCGTCTGCGTAATTGCGCCAACCTTGAGTTGGCAGTCGAGCGTCAGCGCCGCATCAGTGTCGAGCACCACGTCTTTGCGCTCATAGGTCTCGAATTCCGTGGCCCGCACATCCAGTTCATAGCGGCCCACTGGCAAAACCGGCAGCGTGTAATAGCCATTCGCATCGGTGCGCGTCTCGTGCGAAATCCCGGTTGCCACCTCCCGCGCGGTCACATCCGCGTTTGGCACTACTCTCCCTTGCGGGTCTTTCACCGTGCCCGAGATGCTCCCGGCCACCGCAGCCCAGGCAGATGCTCCTGCAAGCATAAGAATGCAAATAAGTTGGATAAAAAGTCGTTGCGTCTTACCCGGCCGTCCCATGCTCCGATTCCTCTGCTCTTTCCCGCCGCCGGCGAGCTCCAGTCAGAGCCATGGCACGGCGGCTTCAATATACGACTAATTCGGTCTTCTTTAATATACGACAAATTAAGTCGCCATTCTATGCAGTGATTTGAATCACACCACATCGTGAAAACCGCAGTTTTTTGATGTTTTTCAGTTTTTTCGGCGAGTGGAACCCCGCCCTGGGTTCGCCCGCCTGACCAGCCGGACCCCAGTCTTCGTACCACCGTCCCCTGAGCGGCCGACAGCCCGGGTCTCAACGACCCACGAACAAACTGTTCACGGCTCACCGATCACTGGCCGCTGCCCTTTTTCACACGCAACCATCCGCCGATCCCGCTCTTCCAATACTCAGGAGGAATCATGTTCAAACTCAAAGTCCTTGCAAGTGCAGCGTTTGTGACGTTCCTGGTCTGCTGCGCGCCTTCCGCGCCGGCCCAGATTTCCGTCGGCGTCGGGATCGGCGGACCGGCCCCTGTATGTCCCTATGGCTACTTCGACTATCCTCCGTATGACTGCGCGCCCTACGGCTATTACGGCCCCGACTGGTTCAACGACGGCATCTTCATTGGCGCCGGGCCGTGGTTCCACGGGCCCAGAGGCTTCTACGGCCACGTCGATAACCGCTACGATCCTCACCACGGCTATCGCGGACCGCTGCCTGGGCGTGGCGATGAAGCATTCAACCACTTCCGCGGCAACGAAGCGCGCGATGGCCGCGGCCATATCGGACACGCCGATCATGACGCCCGCGGCGAACACGCCCTTCCCGGCTATCACGGTGGCGGCGGACATGGCGGCGGCGACCACGGCCACCACTAAATCAGGGCTCGCAAGGCAGGCCTCGCAGAGAGGACTCCAAAGCCCCTCCCCCAACATCGGCGCGTTCGCTGAGGCGAACGCGCCGATGTTTTTTATCAGGGGGAGCCGCGCATTTTTCGGAGGCTCGCATATACGGGTCAACTCGCACGTAATGTTCGATTTGGATGGGTGGGGAGCCGCTGAAATGTTCAAGGATCCTTGAACGAAACGGCTGAGATGTTCAAGGAATCTGTTTCAAATCGCTGGTCGATGGACCAGAGAATTTCCCAAAATGGGGCGCAACGGCCCAAGATTCTTGACCATTTCTTTGGTGAAGTTTGCCGATAATTACATGCTATTCAGGCACAATGGGCTCATACAGCAGATAACTCCACACCAGAGGCGCCTAACGGCGCCTTTTTTGCGCGATTTTGCGCGCTGTGCGGTCGTGTCTGCGCGAAAGACCGTGGATCGTGGGTCGTGAATCGTGAGCCGTGGCGCCGAGAAAGGGGAACGAACATGGTGAGGGTGATGCGGGAGAGGGCGAGACGCGGCCGAGACCGAAGGAAGGATGGCTCACCGCGGCCGGGGGGAAGCTTGCGACGGCGGCGACGGGGAGCTGCGGAGTTGTGAGAAGAAGGTTTGCGGCCGCGTTTGGCACCTCGGCGAGATGGGGTTTCCGGAGGACACACTTCTCCAATCAAAGCGGCGGGGGTTGGTTGTGCGGGCAGGGATGCAGGGCACGCCGGTGTGTCGAGTGCCAGCGTTCGGTTAGCCGGTTTTTTGGAAGTGCGGTTCATATCCCGCCGTTCCTTGCTCTTGCGTTGGCCGGGCCTGAAGGCCACGATGTGCTGCGCAGAGTTTCAGGGACCTGAAGGCCCCTGCTCCTTCCGTTTGTTTGGATCTTTGAATAAAGAGTAGCCGAAAGAGAGGTAATTATCGGCAAATGGAAGTGGCTTGGATGCAGTGGTTTATGGGTTTTAGGGCTTGACAAGGGCGAGCGGAGTGAAGAAGTGAAGGAGTGAAAGAGTGAAAGAGTGAGGAAGTGAAAGAGTGAAGACGTGAGGAAGTGAAAGAGTGAAGACGTGATGGAGTGAACGATACGGCCGAAAAGCAAATGCAGATCCTTCGGGCGCCCCCACCCCACGGACGTGGACCTGTCCGTGGGGACCCCGGCCTCGGCGACCTCAGGATGACAATTTTGGGGTGGAGGGCGACTAGCCGAAGATCGCCATCACGATGTGATTGACGGCGAAGGCGGCTCCGTAGGCGAGGGCGAGCATGTAGAGGAACTGCACGGCGGGCCAGAGCCAGCTATTGGTTTCGCGGCGAACGACGGCGATGGTGGATGTGCACTGCATGGCGAAGGCGAAGAAGATCATGAGGGCCATGGCGCCGCCGAGCGTCATGTCGTGGTGCAGAGCGGTTTGCAGATTAAGCGCCTGCGTGCTGGGGTCTGCGCCGTAGAGCGTTCCCATGGTGCTGACCATGACTTCGCGCGCGAGCACGCTCGAGAGCAGTCCGATGCCGATCTTCCAGTTGAAGCCGAGCGGCGCGATGACGGGCTCGATGAAGTGACCGAGGCGGCCGATGAGCGAGTCGGCCAGTTGCGGCGCGGAGAGCGAGCCCGTTGCAGTGTGGATGACGGGCAGATGCGCAAGAACCCAGAGCGCCAGCGTGACGGCGACGATGATGGTTCCGGCCATGCGGATGAAGATGCGCGCGCGATCGAGCAGGCGCAGGCCAAGCGCGTAGAAAGTCGGCATGCGGTACTGCGGCAGCTCGAGGATGAAGGGTGTGTCGCTGGAGCGAAGGATGGAGCTTTTAAGCAGGCGCGCGGTGGTAAATGCGGCGACGAAGCCGGCGACGTAGAGGCCGAGCATGACGATGGTGCGCAGGCCGATGACTCCATGCAGGTAGTAGATGTTGGGAATGAAGGCGGCGATGAGCAGCAAGTAGACGGGCAGGCGTGCCGAGCAGGTCATGAAGGGCGTGACGAGGATGGTGGCGAGACGGTCGCGCTTGTTCTCAATGGTGCGCGTGGCCATGATGGCGGGGACGGCGCAGGCGTAGGCCGAGAGCAGCGGGATGAAAGCTTTGCCGTTGAGGCCGATGGTGCGCATGACGCGGTCGGCGATGAGGGCGGCGCGGGCAAGGTAGCCGGTGTCTTCGAGGATTCCGATGAAGAGAAAGAGCAGAAGGATCTGCGGCAGAAAGACGAGCACGGAGCAGATGCCCTTCCATACGCCGTCAAGCAGGAGGGATTGCAGCCAGGGGATGGGAATGAGCGGGCGAGCGAGATCGGCTAAGCGGCCGAGCAGATCGCCGAAGCCATCAGAGAGCGGCTGGCCGAGCGCGAAGACCACCTCGAAGACGCCGATGACGACAGCGAGAAACAGCAGCGGTCCCCAGATGCGATGCAGAAGGACATTGTCGATTTTGCGCGAGTTCGCGGCCGAGAGCGGCGCCTGGTAGCCGGTGTTGCGGCTGACTTGCTCGGCCCAGGTGTGCGCGCTGGCCGCGTTGCCCATGACGGGCAGCGAGAGGGGCTTGGATTTTTCACGGTGGCCGTTTTGCTGATTGAGGAAGATGGGGACGGCGTCAAGGCCTGTTCCGTGAACAGCGCTGATGAGCGCGACCGGAGCGCCGAGCTCGCGCGCCAGCTTGAGCGTGTCAATCTGGCCGCCGCGCGACTTCATCAGGTCAGACATGTTGAGCAGAACGAGCGTGGGCAGGCCGACTTCGAGAACCGGGGCGGCGAGCATGAGCTGGCGGGTGAGATGAAGCGAATCGAGGACGAGGAGGACAGCGTCTGGCTTCGGCGTGCCGGGCATGCGCCCGCGGAGCACGTTCACGGCGACGCGCGCATCTTCAGAGTACGGAGTGAGCGAGTAGATGCCGGGGAGATCGATGAGCGTAAGGTCTTCGCGGCCCACACCGGCCATGACGCCCATGCGCTGCTCGACGGTGACGCCAGGATAGTTGGCGACTTTTTGCCGCAGGCCTGTGAGCTTATTGAAGAGTGTGGACTTGCCGGAGTTGGGAGGGCCAATGAGGACGACGGTGCGAAGCGTGCTTTCGGTTGGCGCCTTGGGTGGCTCAAAGACCGGTGTGTCGCAACAGGCGTTCATCGCGCGGCCTCGGCAAGATGGGGAACTTCGGCGGCGGGGCGGGGCGGTTCGGCAGCGATTTCGACGGGCCGGACGCGAATGGCGGATGCTGTTTCATGGCGGAGCGCGATTTCGAGGCCGTCAACGCGGTAGACGGTGGGGTCCCCGGCGGGAGCGCGACGCAGGGCCGTGACTTCAGCATCTGGAACAAAACCCATGTGCATCAGGTGGTTCTGAACGTTTTCAGGGAGGTCGAGTGCGACCAGGACCCCGCTTTCACCCACCGTCAAATCGCTGAGCACGCTCACCTGACGAACCCCGTAGTGCCGCCCGAACCGGCGGGGCAGCAGAAAAATACGACCGGAATGGTCGTATTTAAGTATACGGCCAAATTGGCTACGGCTGCAATCCTGGTTTTGGGGGATTTTTGACTCGAACATTCCCATGACCCGACCTTCAGGGAGAGATGGATCGGCTGGGGTCGCCAGCCCTCCCCTGCAACCCCCTGGCGGGCCCTTTTGCTCTATTCATCGGAACGTTGGTTCATTTTTAGCAGGGTTATTTTTGGTGGGAAGTGATCTAAATCACAGGTGTCGGACGCCGGAGCGGGGGCGAGCTGGTTGCGGAGAGCGGCGCAAACCGTGCTACTCTGGCGGCGTGCCAGCGGCTTCCCAGCTTGAAAGCACGAAGATTCGTCGCCACTCGGGCGTGGTGCGCGCGACGCACTGGCTCACGTTCATCGCGTTTATTGCGCTTCTCATAACGGGCGGAGAGCTCATCATTTCGCATCCGCGGTTTTACTGGGGCGAAGTGGGGAACGTAAACACGAAGCCGGCGTTTGTAATTCCCATTCCGTCGTCGCGCGGTACTGTGCCCACTGGATATAGCTACGTGATGCCGGATCAAAATGGATGGAGCCGGTATCTGCATTTTGAAGCCGCGTGGGTTTGCGTGCTGACGGGGCTGGTGTACGGGAACTACGGAGTGGTCAGCGGCCATTTTTGGAAAGACCTGTTGCCGGAGAGGCGCGACTGGAACTGGCGTGCGTTCAGGGATCGGATCGTGCAGTACCTGCGACGCAAGCCGCCGGATCGTGCCGAAGAGACTTCGTATAACGTGCTGCAGCGGACGGCATATGTAGTAGTGATTTTTGTTTTGTTTCCGCTGATCATCTGGACTGGGCTCGCGATGTCGCCGGCTTTCACCGCCGCGTTTCCATGGACTGCGGAGCTCCTGGGTGGACGCCAGTCGGCACGCACGATTCACTTCATCGATTCCGGGTTGCTGGTCCTGTTTCTGATTGTGCATGTGACGATGGTGGCCATGGCGGGATTCTGGCGGCGGGTGCGGAGCATGATCACGGGCAACTTGCGAAGTTCCGAGGAGGGACGATGAACAAGATTTCGCGACGCAAGCTGATTTATGGTGGCGTTGCCGCTGCCGCCGGTGTTGGAGGGCTGGCAGTGGCTGACCGGCTGGCGAAGCGCTATGGGCTGCTGCCGCCGGATGGCAAGGGAATATACGGGCCGGGCGAAACGCTGACCTATGCGTGCCAGAGGCTGCTGACGGTGAACAGGCCGGTGCGCGAGTTTCCGAGAAGCATGATCTCAAAGAACCCTTTTGCCAACGCGATCGCGCCGCGGAACGATGAGTTCAAGCGATTGGAAGCCGGCGGATTCAGAGACTGGCGGCTGGTAGTGGATGGAACAGTGGCGCATCCGCTGGTGCTTTCGCTCGCCGATTTGAAGGGGATGCCCGTGCGCAGTCAGATTACAGAAGTCGCCTGTGAGGAAGGCTGGTCGTACATCGCGGAGTGGATAGGAACGCCGTTGAGCGGGGTTCTGCGCGAGGCCGGAGCGCTGCCCGAGACGCGGTACGTTTGGTACAACGCGCTTGAGAAGAATGGTTGGGACAGCATCGATATAGCCGAGGCGATGGATCCCCATACTCTGCTGACGATGGGGATGAACGATGGCGATTTGCCGGTGCCGTTTGGCGGTCCGCTGCGGCTGCGGGTGCCGCGGCAGCTCGGCTACAAGAGCGTGAAGTTTGTCATCCACATTACGGCGACCGACGACATCAAGAAGTTCGGCAAGGGATTGGGCTCGGTCTCCCCGGAATATGGATACGCCTGGTACGCGGGAATCTGAAAGGCAGGGAACAAGGGACCAAGGGAGCAAGCCAGCTAGTCAGCGGATGAGCAGGCTGGCTAAGCGATGCTTGTGGAGCTGGCGCTGGGGACCGGCCTTTTGGCTGAGGGATAAAATGCCTTTGATGAAACCACTGCGGTTCGGAAAAGCGGTGACCCTCGTGCTTGCAGCCTGCGGCGTTGCCGGTAGCGGTTTGGCACGTTCCCAGGCAGCAAACCAACCCGTTCGTCCTCTACCGCAATCTGTCACCGAAGACCTTTCCGGGGGCCGTACATTCAGGTTCACCATCGCCCCCAACCTTCCCGAGTTCGATTTCAAATTGATCCCCGATGCGCAACCTTCCGATCAATCTGGAAATGCGGAGTCAACCATCAGAGAGATCGAAGTCTATCGCGGAGGCTCAACGCGGGCTTTCCAGCATTTGACTGGTTGCAATCTGGACGAAATGGAGCCGCCAGGAAGGGGCGCCGAATTTTTCACTGCGGAAGACGTCAACTTCGACGGTTATAAGGATATTTTTCTCGAAACGGGGAGCGGCGCGACCGGAAATGAAAGTGGATGCGTGTGGCTCTTTAATCCCGTGACCGGGAGTTTCGATTACAGCAAGGAGTTCAGCGGTCTGGTCAGATTCTGGCTTGATCCGTCGACTAAGAGGATTCTCACTTACGAGCGGGGCGGAATGCTGGGGTTTGTGTATGGCGCCGGGATCTATGCGGTCCTGGGCAACCAACCGGTGCTGATTCGGGCGGAATCTCAGAACTGGGACGACCAAAAGAAGCAGTTCCACTGCATCGTAAAAAGGCGCCGCGGGAGCGAGATGATCGTCGTTCGCGATGTCTGGGGTAAGAATGGCGAGGACGACGCTCCATGCGACCCGAGCGTGCTGCTCAACCAGTTCCCGCCGCAGCAGTAGACGAAACAGTTTACTGCCGGGTGGTGGCACTCACGGGCGCAGGGTCGGCAGCGCGATCAGTGCATGAGCACGCCGGCGTGAGCACCGATGTAGTAGGGCCAGAGGACGAGGGCCAGAACGCCACTCCAGAAGCTGAGATGCAGATAGCCGATGGTGAAGAGCCATAAGGCGAACCATGCCATTCCCATGAAAGTCTGCTGATGGATTTGAATCTTCTGCGGGTGTGTTGCACAGGCGTCGGTCGACATAAAATCCTCCGTTCGTGAGTGTTTTGAACGTGAATACGGAGCGGTGTGTTCCTTTGTTCCGTGCGGAGACGATTCGATCAGGACTTGCCGGATGATTGCAGAAATCGTACTGCAATCAGGGGCAACTGGACGTGAAGAAGCCCGAGGTTCGGCACTCTGCCGGCTCCATGGCACGTTGCACGATATAAACCTCGTTCCACAGGATGGGATTTCTTACCCTCCATGTGCTTCCCATCACTGCCGCTCTGCTCGTCAACGCCGAGACTCACGTTAGCGGCTGATTCCCTCAACGGTCGCATTGTGGAGTGAAGCGAATGAGTGAACCAAAGACTGTGATCCCTACCGAGATTATGGACGGAAACGAGGCTGCGGCGTCCGTAGCCTATCGGCTGTCTGAAGTCGTGGCCATCTACCCAATCACCCCCTCGTCGCCGATGGCAGAGTGGGCCGACCAGTGGCGCTCGGAAGGGAAGAAGAATATCTGGGGCGCGTTGCCCATTGTGGAAGAGATGCAGAGCGAAGGCGGCGCGGCAGGCGCGCTACACGGCGCGTTGCAGGCCGGGGCATTCGGGACCACGTTTACGGCTTCGCAGGGCCTACTGCTGATGATTCCCAACATGTTCAAAATTGCCGGTGAGCTGACCCCGGCGACGATGCATGTCTCTGCACGCACACTGGCAACTCATGCGCTATCAATCTTCGGCGACCACTCCGACGTGATGGCTTGCCGATCCACGGGATGGGCGATGCTGGCCTCGAATTCCGTACAGGAAGTCGCCGACATGGCGCTGGTGGCGCAGATTGCGACTCTCGAATCGAGGATTCCTTTCATTCATTTCTTTGATGGCTTTCGCACTTCGCACGAAGTGGGCAAGATTGAGCCGATCACAGACGAGGCGATTCGCGCTCTGGTCGACGACAAGTACCTGATCGCGTTCCGTAAAAACGCTCTGACGCCGGATCGCCCATTCATTCGCGGCACGGCGCAGAATCCCGATGTGTTTTTCCAGGCGCGCGAGGCGTGCACGCCGTTTCATGCCGCGGTACCCGGAATTGTGCAGTCGGTCATGGATCGCTTTGCCGCGCAGACGGGCCGCGCGTATCACTTGTTCGACTATTACGGCGCGCCCGATGCGGAGCGCGTGATGCTGCTGATGGGTTCCGGCGCGGAAGCTGCAGAAGAAGCCGTCGATGCGCTGAACGCCCAGGGCGAGAAAGTAGGTATGGTCAAGATCCGACTCTACAGGCCCTTCGACAGCAAGGCGTTTCTGGCCGCGCTGCCGACGACCGTGAAGTCGATTGCGACTCTCGACCGCTGCAAGGAGCCGGGCGGGTCAGGCGAGCCGCTTTATCAGGATATTTTGACCGTGCTGGCTGAGAATGCCGCGGATCTGCCTTTTGCGGGCATGCCTGCCGTGATCGGCGGGCGTTATGGCTTGTCGTCAAAGGAGTTCACGCCGGCGATGGTTAAAGGCGTCTTCGATGAGCTGGCCAGGCTTTCGCCGAAAAACCACTTCACGATTGGCATCAACGACGACGTAAGCTTTTCGAGTCTGGAGTACGATCCGGAGTTCTCGACGGAGGATCCGAAGACGGTACGCGCACTGTTTTACGGTCTCGGGTCAGATGGCACGGTGGGCGCGAACAAGAATTCGATCAAGATTATCGGCAGCGAGACGCCGAACTACGCGCAAGGCTACTTTGTTTACGACTCCAAGAAGTCGGGGTCGATGACGACTTCGCATCTAAGGTTCGGGCCGAATCCGATCCGGTCGACGTATCTGATTACACGCGCCAGCTTCGTGGCGTGCCACAACTTCAGCTTCCTGGAAAAGATGGACGTTCTTGAAGCGGCGATGCCAGGAGCGGTCTTCCTGCTCAACTCACCTTATTCCGCGGCCGAGGTCTGGGATAAGCTGCCGCGCAGCGTGCAGGAAGAGATGCTGCGCAAGAAGATTGAGTTTTACGTGATTGACGGCTACAAGGTGGCGCGCGAGGCGGGCATGGGCTCGCGCATCAACACCATCATGCAGACCTGCTTTTTCGCGATCAGCGGAGTGCTGGAGCGCGAGGAGGCAATCAAGCAAATCAAGAAGTCAATCAAGAAGACCTATGGCAAGCGCGGCGAGGCGGTTGTGCAGAAGAATTTTGCCGCCGTAGATCATGCCTTGGCTCATCTTGAAAAGGTCGAGCTGCCGGCTAAAGCGTCCTCGGACTTTGACTTGACCGGAGCCATCTCAGCCAAAGCGCCGAAATTTGTTCACGACGTGCTGGGGCAGATCGCCGCGGGCAAAGGCGACTTGCTTCCGGTGAGCGCGATGCCCGTGGGCGGCGCGTTCCCGACGGGCACGGCGCAATGGGAGAAGCGGAATATCGCGCAGTTTATTCCGGTGTGGGACAAGGATCTGTGCATCCAGTGCGGCAAATGCGTAATGGTGTGCCCGCACGCCGTGATCCGCGCCAAAATTTACAATGCCGAGCTGGGCGACAAATCTCCGGCGACATTCAAGTGGGCCAAGCCGAAGTGGCGCGGCATGGAAGAGGAGCGCTACACGCTGCAGGTGGCTCCGGAAGATTGCACCGGATGCGCCGTGTGCGTGGAAGTTTGCCCGGTGAAGAACAAGAGCGACGCGAGCAAGAAGGCGATCAACATGGCGCCGCAAGAGCCGCTGCGCGCGCCGGAACGGGACAACTGGGATTTCTTCCTGGGCCTGCCCGAAGTGGACCGCGCAAAGCTGTCGCATTCGCAGGTCAAGGATATTCAACTGCTGCAGCCGCTCTTCGAATTTTCAGGCGCGTGCTCGGGATGCGGCGAGACGCCCTACATCAAGCTGATGACGCAGTTGTTTGGTGATCGGCTCTACATCGCGAATGCGACAGGCTGCTCGTCAATCTACGGCGGCAACCTGCCGACTACGCCCTACACCTGCAATGCCGAGGGCCGAGGGCCGACCTGGAACAACTCGCTGTTTGAGGACAATGCGGAATTCGGATTCGGTATGAGGGTCGCGCTCGATCAGCAGAAGGCGTTTGCCGAAACGCTTGTGACGCGTCTGGCGTCGGCAATCGGCGCGGAGCTGGCGGCGGATATTGTCGGGGCTTCGCAGAAGACGGAGACGGAGATTAACCAGCAGCGCGAACGTGTGAGCGCGCTGCGTGCCGCATTGGCCGGAAACAGCTCTTCGGATGCCAAGAATCTTCTGGCGATCGCGGACACGCTGGTCCGCAAGAGCGTATGGATTTTGGGCGGCGACGGCTGGGCATTCGACATCGGCTTCGGCGGACTGGATCACGTGTTGGGCTCGGGCAAGAACGTGAACGTGCTTGTGCTCGATACCGAGGTCTATTCGAACACTGGCGGTCAGGCATCCAAGGCTACGCCGCGCGGCGCAGTTGCGAAATTCGCGGCCAGTGGCAAGCAGAACAGCCGCAAGGATCTGGCCATGGAGGCTGTCAGCTACGGCTCGGTCTATGTGGCGCAGGTGGCACTGGGCGGCAACGACAGCCATGTGGTGAAGGCCTTTCAGGAGGCTGAAGCGCATGACGGGCCATCGATCATCATCGCGTACTCAAGTTGCATCGCCCATGGGTACGATCTGGTGCACGGGCTGGAGCAGCAGAAGCTAGCTGTGCAATCGGGATACTGGCCGTTGATGCGCTACAATCCGGCGCTGCGCGAGGAGGGCAAGAATCCGTTTCAGCTCGACTCGAAGGCGCCGTCGATCCGGCTGAAGGAGTTTGCTTATCGCGAGGCTCGTTACACGATGCTGGCCCGCGGCAACCCGGAGATGGCGGCGGAACTGCTCAGCGAAGCGCAGGACGACGTCGAGCGCCAGTGGCGCGTCTACTCCGCTCGCGCGGGGATGCCAGGCCGCGGCGAGACGCCTCACATTGCACCCCTTGAAAAGGCTGAAACAAAGCCGGAAAGCAAACTGGCGGCTGCGGCTGCCGGAGGTGAAGAATGACCGACCTATCGATGAAGTACCTGGGCATGAATTTGAGCGGCCCAATTGTGGTCGCCAGCACGCCGCTGTCGGAGTCGATTGACAACGTTCGGCGCATGGAAGATGCAGGCGCCTCGGCCATCGTGCTGACTTCGCTTTTTGAAGAGCAGTTGGCACTGGAGTCTCGCGCGCTGGACGAAGATCTTTCAAGGGGCACGAATTCCTTTGCCGAGTCGCTGGATTATTTGCCAGAATTGTCGGACTATCGCATGACGCAGGACGGATACCTCGAGCATTTGAAACGTGCCAGCGAGGCGGTCGATATTCCCATCATGGCCAGCTTGAACGGCGCAACCAGCGGCGGTTGGGTGAGCCTTGCCAAAGAGATGGAGCAGGCCGGAGCGGATGCGATCGAGTTGAACACCTTCGCGCTGGCTACGGACCGCAGCCAGACTGCGGAGGCGATCGAGACACAACTGCTTGCACTGGTTTCAAGTGTCTGCAGCGCGGTCAAGGTTCCTGTGGCCGTCAAGCTCTCGCAATCCTTCACGAGTTTGCCGCACCTTTGCGCGCGGCTCGAGGAAGCCGGGGTGCGCGGAGTGGTGCTGTTCAACCGTTTCTATCAGCCGGACTTCGACATCGAAGCGCTCGAAGTGCGGCCGACACTGCATTTTTCCACTCCGTCCGAATTACTGCCGCGTCTCCACTGGGCGGCGATCCTCTATGGCCATCTCAAGGGAGACGTTGCGATCACAGGGGGTGTACACTCCGCCGAAGACGTGCTGAAGGCGATTATGGCCGGGGCCAACGTGGCGATGATGGTTTCGGCGCTGCATATTCACGGCATCGGGCATATTGCCCGCGTACTTGCAGACCTGAGATACTGGCTGAACAAGCGCGAGTACACTTCGCTCCAGGAGACACGCGGCTGCCTGAGCCGCCGTTCCGTTCCCGACACTTCGCCGTACGACCGCGGCAACTACATCAAGACGCTCAGCTCCTACAGCCTGAGGCAAACGCTGGCGGCGTTCTAGAAAGAGTTTTGGGTTGCACAGATGATTACGGCCGCACGAGAGTGCGGCCGCTTTTTTGCGAGCTTGGAGAATGCACATGAAAAGAGCGTTCCTATTCGTGTTCTTCATGATTGCGCCGATATGGGCCGCCGCGACTTCCGCATCAGCGTCTTCGCGTGCGGCGCCGATTTCCGAGCAAGAACAAAACAAGGCTATTGCACGGCGCGTGTTCGACGAGATCTTCAACCAGGGGAAGTTCCAGGTCGCCGATGAGATATACTCACCCGATTTCGTCAATCGCGGATTACATCGCGACGCAAACCTGGAGGAGGATCAGGCGGCCGTGCATTTCGAGAAGCAAGCATGCCCTGACCTGAAGATCACCTACGGCCCGATCATTGCCGAAGGCGACCTGGTCTCGGTGCGGTGGATCTTTCGCGGAACGAACACCACGCGGGTGGGCTGGCTGCCTGCCACCGGAGCCAAAGTCGAAGTGGGTGGCATCACGATCTGGCGCATCTCCGATGGCAAGATTCGTGAGGAGTGGACCGCGTTTGATCAGATGGGAGTCGCGCACCAAGTCGCTTCCCAATTGAAATGGCAACTTGTCGGCCTCTTGAGCGCGGCCGTGATCCTTATGGCGATTCTTCTCTGGATAGCCGGCAAGATTACTCGCCGGCTGTGGTTTCGGCGCAGGCCGGCTTAGTTCTCAAGGAATCGCATCACCGTCTTCTCCAGCACACCGCGTGCTCGCGGGAGGGCAGCTTCGACTGGATCACTGAAGGTTTCGCCCAGTTCCGTGGAGCCGGCGCCGACGGTGAGAAGCATCGCGTGCGCCGACATGGAACCATAGAGCAACTGCGTGAGACCGAGCAACTCGGTCGGGTCAATATGGTGAGTGGCGAGGTGAGAGGCTTCGGCGTCACCTCCGCTCCTATGTGTTGCCACAGGAATCAGGTTCACTCGTCCGGGCGCGGAATCGACTGAGGAATCGATAAAGAGCACAGATTCGGCATCGGCGATATCCTTCGCGAGGTCGGGCGTCCACTGCTGGCGCGCGAGAACGCGAACGCTGGAGTCATCGCGGAATCGATGCGCGGCCCACTCCGCGAGCCTGGGGCCAATGCCATCGTCGCTGCGCAGCGTGTTGCCGCAGGCGAGAACCAAACAGTTCGCTTTTTCAAAGTGCATCGGCGCGGCAAGATCGGAATTCAATTTGTCTCCTTTATCGGTGTGGTTGTTGCAGCGTGTTTCGTGACAGTCCGTCGTGACGATTTCGTAATCCCTCAGGGGTTGAACCCCCCCGTTCTTTAGGCCCTTTTTCGGCCCGGCTAAAGCCGTGCCCTTGTTACAAAGCCGACTCTTGAAACAAGATCCAGTCACTCGCGATCCGGCATCACTCCTTCGCGATCCCGCGTCAGTCGCTCGCGTGGCCGTGGAGCGCACTCAGTCGCGCACGACCCGGTCGATTTCTTCACCCCGGGCCGAGATTAAGGTAATGGCCAACGGCATTTGACCAAAGGCATGCGTGGAACAGCTCAGGCAGGGGTCGAAGGTGCGGACGACGGCTTCGACTCGGTTCAAGAGTCCCTCGGTAAACTTGCCATCCTTCACGTAGTGTTTGGCGGCCTGTAGAACGCCGAGGTTCATGGCCTTGTTGTTCTGGCCGGTGGCGATGACCAGGTTGGCCCAGGTGATTTTACCGTTATCGTCCACCTTGTAATGGTGGTGCAATACGCCGCGCGGCGCTTCGGCCTGTCCCGTACCCTCGAGACGGTTCACGCCGGCAGTTGCGCGGACGTGCTTGTCGAGAATGCGCGGATCGGAGAGGATCTCCTCGATCTTTTCGATTCCGTAGAGCATCTCGATGAGGCGCGCGTGATGGTAGTGGAAAGAACTCTCGACCGGCCCAGAGGCCAATTGCTTGAATTCCGTCAATTCTTTTTCAGCTTTTGGTGTTCCCATCGACTTCACAATGTTTAAGCGCGCAAGCGGTCCCACGCGATAGCTGCCGTCGGGATAGCGGAGGGGCTTGTAGTAGGCGAACTTGGTGTAGCTGTAAGGCTCCACGGCTTCACCGATGACTTCGGCGTAACGGGCCGCGGTGATCCCGTCTTCGATAGTATTTCCGGCGGGGCCGATCAAGCGAAGCGCGCCGTCGGTGAATTCGATGGATTCGTCTTCGTTGATGAGGCTCATGTAGTTGGAAGGGAAGTTCGCAAAGACTGCGATCTCCGCTGTGAAGCTGTCCGCGATTTTTTTGTATGCCTCCAGCGCCATGGCTATATTTGTGTATGCCTCAGGAATCATAGCCAGGATTTTGCCGCGCTTTTCAGAGGAGAGCGGCTCGGTGACGCCGCCTGGCACAACCCATCCGGGATGGATGCGCTTGTCGCCGAGCAGTTCGATGATGCTCTGGCCGAAGCGGCGCAGAGCGACACCGGCGCGGCCCAATTCAGGCTTGGCTGCAGCAAGGCCAAAAACATTGCGCAACTTGGGATCGGATTCCATTCCCAGCAATAGATCGGGCGAGGCGAGATAAAAGAAACTGAGGGCGTGCGACTGCACCATCTGCGCGAGATTCAGCATGCGCCGCAACTGCGCCGCCGTATGCGGGATGCGGACCGACATGATGGCTTCGCAAGCCTTGGCGGAGGCGATGAGATGCGAAACGGGGCAGATGCCACAGATGCGCGCCATGAGGCTCGGCATCTCGTAGAACGGGCGGCCCTCGCTGAAGCGCTCAAAGCCGCGAACCTGCGTTACGTGGAAGTGCGCGTCCTCGACCTCGCCCTGGCCGTTAAGCTGGATGGTGATTTTGCCGTGGCCTTCAAGGCGGGTTACCGGATCGATGGTGATGGTCTGGCTCATAAATCTCGCTCCAAACTTTGTGAAGCAGGGGCTAAAGCCCCCCAGTTTTCTTCGTCCTCGTCGGCACGAGTAAACTCGTGCCCTGACACTTCGTGCTCGTCCTGAAGCAAAAGCGAGTCCGTCTTCAAGCTCCAAAGCGGGTGAGCGCTGGAATATCCAGCGGCCCGCCGGTGACCAGCGCGGTGAGCGCGGTGTGGAATGTGTCGGCCGAGGGCGGACAGCCGGGCAAGAAAACGTCCACTTTCACAAACTCGTGAATGGGACGCACGATCTTGAGCAGCCGGGGCACGACGACGCAGGGAATCTGCTGCTGCGCGCTGGCGTTCTGGATGTAGGCGCGGTCGAGGATTGCCTCCGGCCCGATGGGATTGCGCATCGAAGGCACATTGCCGGTGATCGCGCAGTCGCCCATGGCGACCAGCATTCGCGAGTGGTCGCGGACTTTCTTGATTTTCTTCTCGTCGTCGACCGAACTGACGGCCCCCTCGACCAGCGTGATGTCGACTTGATCAGGGAACTCCTTGGTGTCCACAAGTGGGCTGTAAACGAGATCGACGAGCTCGGCGAGCTCCAGAAGCCGCTCGTCCATGTCGAGAAAGGACATGTGGCAGCCGGAGCATCCGTCAAGCCAGACCGTTGCCAATTTCAGTTTGCTCATTGTGCGTCCCTCATCAGATTCAGATAGGGCAGAAACTCCGGATACTTGGGATGATCGGAACCGATTTTGCTTTTGTCGAAGAGCGCTCCCGTGGGACATACCTGGACGCACTTTCCGCAGCGAGTGCATGCCGAGCTTCCCCAATCCTGATGCAGATCGGAGATGATCAGCGAATTGATGCCGCGGCCCATCACGTCCCATATGTGCGCGCCCTCGATCTCGGAACAGACGCGAACGCAACGGGTACAGAGAATGCAACGGTTGTGATCGATGGTGAACCGCTCGTGCGAAGCGTCGACGCTGAGCTCGGGATTGCGATAAGGCAGGCGCACATGGGTCAGGCCTTGTTCCTGGCCGAGAGTCTGCAGCTCGCAGTGGCCGTTGGAGACGCAGACCGAGCAGATGTGGTTGCGCTCAGCAAAAAGGAGTTCGAGAATGGTGCGGCGATGCTTTTGCAGGCGCTCGGTGTTTGTAGAGACTTGCATGCCTTCCTGCACGGTAGCCACGCAGGCCGGGAGCAGCTTGTTCGAGCCCTTGATCTCGATAAGGCACAGGCGGCACGCGCCCACGTCGCTGAGGCCTTCAAGATGACAGAGCGTGGGAATGTTGATGTCGTTCTCGCGCGCCACTTCAAGGATGGTCTGCCCGGCGCGGGCGCTGACCTCCTGCTCGTCGATGACAAGAGTTTTGACATCTGTTTCCGCGCTCATGCCACCACCTCGCTCTGGATTTCAGACTCGACCGCCTGCATGTTGCACACGCCTGCCGGACAACGCTTGTGCACAATATGTTCGATGTACTCATTGCGGAAATACTTGAGCGTGCTCAGCACGGGGTTGGGCGCCGTCTGGCCGAGTCCGCACAGGCTGGTCTCTTTCACCGTCGAGCAGAGATCTTCAAGGAGGGCCAGGTCATCCATGGATCCCGTGCCATCGCAGAAGCGAGAGAGCAGCGTGAACATCTGAGCCGTGCCCGCACGGCAGGGAATGCACTTGCCGCAGGACTCGGTCATGCAGAACTCAATGAAGAAGCGCGCCACGTTGACCATGCAAGAGGTGTCGTCCATGACGATCATGCCGCCGGAGCCCATGATGGAGCCCATCTTGAGCAACGCGTCGTAGCTCACGCCGACGTCGAGCATGTCCGCGGGGATGCAACCGCCCGATGGGCCGCCGGTTTGAACGGCTTTGAAAATGTGGCCGTCCGGGACGCCTCCGCCGATCTCCTCAATGATCTCGCGCAGCTTGATGCCCATGGGCACTTCGACCAGTCCCGTATTGGCGATCTTGCCCGTAAGCGCGAAGACCTTCGTCCCTTTGCTGCGCTCCGAACCCATATTGAAAAACCACTTGCCACCATTGCGGACAATCGGCGCGATGTTGGCGTAGGTCTCGACGTTGTTGATCAGCGTCGGCTTGCCCCAAAGGCCGGATGATGCGGGATACGGCGGTCTGGGTTTCGGCGTGCCACGCCGGCCTTCGATGGATGCGATCAGTGCAGTCTCCTCGCCGCAGACGAAGGCGCCCGCGCCCAGCCGGATCTCCACATCGAAATTGAAGGGTGTATTGCAGATGTTGTTGCCGAGCAACCCGTGGCGGCGCGCCTCGCGCAGAGCCGTTGTGAGCCGCGAGACGGCGACAGGATATTCGGCGCGCACATAGATGAATCCCTTGTTGGCGCCGACTGCGTAGGCAGCAATTGCCATGCCTTCGATCACGCGGTGCGGATCGCCTTCCATGACACTGCGATCCATGAATGCGCCAGGGTCGCCTTCGTCGCCGTTGCAGACAACGTATTTGAGGTCGCCCGTGGCCTTGGCCACCGTGCCCCATTTCAGGCCGGTCGGATAACCGCCTCCGCCGCGCCCGCGCAGGCCGCTTTCCGTGATGCGGTGGACGACGCCGCCGGGCGTCATTTCCGTCAGCACGGTGAGGAGCGCCTTGTAGCCGTCGCGCGCGATGTAGTCGTCAATCTTCTCTGGGTCAATGTAGCCGGCGTTCTCCAGAACGACGCGCACCTGCTTGTCGAAGTGCTCATCGAGGTTCGACTGCAGATCCGGGACGGGCGCGCCACCCAGGCTGTTGACGATGGCCTCGGCGTGGCCCGCGTTCACGCGCCGGTACAGTCTCGGTTCGGGATCGACACGTGTATCGACGCGGACGAGCGGCCCATGCGAACAGGGCCCCATGCAGCCGGTGCGGCGGACGAGAACTTTCTTTGCGCCGGCCTCGGCGGCCTTCACGAGGGCGTCTTTCAGCTTGTCCGCTCCCTGGCTGGCGCAAGCCAGGTCCATGCATACGTTGATTTCGTAGTCGTATTTCTCGTTCTCCTGCTTGACGTTCCTGGCGATTTGCTCGAGCTCTTCGATTGTCATTCGGCTTTCCACCTTTCCAACTGCTCGAGCATTTGCGCCTCGGTGACCTCGCCAGCAACCTCGCCGTCGCACAAGGCTACGGGCGCGCGGCTGCAGGCGCCAACGCAGCGAGCCACCATCAGGCTCACTTGTCCATCGGGAGTGGTCTGCCCCTGCTTGATGCACAGATGCTTTTCGGCTGCCGCAATCAGCTTGTCCGCGCCCTTGATGTAACACGCCGTGCCGGCGCAGACCGTGATGGTATGTTTGCCGGGCGGTTTGAGCGTGAAGTAGTGGTAGAACGTCGCCACACCATACGCCTGGCTCAGCGGCACGTGGAGCGAAAGCGCGACAAAGCGAATGGAGTCGTCGTCAAGATATCCAAACGACGATTGCACGGTGTGCAGCGTTTCGATCAGTGCGTGGCGTGCAAAGCCGTTCTTGCGCATGGTACCGTTGACGATTTTCCATCGCTTGTCGTCACTCGGCAGTGGTGGGGGCGCGATTCCGGGCACATTCCCTCCGTGATTGGTACAACCAAAGCATGCATCAGGGGTGGGCGGCGCGAATTGAGCTGCTTGCGCCTGATACTACCATTGTTGTACGACCGCGGACCGCCGAGCCTCGGTGACCGCAGTCACCGGCGTGTGTGGCTATCCCATTTGTTGGCATCGATTTCGGACGTTCCGCATTGAAACGAATAGCGGTTCGTTTCAATGGGCGCCGGTTCGTGTGAGGGCGTACAGCGACGCCGAAGATGTGCCCGGAAACTGTGCGGAGGATCACCTCATTTGGCGTTCTTAACCATGATCGGAGGAGCTGGTCACGCTTGGGCCGGGGACAGAATGGCGAGGGCAAGGCAAGGTTCTATTTGCGGTCATAAATCTCGAGTTTGTAGTCGCTGTAATCAATCGTTACCACGGTGCGACCGAAAAGCGCGCTGTCCGACTCGGCGCGCGCATGAATCGCCATCGAATACCCGTCGATGTTCGTGTATTGCCGCATCATGTGGGTGGCTCCTGAAAACGCCGAAGGGTTCTTCGATGCGACTCCGTCAATCTGGACGAGAGTTCCGTCCTGCGCATCGACCCAAATGGTCCCGATGATCAGATTCGGAGCGACTTGTCCAGGCTTGACGTCGAGCACAAAGCAGTCGCGCCCATTGACCCTTTGCACATTGCCTTCATTGAGGGTCATCGCGTAGTTCGCAGAATTGAACCAGGACTTCTCAACATTTCCAGGCTGATTGATGGTCTGCTCGTTATCCAGAAGTGGTTTCAACCCGAAGTGCAGGAAAATCGATGACCCGCTTTCGGAGTGAATATTGTAAGTTTTGCCGACTCCCTTTTTGTAAGTGTCTTTGACAGTCATCTCTGCAACGGGATGGGTTTCATCGCCGCCCCGGTAGACTGCATAGTGTTCGACGTCGGTGAACCCGACAATGTTCTCGAATCGGGCGGCTACAGCGGCATTGACCAGCCGGATCACTGCGCCAGGATCGTGCTCCTGCGATAAACCCGAGGCGCCAAACAACATCATGATGAAGATGCTCGCAGCCGTGTGCGTCGTTCTCAACCGCCGAAGACCCATCAAATCCGTCCGTCTCTCTCATTATCGGCCCTCTGCCGTCATCAGAGCCGCGGCCGCCGAATCGGCCCAGGATTTGCGAGACCCTCCAAATGGGGGAATTCGCAACCCGCTGCGCTATGCTGATGCCTGAGCGAGGCGCTAAGTTGGCCCGAAAATCTCGTCCAAAATCAGAACGGCACGAAGTGCTGCGGCGCGAGGCGGTCGCCGTGCGCGGTGTGGTGCAGGGCGTTGGGTTCCGGCCATTCGCCTACCGGCTGGCGACAGAGGAGGGCCTCGCGGGCTTCATCGGCAACGATACGGGCGGCGTGACCCTCGAGATTGAAGGACCGGCCGAAAAAGTGGAAGCGTTTCTGCGACGCCTAAAGGATGAAGCTCCGCCGCTTTCGCGCATCGATTCGGTGGTTGCCCAAAGCATTCCTCCGAAACGAGAAAAGGAGTTCCGCATTGTGTTGAGCGATGTACGCGGGCAGGTGAGCACGGGCATTCCCGCGGACGCGGCGACCTGCGCAGACTGCCTGCGCGAGCTGCTCGATCCGAAGGATCGGCGCTACCGCTATCCATTTCTCAACTGCACCAACTGCGGTCCGCGCTTCACGATCACGCGCCGCATTCCGTACGACCGTCCGCAGACTTCCATGGCGCGATTCAAGATGTGCGCGGAATGTCAGGCGGAGTACGACGATCCAACCAATCGGCGCTTCCACGCGCAGCCCAACGCCTGCCAAGTCTGCGGGCCGCACGTCTGGATGATTGCTCCCGACGGCGCTGAGATTCCGTCGGATGATCCCATTACCGAGGGGATCGACCGCTTGATGGCGGGCGAAATCATGGCCATCAAGGGGATTGGCGGATTCCATTTGGCGGTGGACGCGACCAACGAGTTTGCTGTGATGCGCCTGCGCGACCGCAAGCATCGCTACGGGAAACCGCTTGCAGTGATGGCGCGCGATCTTGAAGCAGCACGCGAACTCTGCGTGATGACGCCGGAAGAAGAAGCGTTGCTGCTCACGGTCGCACGCCCAATTGTACTTGCGCCCAAACGAACAGGCTGCGGCATCGCTCCTTCGGTCGCGCCGGGAATTCCGTGGCTGGGAGTTTTTCTGCCCTATGCGCCGTTGCAGCACTTGCTCTTCGCCGATCCCCGCGTCTCCGCTTTGGTGATGACAAGCGCGAACCTGAGCGAAGAGCCGATTGCGATCAACAACGAGGAGGCGCTGGCGCGGCTCAAGAAGATTGCGGACGCGTTTTTGATGCACGACCGCGAAATTCTGCAGCGCTGCGACGACTCGGTGATGGCGCTCGTCGACGGCGCTCCGCAGTTGATCCGCCGCGCCCGCGGGTTTGTTCCACTCGCTGTGCCGCTACCGCTTGATTCGCCTCCGCTGCTCGCGGTGGGAGGCCATCTCAAGAACGTGTTTGCCCTCGCGCTCGGACGGTTTGCCTACCAGAGCCAGCATCTCGGGGACCTTGAGAATCTTACAGGTCTTGATTTTTTCCGCGAGTCGCTGGCGCACCTCATGCATACCTTCGAGATCGAACCGGAAGCTGTGGTTCACGATCTGCATCCGGGCTATTTATCGACGTCGTGGGCAAAGGAGTGGGCCGGCGGCCGTAATTTGCGTCTCATTGCCGTTCAGCATCATCACGCGCACATCGCCGGTTGCATGGCGGAGCATGGAATTGAAGGCCCTGTCATCGGGCTCTCGCTTGATGGAACCGGTTACGGCAGCGACGGCCGCATCTGGGGCGGGGAGGTGCTCGTGAGCCGCCTTGAGAGTTTCGAGCGGTTCGCTCATCTGGATTATGTCCCCATGCCGGGTGGTGAAGCGGCGATTCGCGAACCGTGGCGGATGGCGCTGGGGGCGCTGCATGCAGTGGCCTTCGACTTTGAAGCGCCGAATGTGCTCTCCGCGGTTGGGATCAAGCAAAAGGATGCGCATGTGATTGGGCGGATGATCGAGCGCGGGTTGAATACACCGCTGACGTCGAGTTGCGGGCGTCTTTTCGATGCTGTTGCGGCAGTCGTTCTGGGGCGCGGGGTTGTCGATTATGAAGCGCAGGCGGCGATTGAGCTGGAAGGGTTGGCGATCGAAGAGCCGGATGAACTCGATTCTGGGTACACATGTGAGTGGCTAGCCGGCGACTGGGAAACGCGCGTGCCGGGTCGCATCTCGGCCGCTCCGCTCTGGCGCGAACTATTCGAGGATTTGCGCTCGGGAGTTGCCAAGCCGCACATTGCTGCGCGTTTTCACGCCGGAGTTGCGGCTGCATTCACTCGCGCGGCGGTTGAGGCTCGCGCGGTCACAGGGGTTGGCCAGGTGGCGCTTTCCGGGGGCTGCATGCACAACCGGCGGCTTGCGAGGCTGCTGCGCGCCGGACTGGAAGCGCAGGGTTTTGAGGTTCTTCAACACAAACAGGTGAGCCCTGGCGATGGCGGACTGAGCTACGGGCAGGCTGTGGTGGCTGCCGCGATTCTCAGAAACGACTCGGCGGATCATCGAGTGAGGACAACATGAGGATGCGAAGAAGCGACCGCAAGGTGTTCACGATTCCAGCCGGAGTGTTCAGCTTTCTGCTCACTCTTTACGGGCTCGCGGCAGTGCGCGGCCTGGATCTTCGGCAGAACACTGTCTTGTCCGTTGTCTATTGCGTGCTGCCGCTTCTCAGCCTTCCTCTTTATTTGCTGGCACTCGCAGTGCGCAAGCTGCTCCCTCTTCAAGCCGTTCTTGTCCTCGCATATCTCCCCGTTTACTCTGCTTTGAACTGGAGAACGTGCGCCGAGCTGGGATATTGCAGCAGTATTGCGTCGGTTGTCATCACAACAATCGTGACATCCAAAGTGCTGCTTTTTTGGGGTGTTGCATTGAGCAGCGCTGCGGCGTTCGTGGTGGAACGGTGGGACAATGCCGACTCGAGCAAGAAACTGAAGCGTTGAATTGCATGTGCGATGAGCGTGGAGTTCGCCGATAAGCAGGTCCTTCGACTTCGTTTGGCCGGATTCCCGGCCAACCTCCGCTCAGGATGACAGATCAACTGTGAGGATTCGTTTGTAATTGAGCGCACCGGGGTTGAATCTCATTCATTGCGCGTCAAGTTAGCCCGACAGTCGCACGAGTTCCTGAGCCTCGTCACGCGGGCCAAGGATGGACATGCGCGGGATGCGCCCGCGCACCATGGCGACTTCGTCGCAGCGGTGCAGGCGTGGACACATCTGGCAGTCCTTGAAGATCTTGTCGGGCAGTTCCGATTTGTCTTCGACGGTGCGGAAGCCGTACTTGAAAAAGAAATCGGGAATGCGCGTGAACAGGCAGACCGACTGGATGCCGTGCGTTTCGGCCTCCTCGATGAGCGCTTTGAGGATGCCGCCGCCGGCGCCCTGGCTTTTCGCTTCGGGCTTGACGACAATCGACCGCACCTCGCAGAGATGCGGACCGTAGAGGTGCAGCGCGCCGCAGCCGAGAAATACGCCGCCATCGGACTCGGCGACTGTGAAGTCGCGAATGTTCTCGCAGATTTCTGCGAAGGGCCGCTTGAGCAGCGTGCCGTCGCCGGAAAGTGAGTTCACCAAGTCGTAGATATTGGAGGCGTCGTGCAGAAGCGCTTTACGCACCAGCATGAATTGCCTCCCCCGCCTGATGTTTTTCGAGAACTCGAATCCAGTCCGAGGCTCGATCGAGGGCTTTGCGGACGCGCTCTCGCGCGGTTCCTCCGATCACATCGTGGCAATCGAGCGTGGCGTCGAGAGTGATTGCCTGGTAGAAATCTTCGCCGAACTCCTCGCCAAACTCGCGCAGCTCCTCGAGAGTGAGGCCATCCAGCTCGACGCCCTTTTCGATAGCAAAGCGGACCGCGCGGCCGATCTTTTCATGAGCAGTGCGGAAAGGGACGCCTTTGTGGACTAGATAGGTGGCTGCGGCCATGGCATTGAGGAAGCCTGACTCTGCTGCTTCTCCCATACGGTCGCGATTGAATTGGATAGCGGCCGTGAACCGCGCAACGAGATTGAGCATCTGCGGCACAAAGCCGACGGAAAAGACCGGCTCCTGGGTCTCCTGCATATCTTTATTGTAGGCCAAAGGCAGCCCTTTGAGCTGCATTGCCACTGTTTGCGCCGCACCGTTGATGCGCCCGACTTTGGCGCGAATCAATTCGGTGAGATCGGGGTTCTTTTTCTGCGGCATGGCGCTCGATCCCGTGGAAAAAGCCTCGGGCAGAGTGACAAAACCGAATTCCGCAGTGGCAAACAGAGTGATCTCCTCGGCAAAGCGGCTGAGGTGCAGGCCGACGAATGTGAGCGCGTTGAGGTACTCGAGAATAAAGTCGCGGTCGCTTGTCGCATCGATCGAATTGGAAGTAGGCGATCTGAATCCGAGCTCGCGCGCCGCAATGGTCCGATCGAGAAGAAGCGTCGCACCGGCCACCGCCCCCGATCCAAGGGGGCAGAAATTCAGGCGCGCCGCGCTATCGAGGAGGCGATCGGCATCGCGCAGCGCCATTTCCACATAGGCCAGCAGCCAATGCGCGATCAGAACCGGCTCGGCGCGCTGCAGGTGCGTGTAACTCGGCATGACGGAATCGCCTGCGTCGCGACCCTGCCCGACCAGCGCCCCGGCCCAGGCCGCAAGGCCGCTGACGACGAGCTCGATTTGCGCGCGCACATAGAGGCGCAGGTCCGTTGCGACTTGCTCATTGCGGCTGCGGCCGGTGTGCAGCTTGAGAGCGAGATCGCCGACGCGCTCGACGAGCTTGAGCTCGACGAAGTGATGAATGTCTTCGGCGGAGGGATGATTGCGCATCTCGACCCTGCCGGAGTAGGAACCAAACTCCGAGGCAATCTCGTCGAGCGCACCCCTCAGCTCCGTTGCTTCAGCTTTGGACAAAATTCCTGCCGCTGAGAGCGTAGACGCGTGCGCTTTGCTGGCGGCGACTTCGTGGTCGAGGAGTTGCCAATCGAAGACGATGGAGCGCTGCCAGGCTTCGAATTCCGCATCCAGCGGTTCGCGAAAGCGGCCTGACCACATTTTGCCGGATTGTTGTTCGTTCGACATTTATCGATTGCCTTCATTCAGGCACGACTAAAGTCGTGCCCCAGAAGCGTCGTCCCTACGGGACTGACTTCCTATTCTTTGCATCCTACCCCACGCTGAAGCGCGGGGCTAACATCCGTCGCACCTACGGCGCTTGTTACGTAACCGATGCCGTCTGCTTTCAAAGCTACTCGGTCTCCTTGCCGTTATTAAGCTGAGGCATCTCGCTGCCTTTGCTGAGCGTAAGCAGGCCGGTTTTGGCGTAAGTGACGAGCTTCTCCCGGGTGTCTGTAATGTCGAGGTTGCGCATGGTGAGTTGCCCGATGCGATCGCGCGGCGAGAATGTGGATTCAGTCTTCTCCATGCTGAGGCGCTCGGGGTGGAAGGTGAGGTTGGGCGACTCTGTGTTGAGAATGGAGTAATCGTTGCCGCGGCGCAACTCGAGCGTGACCTCGCCGGTGATGGGTTTGGCGACCCAGCGCTGGGCGGATTCACGGAGCATTATGGCTTGCGAGTCGAACCAGCGGCCTTGATAGAGCAGGCGGCCAAGCTTGCGGCCATGATCGCGGTATTGCTCGATCGTGTCCTCGTTGTGGATACCGGTAACGAGGCGCTCGTAAGCGATGAAGAGCAGCGCGAGCCCCGGAGCCTCGTAGATGCCGCGGGATTTCGCCTCAATAATGCGGTTCTCAATCTGATCGGACATGCCGAGGCCGTGGCGGCCGCCAATGCGGTTCGCTTCGAGAAGGAGAGCGACGGCCGAGTCAAATTGCTGACCGTTGAGAGCGACGGGCATGCCCTCTTCGAAACGAATGACGACTTCTTCGCGCTTGATGTCGACATCGTCGCGCCAGAATGCCGCGCCCATGATGGGAACGACGATTTTCACCGACGTAGAAAGATGCTCGAGATCCTTGGCTTCATGGGTTGCGCCGAGAATGTTGGAGTCGGTTGAGTAAGCCTTCTCAGCTGACATTTTGTAGGCGAAGCCGGAACGCTGCATGTAGGCAGACATCTCGGCGCGGCCGCCTAATTCGTCGATGAAAGCGGTATCAAGCCAGGGTTTGTAGACCTGGAGATTGGGATTGACGAGCAAGCCGTAACGGTAGAAGCGCTCAATGTCGTTGCCTTTGAAGGTGGAGCCATCGCCCCAGATGTCGACGTCGTCCTCTTTCATGGCGGCGACAAGCATGGTGCCCGTGACCGCACGGCCGATGGGGGTGGTGTTGAAATAGGGGACGCCGGCGGTGGTGATGTGAAAAGCTCCAGCTTGGAGCGCGGCGATGCCTTCGCGCACGAGCGGACCGCGGCAATCGATGAGGCGAGCTTTTTCAGCACCGTATTCGAGGGCCGCGCGCGGGATGGATTCGTAGTCGGTTTCGTCGGGCTGGCCGAGGTTGGCTGTATAGGCGTAGGGGATCGCGCCCCTCTGCTTCATCCAGTGCAGGGCGGCGGACGTGTCGAGCCCGCCGGAGAAGGCGATGCCCACTTTCTTCCCCGTGGGGAGGGCCTCGAGAATTACGGACATGGTCTCCTTCAAGTTCTTAGTTCGTAGTTGTCGCGCATTTGCTGTGCCACTACCCATCAACTGTGAACTAAGAACCGTGAACTACGAACTGTTTATTGGAACTTCTCCACATTCACGAACCCACCAAGCAGCAACAGCAGAAGCGCCTTTTGCACGTGCAGGCGATTCTCGGCCTGATCGAAGACGATGGACTGCGGGCTATCGATGACGGCATCGGTCACTTCTTCTCCGCGGCGCGCTGGCAGGCAATGCATGAACACTGCCGTGGGCGAGGCTTTGGACATGAGTGTTTCATTCACTTGATAGGGCCGGAAGATGGGCGCGCGCTTGGTCGACTCGTGCTCGAAGCCCATACTCACGCACACGTCAGTGTAGACGGCGTCGGCGCCTTCGACGGCTGCCTTCGCATCCTGCATCAGGCGCAGCTCCCCATGATTCTTCTCGGCAATTTCACGCGCGGCTGCCACAATGTCGGCCTTGGGCGAATAGGCGCGCGGCGTGGCTACGGTGACGTTCGCTCCCAATTGCGCGCCAGTCAGCATGAGCGAGTGGCAAACATTGTTGCCGTCGCCGACATAAGTGAAGTTGAGGCCAACGGCGGTGCCGAAGTGCTCCTCAAGCGTCATGAAATCGGCCAGCGCCTGGCAAGGGTGCTCGATGTCAGAGAGGGCGTTGACGACTGGCACGCGGGAGTTAGCAGCCATCTCAGTGATGGTGTCGTGCGCATAAGTGCGCAACACGATCACGTCAACCCAGCGCTCGAGATTTTTAGCGACATCGGCAATGGTTTCGCGCTCGCCGAGCGGCGAATTGGTTTGGTCGACGAAGATCGCATTGCCGCCCATGGTGTTGATGCCGGCTTCAAAGGCGAGGCGCGTACGCAGGCTTGCCTTTTCAAACATGAGCACCATCTGCTTCCCGTCGAGACCATGGCGGTACTCGCGGGGATTCTGTTTGACGTCGTGCCCCAGCTTCATGAGGGCACGCACTTCGGCGCTGGAGAGATCGGCGATGGAGCAAAGGTCCTCGCCTGCCATGCGCGCGGCCGCCGCAAGGACATCCGGATCCTTTTGCACAGGCATTGTGGACTCTTTCTGCTCCTGATCTTTCCGTTCCAGGGTTGTTCTGCTAGCCATGATGGTGACCTTTCGCAGGCGTGGTGTGCGCTGCAGCGTTGACTGTAAGTATGTCATCGAGCGCGGCAATTGCCGTATCAACGTGAGCGCGCTCCAGGATATACGGCGGCAGGAAGCGGAGCACCGTGTCACTGGTGCAGTTGATGAGAATGTGGCGCTTCAGCATTTCCGCTACGGTGAGTTTGGCCAGTTCCGGCGAGTCGAGTTCGGCGGCGAGCATCAGGCCCTTTCCGCGCACATCGACAATGGCCTCATGCCGGGCGGCGAGCGAGCGCAGGGATTGCTGAAAGTAATTGCCGACCTCGGTTGCATGGGCGAGCAGGCCCTGTTTCTCGATGGTGTCAATGACGGCGATGCCGACGGCGCAGGCCAGCGGGCCGCCCCCGAAAGTAGTGCCGTGCATCCCAGCGTGCATCACGCGAGCGACTTCCTCAGTACACATGATGGCGCCGAGCGGGAGGCCGCCGGCAAGAGGCTTGGCAAATGTGGTCACATCGGGCTGAATCCCGTAGTGCTGATATGCGCACCATTTTCCCGTGCGGCCCATGCCGGATTGAATCTCATCGACGATGAGCAGTGCGCCGGTTGAGCTGGCTAAAGCACGCGCCTCGGCAAAGAACTCATGGGTCAGGGGACGAATTCCGCCCTCACCCTGGATCGATTCGACGAGAATGGCGCAGACGTCGCTGGAGAATTCGGCGCGGAGATCCGCGACATCGTTGAAGCGTACAAATTCGACGCCCGGAACCACAGGCGCGAATGGTTCACGATATTTTGCCTTATACGTGGTGGACATGGCGCCGAAGGTGCGGCCATGGAAGCTCTGCTCGAGTGCGAGAAACTTTGTGCCGATTTTCACGCCTTCGCTGCGGCGGAGGCCTGAGTAGGCGCGCGCCAGTTTGAGCGCGCCCTCCCAAGCTTCGGTGCCGGTATTGGCGAAGAAGGCGCGGTCGAGGCCCGTGCGCTCGGTGAGTCGCATGGCAAGCTCTGCCTGGCCCTCATGATAGTAGAGGTTCGAGGTGTGGATGAGCGCCCGGCTCTGGCGTGCAATCGTATCGACAATTGCCGGATGGTTATACCCCAGTGCGTTGACGCCAATGCCGCTGAGCAGATCGAGGTACTTCGCACCCTTCTCGTCCTGGATGTAGACCCCTTCACCGCCCACGAACAAAACCGGGCTCCGATCGTACGTGGAGAGGAGCAGTCGTTGCTCGGCGGCGCGAATCTCTTCGAGTTTCATGGAACGCGAACCTCCTGATATTTCCTCAGGGGCTATAGCCCATTTCCTTTCGGGGCCCCTGTTCGGCATGGCTAAAGCCATGCCCTGATACAACCTCTCTCAAAACACCTAGGCCACCATCACTTCAGTGCCGTGAACGATCCGCGAGCTGCACAAATCGGGAAGGGAACCAGCAGCTTCGGCGGGAAGAATACGTACGCGCTTCACGCCGTTCAAAAGCGCCTCTCGACATGCGCTCAACTTGGGCAACATGCCGCCAGAAATCACCGCGCTCTTGGCCATTTCTGCAATCTGATCGATCGAAAGCCAGCGCAGCACTTCGCCGTTCGCACCTTTCACGCCGGGAACATCGGTGAGGAAGACCAGCGCGTCGGCGTGACAGGCTACGGCGCAGGCGGCGGCCATCTCGTCGGCGTTGATGTTGTAATATTCGCCATCGAATCCGAGGGCCATCGAGCAAAGGACTGGAACGCCATTCAACTGCCAGATGGCCTCAAGCCACCGGGGATCGCTCGCGGCGATTTCGCCCACGAACCCAAGATCGGGTGAAGTACGCTTTTTACGCGCACGGAAAAGCAATCCGTCGCCCCCAGAGAGGCCAACCGCCGGTTGGCCTAGAGCGCCCAGGGCCGCAACCAGACTCTTGTTCACACGGCCGGCAAAGACCATCAACGCCACGTCGCGCGTTTCCGCGTCCGTCACGCGCAGACCATCAATGAACTCGCTTTGCTTGCCCAGCGCTTTGAGGGTGCGGGTCAACTGCACACCGCCTCCATGCACGACGGCAACCTGATTGCCATCACGCACAAGGTCGGTAATCGCTCGCATGCAGCTATCGAGGAGCGATGGAGATTCCAGGCCCGCGCCTCCCAGTTTGACGACATACTTCATTGAAGGTCCTCCGCGGCACGTTTCATACGAGACCCTCCGATTCGGGCCAGTCCTGCATTACGTTCAGATTCTGGACCGCCTGGCCGGCAGCGCCTTTCAGTAGATTGTCGAGGCAGCTCACAATCACTGCGCGCTTGCCGCTCGCGTCAAGTTGAAACCCGATATCCGCGTAGTTGGTCCGCACCGAGTATTGAATTTGAGGCAGCGCCTTTTCGTAGAGCCTGACCATCGGGCTGCCGGCAAAAAACTTGCGATATACGTGCGCGACGTGCTCGTGTGTCTCGGGCTCCGCGAAGTGAACGTAAATCGTGGACAGAATTCCGCGGGGAATCGGCAAAAGGTGCGGGGTAAAAACAATCTGGCAACTCGAAACGCCAGTTTCCTCAAGGATCTCGCCAGTGTGGCGATGCGTAAACACGCCATAAGCTGAAAGATTGTCGGCAGCGTACATGAAATGCGTTCTGGCGGTGGGAACCTTGCCGGCTCCGCTGACGCCGCTTTTGGCGTCGGCCACAATTCCGCGATCGAGATCGATGAGGCCCGCAGCGACGAGAGGCTTGAGTGCCAGAATGACGGAAGTGGCATAGCAGCCGGGATTCGCGACTAATTTGGCAGCGCGATCTGCATTGCGATGCAGCTCGGGCATGCCGTAGACAGCCTGCGCCTGCGTAGCCTCGGCAAGGTCGGAGCCTTCGTCGTCGAAGGCATATACAGCGCGATTGGCAGGCTCGGTCAACCGCCATGCGCCGCTCAGATCGATGACGCGCAGCCCGCGCTTGAGCGCTTCCGGAACCCACTCGCGCGATTGCTCATGCGGCGTAGCGAGGAACAGCACGTCGACTCCGAGCGTCGAGAGCAGCTCCCAGGAGAACGGTTCAAGTTTCAGATTGGCGGCGCCGGCGTTGTCTCCCAGTTGCGGATGGATCTCCGTCAGCGGGACACCGCCGTGCGCAAGATCTTTTTGATCGACGCGCCCGGCAAAAACCGGCGGGTGATTTTTCAAGCGGGGATGATGCAACAGCAGCCGCGCCAACTCGGCGCCGGCATAGCCGGTGACTCCCACGACCGCGGTTTGTAAGGTCTTCGTCATACTTCTAACATCGCCCTGAGCCGTGCTTCAACTTCGCTGGCGTGGCGCGCATCCGTACAAACGATCAAAACGGTGTCATCTCCGGCGATGGTGCCGACAACTTCCGGCCACTGTTCGCGGTCGAGGGCCGCCGCAACCGGCTGCGCGCCGCCCATCGCGGTTCTGAGGACGACCTGATTGGTTGCCTGGCGCACGCGCAAGCCAAAGCTGTCGATCATCTCGTTGACAGAGGGCGGCTGATCCTCGTCTTCGGCTGCTGCGATCGTTGACGTCCCATGCCCATTAGGAAGGGAATATCCGCCGGGGCCCTTGGAGAGCCGCAGCTGATGAATGTCTCGCGAGAGTGTGGCCTGCGTTACGTGAACGCCGCGTCGGCGCAATTTGCGGCGCAACTCGTCCTGGCTTGCGACCGGCGAGCTGGCCAGCACTTCGCGGATTAAGTTGAGGCGTTGGGCATTCATCTTCGGTACCGATTTCTGAATCAGGGCAAAGCAAAGGCGCGGTTCCCGGCAGGAAACCGCGCTTGAATAAATATACGCTCCAATTGCATAAGTATGCAAGAGGAATTTGAAGAAATATGCGAGTCAATGAGGGGGCGATTGCGAACCGAGCGATGGCTCGATTCAGGCCCAAAGCCCAAGGCTCAAGGCCTGCTTCCCTCGCTACGATACAGTCCAATACACCGCAAACCGTTGCCAACTTTGGTTCAGCGGCTTCAGGTCGATGTCGCGCTCCTGGCCCGTTGTGCGGAATTCGAGAGTCTCGCCCGGAATGGGCCTGATCCACGAGTTGGGATCGGCGCTGCCGGCTTTGAGAGCAGGAACATCGACGGGAGGCGCTTTATGGATCTCCGGTCCCTGATTGTGCTCAAGTTTCTCTTCGAGGCCGTTTCTTGGAAACTGGCCGGCCAACACCAACGGCCCGTAGAGAAACGCCTGCTGCGTGGTGTCGTCGGACAGAAGTTCGGCGACGAGGCGCATCGGAAGGGTGAGTTCGACGCTGTCGCCGGACTTCCAGGCGCGAGTGATGGCGAGATAACTGCCCGGCGTGCCGGAAACTTCCAGCTTCTTACCGTTTACGGCAATGACATTTGCAGCCGTTGTCCAGGCGGGAATGCGAACGCGCAGCGTCCACTCGGTTCCGGGCGTCTTCTCGATTTTCAGCTCGGTACGTTCGCTCTCAGGGAGCGTCGTATTCTGTCTGAGCCGGATGCCGCGATCTTTCCAGTCAACCGTCGAAGCAAAGTACAAATTGACGTAAAGCGAGTCGTCATCGTGGAAATAGATGGTGTTATTCACCTTGGAATACTCTTCAACGCCGGTTCCGGTGCAGCACCAGAAGGAATCGTCTTCGGTACATTTTGTCTTCCAGGCCCCCGGAGAGAGCGAGAGGAAGTAGCTTGTGTGGCCGGTTTCAGGCTCGATTGTGCCCAGCCGGTGATTGAGCAAATTGCGCTCGTAGTAATCCATGTAGCGGCTGTCGGGATCCCACGCATAGAGGTGCCGGGCGAGCTTCATCATGTTGTACGAGCAGCAGCATTCCTGGTGATTGGGGCTGACTTTTTTTTCGGCTGCCAGATGATCGGGATCGACGAGCCAGTGCTCATTGGTGCTGGAGCCACCGGTTGAAAAGGTGCGGGCTTCAGAAACGGTCTCGAAAAAGAAGCAGCTCACGTCGCGGAATCGATAATCGGAGCTGAGCTCGTAGCGGCGCGCCGCGCCAATCACCTGCGGAACGTGCGTGTTCATGTGCTGGCCCTTGAGCGCATCGTGGCGCAGAACCAGCGGCGTGAAGAAGATCTTCTTGGTGAAGCGGTCGCCGGTGCGGGCCCAGCGATCGTCGCCGGTGGTGGCGGCGATGTTGTAAAGAACATCGTTCATGCCGCCGAATTCTTCGTTGAGGATGTCCTGCATGTGCTCTTCGGTTTTCGATGCGGTCCAGGCATCGACCCAGCTGGCCATTTTGACGACTACATCGAGGGCCTGATCGTTGCCGGCCTGCGTCTTCATGTCGTAGAGCCCGGCCATGATTTTGTGCATGGTGTAAAACGGCGCCCAGACTTGTTTGCGCTGGTCGAGCCGGTCAAAGTACTCGGTGGGGAAGGCGCTGAGATAGCCGTTGTCGTTGAGCTTTGCCTGGCATTCGGCAAGGCCCGCAACGAGTTCGTCAGCCTTCGATTTGACGGCCGTGTCGCCGGTGGCTGCATAGAGCATGGAACACGCGGAAAGATAGTGACCCACAAAATGGCCGCGAAGCTCGCATTTGGGTTCTTCCCAGCCACCGAGCGGCTGGGCATCGGTGGGCAATCCTGCATTCACGCGGAAGTTGCGCAGGAGCCGGTCGTTTGCGAGCCGCATCAGGTAGCCGCGGTTCCACTCGCGGGCCTGCTGGAGCGGGCCAGCTTCGAGTGTCACCTCACCGAGGGCAAATTCACGCACTTTCGGCTGCATCGGATCACGAGCGAACTCAATGGGTGCAGCGAAGGGCTCCAGCTCATCTACCGAGAAGCGCAGTGTGGGGGGGATTTCGTGCGCCGGAGCCGGTTTTGGTGCGGCCGGACCCGGAGGAGTTGCCTGGGCATGGGCAAGCAGAGACGAAGCGGCCGCCAATCCGACGGGGGCAAGGGCAACGCCTTTTGCGAACTCTCTGCGGCTAACTTTCTTCATGGTGATTCCTCCAAGTCAGGCAAACGTTTACAAGTGTAAATCGGGAGGCTATGCGAGTGCAGGCGAGGACGTTTCGACCCCGCTCAGGGCAGGCTCTCGCACGACGACCTGTCGACGACCGCAAAGACGAGGACATCTCTTTGGGACCCCGGAAGAGGATGGCGGTACATAGGGATCGTGGCCCGGTTGAGGGCTTCCGGTTTACAAATTGCGCCGTGGACTCATTTCAGGTCACGCCAATTTGGGCCAAACGAAATGTCGGCAACCAGCGGCACTTTCAGTTTGACCACTCCCTCCATCTCGGCACGCACAAGAGCTGCGGCTTCATCCTTCTCGCTAGCCGGGACCTCGAAAAGCAACTCATCATGGACCTGCAGGACCATGCGTGTTTTCAGTCTTCGCTCCGCCAGTTTGCGGTCGAGCGAAATCATCGCCAATTTGATGAGGTCGGCGCCGGTTCCCTGGAGAGAGGTATTGATCGCTGTGCGCTCGGCAAATCCGCGCTGATTGGGATTGCGGCTTTCAATGTCGGGGATGGGCCGCAGGCGTCCGAACATGGTGCGCACGAAACCATCCCGGCGTGTTTGCTCGAGTGTTTTCTCGATGAATTCGCGCACGCCCTGGTAGCGCGCAAAGTACCGCTCGATGTAAGCCTTGGCTTCGGCCTGCGGAATGCCTAGCTGCGCAGCGAGACCGAATGCGGAGATTCCGTAGACAATGCCGAAGTTGACGGCCTTGGCGCGGTTGCGGGTCTCCTTGTCCATGGTGTCGACGGGGACGCCGAAAACTTCGCTTGCGGTGAGGGTGTGAATGTCTATGTCTTCGGCGTATGCGCGAATCAGCAACGGATCGCCGGTGAAGTGCGCGAGCAGACGCAGTTCGATCTGCGAGTAGTCGGCCGAGAGCAGCTCGGTGCCGGGCGCGGCGATGAAGGCGGCGCGAATCTCCCGACCCAACTCCGTGCGCACGGGAATGTTCTGCAGGTTCGGGTTGATCGATGAGAGGCGGCCTGTGGCCGTTGCGGCTGACTGAAAGGTTGTGTGCACGCGCGATTCGGCATCGGCGAGCAGCGGCAATGCGTCGACATAGTTGGATTTGAGCTTGGAAAGATGGCGATACTCGAGTACGAGTTTGGGGACTTCGTGTTTGTCGGAGAGAAACTCGAGCACGTCCACCGCGGTGGAGACGGACTTGTTCTTGCCGCGAGCGGGTGGAGCGGGCAGGCCCAATTTCGTGAAAAGAACAATACCGAGCTGCTTGGGCGAGTTGATATTGAAGCGCTCGCCGGCCAGCTCGAAGATGCGTTCGCCGACGCGCGTCAATTCTCCACTGAACTTTTCCGAAAGGGTGCCTAGCGCAGCTGTGTCGATGCGGACTCCGGCCTTCTCCATGCGGTAGAGCACGGGCGCGAGGGGAAGGTCGATTTCAGCGTAGACGCGCGCGACTCCGGATTTTTCGGCCTCCTGGCGGAGGGAGGGAACGAGTGTATGAATGGAGGCGGCAGCGGCGGGGAGCGACGAGGGCGGCGGTTGGTTGTTGCGCGCGGCAACGTCGGCGAGGGACTGCGTTGAGTGCGTGGGATTGAGGGCGTAGGAGAGCAGCTGCGTGTCATCAACGGGGCCGCGCAGCGCGACGTTGACGTCGCCGAGGATGTGGAGGGCAAGCTTCCAGTCGTGCGTGCGCTTGGGGACCGAGGCGTCTTCGAGGAGGGCGCGGAGTTCGGGAGTGAGCGGCAGGCGGAGTGCGAGAGCAGGATCGGCGCAGACTCCGACGTAGCAGCTTTCCTTTTTGTCGGCGGCTTCTGCGAGGTCAAGCAGGGATTGAGCCGCCGGTTGGTCGTCTTCGGATTCCGGCTCAGAAGGTTCGACGGCGTCGAGCGCTAACGTAAATCCGTTTTCGCGAGCGGCGGCGTAGAACGTTTCTTCTTGTTCCGGACTTGGATCGTCGATGAGTTCGGCCGTAGCTCCGCCCTCAGCAGGAGCCAGGTCGCGGAGCATGGATGTGAACTCCAGCTCGGTGAAGAGCGTGCGGCAGGCTTCGAGGTCGGGCGGCTGGGTTTCCATCGCGGCCAAGTCAAGCGGCAGTGGCACGTGAGTGTCAATGGTGACGAGTTCCTTGGAGAGCAGAACGGTTTCGCGATTCTGCTCAAGGGATTCGCGGTACGTCTTGCGCTTGACTTCGGCGGCGCGATCGAGCACCGCCTCGACGGTGCCGAATTCCTTGATGAGCTCGACGCTGCCCTTGTCGCCAATGCCGGGCGCGCCGGGGATGTTGTCGACCGAATCGCCGCGCAGGGCCATGACGTCAACGACTTTGCCCGGAGGGACGCCGAGCACTTCGGTGACCTTATCCGGATCGAGGATCAGGTTGTCCTTTTGCGGGTTGAGGATTTTCACTTGCGACGTGACGAGCTGCATCATGTCCTTGTCGCCGGAGACAATGAAGACTTCATGATGCTGCTCGGCGGCCTCGCGGGCCAGAGTGCCGATGACGTCGTCGGCCTCGAAGCCTTCGGCCTGGAGGATGGGGATGCGCAGGGCCTCAAGGGCGCGGCGAATGTAGGGAATCTGGCGGCGAAGGTCCTCAGGCATGGCTTCGCGCTTGGCTTTGTATCCGTCGTAGCTCACGTCTTCGAAGCTTTGAATCTTCGCATTCCAGCGGCGCAGAGTGGCGATGGATCGGGCGCGCTCGTCGCGAAAGACTTCGCCGCTAACATCGAAGACCGCAGCGAAGTACTTGGGCGAGAAGTCCTGGCGGAGCTTCTTGATCATGTTCACAAAGACGTAGGTGGCGGCGGTGGGCAGGCCGGAGCGCGTGGACATGGGCCGCGAACGCTGCATGGCGTGATAGGCGCGGAAGATGAAGGACATCGCATCGAGGAGAAAGACGGGCGGCCTGGACGAATCGGTCATCGATAGTGAGGATAGCAGTGGACAGTGAACAGTGGACAGTGCGCAGTGAAGGAGTGAAGGGGTGAAGGAGTGAAGAAGTGAAGAAGTGAAGAAGTGAAAGAACCATTCACGGATCCACTCTTTCACTTCTTCACTGAATCAGCATGCAGTCGCCGTAGCTGAAGAAACGGTAGCGGGATTGGACGGCGTGACGGTAAGCAGCGAGGATGCGGTCGAGTCCGGCGCGATGAGGGCCGGCGAAGGCCGAGACCAGCATGAGCAGGCTGGACTGGGGCAGATGGAAGTTGGTGAGCAGGGCGCCAACGATACGGAAATCGAAGCCGGGCGAGATGAAGATGTCGGTTGAGCCGGAGTGGGGCTGGATTGGTCTGTCGCCGGCGGCTAACGCGGCAGCTTCGAGAGTGCGGACAACGGTGGTGCCGACGGCGACGATCCGCCTACGCTCAGCTACGGCGCGATGAATTGCGTCTGCAGCCGCGACCGAAATGGTATAGCGCTCGCTGTGGAGGTGGACTTCGCTCACGCGCTCAACGCGCAGTGGAGCAAATGTGCCGAGACCGACGTGGAGTGTAACTCGCGCTATCTCGATTCCTTTGGATGAGAGCTGCGCGAGAACATCCTGCGTGAAGTGCAGGCCGGCCGTGGGCGCGGCAACGGAACCGCGCTCGCGGGCGAAGACAGTCTGGTAGCGATCACGATCGGAGCCGGCGTCGTCGCGATGGATGTACGGCGGCAAAGGCATGTGGCCGATCGATTCGAGGACGGCGAAGAAGTCATCGACAGGGGCGAACTCGAGCAGACGCTCGCCATATTGGCCGCGCTCAAGGACTTCCGCTTCGAGCGCGATGCCGGCAGAAGGCGCGGGAAAGACGAGGCGCTCACCGATGGCGACTTTGCGGCCGGGACGAACGAGAGCGCGCCAGCGATTTTCGCCAGCCTGTTCAGTGAGCATGACTTCAATGGGGCGGGTGGGCTTTTCACGATCCTTGACGAGCGTGCGATGCGCATAGAGGCGCGCGGGAATGACGCGGCTGTCGTTGAGGACGAGAAGATCGCCGGGGCGGAGATTTTCTCCAAAACGAGAGAAAAAATCGTCGTGGAAGGCGCCTGTTGCGCGGTCCATGACGAGCATGCGGCTGGCGCCGCGCTCGGCCGGAGGTTCTTGGGCGATGAGATCTTCGGGCAGATCGTAGTGGAAGTCTTCCACACGGCGCTCCGCGCTCTCAGGTTTTGGAGGAGATGGTTCAGACATCGGCTCTTCCGAAGTGGTTGAGGGCGTGGAGGCGGGCGCGTTCGATGGTGGCAGTGAGCTGTTCGCGCTGATTTTCGATCTTGTCTTCGGAAAGGTCGGGGGGAACGTGGGTCCAGCGTGACCAACTGACAGCAATGCGCGTGAAGGGCATGGGAACAAGAAAACGATCCCAGGAACGGAGCGACCATGCGCGTTGGGGCTGCAGATGGAAAGCGCCGATGCGCGCGCCGGTGATAGCGGCAAGCCGGACGGGCCCGGACTTGGTGCGGAAGATTGGGCCGCGGGGCCCGTCGGCGGTGAAGATGGCGGGGCGGCCTGCTTCGATAACGTGCTTGAGGCCAAGCAGCGCTTCCTGTGCGCCGCGCGAGCTGGAGCCGCGGACGGTTTTGTATCCGAAGAGCCCGAGTGTGCGCGCGATGAGCTCGCCATCGAAGCTCTGGCTGACGATGATGGTTGCGCCGGTGCGTCGGAAATAAAACGTGCAGGGCAGAACGCACTGGTGCCAGAAGCAGAAGATCTCGGCGCCTGCGCCCTCGCCGAAGGGAAGTGGGGTGGCGCCCAGTTCGGCGATTGTCTCGAAGCGCCAGGTGCGGCCGACAAGCGAGAGCAGCGCCCAAACGAGGCGCGGGACAACGGCCAGAACGATGCGCTGGCGGAGCGAGAACTCTTCGCTGGTTGCGGCGGTCACTGGGTCGATTTTACGGCGCGCACCCCTAGGGAACGTTCAGAGAGGTCGCAAGTTGACAGAGCAAGCGGGCTGGCTGCAGGGGCGACGCGCGCACCGCCATTTTGATGATTACGCGATAGGCGTTACTTCCCTGAATCGGCGGATTTGGAGGCGTCGGGCCAGATGGGACTGACCAGTTGGATGGTCATGACTGGGCCATCCGGATACAGGGGGCCTTGTTCTCTCACGAAGGTCGGAGCCTGGCCGGTCACGGTCCAGATTTCGATGTCGGGCGGCGCTTTACCGATGAGAGGAGCCACGAAGCCAGCGACTCCGCCCAGTTGGATTTTGATTTCGTAATGGATCGCCTTGCGAGAGGTGCCGACCAGGGAGTAGCTGTCTTCGCCAATTTTTGAGATGACGAGTTTGGCCATGAGCGGACTAGGAGTGCCAACAACCATGGAGACTGTTTTTGGGGAGTCGCCGGGACCCATGTTTTCAACGATGAGCGGAACCATGCCGTTGGCGAGGTCGGCCGGGAACTGAACATGGCTGCTCTTGACCTCCTCCTTGCCGTCCTTGCCCGTGGTGCGAGTGATGAACTGACCGCTGCGTGCATCGACAAATACCGCCATGGGGTGAGGAAAGAAAGGCCCTTTTTGAACATGGTGGTCGGAGATGAGCTGGAATGTGCGGTGTTGCGAGTAGACGGTGGTTTCGTCGTCGGTAGAGCCATCCTTGAAGGTAAAAAGTGTTTCTGCAGTGACCCGATCGCCATGGACGACTTGAGTACTGTCGCCATAAGCGACGACCTCGCCGTCAGGCGAAAGCACCTCGAGGAAGCCGTGGTAGGAGCCTTGCACAAAGCGTGCGACCGGGGGATCCGCGTGGATGCGCGGCTGGGTAGCGCAAATCAACAGCGTTACGAGCAAGGCGTAGAGACAGGAAGATCGCGGGCTATTATCAAAAAGATTTTTCATTCAATGTCTGCCTTGTGGGCGATGAGAGACGATAGCACGCAGTCTCGACGCCGGGCTGAGCAATTCTGAACATCCAGCACTGCGCGTTCCTCGGCCAGCTTCTCTTGAGTGAGATGGGGTTGGTGCTGGATGAGTTGCAAAGAGGCGGTGAATGGTGGACGGCGAACGGTGATCGGAGGTTAGCTGTAGCGGAGCCAGCGAAGGATTTCGGGGAAGGTGGCGCGTTTGCCGTACATGAGGATTCCGACGCGATAGAGGCGTGAAGCGAACCAAATGACGGCCCAGATGCTGAAGACCATGAGAGCGAGCGAGAGGGCGAGCTGTCCCCAGGGGTAGGGAGCGGAAAGCATGCCGATGCGGGGAACCATGACGAGGGGCGCGGTGGGAGGAAAGAGTGAAGCGGCAACGACCCAGGGCGAGTTCGGATTGTTCAGCAGGAAGGGCAGGATGGCGAAGCTGGTCCAGGTGGGGATGACGGCGAGGGTGATGTACATCTGGAGGTCTTGCGCGGTTTCGCAGGTGGCGGCGAGGCCGGAGAAGAAGGCGCTGTAGAGGAAGAAGCCAAGGATGAAGTAGATGGGGAAGAGAACGGCTTCGAGAACGCTGAAGTGAATTTTCATCTGGCCGCTCATGATGGGGCCGGCCAGGGCCGAACCGGAGAGGAGAGCGGCGGCGGTGAGCCAGATGGCGATTTGCGTGAGGCCGACGGCGCCAACACCGAGAAGCTTGCCGGCGAGCAGATCTTCAGGTCGTGCGACCGCGAGCATGACCTCAAAGATGCGCGAGCCTTTTTCTTCGATCACGGAGCGAGCCATGTCCATGCCGTACAGAAGGATGGGCATGGTCATGAGGAAGGTCATCAACATGGCCGCATAAAATGGCGCCATGCCCTGGCTCTTGCCGGTCTTGCCGCTGGAAGAGACTTGAAGAGTCTCTAGAGGGACAGATTGGATGAGGGAGTGAACTTGGAAACTGGAAATGCCCTGCTGTGCGAGGCGGAGATTGAGGAAGCCGGCATTGATGGCGTCGGTGAGGCGCGAGGTATTCAGTAGGTCGGCGGAAGATTGCGATTCGTAGGTGACGCTGGGTGTGGCGGAGGCGGAATTCGAGATGATGACGAGACCGTCGAGGGATTTGTTCTCGATGCGGGCCTGAAGGTCGGCGCGATCCTGCGCGGTGAAGGGTGCGATGGTGTCAACGGTGTAATGGGCGCCCTTGTCGGCGATAAGATCGGCACGAATATCGGCGGCAAGGGAGGGATTGTCGGCGGCGATGGCGATGTGGCGGCCGGTTGCGAGCTTGCGGCCGGTAAATCCGCTGACGCCGAGAAGAAAGAGGATGAGCGCGGGCACGAGGATGGTGGAGATGCGGAAGGCACGGCCGCGAATTTGCTCGAGGTACTCACGCCGGGCGACGAGGAGCATGTTACGCATCGGACTTGCCTCCCACGGTCTGGATAAAGATTTCCTCGAGTGAGGGCTCGACGAGCTCAAAGCGATAAATCGCGGCCATGGATGCGGCGAGATGAAGCAGCTTTTGCGCGTCGCCGCGCGCCTTGAGGGTGATTTCGGCGTGGCCGGAGTAGTTATTGGCGGAGGCGATTTCATCTGACTTGAGGAAGTCGGCGCTGCCCTCAAACTCGACAATGACGCGATTGCGCTCGTAGCGGCTCTTGATTTCGCGAAGGTTGCCACTGAGGACGGCCTCGCCGTTGTTGATGAGGCAGATGGAATCGCAGAGTTTTTCGACCTGGTCCATGCGGTGGGTAGAAAAGAGGATGGCTTTGCCCTGCGACTTCAGCTCGAGGAGCGCGTCCTGGAGGAGCGTAGTGTTGACGGGATCGAGGCCGCTGAAAGGCTCATCCATCACTACGAGACCTGGGTCATGGAGCAGCGTGGCGATGAATTGGATTTTCTGCTGCATGCCCTTGGAGAGCTCCTGCGTTTTCTTGTCGAGAGAGCCGGAGATTTCCATGCGGGCGGCCCAGTCGACCGCGCGCTTGCGGGCGGCGTCCCGGGTGAGTCCGTGGAGCTCGCCAAAGAATACGAGCTGGTCGAGGACCTTCATTTTCTTGTAGAGGCCGCGTTCTTCAGGCAGGTAGCCGACGCGGTCGAGATTGCGCCGGTCGAAAGGCTTTTCAAAGAGGCTGATGCGGCCGGAGTCGGGCATGGTGATGCCCATCATCATGCGAATGGAGCTGGTTTTTCCGGCTCCATTGGGGCCGAGGAGTCCGAACATCTGGCCTGCATCGATGGAGAGCGAGAGGTCGCGAACGGCGACTTTGCTGTCGTAGGCCTTGGTGACCGCGGCGAGCTCAACGACCGGCATGAAGGCTCCCGCGTTGGTGGTGGGGGATTGGACGCATGGTGGAGCGGAGTGACGCTTCAGGAGAAGTGTAGCAAAGCGGTGGGGAGCGGGGGAGAAAGGCAGCGAAGGTGTGAAAAAGTGAAAGAGTGAAAAAGCGAAGAGAGCCAGGGGCGCAGACAGGGCGCGAAGAGAATTCGCTCGATGCGGCGAATGGCGGCGGTATACTCGAACAGCCTTCCATCCCCCATGAAGGAAAGTCGAATCTGAAAGGTGATTCCCCATGGCAACTTATCTGGTTCAAGCTTCGTACACGAGTGAGGCACTGGCCTCGCTCATCAAGAACCCTGAGAACCGCACTGAGGTCGTGAAGAAGGTTGCGAAGAAGCTCGGCGGCAAGCTGAGCGCATCGTGGTTGTCGTTTGGAGAATACGATCTGGTGATGGTCGTGGAGATGCCGGACAACACGAGCATGGCATCGTTTGCTATCGCGGCGGCTGCGGGCGGGTCATTGAAGGCCGTGAAGACGACCCCCTTGATGAGCACCGATGATGCGATGGCCGCGGTGAAGAAGGCGGCGACGTCGGGATACAAGCCGATCGGGGCCAAGAAGTAAATTCTGCGGCTCCTTGCGGTTGAGGGGGCGGATGCGCGCTCGCCATGGCGTGAGGGGGGAATTGCGCCCGGGGACGATCTCGCCCGCCGATTCAGGCGCTTATGAAGCTCACATGAGGCGGCGGCGGACGAGGTCGAGGGCGAATTGTGCGGACCATTCGCGAACGCGCTGGCGATCGCCGCGGAAGGTGCGGTCGATGGAGTCGGTGCCCTGTGCGTCAGAGACTGCAATGTGGACGAGGCCAACGGGTTTGGAATCCGTAGCGCCGGTGGGACCGGCGATGCCGGTGACGCTGAGGCCAATGGTGGCGCCGGTACGCGCGCGAATGCCGTCGGCGAGAGCTTTGGCCACTTCAGCGGAGACGGCGCCGTGCTTCTCAATCAGCTCGGCGGGCACGCCGGCGAACGCGGTCTTGAGCTGGTCGGAATAGACGACAACTCCGCCGAGAAACGAACGGGAAGCCCCTGGAACAGACGTGATGCGCTGGGCGATGAGACCGCCGGTGCAGCTTTCGGCGACGGCGAGCTTGGCCTGGCGGAGGCCGAGATAGTACAGGACGATCTGTTCGAGCGTGTCGCCCTGCGAAGAATAAAACCAGTCGGCGAGAGCATCTTCAATGCGTTCGGCGAGCTCGTTGACACGGGTCTCGGCTGCTTGAGCAGAAGACTTGGAGCAGATGAGGGTGATTTGCAGGTCGCCCGTGTGGGCGAGGAGCGTGGTTTCAACGTCGGTGTAGGTGGAGTAGATGGGAGCGAGGAGCTTGTCGGCCTGTGACTCGGGAATCATGGCGGCCTTGAGCGTGCGGACGGCGATGGTTCGGGGCGGGACGATCGCACGCAGCCGTGGCAGGCATTCGGCGTCGAAGAGCGGAGTGCATTCGTGAGGCGGGCCGGGCAGCAGCATGACGAGCTTGCGATAGCCGGAGAAACTGACGTCAAGCCATTGGCCGGGCGCGCTGCCGTTGGGATTGGGAAGAATGGTTGCGCCCTCAAGCACGTCGGCCTGCTTGAGATTATTTGGCGGCATGGAGATGCGCCACGTAGCGGCGCGCGCATGGAGAGCGGCAACCTGCGCAGCGTCGCGGCGGAGGGAGAGCGAGAGCGCTTCAGCGACGGCTTCGCGGGTGAGATCGTCTTCCGTGGGCCCGAGGCCACCCATGATGATGAGAATGTCGATGCGGTTGAGAGCGGTTTTGATGGCGCCGATGAGATCGTTGCGGCGGTCGCCCACGATGGTTTTAAAGGCCACGATGACGCCAATCGCGTTGAGTTTATCCGTGAGATAGAGAGAGTTGGTGTCCTGGCGATGCGGGGTGAGCATCTCGGAGCCAACGGCGATGATTTCACTCTTCATAAAGGCATGGATCAGGGGTCAGGGCTCAGGAGTCAGAGAACTGCAAGCTAAAAAAGGTTAAGGCCTTCGACGCCCAAGTCCACATCATAAACGGCTTCGTTGGTCGCGAGAATGGTGGTGCCGAGGGGCGAGAAGGCGACGCCGACCAGGTTGGAAGCAGAAAGAACAAGCGAAGCCGCCCCCGCGGGAGTGATGCGAACGAGCCCGTGGCGGCCATGGAGACAGGCAGCGACGTAGACATCGCCCTCGCTGGAAATGGCGAGGCCCTGCGGACGGCCGAGGCCGCGATACCAGACGCGCGTGTCGCCGTTGGGCTCAATGGCCCAAATGGCTTCATTGGACGAGAGCGACGGGGCGGACACCAGCAGCGTGCCCGCGGCGTTGACCGCGAGGTGATAGGCGGCGACGCTGGCCTCAAGCGTGGCATGAACAAAGATCTGGCGCTGGGTATTGATTTTGAAGATGGTGCCGCTGCGATCGCCGACGAAGAGATTCCCTTCATGGTCGAATGCAGCGCCGGTGGCGACGCCCATGCCTTCGACATACTGCGTGAATTCGCCGGCGGCGTCGACGCGGTAGACGTTGCCTTCAGCGCGCGAAGTGACGAAGAGGTCGCCGTCGGGATTGAAGGCGAGTCCAGTAGCGTTGAGGATCCCGGTAATAAAGGGCGTGGCGCGGCCGTCTGGCGAGATGCGAACGACGGAGACTGGGGTTTGCTTGCCGCGCGGACCTGAGATGGTGGCGTAAACCATGCCGGAGCGGCTGACGGCGGGACTGGTGACGGGATGCAGGCCGTCATTGAGCTGGCGGGCGACGCGGAGGGTAGCGGGGTTGGCGGCGCCGGCGGGCGTGCGAACTTCAATGAGCCCGGCGGAAGTCTGGGCGGGGACACGAAAGACGAGACGCGTGGGGCGGCTCATGAGAACGTGGGCCGGCTGGTTGTCGACGGCGACGGCGGGCAGGCCGAAGCCGTTGGGGCCGAGAGAAGCTCCGATCAACTCGATTTCGCCGTTGGGCAGCGCGGCGGAGGGTAGAACCTCGTCGACGCGAGGCAGTTGGCCGACGGGAGGAGCGGGTTGAGGTGAGGAACGAGACATATCAGAACCAGATGCGCAACAGCGACGCTATACCTAAAGCATACAAGCCTGCAGCCACGTCGTCGAAGACGATGCCCCAGCCGGCGGGGAGGCGTTCGAGGCGGCGAATGGGAAATGGCTTGGTGATATCGAAGAGGCGAAAGAGGACGAGAGCGATGAGTCCGTGACGCCAGTCGACTGGGCAGAAGAGGAGCGCGATCCATTGGCCGATGACCTCGTCGATGACAACGAATTGAGGATCGTGACCTCCAGATTGGCGCTCGACGATGGATGCGGCGGGGACGCCGAGGACGATCGCCACGGCGATCCAAAACAAGAGACCAACGAGTTCGGCGCGTGGGGCGATGTGGTTAAATGTGCCTTCCGCGAGCCAGAGCAGGACAGCGGCGATGGAGCCCCACGTGCCGGGCCCAGGCTTGAGGTGACCGACGCCGAACAAGGTGGCGACGGACCAGGCCCAGGTGGTTTTCTTGATCGCTTGGGTTTTTCCCTTGTCTTGGATGGCATTAGCGGTGGAACGTTCATCCTTCATCCGAGTCTCCGCCGCGATTGCTGCCGAGGCCGCCGAGGTCTTCGAGGACCTCGGGGTCGAGAACGGGAGAGCTGATTTTGTAGACGCCCATAGCCCACTTGCCGAGATCGATTTTGCGGCAGCGGTCGCTGCAGAAGGGGAAGTCTTCGTCAGCGGGGCGGACGATCATTCCGCAGGTGGGACAGTGAAGATGGGAGACGGATTTTTTGCGAGGCGACATAACGTTGGCGTGGACGCGCTGTCCGCGTTCAACAAATATGGTAGCGCGGAAAGGCCGTCGACCGTGAACCGTGAATCGTGAAAGGCTACATCTTCCCGAGGAGCGTCTGCAGGCGCGTCAGGGCCTGGGTGCGCGCGGCAGTGTTCGCGGGGTTGGTGTTAGTGGGGTCTTCGCCGGCGCGCATGAAGCCGTGGCCTGCGCCATCGTAAATCACCGGATCATACTTTTTTCCGGCGGCGGCCATTTCAGTCTTGGCGTCAGGAACGGTCGCGGAGATCCGCGCATCGCTGCCGCCATAGAAGCCGTAGACGGGAGCGGTGATGTTCTTCATGGCGTCGGCGGGCGGCGGAGGGCCGTAGAAGACAAAAGCAGCCGAGAGATCTTGGCGCGTTGTCGCGAAGCGGAAGGACTGGCCCCCGCCCCAGCAGAAGCCGATGACGGCGAGCTTGCCGTTGGCCGATGGGAACTTGAGCGCGTAGTCGGCAGTGGCGTTGAGGTCGGCGGTAATGGTGCCAGGGTCGAGGTTTGAGACGGCCCTGATGATGGCTTGCTGGTCGGGGAATGCGTTGGTGCCTCCGCCGTTGGGGCCAACGCCGGAGAGGAGGTCGGGCGCAATGACGATGTAGCCCATGGCGGCGATGTCGTCGGCCATGGAGCGAGCCCAGTCAGAGAGGCCGAAGATTTCGTGGATGAGAAGAATGACGGGGGCTTTGTGGCTGACTTCGGGATAGACGACGAATGCGTCAATGATTCGGCCTCCGGGGGTGCCGTTGCCGTATTTGATCTTGACCCATTCCTGGTGGCGCGGAGATTTGCCCAGGGCCGCTTTGGCCCAGTCTTGCGCGCCGGCGGGAGCGGTAAGGGCGAAGGCGGCGACGAGGAGCAGGATTGCGGCGGCGACGCTGGGAAGCGGGTTTTTCATGGCCGAAGAATAGCAGAAAGACAGGGAACGAGGGTCAGAGGGACCGAGGGTCCGAGGGAACAAGGACCGGAGCCTTCCTGTTACGGCTTCCAGAAGGGCGACGGGCCCATCCATTGCATGTCGTATCGGTTCATGAAATCTTCTGTGGCTGCGAGTTCAGGATGCGCGGCAGCGTCGTTGAAATACTGTTCCATCTTGTCGGCCGGTGTGAATGCGATCATCATGTGCGCCGGTGTGCCCGAGGCGGAGAAGGTGTGGGGGATGCGACGCGGGGCGAGGATCGACTCGCCGGGGCCGAGCCGCATGCGACGATCGCCGACCTGGAAGCGCACTTCGCCTTCCATGACGTAGAACCATTCTTCCTGTGACAAGTGCATATGCAAGGCCGGGCCAGTGTCGGGCTGAAGACCTCTATGCTCGATGATGAGGAGGTTTCCGGCTGTATCCGAGGGGATGACCTTGAAGGCGAGCGAGCTGAAACCGAGGGAATGGAGATGACCGGTGCGGTCTTGACCGGCGGGGACGGGGTTGAGAGTCGGGGCGGGCGGTGTTTGGGGTGAGCTTTGTGCGAGGACATTTTGGAAAGCGGCGGCGGGGATGACCGAAGCGGCGGACTTGAGGAAGGTGCGGCGATGGATGGACATGGGGAGATGATATTGCGATGGCAGTAAGGCTGCCAGAAAAAAATGGCTGCTATAATTGCGCAAAGTTTCGGCCCTCTTTTTCTCCGCCATGGCATCCATTCGATTTGGTGATTTTGAGCTCAACGAGCAGACGTTTGAGCTGCGCAGAAACGGCGCGCCTGTCCGGATTCAGCAGCAGCCGGCGCGGGTGCTGGCTTTCTTGATGAATCATCGGGGGACGCTGGTGACGCGGGAGCAGATCCGGCTGGCCATCTGGGGCGAGGATACTTTCGTCGACTTCGAGCAAGGGCTGAATTTTTGCATCCGGCAGATCCGGCTGGCCCTCAACGATCAAGCTGAAAAGCCAAGTTATGTGGAGACGCTACCGCGGCTCGGGTATCGCTTTGTCGGGAAGATGGAGGGGGCCAGGGAGGGTACGGAGGCTCGCGACGAGAAGCGCCTGCGGATTGCGGTCGTTCCGGTGGAGGAGCTCTCGGGAAAGGAAGGAGACTATTTTGCGGCCGGATTGACGGAAGACATGATCTCGGCGCTGTCGCGCATCGATCCGGCCCGGCTGCGGGTGACTGCGGTTCCAAGGATTGATAGCGGCGATGGGATGGCGGACCATCTTGATCGGCTGCGCCGCGAGTTAAACCTGGATTACATGCTGCGCGGGTCGGTGAGACGGTCGGGAGACACGCTGCGCATCAGCGCGAAACTGCACGATCTACGCGACCGAAGCGTGCTTTGGTCGGAGACATACGATCGCAAGGCCTACGACTTGCTCGCGGTGCAGGAAGAGGTAACGCAGCGCGTGAGCGAGAGCCTGGCGCTGGAGCTGTTTCCCAGCGCGACGGTGGGCACGCGACGGTATTCGAAATCGTCGGCGGCGTACGACGCTTATCTTAAGGGGCGTTTTTTCTGGCACAAGATGACCGCCGATGCGATCCGGCGCAGCATGGGCTACTTCAACGAGGCCTTGGCGATGGATGGCGGGTTTGCGCCAGCTTATGCGGGACTGGCAGATTGTTACGCGCAAATGGGATCGGTGCGCGTTGGGCAAATGAAGCCGCTGGAGGCGCTGGCGAAGGCACATTCATATCTGCAGCAAGCATTGGATCTGGATGAGACTCTTGCCGAAGCGCACTGCACGCTGGGGTTGATAAAAAGCTGGTACGACTGGGACTGGGACGGCGCGGGGCGGGAGTTTCAGGCGGCACTGGCACTGGATCCGAGCCAGATTACAGCACTGATCTGGCAATCACTGTATTTATCGGCGGTGGGGAAACCTCAGGAAGCGATTGACTCCATGCAGCGCGCGAGAGAGGTTGAGCCCCTCTCAATAACCGTGAATCTCTACCTCGGAGTTGCGCAGACGCATGCCGGACAGCAGGATCTTGCTCTACGGCAACTGCAGCAGTGTGTGGAACTGGAACCCGGTTATTACCGGTCCCATTTTTTTCTGGGCCGGAATCTGACATGGCTCGGGAGATATGACGAGGCCGTCGAGGCCTTTGAGAAGGCTCTTTCGCTGACGCCCGACAACATTGAGGCGCTGGCCTTTATGGGAGCCGCCCTGGCGGGCAAGGGCGAGCGTCAGCGCGCTCTCGACGTCGTAAAGAAGGTGAGAGTGGCTGGAGAAAGAACGGAGCCGGCTGTACTGATCGCCGCGATCTACGCGAGTCTCGGGCTTACCGCGGAAATGTACGAGTGGCTGGAGCGAGCGGTCGCGGTGAAATCAACTCCGATTTACATTGCAACCATCAGCAATCAATTCGATCCCTATCGGGCCGAGGCGCGCTTCCACAAGTTTCTCGCGTCGATCGGCTTGTCGCACATGGCGCGGGATTAGGTGGCCGGGACGATGTTTTGGTTGAAGCGGAAGAAATTATCGGGATCGTACTTCTTTTTCAGTTCGGCGAGGCGAGCATAGTTTGCTCCGTATGATGCCTTCACTGCCGACGGTCCTTCGTCACCCAAATAGTTCACATACGCATCTGAGGCCCCGAGGGCTGTGAGAGCAGCGGCGAACTCCTGCGCCCAAGCGATACATTTCTCGGCCATCGATGGATCGGTCCACGCAGGCATGATGTTAACGCTGTAGTGCACGCGCCTGAGGCCAAAGGCAGTCTGCTCGGTGGGCACACGGCTGGCTGCGCCGTGCATATGCTCAAGGACGACCTGGGTTTGCTCCGTGGGCATCTGTTCTGTGTGATCGAGGATGACGCGGATGGCGTCGTCCGTAAGGTCGCGGAGGAAGGGGCACTTGAAGTAGTAGTGCGCGCCTGCGGGAGCGGTGAAGTCGAGCATGGTTTGAAGCTCGGTGTATTTCTTTTCGCCGATCATGTCGGCGGCGGGCGGCGAGGCGAGATAGAACTGCTTGCATGCTGCGGCGCGGTCGGTGTTGGATCCACTGTGACAAAGAGCGATTGCCGCCATGGGATGGCCGTGGCCGGTGAGAAGCGCGGCGTAGGCGGTGATCTCGTCAGGCGCGTTGGCGGTGAGGTCTCGATACTGGCGCAACAGGTCGGAGGCTGCCGGGCGGGGATACAAAACGATGCCGCCATAGATTGAGGCGAGTTCGTACAGGCGAAACTCGAGCGCAGTGACGATGCCGAAGTTGCCGCCGCCGCCGCGGATGGCCCAGAAGAGGTCTTCATTCTGCGTGGCGCTGACAGATAGGTGATTGCCGTCGGCGTTCACCAAGTCAGCGGAGATAACGTTGTCGCAACTGAGGCCGTGCTTGCCCATGAGCCAGCCGATGCCGCCGCCAAGCGTAAGCCCACAGACGCCGGTCGAGGAGATGACGCCGCCGGTCGTAGCCAAGCCGAATTTCTCACATTCACGATCGAATTCTCCCCATGTGGCGCCGCCCTGGGCTAATGCCGTCTGCCGGCCGGGGTTCACCTGGACCTCGCGCATCAGGGAAAGGTCGATCATGATGGCGCCGTCGGCGACGGATTTTCCAGCAACGCTGTGGCCGCCGCCGCGCACCGAGGCCGCGAGGCCGTGTTCGCGGGCAAAGCGAACGGCTTGAATGACATCGGCGATGCCGGTGGGGCGCACGATGACGGATGGCTTGCGGTCGATCATGCCGTTCCAGACCTGGCGCGCAGCGGTGTAGTCCGGATCATTCGGGGTGAGGACGGGGCAGTTGAGGACGCGCCGCAGCCCGGCAAGTTGGTCAGTGGAGTGGGTTTCCATGTGCTCATTCATGTGGGAGAGATTACCAAATTACGGGCTGAGCCGAGATGAGTTCTGGATGAGTTGGGCGGTCCGCTGAACTCAGACGCAACTCATCTCCGGCTCATTGAGTACGGAACGAAGGTAGGGCAGACTCCTTTCATCACAGGGCGCGAACGGACGCGGCGCCGAACTGAAAAAGGAGAGATTTACATGAAAAGCATAAAGACATTCGTACTTGCCGCTTCGATCCTGGCCATCACGTTCGCGGCATTTCCAGTTCGTGCTGCGGCCAGCACATCCTCGACCCCTCCACCTTCTGGCAGCCAACTCGCCCGGGCGAGTGGTGATGCGCCTGTCAAGTACGTGGCGGTTGAACTGGCTGCCGCCATCTTAGAGTCAGTGCTGCTGCCATAGGAGCAATCATTCCCCTCCCGGCCGCGGCCTGAACCCCTTCTCCCCTGGGGTAATTACGAAATAACCCACACAGCGGCGGACTCAGTGACGCAAAGGAGCCCGACAGGAAGCCTCTGTCGCTGAAGTCCTCACCTTTAACCGTTCGACCAACCGGCGCATTTCGCGCTCATCCCCAAGGAGGGACAACCATGAAAAGCAAATGGATGCTCACAATTGCAGCATCGATCATTGGGCTCGCACTCGCGTGCGGACCCCGCGCTGAGGCGGCCTGCGGAGGTGTCACACTTCCGCAAGCACATCCCAGCAGTTTTCAACTCCAGTCCGGGTCAGCACGCCTGGTGCTGGCGTCGCTGAGCGGTCAGGACGGCGACGACTACCCAGGCGGTGCTTCGATCATCGGCATGTGGCACGTGACCTTCACATCCCACGGCTCGGACAGCGACTTGCCTGAAGGCGCGCCAGTAGACAACGCGCTGGTTGTCTGGCATGGCGACGGCACCGAGATCATGAATTCTGATCGGCCGCCGCAGGATGGGGATTTCTGCATGGGCGTTTGGAAGCAAACGGGCAGATACACGTACAAGCTGAATCACTTTGCATGGTTCAGCAACGTGTACGATCCGACCAACCCGTTGAGCTGGAGCGAAATCGGGCCCGCGCAGGGTCCAACCCGGATCGTCGAGGAGATCACACTGAGCCCGGATGGCGCCCACTACTCGGGCACATTTACGCTGGACGCATACGACACGTCGGGCAATCCCGGAGTCCACATCGTCGGTGTGCTCAGCGGAACTCGCATTACCATGGACACAACGGTGCCCGGTCTGCTGTAGAAGAACGGCAGTCATCGCAGTTCATCTTTGGTTAGGCGGCGGGATTAGAGATCCGCCGCCTTCTTCTTTTTTGAGGTGCGGGCCGAGGGCAGGCTAGTCTGCCGGCGCTAAAATGCGGGCGACGAGGTCGTAATCGTGGGATTCGGTAATCTGGGCGCGGTAGAAATGGCCGGGTTCGAGATCGCTGAGCGGGCCGAAGTCGTTGACGAAGACTTTGCCGTCGATTTCCGGAGCATGGAACTCGGTGCGGGCTTCCCAGAGGAGAGACGTTTCGGCGCTGGGGCCTTCGGCGAGGAGGGTGAGCTCGCGGCCGATCCAATTCTTCTTAGCGCGACGGGAGATGGATTGCTGCAGCTTCATGAGGCGGCGTCGGCGCGACTCGATGGTTCGATGAGGGACCTGGGCATCGAGTTCGTATGCAGCCGACCCTTCTTCATGCGAGTAGTTGAAGACGCCGAGCCAGTCGAAGCTGGCCTCTTTGATGAATTCCTCCAAAACTTCAAAGTCGCGGAGCGACTCGCCAGGAAAACCAACAATGAAGCTGGTGCGAAGGGCGATGCCGGGGACGGCTGCGCGGACCTTGGAGAGTGTTTTGAGGAAAATGTCGGCAGAAGCGCCGCGCTTCATTCGCTTGAGGACATCGGGAGAAGCGTGCTGGAGCGGCAGGTCGAGATACTTGCAAATGTTGTCGTGCTTCGCAATCGTTTCAAGCAGCTTGCCGGTGATGCGATTGGGATAGGCGTAGAGGAAACGGAGCCACGTGAGGTTCGGAATACCGGCGAGCGTGTCGAGGAGAGTGGCAAGGCCGTCGCGCAGGCCGAAGTCTTCGCCGTAGCAGGTGGTGTCCTGGCCGATGAGAGTGATTTCGCGGACGCCGCGGGCGACGAGCTGCTCGGCTTCAGCGACGACGGATTCAAAGCGGCGGGAACGGAATTTGCCGCGCAGGTTGGGAATGACGCAGAAGGTGCAAGGGTGGTCGCAGCCCTCGGCAATTTTGATATAGGCGGAGGCGCGAGGCGTGGATAAGAGGCGAGGCGTGGTTTCGTCGTAGAGATAGGTTGGAAGCGCCGATGAAGCGCCGGCCCATGCGTCGCGAAGGAAGCGGCCGGAGCGCTCGCGGGCGTCGCCCTCGGGGCGGCCCTTGTGAGTGCCGGATTGGGATTCCTGTCCGGAGCGAATTTCCGCGTGAGTGCTCGTGAGGATTGTGAAAGGTGAAAGCGCGGTGGGTGCGGGGGCCGAACTGAGTCCGGCGGCTTCAAGGATCGATTCGAGTTCGCCAGTGCCGACAACGGCATCGACTTCAGGAATGTTTTTCTGGATTTCGTCGCGGTAGCGCTCAACGAGGCAGCCGGCGACGATGAGTTTCTTTGCGCGGCCCTCGGTTTTGTGGCGGGCCATCTCGAGGATGGTCGAGACCGATTCCTGTTTGGCAGTGTCAATGAAAGAGCAGGTGTTGACGACGAGGATATCGGCGTCTTCGGGGCGGGCTGTCAGCCGAGCGCCGGCGCGGTCGAGCAGGCCCATCATGACCTCGGAGTCGACGAGGTTTTTGGGGCAGCCTAGAGAGATGAAACCCACGGAAGGGGCCGCGGGCGGGGATGATTGCTTCACTTACCTATTGTAGACGTGGGCGGAGAATCGTGGGTCGTGAGTCGTGGTTCGTGGACGGGAATCACAAACCGTCGGGCCACTTTCGCCGGTCCTCTGGCCAATTTCGATCGGCGTCATGGAATGCATCCCAAACACCCACCATATGAGCTCCTCGGTTCGAGAGTTCATGGGCCAATCGCTCCTTAGTCATTGGCTCCGGAGTTGACCAGTTTTCTTTCACCGCCAGCATGTCCGGAAGGATCAACTTCCCGGTGTACAGTCCGTCTCCTAACTTTCTAATCTGGATCGCCACGATTAACTCCTCTCACAAGTGAACTGCGGACTGAGGGCGGTGAGCCGTCGAATTGTCTCGTGGTCTAGCTGTCTTTGCGGTAGAGCAGGTCGCGCATGGCGCGGCGGCGGGCGGCGTTAACCTCGAGCGCTGCGCGGCGTTCGACGTAGTCGGTGGAGGCGCGCGATTCAGTCTCCACGGCTTCCTCAGGCTCGCTGCAGGATGGGCAGCGATTGGCGAACCCGGGCTTGCCGGGACGGAGCTCGAACTCCTCGTGACAGATGACGCAGGTTTTGATCGGGAAGGACATGCACAAATATGTTAGCGGATTCTGCTGTGGAAATCAGCAAGACAGTGAACAGCGGTCAGTGATCAGTGGTCAGTCCGTGCCGGGTTGAAAGAACCTGATCGATGTCCGTGCTAACCCACCCTAAAACTCTCCTCTGCGCGTCGAGATTTTAGGATGGGGCAACGCCAAAACAGTGAACAGCGGTCGGTGACAAGTTCGTGGAACAGGCACCGCTAGTTGGCGAGGACGGCGCGGTAGCGGACTTTGCCTTTTCTGACTTTGTCGATGGCTTCGTTCGCCTTGTCCATTGGGAAACGCTCCGTGGTGGCTTTAACGCCGTGGCGGGCAGCGACGTCGAGCATTTCACGCAAGAGGTAGGGGCTGCCGACAGGGCTGCCGCCGATGGTGCGCATTCCCGAGACGAGAGGAAAGGTGTGAACGGAGATGGGCGACGGAGGCACGCCGACGAACCAGAGGGAGCCATTCGGGCGCAGGGCCTGGAGGTAGGCACCCCAGTCCTGATCAGCATTGACGGTCGAGAGGATGAAGTCGAGAGAGTCGGCCACTTCCTTCATGGATTTGGATTCGCGGCTGTGAACGAAGTGATGGGCGCCAAGGGCGTGAGCTTCGTCTTCCTTGCCCACGGTGGTGGAGAAGGCGGTGACGTGGGCGCCGAAGACGCGTGCGAACTGGATGGCAAGGTGGCCGAGTCCGCCGATGCCGACGACCCCGACGCGGGAGGAGGGATTGACGCCGAAGGCGCGCATGGGATTGTAGACGGTGATGCCGCCGCCGAGCAGGGGCGCGGTCTGTTCGCTCGGCAGAGCTTCTGGGATGGGAACGACAAAGCGGGCGTTGGCGCGGATGCGATCAGCAAAGCCGCCGTGGCGATGAACGCATGTGCCTTCAGAAGCGGCGCAGAGATTTTCCTGGCCGCGCATACACCACTCACATTGGCCGCAGGAGTTGGATTGCCAGCCGAGGCCGACGCGCTGGCCTTCCTGGAGCGTGCGGATCTCGCTGCCGAGAGCGGCGACGGTGCCGATGATTTCGTGACCGGGGATGAAGGGATATTGACTGATGCCCCAGTCATTGGCGATGAGGTGCAGATCACTGTGGCAGACGCCGCAGTGGGTGATGGCGATTTCGACTTCGTACGCGCCGAGCTTGCCTGGGTCATAGCGCAGAGGAAGCAGCTCCGACCCCGCCGCGTGAGCCGCAAGTCCCTGTATTTGAGCCATAATTATCCCCGAAGCCTCAATAAAATTTGCCAATTGCCGGCTGGTTCCCCAAAAAGCGCCGGTCGCAGAAAAGGTCAATCGATGTCGTATTGAGTCTAGTTTAAACCGCCGGACTCGATGTTGAGATTCAGAATCCAAAAACCGGTGAGCACGCCTCCGGCGGGAGCTTCGCCGACTAACTCGGCAGATTCGCCGTTGAGTCCTGCATCCTGAGCGTTGCGGAGAGGCTCGAGGGCATTGGCTACCGAAAGCGGCAGGCTGGTGAAGGATTGACCGTGGATCTCGGCCTGGGTCTCAGGCGCGAGAAGGCTGACATAGACGCGGTCGGCGGCGTGCTGGTCGCGAGCCTCGGCGAGGACGGTGGCGAGACTAGGTGTGGAAGAAGAAAGTCGAGGCTGAAGCAAAGTGCGATCGAGGGTGGCCGCATCGGAAACGAGCAGGCGGAGGCTGCCTGTAGCCAGGCGTGCCGGCAACCTGAAGGCGATACGAACGTTACGCTCGGGTTGATGCGAAGGACGTAGAGTGGCTTCGACGGTGATAGTGTCGCCGGCGTGAGCGATGTCAGTGGAAGCGATGCGCGCCTGATCGAGCGCGACATCGACCGCACGGGGAATGACCTGAACATGGAAATCGATGGAGCGAACGACGCCCCGGCGCGCGCCATTTGAATAGAGGCGAGTGAACTCGCCTCCAGCAAGAAGAGCGGCCATCATTGCCGCGGGAGTCGGCTGGCCGGATGGCGCCCAAAGATCGAGAGGGACGGGCGGGAACTCGGAGATATCAACATTGCCGGTTACGTGGTAGCTGAGCTCTTCGGAGCTCTGGTTCGATTCGAGGAGCGCTTCATAGAGAACCACCTGGACGGCGGTGGGAGTGAGTGAAGGCAAGTCGAGGATATCGACGTTGACTTTGCGGGGGCCTTCTGGGGAATCGATGGCAACGTGGACGGGGATCATGCGGGCTTGCGCGCCGAGAACGCCGCGGATAGCCGATGCACGATCCTGCGTAAAGGCGCCGATGGTGACCCCGGTGTTGATGATCTTGAAAGAATTCAATGGCGACGCGAGGGTGGCGATGACGTCGGCGGTGGTCATGGGGAGAGAAACCGGCCCCGCGCCGAGAACGGGATGGCCACAAGCAAGAAGCTGCTTGGGATCGACCCAGGTGACGGTGCAGGTGGCGGAAACTTCAAGGTCGCCACGAATGAGCTGCATGCTGACTGCCGAACCGGGAACAAGCGTGGGATGGTTTGAGGGTTCGGAGCCCGAGACTGATTGCGCCGACAAACCGAGGCCCGAGGGCGCGGCGTCAGAGGGCATTCCCGCGAGCGAGCCGCCTGCAGCAACAGGTTCGAGGGAGGTTCCGGCGGTCTGCTGCTGCCAGAAGCGGATGGCGTCGGGCAGGAATCCGCTCATGACCAGCGGAGTATCCAAAGGCTGAAACGTCATGGAGTCGGAAGAAAAAGGATCCTGGTCCGTGGATGAGTTTCTTGCTTCCAGTGATGAGCTGAGAGCGGAAGGAACGGTTTGCGCGTCGATTTTCACGTCAGGGACGGTGAGATCGCGGAAGGGAATGTCGCGGACCTCGAGCATCTGCTCAATGGGCGTGATGCCGGCAATGGGTTCTTTGGTGAATTGCCCGATGCGGTAAGAGAGCGAACCGGCCAGCTTACCGTCGATATAGACGGGGCTGCCGCTCATGCCTTCGACGACGCCGGTGTATTCGGGTTTGTCGCCGTGAAGGCGAGCGAGAATGAGGTCCTGGCCAGGGCCTCGCACGCCGCGCAGGATGCCGAGAATCTCCACCTGCATGGGTTCGGGCGTAAAGCCTTGAAAGACTGTCCAGGCAGTGCCGGTCATCCCGGGGCGAATCTGGCTGAGAGGGAAGAAGCCGGGGTTCGCTGGGGGTCCGGTGACGGGTTGAGGCGACGCAGAGGAAGGCGTGGCGGAGGTTGACGACGATTGAGCCGGCAAAAGGGCAGGCGACGTTGCCGCCAGCGCCAGGGCGGCGAGGAAGGCAAGGGCGGGGAGGCCGCTGGTTCCCTTCGAGTGGGTTTCCACGTCTATTAGAGTACGGCAAGGGAGCGGCGTTAGCGGAGACAGCGCGGGCTAACGGAGTTAGAAGGCGGCAATGCAAGTCGCGTATGCTGAGGAGCACAAGAGGTTGCGATGACGAAGGTATATTCGAAGGCACGATCGATTGGCGGGTTTTCGCTGGCGGCTTTGTTGATGACGTTTATGATCGCGGCGGGAGCTGTGCAGGGACACGGGCAATACCAGAGCCAACCGCCCGCAGCGCAACAGCCAGCAGCGCAGCAGCCGGACCAGCAAGCGCCTGATGCCGGAGGCCCGAGTGGTGACAACGGGCCGATTGCTCTGCCCAAGAAGCCTGACAACTCCGACAACGCGCCACCGCCGGCGCCGGCACGGCCCGAGTTCAAGAACCCTGAAAATACGCCCAGCATGAGCCTGCGCGTAGAGGTTCCGGAGGTCACGGTCGACGTAGGGGTGCTTACCGAAAAGAATCACCAGTTCGTGCAAAATCTTAAGCCTTCGAACTTCCGCGTGTATGAGGATGGAGTTGAGCAGAAGGTCGAGGGATTCAAGCGTACGGAAGCGCCGATCACGGTGCTGATCCTGATGGAATATGCAGCGCGCGGCATGTCGTTCAGGATTGATGCGCTGAATTCTGCGTGGGCGTTTACCGAACAGTTGCGGCCGCAGGATTACGTGGCCATGATGACTTTCGATCTGAATACCCACATTGTGAGCGATTTTACGCAGGACAAGAGACAGATTATGCAAGGCATCAACCAGCTTGCGCAGGGAGTGTACATGCCGGCGGCGTTTCGCGAGACAGCAATCTTCGATGCGCTGAACGAAGGCCTGGACCGGATGTCGCGCGTGGAGGGCCAGAAGTACATTCTGCTGGTTGCTTCAGGTATCGATACGATGTCGAAACTGGACCTGGATGAAATCTTGAAACGGGTGAAAGCGACGCGGGACACGACGATCTTCACGATTTCGACGGGCGGGTTTATCGAGACCATGCGCGGAGAAAGTATCGGCTACCTGCAGGCAGAGAATCAGATGAAGACGTTCTCCGATCTGACAGGCGGCATGCATTTTGAGCCGCGGTTCGCGGGTGAGCTGCCGGACGACATGAAGGCCATTAACGATAACATCCGGGCCAAATACGAGCTTGTATATCACCCGACGAACGCGAAGCAGGACGGGACTTACCGCAAGATTCGTGTGGAGTTGGTGGACGACGAAGGCCAGCCGTTACGCATGCAGGATGAGAAACACAAGCCGCTGAAATACGACATTATTGCGCGAGACGGTTACCGCGCGAAACAGGAAGTGGAGTAAGGCAGGAAACAGGGAACACGGAACGACAAAAGCAAGCACGAAAACAAAAAACCAAAACCAAGGCAAATAGAAGTCTCAATGCAAAGGCTCGCCCGGGTAGGGTGGGCCTTTTGTTTCGATGCATGCTGGAACTTTTTTCATTGTGGGACGATTGCGGGAGCCCTGTGACTCCTGTCACCCGGGCGCGAAACTACCTGCCGATAAGATGGGCAGCGTGAGGCAAGCAGAGAGCGTGGCCGCGATTGATCTGCGGGTGCGGGCGATGCGGGCTGCGCAAATTTTTCACCCTGGAGACTGGAATGGGAATTGTTTCTATTTTATGGGCTGTTTGGGGTATGTCTTTTGCTTTTATGGCCGGCGTAACCATATTTGCGGCGAGAGTGGGAAGGAATGAGGAGGCGCAGATTTTTCTGGCAGACTCGTCGAACCGAATCAAGTCCGATCAGGATGCCATTCTCGCTCGGGTGAACAAGATTCGTCCCTTGAAATTGACGGCGCTAGGCATCGTGGTAGTGATGACGGTGATCGTTGTGGGGTACTATCTTTTCGACATCTTCCATCAATTCTGAAGACAGAGAGACGATTCGCGGCGGTATTCGACTGTGGGCGCAATGACGCGGCATGCGAGGCCGAGGAGGCCCCGCACGCCGGGAGTATGCGCCAGTCCTAACCGATGAGGTGGAGCTGGAGCAGAATGTCGCGGACGTAGTATGCGACAACGACGACGGTCATGCCCACGACGAGCCAACGGGCAATGCGCACCATCGGCTCGACCCTTGCTACTCTTGAAGCGATGGCTGCCTGCTCCGCCTGTTCATGCGAAAACGAATCGTCAAGGAAGATCTGGTCCTCTTCATTTTTTGTCAGGTTGGAGCGATAGATATACAGGGCGGCCATAAAGAGAACGAATGCCGACCAGACGGTCCACATCACCGGTACGAACATACCCCACCTCCGAACGAATTCCGGTCCCAGAAACTGCGGGGTCGTAGGGAATTGCGGTCTCGCGGCCAGAGGGGCCCTTACGGTTGACCATCATAGCGCCGATTGGGTCAAAAAGTGAACCATTTTGATCACACCAGGCTGGAGAGAGCGGCCAGGGCGAGAGTTTTGCCCTGCGTCTTGGGAGAACGCAGCGCATCTAATGGTATGTGTACCCAAAGTGGGGCTTGTCGAAATGGTTCGCTGAAAGGTACAGTACGATGAGAGCAGGAACTTCACGTTCCCAAGGGAGAGTGTATGGCCACGACGACTGTAGCGCCGACAACAGAGGAAACCGTTAAGAAAGCGCCACTTATGCTGACACCGCCGGCGATTGCCAAGGTGCGCGAGATTATGGCGACACAAGACCCATTGCCGGCCGGGCTGCGCATTGGCGTGGTAGGCGGGGGCTGCTCGGGGTTCCAGTATTCGATGGCCTTTGAGAACCAGCCTGGAATGATGGATAAAGTCTTCAATTTCGAGGACTTAAAGGTTTTCGTGGACGCGACCTCGCTGATGTACCTGAATGGCTGCACGGTGGATTATGTGGAAACGCTCGAGGCGGCAGGATTCAAGTTTGACAACCCCCAGGTGAAGTCGACCTGCGGATGCGGGTCGTCGTTCCAGGCGTAAGAAGCCAGGGAACGAGGAACCAAGTAAACAAGGGACCAAGAAGACAAAGGCTCGCCCGAAGAGGGCGGGCCTTTTGTTTTTGTGGTACGGGTTTCAGTGGATTCGTCGCTTGCGATGGGACTATTGTTGCGGCGTGGTCTCTGGCGGCCCGGGAGTCGGAGTCGAGGTTGGGTTGGGGCCGAAAGGCGAGTTCCCGACCGGAGTGGTCGTGCTGCTTGCAGGCTGGCCGGTGAGGCCGGTGTTGCCCCCGCCGATGGTTTTCATGTCGGAGAGCGGGTCGTAGGTGAATTCCCATTCGTTGTAGTGATTCTTCTTCTTGTAAACGAGAATCGACTGCTTGGGGCTGGCTGGCTCAAAGCCGATGATGCCTGCGCCGCCGAAAGTTGGGGCGCCAGAGCCAGTGCTGTTGGCGTCGCCGGAGGTCCCAGTCGTCCCTGAAGACGGGCTGCCCGGAGTTCCTGGGGTACTTGTTGAGCTGCCCGTGGTATCGGTTGAGCCGGATCCGCTTGTCGAGGACGACTGATCGCTGGTGGTGTCGCTAAAGAGCGAGTTGGAACCGGTAGAGGATCCGGAACCGAAGCCACTGGTGGAGTTTGGCGATCCTGGCAGGCCGCCGGTGCCGCCGCTTGGTCCGATGCCGGCGAGCGTGGACGCGTTCCCGGCGAGGGGCTGGCCGAAGAATCCCATAGCGGTAGGAGTTTTGTTCTGGCCGAAGGCGATGGGCTTCCAGTCGGCCTGCCCAGTCATGGGATCGATGTATTTCTTGCGCAGGAAGTGGATGTCGTTGGTGTTCAGAAGCGCTTCAACGTTGGGTGGATAAGCGTGGAATTTGCGGTAGTAGAGCTGGATGGCGCGGCGGTATTGCATGCCGCGATGAAAGGTTTCGAGGTCGCGGTCGCGCTGAATGGAGCGGGCCATATTGGGCGCGGCAACCGCCAGGGAGATTACAAGGAGTGCTATGAGGAAGATCGCGATGAGCATCACGTAGCCCTGCTCGGAGGCAGGAATGGGTTTAAGCCGGCGCGTGGGATCCCCGGTACCCAAGTGCAAGGGACCGGGGGCACCCGCTTCGCTCAGGATGAAATCGCGAATTGGAGGAGAAGATCCCATAGAAATTTAGAGTTGCGAAATGTCAATTCGTCATTGCGAAATCTGGATCGTTTGCGTGTTGTTGTAAGCCAGGTCGGTGACCTCAACATTCAAAGGGCGAATGACTCCGATCTTGTAGCGATGATCGACGATGTCGCCGGTTCTAGCCATGAAGATGTCGTCACCGTGCATGAAGAAGGCCTTGAGCTGCTTATGCTCGTCCTGAGAGTAGCCGAAGTAGCGGAGATCGATGGACGGCGGTTTGGGCGGCGCTGGCGGCTGATTCTGCGTTGCCACGGGACCGTTGGGGCGTACCGGCGCGAGGGGCTTGGGGATCGCGACGGGGACCGATTCGGCGGAGAAGATGTTGCGGCCCGAGCCCGAGTACTCGACATCTTCGCTCTGGGCCAGCTTGTCGAAGTGCAGCGATGGATCGATGCCGGCATTTGTGAGGCGCTGGGCTTCCTTGCCCGCGGCGGCCGATATGCCGGAGGTTGCGTTCGATGGCGCGCTGGAGGGGCCGGGAGGATTCTGCAGCGTGGGCGCGACCGGCGCCGGACCCGAATCGGCCGCTGAAGGCGATCCAAAGAAGATGTGGAAGACCCAGACGCCGCAAATCACCAGGACGACTCCGAGGATACTGGCGAGAATCACCTGGCGCTTATTTTCGGTGCCGAGAGCGAGAGCCATGGTTATTCGCCCTCCTTGCCCGAGGGAGAAGCGGCGGGAGATTCCTCGCCGGAGGATGGAGCCATGGGCAGACCGCTGGCTTCAGCGTCGGCGGGGCGCAGCCAGGTGGAGACGCGCAGGCGAAGATTGACAAGGCCGCCCTGCTGGCCCGTGAGCGACATCGCGCGAATGATGAAGAAGATCCGATCGCGCTCCAGCGAGTTAATGAAACGCATGATGGAGGGATAGTCGCCGCTGATGCCCGCGTCCATGGAGATTTCAGTGAGTTCGGCGCCGGGTTTTTCCTGCGCATACCCGACGCGCGAGAGCCGAACGCCGGAAGTAACGGCCAACTCGCCAATTCGCGTTGAGATGACGGAGTAGTCTGACGGGATGCGCTTGTTGTAAAAGGCGTCGATCTGCTCGCGCGTTTTCTGCACGCGCTGATCGAGGCCGTGAAGAGGTGCGGTCTGGATTTCGAGAACCTTCAATTGAGTTTGCTTGCCGGCGAGGACTTCGCTCGAGCGGCTGTTCATCGCGACCCAATCGAATCCGAGTCGAACGGCGAGGAAGATGGCGAGGACAAGCAGAACCGCGACGGCCGCGATGTGCCAGGTGAGCGGAGAAGACAGCCGCTCACGGAAGGTCGAAGGAGTGCCGTTGCCGCTCATTGCGGGCCTCCGTGCGTGGGCCCCGTGTAGGGCGGCCGGCCGTTGCCTTGCGGGATGGCGGGATTCCGGCGCGAATGTTTGGGGTTGGGGTAGCCGAGAGGAATGGACGACGAGGGCTGATGCTCCCGTTTGGCGTCAGCGCGCTCGGAGTTGGCTCGTTCTTCAAGCAAGGTAGGCGGATTGTATTCAGCAAGCAAATCGAAGTCGAAGCGGTTCGAGATGCTGATGGGCTCCTGTCGCTGCGAGGGGTTGTTGCTGGATTCGGCATTTTCGCCAACGATGCGGGGCTGGAGGAATCGCCGGGATTGCTCAAGGTTGGCAACCAGATCGTCGGCTTTGTCGCGAGGACCGACGACGCGAACATGAACCGTGATGTGCCCGTCAGGGGCGCGGATGGGCTCGATGGAGGTGACTTGCACGCCCGCGGGAAGAACGCGCTCCATGGCTTCCATGGCCAGGGTCCAGGAGAAAGCTTTTGCATCGAACAGCTGATTGAGAGCCTCGGCCTGGACGAGCACGCGTGCATTCTCAGGGCGGCGCATCATGTTGACGGCCGCGGAGCGCTCTGCCTGGACGCGAGCGATGCGGGCATCGAGCGAGTGATCCTGAGCGCGCGCGGCATCGGCCTGGCGATCGAAGAGATGAAGGCCCAAAAAGAAGAGAAGACAGAGCACGGCGAGCGCGGCCATGGCGATACGCAGACGCTTGAGCGCGGGGCCGATGTTGGCGTAAGGGCGAGAAGCGAGATTGAGACTGATGCGCATCGGTCAGCTCGCTCCAGCCAGCGCGCCCGTGACGCCGGCAAAACAGGCCTGAGGAAGCGCGGTCATGGCGCCTTCCTCCGGACGCGATGCCCATTCGACGACGGAAAGCTCGGGATCGCCGATGGAGGCCGCGAATTCGGCGGGGTCCTGAACTCCAGCATAGTGAAGGGTGCGGGGGCGCGAGCCGAGCTTGTCTTCAAAGTAGGCGGAGGCGACGGCAATGCTGCGCTGGATTTCGGCGACGCGGTGCGCGAAGTCCAAGGGAAGGTCGAGGGTGCGATAGAGAAGAAGCTCCTGGCCGGTGGCGATGGTAGTGGTGATTGCGTGCGCGCTGAGGTTGGCGGCCATAATAGCCTCCATGGATTCGAAGGACTCAAGTGCAGCGAGCGAGGACGAGAGAACAGCGCCGGGCTCGTAACCGGCAGAGCGAACCGCGGTCTCGTATTCGGCGAGGATGGGACCGGGGACGACCGCTGCGAGAACTTTCCACTCGGATTCGGACTGCGACAGCACCTGATAGCTGACGCCGGCGTGCTCGACCTCAAAGGGAACCATCTTGCGCAGGCGGAAGCGGACGACGGGAATCGCTTCAGAGGATTTGGCGGGAAGGGAATCGAAGTCGAGGACGAAAACGCGGACAACCGTGTCGGGCAGGACGACGGTAACGGAGCGCGTGCGCGGCGAGATTTCGTCGAGGGCGGAGCGGATGGCCGCGGCGACAGCCTCTGGCGCGCGCAGGTTAGGCTCATCGATGCTGGGGACGATGGCGCCGGGAGACAGCGGAACGAAGGCGTAGACGTTGCCCTGCGCCGGTTCGGATGCGGCGCGACGACCGCGTGCGGCTGGGCGCGCAGCGGCGAGCACGCCTTCAGGCGAGATCTCAATGGCGACGGGCGGACGGCCGGCAGTCTCGGCGACGCTTCGAATTTTGCTGAACATCGTGGCCATTCTTTGCTAAGAACTTCCCTCAGGGGCTAAAGCCCCATCTATTATTTTGCGGCGTTTTCGGCACGGCTGAAGCCATGCCCCTTCAAAACCGCGGGGCCCATGCTCATCTGGAAGCCTCAATAAATGTAACCTTGTTGATCTCTTTGAGTGTAGTGACGCCGCGGCGGACACGCTCGATGGCGGATTCGCGGAGAAAACTCATGCCTTCTTTTTGCGCCTGCCGGCGAATCTCCGAAGTGGGCTTCTTGGCGAGAATGATTTCGCGGATGGTGTCAGTGAGATCGAGCAGCTCGTGGATTGCGGTACGGCCGCGGTAGCCGGTGCCACCGCACTCCATGCAGCCGGAGCCTTCACGGAAGTCGAAGCCACGCCATTCGGCGGGATCCATGCCGCTCGCGATGAAAATGTCGTCGTCGTAGTGAACAGGATGGGCGCAGTACTCGCAGATGGTGCGCACCAGGCGCTGAGCCAGAATGCAGTTGAGCGCGGAGACGAAATTGTAGGCTTCGACGCCCATGTTGAGGAAGCGGCCGAGGACGTCGACAACATTATTGGCGTGGACGGTGGTGAAGACAAGGTGGCCGGTGAGCGCGGAGTTGATGGCGATCTGCGCGGTTTCCTGGTCGCGGATTTCGCCGACGAGGATTTTGTCGGGATCGTGGCGAAGAATGGAGCGCAGGCCGCGAGCGAAGGTGAGGCCTTTCTTTTCGTTGACCGGAATTTGCGTGATGCCGCGAATCTGGTACTCGACCGGGTCTTCAATGGTGATGATCTTATCTTCGTCGCTCTTGATCTCATTAAGCGCGGCATAGAGGGTGGTGGTTTTGCCGGAGCCGGTGGGTCCGGTGACGAGCACCATGCCGTATGGCTCGCGGATGTAGCGGCGGAAACGGCGGAGATCCTCGTCGGCGAAGCCTACGACGTCAAGCGTGAGGTTCTTGAATTTTTCGCTCATCGACTCTTTGTCGAGGACGCGGAGGACGGCATTTTCGCCGTAGATCGTCGGCATGATGGAGACGCGGAAGTCGATGAGCCGATTTTTGTAGCGAACGCGGAAGCGGCCGTCCTGAGGTACGCGCTTTTCAGCAATGTCGAGTTCGCTCATGATCTTGATGCGGCCGAGGATCGTGCCGTGGTGCTCGCGAGCGATGGGGGCAAGAGCCTCCTGAAGGACGCCGTCGATGCGGTACTTGACGTGAACCGAGTCATCGTAGCTTTCGATGTGAATATCGGAGGCGCGGCGTTCAAGAGCGGTGAAAATGGTGGTGTCAACGAGGCGGATGATGGGGCTGATGTCTTCCGTGTCGCTGGTGAGCTTCTCGATGGAGATGTTTTCGTCGGAGTTTTCATCGCCGGTGAGCACATCGAAGGTGAGGCCTTCGCTGGCTTCGTCAAGGACGCGCTGCGACTGCTCGGTTTTCTTGAGCAGATCGGTGATCTGCGAGAGCGTGGCCACGCGGGCGGTAATGCGCGAGCCGAGCAGGCCTGCAATCTCATCGAGGACCATGAGGCGCGATGGGTCGCTGACGGCGATGATGAGCGTATCGGGAGTCAGCTCAATGGGGACAAAGTTGTAGCGGAACATGAGCTCCACAGGAACGGTGCGCAGGAGCTCGTGCTGGATTTTGAAGTTCTTGAGGTCGACGAACTCGGCATGATAGCGCCGGGCGAGGGCTTCCGCATTGACACGCTCGTCGGCTCCAAGGTCGGGGCCGCCGGGAGCGGGGAGCGTAACGACATTCGAATCGGCCATGTTGAAAAATTCTCCTGAGCAGCTACATCCCGGTGGAATTCCCAAGCGAGAAGATGGGCAGGTACAGCGAGATGAGAATAAAGACGACCACACAGCCCATGACGATGAGAATGGCCGGCTCAATGAGCGCAAGCGCGGCGGCGAGTGCGGTGGCCACGTCATCCTCAAAGAATTCTGAGACGGAGTTGAGCATTTGAGGCAAAGCGCCGGTCTGTTCGCCGACGGCGATCATTTCCGAAGCGAGGCTGGGAAAGACGCCGGTTTTGATGAGAGAGTCGGCGAGACTTTTGCCCTCGCTCACGGTGGTGATGGACGACTCGACGGCTTTGGAGACGCGCCGCGACGAGATGGAGCGCGAAGCGGTCTCAAGTGAAGGCACGAGCGGCAGGCCGCCGGTAAGCAACGTGGAAAGAGTGCGCGCGAAAAGAGCTACCTGGTACTTGAGCCAGATTTTGCCGAAGACCGGCATCTTGACGCGAACGGCATCGACAAAGTCACGGCCGCCATCGGTGATAGCGAAGCGGTAGAAAGCAACGGCGGCGATGACGACGCCCAGCGCGATCCAGATGAAGTAGTGCTGCATCCATTGGCCGAAATGCAGCAGGTCGACGGTGAGAGCCGGAAGCCTGCTGCCAAGCTGGTCATAGAGCTTGGCGAACTGCGGAATGACCACGGTGAACATGAAGATGAGAAGGCCAAAGACAAGACAGATCAGCACGCTGGGATAGATGAGGGCGCCGACAAGCTTTTTGCGCAGAGCCAGGGCGACCTTCTGGAAGCTGACGTAACGATCGAGGACTTCAGGGAGGTTGCCGGACCGCTCGCCGGCAAGCAGCGTGGTGGTGTACATGATGGGAATGCCGCTCTGCGCCTCGAATGCCGCCGAGAGCGCCTCGCCTCGCTTTACACGACTTGCGACGTCGTCCAACTGGCTGGAGAACCCGGCTTGTTTCTGGATCTTCCCGAGCATTTGAATGGAGCCGAGGATGGGCAGGCCGGCGCGAATGAGGGTAAGAAACTGCTGGTTGAAGATAAGGAAAGGCTCGAGCTTGACCTTGCGGCGGGAAACACCGAGGCTGCCGCGCGCGCGGATAGAAAAGACGTGGTAGCCGGCATGGGAGAAGCGGGCGCGCAACTCGTCGGCCGTAGCCGCAGATTGAACCTGCTCCTGCACGTGGCCACGCTCATCGGCCAACTTGATGACGAACTCTGCCATGGTCGCGTTTGTCGGCCGCACCCTTCAGGTGCAGCCGGAAATCCTCGAAAGAATGCTCCAGATCAAGGGTAACAGTCTTAACTGCAAGATAGACGAGCGGAAGGGGCCGGACGTTCGCGGGCGTGGCGCCGGAGGACTCGGGGACGACGGTTTTGAAGCGGGGCAAGGAACGGTGGCTGTATGCTGAGACCAATCGCGATTCCGGCTGGTAAGACGGCGGGGCAAGGAATTGCACGAGCGAGGGGCAGACAGGCAGATGGATTCGGTTATGAGCGGGCGTCCACAGGGGGGCAACGCCGGGCCAAAGCGCTCGTGGGGCGCTCCCGTGCGGCCGCGCGACGCGGGTGAGGCCGGCCCGGGCAGGCGCATGCGGTGGATGGCCGGACTGATTCCGGTCTTCGCGGTGGGCGCCGCGCTGATCCCGACTCTCTTGATTCCGGCGCTGCATGGGCGGCAGCACGCGGCGGTAGTTACGCCGTATCCGCACGACCTGGCACAGGTGAGCTTCGCCGTGGCGGGTGACGTGATTCCGCATGAAGCGGTTAGGCAGGCGGCTGCCGCCGCAGGGGACGGCGAGCAGGGATGGGCGGCGCTGTTCAGCGATACGGCGGACGTGTTTGAGAGAGCGGACTTTGGATTTGTGAACCTGGAAACGCCAGTAGCGCCGCAGAACTCGCGCGGGACGAAGGCGTTCCTGTTTGACGCGCCTGTGGAGCTGCCCGAGGCATTGAAGGCGAGCGGGATCAAGATCGTGTCGTTTGCGAACAATCATGTGATGGACCAGGGATGGGCAGGCTTCACGGAGAGCCGCGAGCACTTGAAAGGAGTGGGGCTGCTGTTTGCGGGAACCAGCGACGATGCGGCGACAGCGTGGCAGCCGGTGATCACAGAGGCGAACGGGATCAAGGTTGGCTGGCTGGGGATGACACGATGGCTGAACGGAAACCGGAACCCGGACAAGGACGATCAGCCGCATGTGAATTTCTATCCGTACCCGGACGAATCGAACGGAGCGCCAGGAGCCGATGAGGCGACGGTCCTGGCGGCGGTGAAGGCGGCTCGTGTGCAGTGCGATCTGCTCGTGGTGAGCATGCATTGGGGGATTGAGTACGCGACGGCGCCGCGGCCGGAAGATGTGGATCTGGCGCACAAGATGCTGGAGGCGGGAGCGACAGTGATTGTGGGTGGGCACCCGCATGTATTGCAGCCGATTGAGACCTACCAGACGCAGGACGGTCGCGACACTGTAATTTTTTACTCGATGGGGAATTTTCTGTCGAACCAGTCGCGGAGCTACGTGGAGGGATTGAATCCGGACGCGGATGGCGAGCCGAGAGACGAGATGATCGGGCTATTTTCCGCGGTGAAAAGAGACTACGGGCCGGCGGGAATGCGCGTGGAATTGGGGCATGTAGGGGTTCTGCCGGTGTGGGAGGACAACAATCGCAACGAACTGGCGTCGGGAGTCGAAAAGAAGCCGGTGATCAAGCCGGTGCTGATCGACAGGGAGATTCCGGCGCTGGAGGCTCGGCTCAATGCGCTGAATAAGGCTGCTGGTTTGAACACGACGAATGCCGCCGCGCCGGTCGGCGGCACGAATGCGGAGGTCGTGCCAGGGACGAATGGCGCAGCGCCGGGGCAAGGGAGCGGGCTGACAGCTGACCAGAAGAAGGAATTCATCGACGTGACGAAACGGCTGAAGCTCTTGATGGACCGGCGGGCGCAAATCCTTGCGCGGGTGGGCGACGACTATGTGGTGGCGCCTCCGAAACTCCCAGTGAAACCGTGACGGCGACGATGCAGATGCCGGAATCAGAAAACCTGCGACAACAGAAACGAGGGACCGGCGTCTTCGCGTGGATCCTTGGGCTGCTAATGGTTCCTTTTCTTTTTATTGGCGCCTGTTTTGCGGCTCCCTATGTTTTTGTCATGCGATGGCGGCAGCAACATCGCGAAGATGCCCTCAAGAAGCTGATGAAATCGCAAGGAAGATTCATGGGGTGGGCGGAGTTCCAGCGAACCATGCGGGAATCGGGAGGCACGTGCATCGAAGAGCGATTCTCGGCGAAAGGTCCGGTGCGGTTCTGGTGGACGCCGGAGAATGCCTACGGAGAATCGCCGCACGAGATCATCGACTGGTTCACGATGCGCAAGGGCGGGCGGTATGTGCCGTTTGTTCTATGGTGCCGCGAGCGCTATACCAGAGCGGACGGAGGCACCGCGATCCTGGTGGAGACTTGGGGCGTCCCCAAAAAGGAAATCTACGCACTGTGGGCCGAGTGCAGGCCAGATGAGACCAGCGAGTCGCAGAGGGCGCGCTGGATCGAGGTGGCCCCTCCGGAGATTCTGCCAAATAGCCCGAGAAAGTGATTCCCGACGTTTAACGCTGAGTCTCAAGCGTCCTCAACCACTCAGGGGCATTGTCGGGTATGCCGTAAAAGCAGTCGTAGCTCGCAAGCTTCTTACCGGTTGCCAGGCTCACGAGAGTACATTGCAAGCCCCAGTGAAGAGGACCTGACTCGTAGGCCACTTGTTGGCCGCCCTGCCAAAACATCCAACGCCATACGAATGGATCGCCATCGATCCTTCGGATTACACGGCCGTTGCGAGCGACGACAAGAGTGAACGGAAAGGTGTCGCCAGGGTGATCGGGAATTGGAGAGTCGAGGGTCCACCCCTCTAACCCGTTTGGGCCGGCGCGATGTTGTGAGGGTATGGGCTGGTCCGTTGCCGGGGCAGATTGAGGCCTGGCGACGGCGACTGAGAGAAACAGGATCATTACTCTGAACGAGAGCGCGGCTTTCATCTCTCTCCAATTCCGACGATCGCGAGCTAAGCGTGGGCCTGCTCGTTACTAGTAGCCGTTCGCGACGAGCCAAGCTTCGGTTAAAGCGAATTCCGGTTTCTTCGCGGACTGCATCTGCATCGCTGCCAATTTGACGAGCACATCGGCTTCAACATTCACTGGCGCGCCTACCGCGAGCGCGTGGAGATTGGTGCGCCAGTAGGTGAGAGGCAGAATGGCGATGGAAATCTCGTCGCCCGCGACAGCGGCGATCGTCAGGCTAATGCCTTCGACTGCTACGGATCCTTTGTGGACCATCCACTGGCGGACGTTTTCGGGGACGCGAACCTTGAGGGTCCAGTCGGTAGCCTCACGGTTAAACTGCGGGCTTGATTCGGGGATCACAGGATCGAGAGCGGTAAGGACGCCGGTGCCATCGACGTGGCCCTGAACGATGTGTCCGCCGAGGGGGCTGCCTGCGGCGGTTGGCAATTCGAGGTTGACGCGGGCTCCGGGAGCGAGAGAGCCGAGCGAAGTGCGGTCAAGAGTTTCCTGCGCGAGATCAGCATGAAAGTAAGTGGGGTCAGGATCGAGGGCGGTGAGACAGACGCCGGAAACGCCGAGCGAGTCACCTTCGCGAAGGCGAGAGGCGATACCGGGAGCTTCAACGGTGATGCGGCGAACGCCGCCACGATCGGTGAGGCTGACGAGGGTTCCGGTCTGCTCGATGATGCCGGTAAACATGGAACAATTCTAAGGGAACAGGGAACAGGGAACAGGGAACAGGGAACAGGGAACGGAGAGCAGAGAACAGCGGAGTTACCTGCTGCCCGTCGCGTCAGAACTTGATGGCGACGCCCTTTTCGCACATATCGCCGAAGAGCGAAAGCAGATTCGTGATTCCGAGCAGCTCGCGGACCTGCTTGCCGAGATTGATGAGCTCGATGCAGGAGCCGGCGGATTTGGCGGAGACGTAAAGACGGACGAGGGTACCGAGCCCCATGCTGTCGACCGAGGTGAGGTCAGTGAGATCGAGGATGATGCGCTTATGGTCGGGAATGAGCGGATGGACCTTGGCGTAAAGGGCGCCGCAAGCTCCGGCATAGAGACGGCCATGACAGTGAACGAGAGCCGTCGAGCCTTTGATCTCGACTTCGAGGGTGAGAGAGTGCGAAGGCGCAGCCTGGGGCATCGGAGCTTTCCTTGACATGGATTGCGCAGGGGAAACGCGTTGCGGTTGATTCTCTCATAAACAACAGAGATCAGAGAACAGGGAACGCAGGCAGAGAACTCAACATCCAGTTTTCGCGATCGACTCAATCCCGATGGCGAGGATCATTCCATGCGCCGGAACCTCAACGCCTGGTACGGGCGCCCTGTCAGCTTCAGCTTTGTCTTTCCTTCAAAGATCCCAGGAATCGGACTGACTGTCATCTCCCAGGGATCAATGAGTTCGGCGGTGAATCTTCCCTCGGGCAGCGGAAATTCATAAAAGATCGGCTCATGGAGATCGAAATAATAAAAGCCCTGTTGCATTTTGCTCCCGGTTGAGTCAAGGCTCCAGGCGTTCAAGTAGGAATGCCCGTTCTGCGCATCAAGCCCGTTTCCTGCGCTCATCGCGGCCTCTTCGACCAGTTTTCCCAGAAACCCGATGCGCGCGGGGCTGCTGCCGCGGAGTTCGCCACCATGCGACCACCAGATGACCGGAGTACTGTTCTCGTTCAGAGCCGATAGAGGCAAATCGGAGTCAAGATATGTCTCTCCGTGGGTTACATAACAGCCAGCAATGACACCGAGCCAGAAGCGGCGTACCATTTCCTGGCCGGAGAGATTTCCCCAGCTACTGTTGAGGTTTCCTTCGTACTGCACCTCGTCAAAGCAGATTGGCTTTTGCCACGCCTTCAGCCATTCAGGAGCAGATTCGAATTTCGCGTTCTGCAGACTGGCGTGAGTCACCCACGGCAGAGCGTAGTCGTACATCGTATTCCCATAGTGAATCGAACGAAGGTGCGACACCGGATCGTCCTGCTCCACGATATGGAAGAAACGGTCAAAGTCCTGACGCGACTTGGCCTTCATAAAGTCCCACTCATTGGCCAGCGACCACCAGATGTTTCGGTAGGCCGACATGCGTGCCAGCACATAGCGCAAATAGCGATCGTCATCAGCGGCAGCCATGGTTGCGTATCCCCAGCGGTCGTAGGGGTGGAAGAGGATCAGGTCGGCTTCAATATTCATCTTGCGAAGCTCGGCGATGCAATCTTCAATATGGGCGAAGTATGCCGGGTTCAGGCGCGTGAAGTCGCTTTGGCCTGCTGCGTCGCGCTCGAAGGGATAGAGCGCCGGCTCGTTGTGGTTGTACTCGTAACTCTTGGGAAAGACGCACATGCGAATCTTGGTGAATGGGGCAGAAGCCAGCGTCCGCAAAGTTTCCTGCTGGAGGGCCTCTGTCTGATTCACCCATGCGTAGCAGGTGGTGCCAAAGGGGAAGTACGGCGTTCCGTCGGCATAGGTAAAGTGCTGGGTGTTGCGGACTCCGACCGGACCGTGTGCGCCGGCAAGAGCTGCAACGCAGGTAAAGGCGCCTGACTTTTCGGAGAGTTCAGGTGCGTTACTGCTGGTGGCGTAGGTCCATCGGCTTTCAGTGTCGGGCATGAAGCGGACTTTATAGACGCCGTTGCCGTCGTAGAACCCGTTGACCTTCACCGACCGGTGTTCGAGCGTGAACGTCGCCGCAAGCTGAACATCCGTGAACGGATTTCCGCTGGACGGCCCGGCCAGAGCCAGCTCAAACACTTCCCAGCGCGGCACCGGCGCGTGAGTATCTTCTGCCTCAGCCGCAGCCACCGGTGAGGCAGCGGCGGTGGCGAATGCAGCCAGCGAGCACGCCGAGCCCATCTTCAACATTTCGCGACGATTGACGCTTTTCATAGTGAGATTGCCTTCTCCGCCGATTTGGGGTTGAGTGGGCCGATTAAGCCAGTGGGGCCCTATTTATCGGCTTCATCAATGCTTCCGCAGCATAGCGCGCAAGCACGGGACCCGACAACAAGGCGGCCTTTCGCGGGATACGTCGATATTGGGACGTGGGGTGAGACGCGGAGCTTCCGCGGACTACTCGCTGGCGGGGGCTTCTTCGGGGAGTTGCGCGGCGGCGAATGCGGGACTGCTGGTGAGGGCGCGCCAGGCGAGGAGGAGTTTCAAACGCCAGCGCAGAATCATGCCGAATGCAAGGAGATAAAAGAGAGCGCCGGTTTGCTCAATCGTGAGGAAGCGATCAAAAAAGCCGCGAGCGAGGTAGCGCACGACGGCGAGCGCGATGATGACCGCAAAGAACGCGCTCGACCTCTTCATCATGATGACGCCGTTCTGAAGATGGAGGTCGGAGGTGAGCAGGAGCGGATAAGCGAAGATGATGGCTCCGATAAAAAACGCGCCGAGGCCCCAGGTCCACGGGACACGAAAGGCGGGAACGAAGAACATGCAGAAGCCGGTGGCCATGCCGAGGGGCGGCATCACGATCTTCTTGAGGGTCACGGCGCTGCGGCCCTCACGAATGCGCCAGGCGAGCACGCCGGCGAGACCGATGAGCGAAACAACAGCCGTGATGAGGGGAGTGGAGTGCATCCAGTTAGCGTTACGTTCTTGCTGCAGGCTTGTGACTAAAAAAGAGCGCAGCCGGAACCTTACTTCTCTATTGTATTGGACTTGACGGGTCCGAAATGGGCTCAGGAATTTGACGCCGGAGGCCAGGGGTCGAGGAGGAGCGAACTGAGTCCGAGATCGTCGCCGTAGCGCTCGACTTCGACTTCGGCCAGAGGTACGAAACTCGGGAGACCTTTGAAGGCGGGGACGGCGTCGGAGCCCATGATTTGCGGCGAAATGAACAGGTGCAGGCGGTCGACGAGGCCGGCGGCGAGGAAAGCGGTGTTGAGGCGCGTGCCGGTTTCAGTGAGGAGGGTGAGAATGCCTTCTTCGCCGAGTTTGTGGAGAACCTTCTCGAGCGGGACCCGCCCTGCATCCGCGGCAAGGACTTCGACGCGAATGCCGCGACTTTCTAGTTCGCGGATGCGTGCTTCGTCGTGCGAGACGGTGAAGATGACGACGTCTTTCTGGGCGGTGGACACGAGCTTGCAATCGAGCGGTATGCGCAGGGCGGAGTCGAGGACGATGCGCAAGAGCGGGCGGCGGCGGCGCAGGCCGCTTCGGTCGGTCATCCAGGGATCGTCGGCGAGCACGGTATCGACGCCGACCATGGTGGCGTCAGCGGCCCAGCGGAGATGCTGAACAGCGGCGCGGGCGACTTCGCTGGTGATCCAGTAGGGCGCGTGCGGCGTCTGCTGCGCCGGCGGAGGCGCGATGCGCGCGTCGAGGGTCATGGCGACCTTCATGAGGACGAAGGGGCGCTGATGCTGAATCCAGCGGGCGAAACCCTCATTGAGGCGGCGGGCTTCAGCCTCGCAGGGGCCGAGCGTAACTTCGATTCCCGCGGCGCGGAGTGCCTCGAGACCCCGGCCGGCGACGGCAGGGTTGGGATCGATGGTGGCGGCAACGACCCGCCCGAGGTCTGATCTGATGAGCGCGTCGGCGCAGGGCGGCGTGCGGCCGGTGATCGAGCATGGCTCGAGTGTGACGTAAGCTGTGCCGCCGTGAACGCGATCGCCTGCATGCGCAGTGGCCTCGCGGAGGGCGACGACTTCAGCGTGGTCGCGGAGATCGTATTCGTGCCAGCCCTCGCCGACGACCTGGCCGGCGCGGTCGAGAATGACGCAGCCGACAGCAGGGTTAGGCGAGGTGACACCGATGCCGCGACGCGCGAGCTCAAGCGCACGGCGCATCCAGTGGAGGTCGAGGTCGGAGGGTGTGGTCATACGGCGACGCGAAGAACAGTCAAGTTTACATGCCGAGAGGAGTCTGGATTCAGCGGCGGCAACGACGACTCAACGAATTTCTTGACGAACGTATATCGTATCAATACACTATACAGGTGATCAAGAGCTTTCGTCATGCCGGGCTGGAGAAGTTCTACCGCGCCGACGGCAAGGCGGGAATCCAGCCGGCGCACGCGACGAAGCTCAGGCGTCAGTTGACATTGCTTGACGGCAGCGCGACGCCCAAGGACATGAATGTGCCGGGATGGCACTTGCACGCGCTCAAGGGAAAGTTGAAGGACCATTGGTCTGTTCATGTCAGCGGCAATTGGCGCATGACGTTCAAGTTTGAGGGCGAGGATGCGGTTTTAGTCGACTATCAGGATTATCACTGAAGGAGAAGAACATTATGATGCTCAATCCTGCACACCCAGGCGAGATCGTTCAGGAGTATATGGAGGGTCTCGGTCTAACAGTTTCCGCCCTGGCCGCACATCTGAAGATCACGCGGGCCAATCTGTCGCGGATGATCCACGGGAAGACGGGAGTGTCGGCGGAAATGGCCGTGCGCCTTTCCGAGGCATTCGGAACTTCACCTGAAGTATGGATCAGGCTGCAGGCCAATTACGATCTGGCAAAAGCTATGAGCAAGCGCCGCGTGAAAATTGCGCGCCTGGCGGCGTGATCGCGGCGATTTTTTGCCGCGCCGGGCAAGCTTCAGGGCGCGGCGCATCCAGTGGAGGTCTTGGTCGAAAACAGTCATGACATCTTCTTCGTCTTTTCAGGCGGACATAGAAGATCACATTCACGAGAAGAAATAATAAGATTGCGGATACGGCTAAAGCGAGCATTGGCGCCCCGCGGAAGTACTCAAGGACCAGTCCGGCGAAAATACAAACATTAACCAGCAGAATTTGGTTTTTAAGCTCCATCTTGTTTTGCACTGTTCATTTCCTTTCGGAGTCGATAATCCGACAAAAAAGCTATTCCAGAAGGGAATCCACAAACTCTACCGGTGAAAACTCGAGCAGGTCGGACATTTTTTCGCCGACGCCGACGAAGCGGACGGGGAGCGAAAGCTCGCGGGCGATGGCGACTGCGATGCCGCCCTTGGCCGTGCCGTCAAGCTTGGTGAGCACGATTCCGGTCACTCCGGCGGACTGGGTGAACAGCCGCGCCTGCTGCAAGCCGTTTTGTCCCGTCGTTGCATCCATAACGAGAAGGACCTCGTGGGGTGCGCCGGGAATGAGACGGGCAGCAGTGCGGCGCATTTTATCGAGTTCGTCCATAAGGCCGGTTTTGGTGTGCAGGCGGCCGGCCGTGTCGACGTAGAGCTCGTCGATGGAGCGGGATTTCGCGGCGGAAATGGCATCAAAGAGAACAGCTGCGGGGTCGCCACCTGGCCGTGTCTTGATCATCTCGACGCCGGAGCGCGAGGCCCAGACTTCAAGCTGTTCGATGGCGGCGGCACGGAATGTATCCGCGGCACATAAAAGCACAGAGCGCCCTTGAGCTCGAGACCATGCAGCAAGCTTGCCGCTCGAAGTGGTTTTACCGGTGCCGTTGACGCCGACAAGAAAAGTGACTTTAGGCGGCGCTACTTGTGGAGCCGCGGACGCCTTGTTTGGGGCAGTCAAGATGGCGATCAATTGCTCTTTCAGCAGTTCGCGCAATTCTGCGCCGCCTTCAATGGCCTGATGGCGGGCGCGATCGCGGAGGGCATCGAGGATGGCGGTCGTGGTTGGGACGCCGATGTCGCTCGAAAGGAGTGCGGTTTCAAGCTTGTCGAGAGCGGATTCGTCGACGGTGCGTGTAAGGGCGGCGAGATCGGAGATTTTGGCGGAGAAGGACTCGCGGGTGCGCGAGACGGCCTGGCGCATGCGATCGAAGAGGTTTTTCCCTGGTTTCGGCTCAGGTTTCTCGGGTTCTTCGCTGCCAAAGAGAGTAGTGATCATCGTCTCCAGTCTAATTGGGGCAGCGGTGTCACGGAAGCCGGCAGTTTTGGAAGCAAGTCCTGCCGGGTCCGCAAGTTCGAGGCATGGACATGACGCCCATTCAGGCCGGAGTTGTGGCAGTCCAGTGCTTGCCTGGGCACGTTCGGCGCGGAACCCGGCTGGATAAGGCGCGAGGTCAGATATTCTGAAGGGGGTTCGACGTAAATCCACGAGAAGAAATGACTAAGGCATCCCAACATCCGCTTGGAAAGGTCATCGAAGGCCGGATCGCCATCATTGATGGAGCGACCGGCACGACCATCCGCACCTATGGCATGAAGGAAGCGGATATTCGGGGGGAGCGGTTCAGGGATGCGAAGAAGGATCTGCTGAACAACGGAGACCTGTTTACGCTCACGCGGCCGGAGCTGATTGGCGACATTCATCGGCGGTTCCTTGAAGCAGGCGCGGACATTCTGGAGACGAATACGTTTGGCGCAACGACCATCGCGCAGAGCGAGTTTTTTGTGGATGATCCGCGAGAGCGAGGCGGACGTAAGGATCCGGAGTTTTATCAGAAAGTGATTGATGACAAGTTTCTCGGCGAGCTGGCCTGGGAGATCAATGAGAAGTCGGCGCGGCAGGGGCGCGAATGGGCAGACCGCGTGGGCAATGAGACGGGGCGGCAGCGGTTTGTGGCCGGAGCGATGGGGCCGTTGACGGTGTCCCTGTCGAATTCGCCCGACGCGGACGATGCGGGCTTTCGGGTGGTGACCTTCGACCAGGTGAAGACGGCGTACAAGCAGCAGGCGCGGGCGCTCATTGCGGGCGGAGCGGATTTGCTGCTCGTGGAGACGATTTTCGACTCGCTCAATGCGAAGGCGGCCCTGGTGGCGATCCGCGAAGTGTTCGACGAAGATGGGTTGACTGCGGGCGGCAAGGAGCTTCCGGTGATGATCTCAGCGGCAGTGGGCCGCGGCGGAGAGACGATGATCTCCGCGCAGACGATTGAGGCGTTCTGGACCGCAGTGCGGCACGTGAAGCCGTTCAGCGTAGGGCTGAACTGCTCGCTGGGACCGGATTTGATGGCGCCCTTTTTGCGCGAGCTCTCGGAGAAGGTAGACGTGGCCGTTTCGTGCTATCCCAACGCGGGATTGCCAAATCCGCTTTCGGCGACGGGGTTCGACCTGGGACCTGAAGATATGGCGCGGTACCTCGGCGGGTTTGCGCACGAAGGGCTGCTCAATCTCGCGGGTGGTTGCTGCGGAAATACGCCGGAGCACATCGCAGCGATTGCGAGGGCGCTGGATGGGATCGCGCCGCGCAAGCTGCCGGCCGCAGCCGAGCCCTGCGACGTTGAGAGCGCGGCATGAGCGCGGGTTCGAAAATGTCTGTTGAGACGAAGCCCCTGCGATTGTCCGGCTCGCAGCCGTTCACGCAACAACCCGGCATCTTCATCCTGATTGGCGAGCGGACCAACGTGGCCGGGTCGCCGAAGTTCGCCAAGCAGATCAAAGAAGGCAAGTACGAAGATGCCGTCAGCGTGGCCCGGCAGCAGGTAGAGAACGGCGCGAACGTGCTCGACATCTGCATGGACGAGGGCATGATCGATGGCGTGGCCGCGATGACGCGCTATCTGCAACTGCTGGCGAGCGAGCCCGAAGTTGCCAAGGTTCCCTTCATGATCGACTCCTCAAAGTGGGAAGTGATTGAGGCGGGGCTGAAGTGTCTGCAGGGCAAGGGCATCGTGAACTCGATCTCGCTGAAGGAGGGCGAGGCGAAGTTCCGCGAGCACGCAGCGGCAGTGCAGAAATATGGCGCGGCGGCAGTGGTGATGGCCTTTGACGAGCAAGGACAGGCCGCGGGATTCGAAGACAAGACCAGGATTTGCGAGCGCGCCTACAAGATTCTGACGCGCGAGCTCTGCTTTCCGCCCGAGGACATCATTTTCGATCCGAACATCCTGACGGTTGCGACCGGGATGGAGGAACACAACAACTATGGGATGGACTTCATCCGCGCGACACGGTGGATCAAGGAGAACTTGCCGCATGCCAAGGTGAGCGGCGGTGTTTCAAACGTTTCGTTCAGCTTTCGCGGAAACAACAAAGTGCGCGAGGCCATGCATGCGGCATTTCTGTATCACGCGATTGCCGCGGGCATGGATATGGGCATTGTGAATGCGGGCATGCTGGAGGTTTATGAGGAGATCGACCCGGAGCTGAAGGAGCTGGTGGAGGATGTGCTGCTGAATCGTCGGCCGGATGCGACGGAACGGCTGGTGGAGTTCGGCGAAAAGTTGAAAGCAGCGGGAGCGGCGAGCGCGGGCGACGAGGCAGACGCGAAGAAGGTTGAGGAGTGGCGCAACGGGACAGTCGAGTCGCGGCTGAGCCACGCGCTAGTAAAGGGAATCGACGCGTACGTCGAGGCGGATACGGAAGAGGCGCGCGTGAAGCTGGGACGGCCGCTGGCGGTGATCGAGGGGCCGCTGATGGACGGCATGGGCGTGGTGGGAGATTTGTTTGGCGCGGGAAAGATGTTTCTGCCGCAGGTGGTGAAGTCCGCGCGGGTGATGAAGAAGGCCGTTGCGTATCTGACGCCGTTTATGGAGGCAGAGAAGGCGGAAATGGCCGCTGCGGGCCACGCAGTAAGGGTTCAGGGAAAGATCGTGCTGGCGACCGTGAAGGGAGACGTGCACGACATTGGCAAAAATATCGTAGGCGTGGTGCTGGCGTGCAATAACTACGAAGTGATCGACATGGGCGTGATGGTTCCGGCAGAGAAGATTCTGGAGCGCGCGCGTGAAGTGAAGGCGGACATTGTCGGGCTGAGCGGGCTGATTACGCCGTCGCTGGATGAGATGGTGCACGTGGCGCGGGAGATGGAGCGGCAGGGAATGAAACTGCCGCTGCTAATTGGCGGCGCGACGACAAGCCGCGCGCATACGGCGGTTAAGATTGCTCCGCACTACAGCGAGCCGGTGGTGCATGTCCTTGATGCGAGCCGGGCGGTGCCGGTAACGATCAGCCTGCTAAGCGAAGACGGCAAAGCGGAGTTTGTGGCGAAGCATCGCGCAGAGTACGACGCACTGCGCAAAGCGCATGCTGCGCCAAGGCGGGCCGTGGTTGCGCTCGAGGTGGCGCGGACGAGGCGAACCCCGATCGACTGGCGGGCGGAGGATCTTGCGAAACCAGCTTTCACAGGCATACGCGTGCTCGACGATTTTCCGCTGGAGCAACTCCGGGAGTTCATCGATTGGAGCCCGTTCTTTCACACGTGGGAACTGAAGGGAGTTTATCCGCGGATTCTTGAGGACGAGAAGCAAGGCGAGCAGGCGCGGCAGGTTTTTGCGGATGCGAATGCGCTGCTGGATCGGATTGTGAAAGAAAAACTTCTGCGCGCGCGCGCGGTCTACGGATTTTTTGCGGCCAACGCGACGAGCGACGATGTTGAGCTATACGCAGATGGGAACCGAGAGACCGTGCTCGCTCGAGTTCATTTCTTGCGGCAGCAATCGGATCGCGAAGGGAACGAGCCATGCCGATGTCTGGCGGACTTTGTTGCGCCGAAGGAGACGGGGCTCAAGGATTCGATGGGCGCGTTCGCGGTGACGAGCGGGTTTGGATTGAAAGAGCTCTGCGATCAGTTCAGAGCGGCGCACGACGACTACAACGCAATTATGGCGGAGGCGATTGCAGATCGGCTGGCCGAGGCGTTTGCAGAATGCCTGCATAAGCGTGCACGCGAGGAATGGGGCTATGGGCGAGAAGAAAAGCTGACCCCCGACCAGTTGATCCACGAAAAGTATCGCGGGATCCGGCCGGCGCCGGGATATCCCGCATGCCCCGATCACACAGAGAAGGGCACGCTATGGCAATTGCTCGACGTGAAGGAGAATGCGGGCATCGAACTGACCGAGTCGTTTGCCATGTGGCCCGGTTCAAGCGTAAGCGGGTTTTACCTGGCGCATCCGGCGAGCCGGTATTTCAGCTTGGGAAAGATCGATCGTGACCAGGTGGAAGACTACGCGCGGCGCAAAGGCATGACTGTGGCTGAAGTCGAACGCTGGCTCGGTCCGAACTTAAATTACGAGTCGGGTGCGTAGTCGATCTTCACTTGCATGGGAGCCACGCGGCGAGCCGGGACGATGAATCGCGTCCCCGGCAGAGTATTCGTGATTTGAGCGGAGTTAGACGATTCAGAATCCCTTTTGGCCTTCCTCTCGGAAAACAATTTTAAAAACTTGCGAAACTTTTGAATCCCGTATGGGTTCGTGTCAGTAATTGGGGTTCAGCCGTCAATTCACGCCTGCGGGAGCGTATCTCGCGAGGTGCACCGGAAATCTTTGCCTTGGAGGGCAGTGTATGAAGCGTGCAATATTCGTTGTGGTCTCACTTCTGATGACGCCATCGCTGTTTGCGGATGCCGGTTCACGGCTGATCCCCGCGGGTGCACTGGTTTCCTGCACCACCGGCGACGGAAAGATCTCCTCGAAGACAACCGCTGTTGGCGATCCGATCCTGTGCAAGGTGCAGTTTCACCGCGGCGATTTTATGCTGCCGTATAACAGCTACCTCGGCGGAGAATTTGCCGAATACAAGGATCCGGGCCACTTTGTCGGCAAGGGATGGATGGAACTGGATTTTGATCGGCTGTACGTGGGCGATCAGGTCATTCCGATCAGCGCCAAGGTTGTGGACGTGCCGGGATACAAGATCGATGCGCAGGGGCGGATTCTGGGCAAGGGCCACGCCGTCCGCGACACGGTTCTGTGGATGATTCCGGTTCTGTGGCCGATCGATCTGATCAACCTGCCACGGCGCGGCCCCAGACCGACGCTGAAGTCGGAGACGGCGCTGACTCTGCGCGTGATGGACGATATTCAGGTTCCGGTGGTGCCGGAACCGCAGCGCGATCCGTATGGACTGTACCAGCGCGGACCGCAGTCCTATGCTCCGCAGCCGGCCCCGCCCACGCAGGCGCCCGATGAGGGACCACAGCAATCGTATGTTCCTGAGCAGCCCGCGCCCGATGAGCAGCCTGCACCGCCGGCAATGGCGTATGCACCGCCGGTGGCGTATCCCGCGCCTGTGCCCTATGCGCCGGCGTACGCGCCTTACTACCCGAGTGTCATGCCTTATGTTGGAGTCACAATCGGGCCGCGGATTGGAGCGTATGCGTACGGGCCGAGGCCGTATGCAGGCGGCTATGGATATGCGCCGCGGGCTTATGCGCCCGCAGTACGATCGTACGGGTATGGATACACCGCGCGCGGATATGTTGGCGGAGGATATGCGGCGCGAGGACCGATGATGGCGGCGCGCGGAGGAATGTCCTTCAGGGGCGGAAGAGGGCGCTAGCCGAGCGGGCACAAAGATCCACGGAACACTGCGGCCGGAGCGGGACTGTGAAAATAGCAGGTCCGCTCCGGCTTTTTTGATTTGGAAAGTGGCGCAAGTTCCTGACCCAATTTGCGACGGGTCGGCCAAGTCATCTACGGAACCCCGAGTTTTGATCTGAATATTTGCACTGTTTTCGCGGCAGATTGATGGTGCTGTTACAGTCCCGGCGCCATACTGGCCGCGTGATTCCACAAACTCGGTCAAAGGTCCCTCTAAAGCTGGTATCAGAATCCAGCTCGTTGGTGGAGATTGCGCTGCCTGCGGGATTCGAAATACAAACCAGGTCTGCGCACACCTCGCGGATTCGTGTCGATGTTGGGCGCTACCGTTTGCGACTGGCAGAGACGCAGGAAGATCGCGAAGCAGCGTGTCGGCTGCGCTTCAGAGTATTCAATATCGAACTTGGCGAAGGGCTGGATAGCTCTTACGAGACCGGGCTGGACATGGATCGGTACGACGCGATCTGCGAGCACTTGCTGGTTGAAGACAAAACCAGCCGACGCATTGTGGGAACGTACCGGATGCAGTCCGGTCAGACGGCCAAGCGAAATTTGGGCTATTACTCGGAGCAGGAGTTCAGCCTGGGCCCGTATGAGCCGCTGCGGCCGGGGATTCTGGAGTTGGGACGCGCATCGATCGACCGCGAGCATCGTACGCCCGAGGTGCTGATGTTGTTGTGGCGCGGGATTGCGCAGTATGCTACCGACATGGGGCTTCGTTATTTGCTCGGTTGCTCTTCTTTGAATTCCAATGACCCGGCGGAGGGTTGGCAGATGTATCGCCAGCTCGAGAACTTCAGGGTTCCAGCGGAGTTTGAGACGAGGCCGACCGCAGCGTACGCGTGCCCCCCAGGAAGCTGCGATTTCGCCCGGCAGAACGCAGACGCACAGCCGTCGCCCTGCGAGGTCGATCGATCGCATTCAGATGATTCCGCTCTCGCGCCAGCTCATACACCGGTGAAGATTCCCAAATTGCTGAAAACCTATCTTGCAATTGGCGCGCGCATTGCCGCGCCGCCGGCATGGGACCGCGAGTTCCGCACCATCGATTTTCTGACGCTCCTGGATTTGAATCTGCTTTCGCCGGCAGCTCGCCACCGTTTTCTGGCGCCGTTGACGACTTGACGATGCGCCGTATCCGGCGCGCTGTGGCGCTGGCCTTCGCTCTTGCAATGTGCATTGTTCGTTACTGGCTCGATCGTTTACACGGGCCCATGACGATGGAACGGCGCGCCCTGTGGCTGCAGGGATCGGCGCGGGCGATTCTGAAAGTACTCGACATCGAAACTCAGGTAGAAGGCCAGACGCCGAGTTGCGGGCTGGTTGTGTCGAATCACCTCAGCTATCTCGACATCATCATCATCAGCGCAACGATGCCTTGTTTTTTTGTGGCAAAAATGGAGATCGGCAGCTGGCCGTTTTTCGGCAGGGCAGCGCGGTCAGGCGGGACGATTTTTCTCGATCGGTCGAGTTTGGCGAGCGCGATGACCGTTGCGGAGCAAATGACGGAGCGGCTCAAGCTGCCGGTTCCGGTGCTGCTGTTCCCGGAAGGCACGAGCACGGACGGAGCTCGGGTGCTGAGATTCCATTCGCGTCTGATCGATCCCGCAACCTTCGTTGGCTCGCCGCTTACAGCTGCGGCGATCCGTTACTCGATTCAAGGCGGCTTAGAAGAACGAGAGCTATGCTGGTACGGCGATGAGGAATTCGCAACGCATTTGTGGAAGGTACTGGGCGTGACGGGGTTCGCGGCGCAACTGCACTTTGGCAGGCCGAAGATTTATTCCGACCGGCGCGTGGCAGCAGACCAGACGCACGCGGAGATCACGGCTTGGCGCACGGCGGGCGAGCTCGAGACCGAGAGCGCGATGACCACGCAGTAGAACCGGAATGGGCGCGTTATGTAGCAAGGCGGGCGCCCGATTTGACTGCGCTAAGCAGACACTCACCTGAAATAAGAGACGATTGCGGGATGCGCGTGGATGCAGCGACCCAGCGCATGGCGTTGGGGGCCAGCGAAAGCGCGGCGAGCGCAGCGGTGCGGCCAACGCTGGTGACGGCGCCGCGCGAGAGCCCGGTTGCGAGGGTCATTGCGCGGGTCAGCTGGGCGCGAAGCGCGCGGTTGTAATCGGCAGCGCTTGAGCCGGAAAGAAACATCTGCGCAGCGAGAGAGGCGGAGTGCAGCGCGATGGAGATGCCGTCGCCTGTGAAGGAAGGAATGACGGCGGCCTGATCTCCGACGCTCCAGAGGCCTCCGGATTCACTGACTTGATATCCATAAGGGATGGGCGAGATGGCGAGGGGGCGCGACCAGAGTGGTGAGGCGCCGTCGAGAAGCTCACTGAGGTGGCGACTGTCGCGCAGGATGAAATCGAGGAGCTGCGGCCATCCGCCAGTAGAACGCAGCTTGGATCGGCGGACGACGAGGCAAAGGTTGGCGACATTGTTCTCGATCAACGACAGGCCGCCGTAGCCGCCCGAGAAGAGATAGAGATCCATGCATTCGCGCAGCGAACGGAGTTGCGCGGGGGCCAATTGCCAAAGCATTTTGAAGCCGACGAGATCGGACTGTTTGGCAGGTGAGCGGTGGAAGCCGCGGAGGTCGTGCTTGCCGGTGGCAAGGAAAACATTGGAGGCGCGGAGGCAGTCGCCGCTATTGAGCGAAGCGATCCAATCGTTCCCCTCGGGAATGAGCGATTCGACCGCCGTGCCGCGCACGATTTGACAGCCATTCTCTTCGGCGCGCGCGAGCAGGGCCGCGTCCAAAACGCGGCGAGAGAGCGAGAGCGCATGAAAGGGAAGACCTGCGGTGATCGTTTTGCCTGCGGCGGAAAGACGAAGATTCTGGATGGGTACGGCGCCGAGATCGAGTGGGTCTATGCCAATCTGGCGCAGATATTCGACTGCCTCGCGGCTCAGGAACTCGCCGCAGACCTTGTGATGAGGGCCGGATTCCTTTTCGAGGAGCAGGGCGTTGTGGCCAGCAGAGGCAAGGCGGATAGTGGTCATGGCGCCTGCGGGACCGCCTCCGATGACGAGGTGATCGACGATGCGTGTCCGAGCGCTGCGCGTCGCGGGGTTCAAAGTGTTTTTCTCCGACTGACGCAGAGACGCGCGGGAAAGACTGGCTGAACGGAGATTTCACTTTGATTGAGGCCGGCCGCTGCGCAAATTCGACGCCAATCGTCAGGGACGAATGATCGCGCGATGGAGACGGGGCCGTCGTGCTGGACGAAGCGATGAAGTCCCGCAAGTTTCGTAAAGATGCGCAGTAAATGATAGGGAACCACGGCGCGGGAAAGATCGTTAATGAACCAGCCAAGCTGCGCTTTCGATTCCATCCATTGCACAAAGCGAACCAAGTCGGGGTCGCTGAGATGGTGTGTAAAGAGGGAACTGACGATGAGGTCAACCGGCTCGTCAGGCTGCCACGCGAAAACATCGGCAGCGACCCATCGAATGGCGCTTGTCGACGGCGTGGCTTCGGCGGCGATGGCGACGGCATCTGGGTTGAGATCGAGTCCGGTGAGTTCGACGGCGACTGCATTCTTGCGCGCCCAGCGCTCGATGCGGCGGAGGCCGTCGCCGTATCCGCAAGCGACGTCGAGAATGTGGAGCGGCTGAACAGATCCCGACGGCGTGACGGTGCGGAGCCAATTGAGGATCGGGCGGTAGGCAAGAAACCAGCCGTTGAGGCGGGAGAGATCCCGGAGACAGGCACGGAGTTCGGCGCGCGAACAGGGCTCATCCATCAGTTCCGTGAGCTCGGCGCGACGGTTGAAGTCGATCGTGTCAGACGGCATGGAACATCATGGTTTCGGCAGTGACTCCCGGGCCAAAGGACATGGCGCATCCGAGTTGTCCGGGGCGGGCCCGCTCCATCAATCTCCGCAGCACGAACATGACGGACGCTGAGGACATGTTGCCGTAGTTGAGGAGGATGTTGCGCGAGTCGGTGAGAGCTTCGGCGGGGAGTGCGAGCCCTTGCTCCGTCGCATCGAGAATGGTGCGGCCGCCGGGATGAACGGCCCAGAGATCAATCGAAGAGAATTCGCGGCCCTGGGTGATTCGCGTGCCCGCTTGCGCGAGGCCTTGCTTTAACTGGCCGGGGACCTGACCGGAAAGATGCATGTCGAAACCCTGCTCGCCGATCCGCCAGGTGATGAGGTGATCGGTGCCGGCGAGATTGACGGCGAGAAAACTGTCGAGCGCGAGACCGGAGGGTTCCGCGGTAACGAGATAGGCAGCGCAGCCATCGGCAAAGACCGTGAAGGCAAGCAGTTGCTCCAAATCCTCGGTCTCCTGCATGTGAAGGGAGCAGAGTTCAAGCGAAAGGAGCAGGACTTTTGACTCAGGCTCGGAGCGCACGATGTGGCGGGCAGCCTTGAGCGCGTTGATTGCCGCGTAGCAGCCCATAAAGCCGATGAATGTGCGCTCGACGGAAGGATTGAGTTGAAGCAACTCGATGACTTCGTAGTCGAGGCCGGGCGCATAGAGTCCGGTGCAGCAGGTGACGATGACGTGGGTGATGCCCTGGCGCTCCGAATCGGAGAGGGCGAGCTTCAGAAGGGCGCAACGCGCGAGCTTCGGGGCGAATTGCCGAAAGGCCTCCATGCGCCGAGCTGTGGAGGGAAAGCTGCCACGCACGAAAAGCGCGTCAGCATCCTGCAGCGTGCCATCGTCGGTAACGATGGGCTTGAGGAACGAGTAGCGGTGCTCAATGGCAGCGAGGCGTACCATGCGGCGATAGAGATTGCGACGCGTGCCTTCTGGCAGAAGGCTTTCAGCGAAGGGGATGAAGGGACCGTGCATGTCGTACGGGGGCACCGCGGTGGCGATGCGATTGAGATAAGCAGTCGTCATTGCATGGCCTCTGGGACGCGGGGTCCGTCATTCTCTCTGGACAGCATATCGTGCTGAGTGGTGCAGGATTGCAGCCCTCAAGCTATTCGATGCAATCTTGGACGTTGAGAGCAGCGATTCGGCTTTATGCTGCGGGCGGTGCAGCGGTGGAATCGCGGATGACAAGACTCGTTGAGACGAGGAACTCACGCTGCAACCGCGCGTTGCCGGCGTCTTCGAGCTGGGCATGAAGAGCGTCGAAAGCAGCGCGGGCGAGATCGGAGCGCGAGAGGCGGATGGTGGTAAGCGGTGGCAGAGTGTACTCAGCAAAGGCGATATCGTCGAGGCCGATGACGGATAGATCATGGGGCACGCGGAGGCCCTGCATGTAGGCGGCACGCAGAACTCCGATGGCTGTCATGTCGTTCGAGCAGACGACGGCGGAAGGGCGCGCGTCGAGTTTGCTCAACTGCTCGAAGCCCGCGACACCGCCCTTGAGAGTGTGATCGCACTCGATGACCCACTTTTTTTGAAGCTGCAAACCTGCGGACAGCATGGCGGCGCGGAAATCGTTCTCGCGTGTAATGGCGGAGTGAAGGCTGTGGGGGCCAGCAAGAAATGCGATGGCTTTGTGACCGAGATCGACCAGATGACGAATGGCCTGATGAATTCCTGTCGAGTAATCGAGGAGGATCGTGCTGGCCTTCGGGTCGTCCACTTTGAATTCAGCGAGTACGATGGGCACGCCCCGGTGCGTAAGCTGATCGAGCACGGGCTCTTCCTCGCCGAAGGTCATCACGGCGACGCCGTCGACCTTGCGCTCCAACATGCGGCGAGCGCATGAGGCCAGAATGGCAGCGTCGCTATTGGTGGAACTGACGAGAATTTCATAGCCGTGAGAGACGGCCACCTCTTCAAAGCTCTGGATCAGCTCGGGGAAGAATGGATTGGAAATGTTCTCGACGATGATGCCAAGAATGCGGCTGCGGCCGGAGACGAGGGTGCGGGCATGGGTGTTGGGGAGATAGTTGAGCTGCTTGATTGCCTGCCATACACGTTTGGCGAGACGCTCACTGACCAGCGGGGAGCCATTCATGGTTCGAGAGACTGTGGCGATGGAGACCTTGGCTACGGCTGCGACAGCACGAATGTCAGGGAGTTTACCGGCGGTCTTGCGCTTTGGTTTGCGAGGCACGAACCAATCCTAATGCAGCAAGGCGGACTGCAAAAGGGAAAATAATTCGATTTTCCACCGGGTATTCCTCGCAGGCACAGCGGGTGAAGTCAGGCGGATTCGGAGATCAGGAGGCGGAGGTCGCGCAGGTTATGGCCTGTGGGTCCAGTGGCGACGGAGTCGCCAATGGCAGTGAAAAGCGGGCAGGCATTGAACTCGGCAAGGGATTGCTCGGGATCAAAGCCGAATGCGCGGGCGCGAGCCACGGTGGTGGGATCGGCGATGGCGCCGGCGGATTTCGTGTTGCCGTCGATGCCATCAGAACCCGCGCTGAAAACCGCGAGACGCTCGCCGGGATGCTTGGCGAGCTCAAGAGCGCAGGCCAGGGCCAACTGCTGATTGCGCCCCCCCGCGCCCGGTGTTCGCGTGAGAGTGACAGTGACTTCGCCCACGGAGATCAGGCAGAAACGGCTGTGTTTGGCCCGGAACGTGTGAAAGCGCTCCAGAAGATAGCGGGCCGCTTCAGCGTAGTCCCAATCGTCGCAACTATTGTCGACCACAACTTGGTAGCCTGCATCCCGCGCAAGCGTGCGCGCGCTCTCAACCAGATCGTGACTGGAGAGCAGGATTTCGAAGACTGAGTCGCGGAAGGCCGGATCTTCGCCGCTCATGCTGGCCGCCGAAGTCATGCGCCGGGGCCGAGCCGCGTCACTCCATGGGAGCTTGGGCAGCAAAGACTGGCGCCAGCCCTTGTTGCCAGGCGATTCTGGCAGATCCTCGCGCTCAAAGAAAGTGCGAATCGCCGCGGGAAGTTTGGGCGCCAGTTCGTATTTGCCAAGGAGCTCGCGGACTTCTGCGACAGTCGAGTGGTCAGGTGTGCTGGGTCCCGAAGACAGCGCATCGAGCGAGCGCAGCGGCACGTCCGGCAGCAGCAGGCTAACCTTGAGCGCTTCCGGCGCGGCCATGGCAAGGCGTCCACCCTTGACGGCGGAAAAGTGCTTGCGGAGCGTGTTGACTTCGTTGATGGGCGCGCCTGAAGCAAGAAGCAGCTGGTGGAAATCTGCAGTATCTTCGAGGGTGATATGTGGGTCGAGCGGAAGATCGAAAATGGCCGAGCCGCCGCCGGAGATGAGGAAGAAGATGAGCGTGTCTTTGCGAGCTTTGCGGAGAAGGGTGAGAGCAGCGCGAGCCGCGGCAAAGGAATCCTCGTTGGGCACGGGATGGCCGCCTTCAAAATAGCGGAATCGCCAGTTGCGTGCGGTGGGCGGCTGGTTGGTACAACAGATGCCGCGCAGGCCTTTGCGGCGCTTCATCCGCTCCAGCAGGATCTGAAGCATGGGGCCGGCAGCCTTGCCGATGGCGATGACATAAACACGCTTGTATGCGGAAAGATCGATGGAGGCGGGGCCGCTGCCGTCAGGCATCAGGCGATTCAGCCTGTTTCCCTCGAAGCGCAGGCGGCGATCGAAGGCGGAAGCAATATCGCTTGCCTTGAGCGCACCGGTGAAGATGCCGGTGGCCGTGGAGTGCAATGCCTCAAGGGCTGCGTCGCTTACAGGGGTCATGACATCAACCCCCTGTATTCAAGTACCATGCCGACGAAATGTGTTTCAAAACGGCTGGATAAGATAGCGGAAATCATTTCACTATTGATTTTACGCCGAAACGGGTGGTAGAAGGCGCCGTCTTCCAGAGCCGGCCCCATAAACGACCTTCGACGTAATACTGCACACATGGAACCCGTCTTGATGTTGGGTCGCGTGCGTGCCCGCTTTGCAGCGACGGCATTGATGAAGCCGGTGTGCGGTATTCTGGCAGCATCATGAACGATTTATTGAAAATGCTTCCTTTTGACCCGATTGGGCTGACGCGCCAGTTATGCGAGATCGAATCGACAACCTACCACGAGGGCGCGGTGGGCGATTTTCTCGGGAGTTTTCTTGCGGGGCGCGGTTGGGAGGTCGAGAAGACCGCTGTGGCGCAGCCGGAGGACGGCGCGGCGGCTGAGCCGCGCTGGAACGTGTACGCAGGCAAAGCCGGGGAGACGCCGGATCTGGTTTTTTCAACGCACATGGACACGGTGCCGCCGTATATCCCGTACAGCGAAGACGCTGAATTCATGCACGGCCGCGGAGTTTCGGACGCGAAGGGAATTATTGCTGCGCAGGCGGCTGCGGCAGAGGTGCTTCGCGCCGCGGGCCTCCGAATCGGATTGTTGTTCGTCTCCGGCGAAGAGCGCGACTCGGCCGGGGCGAAGACGGCGAACCTGAAGCCGAAGGGAAGCCGGTTCTTGATCAACGGCGAGCCGACCGATAATCGCGTGGCGCTGGCTTCGAAAGGAGCGCTGCGCGTAGTTTTTCGCGCAACCGGCAAGATGGCGCACTCAGCGTATCCCGAGCTGGGCGAGAGCGCGGTGCACAAGCTGGTTCAGGTGATGGCGAAGCTGCTCAAGCTGGAGTTGCCGGTGACAGAAGACGTGGGGCCAAGCACGTTGAACATTGGGCAAATCCACGGAGGCCACGCGCCGAATGTGATCGCGGACAAGGCCGAAGCGCAGGTGCTGGTGCGGCTGGTGGGCGATTCGGCCCCGGTGAAGGCTGCGCTGCTGGAAGCCGCGAAGGGACTTGCGGAGGTGGACTTCACGCTGGAGATTCCGTTTGTGCGGCTGCGCGCGCCGGAGGGTTTGCCGACGATGGTGGCGAAGTTTACAACGGACATTCCGCAGCTGAGCAACTGGGGCGAACCGCTGTTGCTGGGTCCAGGCAGCATTCATGTTGCGCACACGCCCTTTGAGAAGCTGGCGAAGAAGGAATTGCTGGAGTCCGTCGAAATGTATGTGAAGGTGGCGAAGCGGCTGCTTGCGTAGTCCGCAGCGAAATCTCGCGGAGGGAATGCGAGCCGCTATTGATAGTTGCCGATGAGAACGAAGGGCGCCCAGTAATAAGGATGCGCGTAGCCGAGGCTGCTAGGTGCGGACGATTGATCTTCGGTTTCAAAGCCGCGGCCCGTGCCGCCGCCGGGAACCGCTCCTCCGCCATGGATAAAGGCTAGCTGAGCTTGGCGAAGCGCTTCAGCTTTCCCATCCGCTGGATTCCTGACCCAACGAGCGTAGAATTCGCTCATGATGTGGCTCGTGCTCAGGTCGTTCACGTCCCAGAGCGTGGCGAGGACAGCTTCGGCGTCCTTCTGCTGAGCAATCATGCCGAGCGAATCCATCTCGAGACCATTGCGTGATTTGTAATCCTTGGCGGTGCTGCAGGCCGAGAGGGTGAGCAGGCGCGTGCCATGAAACGCGACGTCGGAATTCTCCATCGCTGAGAGATTCCATTCAAAGCCGCTGGGGTCGCCGGCGTTGTCGCCGCCCATCATGAGGAACGGCTCATCGCCGCTGCCGGCAATGAGGACAAAGTGGCTGGCAATATGGACGACCGAGAAGCCGGCACCGGCGCCGAGATCCGATTTGAGATTCGCCAGTGTGAACTGCTCGTCGGGCAACAGCTTGCCTTGCATGGGCCCGTGTGAAGCCGGATCGGAGGGATCGTGGACGATGGAGTCGAGCTCCGGGATAACGCCGGGAAGGGCAGGGAGGCCGTTGTAGCTCTTCGACAATCCCATGGCGAGTGCGCTGGGCGGGGCTCCGCTCTGAAGCGGTGAATCGGTGATGTGGCCGTAGCTCTCCGGCGTGAACAGCACATTATGGAAACGCTCGACCAAATATTGTTTGCCGTCGTAAAGCGCGCCCATGGGGACGTAGCGCAAAGCATCGTCGAGCGACCAGAGCAGAGTGGAAACGGCGCCTTTTGGGCTACCTTTCGGAGTGGGAGCGGCTTCCAGCGGCTTGAGCTGGACTTCGATGGGCGCGACCACCATGGAGTAAAGCTCATTCAATTGCGCACGAGGATCGGACGAGGGCGAGCCCACAGCTTTGAGCGCTTCAAGTGCCTTGGTGCGGATGTCGGCGGAGGAGGCAGGCAGAACCACCACTTTACGCGCATTGGCAGTGATGACGATGGCGTACGCGTGATTTTCGCCAAGCAACAGGCGAATGCCGATCACTCTCGGGCCGAGTTTGGAAAGCGATTCCTGTAGAAGGCTTTTTGTGTTGTCCGCTGAAGTGTGACCGGGCACGGATTGCGCATCGAGCTCGGGAAAGATTTTGCTGGCGAGAACAGATTGAATGTCGGAACCTTGCTGCTGCATCATTGCGCTGAGCGACTTAAGCTGGGCGTCATCGTCTGGTGTGCGCGACGGCTTGGCCTGGATCTGGGCGTAGGCGAGACTCGTTTCCTCAATCACGCGGGCTTTCTTCTCGAGGTCGGGCAACGCGTCTTCAGCGTCCTGCTGGGCGAGAGAAAGCTTGAGTGGCTCGTTCCCCGCGGAGGAGCCAGGCACGGCGGTCGTAACGACGTCCTGGAGTTCCTGTTCCTTGAGGAGATCGAGAATCTGTTCCGCCTGGCCGACGCGGCCGGTTTCGACGAGCAGCTCGGCCAGCATGCGATAGGCGCCGGAGCGCGATTGCGCAAAGCCCGCCTGAATCTCTTTATCCATGCCCAGAATGTTTTTGCGAATCTGCTCGTAATCGTTGACCGCGAGGAGACCGAAAAAGATGGCTTCCTCAGGCCGATTCTGCTTGCGGAAGCCGATCATGATGGAGTTCTCGATGTTGCCTTCGATCTGTGGATCGGCGGTGCCTTTGGCCAGGCCTAACGCCGCCAGCGCACTGGCGAGGGACAGTTCCGGTTGCTTCAATGCGGAATAGGCCCACGCAATCGTCATCAGATCCTGCGCTTCGTCGCGCTGATCCTTCACTTCGCGCCAGATGGCGAGCGCTTGAAGCTCGAAGTCGTATGCCTGCTGCGCGTCGCCAAGGTCGGAGTGATCGCGGCCCAGGTTGTTAAGGACCATGGCCTCGCCGCGGCGACTGCCGGTCTGCCTGTAAATGGGCAGCGCCTGGGTTTGAAAATCGACGGCTTTGGCGGGTTGACCAAGATCGGCATAGGCGCGACCCATATCGCTGAGCGCAAGCGCCTCGCCGCTGCGGTTGCCCACCTCGCGCCACATGGGCAAAGCCTGGTTGTAGTAGTCGAGCGCCGTCTGATGCTCGCCCAGATCGTTGTAGAGCCGGCCGATGTTGTTGAGAGTGAGCGCTTCGCCCTGACGGTTTCCGACTTCGCGCCAAAGCGCAATCGCCTGCTTGTAGGCGTCGAGAGCTTTTTGTTTCTGGCCAAGAGCAGCGAAAGCGGGGCCCGTGTCGTTGAGCACCAGTGCCTCGCCATTGCGTTCGCCCAGGTTGCGGAAGATTGCGAGCGCCTGATTGAAATTGTCGAGTGCCTGCTTGCCGTCGCCCATATCGGACCAGGCTCGGCCCAGGTTGTCGAGGGTGCTGGCTTCGCCATGAATGCTGGCAGTTGCGGTGAAGTTTGAAGCGGGCATGGCTGTTGCAGGAGCGGACGGAACGTTGTCGGCGGAAGAATTGCCATTCGAAACATTGACTTCGTGCCAGATGTTAATCGATTGGTTGAGGTATTTAAGCGCTACTTCGTGTCGTCCGAGGTTGTTGTAGACTTTGCCGATGTTATTGAGTGTCTCGGCTTCGCCAGCCCGCGACGGAAGCGCGCGCCAGAACGGCAGCGCCTGATTGAGCAAGTCCAGAGCCTTGTCTTCCTGGCCGAGATCGGTGTAGACGCGGCCCATGGTGTTCAGGGTTGTGGCCTGGCCGAGCAGACTCGAATACTTTTGTTCGATGGGCAATGCCTGATTCAGGTACTCGAGGGCTTTTTCCAGTTGGCCTGAGCTGTAGTAGAGAGCACCGAGAATGTTGAATTCGGAAACCTGCTGGCGAATGTTCTTGCTGGAGCGCGCCTGAGCCAGGGTCTGCTCATGTTGTGCGATCTGGTTCGCCAACGCGACAGGCTGGGCGCGCGCGACTCCGCTCAGGAGCGCGAGGCCAAGAATTCCAGAAGCGCAGATGTCACGCATGCGAAGCAGGTTGTCCCTTTCGTGCGCCTGACTGCAAATTGTCTCAGGGCCGAGCGCTCGCGGTCGCTGCGGGGGCAGAGCGGAGTGCGAAGTCCGCGTCGCTGGAACTGCGATTCATGACGGGGTGCTGGTGCATGCCCTGCGAGGAAACGCTTTGCGAAACCTGCTGCGCCACCGATGCATAAACCTGGCTCAAGGGCGTCGCTCCTTTGCCATTCTTGAGAGCTTGGAGCAGGAAATACGTGAAATAGCCGTGGTGGAGCTGGCTGCTTTCAAGTGATTCTTCGTTGACCTCACTGGCGGCCATCACAATGCGGCCCGTTCCGTCGGTCATGTGCGTGAGCATGCTGCCTGAGGGCGCGGTGTTGGCGAGGGCCGACGACTGTGATCCGCTGGCGGTTGCAGCGCCGCCGCTATAGCACGTATCAAGAAAGACCGCGGTACGAAGTGCTTTCATGCGCGTGGAGACGGCATTGGCCAGCTCAACCATTGGATACGCGGTGGCGTAGAGCGAGTCCTCGTCAAGGCTGCCGCCGGAGTAGGCTTCGGTGTCGTAGGTGATGAGGTAGTTGGCGCCGCCTGCGGAGTCGGTGGTTCGCGGCGTGCCGTGCGTCGCCACGTAAATCACGACCAGATCATTGGGTTGCGCTTGACGCGCGATCCAATTCAGTTTTTCTTTGATGTTCTTGGTGGTGGCCTGATCGTCGGTCAGGACCTGAACGTTGTCCGCGGGAAAGCCGCCGATCGAGGGATCCTTGAGCTCGGTGGCGAAGGCTGTAGCGTCGGCGCCCGTGTAATTGAGCTGAGGAATCTGCTTGTCAGTGAAATGACCGATGCCGACGACCAGCGCCCACTTCTGCTGCACTGGGCCGGGCTTGACTGGCGGAGCGGCGGGTACCGGAGTTGTGGCGCCCTCGGCCTCGAAGCCGCGCGAGGCAGGCGTGGAAAGGACGAGCGGATCCAGACCCTGATCGAGCGCCTCGGAGCCGTTGAAGCGAGCCTTGTCCATGGCATAGTTGGCGAGGGCCGCGTGGCCCAGACGCTTTTCGACCAGACCGCGGTAGTACCAGGCGTCGCCCAGCTCCGGACATTCGGCGAGAGCAGACTTGAGCAGCTGCAGTGCATCTTCAAAGGCATCGTCGCCGCTTTGCGGCGTAATGCGCTCGAGCGCCTGGACGATAAGGTCCTGCCCGGCGCCGCAGCGAACTCCCTGGGCGCGCGCATGGGGACAAACCATCAGCGTTGCGGCGAGCAACGAAAGCACGGCGAGTCTGAATCGGGTGCGCGAGATCATTTTTCAGCCACGTGCTTGGCGGTGCCTGCCGGCTTCCTCAACGATCGAGCCTTCATTGCGTCAACGACGTGCGCGCTGACACCGTTGCTGGTCAGATTCTGCTGGCCGTCCGGGCTGAGGTCGAAATCAATGGCATTGGCTCCGTTGATGGCCTGGATAATCGTTTGCTCATCCATCCCTGACTTAACCATGGTGATGATCTGCATGTTCGAGAGGCCTTTGTGCACGACGGCGGCCGGCTTCTTCGCCGCTTGCGTCTTCATCTCGGCCAGCTCGCGAGGGCTCACTCCGCCGGCCGTGAGCGCTTTCTGGCCCGCGGGAGTGAGATCGAAGCTGACGGCGGTGGCTCCCCGGATGGCTTGCAGGACGGTGGATTCGTCAATCCCGGACTTGACCATGGTGATGACCTGGGCGTTGGTGAGACCCTTGCCTGCATCCGCGGGGGAATTGCCCGATGCGGTCTCGGCCTTGGCGCGGGCTGCCGCTTCCTTTTCCTGATCCAGTTCCTTGTAATGAGCGATCGCTGTTTCGATGCGCTTCTGCGGATCGAGGAAGTATTTCTCGTCAGGCTTGGCATCGATCGCCTTGCCATAGTTGATGGCGGCCTGGTCCAGGTACTTCATGGCCGCCTTCTGATCCTCAGCCTGATAAGCCAGCGCCTCGTAGGCCACGCCGATGTCATAGAGCCGGTATGCATCCTCGTCCGGTTTGGGGAATGGCGTCGCAGTCTCATAGGTCTCAAGGGCGCGCTCCCAGAGTCCGGTCATGGCGTCTTTGTCGCCTTCTTCGAGCGGGCCATCTTTGCGTGCCAAAAAGACGTCCACGCTTTCGTTGCTATCGACGAGATGTTCCGCAATCTGCTGCACCGCGTCAATGATCAGCCGCGAACGCAGCTCTGATGGCGTGGGAGGGCCATCTTCACTCTTGGCTCCGCCCTTTACGTGCCCAAAGGTTCCGCTCACCTGGCCAAACACGCCATGAGAAGTGGAATTCCCTGCGCTGTCGAACTCGCGATCATACGTCGAATCAATATTGTCCGAAATCAGCATTCGCCCGGTCGCGTCCTTAGCCTGAAAGGAGACGTCGAGTTTTCCTGTGATGCGCTGAGTAGCTCCGATCTTCGAAGCGGTCCTCGAGAGCGTCGAGAGCGGAGAGTTCGACGCGCCAAGAGCTTGTCCCGATCCCAACTTGTTGGTGTACACCGGGTCAGGGTGCGAGTACTCGGTGATCTGGCAGATGATCTGCGTAGACGGGTTGTCGTCGTCGCGGAGGTTGGGATCGTCTTTCAGTAGCTCGGTTTCAAGGAGTGCCTGAAAGTCGTAAGGCAGGGTTCCGTCTTCTTCGGATGAAGTGACGGTGACCTTGATCGTGTCTCCCGGCATATGAACCAATGCGGGAAGCTTACGTTGAAGCGTGACTTTTTCCTTGGCCGCCCCAAAACCTTGCGCGCTGGATGGAACCGCTACCAGCAGCCCGATGCTTGACAAAAATAGCAGAACGACTTTTGCCGAACGGCTCATCTTGACCCCCGTCGATTTACCGTTTTTACTGCGGCGCCGGCCCCGAACCAGCATCGCATTGCACAATCAGCATACCCGCAGACGCGTGTTGCCGTCTGCCCTTTTTGCTGTCGTCGCCTCTCGGTCTTCGACTTCCTCCCCAACCTGGTTCATGAAATCAACCCGTGACGCACGAAGCTCGCAATTGAAGCTTACTTTGACGCAGCACTGGGAGCACTGTGAACGGTCATAAGCCCAATGCCCCAATTCGTTGGTACTTCCCCTGAGAATCCGCGGGTTCCACCGCTGGTTTGGTTCAATAGTTTTTCCAGGGGCGACGAAACTCCGCGCGAACCGCGCGTGGCGACGCCTTCAAAATTCAGCGCGTATGGGTCAGCGAGCGGTTGCTCGGTGCTGAGCATGATGAGCGTATCCACTCCAAAAGGAGGAGAAATGTGCAGAACGGGCGCGCCGGGCAGGACAAATTGGCGGCCATTGTCGGCGTCGTTTGGAAACTGATTTTCGGCGTTGTCGCGCGGGTAAAGCACGGTGCCCTGGCCGTGGCAATCGATGTCGAGCACATACACCCAGCGATGATCGACAATGCGGTCATCGGAATGCAGAGCCATGACGAGCTGATCGCCCTGGTGTGTTGTTTGATTGGCCGGAAGCGGCGAAGTAGCGCTCGAAGGCAAAAGGGCCAGCGTATAAAACTCATCGGTGGACGCGTCGGCGGGGCTGTTGGCCAGTTCGAGCCAGCCATGCACCTTGGCGAGAAGCGATGAGTAGTGGTTCAGCTTGTTGCCGGCGGCGTCGATGGCGGAGGCTGTGCCGACGGGAACCCAGTCCGTGCGCACCGGGTACTGCGAAGTGGCTGAGCAGCCCGGGCTGTGCGGAGGCGCGTTCGGCGAAGGCGGGCCGGCAGCCAGCTCGCTCTTGTGGTACCAGGCGTAGGCGGGACCATCCGCAGTCAGAACCCCGGTGAGGGCGTAGTGTGCGAGTGACATGTTGCTTGCCAGCTGTACGGCGCTGTCGCTTCCAGTGGGCTTGAGCTTGGCGGCCAATTCCTGTGTGGGCGGAAGGTTGACCCAGAGTTTCGCGCCGGCAGGGAGGTTCTTCTTGATGGCGTCCGCGGTGAGAGGCGCTCCCAGGCTGATCGGGGTGGCTGAGCCGGCCTGTTGGAGAGTCCAATTGGTTCCGTCCCAACTGAGGACGTGGGTCCATTGCTGTTCGGCGGGATCCGAGATCAGAGCCGCGCCGGAAGCCTGCACTTGAGCTGCTGCGGCGTCAATCTGGTCCTCGGAGAGGTTGGACGGCCAAAGCCAGACCAGCAATGGTGGATTATCTGCCGGAATCCATTTGCTCAGCTCGAAGAGATCGCCGGGAGACACGTTTGCGCCAGCCGGGCTGACGATCTCGGACGACGATCGCGCCAGGCCATCCAGGCTGGTGATGCGAAGTTGCACCGTTTGTCCCGCGCTATTGGGCGCGGCCGCGGTGAATTCGCTGCCAACGCCAAGGCCCGAGGCTCGGCCGATATCGAGCGAGACAGATCCGTCGTCGTTGGTTGCGAGAGCCGCAGCGCGCACTTTGTCGGACTTGGCCGCAGCACCACCGAACAGGGGTTGATTACGCCGGTCGGCTATGGCGTCGAGCTCCGGTTCCTGGTCGGGCACATTGCTGCCTTCGAGGACGGCCTTTACGCGCTCGTAAACAATGGCGGAAGGTGTGTCTGCAGGCAACGCCTGCAGAGTTTGTAGCAGCGCGGCGGTGAAAGCTCCGTGCGGCTCGGTGCCGGCCGGCATTTCCTTGGCCGTCTGATCCTGTTGCGCGGCGGAAAAAACCAGCGCGGGATTGTCGGTGCGCTGGGTTGGACCAGGGCTTGGCAGTCCGTTGGGCGAGGTGTCTGGAGCCTCGCTGATGTCGCGGGGATCAAACGCCAGGGCGCGCTCGCGGTAAACCGGGCCGATGCCGCGGCTGATGCCGCCGGAATGGCAACTGTCGAAGATGACGGTAAGGTGAATGCCCTTGTCGAGAGAAGCGTTGAAGATGCGGGTCATCTCGCGGTCGCGGACGTCGTATCCGCCCTTGTAAGCATCGGAGGGAACTAGCGTGCTGTCCGCATGGACATATTGATTGCCGACGAGCACCGTGAGCTTGTTTCCTTTGCTGTTCACTCGCAGCGAGCCATGGCTGGCGTCGTAAAAGACCACGGTGTCGCCTTTTTGCGGAAGGTCTACGAGATATTTCTGCATCGCGGCAAGAATGCCATCGTGGGTGGTCTGGTCCGCGGGAAGGAGGATGACGCCCGGGCTCGAGTGAGGCGGCGCCGGGTTCGTGAGCAAAGCAATGTTGGCGGCTGGGAATCCGAACTTGGGACTTGTGAGCAGATCGGCCATGGCCTGTGCATCGTTGACTGAGCCGTCAAGATTCTCGAAGGTGCCCAGCTCGCAACGGCCGTAGATGCAGCCGGCAGGGTGATCTGCGGTGGTTCCCGCGGGCTGATAGGTATTAATCCCGATCAACAGGGCCCGCTCGGTTTGAGCGCCAGCCACCGGTCCGGCGAAGACCCAGACCAAAGCGAAGAATGCGGCGATATACCCCTTCATAAGCGCTCCCGTTGCGTAGAACGAGCGAGGGCGTTCCCCCCAAATTGCCGCCGGTCTACTCGCGAACGTCTGGCCGCGGCCTTCAAGAAACCTGCACGGTCCGTTCATGCCCCGGGACCACTCATCGAAGGTCAATCCAGGCACGCGCGGCTGATAGTTGCAATTCACGCCGAATGAGAAACTGCCAAATTCTGGAAGTTGGTCAACCGGTCTCGCGTGAAAAGGTGTGCGTCGACGCCTGTGCTTCCCGTGCGTTTTATCGACGGTTGCCGAGGCGCAAGGGTTTCAATCAAAGCTTGGTGCCACAGGGGGGAAGGGTGGCGAATCTAATCGAAATCTGTTTGGCGAAAACTCTCGTCGGTCGAACAGCAAAAGTATAGCGCCTCAAGGCAATCATGCAATCAGGAATTTCGCGGTGCGGGATTCAGTTGCCGCAACGGTGCGAACAGGATTGCGCACACGAATTTGCCATTAAAGTTTGCTTGTCGCTCAGCGAGGAACTTTGCCAGTCGGCGCGATTCCCTGATCGTGTGGCGATCGCACCCCGCCAGGTTCAGAATCTGCCCATCAAGAGAACCCCGAATTACCTCAAAAAGGGAGCGAAAATCCACAGATAACTCAGCATCTCCCCCAAACTTGGTTGAAATATCTGTAACAGGACACTCACCGGCTGTAATGGCTCCATATAATGAGGCCAGGCGCACGCGGATCTCAGGAGTCAGATGAGCGAGTCAATCAGTCACCCCTTGGCTGGTTTTGCCTGGACAAAACGTCTGACATTTGATGGCGCTAGCGGCCGAGGGTCATCCGATTAACATTTTTAAAATGAAAATGTTAGGGAAATTTGAGGACTCAAGTTTGTCACCCACTTGTCCTGCATTTTTTCTTGCACCGCGCGTACTCCCCGTGCTATTCCTTGGTCATTCTGAACTTCTGACCGATGCGAAGAACGGAATTGGGCGTTCTCAGGAACGTTAAGCATTGTTGCGTCGCCTTCATTCCCTAGAAGTGTATCCATATAACAAGGTTTCGTAGAAGAACTGGGACTTGGAGGGGCGAAGCCTTCCTCAAAACGCAATCCAACACCTTGTGATGCGAATCGAAGTTTTCTGAATTCTTCCCGTTCCCTTTTCAAACGACAAGCTGGAGTAAGCGGATCGTTTTTTCACCTCAAACCTGGCTCTGAGGTTGACTATGACAGTTCTGAAGCCCCGCTCCCGCAAGGTAAGCATCCGCCTTTCCGAAGAAGAGTACGTAGCTCTCCGGCAGGTTTGCACGCTAACGAGCGCACGCAGCGTGTCCGACCTCACGCGCGAGGCAGTACGCCAAGTCGTGAAAGACGTAAGTTGGGAAGGTCAGCTTGGACGCCATCTCGACGAATTTCGCGCCGGCATGAAGAGTTTGGAGAAGAAGGTAGAGCAGTTAGAGGCTAAAATCACAACGTTCAAGGCCGATGGCACACAGTGAACGAGATCTCCCAGGATAGATTTGGCTCGATCAGACGGATCCAAGCGGATTCGTAGAATGAGGGTGCAAGCTCTCACCATCAAGCATGAAACGACAAACCCACGCCCCAAAAGGTCAAGAAATGCGTAGCGTATTGCTTTGCGTTCGAAGAATGCCTGAATCTGGGTCGCTATGGACCCGCGTCCGCAATCTCGTGCTTACGATCGGGTTGGCGATGTTGGCCTCCGGCGTTCTCGCTGTCCAGTACGGACGCGCACAGGCGACGGAACAGAACTGTAGTTCCAATGGGGACTCTCCTGAAGCATGCGCGCCCAACGGAGAGGCTCAACCGCCATCTGCCGGAGAGAGCGAGCAAGGTGCGGAGAAGAAGAACTGCACCTCCGACGACGGTACCCCTGTAGCCTGTGCATCCAGCGCAGACTCCGGCGAAGCACAAACTCCCACTGATGGGGGTAATAGCGATCAGGGGCCGAGTCAACCTTGTGGCGCCGAGGGCACACCTGAAGCGTGCGGTCCCAATAGCGAGGCCGAAACACCAACTGCAAGTCAGGCGCAGGATTCCAATTCAGCTGGTAATGGTGCTAATTCAGAGACCGGCGCCCAGGGAGCGGGGTTCACCCCTGAAGAACAAAAGTGCATTCAAGCGTGTGGCGACAGCAGCGCTTCTGAGAGCTGCCTCCGAAGCTGTGTCCAGGCCGGCAACGGCAAAGCGTCTCCTCAAAATGCCGGTGCTCAAGGGCCGCCCCAGAATAATTCGAGACAACCGAGGGGCGCACTTGTGACGCCGCCAGGTCCGCGTTCCCAGAGACCTCAAAGCGAGCCGCAAGAGATTCATGAACCTAGTCCGTATAAGAATTTGCCGTCGCTTTACGATCTATACACGCAGATTCCACCCGCCGGAGGCAAGCTGCGACGCTTCGGCAGCGACGCTTTTGTTGTTGGCTCGGGGAACGCGAACGAACTGCCGATGGACCTTCCAGCAGGCGCCGATTACGTTCTCGGGCCGGGCGATGAGCTGATCGTAAATATGTGGGGCGGCCAGTCAAACCGGCTGGACAGGACGGTCGACCGCCAAGGCCAGATTGAGCTGCCTGAAGCGGGCACAATCATGATCAACGGGATGACGATCGCCCAGGCGCAGACCGCCATCCAGCAGGTCCTCAGCACGCAATTCAGGAACGAGCAGGTCGAAATCTCTCTGGGACGGCTTCGTACCGTGCGCGTCTACGTCGTAGGCGACGTGCAGCGGCCTGGCGCCTATGACGTCAGTTCTTTATCCACGCCTTTGAGCGCGCTTTATGCCGCCGGCGGCCCAACCAGTCGCGGATCGCTTCGCATCTTGAAGCAGTATCGCGGCGATCATCTAGTCCGCGAGATCGACCTTTACGATTTTCTTTTGAAAGGCGTCCGCTCCGACGCCGAGCATCTTTTACCTGGCGATACCCTCCTGGTGCCACCGTTCGGTCCGCAAGTTACTGTGGAAGGAATGGTGCATCGCCCCGCGATCTATGAACTCAATGGCGAGAAAACCCTGAATCAAGTGATTGACCTTGCCGGGGGAGTGCTCCGTACGGCGAGCTTGAAACAAATCAATGTTGCGCGCATTGTTGCCCAGGAGCGTCGCACCATGGCAAGCGTGCAACTGCCTGACGACCCGGCGGAGGCTGCAAAGAAGCTGGCAGATTTTCCCGTGCAGGGCGGAGACGACGTCGTCATCTCGCAAATTCTGCCCTACAACCAGGATGCGATTTATCTCGAAGGTCATGTCTACCGTCCGGGCAAATATCCGTATAAGGATGGGATGACGATTGCTGATTTGTTGCATTCGTACCAGGACGTAATGCCCGAGCCATCTGACCACGCCGAACTGATTCGACTTCAACCTCCCGATTTTCGGCCTGAGATCATCAGTTTCAATTTGCACGACGCGTTGATTGGCAACGATACATTTCCTCTGGAACCATTCGATTTGATTCATGTATTCGGCCGCTACGAGATCGACGCGCCCATGGTTTCGATTACAGGACAAGTCCTTCGCCCTGGTAAGTATCCGATGTCTGAGGGCATGACAGCGGCCGGATTAGTGGGCATGGCCGGAGGGTTCACGCGGAGCGCCTATCTAGATGAGGCGGGCCTTTCAAGTTATGTTGTACAAAATGGCCAAAGAGTACTGGTGACCCACAGCACCATAGCCATAGGAAAGGCGGTCGACGGCGACAAGAGTGCTGACGTGCCGCTCAGCCCGGGAGACGTCGTCAGCATTCAGCAGCTTGCGGGCTGGCAGGATATCGGTTCGTCGGTGACGATAAGCGGCGAAGTTGAGCATGCAGGGAGTTACCCGATTCAAACGGGAGAGCGGCTAAGCTCGGTATTAGCGCGCGCCGGAGGCTTTCGAGCGGACGCCTATCCGCCTGCAGCCGTCCTTCTGAGAGCCCAGGTTCTACTCCTGGCCGAGCAGGCGCGTCAGCAGATGATTCGGCAGGTTGAAGATACCCCTACCCAGGTCAGACCTTCACTGGCCGGTGCGCAAATGGCAACCACTGTCCAGCAGTCAGTGGAGTTGCAGCGACAGGAGATCCTCGCGAGCCTCCGCAGTCACCCCGCCAGCGGAAGGCTTATCATCAGCATCTCTTCCGACGTGAGCCGGTGGCAAAATACTGCCGACGATATTGAGATGCGTGCGGGAGACACTCTTTTCATACCCAAGCGGCCAAACTTCGTCGTGGTGGGTGGCCAGGTGTACAACCCCGCCGCAATAAGCTATGTTCCCGGGAAAGATCTTAACTGGTATCTGCGAAAGGCCGGTGGCGCGACGCCTAACGGTGACAAGAAGCAAATCTATGTACTCCATGCCGATGGCTCAGTGGTACCGCGCGAATCTAACTGGGTAAGTAACAACTTTATGGACCTCCGCATGCGGCCTGGTGATACGATTTTTGTTCCGGAAAAGATTGTGGGCGCCTCAACAGTCTGGCAAAACGTAGCAGCAGTAGCGCAAGCCATGGCGGCGGTTGCTCTGCCGGTTGCTCTCGCGGGAGCCTACTAGCTCGAATTCAGTTTCTACAGCATCGGAGGATGCGGTCACAATGACGAAGAAAGCCTTAATTACCGGTTGTACAGGCCAGGACGGTTCATATCTAACCGAGTTCCTTCTTGCCAAAGGGTACGAGGTCCATGGCCTTAAGCGGCGCGCGTCAAGTTTCAATACCGAACGTGTTGACCACATCTTCCGCGATTTCCACGAAACCGACAACCGCTTCTTTCTGCACTATGCCGATCTTACCGACGGCAGCTCGCTTTCTTCTCTGCTTCACAGCCTTGAGCCTAATGAGATTTATAACCTCGGTGCGCAGAGCCATGTGAAAGTTAGCTTTGAGGTTCCGGAGTTCACCGCGGATGTAGTGGCACTCGGAACACTGCGCCTGCTCGAGGCCATTCGGCTAACTGGTGTGAAATGCCGTTTCTATCAAGCCTCATCGAGCGAAATGTTCGGCAGCGCCCCCCCGCCTCAGAGCGAGATGACGGCCTTTCATCCGCGCAGCCCGTACGCCTGCGCCAAGGTCTTTGGGCACGACATCACCGTGAATTATCGCGAGAGCTATGGACTTCACGCATCGAGCGGTATCCTCTTCAACCATGAGTCACCGCGTCGCGGCGAAACTTTTGTCACGCGCAAGATCACGCGTGCTGTAGCTCGAATTAAGTACGGAGTTCAGTCGAAACTCTTTCTGGGCAATATGGAGGCGCGTCGCGATTGGGGGTATGCGCCCGATTACGTTCGCGCCATGTGGCTGATGCTGCAACAGGACCAACCTGACGACTACGTGATCGGGACTGCAGAGGCCCATACGGTCCGTGAATTCGTCGAGCTGGCCTTTGCGTCCGTGGACTTGGATTGGCGCCAATACGTCGAGACCGATCCCCGCTACTTTCGACCTGCCGAAGTGGACTTCCTCTGCGCAGATCCCAGCAAGGCGAAGAAGGTTTTGGGCTGGGAACCGACTGTGGGTTTCACGGAGTTAGTCCGCATCATGGTTGAGGCGGACTTGAGAGAACTGGAAGCTCGCCACAAGGGAGGTACGGAGGCGCTCCAGCTTGCCGCTGCTGAAGAAGGGCGACACCACTCGTGATTGAGTTGGGCGAGAAGGGAACTGCGCTCACAGCAGCAGGTTTTATTCTCAGGCATCTGATCGCTCGCATCGAGAACGCAGGCTGCTCCGACATCTTCGTGCCGAGATAAAAGGACTGCAACCTTCCGAAGTGCGACGCGAGTGAAGCGTCGCATCATTTCGGATGAACACAAGGGCGTGACGTCGGATGAACGTGAATGCCGTCAGCGCGCGCGGGGCGAAAAGGCATACGAGAGGCCGAAAGTGAATCCCTGCGGATCAGGATTCTTGTGAAGCAATACTTGCCAGACCTGATACTCATAATCGGCGCGCGCCCAGAGCGGGCCATACACTCGGTATTCGATACCGCCACCGCCCGCAAAAAGACCTCGCGTGTCGTGGTGATACGCTACATTTTTCGGAAAGAAATCGAAGCTGCCAAAGCCGCCCAGTAATTTGGCATATGGTCGGAAATTGTTGAAACGGCGCCAGGAGTATATCGGTCCGCCTTCGGCTGTATCCTGGCGGACGTTCACCTGTGACGCGCTTTGGCCCTGATTAATGTCGCGAACCTCGAATTCCAGACCCAACCCGTGGGCGCTCGGCGGAACGAAGCCGGGATACCAGTCGGCCCAGGCCGTGCCTCCCCACATGCGCCCATGTCCCCAATCCACGTCCCAGCTTGAAGGGCCGGCGCCTACGGATAGGTCCAGACCATGCGCCTGATATGCCGGAACGGTCTGGGACAGCGCGGGTATAGGAGCAACGATCAGAGCCAGCACGAGGATGGGGGGGAAGAACTTCAACAACCGCATTCTGCATCTCCTCCAGAGTTGCACGGATTACCCGCCGCAAAGCAATTGCTTGACGGGTGTACGAACGCCATTCTCAATCAACAGGGCAAGGGCCCGGACCCGCGCGCGGGACTCGTAGCCCTCATGTCAATCGACCGAGAAGTGAGTTCTAGCTTTTTCCTGGCAACTGAAGCGAACCTGAAGCAGCTTTAAGGGTTCACACGAGACACAACTAAAAATTAGGACGAATCACAGCGCCGTGAAACCGGCCTGGAAATAGTCTACCTGACAAAATTATTGAGTGGTGAGCAGCAGCAAACCCACGTCTGCGGGGTTTTCGCCCTGGAGCAGATCGTGCAAAGGTGCGCGGTCGGGGTGAATCTGGAAGACCTGCAACCTCTAACGCCGGCGGAACGTCCGCTTGCGGACATTCCGGGCGCACCAGAATCTGTGGCGCAATCTCATCGAAACCGCGCAGATCATCGCCTTCGAGGGGCCTTTCGGGCGCGGTGACCGGAGCGCTCTCGGATCCGCGGCATTGACCGTCTGATGGGCCGAGTCGAGCTTTATCTCATTAACTTAGCCGCTGGTCTATCCGCCAAACTTCATTGCAGGAGCAAAAGGTGCCAACCGCACAAGAGTTGAACACTTCACCGCGGACCGAGCCGCCTGCTCAAGATGGCCTTGGCATAAATTCATTGGATTTCTTTTCGGTGGTGTGGCCTAAGCGCTGGTGGCTGGCCAAACTTGCGGGTTGCGGTGCGATCGCAGCAATCATTATTGCCCTGGTCCTCCCAAATCAATACGAGTCCACTGCGACGCTGATGCCGCCGGACGAAACGGCGCTTTCCGGAGGGCCGCTTACTGCGGCCCTTGAAGGTGCTGAAGTTTCCGAAATGAGCTCTGCGGCCGCTCTCTTCGGTAACCAGACAACGGGAGATGTTATTCTTGGCGTCCTCCAGAGCCGGACAGTGCAGGAAGATATCGTTAATCATCTTGACCTTCTACACGTTTACCGAGTGAAGTACCTGGCCGACGCGTGCAAAGTATTGAACAGCCGCAGCAGAATCAGTCAGGACAAAAGAAGTGGAATTATCAGCATCACCGTCACGGATACAGACCCCAATCGCGCTCGACAGATCGCCAATGACTACGTGGACGAACTAAATATGTTGATTACTCGTCTAAGCAGTTCGAGCGCGAGAAGAGAGCGTATTTTTCTCGATGATCGACTTGAGACAGTCACGCTTGAACTAAATCAAGCAAGCCAGGCGTTAGGCGAGTTTTCCAGTCAAAATCGGACCGAGAATATCCAGGATCAGGCCAAGGCTATGCTCGCCGCGACGGGAACGCTGCAAAGCGAATTGATTATGGCTGAAGGCAATCTCAAAAGCCTGGAAGCCACCTACGGCCCGGATAACTCCCGCGTGCAGGCGGCGCAAGCGCGCGTCAGCGAATTGCGGAGCAATCTCGAAAAGATGAGCGGGGCTGAGCATGAACAGAATGGGAGCGATTCCACATCCGATGAAATCTATCCCTCCCTCCGTCAGTTACCACTCCTCGGCGAAACTTATGAGAATCTCTATCGCAGAACGACAATGTTGGAGGCGATCTACCTGCTCCTAAGCAAACAGGACGAAATTGCTAAAGTTGAGGAAGCGGAAGAATCTCCGAGCGTCAGGATTCTCGATCAACCCAATGTTCCGGAGAAGAAATCCTCCCCCCATCGCTTGATGATTGTGTTGGCGGCTATGTTGTTTTCCACGTTTTGCGGAACTTCATGGTTGATGGGGAAGGCATGGTGGATTTGGAGCGCACAGCAAGAATCTCTAATGGCAACGGGACGAGCTGGCACGGCAGAAGTCATTGATGGGCAACATGCGGATGCCTCGCCCGGCAAAAATCATGAACCTATCTCAACAGAACAAAATAAAAGTAGCGGATGACAAGACCAACCTGGCAGCGTGCAGGAGTTTATTAACACCGGGGTAGTGGGCGGGCGGTTTGCTGCAATGGAGACGCAACTTTGAATTCGGCAAGGAAACCACAACACAGCGTTGCACAAAATGAATCGGAGTTGATTCGCATTCCCGTTGGAGAGCTGATCATTGCGCTCTTTGAGCGGCGACGCTTTCTAATGGTGGTAACTGGGATCGGCATGTTACTCGCTGCTGGATGCGCATTGCTGATCCCAAATGAATATAAGTCCGTTGTGCAATTGATGCCTCCAGACCAGATGTTGTTTTCGAGTAGCTCAATGCGCGCGGGCTTGTCAAGCATCGAATCTGACGGCCTCTCGGCCGCCTTCTCGGACGACCTATTGAGCAAGAAAACGCCTGGCCAGACCGCCATAGGCGTTCTTGGCAGCAGCACAAGCCTTGACGATATCATCAACCGCTTCGATCTGCGGCGCGTTTATCATTCCCCGAACTATGTAGACACGCGGAAGCGGCTAATTAGTCAAACGACTTTTATAGAAGACAAGTACAGCGGAATTATTTCTATTAGTGTGACGGACAGCGATCGATATCGAGCGCAACAACTTGCAGAAGCGTATGTAGATGAGCTTAATAAACTCACCAACAGTCTCAGCACTTCCTCGGCCCGTCGCGAACGCATTTTTCTCGAGCAGAGGCTAAAGTCGGTCAAGAGCGACCTGGACGCCAGCTCTCTCGCGTTGAGTCAATTTTCTAGCCACAATGCCACCCTGGATATTCAGAGACAAGGCGAAGCAACAGTGGAGGCCGTGGGGAAATTGCAAGGCGAGCTCATTGCGGCCCAGAGCGAGCTTTCTGCACTGAAGGCGATCTACGCAGACGACAACGTGCGAGTGCGGCAGGCTCGCGGGCAAGTGGACGAACTGCAGAGTCAGCTGCGCAAGATGAGCGGCGCGGGAGAGGACGTCAATGCCGCCGACCTGAAGGCCGACGGTCTGATGCCATCGCTTCGCAAGCTTCCCCTGCTGGGAGTGGAATACAACGACCTGTACCGGCAACAGGTCATGCAAGAGACGCTGTATGCGAGCTTAAGCAAGGAATACGAACTGGCAAGGGTTGAGGAGGCGAAGGAGGTCTCGCAGATCATGGTGCTGGATCATGCCAATCTGCCAGAACGGAAATCTTCACCTCACCGGTCGATCATCACACTCGCTGGTGCTTTGGTGTTCGCGCTTCTTGGTATCGCGTGGGTTCTTGGCCGGAAACTCTGGGAACTCACAGACGATTCGCAGCCGACGAAAGCGTCGGTTCTGAGGCTGGTGAATTCGATTCGCACCCGCAATCAGGCCATCCCGAGCTGACCAGTAGTTCCTCGCCGAAAACGCGAAGTTTTCAGACTGTGCAGGGTGACAGTTTCTGATCGCTTTCGTTAATGAGGCGGAAGGAACATGGCTCCGCGGCGATTGTAGTTATGTTGTCCTGAGGCTAGCTCATGCATTTAAGGATTCTGGGTTGTCGGGGCATACCGGCCCGGCACGGAGGGTTTGAAACCTTCGCACACGATTTGGCGCGTTTCCTTGTTGCCCGCGGCCACGAGGTAACCGTCTATTGCCAAATCGGCCCGGACCGGGAAGCTTCGGAAGACGAGTGGCAGGGGATTCGGCGCGTCAACATTCCCGCGGCGAACAATCCGCTCGGGACCATGCAGTTTGACTGGAATTCCGTCCGGCACGCCTCCAGGCAACCGGGAGTGGTGCTGACGCTCGGTTACAACACCGCCATCTTCGGGCTCCTATACCGGCTGCGCGGTGTTCCGAATGTCATCAACATGGATGGCATCGAGTGGAAGCGGGCTAAGTGGTCGCGGCCACAGCGCCTCTGGTTATGGGGCAATGAGTGGGCCGGGGCCAGGCTCGCCGACCATCTGGTCGCCGACCATCCGCAAATCGCCGCCCACCTTGAACGGCACACACCACCGGAGAAAATCACCATGATCCCGTACGGTGCCGAGACCGTGAATGCGGCGAGCGTGGTCCCGCTCGAGCGATTCGGTCTGCGCTCAAAGCAGTACTACATTCTCATCGCGCGGCCCGAACCGGAAAACATGGTCCTGGAAATCGTTCAGGGACACGCTGCCTCCGGCATCAGCACCCCGCTTGTCATACTTGGCGACTACAACTCACAAGCGAATCAATACTGTCAGGCAGTTCAGCGGGCCGCAGGTCCAAATATCCACTTCCTCGGCGCAATCTACGACCGCGAAGTAGTCGCCGCGCTTCGCTTCCATGCGCGAGCCTATTTGCACGGGCACCAAGTAGGCGGAACCAATCCGTCGCTGGTTGAGGCTCTCGCTGCCGGCAATGCGATTATCGCCCACGACAACCGGTTTTCGCGTTGGGTGGCGCAGGACGCAGCACTGTACTTCGACCGCCCGGAAGAACTAAAAGAGATCTTCCGCTCCCTTGAAGACGCGCCCCAAAAGCGGGTGGAGCTGGAGCGGAACAGCAGAAAGCGCCATCGGGATGGATTCACTCAGGAGAAGGTGCTGTCGGCATATGAAGCGCTACTGCAGCAGCACGAATCTGAGGCTACGCGTGTTTGCACGCAGCATCTCCCAACCGTGCCGCCCGATTTCGGCTCCAGAAAAATTCCCTCCGAGCCCACAAAAATCAAAATGGAACGAAGCTGAAAACTCAGTGCGACCGGAGGCGTTGCCCGCGTTCAGTTTTCCTGTCTGGACTCCGAACGTCAAATCATCTCACTCAGAGAAACTCTGTCCGGTAAATCGAGGAGACAGTTCTCGTAGACTTGTCTCGATTGCGATGAATCCTTTATGCAAAGTCCCCAATATTCAGTCAACCACTCTCAGAAAACGCCAAGGACTGGAATTGTGTCGAGTCAATCTGCAACCCGGAAAACCGCGTTAACTGCGATTGGGACGTACCGGCTGAAGGGGCGCCCGCTGCGCGTTTTATTCAGTTCGCGCACCACTTTGTTTTCCGGCCCCGGCGGCGACACAATTCAGATTGTCAAGACTGCGGAGATGTTACGGTCCCTGGGATGCGAAGTTGAGATCTCGATTGATCCCTCGCGAAATGTTGATGGATTCGATATCCTCCACGTCTTCAATCTGGTGCGACCGCAAGAATGTTACCTGCAGGCGCGGGAAGCGTACCGGAGGGGAATACCGGTAGTGCTGTCTCCCATCTACGTCGATTATCGGGAGGTTGATCGCATCACACGCGGCCCTGCGGAGCGGCTCTTGTTCCGGTTTCTTTCCGCTTCGTCAGCCGAGTATCTGAAGATGGTTGCCAGGGCAATCCTCAACCGCGAAGTAAATCGCGGAACGGCCTTGGTCGCGCACAAAGGATTCCGCCGCGCGCAGCGGGAGCTGATCGAGCTCACCTCCATATTGCTGCCCAACTCTGAGTCCGAGATGCGGCGGATTCAGAGAGATTATCTCGAGGTTGCGGGTTCGAGGTATGCGGTAATTCCGAATGCCATTGATAGCCGCATCTTCGACCCGAACCACGCTGATAGCGCTGAAGAATTCAAAGACTGTGTTCTTTGTGTCGGCCGCATCGAGCCGCGTAAGTGCCAGCTTGAGCTTGTGCGCGCCATTAAAGGCACAGGCTTGAAATTAGTGTTTGTCGGCAAGCCAGGACCTAACCATAGGAAGTACTTTGAGCAGGTGAAACGCGAAGCCGATAGCTGCGTTATCTTTATTGGACACGTTAGTCACGATGAGCTCCCGCGTTACTACGCGGCCTGCAAGGTTCACGCGCTCGTAAGTTGGATGGAGACCACGGGCCTTTCATCGTTGGAAGCGGGCGCCATGGGGGCAAACATCGTGATTACGGATAAAGGTGATACGCGAGACTACTTTGAAGACCTCGCCTATTACTGCTCTCCTGATTCGGTAGATTCCATCAGGGAAGCCCTTCTCGCTGCATACCGGGCGCCTCGATCTACCGCGCTCCGCCAGAGAATTCTGCAGAAATACACGTGGGAAGAAACTGCCCGCTGCACGATTGAGGCTTACCACACATGCCTCGCGGATATTGCTTCAAGTTAAGCCCCCGCACTTAGCTGGATCGCCCGAGGTACCTCAGGCAATTTCAGGATGACAAAGGTGTGCTGGCGAGGATGGTTGAGTTAGGATGCATCAAACAGGGCGGAAAACGCATTTGGTATTCGATATGACGTTTCCGCGACGATTAAAGACGGGGACAACGACTTATGCGAACGAGCTCGTCGCTGCCATGGGCAAACGAGAAGCGTTTCACGTCTCGTGCGTTGCCGAGCCGCCGCTCAAGCATCGGCATGGGGTGTGGAAAATATGGAACGGCATCAAGAACCTGGTGTGGACGCAGGTTGTCCTGCCGGTGCGGCTGTACTTCATGAGGGCTGATCTTCTCCATGCCCCGTCGTTCTTTGCGCCCGTGTTTTGCCCTTGTCCAATCGTACTCACGGTGTTCGACACACTGTATCTGACGCAGTCGCAACACTATCGCGACAGGTTGTTCTCGATTTATATGCGGTCCTTTACTTTTCTGGCGGTCAAGAAGGCCGCCGTTGTCTGCACCATCTCCAATGTTTCGCGCGACGAAATTGCTTCTGCATATAGAATCCCCAGGGACCGCGTCCGCGTGACCTACCTGGGGGTCAATCCTTCTTTTCGCCTTCAAACGGATACAGAGTTAGCGGCGCTGCGGGATAAATACGCTCTTAAGCGGCCGTACTTCCTTTTTGTCGGCGCATGGGAACCCCGCAAGAATTTGCCAAGGTTGATCGAGGCGTTCATCCTCTTCCGCAAGGATACGGGTGCTGACTACGAGTTAATATTGGTCGGCCCCAAAGGCAGTGGAGAGGCAGAGGTAAATCGGCTCCTCGATGATCCCGAAATTGCAGCGAGTGTAAGTTATTTGGGGTTCCTTCCCGAAGAGGACAAGCCGGGCATCTATGCGGCGGCAGACGCGCTTACGTTTCCGTCGCTCGGTGAGGGTTTCGGTCTTCCCATTGTCGAGGCCTTTGCAAGTGGTACCCCCGTTCTTACTTCCAACGTGTCCTGCATGCCTGAGGTTGCAGGCGATGCTGCGCTATTCTTCAACCCGGAAGATATTGCCGACATCGCGCGAACAATGAAGATGGTCATGCAACCTGCATTGCGCCATGAGTTGAGAGAAAAAGGACTGTCGCGCGCGAGAATGTTTACTTGGGACAATATGGCCACGGAAACGGAAAAAGCATATGTTGAGGCTATGCGCAAGGCATAGTGCCCGACTTCGAGCGGGCGCGCAGCCTAACTAAAGACCCCAATGAATTCAGATTCAGATTCATCCAAAGGCCGCTTTGCCGGGCTGCAGCTTCGGGTGCAACGAACGCCAATTCGTTCATGCTTTTCCATGTATTCGAACGACGCAATCGTCTCGGAAATGGAGCGGCTGGGCTTTCAAGCCTACGGATCAATTCAAAGCCCTGCCCGAAGGTTGGCGACGCGCGCTCTTTCGCACCTCGGGTTGCTGCGGAATTTCCGCCGCTCGGGCTCACCGCTGTTCGTGTCGCTCATGGGCGTTATGGAGTACATACTGTTTCCTGTGTGCTACTGGACGGAAATTATTCCATATTGCTATGACTGCTGGCCCCCTGTGCATGACAAGTGGGCCCAATTCTTTCGCAGGCATAGAGTGCGGTCAGCGATGTTCAGTTGCCGGCAAGCTGCGGAGGAAATGCAACGGCGATTTCCGTCCATGCGCTGCGGTTGGATTCCGGAAGCGCTCACTCCCGCGGATTACGATCAGGGGAAAGTTTTGGCGGCCAGGCGCATCGATGTCCTCGAACTTGGCCGCAGAGATGAACCGTTTCATGAATCGATCACTGGTTATCTTCAGCGCACCGGGAGGGTACATCTCTACATGCGCGCGCCCGGCGAAATTATTTTTCCGCAAAAGGAAGATTTCCTGAAGGCCTTCTCAGATTCGAAGATTTCGATTTGTTTCCCATCGTCCATGACGCATCCTGAGATTTCTGGAGGTATGGAGACTCTCACCCTGAGATATCTCGAATCCATGGTCTGCCGGTGTGTTGTAGTCGGGCATTGCCCCAGGGAGCTCGAAGAACTGTTTGGCTACAATCCGGTGATCGAGAGCAACCCGGATCAGGCAATCAAGGACATTGAAGACATTCTCCAGAATCCAGAAAAGTACCAGCCGCTCGTCGAAAGAAACCGTCTTTCCGTCCTGAAGCATTGCACATGGTCCGTTCGGGTAAGAGAAATGTTGAATTTTCTTATGGAGCCGCGACCAGCGTCGTCGCATGTTGTAAACAAAACACTTTCAGATTCAGACCATCTTCCCCAAATGGGGCGCATGGGCGACCAGTAATATGCGGAATCGCTACAGCAAGGAATCAGGCCGCACTCAGAATGCGCGAGACTTTGTCCATGGAATTTGCGCAATCCAGCCGGTAACTGCAATGCGCGAAAGCTCCGCACCTTACTGCCGGAATAAATGCACCGAAGAGATTCTTTGAGCAACACGACATTCAATTCGACCGCGTTGCAGCTGCCCTGGCCAAGGCTCCTGTCGCTCAAGCTGCGGCTGCATAAGTACGCGCCGGTTGCGTATCTCTACTTCTTTTTCAACAGCGTTGCCCTTCCCACCGGCCTGTTTTATACCACGATCCTTTCGCCGCTGTTTTATCTATGGCTGATTTACCAGGGCAAACGGAAGATTACACTGCGCTTCATTCTATGCCTCGTGCCGTTCGTCGCAGTGCAGATGTTTCTAGGCGTCGATTCGTACTTTTACTACGCGCGCAGCTGCGTCCTGCTGTGGACGGTCTACATTACCGTCTACGCCTTCGCCGTGGCGTTAATGCGGATCGAAAACCTGGAGCGCTTCTTCGAACACCTGATTGCGGCCAACTTCTGCATCGCAATGCTAGTGGTCTTGTTGATTCCCACACCGCTCAAGACGCTGGTGTGGAACAATGGCGATTATTCATTGCGGCTCGCCCTGCTGACCTCGGAGCCGTCCGTGTACGGCTTTCTCATGGCGCCCCTGCTGGTTTTCGCGGTCTTGCGCCTGTTCTATAAGCCACTGAGGAGAAATCTGCTTTACGTGGCATTCATTGTGATCCCAATGCTGCTTTCCCAGTCGTTTGGCGCCATCAGCATCTGCTCGGCTGGGATTGCAGTTGCGTTTCTAACCATATCGCCCAGCCTTTTCAAGCAACGCTCCACGCGACTTGCCCTCTTGGGTGTCGCATTCCTGCTGGTGCTGCTGGTCGCAGTGGCGCTGTTTGTTCCCAATCCGCTCACGGCCCGCTTGGTCGCAGTAACTACCGGGACGGACTCCTCGGTCCAATCGCGCACCACCAACGGACTTGCGCTGGCCTACCTGCTGGTCCCTGCAAAGCAACTGATGTGGGGTCTGGGACTCGGACAGACCAAGCTGCAGGACGTTTCCATCACGGGTGCAGCTTTGGGGTTCGGTAATGCCATCATTCCCAACAGCATCGCTGACGCGTTCGTCTCGTTCGGCTTAATTGCGGTCATTCTGAAGCTGGCGGTGGAGATCTATTTCTTTTTTCGCTTCCGCGTCTTCCGGAACACCTTTCAGCTTTCCATGTACGTAGTAACGTTTCTCCTGCAATTCACAGGCAGCAATCTGATGGATGTGCAGGAGTATCTGATGTGGGTATTGGCCTTCGCGCCGCTTTTTCCCGCGATGAGCAGACCCGGTAAGTTGCTCGATCCTCTCCCGGCCGCAGCCAGTGCTTCCGTGGCGGGTTGAATCGTCGAGCCCGGCCTGTCTGGCTTATCTTTCCCCTTTCTAATCAGCACGGTGCTGAAAGAAGCAGGCCGCGCAAGCAGGACGTTTGATATGTACTTAAGGATGCTGTCATGAAAGCACTGATTTGCGGTATCGGAGGACAGGACGGTGCGTACCTTGCGCAGCTGCTGCTTGGGAAGGGCTACGAAGTCGTAGGGACTTCTCGCGATGCGATGACAGCTTCCTTCGATTCCTTGCATCGTCTGGGTATTTTTGGCCAAGTGGAAACCGTATCGATGGCCATCAACGATTTTCGCAGCGTGCTGCACAAGTTGAAGACCTTCGTTCCCGACGAAGTCTACAACCTGGCGGGTCAATCATCCGTGGGCCTTTCGTTCGAGCAGCCCGTCGAAACCATGGAGAGCATCGCCGGAGGCACACTCAACTTGCTTGAGGCCATCCGATTTGTTGACCATCCAATACGTTTCTACAATGCCGGCTCGAGCGAATGCTTCGGAGACACCGGCGCTGAGCCCGCCAACGAATTGACTCCCTTCCGGCCGCGCAGCCCCTATGGCGTGGCCAAGGCATCGGCACACTGGATGGTTCACAATTACCGAGAGGCTTATGGCTTGTTCGCATGCACGGGGATTCTTTTCAACCATGAATCGCCGCTGCGCCCGGCGCGATTCGTGACCCAGAAAATTGTCAGAACAGCTGCGCGAATTGCCAAGGGGAGTAAAGAGAAGCTGCGCCTCGGTAACATTGAGATCCAGCGGGACTGGGGTTGGGCGCCGCACTATGTTGAGGCGATGTGGCGCATGCTCAACATCAGTGAGGCGGATGATTATGTGATCGCCACCGGGCGCACCGTCTCGCTTAAGTACTTCGCGGCGACCGTTTTTAACTGGTTTGGGCTGGCGTGGGAGGACCATGTCGAAATCGATCAGTCGATGCTGCGTCCCACGGATATCATGGTCGGACGAGCGGACCCCTCTAAAGGCAAAGCGGCGTTAAGCTGGTCCTCCCCAATGGATGTTGACGGGGTTATCGCCGGCATGTGTAAAGCGGCAGCCTCCGAGTAAGTAAGACCTGGCTTGGAAACTTACAATGAGCTTCGAGGATTTTGCTTATGACTAACACGAATGGCACACAGCGGACGAGCGCCAAGGTCCGGCCGTGAACAAGGAGTCAATCTTGAAAGCGGACGACCTAACGTCGATGGGTTGGAAGAAGCGCATCTACGACGCCTACGTATCCAGCGGTCAGGCAACGGCCGGGTGGTCCCCGGACTTCGCTGAGGCTGACCCCGCAAAGTTCTTCCGGCCTCTCGCCGCCGATGTGAAGCGGCTGATTGCCCAGTATTTTCCCGAGGACCGTGCCTTGGATTTCCTTGACATAGGCTGCGGACATGGTTCATTGCTTTACTTCCTTGCAGAAGCCGGGTACACGCGGACGTCCGGCGTAGACGCCTCTCCCGAGCAGGTGATGCTGGCGGAACGCCTTGGCATCCGGAACATTTGCTGTGCGCCGGCGCTTGAATTTTCCCGCTGCTTGCCTGACGCATCGCTGGACGTTGTCACTTTGTTCGACATCCTGGAGCATCTGGAGAGGCAGGAGCTTTTTGATCTGCTCGATGAAGTCAGCCGGATCCTTCGGCCGGGTGGGTCGTGTCTTGCGCACGTGCCCTGCGCAGAAGGGATCTTCGCGATGCGGGTTCTATACGCTGATTTGACCCACGTGCAGGCCTTCACGTCGGTGTCGGCAGCACAGATCTTCAAACTGGCCGGATTCTCGCAAGTGGAATGTTTCGAAGAGCGCCCCGCGGTTTACGGAGTGAAGAGCGCCGTCCGGCGAGCAGTCTGGGACGTCGGAACGATTCCGGTTCGGTTGCTTTTTATGGCCGAGGCCGGTTTCCATCGAACCATTCTCTCGCAAAATATGATGATCAGAGCGAGTAAGCCGTTCAGAGATGTCTAAGTTATCCGGACGCAAAGCTCACGTCGTATTCGATATGATGTCCGCTCGCGGGTTTGCGACCGGCGCGAAGGTCTATGCGGAGGAATTGGCCGAGGCCCTTCGTGCGCGCGGCCAGGTTCAGGTGACGTGCATCTCCGGTTCCCCGGCTAAGCGGCAGGGCGGCATCTGGAATATGTGGAACATTGCCCGCCATTTTTGGTGGACTCAGGTTGTTCTTCCTTTCAAGCTGCTGCGCATGCGTGCGGATCTGGTGCATACTTTTTCCTTTGCTCCTGTCTTGAGCCCATGCCCCGTGATACTCACGCTGTGCGATACGTTATATCTGACGCAAGCCGACCACTACCGAAATAAGGTGATTCCTCTGTATACGAAGCTGTTGATTGCGGCGGCCGTGCGGCGGGCGAATGTTCTCTGCACGATCTCAAAGTTCTCCCAACGAGAGATCGCATCGAGCTACCAGATCCCCGCGGATCGTATCCCGATCGTGTATCCCGGCGTGAGTGCGCGCTACGCGTTGCCGTCGGCGGTTGAGGTCGCAACGATTCGCAAGAAGTACTCCTTGCCGAGCAAGTTTTTCCTGTTCGTCGGCGCGTGGGGTCGCCGCAAGAATCTTCCCCGCCTGATCGATGCATTCCGCATTTTGCTTCATCAGGAGAGTGGAGATCTGAAACTGATTATGGTCGGGGCCTCATCCGGGAGCAGAGAAGTCGAGGACCGGCTGCGCGATCCGGATATTGCGCGCCACACGAGCTTGCTTGGATTTATTCCTGATGAAGATATGCCCCCGATTTACGCCGCGTGCGAGGCCCTGATTTTTCCTTCCCTGGGCGAGGGATTCGGTCTCCCTGTGATCGAGGCGATGGCCTGCGGCACTCCGGTGCTCCTTTCACGGGCGTCGTGTTTGCCGGAAGTAGCGGGCGATGCTGCTTTGTATTTCGATCCCGAGGATCCCGCCGACATGGCGCGCGCCATGAGCGAGTTTCTGCATTCTGACCTGTCTCAGGATCTGAGGCGCAGAGGAATCGAGCGCGCGCGTTTGTTCGACTGGAACAAAGCAGCGTTGGAGAGCGAACGAGTCTACGCCGAGGTCCTTCGTTGAAAGCGTTGCTCTGGCACCGCATGAAGCTTTCCTCGTCTCATTGTGCAAATGAGTTTGTTGTCTGCTGCAATGTACCCTGAAAGTTTCATGCTGCATGGGTACTATGTTGGGAGCGTCATGACACCGAGCATTTCTATCGTCATCAACACACTCAATGAAGAAGCAAACCTTCCTTATGCGATTCGTTCGGTTCGCACATGGGCAGATGAGATTATTGTCGTCGACATGCACAGCAAAGATCGCACTGTTGAGACCGCCCACGCGTTCGGAGCCAAGGTATACTTCCACGAGCGCACTGCGGCGGTCGAGGGGGCGCGCTCATTCGCAGTTGCCCAGGCCACAAGGGACTGGGTCCTTCTTTTGGATGCGGACGAAATAATCCCGCAACCTCTGAGCGCAAAGCTTTTGCAAATTGCTTCAACGGATGCCGCCGATGTTGTTATTATTCCAAGGCTTAATTACTTGTTGGGCGCGCCGCTCAGACACACTGGGTGGGATCCGCGTGAGGATAAACATGCACGCTTTTTCAAAAAGGACCGAGTCGAGTTTAGTCCGGAAATTCATGCATTCATTCGCCCCGTACCAGGGGCCCGCCTGCTGACCTTGTCAGGCCTGGATAACGCTGTCATGCATCACTTCAATTATCTGGACAGTGAGCATTTTCTTCAGAAGCTAAATCGCTATACGACGGTTGAGGCAGAGGAAGCGTTTGCACGCGGTGAGCAGGCCGGGATGATGAAAGCCGCATATCGCGCACTGAAGGAGTTCGCAAGTAGGTACATCTATAAGCAGGGATTCCGAGACGGTTGGCGCGGTTTCTACCTGTCGGGATTTATGGCAATGTACCGCTTTTCAAGTTGCGCAAAGCTGCAGGAGCTTCATACCAGCGGTGGACGGGGCGAGATTGCCGAGAAATACCGTCGCGCCGCCGAAGAAACGATCGCTGGATATCGAGCGGATGATCTGCATGTTGAGCCGGGCCGGAATCGAGATCAGCCTATCCAACCGTGAGCCCGGGGCCGCGCAGGACTCCATCGCAGTGGCTTGGGCTGCCCGGAAAATAGACTATTAGCTTCCGACCAGCTTCGCGCCAGTGCGTTTAAGGCGCTTGGCACGATCAGAGCATAGGACTCAAACTACAAGAATGTCCCTAACGAAAAATGTGGCAGCCAACTACATCGGCCAGGGCTGGCGAGCCCTGATGGGATTGGCCTTTGTTCCGCTCTACATCAAATACCTCGGAATTGAGGCGTATGGTCTGATCGGTATCTTTGCCCTGCTGCAGGTCTGGCTGATACTGCTCGATATGGGCATGAAGCCGGCCCTGAGCCGGGAAATGGCCCGCTTTACCGCCGGGGCGCATGACGCCCAGTCGATCCGGAACCTGTTGCGGAGCATCGAGCTGATCGGAGTCGCCGTTGCCGGAGCCGTCGCGCTCGGGATTTGGGCCGCTTCAGGATGGCTGGCTACCCACTGGGTGAATGCAAAAGATATGCCGGCGGGAGTCGTGGCGCATGCATTTGCCGTCATGGGGCTAGTCGCTGCGCTTCGGTTTATCGAAGACATCTACGTGAGCTGCATCGCCGGCCTGCAACGTCAGGTATTGCAAAACGCCGTGACCAGCGTCATGGCCACGGTGCGTGGCGTGGGCGCGGTCGCGCTGCTGGCTTGGGTCTCCCCGACCGTCTCGGCATTTTTTCTCTGGCAGGCGTCGATCTCGGTGATAACCGTCACTCTGTTTTCCGGCCTCGTTTACCACTCCCTGCCCTCCGCTCCTCAGCCCGCCCGGTTCTCCATGGCGGCGCTGTCGGGCATCTGGCGCTTCGCCGCAGGCATAGTGACGCTCGACATTATGGGGCTGTTGCTGACCCAGGTGGATAAGGTTATGCTCTCGCGCCTGCTGACTTTGGAGGCCTTCGGGTACTATGCCTTGGCGTGGGCATTGGCCAGCTCCCTGAAGAACATGCTGTCGGCGCCGGTCACCGCCGCATTTTACCCTCGCGTTGCGGAGCTGGCGGAGAACGGCGGCGAGGCCGCCGCGGGCACGGTCTACCACCAGGCTGCGCAGCTGGTGACTGTGCTGAACGGCTCAGGCACCATCGTACTGATGATATTCAGTTGCAGAATCCTGAGGCTGTGGACGGGAAACCCGTCGCTGACCCAACATGTCGCGCCGCTGGCGGCTGTCATGGCCTTGGGTATGCTGTTCAGCGGAACGATGGCGATTCCTTATCAAACGCAGCTTGCCTATGGCTGGACCTCACTGACGATCAAGGTCAACATCTTTGCCATCGGCATCCTTGTCCCCGCAATTCTACTGGTCGTTCCGAAATACGGCGCCATCGGTGCGGCATGGACTTGGGTGCCGCTGAATGCGGGCTATATTCTCTTTCAGATTCCTTTGATGCATCGTCGTCTGCTTCGTGCCGAAATGTGGCGCTGGTACTTTCAGGACGTAGCCCTTCCCTTGGTGGCCGCGACGGCCATGGCTTTCCTGTGTCGTTGGGTGATGCCGCGCGGCTTGGGCAAGCTCGGCGAGTTCAGCGTGCTCCTCATAACTTCCGGATGCGTGTTGGCTGCGGCGGCCGTGACGGCCCCGATAGTTCGTCGTCAACTCATCCGGTATGTGCGCCGGTGTTTTCCGGCGCTACAACCGGCCCTCCCGGAACCGGAATCGACCCACGAATAACCATAATTCACTCACAATCGCTCTGAGAAGGCACCTGACAAACAGCGAGTACATGGCGGAGGCACCTATAGTTAGCACGCTGATCCCTACGTATCGGCGTCCAAAACTTTTAGAGCGCGCAATTAAAAGCGCACTTGGCCAGGCCTACCCGCATGTGCGGGTTTGCGTGTTCGACGATGTTTCTGGAGACGAGACCGAAGAGACGGTTCGACGACTGTCAAGCGCCGATCCGCGCGTCAAGTATTTTTGCCACGCTAACCGCGCCGGCGTTTATAAGAACTTCAAATATGCAATGGAGCACGTGGATACGCCATTCTTCTCTATTCTTTCAGACGACGACATTCTGTTGCCCGAGTTCTACGAGATCGCGATCGAGAACTTTAAGAAATACCCCGAAGCCATGATGTCCGCGACGACCACTGTGAGGATGGATCAAGCTGGAAGAGTTGTCCATGCCCCATTGCACGATTGGAAACCAGGATTGTACAGGCCACCCGACGGCTTCCTGTCGATGGTAGATCGCGGGCATCCGGATTGGACCTCCGTGGTTTTTCGCCAGGATGTCATATCCAGGGTTGGGGTGCTGGATGAGGAAACCGGCGCACCCTCCGATCTGGATTATCTGCTGCGCGTAGCGGCAAACTTCCCTATGGTCGTCTCCAATGAGCCCGGCGCGATCTTCATCGAGCATCCCGGAGGCGTAAGTTCAACGCCCAAGATCTACACCAGCGGTGGCGGCTGGCTGAAGATGATCGAGAACCAAGCGGGAGACGAACGGGTTCCTATCCAAGCCCGAACTCACGCAAAGATAACACTAACAAGGCGACTAACGCGAGTCTATCTGGCAAATGGCTTTGATGCTATTATTGCGCGACACTGGGATGACTTTCGCGAAGCGACAGAGATCCTGCGCCGAGATTTCGGTCTATCGATGTGCCGGGATTTCCGTTTATGGATAAAGGCATCTTTTCTCAGCGCGGCAGGCTGGGCCTGCGAACATCTTCCGTTAGCCCACAGAGTGCTCGTCATTGTCCGTGACGCCCGGCGTTACACCATCCGGCTTAGAAAAAGCCCTCTCCAGAAGCGTTTCGGATATTACTCAAAATACCTTTGAGTAACGCTTGCAAAAAAGGATGACTTGCCCGCACGACCGCCGCACTGGCGTTTCTTCCGCAAGCAGTGCACTCCTTGGGAAATTCGCCAGACTCTTTCACACTTTCTGATTCAGGCGTCGAAATAGAAAACAGGCATGGGAAAAGCATGATTGAAGACCGAGGGCACCGCGACACCTGCCGCCAGTCGGTTGCGACGGTCACCGTCGCATACAACGGCGCGGAGCTTCTGCGCCTGCAGATTGCGGCGCTGTTGCGGCAGACGCGGCCCATTCAGGAAATAGTGATCGTCGACAACCAGTCGAAGGACAGCACGGTACAAATCCTGGCAAAAGAATTCCCCAACGTCACGATCCTGCACATGAAGGAGAATCTGGGCCAGGCTGGCGGCTGGGCTGCGGGTCTCGCGTACGCGGCGCTGGAAAAAAAGCACGACTGGATATGGAGCTTCGATCAGGACAGCGTCCCGGAGCTGGATGCGCTTGAGCTGCTTCTGTCCGGCTACGAGCAAATTCCCTCCGGTCAGCGCATCGGCATGCTCGCGCCTATTCCCTTCCACGGGGAACCCAGAGCAGATTACCTCCCGATGCTTTGGCGCAATGGCTTTGTCAAGGTTGGCCGCGACGATATGTCAAAACAGCCAACCTGGTATGCCGACCTGGTCATTGCTTCCGGATGTCTGGTCAGTTCCGAGGTGGTGCAGCGTGTCGGTGTGCCGCGAGCAGATTTCTTCATGGACTTCTGTGACTTCGAGTACTGTTTGCGTGTGCGCTCGCAGGGTTACAAAATTGCAGTCATTACAAAGTGCCTGTTATCTCACAAAATCGGTAATGCGCAGCATATTCGGCTGCTTGGCTATGACTGGGCATGGCCTGACTATCCGGCGTGGCGGGAATACTACCTGGCGCGTAACATCACTTACGCCGCATGGTGGCTCTATCCTAAGGCGCGCATATTTGCCATGGGACACCTTCTCCGTCATGCTTGCGCTGTACTCATGTTCTCCAAGAACAAGAGAGCTTCATTGCGCCGCCTGTCGCAGGGTTTAAAAGATGGGAAAGCAGGAAGAATGGGCATTCGCTTTCTTCCCGGCTCGATATCGTGATGCGAAACAGCGTCCGCTCCGCTGCTGTGGCGTGGTCGGCCTCGCAAGAACGGCATCAATTCATCGCCGACTTCTTAGTCGCGACTTATAGCACTGACAGGCTGCTCCCCGCCAAATGAGTTCACACAGTGGGCGACATCTTCCACTTGTTCGGCGCTGAGCGTGGGATACATGGGAAGCGACAAGATCCGCCGGGCCAGGCGCTCGGTCACGGACAAATCACAGCAGCGGTGCTTGATATTCCGGAACGCCGGTTGAAGATGACAGGGCACGGGATAGTGGACCAGAGTTTGTATATCGTGCGCGCGTAAGTGCTCCTGCAATTTTTCGCGCTCTTCGCTTTGGATCACAAATAAGTGATAGTTATTGACATAGCCGGACTTATCTTTCGGCGCACGAAACCGATCGTTTAGACGCGATTGATAGACCGCGGCTAAACTCCGACGGGTGTCGTTCCATTGCTTCAGGTGCGGCAACTTCACCCGCAAAAAGGCCGCCTGCAACTCGTCCAGCCGACTGTTGTAGCCCATGGATTCATTGTGATACTTGCTGGACTCGCCGTAATTGCGTAGCCGGCGCAGCCGCGCAGCCAGCTCGGCGTCGCTGGTTGTCACGGCGCCGGCATCGCCCAATGCGCCCATGTTCTTGGTCGGATAAAAACTGAAGCACCCGAGTTGTCCTATGCTCCCCGCTCTCCTGCCTTTGTAAGAAGAACCGTGAGCCTGCGCTGCATCTTCGATCACGTAGATGTTATGCCGCGCGGCAACCTCCATGATGGCATCCATATCCGCACAGCGCCCATAGAGGTGAACGGGAACAATGGCACGGGTCTTATCTGAGATGGCCGCTTCAAGCTGGCCGGCAATCAGCGTGTAGGTTTCCGGGTCAACGTCAACAAATACCGGTGTCGCGCCCGCGGCAGCAATTGCCAAAGCTGTTTGCACGGCGGTGTGGGAAACCGTGATGACTTCATCGCCGGGGCCGACGCCGCAGGCGAGCAGGGCAAGTTGTATGGCCTCTGTTCCCGACGCCACGCCGATGCAGTGATTCACTCCACAGTACGCTGCAAACTCGGCCTCAAAGGCTTCAACTTCCTCGCCCAGAATGAACCAACCCGAACGCATCACACGCTGAAACGCCCCATCAAGGTCAGGCGCGATCGTGTCGTTCACTGACTTGACGTCATTGAACAGGACTTTCATCGCGGCCGCGTTCCCATCGCCTGCTGGAACTCCTCATAGTCCCGGATGTACTCGCCATCATCGTAGTGAGTAGATACCAGGGACAGGCAGACTGCGCCGGAGGAGAAGTTGACGAGCTCGCGCCACACCATGGTCGGAATGTAGACACCCTTCCACGAACGGTTCAATCCGATGGTCCTGCTTTGTTTCCCGTCATCGAGAATCAGGTCAAAGCTGCCGGCGGCGGCAATGATGAACTGCTCGGTTTTTGTCAGCGCGTGTCCGGCTCGAGTTTCGCCCCCAGGCACATCGTAAAGATAGTAAACACGCTTGATCTCGAAAGGGATATGCTTTCCGCTTTCAATAAAGCTCAAATTGCCGCGAGGGTCCGAGATTTTCGGCAACTCGATAATGCGGCATTGTTCAATTCCCACGGCTTCATTTCTCCTTACTGTCTTCAAGCCACTTGAACCTGGCCACGCGGCAGCGTTCAGTCGCGATACCAGAGACCTGCGGTCACGTCTCCAGGTTGAGCTCATAGAAATCGTACACGGTCGCGCGCGCGCCGAAACTTTCCTTATTTCGGACCAGTTCAGCGTTCAATTTCCGTCCACCCTCTATCATCGAGATGCCGAAGTCGACATAAGGCTTGCCCACGTACACATTGTTCACGAGCGCATCCAAAAGGTAATCCATCGCTCCTAGTTTCATGCCTTCCTCGGTGGACTGGCGATATTGGCCGTGAGCAACATTCTGGCTCTCGTAGATAATCACTCCTCCAAGCATTTCCCCTGCCCGATCCACCGCGAAAAGCTTGATATTCTCCGGGAACCGGCTCGCGAGAAGTTGCATCTCCGCGGCTGTATGCACTGGTCTGAGCCCGTGACGTGCCTGAAGGCTGGCCTCTGCGATAGCCATGAACTGAGCAAAATCAGCGGACTGGGTCATCCTGAGTCCCTTCGTCCGCGCGCGATTCGAGATCTTTTTTCTGCTTCTCAGCATGGGCAGACGGTGCCCCGCGACGATCGCCGAGGAAACATCCCGCCGGAACAGTCGAGCATTGTGCACAAACAGCGCGTAGAGATCTTCTTCCGCCGGCAGAAGGTGGTACATGTGCGGAATTGCCTTATAGATTAGCTTTTTGACTCCACGGGCGCGCAGATCATCGACCAGCGCCGTAAAGACTCTGAGCATCAGCGTTGTCGTCATCCGAGAGCCGGACACGATCCCCCCGAAAGTGAGCCCGCCGTGCGACACAACTGCGTCATCGGTTCGGCTCGCGGGCATCAATCCGATCAGCTGGTCATCCTGAAAAAACAGGAGCGAAAAGTCGCTGAATCGATCGGCATGATACTCAAGGTAGTCCCGGCGAAACAGGAAAACTCCGTTCTTCGATCCCTGGACGAATTCGTCCCATTGAGCTTTATGTTTGGGGTCGTAGCGCTCCACGCGAACTCGGCTTTCATCGCTCATCGCTGCTCGAATAGAACTTAGGGGCGCCGGATCAGCAGATCTTCACGGCGATTGGCCATGGGAAGATCCGGATGCTGGGGAATTACATAGGCGTCGAAACCCTGGCTTCTTGCCCGGCCGAGCAAAGACAGAATAACCGAATCATCGATCTTATGCCGGTCCACTGTGTTGAAGCGCACTTCCGGCAGGGCCTCGGTCTTCATGAATTCCTTGTGGAACCGAATGCCATTCGCAGAACTGAAGAATCTCCGGCGCTTTGAGATGTTGGGTATGTCGCCAATCAGCATCTGTCCACCCTCTGCGAGCAATTCGAGGGACCGATCCAGAAAATCCCACACGTTGCCATCAAGGAAGACGCACGGGAGCACGCCGTATGTGAGCAGCACATCCACTTTTCCAGTGAACTCAGCGAAAAGTGCTTCGCATTGCGGGTAGCAGGCCGGAAATTTGTGAATGAAATCCTCGTCGGGCAGGAGCGCAAGCATCTCGGCCGAGTCGACGAGAAGGAGCGTATGACCTTGCTCGCGGCAGAGGTTAATCATCATGTTCGGCAGATCGCTGCAGCCCGGGCCCACGTCCAGCACGATCTTTCCCCGCTCGTTCAGCAAAGGCAGGTTGGCGACGATGCTTTGGAATACGCACGCCTCTTTCCCCTGCCGATACGAATCGGGATAGCCGATCTTCTCGTATTTGCTCAGGGAAGGATCCTGTGCCAGCTTCCGGAAATCGTCAAAGGTCGGCTCGGCAAACCTCCGATACTGTTCGTCTGAAGCACGCATAAATTTCCCGCCGCAATCGAGTGATGGTCCCATCTCTCGTCGTAATGATTTTATAGCGTCTCGGGAGATGGCGACAAAACACAGCCGGTCACGATCACGACGCTAGACCTTCTTGAAGGCCCTGTGGTATATCGCCCGCGCCGAAGAGTGTATCGGTCTTGGCAAGCATTTCGCCATCAACCACGTAAACATCAAGAGCCGCTTCCGAAAATTGCGGTCGGCGTCGAACAGCAGCGGCTTGATGGAACGCAGAACTCCTGAGAGCCGGATGCGCAACGGTAAGGGACCATAGAGGGCGCTCCAGGCGACGAGCATCCCGGTCGGCCAACCTGCGGAGTATTCGCCTCCAGCCAACTTCAGAAGGGGATTCTCGTCTCCGTCCGTGCGCTGCCGGCTGCTTGCGGAAGGCTCGTCAATTGGAGCTTGTAAGGCTTTCACGGCAGGATCGAGCCAATTCAACTTCCACGACGCGCCACAGTGATCTCGCAACACGGCGGCGCGGAATCGGCCGCCAAGCTCCAGCCGCTTTTCTTCCGGCCAATTCAGCCACTCCAGGACTCCAGCGACAAATTCCTCCGGAGTAGGAACTCCGCGCATGACGGAATCAAGAGCCGGGTCGTTGCTCAGCAAGAAAGTCTGATTCGGAATGGCCAATCGTTGTACCGGCAGCCCATGCCGCCCTGCGTCGATGGCAGCCGTCAGCGATCCAGTCGGGTAGGAATCCAAATACACGTCCGCAGCCCGATAGTAAAGTTCGAGGATACCCCGTTCCGTGACCCTGCCAACCGGCATGAACCGCCCTCCCGTCTGTTCGCTGAGTTCGGGGAAGGGCTCGGACTTTGAAATGCCGACGGCGACCACCAGAAGCCGCGAGTTTTCTGCACAGAGCGATTGGACAAGCGGGGCAAAACTGAATCCATAGATTGATTCGAATTTGTACGCCTCGCCGATGGTCAAGGCGATGAGCGCATCGGCCGGCAGCCCGAGCTTCTCGCGTGCCTCCGCCTGGCTGCAAAGGGCCTGTTCCTCGTCGAGCAGCGGCAAGGGAAGAAGCAGCTTCTTCGGCCGCGGCGATCGATAACGCAAGGCGAAGTCAAGCTCGAGGCCTTCCGTCACCACCTGTGCAACGTCCATGCCCAGAATGAACTGCTGATCGCCGTTGTCGAAATACAGCACCGGCATGGGTTGATCGTGAAAGGCCAGGTTGGGCAGCGGATCATTGGGATGAGTATGCAGAACGACGACATCGAATTCCCACGCCCTGGATCGAATCTCCGTCGCCATTTGCAACCAGGGCATTCCCGGCGGGAACTGGACAAATTCTCCGCCGGCTCCCTCCGTGGTATCGCGTAACCAGGCGGGCAAAGGCTCATTCCCCTGCATTGAAATCAGGATCGAGTGATGCTCCAAAGGCGCATGCTGGGCACAATTCTCGATCCAGCAGGCAAGGGCCCGAGTGTCTCCACCTTTTTGGGCCGCTGTGCTCACCACATGCAAAAACCGGCGCGGAGCCTCCGCTGAAGGGCGTAGAGCGGGAGCTGGCTTCAGAACCTTCCGGCCAATCTCCGCAAGCAGTTGTTCCATCTCCTGGCAGTAAACAAAGCCTGGATTTACGAACCATGCTGCGGAGGCCGCATAGTGGCACCACCCTACCGCCAACTCGGGACGCCCACTTGCGGCTGCCTGCTTCGCGCGATCAAGAGCGCGGGAGAACTCTTTTGCACTCCGCCGTTGCAGCCGCTCTGCTCTTCGCATGTAGGCGCCATACTCCGGGCTTTGCGTCGCGTGTTGCCAGCCAACCATCCCGTGGTCGTTCAACGTTCCATTCCCGGGTTCAGATTGTTGTGACGGAAGCGGCGTTGGGGTTGCGAACCGGCTCTGGCGGCCTGCGCAGTAACGATGCCAGAATCAATGGAATGGAGTCGGTTTGTCGGCATGGGCGGGGCGCGCTTCTGCGGCGGAAACCCCAGCATACTACACTCCGAGTGGGCCAGGAGATCGAATTGGAAAACGCGCACCCTAGCATCAGCATAGTGATGCCCGTTTATAACGGCAGCAAGTATTTACGGAAAACACTCGACTCGATCCTTGGTCAGACTTTTGCCGACTACGAAGTCATTTGCGTGAACGATTGCTCGACAGACGACAGCCTGAAGATCCTCGAAGAGTATGCCGCGATCGACCCTCGCTTTCGCATCCTTTCCACTCCGACGAATCAGGGCTCGGTTCCAAAAGTATTCAAGTTTCTCATTCCCCAGGTGCGCGGGGAGTATTACTTCTACACCTCGCAGGACGACCTCTACTCTCCAGACTGCCTGCAGTCGGCGTGGGAAAGGGCCAAAATCACCGGCGCTGACGGAGTACTGGTGGATACAGTTTTCTTTTACGAGAACAAGCCGCAGAAAAACTTTACCGTTACAGCGCCCCACGGAGATAAGAGTACAGTGCTCACAAACCGGGAGGCGGTTATTCTTTCGCTGGATTGGAGCATCCCAGGTTATGGACTTTGCGCAACGCGGGCGCTCAAAGAGGTTGAATTTTACGACTTCAGCATGGATGCCGACACATATACGGGAATCTTGCAAACCTTCCATTGCAACAAGGTCGTCTTTTCGGGCGGGACGTTTTATTACCGGCAGGACAACCCGGACGCGATCACAAAGAAGGTCAGCCCGGGAACGTTCGATTCTCCTTATACGGACTTCAGGATCTATGAGTTCTTGCGGGATCACCAATTCCCTCGCGACGTTCAGGAATCATTTCTTTTGAGGTCGGTTCACGGCTTATCCCGCCGGGTAGTGCTCCTGAACGTGCACAGAGTAAAACAAATGTTTCAGCGTTCAGCCGGCGTTTCTCTGGATGTCGGCGACGCTGAGCGAAGGCTGAAGCGATGTTTCGATGTTTTGCGGAGAGGCAATGCCCCGGCTTTCCTCTCGGAAATGGGGACCATAAGAGCGAGAGGCATGCGAACCATGTTGGCTAGCTACTCCTTGTTCTGCGCAGCGTCTTTCATCACGGTTGTGCCTCGATGGGCTCTGAAGAGAATTGGGAAGGCTGCTGCAATCGTGGCGAGGCGGGTGCGCACCTCTTGACCGGCGCAACTTCCCGGGTTTTCCCCCTGTTATCCTAACCTCAAGCTGAGTGATTCTGTTGCCAATCGGCGTGCACGCGTTGCTCGCCTGGCTGCCCATGTCCACTGCGCACAACATTCAATCGGCCGGTCTTGCAAAGGTCACCATCCGGGCTACGGATACGGCCTGGAGCCTGCATTGGAACGAACTCTGGCAGCACCGTGAGTTGCTGTATTTCCTCACCTGGCGCGATATCAAGGTTCGCTACAAGCAAACTGTACTCGGCGTCCTGTGGGTCATTCTTCAGCCGCTGGCGATAGCGCTCGCATTGAGCCTGTTCCTCGGTCGAATCGTTCATGTGCCCGCGGGCGGTCTTCCTTACCCGGTTTTTGCCTATTCGGGCATGGTGCTTTGGCAGCTCTTTGCGCAGGCAATAACCGAGTCCAGCAGCAGTGTTGTGAGCAACGAACGGCTCATCTCCAAAGTCTATTTCCCGCGGCTTTTTGTGCCATTTTCCGCGGTTCTGGCAAGCCTGTTCGATTTTATGGTCGGCCTTTCAATCTTGGCTGTGTTTCTCGTCTGTTTTCGTGTCGTGCCGACGCCCAGCTTGGCGCTTCTTCCATGCTTTGTTTTGCTGGCAGTTTTGTCGGCGCTGGGCGCTGGCCTCTGGCTCTCTGCGCTCAACGTCAAATACCGTGACGTCCGCTACGTGATCAGCTTTCTCGTGCAATCCTGGTTCTTAGCCTCGCCCATCGCTTACCCCACCAGCGTGGTGCCTGAGCGCTGGCGCCTCTTGTACGATTTGAACCCAATGGTAGGAGCCCTCGACGGCTTTCGCTGGGCAGTGCGCAGCAACGGAGCCTTTCCCGCGCAATCCGTCACGCTCGCCTTTTTCACCGCCGTGGTGCTGATCGTGACCGGCCTCTACTACTTCCGCCGCACTGAGGATACCTTTGCCGACTTTATCTGACAGCGGCGGCAGCCTCGCGATTCGTTGTGAAGGGATCGGCAAACGATACCGCATCGGCACGCATCTCACCTACCGCACCCTGCGCGATACGATTTCCGAATTCGCACAGGCGCCTTTTCGCAGGCTCCTGGCACGAGGATCCGCGCCAGCCACGGATGAGCGCGATCTGTGGGCGGTGCGAGATGTGTCGCTGGAGATGCATCACGGCGAGGTATTGGGAATCATAGGACGAAACGGATCAGGAAAATCCACCCTCCTGAAGATCCTGTCGCGGATTACCAAGCCAACCGAAGGCCACGCTGAAATTCGAGGCCGCCTCGGCTGTCTCCTCGAAGTCGGCGCCGGTTTTCACCCGGAACTTACCGGAAGAGAGAATATATTTCTCAACGGGGCGATCTTGGGCATGACCCGCCGGGAGGTGGCAAGCAAATTTGACGAGATTGTCGAGTTTTCGGAATGTGGCCGCCTGCTCGATACCGCGATGAAACATTACTCAAGCGGCATGTACGTCCGCTTGGCGTTTGCAGTCGCGGCGCATCTAGAGACGGAGATTCTCCTGGTTGATGAAATCTTGGCCGTGGGCGATGCCGGCTTTCAGAAAAAATGTCTCGGCAAGATTGGCGAAACCGCGAATCAGGGCAGGACGGTGATTTTCGTAAGCCATAACATGTTGGCCGTCGATAGTCTGTGCACGCGCGCCATCTGTCTCCACGAAGGCAAAGTCGTGTTGGAGGGGCCAGCCCTTTCAGTAACGTCTCGCTATCTCCAGGATTGGCTGCCTGTCTTCAGAGAAGTGGTTCATCACGACATCCAGACGGCGCCAGGCAGCGATTTAATCCGCCTCCATCGTGCGTGGGTTCGCCCTCTGAATGCAGACCCGGTGGACCAGCTGACTGTTCGCACCCCCTTCGCGGTGGAGTTTGAGTGCTGGAAACTTACGGGTCAAGGTAGTTTCACATTCGTGGCTGAGGTGCTCAACGATCACGGCGTCACTGTATTCGCAACCGCTGATTTGGGAGAGGGTGTTACAACGGCAGGCTTGCTGCGGACATCATTTATGGTGCCTGCCGACTTGATGAACAACGGCACTTACCGGGTATGTCTTACCGCGGTTCTGAATGGCCTTAGCGGGTTCGAAGAGGTCAAATGGGAGGATCTTTTAGCCTTCGAGATTCACGATGCCGCGGGTGAATTACGTGGCGAATACTACGGTCACTGGCCCGGCGCATTGAGGCCGAATCTGAGTTGGAAAACTGAGCTGGTTGAACCGCTTCCCGCATCGATCGCCGGGTCACGGGATTAGCCGCGATAGCGGTGACGGGTGACATGCATCTCAGTATCTAATGGAAGCCGTCCGCGAGCCGCCGGCGCCGTTGTAGACTTTGCGATCACCCAGCGGCAGGCGGTGGCCGTAACAAAAAGGAGAAGTTGGTGAATCCAAAATCAGAGCAACTGCCCCACTCAAGAGAAGTCCGGTATGAGTAGCTTCGATCTGACAGGCCGGCGCGTTTGGGTTGCGGGCCATCGCGGCATGGCCGGCTCGGCAATTGTGCGCAGGCTCGAGCGCGAGAGTTGCGAGATCGTAACGGCGGCGCATAGCGAACTCGATCTGCTGCGCCAGGCCGACGTACACGCATGGATGGCCGGCCAGAAGATCGACGCGATTTTTCTGGCTGCCGCCCGGGTGGGAGGCATCCTGGCGAACTCCACGCGGCCGGCAGAATTTCTTTATGAAAACCTGGTCATTGAAAGCAACGTGATTCAGGCGGCAAAGGATGCGGCCGTCAAGAAGCTTCTGTTCCTGGCATCCTCTTGCATCTATCCGCGCATGGCAGAGCAACCGATGCGGGAAGAGGCGCTGTTGACTGGCCCGCTGGAGCCTACGAACGAATGGTATGCCATCGCCAAAATCGCCGGCATCAAGATGTGCCAGGCGTACCGCCGGCAATATGGCTGCGATTTTATCTCCGTTATGCCAACCAATCTCTATGGGCCGGGGGATCGTTACGACGCGCAAGGCGGTCACGTGGTGGCCGCGCTGATCATGAAGATTCATGCCGCCAATGTGGCGAAGAGCGCGTCGGTGGAGTTGTGGGGAAGCGGAACTCCGAAACGCGAATTTCTTTTTTCTGAAGACCTGGCCGACGCCTGTGTGTTTGTCATGAAGAACTACTCGGGCGAGATGTTTTTGAACATCGGCACCGGCCGGGAAATGACGATTCTGGAATTGGCGGAGTCTATCGCAGCGATCATCGGGTGGAAAGGAACCTTCACTTTCGATCGCTCGAAGCCCGATGGCATGCCGCGCAAAGTGCTGGATGTCAGCCGGGTGCGCGCTTTGGGATGGAGCGCTCCCACCGATTTTGAGACAGGGATGAAACAGGCATACGAGTGGTACGTTGCCCATGCGGCGAGCGGCGCGGCCTGAAGGCGGCGTTGCGCACCAGGAGCGCTCAAGCCGAGTGATAAGGTGAAAAACAATGAAGGATTACAACCGAGGGCCCAGGACAGGTCTGTTGCTGTGCGCATTTTTGACGATGGGATGGCTGCTCGCGTCGACGACGCGATTGCCGGCTGAGCCTCCCGGGGCGCCGAAAAATCCTCCGCAGGCAGCCGGTGACGCCGGCGACCCGGCAGGCGCCTGCGACCCAGCGAAGCTCGGATCGCCTTATATTCCTGTGGACAGTTGGGTTTATCCCGCGGTGCTGCGGCTTTACTCGCTCGGCTATATAGACAAAGTTTATCTGGGCTTGCGGCCGTGGACGCGAAGCAGTGTAAGCCGGATGCTGGACGACGCCGAGGATCGCCTTGAGGACGTGGATGAAGGGCCGGCTGACAGCGAAGCTGAGGGTTTGTACGACGCGCTCAAACGCGAGTTGCGCGAGGCCGGTTTGAGCTCTTGCGAAATTCACAAGGGGACCGTCCATGCCGAGTCTGCCTATAGCGTGGTGCGCGCCATAAGCGGCACGCCCTTGAATGACAGCTATCATTTGGGCTCGACTATCGTGAACGACTATGGCCGGCCCTTCGCCAATGGCTTCAACAACTACTCCGGCGCCAGCGGCTATGCATCGGCAGGGAGATTTCTCCTTTATGTTCGTGGCGAGTTTCAGGGCGCGCCCTCTGCCGCGGGCTATTCTTCCGCGCTCGTCCAGCAGCTTGCTGCCGCTGACGGCACGACTTACTACTTCGATCCCACTTGCTACACAACCCCATCCCCAACAACCCCTTCATGCGTTCCCATACCGAACCAGGATCAGACAACGATGCCGGTTGGGCCAGTTGCCACGGCCACGCGAGCGCGCATCATGGAGGCTTACGTCTCCGCTCAATACTTGAATCACGTCATATCCTTCGGAAAACAGGATGACTGGCAGGGTCCGGGACAAGGCGGCGCCATGTCCTACTCCAACAATGCCGAGAACATCTACTCCTTCCGCATTAACCGCATCGAGCCACTGGATGTGCCGCTGCTTTCCCGCATTACAGGCCCATTCCGTTATGAGTTCCTGGTGGGCCCTCTGAAAGGTCACACCTATCCCATCGATCCCTGGGTTCATGTGGAGAAGGTGAGTTTTCGGCCAACGCAAAATGTCGAGTTCGGTTTTGAGCGCACCGTCATTTGGGGTGGCAAGAACCACGAACCGATTACCGTCAAGAGTTTTCTGCGGAGTTTCTTCAGTCTTTCCGCTCCTGACGCGGCAGTAAAAGACAGTTCGCAGGATCCCGGTGCGCGCTTTGGCGCTTTCGATTTTTCGTACCGGCTCCCCTTCGTTCGTAACTGGCTCATGCTTTATTGCGACTCGGAAGTACATGACGACGTCTCGCCGGCTGACGCGCCCCGTCGCGCATCCTGGCGACCCGGTCTGTATTTATCTCACGTGCCGGGTATTCCGAAGTTAGACGTTCGCGTCGAAGGCGCCTCGACCGATCCGCCGGTGTCCAGAAGCGTCAGCGGTCAATTTATGTATTACGAGGCGGTCCAGCGCCAGGGGTACACCAACAACGGTCAGCTTTTCGGAGATTGGATTGGCCGCGAGGACAAGGGCGGCCAGGGCTGGATCACTTACCACTTGAGCGGCAATGAGTGGATTCAGATCGGGCTGCGCAATCAGAAAGCGACAAAAGACTTCATCCCCGGCGGAACCACCTTGAACGACATTAACTTCCAGGCAGTCAAACGAGTTGGCAAAGACTTTGAGATTAAAGGGAACTTCGCATACGAGCACTGGAAGGCGCCCATTTACCTCCCCGGCCGGCAAACCGTGACCACCACCACGATTCAGCTCACATGGTTCCCAAATCGCAAGGTCAGCTTTTAGCGGATCCTTGTACTTTCAGTCGCCGGCGGCGGCCGCCAAGCGAATGTCCAGTGACCAAGTTGAGTCGCATCGATCGCGTTTTCTGGAAATCCTGAGGTACCGGAGTAACGCAATAGGGCGATTACGCATCGACCTCAAAAGGGCACATTTCCACTGAGCGCCCCTGCGACGAAGTGACTCCAGCAGTACAGTTTTTGAGGCATCATTACCGAGGTAATTAATCTCGGTAACTTCCACTCCTTGACCATGCTTAATCGCAGCATCTTGTTGAAAGAGTTGTCCCCCGGCGTCAACTCCCGTGTTATGTTTAATGATGCTGTGGGAAATTCGCCACGCAGAGTAAAGTGCGCGGGTGCCCCAGGTCCCGAACCCGTGGACCGCGCTCAGCAATTTTTCATCAATGACCGTTTTTCTCCCACTTTTGGGTCCCTATAGAAGAACTGCGGAGGATAATCGCATGGAAACGCGTGTTTTGAGAGCTATCGGCCGAATTTTCGCCTTGGTTTCAGTTGGAATAATGCTACCCGTCGCGTTGTTGGGCCAGTCGAAGCCAGCGGCGCGAGGTGCGAGCAACGATATGCCTTCCCGTTGGGACATTTTCGCTGGTTACAGCTATCTTGCTCCCAAGGGAACGGTCCAGGTCACTCAGCAGAATGGGTCGGTCGCTCCGGTTTCCTACGATGCTGTGAATGTGGGCGGACTGTTTAGCGGTGCCTATTACTTCAATCGCTTTGTCGGCGTCCAGGCTGAGTACGGCATCCACGAGTGGGGAAGCGATGTGTCGGGTTCGAACATCGGCACCCACGGAAACGACGACGGTTTCCAGACCCTGGCCGGAGGCTTGATTATTCGCTTCCCGGACGGAAACATCACGCCATTTGTCCACGGACTTTTTGGCGGGGCCTGGGTGGATGGTCCGATTCATGAGCCCACCCAATTGGGCGTGGATCTCACCGCCGGCGGCGGATTGGATTACGAAACGCCATGGTTCAATCATCACCTGGCGATCCGCTTGTTCCAGGCGGATTACGAATATATGCATGAAGATTGGGGCCCCGGAATCTGGCGTGGACGCGCGAATATCGATGCGGCACGGCTGAGCGCGGGCGTCGTCTTCCACCTGGGGTCCATTGCACCGCCCACCCCAATTACGCTGGCCTGCTCGGCAAGCCCCGAGACGGTCTTCCCAGGCGACCCGGTCACCCTGACGGCCACCGCAGGCAACTTGAACCCCAAGGACCATGTCATTTACACCTGGTCTGGTGCTGGAGCGTCGGGCTCAGACACCACAGAGAAGCTGGATACGAGTTCACTCGCGCCGGGCGAGTACACGGTCACCTGCAACGTGAAGGAAGGCAAGCCGGGTAAGGAAGGGCTGAAGCCGTGGGAGACGGCGACGGGCACCGCCGGCATCACCGTCAAGGCATTCGAGCCGCCGACGATCAGCTGCTCGGCCAGTCCCAGCACCATCAAGCCGGGAGACACGTCCACCATTACGGCGGTAGGCGTGAGTCCGCAAAACCGTCCTTTGACGTACAGCTACACGGCGTCAGCGGGCACTGTGACGGGCACCGGGACAACAGCGGAGTACTCATCGGCTGGTGCGCCCACGGGTGCTGTAGGCATTACGTGTAATGTCTCAGACGACAAGGGCCACACGGAAAGCTCATCGACGAGCCTGACGATCACCGCGCCTTATGTGCCGCCGGCACCGAAGACCCAGGCGCTGTGCTCGATCAACTTCTCTAACGATCCCAAGCGCCCGTTGCGCGTGGACAACGAAGCCAAGGCTTGCCTCGATCAGGTTGCACTCGACCTGAAGCAACAGGCGGATGCCAAGGCAGTCGTGGTCGGCGAATCGGATGCCAAGGAAAAGGCGCTGACAGAAAAGCAGACAGCGTATGCTGCCAGGCACAAGCGCGCCAAGGTGGAAGACTCCGCCGCGCAGCGCGCTGTGAATGCCAAGGACTACCTGGTGACGGAGCAGGGAATTGACGCTTCGCGCATCACGGCAGCCACCGGCACGACCGACGGGCAGACCGTGGAGGACTACCTCGTACCAGCCGGAGCAACCTTCAGCTCCGACGTACCGGGCACGACTCCGGTGGACGAGACCGCAGTCAAGCCGCAGGTCCGCAAGCCGCTGGCGGAACGTCACCCGCAGAAGAAGGCCGCGCAGTAGTCTGGCGTTCTTCTCCGCATGAATTGCGGGCCCTGCTTCGCAAGACAGGGCTCGCACAACCTGAAGCGACTATCCGTTGCAAGAAATTGAGGCTGACCGGTGATCAACCGGCCAGCCTCATTCTTTTTGGTGCTTCATTAACCTCGGGGTGACAGCTTCAGTATTTCTCCAACCGCCGGTGCGACTTGCCAGTTACTCTTCCGCCTTGGCGCGTCCTGCCCAGGAATCGTGTATCTCCCGAAAAACATCGGAGAGAGATTTCGTAATCCCCCACCCCGGGGTCATCCTTTGCAATCGGAGCTGGTTTACCACTAAACTAGCCATGGCCGGTGTTTCTGTGTTGCTGGCAAAATCGTTGTGGGCGCATCCAACTGCGTTTATAACGGCTTCTTCAAGCGACGGCCAGCGCGGAGAGGTGGCAGAGCCCGGTTGAATGCACCTGACTCGAAATCAGGCATACCTTTACGGGTATCGGGGGTTCGAATCCCTCCCTCTCCGCCATCGAATTCTTGGTCATGATTTACCACCCTCCCGGCTGCCAATGACTCTGTTGGACCGCCTGCCGTCTCCGATCTGCCCCTGATTCGATCAAAATTGAGTCTGCTTCGCCCCAACCTGCAACGCCAGGGCTGCGGCAGGGCTTGGCCCAGGCAATTTACAATCACAGATTCCAGCGTGCATCTAACCTGTTTGTGAATCTATTGTTTTGGTCGGAATGCTCCATAGGATACAAAGCAGACCGGCCGACGGACCACCGGGGAGTGAGTTTTTTGACGATGGAATTCCACATTTCGCGAAAGGCCCGGGAACGTTACGGGGTTGCGGACTCCCTTTTCTCCTACAACGGCAATGTAATCCTGGCCAATCTCCCGGCCTGCCGCGAGTTCGCGCACCGCATGAACCAGGTCCGCGACGTGCAAAAGCATCCCGATCAGGCGGTGCACGCGGGGCAACTCTTTGCCATGGGGCTCATTGACGAGGCCAGCCACGTCCTCATGGCTCGCTATCGCGAGCAATTCGATCCTCAGGTAATGACCGCGGCTCTTGACTGGTTTGGCGCGCAAGTGGGCACGGACAATCTCGAGAAAATGTTGCTCGCATTTGTGGAGCAGTTCCCCGGCCAGAGCGTGATGCGGGGCAAGGAGACTCCGGTGCAGTGGCTCGCTGGCCAAACGGCAGGAATGCCGCACCGCGCCGCCGCACTCGAAGAGCTGCTTCTGCTCTGGACGGCGAACCGCAATGAGGCGTTCAAGCCGTTCGAGGAGCTGTTCGAAGACCGTACGCTGGCGGAGAAGACCGTTTATCGGCAAGTCACCGCGCAACTGCCGGAGTATTTCGCCGCCCGGCCGCTGATTCCGGTGCCCGGAGCAAAGGCTGTCAGCCTGCTCGAACTATTGCGCCTTCCAGCGCTGCGCTCGCCTCGGTCACTCACCGATCAACTGGAGATCATTCGCCAGCTATGGAAGCCGTTGATCGGCGACGCGCTGGAGCGCTTTCTTTTGATGGCCTCGGAGGTTCTCCGCGAGGAGGAACTGGCCGTCTGGGCACAGTTTAACCCGCCGGGTACAACGCACCGCGGGACCCAGCAGCAATGGCCCTCGTTCGTCAGTCACGCTGAAGTGCCAACCTTCGGCGATCCGATGAATGAATACGAGAAGTTTTCGCCGGACCAGGCCTGGATGCCTGGCGCCGTGCTGATGGCCAAGAGCACCTACGTGTGGCTGGCGCAACTCAGCCGCTGGTACGGCCGACACATCGGACGGCTCGACGAGATTCCTGACCACGAATTGGCGGCCCTCGCCCACCGCGGCATCAATTCTCTGTGGCTCATTGGCGTGTGGGAGCGCAGCCGAGCGTCGAAGACCATCAAGCAGCTCTGCGGCAACAAGGATGCGGTCGCCTCGGCCTATTCGCTCTTTGACTATCGCATCGCCGACGATCTCGGCGGCGAGCCCGCGTACATCAACCTGCGCGACCGCTGCTATCGACATGGGATAAGACTGGCCAGCGACATGGTGCCCAACCACATGGGCATTGACTCGCCCTGGGTCATCGAGCACCCCGAGTGGTTCATCTCGCGCTGGGATTCGCCCTATCCCGCCTACACCTTCAATGGTCCCGATCTCTCGCACGACGGCCGCGTCGAAATCAAGATCGAAGACCACTACTACGAGCAATCCGACGCCGCCGTTGTCTTCAGGCGGCGCGACAAGGCCACAGGCGAAACGCGCTACATCTATCACGGCAACGACGGCACAAGCTTTCCCTGGAACGACACCGCGCAGCTCGACTATCTGAATGCTGCCGTGCGCGAACAGGTGATTCAGACCATCTTGCACGTCGCTCGCCTGTTTCCAGTGATTCGTTTCGACGCCGCGATGACGCTGGCCAAGCGGCACTTTCACCGCTTGTGGTTCCCCGGCCCGGGCTCGAGCGGCGCCATTCCTTCGCGCGCCGAGTACGGAATGAGCCAGGCCGAATTCGACCGTGCCATGCCGCACGAATTCTGGCGCGAGGTCGTCGACCGCGTCGCCGCCGAAGTTCCTGGCACGCTCCTGCTCGCCGAAGCGTTCTGGCTCATGGAGGGTTACTTCGTCCGCACCCTCGGCATGCATCGCGTGTACAACAGCGCCTTCATGATCATGCTGCGCGACGAGGACAACGCAAAATATCGCTCGGTCATCAAGAACACGCTGGAATTCGATCCCGACATCATGAAGCGCTACGTGAACTTCATGAGCAATCCCGACGAGCGCACGGCCATTGACCAGTTCGGCAAAGGCGACAAGTGTTTCGGTGTCGCGGCCATGATGTCCACGCTGCCCGGCCTGCCCATGTTCGGCCACGGGCAGATCGAGGGATTCACTGAGAAATACGGCATGGAGTATCGCTGGCCGCGGTACGAGGAGAATCCCGATCGCGCGCTGGTAGAGCGGCACGAGCGCGAGATTGCGCCTCTGCTCAAACGGCGCTGGTTGTTTGCCGAGAGCAGCAACTTCCTGCTCTACGATTTCTTCAGCCCCAGCGGCTCGGTGAACGAGGATGTCTTCGCGTATTCCAACCGGAACGGCGGCGAGCGCGCGTTGATTGTCTACAACAACCGCTACGCCGATGCGCATGGCACCATCGATTTCTCCGCCGCATATGCCGACAAGGCTTCGGGTCGGCTCGAGCGCCGGCGTCTGAGCGAGGGCCTCGGCCTCAGTGGAGACTTTGGCGCCGTGGTCGCCTTCCGCGACTCGCTTACCGGCCTCGAATATCTGCGCCGTGCGGAAGACCTGCTCAATCGCGGCCTGACCCTCAGTCTCCATGCTTACCAGTGCCATGTCTTCCTCGATTGGCATGAACTGCATCCGACAGCGGAGCAGCCGTGGGACCGGCTCTCGGATTTGCTGAACGGACGAGGCGTTCCCAATCTTGCCGACGAGCTCGTCAATCTGGAACTCAAGCCCGTGCACGACGCGCTGCGGCAGCTTCTGGATCCGAGCGTCGTGCGCCATTTTGCTGACATTGCCGAGCATCCGCGTGCCGTCGGCGCAGTGCGAGCGAAAAAAATCGACCGCCAGCGCAACGAGTTTCTCAAGCAGGCGTGGACGAAATACCAAAAATTCCTGGCTGAGGCAGCCGCAGCATATGCAGTGCGGCTCAAAACAGAAAATCAATCCGCGCTTGGCGTGGAAGCGCTCACCACCGCGTCTGACGCGGCGAAGTTCACAACTCTTCTCCGCGCGGCCATGCGCATGCCTCAAGTCGAGGCGCAATTCCCATCGCCCTGGACCGCCGCGGCTCGCCGCATGTTGCCCAGTCCCAGCCCGCAATTCACCGCGACGGCGATGTGGGGCCCGGTCCTCGCCTGGTGCGCGCTTCAGCTGCTCGCCGATGAGATCGACAAGAAGCGGCCGGAACAAACTGCGCTCGACCTCTTCGATCGGCTCCGTCTTCGCGAGCCGTTTGCGCACGCACTTGCCGCCCTCGGCTTCGAAGGTGAGGAAGCCTGGCGCGTCGCTGCGCGAATCAAAGTGCTGCTGCTCGTGGGCGCCGGCATCGGCAACGAAATTCCCGCCGGCGCTAGCGATCTGAAGCCCATGCCGACGGAAGATGTCGAACCTCAGGGCACCATGGATCGCCAGGCCAAGCCAGCGTCCGCACCCGAAACCTCGAAGGCCTACGCCGAAAAGTTGGCTCTCCCGCCGGCCCTGTGGCTCGATCCCGATGTGCGCTGGTTGTGCGGCGTGCACCGGGCAGAAGGCCACGACTATCTGATTCGCGAAAGCTACGAAGAGCTCCTCTGGTGGCTGCTCATGCCGTCTCTGTTGCGGATCGCCGGCGAATCGGCGCCCAGCGCCGCTTCAGTCGAGGAACTCAGCAAATCTGTTGCGGCGGCGTTGGCCTCAGCCGAGGCCGCCGGCTATCGCATCGACGTGCTGCTTGGCAAAGGTAAGCCTGCCGCCCAACCGCAAAAAACAGCGCCGGCGCCCAAACCAACCTCGAAACCCAAGCCCACCCCCAATGCGAAACCGCGAAAGAAGCGACCACGCAAACCGAGGAATTAGGTTACCCGCAATTGGTTGTCTCTTCTTTTCCGCACGTTTTGTGGAAAGGGTGGAAAATCCCAGGCGTCGGGCCAATAATCAACCGAGTCAGCTTCTAATTTGTCCCAATCACCCAAGCCCCGTAGAATGACCAGAGGGCCGGTCGAAAGCCTGCACGGTCCCCGGAAATCGATGAGCGAACAGGAAACAGTGGTTTATCCCCAGGCCCAGCCCGTTTCGGGGGCGTGGGAAAGAATTGAGCGGGCGCGGCATCCGCAACGCCCTTACCCCATGGATTTTATCGAGCGAATCTTTTCCGATTTCAGCGAGATTCACGGGGATCGCGCCTATGGCGACGACGAAGCTGTGGCATGCGGCATGGCGCGGCTGGGCGACGATGAAGTCATGGTGATCGGCAACCGCAAGGGTGGCAGCACCAAGGAACGTGTGCGCCGCAATTTTGGCATGCCGCATCCCGAGGGTTACCGCAAGGCTCTGCGCGCCATGAAGCTGGCGGAGAAGTTCAATCGCCCCGTGATCACCTTCATCGATCTGCCCGGCGCGTATCCCGGCGTAGGTGCTGAAGAGCGCGGTCAGGCTGAGGCCATCGCCCGCAATCTGCGCGAAATGGCGCGCCTGCGCGTGCCCACAATTTCTGTCATCAGCGGCGAAGGTGGATCGGGTGGAGCGCTGGCGCTGGCCGTGAGCGACCGCGTTCTGATCCTCGAAAACGCGCTTTACTTTGTCATCACGCCGGAGTCCTGCGCCGCCATCATGTGGCGCGATGCCTCCCATAAGCAGGACGCCGCCGAAGCCATGCGTATCTCAGCGCCCGAAGTTTCCGCATTGGGCTGCGTGGATGAGATCGTGGTCGAACCGCCGCAAGGCATCCACCTCGATCGTGAGGCGGGAACCGGAATATTGGGATCGGCGCTCAAAAAGCATCTCGCGGAATTGAAAGCCATGCCGGTCGGCGCGATGGTATCCGCGCGCCAGCACAAGTTCCGCAACATCGCCCAGTTTTATACGCAAAGCTGATCTACACGCAGAGCTGACTTTCCCGATTCTCGCGGCCGGCAGGAATGCGAACGCGGTAACCAGAATGCATGATCGAGTGACGATGCGCGCCACACGCCGCGCGGCCCATCGAGCGGGCTGCT